>NZ_DASZBH010000012.1:0-303319 GCF_035944355.1 Frateuria sp. | reverse complement strand
AGCGTTGAACCCAACCGTAAACGTCAAGCTTTTAATTTGACTCTTAGGTTGGACGCTTGCATTGGTTGGACAGTCATCCAGCCACCGCAAGGCGCCCACACAAGTCACCTGCGCACACTGTCAAAGATCAATCACTTGCGACCTGTTCTTCAGATCGCCCCGAGACCTTTCGTCCCGGGTGAGCCGCCCATTCTACATCCCTTTCTCTGCCCGTCAACACCTTCGTGAGGTTGTTTTTCAGCGGAGTGGGAGCCCTTCGCGAGGCGCTCGTCGAAGGGGCGAGAATCATAGCGCCGCTGGCGCGTCCTGTGAAGGGGGCGTCGAGTTTTTTCTCGCTCCGTTGGTCGCCGTTCAACCGCTACACTCGAACGCTCCCTCATGCATGAAGGATGCGGCGATGAAATCCACCCTGTTTGTGCTCCTGCTGCTGGCTGCCGGCTGCGCCGCGGCGGCGCAACGCGCATCCGCGCCAGCAGTGGAACTGCACGGACACCACTTTTCCACCGAGTTGGCCACCGACGACGCCAGCCGTGAGCACGGCTTGATGATGCGTACGCAGCTGCCGTCCGATCACAGCATGCTGTTCGTGTTTCCGGATTCGGAGCCGCGCTGGTTCTGGATGAAGAACACGCTGGTGCCGCTGGACATCCTCTATTTCGACGCCGACCGCAAGCTGGTCTCGATGCAGCTGGACGTGCCGCCGTGCAAGGCCGATCCGTGCCCGAGCTACCCGAGCGATGCGCCGGCGCGTTACGTCCTCGAATTGGCGGCCGGCACCGCGCGCAACATCGGCGCGCAGACGGGTGATGCGCTGACCATCGAGGGCGATGTCGGCACGGTGCGCTGAGCGCCCGCGGCGCGGCGGCAAGGGAGATCTACTCGGTAAGGGACCAGTTGCGAGGGATCGAGCCGCTCCAACATCTCCCACTCGTCTTCGAACGGAATGAACTGCTGCATGACGTGCTCCTCCTGTGGATGCACGCAGGCATCAAAACAAACGGCCCGGTCCGTACGCTGACGGAACCGGGCCGTTTGCTGACGGGCGCGGGGCCGGATCAGTCCACTTCGACCATCTCGAAGTCATCCTTGGTGGCGCCGCAGTCGGGACAGGTCCAGGTGTCGGGCACGTCTTCCCAGCGCGTGCCGGGTTCGATGGCCTCCTCGGGCAGGCCCAGCGCCTCGTCGTAGATGAAGCCGCAGACGACGCACATCCACTTGCGTCGCGCCTCGGGTTGTTCAGTGCTCATCGGCTTAGGTCTTCGTCAGCAATCGAATGGGACATTCTCGCAACTCCCCCGCCGCAGCGAAAGCCAGGCGGATCCCAAACAGGAGTCCACACATGGACAACTTCCCGTCGCGCGGCCTCTACGCCATCACCGACGGACCGCGCGCCAGCCTGCTGGCCGATGTCGAGCAGGCGCTCGCTGGCGGCGCGCGCCTGCTGCAGTACCGGGACCTGAGCGGCGACCACGCGCGGCGCCTGGCCGAAGCCCATGCCCTCAAGCGGTTGTGCGACGCGCGCGGCGTGCCGCTCCTGATCAACGGCGATTCGCTGCTCGCCCAGGCCGTGGGCGCCGCCGGCGTGCACCTGGGCGAAAGCGCCGAGGAGATCGCCGGCGCACGCGCCCGATTGGGGAGCCAGGCCATCATCGGGGTGTCCTGCTTCGATTCGCTCGCGCGTGCACGCGCGATGGTGGCGGCAGGCGCCGACTACGTTTCCTTCGGCGCGTTCTTTCCCTCGCCCACGCTGCCCCACGCGCGGCTCGCGCCGGTCGAGCTGTTGAGGCAGAGCGCCGCACTTGGCGTGCCGCGGGTGGCGATCGGCGGCATCACGCCGGACAATGGCGCGGTCCTGGTCGAAGCGGGCGCCGATTACCTCGCCGCCATTTCGGCGCTGTTCGGCGCCACCGACGTGCGCGCCGCATCGAAGCGCTTCGCCGACCTCTACGCGTCCCGAACCGGAAATCCCCATGACCACCAACCATGAACTCTTCCAGCGCGCCCAGCGCCTGATGCCCGGCGGCGTCAATTCGCCCGTGCGCGCCTTCAAATCGGTCGGCGGCGAGCCGTTCTTCACCGCACGCGCCGATGGCGCCTACCTGTGGGACGTCGAAGGCACGCGCTATATCGACTATGTCGGGTCCTGGGGGCCGATGATCGTGGGCCACAACCACCCGCGCGTACGCGAAGCGGTGGAGCGCGCGGTGCGGGATGGGCTCTCCTTCGGCACCCCGTCGCCGGCCGAAGTGACGATGGCCGAGACGATCACCCGCCTGGTGCCCTCGGTGGAGATGGTGCGCATGGTCAACTCCGGCACCGAGGCGACCATGTCGGCGATCCGCGTGGCGCGCGGCGCCACCGGGCGCAGCAAGATCGTGAAGTTCGAGGGCTGCTATCACGGCCATGGCGACAGCTTCCTGGTCAAGGCCGGTTCGGGAGCGTTGACCTTCGGCGTGCCGACCTCGCCTGGCGTACCCAAGGCGGCCGCCGACCTCACCCTCACCCTGCCCTACAACGACCTGGCCGCCGCCCAGGCGCTGTTCGCCGAGCACGGCGCGGACATCGCCGGCCTCATCATCGAGCCGGTCGCGGGCAACATGAATTGCATTCCGCCGCAGCAAGGCTATCTGCAGGGCCTGCGTGAACTGTGCACGCGCCACGGCGCCCTGCTGATCTTCGACGAAGTCATGACCGGCTTCCGCGTGGCGCTCGGCGGCGCGCAGGCGCACTACGGCGTGGCGCCCGACCTGACCACCTTCGGCAAGGTGATCGGCGGCGGCATGCCCGTGGGCGCCTACGGCGGACGGCGTGAGCTGATGGAACAGGTGGCGCCGGCCGGCCCGATCTACCAGGCCGGCACGCTCTCGGGCAATCCGGTGGCGATGGCGGCCGGACTGGCGATGCTGGAGCTGATCCAGGCGCCCGGTTTCTACGAGGCGCTGGCCGCGCGCACACGGCTGCTGTGCGACAGCCTGCAGGCGGTGGCGGACGGCGAAGGCATCCCCTTCAGCACCAACCGCGTGGGCGGCATGTTCGGCCTGTTCTTCACGCGCGACAAGGTGGAAAGCTATGCGCAGGCCACCGCGGCCGACACGGCGCTGTTCAACCGCTTCTTCCACGGCATGTTGAAGCGCGGCGTGTACCTGGCGCCGAGCGCGTTCGAGGCGGGCTTCCTGTCCAGCGCGCACAGCGAGCAGGACATCGCCGACACGCTTGAAGCGGCCCGCGGTGCCCTACGCGAGGCCAGGCAGCACGCGTGACAGAACCGATCAGCTGCGTGCTGTTCGACCTCGATGGCGTGCTGGCCGACTACGACCGCGAGGTGCGCATCGCCACGCTCGCCCGCCACCTGGGTCGCCAACCGGAAGCGGTGCGCGCGGCCATCTATACGTCCGGCATCGAGGACGCCGCAGATGCGGGCCTGCTGGACACTTGCGCCTATCTGACGGCGCTGGCGCGCAGGCTGGGCAGCCCCGTCGGCGCAGACGCCTGGGTCGATGCGCGGCGGGCGGCCACCCGGGCGCGTCCGCAGATGCTGTCGCTGGCCGCCGGGCTTCAGCGCCGGGGCATCACCGTTGCCGTACTGAGCAACAACGGCATGCTGATGGCAGAGCGATGGCCGGCGATCGTGCCGGCGCTGTTCCCGCTGTTCGACCGCCGCGCCTTCTGCTCCGCCCAATTGCGCGCGACCAAGCCCTCGCCCGCGGCCTATCTGCGCTGCCTTAAGGCGCTGGCGATACCGCCGCGGGCCGCGCTGTTCGTCGATGACAACGCAGCCAACGTCGCCGGTGCGTGCGAGGCCGGCCTGGCCGGCCACCGTTTCGTCGATCCTGCCGCCCTCCTCCAGACATTAGGATGGCCTGGGCCGGGCTGACCCCGAACTACCAGCTGCCGGTATTGGGCATGGATGCCCATGGCTCCCGCGGCGGCAGGTGGCCGTCCTGCAACAGCTCGACCGAGATTCGGTCGGGCGAACGCACGAATGCCATGTGACCGTCCCGCGGCGGGCGGTGGATGGTATAGCCCATGTCCTTCAGTCGCTGGCAGGTGGCGTAGATGTCATGCACACGAAAGGCCAGGTGGCCGAAATTGCGCGCCGAGCCATAGTCCTCGTCCGAGTCCCAGTTCCAGGTGAGCTCGATCTCGGCCTCGGGGCTGTCCGGCGCAGCCAGGAACACCAGCGTGTACTTGCCTTCGGGCACCTCCTTGCGGCGCGCTTCGCGCAAACCCAGGCCTTCGCAATAGAAGCGCAGCGAGGCATCCAGATCGTGCACGCGGACCATGGTGTGCAGGTATTTCATGGCGATTCTCCAGCGGGTGCGAGGAAGGCTGCGAGCGCCGAACGCAGGCGGTCCAGGCCATCGGCCAGTTCGCCGTCGGTGATGGTCAGCGGCGGCAGCAGGCGCAGCACGTCCGGGCCGGCCTGCAGCAGCAGCACGCCGTGCGCGGCGGCCACATCCAGGATGGCGCCCGCCTTGCCGCGATGCGGTTCGGCCAGCGCGGCGCCAAGCATCAGGCCGCGGCCGCGCACCTCCTCGAACAGGCCGAATTCCGCGTCGATGGCGGCCAGGCCCTGGCGCAACGCGTCGGCCTGGCGTCCGACATTGAGCAGCACGGCGGGCGAGCCGAGCTTGGCCAGCGCCACGCGTGCCACCGCCGCGGCCAGCGGATTGCCGCCGAAGGTCGAGCCATGCGCGCCCACCTGCATGATCTCCGCCGCCCTGTGCCCGACCAGCATGGCGCCGATCGGAAAGCCGGCGCCGAGCGCCTTGGCCAGCGTCACGATGTCCGGTGTGACCTCATCCTGCACGTACGCGAACAACGTGCCGGTGCGGCCCATGCCGCACTGGATCTCGTCCAGCACGAGCAGCGCATCGTGGCGGTCGCACAGCGCGCGCACCTGCCTGAGGAAACCCGGCGCGGCGGGACGCACGCCGCCCTCGCCCTGCACCGGCTCGAGCATTACCGCGGCGACGTCGCCGGGTGCGAACGCCGCCTCCAGCGCAGCGACGTCGTTGAAGTCGATGTAGCGGAAACCGCCTGGCAGCGGCTCGTAGCCTTCCTGGTACTTCGGCTGCGCAGTGGCGGTGACGGTTGCCAGCGTGCGGCCATGGAAGGAGCCGCGGAAAGTGACGATCACGCGTCGCCCGGCCTCGCGTCCCTGCGCGGCGGCCCAGCGGCGCACCAGCTTGATCGCCGCCTCGTTCGCCTCGGCGCCCGAGTTGCACAGGAACACGCGTTCGGCAAAACCGGAGGCCTCGACCAGTTCCCCGGCCAGCTTCAGCGGCGGCTCGGTATAGAACACGTTGCTACTGTGCCAGAGCTTGTGCGCCTGCCCGGTGAGCGCATCGAGCAGGTCCGGATCCTGGTGGCCCAGGCCGTTCACGGCGATGCCGGCGCCGAAATCGACGTAGTCGCGGCCTTGCGTATCCCACAGCCGCGCGCCGCGTCCGTGGTCGAGCACCAGCTCGCGCGGGCGATACACCGGCAGCCAGTAGCGCCGGGCCAGATCGATGAGGGCAGTGTCGTGCGAAGACATGGCAACTCCGGCGGCGCGTGGGCGCCGTCACAAGAGGCAGGGGAAGGCGACCGGGAAGCCGCCTGCGCATGCTAGCACCGCGCTGACCGGACACCTTCCCCGAATGGGCCTGTAACACCCGCACAAGCTGTATCGCAGCGGTTACACCACGCGCGAAACGGGGGCCCGGCGCGGGTTGCGCCGGCTCGGCACCGCCGTTGCACCGCGGGCGCTGTAACACCGGCAGCCACCGGGCCGCCATACGCCAGCGGCCAAACCGCGCCGCCGTGCGGTTTCGCAGGATCGGTCGCGCCTGGCACGGCGCTTGCCATCAAGGCACTCACCAAGGATCGAGTCGCCTCATGGAAACGCGCACCCTCAAGCCTACCCGGCGCTACGGCACCCGGTTGCTGGTCATCGCGGCCTCGCTTGCGTGGCTGCCACTGGCCGGCAACGCTGCCGATGCGCATCGCGCGGTGCGGGCCGCGCCCGGCGAGATGGTGATGCTGCGCGACGTGCCCACGCGGCCGGCCGATCGTCCGGCGCCGCCGGGCATGGCATTGATGGTTTCGCCTTCGCCGCGTCCGGAAGTCGCCGCAGCGCTGGGCACCGGAGAACTCTCCGACGACGACTACGCGCGCCTGGACGCCACGCCCTCGTCCGCGCGGGCGCCATCGACCACCGTCGGCCGCGCGCTCGACGGCGCACTGGTGCGCAGCACCGGTGGTACCGCCCCGGTGGCCGGCAATGGCGTGAGCAACACCATCGCGACGCCGATGGGCGCGGTGGGCGACGCCACCCGTGGTATCGGCGACCAAGTGCAGGGCGCGCTCGCGCAGTTCTCCCTGGGCACCGGGCACTGAAGCGCCATGCGCCGCACCGCCACCCTCCCCCTGATGCTCGCCGCGCTGGCCGCGCTCAGCCCCGGCGCCAGCGCGGGCGACGACTACGCCACCATGCTCGGCTACCTCACCAGCAGCCACCTGGATGGCCACGCGCTGCAGAACGCCCAGGGCAGCGTCGCGCTCAACCTGGCCGCGGGCGATCTCAACACCCAGGCCAACCTGCGCGCCTTTGCCAGCGGTCCGGGCGCGCAGGCGCAGATCGCCGCGCACCAGCGGCTGCGGGACAACCAGGCCAATGCGCCGTTCGACGCGCAGGCCAGCATCGGCGGCCAGGCGCTTGCCGGCGCGCACGGGCTCATATCGATCAATCAGGCCAGCGGCAGCATGAACGCACAGCTCAACGCGGTCACCGCGACGCTGGCCAACCAGGGCATACGCGAGGCGACGGACGACTCCCTGTCGGCCGTCGTCTCCGCGTCGGCAGAAGTGCAGTCCAGGGCACAACCCCGCATACCGGGCGAAGGCACGCGCAGCGTGTCGGTCGCCGCAGGCGCCATGCAGGGCTTGCGCGGCGTACTGCAGCTCAACCAGACCGCGGGATCGGGCAATGCCACGGGCAACATCCTGTCGCTGTCCGTGTCTGAGCTACCGCGCTGACCACCCATAAAAATCGGAGTGAGGACACCATGAACGCATCCATGAAGAGGACCGTGCTCGCGCTGGCGGTTGCTGCACTGTTCGGCAGCTCGATGGCGTACGCCCAGGACGAACACCACCACAAGATCGACTCGGCGGCGACCGCCTCGGTCGACAACAACCAGTCGGTTTCCAGCAACGCGGCCGTCAACGACAAGCTGGCCAACACCAGCTCGATCAAGGACGAAACGGCTTCGAAGGCGTCGGGCAACATCGGCATGAACGTCGCCGCCGGCGACAACAACACCCAGGACAACGCCACGGCGCTTGCCGCCACCGATGCCAGCTTCACCTTCGGCGTAGCCAATTCGGAGGTGGAAGTGGGCCAGTCGGGCATGAACAACGTCACCATCAACCAGGGCGTGACCAACACGGCCAGCATCGGTGGCGATGCCTTCCGCAACGCCTCGGGCAACGTCGGCGCCAATGTCACCTCGGGCAACAACAACGAGCAGAAGAACGCGCTCGCCGCCTCGGTGGCCACCGCCAAGTTCGCGCGCGCCGAGGTCAGCGTCGACCAGGACTCCTCCGGCAACGTCGTGAGCAACGCCGGCCGCGTCGAGCGCTATGACGACACCACCGCCGTGCACCTGAGCGGCACCGTGCAGGGCTACAGCCTTGGCTACGGCCTGGGCGGCTATGCCGGCGGCACCAGCAGCACTTCGCAGGGTACCGAGTCCGGTGGCGTGAGCGTGCTCGGCTATCCGATCGGCAGCTACAGCGGCAGTTCCAGCAGCACCTCGCAGGGCAGCGAGCAGGGTGCTCTGGGCTTCGTCGAACTGTCGGCGAGCGATCTGTTCGCCAACCTGTCCGGCACCGTCACCACTTCGCGCTACGTCGTGGTGGACGCCACCAACGATGCCAGCCTGTCGGGCAATGCGTTCCAGAATGCCTCGGGCAACATCGGCGCCAACGTGGCTTCGGGCACCGGCAACCTGCAGGCCAACAGCCTGTCGCTGGCGGTCTCGCAGCCCGCCAAGTAAACATCGGCCAAGGCAGGCCAACGAGGGCGGTACCCGGCCAAGCGGTCGGGTTCCTATGGAACCCCCCGGCCCGTCCCCTGCGGGCCGGGGGGCTTTCCTCCCGATGGACGAAACACCATGCGATCGATCACCTGGATATTCCTGCTGTGCAGCCTGGCGCTCGGCGCCCTGGCCTCCGCGCGCGCTGGCGAAGTGCGCTTCGGGGGCGTGCTGCCCAACGGCGGGTTGTACGTGCATCCGGTCGAGAGCATGCAGGAGGGACGCTTCCGCAACCTGGTCCGCCAGCACACCGACTACAGTTGCGGCGCCGCCGCGCTGGCCACCATCCTGCGCTACGCCTACCACCTGGACGTGAACGAGACGATGGTGATCCAGGGCATGCTCGGCGTGGCCGACGAGAACCTGGTCAAGCAGCGCGGCTTCTCGTTGCTGGACATCAAACACTACGTGGAGGCGCTCGGCATGCGCGGCCGCGGCTACCGCATCGACGAGGCGCGTCTGCGCAGCCTGCGCGTGCCTGGCCTGGTGCTGATGGACGTGCGCGGCTTCCGCCACTTCGTGGTGCTCAAGCAGGTGCACGAGGACACCGTCGAACTGGCCGATCCCATGCTGGGCAACCGCAGCATGTCGCTGCAGGATTTCGTGAAGGCGTGGCCTTCGCGCGCCGTGTTCGTGGTCATTGGCAACGATTTCGATCGCCGCACCGCGCTGCTGCAGCCCGTCGGCAAACCCAGCGCCCGCGCCCTGTTCGCCCGGCAGGGCCCCGTCACCGACGCCGAACTGCTCGACTTCGGCTTCAGCAACGCCGACCTCTTCTGAGGGCCGCATCATGCTCCGCCGCTCGCATCTGTTCCTTGCCGCACTGCTGCTGGCCCCCGCGCTCCACGCTCGCGCGGCCGAGGCCGCACCGGGTGCCGGCCTGCACGAACTGGCCGATACCGAGCTCAATGCCATGCGCGGCCGCTACGTCGTCGACAACCACATGGTCGTCTGGTTCGGCGTGCGCATGATCTCCACCTGGCAGACCGCAAGCGGCCAACAACTGCAGGGCGCACTGGCCTTCGGCATGGATTTTCGCAACGGACAGGGGCAGCCGACACTGACCTTCATGCCGAGCGTGAGCATCACCCGCGCCGATGCGCCGGTGCCGATGCCCGCGACCGGCGGCACCCGCAGCATCGAGAGCAGCGGCCTGGCCAACGTCGGCGGCCTACTGCAGAGCGTGCAGGTCGCCGGCGATGGCAACCTCGCCAGCAACCTGACCCAGTTGACCGTGCGCGACGGCAACGCCCCCGCGGCTGGCGGGAGGAGCGCCGGCCTGGGCGGCGAAAGCCTCAGCGACGGCAGCGCCAGCGTGTCGGTCGGCTTCGACGGGCAGTCTGCCGCCGTGCGGCTGACGATCGCCGGCCAGGGCGCGGTGCAGCAGTGGATCCGCAACGGCAGCCTCGGCCAGAGCGTACAACTGGCCGCCGACGACCAGAATGTGAGCAACCGGCTGGAGATCGACCTGGTGCGCCAGGCCACTTCCACCAATCTACCGCTTGCCCAGAACGTGGCGCAGGCGATCGGCCTCACCCGAGGCATCGCAGGAAACTGAAGGCGCGCCACCGCCCGGCGTGCTTCGGTCCAGGGGGAACGACACCATGCACAAGACCTTGTTGGCCACCGCGGTGGCATGCGGGCTGCTCGCCAGCCTGCCTTTCGACCTCGCCGCGCAGGCGGCGCCCACCCCGCAGGACGAGGCCCAGGTGGAAACCCTGCTGGCCCAGCTGCAGGCATTGAAAGCCAGCTACGCGCAGCAGGTTCGACAGTTGCGCGAACTGGACATGCAGGTGCAGGCCCTGCAGTCGCGGCTGGCCGGCAAAACCGCGCCGACCGTCCTGCCGGCGCCCGCTGGCGCACCACCGGCGCCGGAGACGGCGCAGGCGGCAGCGCCGCCTGACGAGGGCAACCGGGCCGGCAGTGCCTCCGAGGCGCAGGCCGCACGCACCGAAGCCCCCACCCGCAGCCTGAAGGACGCGCTCCAGCAGGAGCACGCCCTGTTCGACCGCCGCTTCACGCTGGAGAACAGTGTCAGCTACAGCCGCTACGACCGCAGCCAGATCACCTTGAACGGCTTCCTTGCGCTGGATGCGATCTTCCTGGGCAACATCGCAGTCGAGGACGTCAAGTCCGACTCGCTCACCTACAACCTGGCCGCCCGCTACGGCTTCAGTCCGCGCCTGACGCTCAACCTGGACGTGCCCTACCTGGCCCGCAGGACGGTCTACCAGAAGGGCGGCGCCGGCGGCTCGGCCGCAGCGCTCGCCGAGGAACAGACCGGCGGCAAGGGCCTGGGCGACATCGCCCTGAGCGCCAACTACAAGCTGTTCGCCGAGACCGATACGCGGCCCGACACCGTGCTGACCCTCGGCATCACGGCGCCGACCGGGCAGGCTCCCTACGGCATCCTCTGGAAGGTGATCCAGCCCCCCGGCGACCAGTACACCCGTTTCGCCGTGCCGGAGAAGCAGCCGACCGGCAACGGCGTATGGCAGGCCAATCTGGGGCTCTCCGCGATCAAGACACTGGATCCGGCGATCGTGTTCGCCAACATCGGCTACATCTATTCGCGTCCGCGCGACTTCTCCAACATCAGCACCGATCCGCAAAACCTCAGCCCCGGCTCGGTGAAGCTCGGCAACACGTACTACTTCGGCACCGGTGTGGCCTTCGCCTTCAACGAACGCACCAGCCTCAGTCTGTCCTTCAGCGACAAGTTGAGCGCCAAGGCCGAGCTTCGCTACCAGGGTTCGCCCTGGACCAAGGTGATCGGCTCGAACGCCAACGCGGCCACGTTCAATCTGGGGGTGACCCATGCGCTGAGCGAGCACACCACGTTGGTCTCGATGCTGGGCATCGGATTGACGCCGGACGCGCCCGACTTCAGCCTGAGCTTCAAGGTCCCCTACATGTTCTAGCCGCGAAAGTGGCGGCGCTTGCGGGTCAGCGCGCGGTGGCCTGCGCCAATTCGTCCAGCGCCAGGCCATGCTTCTTGCACAGACGGTAGACGGTGACCCGCGCGATGCCGAGCCGGCGCGCGCATTCGCTCACGTTGAAGCGGGTCTCGCGCAGGCAGGCGACCAGCGCGTCGCGTTCGGCCGACACGCGCACGCGGTCCAGGCCTGCTGCCGTCCCGCGGCCGGGACGCACGGGCAGGTCCAGGTCGCCCACGCCGATCAGCGTATCGTCGGCCACCACCGCGGCGCGCTGCACACGGTTGACCAGCTCGCGCACATTGCCCGGCCAATGGAACTCGCGCAGCGCCCGGCGCGCCGTCACGCTGAACGCGCGCGCATGGCAGTCGTGCTGCTCACGGAAGGCGTCCAGGAAATGCTGCGCCAGCAGTTCGACATCGCCGTCGCGCTCCCGCAGCGGGGGTATCTGCACGCGCAACACGTTGAGCCGGTAATAGAGGTCCTGGCGGAAGCGGCCGGCCGCCACCGCCTTCTCCATGTCCACGTGGGTGGCGGCCAGGACGCGCACGTCCGCACGCAGGCTCTGGCTGCTGCCGACCCGCACGATGGTGCCCTCCTGCAGGAAGCGCAGCAGGCTGGTCTGCGCATCCAGCGGCAGGTCGCCGATCTCGTCGAGGAACACGGTGCCGCCGCTGGCGCTCTCGATGTGCCCGATGCGGCGCGAAGTGGCGCCAGTGAAAGCGCCGCGTTCATGGCCGAACAGTTCCGATTGCACCAGATTGCCCGGCAGGGCGCCGCAGTTGATCGCCACGAACGGCCCGCCCGCGCGGGGCGAAAGCTGGTGCACGGCGCTCGCGGCCACCTCTTTGCCGGTGCCGGTCTCGCCGGTGATCAGTACGGGCAGGTCCACCGGAGCGAACTTGCGCAGGCTGGTGCGCAGAGTCTGCATCGCCGCGCTGCGGCCGACCAGGCCGGCCATGTCCGGCGCGCTGCGCGCAGGCACGCCACCATCGCCGAGGCGGTCGAGAGCCTCACGCAGGCGCGGCAGGTCGATCGGACTGGTGAATACCGCCATGCAGTCGCGCAGGATCGAGGTCACGCGCGGCTCGTGTGCCGGCGTCTCCGGCGCGACCAACGCGACCCAGGGTACCCCCGGATGCTCGGCAACCATGCCTTCCATCGCGTTCAAGGTGGCATCGTCGCCCTGGCGCAAGTCCGCCAGCGCGACCACGATGTCGCCATTGCGGGCACCCACGCCGCTGGCGCGGACGTCGGCGACGCGCACCGACCAGCCGGAGCGCCCCAGCCCATTGCTTTCGTCACCGGCAGGACTGCCGAACCAGACGACGCAACGCCTGGGTGGTGCCATTGCCACGACCATCGTCACCTCCGCCCCTGACGGATGCCCTGTGCCGATCAGCCAGCCCCTGCCGGCTGCGAACGCCACCCTTCCCGGGCAGCGGACTGTGATGAATATCACAAAAAGACGTGCAAACCTAATGACAGCGCCCGTGAAGGGCGGGTCAATCGAGGAAAAGGTCGGAAAGCAACGGCGTTCCGGGCCGCACGGCGTAATGGTCGAGCTCGCTTGTTCCCTGCTCGCGCAGCACGTCCTCGTCGATAGCGAAATGGCCGGTGTAGGCCCGCGCCGGACGGGTCAGGATGGCGTGGGCGGCATCGGCGACGATCTCCGGCCGGCGGCATTGTTCGGGCCGGACGCCTTCGATCATGGCGATCGCCGCCGTCGCGATCACCGTGCGCGGCCACAGCGCGTTCACCGCGATGCCCAGCGGCGCGAATTCCGCACTCATGCCCAGCACGCACAGGCTCATGCCCATCTTGGCGATCGTGTAGGCGGTATGCGGCGCGAACCACTTCGGGTCCAGGCTGGGCGGCGGCGCCAGCATCAGCACGTGCGGGTTGGCCGCACGCTTCAGGTGCGGCAGGCAGGCCTGGGTGACGACGAAGGTACCGCGCGTGTTCACCTGCTGCATGAGGTCGAAACGCTTGACCGGCGTGTCCTCCACGCCGGCCAGCCAGATCGCGCTGGCGTTGTTGACCACGATGTCGATGCCGCCGAAGCGCTCGACGACCTGCGCCACCGCCGCCTGCACCTGGAGCTCGTCACGGATGTCCACCTTGAGCGCGAGCGCCTTGCCGCCCGCCTGCTCCACCGCGGCCGCGGCGGTGTGGATGGTGCCCGGGAGCTTCGGGTTGGCCACGCCGCTCTTGGCGGCGATCGCCACGTTGGCGCCGTCGCGCGCGGCGCGCAGGGCGATCGCCAGGCCGATGCCGCGCGAGGCGCCGGTGATGAACAGGGTCTTGCCGGCCAGCGTGTCGGTCATGGGTCGAGCCAACGGTCGTCGTGGGGCCGGACAGGATACGCCCGGCCGCCACGCCGGATGACAACGATCACTGGACGCGCCGGCCACACGCCATCAGAGTGCGCGCGTCACCCCGGGAGCCGCCGCCGATGGGCACACTCGTATCCTTTCCCGTCCCGCCCGCCGCCCAGGCGGCCACGCCGGTGCCGGCCCTGCGCATCGACGGGCTACGCAAGCGCTTCGGGCGGCACGAAGTGTTGTGCGGCATCGACTGGGTGGTGCCCTGCGGACGCGTGATCGGGCTGCTCGGGCGCAATGGCGCCGGCAAGACGACGCTGCTGCGATGCCTGCTCGGGCTGGCTCCGGTCGATGAGGGCACGGTCGAATTGTTCGGCGCACCGATGGCCGAACCGGGCGGCGAGCGGCTGCACCGGGTCGGCTTCGTGCCGCAGAACTTCGAGCTCTTTCCCTGGATGAGGGTCAAGAGCTATCTCGACTTTACCGCTGCCTTCTACGCGCGCTGGAACCCGGCGCTTGCCGGGCGGCTGTTGGACGAGTGGCAGATCGATCCGACGCAGAAGATCGGCCGGCTGTCCCAGGGCCAGCGCCAGAAGCTGGCCATCGTGCGGGCGATCGCCCCGGAACCGGACCTGCTGGTGCTGGACGAGCCGGTGGCCAGCCTGGATCCGCAGGCGCGCCGCGCCTTCATGGCCGAACTGCTGGCGCTGATGGGCGCGCCGGGCAAGACGGTGATCTTCTCCACCCATATCACCGCCGACCTGGAACGCGCCGACGCCGACATCGCACTGCTGCGCGATGGCCGCATCCAATTCACCCGGCCGCTGGCCGAACTGAAGGCGCGGCTCTGCCACGCGGTGCTCAACCGTCCCGCCGGCTGGAGCGCGCCGCCGGCGCTGGATGGCGTGCTCAAGTCGCGCATTGCCGGCGCCAGCCTGCACCTGCTGCTCGAAGACGTGCCGCCCGAGCGTCTGCACCAACTGGCCAAGGAGCAGGACGCCAGCCTGCGCATCGACATGCCGACACTGGAAGACCTGTTCGTGGAACTGGCATGAGGGCGGTCCTGCAACTGTGGCTGCTGCCGTGCCGGCAGATGCCGCTGCTGGGCGTGCTCGCCCACCTGTTGTGGTTGGCCGCGCTGGCGTGCCGGGCGTGGATCACGCCGCACGCCGAGGCAGCGGCCCTGGGCGCCGGGCTGATGGCGATGGGAAGCTGGTTCTGGCACATGGGCCTGGGCGTCGCACTGCGCGGTGCCTGCCAGCCGGAAAGCTTCCTGCTGCCGGCGTTCCGCCGTCGCCTGGCCGGGCTGGCGCTGGCCGATGCGGCTGTCTGGGTGGGCGTGCCGCCTGCGCTGGCACTCGCATGGGGTGTCCCGCATGCGCTCCTGGGCGCCGGCCTCTTGCTGGTCGCCGGGGCCATGGGCTTCGCGATGGGCGTGGAGCGCTGGATCAGCCTCCTGTTCTGGCCTTTGCTGGTGCTGGCTGGCTGGATGCCGGGCCTGGTCGCCGAAGTACTGCACCGCGCCCTGCGCTCGCCGTTGACGCTGCCCTTGCTGCTGCTTCTGGCCGCCCTGCTGCTGCGCCTGGCGTTGCATCCGATGCTGCAGTTGGCCGACCGGCCGCCGGATGTTTCTCCGCTGGAGGGCTTGAGCCTGGGGCGCGGCGCCACGCCCGAGGCCGCCCCGCGGCGCAGCGCCTTGGGCCGGCGCATCGAGGAGGTGTTCGACGCCCTGGCGCAGCGCGCGCTCGCACGGGCGCTGGCGCGCTACCGGGAACACCCCTCCACCGCGCGCCGCCTGACCTTGGTGCGGCGCCTGCTGCTGCCGCACGACAACGCCGGTGCGATCGTCCTGCGCATGGCGGTCATGGCGGTGTTCGCCAGCTTGTACATGGTGGTGGCGCTGCACCGCCGGCACGTCGACGCCACGGTGGTGGGCGCCTATGCCGTGCTGCTCGCGCTCGCGCGCTTCCCGCAGGTCGGCCGCGGCATGCAACGCATGCGTCCGAACCTCGCCGACCTCTATCTCACGCTGGCACCGGCCACGCGCACCGCCTACCAGCAGATGCTGGCCGATGCGCTGCTGGTGCTGGTGCCGATCGGCACGCTCAGCGCCCTGGCCTACGCCGGGCTGGGCATCGCGCTGAGCCGCGCCGCCCAGCCCGGTCTGATGCTGCTGGTCACGCTGATCGTCGCCAGCGGCGGCGGCCTGGTCGCGCTGGCCGTCCACCTGGTCGGACCGCAGGGCACGGTCGGCCGGCAGCTGGTCAACGCCATGGTTCTGATCGGCGCCATGGCGAGCTACTGGGGTGGCGCGTGGCTGGTCGGCGCACTCGGCTATCTGCTGGGCGGCGGAGTGCTGGCGTTGGTGACGCTGGGCTTCGGGCTGGGCGTATGGTTCGCCGCGCAGCGCGAGTACCAGCGGCGCGAGCCATGCTTCGACGCGCCACTGGCCTAGGTGCCATTCGGTTTGCCCAACGAGGTACTTAGCCTTCCATCGCCTGGACGAAGCGCCGGGGCGCGTTCTCGAAGCCGCCGTTGGACATGAACACCACGTGGTCGCCCGGGCGGACCTGCCCACGCAGCGCCTCGATCAGCGCCGCCACCGTGGCCGCGGTGCGGCCGCGGCCCGCCAGCGCGTCGGTGACCCGCGCGGCATCCCAAGGCAGTTCCGGGCGGTGCAGGAACACCACCGCGTCGGCATCGGCCAGCGAGGGCGCAAGGCCGGCGGCGTGGGCGCCCAGGCGCATCGAGTTCGAGCGCGGCTCCAGCGCGACCAGGATGCGCGCGTCGCCTACCTTGGCGCGCAGGCCGGCCAGGGTGGTGGCGATCGCGGTGGGGTGGTGGGCGAAGTCGTCGTACACGCGCACGCCGCCGGTTTCTCCCACCAGCTCCATGCGGCGCTTGACGCTTTCGAAAGTTGCGAAGGCAGGCAGCAGCTCGCGCGCATCGGCACCGGCCGCCGTCGCCGCGGCCAGCGCGGCCAGCGCGTTGAGCACGCTGTGCCGGCCCAGCAGCGACCAGCGCACCTCGCCGACCGCCACGCCGCAGTACTGCACGGCGAAGGCCGAGCCGTCCGCCTCGAGCAACCGCGCCTGCCAGTCGCCCTGGCCGATGCCGAAGGTTTCCACCGGTGTCCAGCAACCCATCGCCAGCACCTGCGCCAACGCCGCGTCGTGCGCATTCACGATCAGTCGGCCGTTGCGCGGCACGGTGCGCACCAGGTGGTGGAACTGCCGCTGGATCGCGGCCAGGTCCGGGAAGATGTCCGCGTGGTCGTACTCGAGGTTGTTGAGGATGGCCACGCGCGGGCGGTAGTGCACGAACTTCGAGCGCTTGTCGAAGAACGCGGTGTCGTACTCGTCCGCCTCGATCACGAAGGGGGACAAGGGGTCAGAGTCACTTTTCCGCAGCGTGTGGTTTTCGCCGGAGGTCTTGGAAAAGTGACTCTGCCCCCCTTCCCCCCCCAGGCGCGCGGACACGCCGAAGTTGCCCGGCACGCCGCCGATCAGGAAGCCCGGCGCCATGCCGACGCTGTCCAGCAGGTGCGCCAGCAGGCTGGTGGTGGTGGTCTTGCCGTGCGTGCCGGCCACCGCCAGCACCTCGCGCCCGGCCAGCACCGTCTCGCCCAGCCACTGCGGGCCGGACACGTAGCGCAGGCGCGCATCGAGCATGTGCTCGACCGCGGGGTTGCCGCGCGTCATCGCGTTGCCGACCACGACCAGATCCGGCGCGGGCTGCAGATGTTCGGCCGTATAGCCGTCCATCAAACGGATGCCGAGCGCTTCGAGCTGGGTGCTCATCGGCGGGTAGACGGCAGCGTCGGAGCCTTCCACCGTGAGGCCCAGCTCGCGCGCGAGCGCGGCGACGCCGCCCATGAAGGTGCCGCAGATGCCGAGGATGTGCAGGCGCATGCTTGAAAAACCCTCCCTCTCGCCGGATCGGGCTCCCTCTCCCGCCGGGAGAGGGGCTGGGGGCGAGGGTACGGGGGCTTGCGGGGGTGCTTCGAGGCCGGATCAGCCGTTGGCCGCGGCCGACTCGCTTTCCAGCGCGCGCTTGATGCGCGCGGTGATCTCGTCGAGCGAACCGACCCCGTCGACCACCTGCAGCTTGCCGCGCTTGGCGTAGAAGTCGGCGACCGGCGCGGTCTGTTCGGCATAGACGCCCAGGCGCTTGCGCACCGTCTCGGGGTTGTCGTCGGCACGCCCTTCGGCCTGGAAGCGGATCTGGCAGCGGCCGACGATCGCCTCGCCCGGCACCTCGAGCTTGACCACCGCATCCAGCGGCTGTCCGATGCGGGCGAGCAGATGGTCCAGCGCGTCGGCCTGCGCGAGGTTGCGCGGGTAGCCGTCCAGGATGAAGCCGTTGCGGGCGTCGTCCTGGGCCAGGCGTTCTTCGAGCATGCCGAGCAGGATGTCGTCGGAGACCAGCTGGCCGGCGTCCATGACCGCCTTGGCCTTCAGGCCCAGGGCGGTGCCCGCGGCGACGGCGGCGCGTAGCATGTCGCCGGTGGAGATGTGCGGTACGTTGAGGTCGGCTTTCAGCCGCGCGGCCTGCGTGCCTTTGCCCGAACCGGGCGCACCGAGTAGGACGAGTCGCATAATGCTCCGGGGCGTGAGGTCCGCGCGCACGCTGCGGCGGTTCGCCAGATTTCACCCAAGGGTTGTCAAAGTACCGTCTGCACCCGATGCAGTCAAACCAAGGCGTGGCGCCACTTGCGCCAAATTACTGTTCTGCAAGGAGATCCCGCATGCCCTCGCGCCCAGGCCGCCTGCTCTATGCCCAGTCCGGCGGCGTCACCGCCGTGATCAACGCCACTGCCGCCGGCGTGATCGAAGCGGCGCGTGCGCAGGGGGTTGCGGTGTACGCGGCGCGCAACGGCATCCTGGGAGCCCTGCGCGAAGAGCTGATCGACACCGGCAAGGAGTCGAAGGCGGCGATCGCCGCGCTGCGCCACACGCCCGGCGGCGCCTTCGGTTCCTGCCGCTACAAGCTCAAATCGCTGGAGGCCAACCGCGCCGAGTACGAGCGCCTGATCGAAGTGCTGCGCGCGCACGACATCCGCTGGTTCCTCTACAACGGCGGCAACGACTCGGCCGACACGGCGCTGAAGATCTCCCAGCTCGGCAAGGCGATGGGCTACGACATCCGCTGCATCGGTGTGCCCAAGACGGTGGACAACGATCTGGCGGTGACCGACTGCTGCCCCGGCTTCGGCTCGGTAGCCAAGTACACCGCCGTGTCGGTGCTGGAGGCGAGCCTGGACGTAGCCTCGATGGCCGACACCTCGACCAAGGTGTTCATCCTGGAAGTCATGGGCCGGCACGCCGGCTGGATCGCCGCTGCCGCGGGGCTGGCCGGTGAGGGCCCGGACGCGCCGCCGCACATGATCCTGTTTCCCGAAAACGTGTTCGACGAAGCCGCGTTCCTGGCCAAGGTCAAGGCCACGGTCGAGCGCGTGGGCTGGTGCACGGTGGTCGCCTCCGAGGGCGTACGCGACGCGGCCGGGCGCTTCCTGGCCGAGGGTGGCACGCGCGACGCCTTCGGCCACGCGCAGCTGGGCGGCGCAGCCTCGGTGCTGGCGCAGCTGGTCAAGGACAAGCTCCAGTACAAGGTGCATTGGGCGCTGCCCGATTACCTGCAGCGCTCGGCGCGGCACCTGGCCTCGGCCACCGACGCCGAGCAGGCCTATGCCGTGGGCAAGGCGGCGGTCGGCTACGCGCTGGCCGGCATGAATGCCGTGATGCCGGTGATCGTGCGCACCTCCGACTCGCCCTACCGCTGGAAGATCGAGCCGGCGGAGCTCATAAAGGTCGCAAACCGCGAGAAGAAGCTGCCGAGGAGCTTCATCCGCCGTGACGGCTTCGGCATCACCCCCGCGGCGCGCGCCTACCTGTCGCCGCTGATCCGGGGCGAGGCGCCGCTACCCTATGGCAAGGGCGGCCTGCCGGCCTATGTCAGCCTGCGCAACGTCGCCGTAGCCAAGCGCCTGCCTGCCCTTCCTTGAGGCGGCAGGCGCCGCTTCCTTGCTGAGCATCACGTGAAGGGCGCGTGGCCGCGGCTACCATGTGTTCAGATGCAGATTCCTACGCTGCGGATCACCCGGGCCCGGCGCCCGGCCAAGGGAGACACTCGATGAAATTCCTGCTGAGCGCGCTGCTCGCCTTGCCGCTGATGGTCGGGGGCGGTGCTGCCCTGGCCGATCAGGACCACGGTCACGGTCACGGCCATGACGATCACGATCGGCAAGGCGATTGGCACGACGGCGACCGGGGCGACTGGCACGACGGCGACCGCGACCGCGGTGACTGGGACGACCGCGACCGTGGCGATTGGCACGACAACGGCCACGGGCATGGCCATTACGACAATGGCTGGCATGGCCGCCACCATCATTGGGAGCGCGGCCGTCGCTACGATGGCCCGATCGTGATCATCCGTGACTACGACAGCTATCGGCTGCGCCCGCCGCCGCGCGGCTACCACTGGGTGCGCGATGACAGCGGCGATTACGTGCTGGTCGCCATCGCCACCGGGATCATCCTGGACTACGTGCTGCACTGACGTTTCCAAGGCCGGCCAGGCGCCGGCCTTTTTTTGGGCCCCGCCGCCGCTGCGGCGCACAACAGGCAATCACATCTCCCCTGCCTATACTCGCTTGAGGCCGCCGACCAGGCGGCCAGGGCGAGCTGCCCGTGAGGCAACCCGCCATCCGCGGTATCCACTCACCTGGGGAGGCACCGAATGCTGCAGCAGGACGGGATGTGGTTGTGGATCGCGCTGGGGTGCGCGGTCGTGGCGATACTCTACGGTCTGATATCGGTACGCTGGATCCTCGGCCGGCCAGCCGGCAACGAGCGCATGCAGGCCATCGCCTCGGCCATCCAGGAAGGCGCGCGCGCCTACCTCAATCGCCAGTACGGCACCATCGCGCTGGCGGGCATCGTCCTGTTCGTGCTGATCGGTGTCTTCCTGAGCTGGGCGACGGCGATCGGCTTCCTGATCGGCGCGGTGCTCTCCGGCGCCACCGGCTACATCGGCATGAACGTCTCGGTGCACGCCAACGTGCGCACCGCCGAGGCGGCGCGCAGCGGCATGCGCGCGGCGATGGACGTGGCGTTCCGTGGCGGTGCCATCACCGGCATGCTGGTGGTCGGCCTGGCGCTGCTGGGCGTCACCGGCTACTGGCTGGTGCTCAACAAGATGGGCGTGGCCGATCCCTTGCACCCGCTGGTGGGCCTGGCCTTCGGCAGCTCGCTGATCTCGATCTTCGCTCGCCTGGGCGGCGGCATCTTCACCAAGGGTGCGGACGTGGGCGCGGACCTGGTCGGCAAGGTCGAGGCCGGCATTCCCGAAGACGACCCGCGCAATCCGGCGGTGATCGCCGACAACGTGGGCGACAACGTCGGCGATTGCGCCGGCATGGCGGCGGACCTGTTCGAGACCTACGCGGTGACGGTGATCGCCACCATGCTGCTGGGCGGGCTGATGTTCACCGGCGACGCGCACGCGGTGCTCTATCCGCTGGTGCTCGGCGGCGTGTCGATCATCGCCTCGATCATCGCCACATTCTTCGTCAAGGTGCGCGAGGGCGGCTCGATCATGGGCGCGCTGTACAAGGGCGTGATCGTCTCGGCGGTGCTCTCGGCGGTGGGCTTCTGGTTCGTCACCCGCGAGCTGTTTCCGCAGGGGCTGGGAACACCCGGCAGCGGCATCCCGGCCAACGCGATCTTCCACTGCGCGCTGATCGGGCTGGTGCTGACCGGCCTGATCGTGTGGATCACCGAGTACTACACCGGCACGCAGTACAAGCCGGTGCGGCACATCGCGCAGGCATCGACCACCGGCCACGGCACCAACATCATCGCCGGCCTGGGCGTGTCGATGAAGGCCACCGCCTGGCCGGTGATCGTGGTGTGCGCGGCAATCTGGAGCGCCTACCACCTGGGCGGCCTGTACGGCATCGCCATCGCGGCCACCGCGATGCTGTCGATGGCCGGCATGATCGTGGCGCTGGACGCCTATGGCCCGATCACCGACAACGCCGGCGGCATCGCAGAGATGGCCGACCTGCCGCCGGAGGTGCGCGGCATCACCGATCCGCTCGATGCGGTGGGCAACACCACCAAGGCGGTGACCAAGGGCTATGCGATCGGCTCGGCCGCGCTGGCGGCGCTGGTCCTGTTCGCCGACTACACGCACAACCTGGCGGTGAACCATGCCGGACAGACCTTCGCCTTCGACCTGTCCGACCACATGGTGATCATCGGCCTCTTGATCGGCGGCCTGATCCCCTACCTCTTCAGCGCGATGGCGATGGAGGCGGTGGGCCGCGCAGCGGGCGCAGTGGTGGAGGAAGTGCGCCGCCAGTTCCGCAGCATCCCCGGCATCATGGAAGGCACCGGCAAGCCGGACTATTCGCGCGCGGTGGACATGCTCACCCGCTCGGCGATCCGCGAGATGATCGTCCCCTCGCTGTTGCCGGTGGCGGTGCCGATTGTGGTGGGCTTGCTGCTGGGCCCGAAGGCGCTCGGCGGCGTGTTGATCGGAACCATCGTCACCGGGCTGTTCGTGGCCATCTCCATGACCACCGGCGGCGGTGCCTGGGACAACGCCAAGAAGTACATCGAGGACGGCAACCACGGCGGCAAGGGCTCGGAGGCGCACAAAGCCGCGGTCACCGGCGACACGGTGGGCGATCCGTACAAGGACACGGCCGGCCCGGCGGTGAACCCGCTGATCAAGATCATCAACATCGTGGCGCTGCTACTGATTCCGCTGCTGTAAGCAAATCGGGCTACCTCGCTACCGAAGGCCCCTTCGTGGGCCTTCTTTTTTGTCGGGCACAAGGCAGCGGCCGCGAGCGAGTTCCGGCGCCTCTTCCCCCGTTGGGAAAGGGAGCCCCAGGTGACTTTCCTCACAGGCACGGAACCTCGCCACCCTCCACACTCGCCCGCTCCACAGGGGGAGGAACCGACATGACCCATACCGCACGCTGGCTCGCCCTCGCGCTGGGCCTCACCATGGCAGGCATGACACACGCACAGACTCCCGCTCCGGCCGGCGCACAGGCCGACGACGACGCCTACCTCTGGCTCGAGGACATCGAAGGCACCCGCGCCATGGACTGGGTCAAGCAGCAGGACGCGACCACGGTCGCGCACTACGCCCAGTCGCCCGCCTTCAAGCGGCTCGACGCACGCCTGCTCGAGGTGCTCGATTCCGATGCGCGCATCCCCTTCGTCGAGAAGCTGGGCGACCACTATTACAACTTCTGGCGCGATAAGGCCCATCCCAAAGGCCTGTGGCGTCGCACCACGCTGGAGGAATACCGCAAGCCGCAGCCGGCATGGGAGCCCGTGCTCGACCTGGATGCGCTGGCCGCCGCCGAGCACGAGAACTGGGTCTGGCACGGCGCGCAATGCCTGAAACCCGGGTATCGCCGCTGCCTCGTCTCGCTCTCGCGCGGCGGCGCCGATGCCGACGTGGTGCGCGAGTTCGACCTGGCCGACAAGGCGTTCGTCAAGGACGGCTTCGCGCTGCCCGAGGCCAAGAGCCAGGTGGCCTGGATCGACCAGGACCACATCTTCGTGGGCACCGACTTCGGCCCCGGCTCGATGACCGAGTCGAGCTACCCACGCATCGCCAAGCGCTGGGCCCGCGGCACGCCGCTGGCCTCCGCGCAGACGATCTACGAGGGCAAGCCCAGCGATTTGGCGATCAGCGCATTCCGCGACCTCACGCCCGGCTACGAACGCAGCTTCGTGCAGCGCGCTTTGGCCTTCTACGACAGCGAGAGCTACCTGCTCGGCGCAGACGGCAAGCTCAGCCGCATCGACGTGCCCACCGACGCCGAGACCGGCGTCGAGCGCGAATGGCTGCTGATCGAACCGCGCAGCGACTGGCATGTCGCCGGCAAGACCTACAAGGCCGGCTCGCTGCTCGCCACCCGCTTCGACGACTTCATGGCCGGCAAGCGCGACATCACGGTGCTGTTCGAGCCGACCGATACCACGGCGCTGGATGGCTATTCCTGGACCCGCCACCATCTGATCCTCAACGTGATGGACGATGTGGTGAACAAGCTCGAGGTGCTCACGCCCGGCCCCGGCGCCTGGAAGCGTGAGCCGCTGGGCGGCGCACCGAAGCTTTCGGCGATCGATGCCGGTGGCATCGACGCCGATGCGGGCGACGATTACTTCCTCACGGTCACCGGTTTCCTGCAGCCGACCACGCTGTACTACGGCACCCTGGGCCAGGGCGACGCGCAGGCGATCAAGCACAGCCCGAGCTTCTTCGATGCCTCCCGATACCAGGTCAGCCAGCACTTCGTGCATTCGAAGGACGGCACCCGCGTGCCCTATTTCGAGATCGCGCCCAGGCAGCTCAGGCTGGATGGCGGCAACCCGACCCTGCAGTACGGCTACGGCGGCTTCGAGATCTCGCTGCAGCCCAGCTACAGCGGCAACATCGGCCGCGCCTGGCTGGAGCGCGGCGGCGTCTACGTGATCGTCAACATCCGCGGCGGCGGCGAGTACGGTCCGCGCTGGCACCAGGCCGCGCTCAAGGCCAACCGCCTGCGCGCCTATGAGGACTTCGCCGCGGTGTCGCAGGACCTGATCCGGCGCAAGGTCACCTCGCCTGCGCACCTGGCAGCGATGGGCGGCAGCAACGGCGGCCTGCTGATGGGCAACATGCTCACGCTCTACCCGCAACTCTACGGGGCCATCGTCAGCCAGGTCGCGCTCCTGGACATGAAGCGCTATACGCACCTGTCGGCCGGCGCCTCCTGGATGGCCGAGTACGGCGACCCGGACAAACCGGCCGAATGGGCCTGGATCAGGACGTTCTCGCCCTATCAGAACGTGCAGCCCGCCATGCACTACCCGCCGGTGCTGTTCACCACATCCACCCGCGACGACCGCGTGGGCCCGGCACACGCGCGCAAGATGGCCGCGAAGATGCAGGCGATGGGCTATCCGGCGGACTTCTACGAGAACATCGAAGGCGGCCATGGCGGTGCGGCGGACAACAAGCAGTCGGCCTTCATGCACGCGCTCGAGTACACCTGGCTGTGGGAGCACGTAAAATGAGCGCCCCGGCGGCCTGGCCGCCCCGGCACGCACGCTCCGAATGACGACCTCCGGCAGCATCAACCCGCAGTTGCGCGAATGGATCCTGGCCACCGCACGCGCGGGCCACGGCGTGCCGGCGGTGCTCGGGATGCTGAAGGAAGCCGGCTATCCGCCGGCACAGTCCCGCAGCGCGGTCGCCGAAGTGCTGAAGATCCCGCTCAGTTCGATCAACGCCAGCGTGCCGGCCGGCCGCCGTACGCAGCCGCCGGCCGCGCCGCGGTCGATCGTCGATGGGCGCGAAGTGCGCGTGAGCGCCGCCCTGGAGGCGCCCGTCGTGCGCGTGCTCGACGGCCTGCTCGACGCACAGGAGTGCGCCGACCTGATCGAGGCGGCGCGCCCGCGGCTGGACCGCGCGCTGACCGTGGCCGAGGACGGCAAGCACCAGGTCGACGAGCGGCGCACCAGCCGCGGCATGTTCTTCAAGCTGGGCGAGATCCCGCTGGTGGCGCGGATCGAGCAGCGGCTGTCCCGCCTGCTGGGCTTGCCGGTCGAACACGGCGAAGGCCTGCAGGTGCTCAACTACCAGCCGGGCCAGGAGTACGAGCCGCACTACGACTGGTTCGATCCGGCGCAGCCGGGTTTCGCGGCGGTGACCGCCCGCGGCGGCCAGCGCATCGCCAGCGTGGTGATGTACCTGAACACGCCCGAGGAAGGCGGGGGCACGGCCTTTCCCAACGTCGGCCTGACGGTGACGGCGCTTGCCGGTTCGGCCGTCTATTTCGCCTACGAAGGCGGCGACACCAGTTCGCTGCACGCCGGCCTGCCGGTGATCCGCGGCGAGAAATGGATCGCCACCAAATGGTTGCGCGAACGGCCGTTGCGCTGACGCTGCACCTCACCGGCCCAATCGCTTACCAAGTAAGCCGTACCGGCGGCAGGTTCTCCATTACCACTGCTTGGCCGACGCCAGCGGCCCCACCGGCATGGTCGTCGGGCATGGACCATTGGCCTCATGGGATCCGCGCAAATTGGTTATGTACCGCGCGCCTCGGCCCGCGCGATCTTTGCCGCCAGACGTCCATAACGAAAAGTTGATGGCCAGCCCATCGACCCGTTAACGCCGACGTCCGTTCGAGGGCGGGTCCCCACTCCCGCGCGAGCCTTCCGACAACCCACGGAGTGAACCTCGTGTCCGCTTCTTCCGCATCGCTGTGCGACGAAGCCAGGGCGGCCGCGGCGAACGTCCTGCCGCCGCAGCCCGCGCCGGCGCCGTTCCCGACCGCCGTCGCCGGAGCGAACCCGGCCGGGAAAGCCACGCCCGCTCCGGCCGCTCCGCTCCTGCCGGCGCAGGCGGCTGCGCAGGACTTTACCGCCCGCATTCGTCTGCTGATCGACCGCGTCGGGAGCACCCATGCGCTCGCACGATGCTGCGGTGTTTCCGAGAGCACGGTGCGCAACTGGCGCGACGGCCACAGCGACATGTCGCGCGGACGCTGTGTCGCGCTCGCCGAAGCGCTGGACATTTCGCTGCCCTGGCTGGTCACCGGCGAGGGGACGATGAAGGCAGATCCGCACACCGACGAGGCCGCGGCCGAAGCCCGCTTTCCCGCCCGGTTCGCCGGGGTCCGGGACACCTCCCGGTGCCGCCCCTGGGCGATCGAGCCGCATCAGCTCGCCGCCGCCTTGCGCCTGCTGCAGTCCTACATCCGATTGGCCGGCGGGTCGCTGGATTCGCCGCAGCGCGCGGAAGTGCTTTCCGAGCTCTACGAGTTACTGGGACGCTCAGGCGAGCCAGGACATGCCGAGCGCCTGATCGCCTTCCACGCCACGCTCGGCAATTTTCTGCGCGACCACCGCCGCGCGCTGATCTCGTGACCTGCGCACGCCAATGGCCGCACAGCAGGCATCCGGGGGCGGCCGCTTCCACCTCGCCGGCAGCGCCGCGCGAAGCACTAATGCGTCACCACATGGCCGCGCTCGAAGCGGCCCACGGATCCGCTGCAGCGGATCCCATTCCACATTCGACCGATAGGGGAGTTGCATGAAAAGCAGCAAACACGTTGCAAGTGATCGTCGCTATCGCGGCCCAGGGACGTTGGGTCTGGCGGTCGCGGCCGCACTGGGGCTGTACGGCCTGGGCGGCATGAACGCGCTCCATGCGCAGTCCACCACCGGCAGCATCTTCGGCTCGGCGCCGGCGGCGGCCGGTGAAACGGTGATGGCCAGGAGCAGCACGGGGCTTACCCGCGAGGTGGCGGTCGATGCTCAGGGGCACTACACCATCAAGTCGCTGCCGGTGGGCACCTACACCGTGATCCTGCGCAACGGCGGACAGACGATCGCCACGCGCGAGGGCATCGCCGTGAGTGTCGCCACCGGCGTGGAGGCCTCGTTCGCCAGCGCCGCCAACGCCCAGAACCTCGGCGCCGTGCAGGTGGTGGCCAGCGCGTTGCCGGCGATCGACGTATCCAGCGTCAACTCCAGCACCATCATCACCGCTGCCGACCTGCAAAAGCTGCCGGTGGTGCGCGATGCCGAATCCATCGCACTGCTGGCGCCGGGCACCGTGGCAGGCAGCAGCTTCTTCATGGGCCCGGGCAACCACACCCTCGTCTCGTTCGGCGGTTCGTCCGTCACGGAAAACGCCTATTACGTCAACGGCTACAGCACCGGCGAGCCGTACAAGAACTTGGGCGGCTTCCAGTTGCCCTACGGCGCGATCGACCAGCAGGAAACACTCACCGGCGGCTACAGCGCCAAGTACGGCCGCTCCGACGGCGGCGTGATCAACCAGCTGGGCAAGCGCGGCACCAACGAGTGGCATTTCGGCGGCCAGGTAGTCTGGCAGCCGCGCTTTCTCGAGGCCAGCCCGGTCAATAACTATTACGGTCATCCGGCGATTCCCGCGCCGATCGGCCCGGTCACCTACCAGCTGGAAAACCCGAACAAGCCCGGCACACTGAACCAGTATCGCGCCGACAACAAACAGTGGGAGACCATTTACTCGGCCTACGTCGGCGGTCCGCTGATCAAGGACAAGCTGTTCCTGTTCCTGGCGGGCGAGACGACCAGGACGCATTCCACCAACGTGGAGTTCGCGGCCAACCAGCTCGTGCAATACAACCGGGACAAGGACACCAAGTTCTACGGCAAGCTGGACTGGAACATCACCGACAGCAACGTCCTCGAGTTGACCGCGCTCAAGAACAATTCGAGCCTGGGCGCCGGATCGAGCTATTCGTTCGACACCGATACGCTGAGGTCGGGTCCGTTCGTCACCAACAACGACGTGACCCGCGACGACGCCCAGTTCTATGTCGGCCACTTCACCAGCTATATCACCGACAACGCGACGCTGAGCATCCTGTACGGCAAGGCACGCTTCCAGGATCCGGTGGACTACAGCAACACCAGCCCGCTGCCCTTCATTGCCCGCGCAGACAACCAGGACCCTGCCCTGCTGCCGCCTGGCACCGGCTCCAACGGCATCGTCAACAGCCAGACCAACATCAACTGGACCTCCCCCAAAGCCACCAACGGCACCCACGGCCTGCGCGTGGACCTGGACTACAAGCTGGGCGACCACGACCTGTCGGCCGGTATCGACAACATGAGCTACGCGGCTCATCACCAGGGGCCGGACCAGCAGAACCCGTTCAACCCGTCGATCAATTACTACTGGCGCTACTACCCGGGCGACATCGTGCGCAAGCGCGAGATCGGCTGGGCGACCAGCATGACGATGACGCAGAAAGCCTATTACCTGCAGGACGCCTGGCAGGTCACGCCGAACCTGCTGCTGAATCTGGGCGTGCGCAACGACCACTTCACCAACTACAACGACGTCGGCCAGGCCTTCGTCGACGAGAAGAACCAGTGGGAGCCGCGCATCGGCGTGAGCTGGGACGTGTTCGGCGATTCCTCGTTCAAGCTCTACGGCAACGCGGGCCGCTACTACCTTGCGCTGCCCGACAACGCGGCCGAGCGCGCGGCGAACCGTTCGACCTTCATCATCACCAAGTACAACTACACCGGCATCGACCCGACCACCGGCATTCCCACTGGCCTGACCCAGATCGGCGCTCCCGTCTCGCCGGACGGCGAGTTCGGCCTGCCCAAGGATCCGAAGCAGGTCACTGCGCGCAATTTGAAGCCGGAATACGTGGACGAATTCATCGTCGGCTTCGACAAGAAGCTCGGCGACAGCTGGGTCTATGGCGCCAAGGCGATGTGGCGCGACCTCAAGACGGCCATCGACGACGAGTGCTCGCCGGGCCAGATCGAGGCGAAGATGCAGAGGATGGGGCTGATCACCACGACGGACGCGGGCGATCCCAATTCGGGCTACTACAACTCGATCTACGGACCCGCCCAGTGCCGCCTGATCAATCCAGGCCTGACCAACGACATGCTGGTCGTCTCCGACGATGGCACCAAGCAGCAGCTGGTGCCGATGACCCAACAGGACTGGGGATTCACCCACGGCGCGATACGCAAGATCGGCTCGCTGGACCTGTACCTTGAGCATTCGTTCGACGGGCGGTGGTTCGGGCGCATGGACTACACCTTCAGCCGCGGCTTCGGCAACACCGAGGGCCAGGTGCGCTCCGATTTCGGCCAGTCCGACGTCTCCAAGACCGAAGACTGGGATTCCTGGCAGCTCATGGACGGCCAGGACGGCGAGCTGAGCAACATCCGCAAGCATCAGATCCGTTTCCGTGGTGCCTACCAGATCACGCCGGAATGGCTGGTCTCCGCCACGTTGCTGGCGCAGTCTGGCACGCCGAAGGAGTGTCTCGGCTACTACGGCCCGACGGGCACGGGTGATCCGACCGGTTACAACAACGGCGGCGGCGGCAACTACCACTGGTGCCATGGGGTGCGCATCCCGCCAGGCTCGATCGGCCATACGCCGTGGACCGAGCAGGTCAATCTCGGCGTGCACTACACGCCGGCGTTCGCTGATCACAAGCTGGGCCTCAACCTCGATGTGCTCAATGCGTTCAACCAGCAGAAGGCCATCCAGACCCAGCCGGTCGGCGAGAGCGCGTACGACAGCGCCACCAACGTCGTCTCCATCAACAACAGCTACGGCCAGGGCATCTTCTGGCAGCCCCCGCGCACCGTGCGGTTGTCGGTGACCTACGATTACTGAGTCTGGGAATCCGACCGCCATCCGAGCCACCGGCCTGCGGGTCGGTGGCTTGTTTCAGTCGCCTGATGCCGGCGGCGGCGCGCTACCATCGTCTCAGCCCGGTGCAGGCGGTGGCTCCGGCGTCCTACTTGCGACCGATCCGAGCGCCACGGACATGTTTCTCGATCTCGACGGCAACGGCCCGCACTACGCGCAACTGACCCGTGCCCTGAAGGGCGCGATCCTCGACGGCCGCATGGCCGCCGGCGTTCGCCTGCCGCCTACCCGCGAGCTGGCGCATCAGCTGGAACTCTCGCGCACCACCGTGCTGGCCGCCTACGAGCAACTTCGCGCCGAAGGTTTCATCAACGGCCGCGTGGGCTCGGGCAGCTACGTATCGCAGCTGCAGATTTCGCCCACGCTGCGCAGCGCCGAAGCCGCGGCCATGGCGCCCGCCTCACGCTACGCCACGCGCGCCCGGCAACTGCCGCACCGCGGCATCGGCGGCATGCACCGCGGCCTGCGCTACAACCTGATCTACGGCGACCCGGTGACCAATCCGGCCCTGAATGCCGCGTGGGGACGCGAACTTTCGCGCGCCGCCGCCTACTCCTCGCTCGGGGTCGCCGGCTCGTGGGGCCTGCTCTCGCTGCGCCAGCAGATCTGCGACTACCTCGCGCGGCGGCGCGGCCTGCTGGCGCAACCGGAGGACGTGCTGATCGTCTCCGGCACCCAGCAAGCCTATGCGCTGTGCGCGCGCGTGCTGCTCGACGAAGGCGACACGGTGGTGCTGGAGGAGCCGCACTACTTCGGCGCCTACCATGCCCTCCTCGCGCATGGCGCCACGCTTCACCCGGTCAGGACCGACGACGACGGGCTGGTCTGCGCCGAGTTGCCGCAGGCCGCACCGAAGCTGATCAGCGTGAGCCCTTCGCACCAGTTTCCCACCGGCGCCGTGATGTCGCTGCCGCGCCGGCTGGAACTGCTGCGCTATGCCGCGCAGAAGCGCTGCTGGATCATCGAGGACGACTACGACGGCGAGTTCCGCTACGACGGCCGTCCGCTGGCCGCGCTGCGGTCGCTCGACGAGGGCGACCGGGTGATCTACGCGGGCACCTTCTCCAAGAGCCTGTTCGGCGCGCTGCGCCTGGGTTACGTGGTCCTGCCCAGGGCGCTGCGCGGGGACTTCAACGCCGCCAAGTACCTGAGCGACATGTCCTCGCCCGGCATCGAGCAGGCCGCGCTTGCGCACTTCATGGAAAGCGGCGGTTTCGAACGCCACCTGCGCCACGCGCGCAAGGAACTGCAGGCGCGCCGCGAAGCCCTGATCGCGGGGCTTCATCGCCACGCGGGCGAGCGCGTGCAGATCGTGCATTCGCCGGCCGGCATGCATGTGGTGGCCTGGCTCAACGGCTACGACCAGGCGGGTGCCGAGGCCTTGATCGCGCATGCGCAGGGGCGCGGGCTCGGCCTGCATCCGATGGCGCCGCACTACGTTTCGCCGCCGCAGCGGCCGGGACTGCTGCTCGGTTATTGCGGCCTGTCGGTCGCCGAGCTGCGCGAGGCGATGCAACTGTTCGGCGAATGCCTGGACGCCGTGCCGCCCGGCCATTGATCCGCTTTGCCGACGCGCCCCGCATTGGCCTGGCCGCGCGCGCGGGAATTGGCCCTGTAACGCGGCCGGTGCCGTCCCTAGGCTTTGCTCGACGCCGCACCTTCCCGCCGGCGTCCTGGGTTCGCCTGTCGGTTTCCCCAGGCCGCAGGCGAACCCTTTCTTCCCTCGCCCGCCGCCGACGGCGGGCGTTTTCTTGGGGCGACGCCGGCCGAGTCCGCCCTACGCCCGCTAAACAGCGACCAGGTGTTTCGCTGCGTTGCAGCAGCGTTTGCCGTATCCTTTCGCGCCTCGCTTTTTCGTTCCCCTGAAGGATTCCCATGGGTCTGCATCACGTCTCCTCCGGCCGCAACGTGCCGGACGAAATCAACGTCGTCATCGAAATTCCCAAGGACGCCGAGCCGGTCAAGTACGAGGTGGACAAGGAGAGCGACGCGATCTTCGTCGACCGCATCCTGTCCACGCCGATGCGCTATCCGTGCAACTACGGCTATGTGCCGGGCACGCTGGGCGGCGACGGCGATCCGCTGGACGCGCTGGTGATCCTGCCGCTGCCGCTGATCCCGGCGTCGGTGATCCGCTGCATCCCGGTGGGCATGCTCAAGATGAGCGACGAGGCCGGCAGCGACGAGAAGCTGATCGTGATCCCGGCGCCGAAGATCTTCCCCGGCTATGCCCACATCACCGACATCAAGGGCGTCTCGCCGCACTGGCTCGAGCGCATCGGCCACTTCTTCGAGCACTACAAGGACCTGGAGAAGGGCAAGTGGGTGAAGGTCGAGGGCTGGGTCGGCGCCGAAGAGGCGAAGGCCGAGATCCGCGCGGGCGTCGAGCGCTACCAGGCCACCAAGTAAGCGGACGCCGGGCTGCGAAGGCGCGTCGCCAGCGATGGCGGCGCGCTTTTTTTGCGCTCAGGCGCGCGACGGTCGCTCTCACGGCGTCGCCACACCGAAGCGCTCGTCCAGCAAGTCGACGAAGGCGCGTACCGGCGGCGGGACCGGCCGACACTGCGAGACGACGTCGCCGGACGTCGCGCCCCAGCGCGAGGCGCACCGACGCATCGAGGCCGGCGGCAGCAGCGGCAAGCTGGCGCTCACCGGCTGGTGGCGGATCAGTGCTGCCAGCCCGATCCGGGGTTGGAACCCGACCGCGCGGTCGTGGTGGCAGCGCGTTCCGCCTGCGCCGGGCGGGCCGGCTCGCCCATCTTGCCGAGCTGTTCGAGCAGGGTCGCCATGTCTTCGGCGTGCTCCTCCTCCTGCGCCATCACCTCTTCCATGACGCGCCGCGTGGTCGGGTCGTCCGCGCCGAGGTATTCGACGATGGCGCGGTAGGTGTCGATGGCGATGCGCTCGGCGACCAGGTCCTCCTTGATCATGTCCACCAGGTCCTCACCCTCGGCGTAGTCGGCATGGGCACGGCTGACCAGGCCGTCGGGATTGAGGTTGGGCTTGCCGTCCAGTTGCACGATGCGCTCGGCGATGCGGTCGGCGTGTTCCTGCTCCTGCTGCGCATGCTCCAGGAACTCGGCCTTGACCGCCTGCGAGTGGATCCCCGAGGCCATGTAGTAGTGGTACTTGTAGCGCAGCACGCAGACGATCTCGGTGGCCAGCGCCTCGTTGAGCAGCTTGATCACGGTTTCGCGGTCGGCGCTGTAGCCGGCGGTGATCGCGCCCTGGTCGATGTGCTCGCGGGCACGCTTGCGGATGGCTTCGATGTCGGTCAGGAACGGCTTGCTGGCCATGATTGCCCCTCGGCAAGTGGAGAACCGGGGCAGGCTAGTGAGGGCGGCGCGAAACCCCGGTGAAGCGGGATCGGCGACAAGCGTGCGCGTCAGCGCGGCAGGTAGGCGCGCAGGAACATCTTCACGCCGGCGCGGGCGGTGGCCTCGATCTCGGCGGCGTAGCTCTCCGGGCATTCGCAGCAGCCGAACATCTGCCGCATCATCAGGTTGCCCTTGATCAACGCAAGGAACTGCACGCTGGCGCGCGGCACGTCGTCGATCTGCAGCTTGCCGGCGTCAACCGCCTGCTGCAGCAGGCGTTCCATCAACCCATGCGTGCGCGTGGCACCCTCTTCCCACATCAACCGGCCGTAGCGGGGGTTGCCCTGGCGGCAGTCGGAGAGGATCGCGCGGAAGGTGCCGACGGTCTCGGCGTTGCAATCGAGCCTGGCGTGGGTGAGCGCCACCCGCATGAGCGTATCGGCGATGTCCTCACGCGGTTCGAAATGGTAGGTCTCTTCGGGAAGCAGGTCCTGCACACGGGCGCGGATGACCTCGCGGAACAGGTTGTCCTTGTCGCCGAAATGGCTGTAGACGGTGAGCTTGGAAACACCTGCCTCGGCCGCCACGGCGTCCATGCTGGTGCCGGCGAAGGCGTTGCGGATGAACAGTCCCTTGGCCGCCTCCAGGATGGCCGCGCGCTTCTCCATGTCCTTCGGGCGACCGGGGCCGGGAGTCTTGGCGTGGGCGGGACAATTCATGGCGACACCTTGAGCGGAACGGCTTCACAAGAAAGAACGAGAACTTTATTATACGGATCGGTTTACTTATTTCCAGTTCCGTTGGAAACCGTCATGCCTTCGACCCTTCCACAGCTGTCCTTGAGCCCAGTGTACCGCCATGCCCAGCGGGTACTGGGCGCGTGGCTGGAACAGGGCCACGCCGCCGCCCGCCTGCATGCCGTGCGGGTGCGCGCGGCGCTGGCCTCGCTCGACCCGGTCGAGCGCCACCGCTTTGCGCGCTGGCTGGCCTGGCTGTGCCTGGCGGCGGAGCAGCGCAGGCCCGGCCTGGACGGGCGCATCCGCAGGCTGGACGCGACACTGCACCGCGCCGTCGAGGCGGCGCGGGCGCTGCTGCCGGCCACGGCGCGACCGACCGCATCCGCGGCGACTCCGCGGACCCACAGCGCCTGAACGCCCGGCCATGGCGGCATGATGTCCGCGGACACCGCGCCGTCCATGACTTCCGTCAATCCCGCGCGGTGACTTCCGGCACTTCGGGCACCAGCGTGGAGGCCGCAGGCTAAACGCACTGTCGCGGCGGCCGCCGAACGCTTATCCTTTTGATCTTTTTTGATTCTTGCGGACGTTTGACCATGGCGATGAATTTCGAACAGGCACGGCAGAACATGGTCGAGAACCAGGTGCGCCCCTGGGATGTGCTCGACGCGCGCGTCCTCGACGCGTTGGCGCAGGTGCGCCGCGAGGATTTCGTGGCGCCGGAACATCGCCGGCTGGCGTTCGCCGACGCATCCCTGCCGATCGGCCACGGCCAGCTGATGATGAAACCGGTGATCGAAGGCCGCGTGCTGCAGGCGCTGAACCTGCAGCCGGCCGACCGCGTGCTGGAGATCGGCACCGGCTCGGGCTTCCTCACCGCCTGCATGGCCAGCCTGTGCGCGCACGTGACCAGCGTGGAGGTGCATGCCGACCTCGCGGCATCGGCGCAGTCGCGGCTGGCCGCGGCCGGCATCGCCAACGCCAGCGTGCTCACCGCCGACGCGATCCACGAATGGCAGCCGCAGGAAAAGTTCGATGCCGTCGTCGTCACCGGCGCGGTGTGGCAGGTTCCCCAGCGCTTCCTCGGCTGGCTCAAGCCCGGCGGGCGGCTGCTGGCGATCCGCGGCGAGTCGCCCGCGCAGCAGGCCGTGCTGCTCACCCAGCTGGGCGCCAGCGGCTACCGCGAGGACTACCTGTTCGAGACCGACCTGCCGTACCTGGCCGGCGCCGAGCCGCCGCGCCGTTTCGTTTTCTGACGTTCCCCAAAATCGATTGCATGAGGCAACCCCGATGCGCTTGAAGCTTCTGACCCTGGCCCTGGCCTTGTCGGCAATCGCCGTGCCCGGCCATGGCGAGGACCTGATGGACGCCTACCGCCAAGCGCGCGCCAACGACCCGGTGCTCTCGCAGGCCGAGGCGCAGCGCCTTGCCGTCGGCGAAGGCGTGGTGCAGAGCCGCGCCACGCTGTTGCCGCAACTGTCCGGCCGCGCCACGCTCACCCAGTCCAGCGGCAGCAGCGCCACCGTCACCAACGGCACCGGCGCGCCGGTCAACGCCGGGCATCTTCGTTCGCGGGACGAGTCGCTGGAACTGAGCCAGACCGTTCTGGACCTCAGCAAGATCGCCGACCTGCACGCGGCCGAGTCGCAGGCCAGTTCGCAGGATGCGCAGTACAACGCCGCCCTGCAGGAACTGTTCGTGCGCGTCACCCAGGCCTACTTCGGCGTGCTCACCAGCCAGGACGAGCTCGCCTACGCCAAGGCCAACGAGGATGCGTTCAAGCAGTCCTACGAACAGGCCGAGCAGCGCTTCAACGTAGGCCTGTCCGCAGTGACGGACGTCTACCAGGCCAAGTCCTACTATGAGCTGGCCAAGGCGCAGACGGTCGCGGCGCAGAACGCGCTGAACGATGCGCGCGAGGCGCTGGCGCAGATCACCGGCAAGCCGGTCGGCGAGCTCAAGCGCCTGCGCGACGACCTGCCGATGGTGGCGCCCAATCCGGCCGATCCCAATTCCTGGGTGCAGGAAGCGCTCAAGAACAACCCGAACGTGATCGCCCAGCAGTACAACGTGGAAGCCGCCTCGCACAGCGTGAACGCCGCGCGTGCCGGCCACCTGCCGACGATCAGCGCCTCGGTCAGCCGCGGCACCTCGTCGAGCTGGCTGCAGAACGCGCCCGGTGCCTTCGCCGACCGCAACGGCCGCTACGGCACCACGGTGGGCCTGACCCTCACGGTGCCGATCTTCTCCGGCTTCGCGACGCAGTCGCGCGTGCGCCAGTCGATCTATCAGCGCGACGCGGCCGAGGATGCGCTCGAGGCGCAGCGCCGCCAGGTCACCCGCGAAACGCTCAACTACTACCGCTCGGTGATCGCCGGCATCAGCCAGGTGCAGGCGAACAAGGCCTCGGTCGATTCCGGCCAGAAGGCGCTGGAAGCCACCCGCGCCGGTTTCGACGTGGGCACGCAGACCATGCTCAACGTGCTCAACGCGATCCAGACCCTGACCCAGGCCGAGAGCGGCTATTCGCAGTCGCGCCACGCGCTGATCCTCGACCAGCTGCAGCTCAAGCAGGCCGCCGGCACGATCGACGTGAAGGACATCGAGTCGGTCAACGCCCTACTGCAGTAACGGCATCGGCCGGCGCCTTCCCGCTGCGAGAGGGCGCCGCGCCGCGGTCTGCGCTGTCCCGCGCAGATCCCCCGCCAATGGCGGACCTGGCGGCTACTCCGCCAGTACGCGGTCGACGAGCTCCATCACCCGCCCCACCGCGCCGCGCTCGCTGTCGAACACGCGCCGCGCGTCACGCCCCATCCGTTCGCGCAGTCGCGCGTCCCGCAACAGCTCCAGCACGTCCAGGCCCAGTTGCTCGGCGTGCGGCACCCGGCGCGCGCCGCCTTCGCGGATCAGCGTGAGGGTGATCTCCTCGAAGTTGAAGGTGTGCGGGCCGACCAGCACCGGCCGCGCCAGGGCGGCCGGCTCCAGCACGTTGTGGCCGCCGATCGGCACCAGGCTGCCGCCGACGAAGGCGACGTCCGCGGCGGCGTAGAAGGGCATCAGCTCGCCCATGGCGTCGATCACGAAGACCTGCTGCCCGCCGGGCACGCGGTCGGCGCTGCGCGTGGCGACGGTGAAGCCGAGGCTGCGCGCCGAGTTCTCGACCAGCCTGAAGCGCTCCGGATGGCGAGGCGCGATCAGCAGCAGCGCATCGGGCAGTCGCCGCAGCACATCCAGATGCGCCTCCAGCACCGCCAGTTCCTCGCCCTCGTGCGTGCTGGCGGCCATCCACACCGGGCGGCGCGCCCCCCATTGTCCTCGCAGCGCGGCGCCCGCCTCCACCGCGCCGTCGGGCACCGGCATGTCGAACTTCAGGTTGCCGCTGACCACCAGCTGCGAGGGCTCGGCGCCGAGCAAGCGGTAGCGGGCCGCGTCGGTGCGCGATTGCGCGGCGATCTGGCGCACGCTGCGCAGCGCCGTGCGCACCAGCGATCGCAGCGGGCGATAGCCGCGCAAGGAGCGCTCGGACAACCGCGCATTGACGATCATCAGCGGGATGTTGCGGCGCCGGCAGGCGAAATACAGGTTCGGCCAGATCTCCGTTTCCACGATCAACGCCAGGCGCGGCCGCACCCGCTTGAGGAAGCGGTGCACCGCGAACGGCAGGTCGTAGGGCAGGTAAACGTGGAAGACGCCATCGCCGAAGAGCTGGTGCACGCGCGCCGAGCCGGTGGGAGTCACCGTGGTGACCACCAGGGGCGCATCCGGGTAATCGCGCTGGAGCGCCTTGACCAGCGGCTCGGCCGCGTTGACCTCGCCCACCGATACCGCGTGCACCCACAGGCTGCCGCTGACGCCGGAGTGCGGGAACAGGCCGAAGCGCTCGGGCCAGCGTCGGTGGTAGTTGCCATAGCGCGCACCACGGATCAGCAGACGCAGCACGATCAGCGGCGTAGCCAGGTACATCACGAAGGTGTAGAGGTAGCGCAATGGAAGGCCAGGTGGAAGGAATGCCGGAATTATAGGCGGCATGCGCGCCGCTCTTTGCCGGAACGATGGCTTCGGCGAGCCGCATCCTCAGTACAATCGTGCGGATGCCCGGCATGCCACGCCCTTCCTTCGATCCCTCCCTGCTCGCTCCGCGCCACTGGCCCGCCTGGCTGGGCGTGGGGGTGATCTGGCTGATCGCACGCCTGCCCTATCCCTGGCTGCTTGCCTTGGGCCGGGCGTTGGGCGCGTTGATCCGCCACGTACCCTCGCGCCGCCGGCGCATCGCCAAGACCAACATCGCACTGTGCTTTCCCGAGCTCGACGCGCAGGCGCAGGCCGCGCTGGTGGACGCGCACCTGACCGACATCGGCCTGATGCTGGTGGAATTCGCGCTGGGCTGGATGGGTTCGGACCGCGCCATCGCACGCATCCCTGCGCGGGCGGAAGGGCTGGAGCACCTGCGGGCGGCCCGGGCGCAAGGCCAGGGCGTGCTGTTGGTGGGCGGGCATTTCTCGCACCTGGAGCTGTGCGCGCGGCTGATTTCGCGGCGCATCCCCATCGCCGGCATGTACCGGCGCATGGATTCGCCGGTGTTCGAATGGGCCGTGCTGCGTGCGCGCCTGCGCTATGCGGCGGCGATGTTCGAGAAGGACGACATCCGCGGCACGGTGAAATACCTGCGCGGCGGCGGCACGCTCTGGTACGCGCCGGACCAGGACATGCGCAGCAAGGACAGCGTGTTCGTGCCCTTTTTCGGCATACCCGCGGCGACCATCACCGCCACCCACCACCTGGCCCGCATGGGCAACGCGCAGGTGATTCCCTTCTTCCACCGCCGCCTGCCCGAAGGCGGCTACGTGATGCGCCTGGGCGCGCCGCTGCGGATGCAGGGCGACGTGGCGGCCGACACCGCGCTCGTCAATGCAGGCATCGAACAGATGGTGCGCGCCGCTCCGGCGCAATACCTGTGGGTGCACAAGCGCTTCAAGACCCGCCCGCCGGGACAGCCCGAGGTCTACTGACCCGCAGAAAGCCGATAGACAGGGTCTTGGAAGTACAATATTTCTCCACGCCCCGTCGCTGCGGCAGCGGCCGCTTCAGCAGCCGCATCCGCTCGCCTGGGCGCAAAGGTCCCCATGCCTGCCACGCCGACTGGACGCGCGCTTCCGAAGCCGGGCAGCGCGCGCCCCGGAGTTACGGAATGACTGCCGCCCCCATGCAACGAGCGACGGCTGTGCCGATCCTCATGTACCACAACATCGCGCGCGCGCCGCGCAAGCTGCCGCGTTGGCGCAGCCTGTACGTGAGCCCCGGCGCGTTCGCCCGCCAGATGTGGCTGCTGCGGCGGCTGGGTTACACCGGCCTGTCGATGACGGCGGCGATGCCCTACCTGCGCGGAGAGCAGCAGGGCCGCGTCGCGGTGATCACCCTGGACGACGGTTACCTGGACAACCTCGAGGCGGCATTGCCCGTCCTGGCACGCCACGGTTTCAGCGCCACCTGCTACGCGGTCAGCGGCCAGCTGGGCCGGTACAACGCCTGGGATGCCGAGCTTCTGGGCGTGCGCAAGCCGACGATGACGGCGGTGCAGCTGCGCCAGTGGCAGCAGGCCGGCATGGAGGTCGGCGCGCACACCCGCAGTCATCCACGCCTGACCCAGTGTACGGACGCGCAGCTGCGTGAAGAGATCGAGGGCAGCAAGCACGATCTGGAGGATTTGCTGGGGCAACCGGTTCGGCAGTTCTGCTACCCCTACGGCGATGTCGACGAGCGCGTCGCCGCTGTGGCCCGCGAGGCCGGTTACCACGCCGCCACCACCACCCACCGCGGACGGGCGTTCGCCGGCATGGATCTGTGGCGGCTGCCGCGCATCCAGGTCGCGCGCCACCATGTGCTGGCGAAGTTCGCCGTAAAGACGCTGTCCGGCTACGAGGACCGGCGCGCATGAAGCTGCTGTTCGTCGGCACCAACCCGGAGCCTACCGGCGCAGCCACACACTTCGTCGCTCTGGCGCAGGCGATGGTCGAGGCCGGGCACAGCGTGGATGCGGTGGTCTATCCCGACGGACCGGTCGCCCAAGGCTTGTCCGGCTCCGGCGCGCGCCTGTATCCGGCCCACTTCCGCAATGCCTTCGACCTGCGCGGCTATGCGGCCACGCTGGCCGCCATCCGACGCCAGCGACCGGACTGGCTGGTCGGCAATTTCGGCAAGGAATACTGGCCGCTGGTTCTGCTCGGCCGCACACTGGGCATCCCGGTGGCGTTGTTCCGCCACCGCACGCCGCGAATGAAGCGCTTTTCCGCCTTCCTCCTGCCGCGCCTGGCACAGCGCTTCTACGCAGTCTCCCGGCATGCGCGGCAGGCGTACCTGGACCAGGGCATTCCGGGACACCTGGTGCGCGTCATGCACAACCCCGTCAATCTGGCCTCGTGCCGCCCGGATCCGGAACGCCGGCGGACGATCCTGCGCTCGCTCGCGATCCCCGAGGACGCCATCGTGCTGGGCTACTTCGGTCGCATGCATGGCGGCAAGGGCATCTTCACCCTGATGGAGGCCGCCGGCGAAGCGATGGCGCGGGAGCCGCGCCTGCATTGCCTGTGGCTGGGCGACGGCCCGGAGGCGCCGGCGCTGCGCGCGCAGGCCGCGACGCAGGCACTGGGTCACCGGCACCATTTCGCCGGCTGGCATCACGACGTGCATCCGTTCTACAGCGCGATCTCGATGCTGGCGTTTCCCTCGATCGCCACGGAAACCTTCGGGCGCGTGTCGGTCGAAGCGCAGGCCGCCGGCTTGCCGGTGCTGGCCAGCGACATCGGCGGCGTGCCTGAGACCCTGCGGGACGGGATCACCGGCCGGCTGCTGCCGCCCGGCGACGTGCCGGCCTGGCGCGATGCGATCCTGGCGCTCTGCGATCCGGCGGTACGGTTGCCGATGGGTGCGGCGGCGCAGGAATTCGTGCAGCGGAACTTTTCCACCGCGGTGATCGCCGAGCAGTTCGCCCACTCGCTGGCCGAGGTAAGGCCGCGGCGCTCGCTCTTCTCCCGCGGGTCGGATGCGAGCCGCGGCTAGCTAGCGGTCGCCGCGCGCGCGCACGCGCGCCTCGTGCAGCTTGGCGTACTTGAGGAATGCGTAGAACGCGTGCACGCGCGCGGCGATGAACCCCGCCCAGCCGGCGCGCCAGTGCCCGCGCAACAGGTAGTAGCGCAGGAACGCGACACTGGGGTAGGCCACCATGCGCCAGCCGAGCCAGGCGCGCTGTCGATGCACGTCGGCGGCCTGCAGCGAGGAGTAGCGGTTGGCCTTGTCCACGCGTCCGGCGATGTCGCGCTCGCCGTAATGGTCCAGCACGAGCGCCAGCACGCCCACGGGCCCGTCCACGCGCACGGTCTCGTGCACGCTGTGCCCGCTCATGCGCGCGCGCTGCCGATCGAACAGCCGCACGTAGTGGTTGAGGCGCGCACGCGGCGATTGCCAGCGCCAGAACACCCACTCGCGCCGCCACAGCTGATAACCCGCGCAGGCGGGCTCCTGCAGCGTCCGCCGCACGATCTCCGCCGCCTCCGGCGGCAGCGCTTCGTCCGAGTCCAGCAACAGCACCCAGCGGTGCGAGGCCAGGTCGATCGCCGCCTGCTTCTGGGCGCTGTAGCCGGCGAACGGCTGCACGTGGACGCGCGCGCCACGGCGCTGCGCGATCGCCACCGTGGCGTCGGACGAGCCGGAGTCGAGCACGACGAGATCGTCGGCCCAGCATGCCGAGGCCAGGCACGTCTCGAGCGTGTCCGCGCTGTTGTAGGCGGTGACGACGACCGACAGCGGCTCAGCCATGCGCCTGCCCCGCGGGCGGCTCCCGGTCGGCGTAGAGGGCCGCGCACCACAGGCTCAGCAGCCAGGCGAACAGCAGGCCCCACCAGGCCGAATAGAAGGCCAGATGCGTGTTGAGCGGAAACAGCATGACGCCGAGCGCCACGGTCGCCGGAAACGCCCGCGCCCGCGCCGCCGGCCCCGCGCGGCGCCACGCCCGTACGGCCAGCGCGGTGCCGGCCAGCCAGAGCAGCAGGCCGGCTGAACCTGTCTCCGTCAGCACCTCGAGCACCAACTGGTGCGCATGACAGGCGCCCTCGCCGACGCCACAGGCCTCGGCCACCAGGAAATGGTCGTTGGCCGGGGCATAGTCCGGGTAGGCGTAACGGAAGCCACGCACGCCCACTCCATTCCAGGGATGGTCGGCGATCATCCGCAGGCTCGCGCGCCAGATCGCCGACCGGCCGGTCAGTGCCTCGTCCAGGCCCTGCGCGTTGCCGCCCAGCACGGCCAGCGTCCGCTCCATCCGCTCGTGAAAGCGCACCGATGTGCGCCATGCCAGCGCGCCGGCCAGCCCCGCCAGCGCCACGCCGAACATGCACCACAGCGCGAAGCGCCGCACCGTGCCAGCCTCGCGCCAGGCAAAGGCGAGGGCGGCCAGGCCGTAGCACAGCCAGCCGGCGCGCGAGCCGGCCAGCAGCACCGGCCCCAGCAGCAGGAGAAAAGCCAGCGCCAGGCCGGCACGCCCCCATCGCTCGCGCGCCGCCCACAGCGCGAACGGCGCAAGCACGGCCAGCGTGGGCCCGAGCTTGAGGTTGTCCGCGCCGAAAATGCCGGAGATGCGCTCGGCCTGCGCAGGACCGCCCAGGCTCCAGCCGGTGAGCGCCTGCAGCCAGGCATCGGCGACCCACACCGCCAGCACCACGGCCACGGCCAGGTAAAGCGCGCGCAACCGGCTGTCGCGGCGGATCACCAGGCAGGCATACAGGCCCAGCGGCAGGTAACGCAGCAGGCCCGCCGTGGTGCCCCAACTCTTGCCCGGCATCACCGCACCGATCGACGAAAGCAGCGCCGCACCGACATAGCAGGCGAGCAGCCCCAGCAGCAGCCAGGCGCCGGCATGCCCGCGCAGCGCGCCGGGCCGTCGCGCCAGCAACAGCGCCACACCGACCAGGCACGACGCCGTACCCAGCTCCGAACTGCGTCCGAACGGCAGCAGCGCCACCACCAGCCAGAACGGCAGCAGCGGCGAACTCAGGAGGCGGACGAGGGCGCGTGCGGGAGACATCGCGGCATTGTAGGCACAGCGGCACCTTCCTTCCGCAGGCAGCCGACACCTCGAAATTGCCGGCCTGCCGCTACGGCGGCGAACGGGGTCAGCCGGCCACTTCGCCGTACAAGGCCAGCACGGCCTGCTGCATGTCCGACAGGCGGTAGCTCTGCAGCATGGGAATGGGCGGCGCCACGCGCAGCAGTTCGGCGGCGCGCTCGACCAGCTTTTCGCGGTCGCCCAGCGGCACGCGGCCGGCCGGGTACAGCTCGGCCAGCAGCTCGCCGACGCCGCCGTGGGCGTAGCCGAGCACCGGACGGCACAGCGACAGGGCCTCGACCACGGTCCGGCCGAACGACTCCGGCTTGGTCGACAGCTGCAGCACCAGCGCGGACATTGCATAGATGTCGCGCACGTCGTTGCGTGGCGGGGTCAGCACCACCTGCGCATCGAGGCCGCGCTCGCGGATCAGCCGCCGCAGCTCCTCCACGTAGGCCTCGCGGCCGGGCTCGATCACCCCCAGCAGCAGCAAGCGCACCTCGATGCCGCGGCGCTTGAGCTCGGCGACCAGCTCGATCGCCTCGTGATGGCCCTTCAGGCGCGTGCCGCGCCCGGGCAGGGTCAGCAGGGGCGCGCCGGCCAGCTGCGGGAACTCGACGAAGAAGGCCCGCTGCCAGGCGTCATCCGGACGGTGGCCGTAGGGAAACGCCTCCGGGTCGATGCCCCGCGGGATCACCCGCACCCGCGCCGGATCCAGCCATGGGTAATGGCTGAGCACGTAGTCGCGCATGGTCTGCGACACCGCGATCACCCGCTCGCCGCGCAGCAGGATCGAGCTGTAGATGCCCGGGGAGTTCAAGCCGTGCACGGTGGTGACGAAGCGCGGCCGCGGCGCCATCCCGCGCAGCGCCCACCACGCCAGCCAGGCCGGCAGGCGCGAACGGGCGTGCACGATGTCCGGCGCGAGTTCGCGCAGCTGGCGCCGCAACGCACCGATGCGCAGCAGCGTGCGCGGCGACTTGGCGCCGATGTCCAGGGTGACGTGCTCGCTGCCCTCCGCCTCCAGCTGGGCGACCAGGCGGCCACCGGCGGAGATCACCACCGAGCGGTGCCCCGCGGCCACCAGCGCGCGGGCCACTTCCAGCACCGAACGCTCCGCCCCGCCCGAGTTCAGCGCCGGGATCAGCTGGACGATGACCAGACGCCGGGTGGGGGTGACGACGGCAGACATGAGGGGGTGTTGGGTGGCCTTCATCCAAAAGGACAAGCAGCGATCGTGCCGATCCGCCGGCGGATCGGTCGCCGCTGGCCGCCCGCTTCAGTCGCGCAGGACGTAATGCGCGCCGCAGTAGGGACAGACCGACTCGCCGCCGTCCTCGACGATCGGCAGGTAGACCTTCGGATGGGAGTTCCACAGCGACATGGCCGGCATCGGACAGGACAAGGGCAGGTCCTTGCGCGTCACTTCGTAACGATTTTCGGCATTCGCCGGGATCGGCGCGGCCTCGGACAGGGGGCGCGACATGGCAGGCTCCAGGAAGGGCTCGGAAACCGGACATGGTAGCAGGGCGCGCCGGCGGCGACGGGCTCACGCCGGGCGGGCGCTGCCGCAGATCGCACTGGACTTCGCCCCGCCGTTGGCCTCAACTTGTGCGCGCTGGCGGCGTCCGAGGGGGGACGGCGCCTGGGGGGCGAGCAGGGGTGGCGTGCGGCCAGCCAAGGCCGCAGGCGGCCTGGCGGCGCCCATCGCGGGATCAACCTGTCGCAAGGGGATAGACCATGGACTTCGGAAAGATCACCGCCCGCGCCAAGGGCATGCTCGCCACACCCAAGACCGAATGGCCACTCGCGGCCGCCGAGCCGGCCACCGTCGGCAGCCTGTACGCCGGCTACATCGCCTGGATCGCCGCGCTGCCGGCGATCGCCGGCTTCATCAAGGGCAGCCTGATCGGCTACGGCGCCTTCGGCATCAGCTATCGCACCCCGATCGGCGCAGGCATCGGCGCGATGGTGCTGCAATGGGTGCTTTCGCTGGTGGTCGCCTACGTCGTCGCGCTGATCATCAACGCGCTGGCCGGCACCTTCAACGGCCAGAAGGACATGGTGCAGGCGCTCAAGACGGTGGCCTACTCCTGGACCGCCGCCTGGGTCGCCGGCATCGCGGTGATCATCCCCTGGCTGGGCTGGCTGATCGGCCTGCTCGGCGCGATCTACGCGATCTATCTGCTGTACCTGGGCCTGCCCTTCACCATGAAATGCCCGCCCGAGAAATCCGGCGGCTACACCGCGCTTTCCGTGATCGTGGCGATCGTCCTTTCCTGGATCGTGAGCCTGGTCGTGGCCGGCGTGATCGGAACCGCCGTGCTGGGCGGCGCAGCGATGACCGGCGCGCACCTGGGCAGCGCCAGCGGCGACAACGTCACCGTCGATCCCAACAGCGCATTGGGCAGGCTCGCCGCCATGGGCGCCCGTGCGGACCAGGCCAGCAAGGAGCTGGACGCCGCGCAGAAGTCCGGCGACAGCGCCGCGCAGCAGGCGGCGATGGGCAAGATGATGGGCGCCGCGATGGGCAATGACGGCACCGTGCAAGCGCTCTCCACCGACCAGGTCAAGGCCTTCCTGCCCGACACGCTGCTGGGCCTCAAGCGCACCAGCAGCTCCGCCCAGCGGACCAACGCGATGGGCATGCAGGTGACCGAGGCGCATGCCGAATACGGCGACGGCAACGGCCGCAACCTCACCCTGGAAGTCACCGACATGGGCACCGCCAAGGGCCTGATGGCGATGGCGGGCGCCATGGCGCCCGAACAGGAGCGCACCACCGACCACGGCTACGAGAAGACCTACACCGCCGGCGGCCGGCTCACCCACGAGTCCTGGGACGAGCAGACCAAGGACGGCGAGTACAGCGTGGTGGTCGGCCAGCGCTTCACGGTCAAGGCCAACGGCAACGCCAACAGCATCGACGAACTCAAGCAGGCGGTGGCGAGCGTCGACCTGGGCAAGCTCGAGGGTCTGAAGAACGAGGGCGTCGCGGCGCATTGACGTCCAGGCCGCGGCGTAACGAAAAAGCCCGCGCAAGGCGCGGGCTTTTTCTTTCCGGGCGGCGGCCGGTTACTTGGCGGCCGAACCCTCGGTGGTGATGTGCAGGCTGATCTCGTCGCTCACGTTGGGCACGTAGGCCGACACGCCGAAATCCGAACGCTTGAGCGTGCCGGTGGCGTCGAAGCCGATCGATTGCTTGCCGCTCATCGGGTGCTTGCCGACCTTGTTGAGCGTGGCGTCGAGCACCACCGGGTGGGTCACGCCGTGCACGGTGAGATCACCGGTGACACGGAAATGCCCGTTGCCGACCGGCTCGACCTTGGTGCTCCTGTAGGTGACCTGCGGGTACTTGGCCGAGTCCAGGAAATCGGGCTTGGCCAGGTGCTCGTTCAGCGCGGGCACGTGCGTGTCCAACCCCGACATCGGCAGAGTCACCTCGACCTTCGCCTGTTCCGGATGCTGCGGGTCAAACGTCAGCGTGCCCTGCCCCAGGCCGAGTTCGGCGGTGGGATGGGAGAACCCGAAATGGCTCCAGCTGAACAGCACCATGGTGTGGTGCGGATCGAGCGTGTAGGTGACCGGCGCCGCCTGGGCGACGGCGGCGGCGCCGAGCAGGCCGGCGAAGACAAGGACTTTGAACGTGCGCATGGGGTGGGCTCCTATGGGGCGTTGTCAGACGATGCGGCAGGCTTCATCGAACGCGAAGCGTTCTTCGCGCGGCCGCAGCACGGCAGGATTGCCGTAGCCGATGTTGATGAGGAAATTGGAACGCACCTGCGTGCCAGCGAAGAAGGCCTCGTCGACCATGGCGTTGCGGAAGCCGGACATCGGGCCGCAATCCAAGCCCAGCGCGCGCGCCGCCATGATCAGGTAGGCGCCCTGCAGGCTGGAGTTGCGGAAGGCCGTCGAGTCGATCGCCGCGGGCTTGCCGGCGAACCAGCTGGTCGCGTCGGGCGATTCCTTGTACAGGCGCGGCAGGTGCTCGTAGAAGGCATGGTCGGCCGCGACGATCACCGTCACCGGCGCGGCCATGGTCTGGGCGAGGTTGCCCCGATCCAGCGCCGGCTCCAGCTTCGCCTTGCCTTCGGGCGAGCGCACGAATACGAAGCGCGCCGGCGAGGCGTTGGCGCTGGTGGGCGCCAGCTTGGCCAGGTCATAGATCGCGTGCAGCTGCGCGTCGCTGACCGGCTTGTCCAGCCAGGCGTCGGCCGAGCGGCGGTAGGTGCGCGCGGTGCGGAACAGCTGGTCGAGGGCGGCCTCGGAAAGCACTTCGCTCATGGGTATCCTTTAGGCGGTCTAGGGCGCGCCGTCCGGCGCGGTCGATCCGCAAGTGTAAGCCCAAGGCGGCGGTTGGTCCGGTGTCGAAAAAGGAACCGAGCGTGCAAGATCCGTCAACAATCGATCGCCCCGCCACCGCGTGAACGCGCCGCGCCACGAATGCTGGGCGATTACCGACGCAGCCGCCGGCAACCAGCGCCAGGCGCTGGCGCTGGCCGAGCACCTGGACCTGCCGATCCGTCCGCTGGTGCTGGAGGCCCGCGCGCCGTGGTCGTGGCTCGCCCCGCGGGTGATCCTGGGCGGCCGGCTCGCCCTGCCGCCGGGCGAGCGCGCGGGCTTCGCGCCGCCGTGGCCACGGGTGGCGATCGGTTGCGGCCGGACTGCGGCGCTGTTCACGCGGATGCTGCGCACGCTTTCGCACGGGCACTGCCATACGGTGCAGATCCTCGACCCGCGCATGGACCCGCGCCACTGGGACACGCTGATCGCGCCGTGCCACGACGACGTCGCCGGTCCCAACGTGCTGACGCCGCTGGGTTCGCTCAACCCGGTGGACGGGGAGTGGCTGGCGGACGCCCGCGAGGCCTGGCCGCACCTGGCCGAGCTGCCAGCGCCACGCATCGGCGTGCTGCTCGGCGGCCCGCGGCAAGGCCTCGCGATGGACGCGGCCTGGACGCAGGCGTTCATCAGCGGCCTGCGCGCGCTGCACCAGCGCCGCGGAGGCAGCCTGCTGGTGCTGGCCTCGCGGCGCACGCCGCCCCGCCTGGCCGGCGCGCTGCGCGAAGCTCTCTGCGACGTGCCGGGCCTGCACTGGACGGGCTCCGAGGGTCCCAATCCTTACCCTGGCGTGCTCGCCTGGGCCGACCGCCTGGTCGTCACCCCCGACTCGGTGAACATGCTGTCCGAAGCCTGCGCCGTCGGCTGCGCCGTGCACACCTTCGCGCCCCCTCCGCTGCCGGACAAGCTCGCCCGTTTCCACCGCGCGCTGCGCGAAGCGGCCTTGCTGCACGACCTCGAGGGCGACGCTCCCGATCGCCAGCCGCCGCTGCGCGAAACGGCGGCGATCGCCGCCGCAATGCGCCGGCGGCTGGGCCTCCCCGGCGAAGGCCGACCGTGAGCCAGGCATCCGCCACGATCCGCGACCTGCACCCGGGTGACATCGCCGCCGCCCATGCGCTGCTCGCGCGGCACGGCTGGGCGCAGCGCATCGGCAGCGTGGAACGCTTTGCCTTGCTGCTCGAACGCTCGCAGCGCATCGCCGTGGCGGTGCTCGATGGAGAGGTGGTCGGCCTTGCCCGTGCCCTGACCGACGGGCTTTCCAACGGCTACCTGTCCATGGTCCTGGTGGCGCCGGAGCAGCGCGGCCGCGGCGTCGGCAGCGCGCTGGTGCGGCACGTGACGGGGGACGACCCGGCGATCACCTGGGTGCTGCGCGCGGGCCGCGAAGGCGCTGCCGCGTTCTTCGAGCGGCTGGGCTTCCGCGCCTCCACGCTCGCGATGGAACGCTTGCGCCGCTGACGCAACAGCCGGGCATCGATCAGAACGCGAAACCCAGCGCGCCGGTGACCGCACGCACCTGCTCGCACCAGGCTTCCAGCGTCGCGTCGCGGACCGCGAGGCGCGGGCGCAGGTCCAGGGTGCAGGCCAGCGCACGCTCGAGCAGGTCGGCATGCACCCGCGCGAGCGTATCGGCCTGCGCCTGCTCGAGCAGGCCGGCGCGCCGGCAGGCCGCGATCAGCGCCGCATTGGCGGTCTGCTCCAGCAGCTGCGGGTGGGCCGCGGCATGGGCGAGCACCAGCCCCTGCAGCGCGAATTCGATATCCAGCAGGCCGCCCTGCCCCTGCTTGAGGTCGAACCACGCCGCGTCGGAGCGATCGCGCTCGGCGCGCCAGCGCTGGCGCATCTGGCTGACCTCGGCGAGCACCGCCGCGCGCTCGCGCGGCACCGCCAGCACCTCGCGGCGCACCCGGCCAAGCGCGTGGCCGAGCGCGGCATCGCCGGCCACTGGGCGGGCACGCAGCAGCGCCTGGTGTTCCCAGGTCCAGGCGCGGCTGCGCTGGTAGGCATCGAAGGCTTCCAGGCTGCTCACCAGCAAGCCCTTGGAGCCATCCGGGCGCAGCCGCGTGTCGACCTCGTACAGGCGCCCGGCGCGCGTGAGCACGGTCAGCCAGTTCATCACGCGCTGGGCCAGGCGCTGGTACCAGCGCGCGCCGTCCAGCGGCCGCGGGCCGTCGCTGCTGGCCTGGGTGCGCGCGCCGTCGAACACGAACACCAGATCCAGGTCGGAGGCGAAGCCCAGTTCTTCGCCGCCCAGGCTGCCGTAGCCGTACACGGCGAAGCCCGAGCCTTCGCCCGGCAGGCGGCCGTGCTGCGCGATGAGTTCGCGCTCGGCCAGCGCGGTGACCGCCTCGACCACCGCGGCCGCCAGCGCGGCAAGCCGGCGCGCGGTGGCCACCGCGTCGGCACGGCCGTCGTTGAAGGCCAGTCCCAGGCGGAAGGCGATGCTGTCCTTCAACTCGTTGATGCGCTCCAGTTCGGCCTCGGCCTCGCGTTCGTCCAGCGTGGCCAGCACGCGGCTGATCTCGGCGCTGATGTCGGCGCGCTTCAACGGCAGTTGGTCGATGCGCGGATCGAGCACGTCGTCCAGCAGCAAGGGCTGGGCGATCACCCGTTCGGCCAGGAAGGCGCTGTCGGCGAACAGCGAGGCCAGGCGTGCGCGCGCGGCTGGCTGTTCCTCCAGCAGCGCGAGGTAGGCCGAGCGCCGCGCCACCGCCTGCACCAGCCGGCACAGCCGCAACAGGCAAGGCAGCGGCGCGGCGCTGGCGCGCGCCGCGCCGATCAGGTACGGCATCAGATGGTCGAGCCGCTCGCGCGAGCGCGGCGACATGGCGCGCACGGCGGATGCCTGCGGCAGCTTGGCCAGCGCCTCGGCTGCCTCGGCGCCGGGCACGAAGCCGGCGGCCTCCAGCACCGCCGCCTCCGGCAGGCCCGCGCAGGCCTGTTGCCACAGCGTGGCATCGGCGACCTCCACGCGGGCGGCACGGCCGCCGGCAGGCATCAACACGGTGGCGAACTCCTCGCTGACGACGGCGCGGTGATGCGCCAGCTCCGCCTCCAGCGCCTGCCAGTGCTCGTGCCCCAGCCCGTGTGCGATGCGCTCGCGGCTGAGCGGGTCGTCGGGAAGATCGTGGGTCTGCGCGTCGCGCAGCATCTGCACGCGGTTCTCCACCCTTCGCAGGCAGCGGTAGGCCTCGCGCAGCGCCTTGGCGCGCGCGGCGCCGATGTGGCCGCGCGCCTCGCAGGCGGACAGCGCCGGCAGCAGCCCACGCACGCGCAAGGAGGGCTCGCGGCCGCCGCGGATCAGCTGGGTGAGCTGCACGATGAACTCGATCTCGCGGATTCCGCCAGGACCGAGCTTGAGGTTGTCGGCCAGATCCTTGCGCGCGACTTCGGCGTCGATCAGCGCCTTCATCTCGCGCAGCCCGGCGAAGGCGGTGTAGTCGAGGTACTTGCGGTAGACGAATGGGCGCAGGAGTTCCTGCAGCTGCTTGCCGGCCGCGAGGTCGCCCGCCACCGGGCGGGCCTTGATCCAGGCGTAGCGTTCCCAGTCGCGGCCCTCGCTCTGGTAGTACTGCTCCATCGCGGCGAAGGACAGCGCCAGCCGCCCCGCGTTGCCGAACGGGCGCAGGCGCAGGTCGACGCGCGCGCAGATGCCATCGTCGGTGGGCTCGTTGAGCAGGCGCACCAGGTGGCGGCCCAGCCGCACGAAGTATTCGCTGTTGTCCAGCGTGCGTGCGCCGTCGCTCTGGCCGCCTTGCGGGTAAGCCAGCACCAGGTCGATGTCGGAGGAGAAGTTGAGCTCGCCGCCGCCGAGCTTGCCGAAGCCCACCACCACCAGCCGCTGCAGCGCGCCCTCGGCGCTGCGGGCGTGGCCGAAGCGCGCGGCGAGCGAGCGCTCGGACCAGTCCAGCGCGGCGCCCAGCAACGCCTCGTACAGCACGCTGGTGGCCGACAGCGTTTCGGCCAGGTCGTCCAGCCCGTTGACGTCGCGGAACACCAGCCGCAGCGCCTCGGCCTGGCGGAAGCGGCGCAGCGCGGCCAGTGTGGCGAGCTCGTCCTGCGGCAGGGCCAGGGCGCCGATGCGGGTGCCCGCGTCGCCGCCGGCCCGCAGGCGCTCCAGCCCTGCCGGCGCCAGCAGCTGCGGCTGGCGCCGCCAGACCTCGAAGGCGAAATCGCTGGCCGCCAGCGTGGCGCGGATGCGCTCGGCCACCCCGGCGTCGTCGTGCAGCGCCACCCCGGTGGCGCGGCAGCGGGCAGCCAGCTCGGCGTAGCGGTCGTTGATCAGCGCGCGCAGCGCGGGGCTTTCAGGGGCAGGCATCGGGCCATTGTGCCGCAGCCCGTGCCTGCATGAACCGCCAGCAACCGGGCCCTCCAGACCAACACATGATTCATTTCGGCCTGTTTACAGTCATCCTTCCCGTCCGTGAAGCGTTCATCTGCCCCATGCCCAACCTGACCCATCCCCTGACCGCACAGTGGCGCCCGCTTGCCGGGCGTGTGGCGGCCGTGGTGCTGATGAGCCTGGCCTTCGTGCTGCTGACCGGCCTGGTCGACGGCGGTGTGGGCGTGGTGCCGCCGCGTATCCTGGACCAGGCGCGCTTTCCCATCGCCAACGCCTGGCCGGGACTACTGGCCGCCTGGCTGCTGCTGGCGTTGACTCGGCGTCTGCTGTTTTCCTTCGGCCTGGTGTTCCTGTTGCAGGGGCTGGTCTACGAGGTCAACGCGCTGAAGATCGCCAACCTGGGCAACCCGCTGATGCCGGCGGACTTCCTGATGGTCGACCAGTTGCGCAAGGGCGGCGCGCACCTGCTGCTGGGCTATCTGCCGCACAGCCCCTGGCCCTACCTGGGGATGCTGGCCGGCATCGCCCTGGTGGTGGCGATGTGGCGGCTGGAGCCGCCGCTGTTCGCGCGGCGCACGCGCGGCGGGCGCTTGTTCTCGGGGGTCGCCACCGGCGTGCTGCTGGTGAGCCTGCTCGGCGGCGTGGCGGTCTGGGGCAAGCTCTACAACGGACGCGTGCTGTGGCTGGAGCCCTGGTCGGCCAGCTCGACCGCCACTCATTCGGGGCTGGTCAGCTCGCTCCTGATGTTCCACCTGCAATACGGGCACGGCAAGAAAGTGGCCGACCCGGCGGCGGCCAAGGCGCTGATCGCACAGAACAGCCAGGCGCTGCAGGACCACCTGCAGCCGGTGTCGCCGCCCAGCGGCGAGCTGCCGGACATCGTGGTGGTGCAGAGCGAGTCGTTCTTCGACCCTCGCATCATGCGCGGCTTCGAGGAAAGCGACTTCACGCCCAACCTGGTGCGCCTGGAAAAGCACGGCCTGAGCGGCCCGCTGCACGTGCCGACCTTCGGTGGCGGCACGATCCGCACCGAGTTCGAGGTGCTCACCGGGCTGTCGCTGCGTTACTTCGAAGAACTGCAGTTCCCCTACCTGACGCTGCACCAGAAGGTGGTGCCCAGCCTGGTCCGCACGCTGCGTGCGCACGGCTACACGACCACCGCGCTGCACGGCAACGATCCTTCGTTCTGGAACCGCACCAGCGCGTTCAAGGCAATCGGCTTCGACCGCTTCGTCTCGCAATCCTCGTTCCCCAAGGACGCGCCCAATGACGGCAAGTACATGGCCGACAGCGCGATGACCGACGAGATCGTGGCCCAGCTCAAGGACGCCGGGCCGCCGCAGTTCCTGTTCGCGATCAGCATCGAGGCGCACGGGCCCTACGACGTGCCGCCGGCCAACACCGCCGAACGCGACGCCATCCCCGTGCCCGACGCCATCAGCGGCAAGGACAAGCTGGAGCTGCAGACCTACCTCTACCATGCGCGCCATGCCGACGCCGAGCTGGGCCGGCTGGCCAAGCTGCTGGCGCAGCGCGCCCGGCCGACCCTGCTGCTGTTTTACGGCGATCACCTGCCCGCGCTGAGCAACAGCTATGCGATCACCGGCTTCACCGACAACGGCGACATGTTGCGCGAGCCGGGCGTTTGGCTGCTCATCGACCCGCGCAATCCCGGCGCGCCCCAGCGCGAGAGCCTAGCTTCCTGGATGCTGCCTGGCCGGCTGCTGGAGAGCGCCGGCATCCACGGGGACTCCTATTTCGCGCTGACCCAGGTGCTGGCGCCGCAGCTGGCGGACCTCACCTACGCACCCGGCGCGCCGCCGCCGGACGAAACGGCGGAGCAGCAGGTGATCGACCAGGACATGGCCAGCGTCGCCCTGCTGCGCATGAAGGGCAAGCTCGACGCCTTGATGCCTGCGCAGCCGGCGCCCCCGTCCGTCGCGGCGGTGCACGAACCCTTGCCGGCCATGGACGCTGCCTCCGGCGCGCACCGCTGACCCCACGCCCACCGCGATCCTGCCGCGCCACCAAGAATCGGCCGTCGATGCGCAAGGGCTGCGCCCGGCCGATGAGCGTTCCTCACCGCCAACGTCGAGCGGTTGTTCGAGCACGCGCCGCCGCCCGCGCTGGATCTTTCCGGCAAGCACGTGATCGTGCTCGGCGGCGACAACGTGCTTGGCGCCGATCTGGTGGTGCGCGCGGTGCACGATGGGCGCGAGGCGGCGGCCATCGCGCGGGCGCTGCGAGCGAGCGAATTGGCGCTGGAAACCGCCTGAGCGGTGCCTGGGTGGGCCTCGGTCGTCGACCCGGCGCAGTGCTTCTTCACCTGCGCTCGACAACCCGGTGTTCAGCCATCTGTCCGGCCGCTTAAGCGGCTTCGCAAATTTCAGGATCCGCTCGCGCCATTGCGCCTAGTGTCGGCGCGGTCCATCCGACGGAGCCATCCCATGCGCAAGATCCTGTTCGCCGCGGCCGCGGCCAGCATGTTCGCCCTTCCCGCCTTCGCCCAGCTCGTTCCGCCCCCCAGCGGTGCCGGCTCCCACGGCTCGGCCCGAGCCGGCGTATCGGCCGGAGGCATGTCTTCGAGCGCGGGCGCCAGCGCCAATGCCGGCACCGGCGACGACGGCACCTCGACGCTGGGCCTGGGCGGCCTGCTCAAACAGACCCAGGCCGAGTCCTCACCCACCCCTCCGCAGGAAGGCGCTGGCCCCATGGGCACGATGGATACGCTGGATACGCCCCCAGTACAGAAGCATAAGAAGAAACTCGAGAGGGCGCGCTCGCACGGGCATTGAGCCCGTCGGCGAGCCGAGTCCCAGAGGACCGGTAACGCCGACAGCGGCGATCGTCGCGACCGGGCCTTCCCCGCGGACGCGGGGAAGGCTTCGGCGGCGGTAGGCGCCGAGCACGCAGGCCGCCCGCTCAGGCCAGCACGTCCTCCGCCGCCACGAAGCCGCCGGTCTGGCGCTCCCATAGCCGCGCATACAGGCCGCCGTGCGCGATCAGCTGCGCGTGCGTGCCGCTCTCCACGATATGGCCCTTGTCCAGCACCACCAGCCGGTCCATGCGCGCGATGGTGGAGAGCCGGTGCGCGATGGCGATCACCGTCTTGCCCTGCATCAGCAGGTCCAGGCTTTCCTGGATCGCCGCTTCGGCCTCGGAGTCGAGCGCGCTGGTGGCCTCGTCCAGCACCAGGATCGGCGCATCCTTGAGCAGCACGCGCGCGATGGCGATGCGCTGGCGCTGGCCGCCGGAGAGCTTGACGCCGCGCTCGCCCACGTAGGCCTCGTAGCCGGTCCTGCCCTCGCCGTCGGACAGCGTGGGGATGAACTCGTCCGCGCGCGCCTTGCGCACCGCCGCGGCGATCTGCGCTTCGCTCGCGTCCGGGCGGCCGTAGAGCAGGTTGTCGCGGATCGAGCGGTGCAGCAACGAGGTGTCCTGCGTGACCACGCCAATCTGCGAGCGCAGGCTTTCCTGGGTGACCGCGGCGATGTCCTGGCCGTCGATGAGGATGCGCCCGCCCTCAAGGTCATAGAGCCTGAGCAGCACGTTGACCAGTGTTGACTTGCCCGCGCCCGATGGACCGACCAGACCGATCTTCTCGCCCGCGCGCACGGCGAGGTCCAGCCCGGCGATCACGCCGCCGGCCTTGCCGTAGTGGAAGTGGATGTGATCGAAGCGCACTTCGCCGCTCACCACTTCCAGCGGCATCGCGCCGGGCGGGTCCTGCACCGTGCGCGGCTGCGCGATGGTCTGGATGCCGTCCTGCACCGTGCCGATGTTCTCGAAGATGCCGTTGACCACCCACATGATCCAGCCGGACATGTTGTTGATGCGGATCACCAGACCGGTCGAGAGCGCGATCGCGCCTGCGGTCACCTGGCCGCGGCTCCACAGCCACAGCGCCAGGCCCGACGTGCCGACGATCAGGAAGCCGTTGAGCGAGGTGATGGTCACGTCCATGGCGGTGGTCATGCGGGTCATCGCGCGGGTCTTCTCGACCTGCTCGCCCAGCGCCTCGGCCACGTAGGTCTCCTCGCGCCGCGTGTGCGCGAACAGCTTGAGCGTGAGGATGTTGCTGTAGCCGTCGACGATGCGCCCCATCAGCTTCGAGCGCGCCTCGGACGAACGCCAGGAACGCTGCCGCGTGCGCGGGATGAAGTAGGCCAGCGTGGCGACGTAGAGCAGTAGCCAGAGCAGCAGCGGCGCCGCCAGCCAGGCGTCGGCCTTGGCGAACATCACGATGGCGCTGCCGGTGTAGATGGCCACGTACCAGATCGCGTCGACGATCTGCACCGCCGATTCGCGCAGCGAAGCGCCGGTCTGCATGATGCGCTGGGCGATACGGCCGGCGAAGTCGTTCTGGAAGAAGGCGAGGCTCTGGCGGATCACGTAGCGATGGTTCTGCCAGCGGATGCGCGAGGTGACGTGGGGCACGATCGCCTGGTTGACCAGCAGGTCGTGCAGCGCGTTGAATACCGGCCGCGCGATCAGCGCCACGAACGCCATCCACAAGAGCTCGCCGCCATGCCGGCGGAAGAACGCCGCGCCCTCGGCCACCTTGGCCATGTCCACCAGCCGCCCGATGAAGGCGAACAGCGACACCTCGATCACCGAGACGAAGAAACCCACCACCAGCACCGCCGCGAACAGCGGCCACACCTGGCGCAGGTAGAACAGGTAGAAGCGACCGGGCGATGCCGGCGGCATGGCGTCGACCGGTTCCTTGAATGGGTCGACCAGGGACTCGAACCAGCGGAAGAGCATGGGAGGGGGCACCTTGGGGTACCACTATTGTGGACCAGCCAGCGGCACGGCCACAGTGAATGCCGGGCGAAAGTCGCGGCGACTCCGAAGAGCGATCAGGCAGCTGGCATTCTCTTAAGCTTCCCCGCGAGCCCCGGCCCCTCACCCCTCTCCCCGCAGGGGAGAGGGAGCAAGTGCGGCGCTCGCGCGCACAAACCCGCAAGCCTCCTTGCCTCAACTCCCTAGCGCCCGCGGTAAAGCGGCAGCAGCTCCTCTAGGAGTAGGCGGCTTACCAAGCAAAGCGAGGCGGCGCCTAGCTCCTATCCCTCACCGGGACTGGCAGGCCGTTTCTTTTGGTTACTTTTCTTTATTCCCGGCATCCTGCCCTTCGCCCTTGGGCCAGCTTGGCTGTTCGCCCACGCTCCAGGCGTGGGCATGGGCCAGCAAAGCAACGTGACCCGACGCCGCCAGGCGATCGGAAGCCGCCGCAGGCGAAAGCCGAATCGCCGGGAGCCCACGCTGGCCGACCCGAAAGGTCGATGAAGCTCCAGGCGCCGGAGGGCGGCCCTCGGTCGCGCGCAGCTGCGCTTCTACGGACTCGAGACGAAAAAGAAAGCCCCGCGCGAGGCGGGGCTTTCTCCAACACAGCGGTGAACGAAGGACTTAGAAGTCCATGCCGCCCATGCCGCCCATGCCGCCGGGGGCGCCGCCGTGGCTATGCTCTTCCTTCTTCGGGAGCTCGGCCACGATCGCCTCGGTGGTGATCGCCAGGCCCGCGACCGAGGAGGCGTGCTGCAACGCGGTGCGGGTCACCTTGGTCGGGTCCAGGATGCCCATCTGCACCATGTCGCCGAACTCGCCGGTGGCGGCGTTGTAGCCGAAGTTGCCCTGGCCGTCCTTGACCTTGTTGAGGATGACCGAGGGCTCCTCGCCGGCATTGGCGACGATCGCGCGCAGCGGCGCTTCCAGCGCGCGACGGGTGATCGCGATGCCGAGGTTCTGGTCCTCGTTGTCGCCCTTGAGGCCTTCGACGGCTTTCAGCGCACGGATCAGGGCGACGCCGCCGCCCGGCACCACGCCTTCCTCGACGGCCGCACGGGTGGCGTGCAGGGCGTCTTCGACGCGGGCCTTCTTCTCCTTCATCTCGACCTCGGTGGCGGCGCCGACCTTGATGACGGCCACGCCGCCGGCCAGCTTCGCCACGCGCTCCTGCAGCTTCTCGCGGTCGTAGTCGGAGGAGGTCTCCTCGATCTGCGCCTTGATCTGGCTGATGCGCGACTGGATGCGCTCCGCTTCGCCCGCGCCGTCGATGATGGTGGTGTTTTCCTTGGTGATCACCACGCGCTTGGCGCGGCCCAGATCGTTGATCGTGGCCTTCTCCAGCTGCAGGCCGACTTCCTCGGAGATCACCTGGCCGTTGGTGAGGATCGCGATGTCCTCGAGGATCGCCTTGCGGCGGTCACCGAAGCCCGGCGCCTTGACGGCGGCGACCTTGACGATGCCGCGGATGGTGTTGACCACCAGCGTGGCCAGCGCCTCGCCCTCGACTTCCTCGGCCACGATCAGCAGCGGCTTGCCGGCCTTGGCGACGGCCTCCAGCACGGGCAGCAGCTCGCGCACGTTGGAGATCTTCTTGTCGTGGATCAGGATGAACGGGTCGTCCAGCTCGACCTGCTGGCTCTGCTGGTTGTTGATGAAGTACGGCGAGAGGTAGCCGCGGTCGAACTGCATGCCCTCGACCACGTCGAGCTCGTTCTCCAGGCCCGAGCCTTCCTCGACGGTGATCACGCCTTCCTTGCCGACCTTCTTCATCGCGGTGGCGATGATGTCGCCGATGTTGGCGTCGCTGTTCGCGGAGATGGTGCCCACCTGCGCGATGGCCTTGTCGTCGGCGGTCGGATTGGAGAGCTTCTTGAGCTCGCCCACGGCCGCGGTCACGGCCTTGTCGATGCCGCGCTTGAGGTCCATCGGATTCATGCCGGCGGCGACCGCCTTCAGACCTTCCTGGATGAACGCCTGCGCCAGCACGGTGGCGGTGGTGGTGCCGTCACCGGCGACGTCGGAGGTCTTGGAGGCGGCTTCCTTGACGATCTGCGCGCCGAGGTTCTCGTACTTGTCCGAGAGCTCGATCTCCTTGGCGACGGACACGCCGTCCTTGGTGATCGTCGGGGCGCCGAAGCTCTTCTCGAGCACGACGTTGCGGCCCTTCGGGCCCAAGGTGACCTTGACCGCGTTGGCCAGGGTGTTCACGCCCTTCAGGATGCGCGAGCGGGCGTCTTCGCCGAAGCGGACTTCTTTGGCTGCCATAACTGTTTTGAACCTCTTTAGAAGATGGGAACGGGGAACAGGGAACGGGGAACGAGTGGGTTACGGGGGCTCTGGGAGTGCGCGCTTCGAGCGCTGCACGTTCCCGGTTCCCCGTTCCCCGTTCCCCGCTCTGAATCAGCCTTCGATCACGGCCACGATGTCGTCTTCCTTCAGGAAGACCAGCTCTTCGCCGTCGATCTTGATTTCCTGGCCGGCGTACTTGCCGAACAGCACCACGTCGCCTTCCTTCAGGCTCATCGGGCGCACGTTGCCGTCTTCCAGGATGCGGCCGGTGCCGGCGGCGATGACCTTGCCGCGGGTCGGCTTCTCGGTGGCGCTGTCGGGGATGACGATGCCGCCGGCGGAGACGCGCTCCTCTTCGAGGCGCTTGACGATGACGCGATCGTGCAGCGGACGCAGTTTGCTCATGGACGGAACTCCACAGTTCAGGGTTGAAAGAGGTGAGGATCACCGGAACGCTGTTAGCACTCGGTGAGGATGAGTGCCAATTCTAGCGACGCGACCGGCCTCTGCAAGAGGCTGGAACGCGAATGGCTCAGCAGGTGGGGTGGCGGCCGGGCTGTTTCAAGGCTTGGCTGGTGCCAGGGGCATGGCATTCTTCGAATGGCGCGGCCAGAGGGCTACCATGCCGCGCCATGTCCGACCCCGTCCTGCTCTGCTATTGCACCTGCCCCGATGACGACAGCGCCCGGCGCATCGCCGAGGCATTGGTGAGCGAACGCCTGGCCGCCTGCGTAAACCAGCTGCCGGGCATCGCTTCGACCTACCGCTGGCAGGGACGGGTCACCACCGACGCCGAACACCTGCTGCTGATCAAGACCACCGCCGCCCGCTTCGAGGCCCTGCGCGTGCGCCTGCTGGCGCTGCACCCGTACGAACTGCCCGAACTCATCGCCGTACCGGTCGAGCGCGCGCATGCCCCTTACCTGGCCTGGGTCCGCGAGGCCACGGGCGAGGCGCCGCAGGACTGCTGACAGCCCTTGTCAGGGGCGCTGCCTCAAACTTGCGTCTCCCGCTCCCGCCAGCCCCGCCATGAAGAAGATCGACTACGCCGTCCTGCTCTTGCTGGGCGCCCTGTGGGGCGGCTCGTTCCTGTTCATGCGCATGGGCGCCGGCGCCTTCGGCGCGCTGCCGCTGGCCGGCCTGCGCGCGATCGGCGCGGCGCTGTGCTTCCTGCCCCTGCTGGCCTCGCGCAGGCGCCTGGCCGAATGGCGCACGCACTGGCGGCCGATCGCCGTGGTCGGGCTGACCAACTCGGCGTTGCCGTTCCTGCTGTTCACTTTCGCCACCCGCAGCCTGCCGGCGGGCCTGGCCTCGATCATCGACGGCATGACGCCGATGTTCGCCGCGCTGATCGGCTGGCTGTGGCTGGGCCAGCGGCTGGATGCCTGGCGCGGCGCCGGGCTGGCAGCCGGCTTCGCCGGCATCCTCTGGCTGGCCGAGGGCAGCCTGGCGCTGGGGCCGGGCGCAGGCCTCGCGCTGCTCGCCTGCGTAGCCGCCACCGTGCTGTACGGCTATGCAGTGCATTACACGCACCTGCGGCTGGCGGGCGTCACGCCGCTGGTGGTGACGGTCGGCAGCCACATGGTCGCCGCCTTGGTGCTGCTGCCGACGACACTGCTGGCCTGGCCGACCCAGGCGCCGCCGCTGCAGGCGTGGCTGGCGGCGGCAGGCCTGGCCGTACTGTGCACCGCGCTGGCCTACGTGCTGTTCTTCTGGGTGCTGGCGCGGGTCGGCGCCGTGCGGATCATGGTGATCCCCTACCTGATTCCCGCTTTCGGCGTGCTGTGGGGTGCGCTGCTGCTGCACGAACCGGTCACCGTCCGCATGCTGGGCGGTTGCGCGGTGATCCTGCTGGGTACGGCGCTGACCACCGGGCTGGTCCGCCCCCGCCGGCCCACGCCGGCGCTGGAAGCCGGGGAGACATAAGGCCGCAACGAACGGAGCCTTGCCCGGCGTGGTCCATAATGGCTCTCCCCGCCGTTGTGCCGCTGGAGTCGCGATGCGCCCGATCACCGGCCGTCTGGCCGCCCGCCTGCCGTTGCTGGTGCTGCTGTTGTGCCTGGCCGCGCTGGCGCCGCCGCTGCGTGCCCAGGAAGACGGCAGCTTGCTGCCGGTCACCCAGGCCTATCGGCTCTCCGCCGACACATCCGTCCCCGGCACGCTCAAGCTGCACTGGGAGATCGCCCCGGACTACTACCTCTACCGCGGCCGCATGAAGTTCAAGCCGGCCGACGGCGTGACGCTGGGTGCGCCGGCCTTCCCTGACGGCGAGAAGCATCACGACGAATACCTGGGCGACGTGGAGACCTACCACCACGCGATCGACGCCAGCGTGCCCTACACGGTGGCGCCGGGCACCAGGCGACTGCGCCTGGGCGTGCAGTTCCAGGGCTGCCACGAGGTGGACCCGAAGATCTGCTATCCGCCGCATACCGAGCAACTGGACCTGCCGCTGCCGGCGGCCGGCGCCGCGGCCGGCGGGGGGTCGCTCGGTGCCGCGCTGCGGAACCTCGGCGCAACCCACGGCTCCACCGGCGGCGACGCGCCGCTCCCCGCCGAGCAGGCCTTCAAGCTCGAAGCGCTCGCGCAGGACCGGCAGCACCTGCTGCTGCGCTGGACCATGCCGCCGGGCTACTACCTCTACCGCGACCAGACCAAGTTGCGGCTGCGCGGCGCCGAGGGCCTGGCGCTCACGCCGCAATGGCCGGCCGGCACGCGCAAGGACGATCCGCACTTCGGCGGCGTCACCGTCTATTTCGGCGAGCTGGACCTGCCGGTCGTCGTCGGCGGCGACCTAGCCGGCCGCTCGCACCTCGCGCTGGACGCCAGCTTCCAGGGCTGCCAGGACGGCGGCCTGTGCTACCCGATGATGACCCGTGCGCTGGACGTCGAGCTGGGCACGGCGGCGCCGGCGATCGGCACGCCCACCGCCGCGACGCCGGCAGCGCCGCCGGCCGCCGCGCAGGGCCCGCTGCAGACCAGCCTGTGGCTCGCCCTGCTGCTCGCCCTCGGTGGCGGCCTGGTGCTGAACCTGATGCCCTGCGTGCTGCCGGTGCTGTCGATCAAGGCGGTCGGCCTGCTCGAAAGCGGCGAGAGCCCGGCCCGCGCGCGGACGCACGCGATCGCCTACACCGCCGGTGTGCTGCTCAGCTTCGTGGTGCTGGGGCTGTCCATCCTCGCCCTGCGCTCGGCCGGCCACGCGCTCGGCTGGGGGACCCAGCTGCAGCAGCCGCTGCTGGTCGGCGTGCTGGCGCTGGTGATGCTGGCGGTGGGCCTGTCGATGTCCGGACTGGTGCAGTTCGGCGCCTCGCTGGGCAACACCGGCGCGGGGCTGGCCACGCGCGGCGGCATCGCCGGCGACTTCTTCACCGGTGTGCTGGCGGTGGTGGTGGCCAGCCCCTGCACGGCGCCCTTCATGGGCAGCGCACTGGCCTACGCCTTCGCCGCGCCGGCGGTGCACGCGCTGCTGGTGTTCGTGGCGCTGGGCATTGGCCTCGCGCTGCCGTTCCTGCTGGTCGGCTTCGTGCCCTCGCTGGCACGGCGGCTGCCGCGGCCGGGCCGCTGGATGGAGACGCTCAAGCAGCTGCTCGCCTTTCCGATGTACCTCACCGCCGCATGGCTGGCCTGGGTGCTGGCCAACCAGCGCGGCGCCGACGCGGTGGGCCTGCTGCTGGTCGCCGCCGTGTTCATGGCATTGACCCTATGGTGGTTCGAGCGCAGCCGCGGCCGCGGCAGCCTGGTGCGGGCGCCGCTGCTGCTGGCCTTGCTGGCCACCCTGGCGCCGCTGTACGGGCTGTCGCAATTGCCCTCGCCAGTCCGTGCGGCGCAGGCCGACAACGGGGTGGTCGCCTACAGCCCGGAGAAACTGGCCGGGCTGCGCGCGGCCGGCACGCCGGTGTTCGTCGACATGACCGCCGACTGGTGCGTCACCTGCAAGGCCAACGAGCACACCGTGCTGGACACGGCGGCGTTCCGCACGCTGCTCCAGCGCACCGGCGCGGTCTACATGAAAGGCGACTGGACCGACGTCGACCCGACCATCGCCACCTTCCTGGAGCACTACCACTCCCCGGGCGTGCCGCTGTACGTGGTGTTCCCACGCGGCGGCGGCGAGGGGCGCAAGCTGCCGACGGTGCTCACCGCCGGTCTGGTCGAAAAGGCTCTGACCGAGGCGGCGCGCTGACATGATGAGCCGGGCGAGCTGGCTGATCCTGCTGCTGGCAGTACTCGCCGCCGCGGCGGGCGGCTGGCTGCAGCGCGCCTCGCGCATGCGGCACGGGCCGGACCTGGCCGGCCAGTCCGCGCCGGCCATGCAACTGGCCGACCTGCAGGGGCGCACGCATGCCCTGTCCGACTATGCCGGCCGCCGCGTGCTGGTCAACTTCTGGGCAAGCTGGTGCGGGCCGTGCCTGAAGGAGATGCCGGCGCTGGCCGCGGCGCAGGCCCGGTTCGGCGGCAACCGCCCGGTCGTGGTCGGCATCGCCATGGATACGCCGGACAACGTGCGCGCATATCTCCATGAGCATCCGGTCGCCTACCCGATCCTGCTCGGCCGGCTGGACAGCCCCGACAGCGCGCAGCAGCTGGGCGATGGCGAGGGCATGCTGCCCTACAGCGTGCTGCTGGGCGCGGACAGCAAGGTGCTGGAAAGCCATGCCGGCGTGCTGGATGCGGCTACGCTGGAACGCTGGCTCGGCAAGGGCTCCCCGTAGCGGCGCACCGGCGCGCGACCGCGGATCCTTCCTGCCGGACAGACAGCGGCAGACAGACATCCGGCACGGCGCCTTGTCCACCCGGCCTCTGCCAGCCGGACCTGAAAAGCGCCCAAAGGCCGCGATATCCGCCAGCCACATACGCCTACGCACGGTTTGTTCGTCGGTTCTCCGTCAAACATCGCCGATCTGCGCCGAAGTGGACAACATCGGCCGGCGCGCGCAAACTTCGCTCCTTCGCCGGACCGTCCGGCTGGCTGCAAGGTGTCGCGTGGCGAAGCTGCTGGTCCTGCACGGACCCAACCTCAACCTGCTGGGCTCGCGCGAGCCAGAGATCTACGGGCACGACACGCTCGCGGACATCGATGCGCGACTGGCCCATAAGGCGCAGGCGGCCGGGCACGCGCTCACCAGCTTCCAGTCCAATGCCGAGCACGCCCTGGTCGAGCGCGTGCAGCAGGCGCGCGCCGAGGGCATCGACTGGATCCTGATCAACCCGGCGGCCTTCACCCACACCAGCATCGCCCTGCGCGACGCACTGGCGGCGGTGGCGATCCCATTCATCGAGGTGCACCTGTCCAACGTGCACGCGCGCGAGCCGTTCCGGCGGCATTCCTATCTTTCCGATCTCGCGGTGGGCGTGATCTGCGGCTTCGGCGGCGACAGCTACGCGCTGGCGCTGGATGCGGCCTTGCGCCGGCTGAACTGACTTCCCTTGAACCCGTGCCGCCGCGGCGGCCCCTGAAACAAAGGCACTCCCATGGATCTGCGCAAGATCAAGAAACTGATCGACCTGCTCGAGGAATCCAACCTCGCCGAACTGGAAATCAAGGAAGGCGAGGAAGTGGTCCGCCTTTCGCGCGTGCCCACCGGCGGCATGACGGTGGCCGCCGCGCCGGTGGCGCTGCAGGCCGCGCCGGCCGCCCCGGCGCCCGCCCCCGCAGCCGCGCCCGTGGCCAGCGCAGCCGCGCCCGCCGCCAGCGGCCTGCCCGAAGGCCACGTGGTCAAGGCGCCGATGGTCGGCACCTTCTACGCCTCGGCCACGCCGGGCGCGGCCGCCTTCGTCAAGGTCGGCCAGCAGGTCAAGGCCGGCGAGACGCTGGGCATCATCGAGGCGATGAAGATGTTCAACCAGATCGAGGCCGACGTCGCCGGCACCGTGCAGGCAATCCTGGTCGAGAACGGCCAGCCGGTCGAATTCGACCAGCCGATGTTCGTGATTGCCTGATTTGGCCGGGAACGGGGAACGGGGAACAGGGAACGGGGAAAGCCAGGAGCCGCGACATCGCGCTTTTGTTTTTCCCGTTCCCCGTTCCCCGCTCCCTGTTCCCGGCTCCTTTGGAGCCCTCCCATGCTAGAAAAAGTCGTCATTGCCAACCGCGGCGAGATCGCGCTGCGCGTGCTGCGCGCGTGCCACAGCCTCGGCATCAAGACGGTCGCGGTGCATTCCACCGCCGATCGCAACCTCAAGCACGTGGGCCTGGCCGATGAGGCGATCTGCATCGGCTCGGCGCCTTCGGCCGACAGCTACCTCAACATCCCGCGGATCATCGCGGCGGCGGAGATCTCCGACGCACAGGCGATCCACCCCGGCTACGGCTTCCTCTCCGAGCGCGCGGACTTCGCCGAACAGGTGGAACAGTCCGGTTTCATCTTCATCGGCCCGACCGCCGACGTGATCCGCCTGATGGGCGACAAGGTCGAGGCGATCCGCGCCATGAAGGCCGCCGGCGTGCCGTGCGTACCCGGCTCCGGCGGCCCGCTGGGCGAGGACATCGAGGCCAACCTCAAGATCGCCCGCGAGATCGGCTACCCGGTGATCATCAAGGCCGCCGGCGGCGGCGGCGGCCGCGGCATGCGCGTGGTGCGCACCGAGGCGCACCTGTCCAACGCCATCACCATGACCAAGTCCGAGGCCAAGGCCGCCTTCGGCAACGACATGGTTTACATGGAGAAATTCCTGGAGAACCCGCGCCACGTGGAGGTCCAGGTGCTGGCCGACGGCCAGGGCAACGCCATCCACCTGGGCGAGCGCGACTGCTCGATGCAGCGCCGTCACCAGAAGGTGGTCGAGGAAGCGCCTGCCCCGGGCATCACGCCGGAGCTGCGCGCACAGATCGGCAAGGTCTGCGTCGATGCCTGCATCCGCATCGGCTACCGCGGCGCCGGCACCTTCGAGTTCCTGTTCGAGAACGGCCGCTTCTACTTCATCGAGATGAACACCCGCATCCAGGTGGAGCATCCGGTGACCGAGCTGATCACCGGCGTGGACCTGGTGCGCGAGCAGCTCTTGATCGCCGGCGGCGAAAAGCTCTCGATCCGCCAGGAGGACATCCAGATCCGCGGCCACGCCATCGAGTGCCGCATCAACGCCGAGGACCCGGACACCTTCATGCCCAGCCCCGGCACGGTCAAGCGCTTCGAGGCGCCGGGCGGCCCCGGCGTGCGCGTGGATACGCACCTGTACGACGGCTACCGCATCCCGCCCAACTACGACTCGATGATCGGCAAGCTGATCGTGCACGGCCCTGACCGCGAAACCGCGATCGCGCGCATGCGCCTGGCGCTGGCCGAGACGGTGATCGAGGGCGTCAAGTGCAACATCCCGCTGCAGCAGCGCATCATGGCCGACGCCGGCTTCCAGCACGGCGGCCAGAACATCCATTACCTGGAAAAGCGCATGGCCGAGCAGAAGGAACAGAAGGGCGGCGGGGACTAGCGCCGCGAGACCCGGCCAAACGGGCGTCATTCCCGCGCAAGCGGGAACGACGCCACGGCAGGTTTGAAGCCTTTCCGCAAGAAGCCACCCATGCCCTTCCTCGAACTCGCACTCACCCTCCGCGCCGAGCAGCAGCCGCGCGTGGAGGAAGCCCTCGACGACCTCGGCGCCCTGTCGATCACCCTGCGCGACGCCGACGCTGAGACGCCCGACGAGCAGGCGATCTTCGAACCGGGCGTGGGCGAGCTGCCGCTGTGGCCGACGATCACCCTGGACGCGCTGTTCGACGCCGGCACCGACCGGCGCGGCCTGGCCGAAGCGCTGGGCGAGCTGCTGCCCTGGCTGGAGCCCTCGCAGCTCAGTTTCCGCGAGGTGGCCGACGAGGATTGGGAACGCGCCTGGATGGACCAGTTCAAGCCGATGCCGTTCGGCCGCCGGCTGTGGATCTATCCCTGGAACATCGAGCCGCCCGTCGGCGAAGACATCGTGGTGGTACGGCTGGATCCGGGCCTGGCCTTCGGCAGCGGCACCCATCCGACCACCGCGCTGTGCCTGGAATGGCTCGATGGTCTCGAACTCGCCGGCCGGCACGTGACCGACTACGGCTGCGGCTCGGGCATCCTGGCCATCGCCGCGCTCAAGCTCGGTGCCGCCGGCGCGACCGGCGTGGACAACGACCCGCAAGCCCTGACCGCCTCGCGCGACAACGCCGAACGCAACGGCGTGGCCGACCGGCTCGCCGTGTTCCTGCCCGGCGACGAACCGGCCGCGCCCGCCGACGTGTTCGTCGCCAACATCCTGGCAGGCCCGCTGGGCGCACTCGCGCCGACCTTCGCCGCCGCCTGCAAGCCGGGGGCGCCGTTCGCCATCTCGGGCATCCTCGACGGCCAGCAGGACGAGTTGCTGGCGCGCTATGCCGAATGGTTCGACGGCCTGCGCGTGGACGCATGCGAGGACTGGGTGCGCATCAGCGGCCGCCGCCGCGGCGCTTGATCCCTTTCCCGCCAAGGCGAGGACTGCCCCGCAGGGCAATTGAGGCAAGCTTGGGCGAGCCATCCGCCGCCGGCGCGTTGGTTGACCAGGCGCCAAGCCCGCCCCCATCGGCCTTCGGCGCCTTCCCCCGTTCAAGGCGAAGGGCCGGCGACATCGCTCAACGTGCGCTTGCGCTCCGACAACCGCCGGCTTTGCCTTTACTCTTGCGCGCATGTACACCCAGTGTCCCGACTGCCTGACCGTGTTCTCGCTCGATGCGGGCGCGCTGGCGCAGGCGCGCGGCGGGGTGATCTGCGGCAACTGCGAGATGCTGTTCGACGCGCTGGAAACGCTCACCGGCCAGTTGCCGCCCGAGCCGTTCCGCCTGCTGCCTGCGCACGTCCGCTCCGAGCAGGCGCCCAAGCTCGAGTTGGCCGTCTATCGGCCGCACGCCAACACGGCGGCCGCGGCGGCGCCAGCCATGACCGCGGCGCCGGCCGAACCGGCATTCACCCCGCACTTCGTGCACGACCGCCGCGCGCCGCGCCGGCGCGCGCGGCGCTGGCCCTGGATCGTCACCTGCCTGCTGCTGGCCCTGCTGCTGGCGGCGCAGGTGGCTTGGGCCAAGCGCGCCGAGCTCGTCGCCGACCCGACCCTCGGCGCCTGGCTGCGCCAGGCCTGCGCCGCCCTCGGCTGCGAGTTGCCCTTGGTGCGCGACGTGCGCCAGTTGCGCGTGGTCGCCCGCGACGTGCAGGCGCACCCGAGCGTGCCTGGCGCGCTGATGGTCAGCGCCACCATCCGCAACGATGCCCCCTTCGCGCAGCCCTTCCCGGTGGTCACGCTCACCCTCTCCGATGCCGACGGGCATCGCCTGGCGATGCGCCGCCTGCGCCCGTCCGAATACCTCGATGACGCCGCGGCGATCCGTGCCGGCCTGGCGCCCGGCGCGAGCGCCGCGCTGCTGATCGAGGTGGCCGATCCGGGCGCGCGCGCGGTGGCCTTCGAATTCGGTTTCGAGTGAAACCAACCGGCTGCACGCAAGCACTTAAATTTATCCCCCCGCGCCGGTACACTCCCCCTTTGCGCACGCTCCAACGCATGCCAAGCGCGCCGCCGCCAGCGGCAGATCCGACATAACCATTGCAGCGGCCCAAGCAGCCGCCGCGTCGCTCGTGAGGGAATGCCCGTGAACGTCGTTCGATTGCCTGTCACCGAGGCCGTCCGGGAGACTCCGCCGTCGCAGAGCGCACTTGGCGAGTGCGTCAGCCGCACCGTGCGCCGCTACCTGGCCGACATCGGCGATACCGCTTGCGACGAAGGCCTGCACGCGCTGGTGATCCACGAAGTCGAAGGCCCGCTGCTGCGCGAAGTGCTGGCCTTCCACGACGGCAACCAGAGCCGCGCCGCCGCCGTGCTCGGCATCAACCGCGCCACGCTGCGCAAGAAGCTGGCCGCGCACGGCCTGCTGTAAGGCCTTTCAGGCCGCGCAAGGCAGCTCTGCCTTGCGCTCGAGCCCAAGCTTGGCCGTCTAGCCGTCCAAAAAAATAGCTCCGCCCACTCGGGCTATAATTGCGGGCTTTCCCCTTCTGGAAGCCGCCATGTCCGCCGCCGTCACGCCCGTCCGCCGCGCCCTGCTCAGCGTTTCCGACAAGACCGGGCTGATCGAGCTGGGGCGCCGGCTCGCCGCCCGGGGCGTGCAGCTGCTGTCCACCGGCGGCTCGGCCCGTGCCTTGCGTGAAGCCGGCATCGCGGTCACCGACGTCAGCGAGCTCACCGGATTTCCCGAGATCATGGACGGCCGCGTCAAGACGCTGCACCCGAAGGTGCACGGCGGCCTGCTCGGCCGGCGCGGCACGGACGACGCGGTCATGGCCCAGCTCGGCATCCAGCCGATCGACCTGCTGGTGCTCAACCTTTACCCGTTCGAGCAGACCGTCGCCCGGCCCGACTGCACGCTGGAACAGGCCATCGAGAACATCGATATCGGCGGCCCCGCGATGCTGCGCTCGGCCGCGAAGAACTGGGCCGACGTGGCGGTGCTGACCTCGCCCGACCAGTACGAGGATGCGCTCGCCGAGATCGAGCGCGACGGCGGCCTCTCGCGCGCCACCCGCTTCAGGCTCGCGGTGGCCGCATTCAATCGCGTCTCCGACTACGACGGCGCGATCAGCGACTATCTCTCGAGCCTGAAGCTCAACGAGGCGCACGACGCCATCGCCGGCCACGAGACGTTCGGCGGCCAGGCCAATGGCCGCTTCGTGAAGCTGATGGACCTGCGCTACGGCGAGAACCCGCACCAGAGCGCCGCGTTCTACCGCGACCTCTATCCGGCGCCGGGCACGCTGGCGACCTTCCGCCAGCTGCAGGGCAAGGAACTCTCGTTCAACAACATCGCCGACGCCGACGCGGCATGGGAGTGCGTGCGCAGCTTCGTCAAGCCGGCCTGCGTGATCGTCAAGCACGCCAACCCGTGCGGCGTGGCGGTGAGCCTGGAGGGGACGGCCAAGGCCTACGACCTGGCCTTCCAGACCGACCCCACCTCGGCCTTCGGCGGCATCATCGCGTTCAACCGCGAGGTCGACGGCGCCACCGCGCGATCCATTGTCGAGCGGCAGTTCGTCGAGGTGGTGCTGGCGCCCGGCTATGCCGACGATGCGCTCAAGGCCTTCGCGAAGAAGGGCAACGTGCGCGTGCTGGAAATCCCGCCGCCGGCGAACGCCGATCTGGAGCGAGGCGACCTGCGCGCCCCGCACCCCGGCATGAACGTCAAGCGCGTGGGCTCCGGGCTGCTGATCCAGACCGCCGACACCGGCATGATCGGCGCCGCCGACCTCAAGGTGGTGACCAAGCGCGCGCCCACGCCCGAGCAGATCGACGACCTGATCTTCGCCTGGAAGGTGGCCAAGTTCGTCAAGTCCAACGCCATCGTCTACGCCAAGCACCGCCAGACCATCGGCATCGGCGCCGGCCAGATGAGCCGCGTGTACAGCGCGAAGATCGCCGGCATCAAGGCGGCGGACGAGAAGCTCGAAGTGCGCGGCTCGGTGATGGCGAGCGACGCCTTCTTCCCGTTCCGGGACGGCATCGACGCGGCCGCCGAGGCCGGCATCGCCGCGGTGATCCAGCCGGGCGGCTCGATGCGTGACGCCGAGGTCATCGCGGCTGCCGACGAGCACGACATGGCCATGGTGTTTACCGGCATGCGCCACTTCCGCCACTGAGCCTTGGAGCCTCTCTCCCATCCGGAGAGGGGCTGGAGTGAGGGTCCGGGCGGCGCGCAACCTCCGCTGAAACCAGGCGCTCATCGCGCGCGCGCTCCCGCCGCGGGAGGCAACCAGGCGTCACAGGAAACGCCCCACCAGCGCCTGCCACTCGGCCTTGATCGGTTCTGTGCAGAACGGCAACCCCGCGCGCCCGTACCAGTAGAGGGCATTGCCCTCGTCGCCCTCGAGGCGATGCACGTGCGCATGGATGGCGGCGGCGCCCGTGTCCTCCAGCACCTGCACCAGGTGGTGGGCGCGCTCCGGCGCGCCGCGGCCCAGCCACCACAGCGCCTGCAGGTGGACGGAAAGGTCGGGCGGCGGTTCGCTGCCGGCGAGCGAGGAGAGGAAGGCGGTTTGGTCCATGGCGACTCCCGTGCGGCCGCGGCGTAACCCTCACGACTCCTTATGGCGCCGCTTGCGAGCCTTGGCAAGGCCAACGGGAGCCCATGCCCATGACCTACGAGCTCTACTACTGGACCGGCATACAGGGCCGAGGCGAATTCGTGCGCCTGGCCCTGGAGGACGCCGGCGCGGACTATGTGGACGTCGCGCGCGAACAAGGCGATGCGGCCATGAAGCCCTTCCTCGACGGCAGGCGCGACGAGGCGCTGCCGTTCGCTCCGCCCTTCCTCAAGGCCGGCCACCTGCTGATCGCACAGACCGCCGCCATCCTGGACTACCTGGGCCAGCACCTGCGGCTGGTGCCCGAGGGCGAGGCGCGGCGCATCTATGCCAACCAGTTGCAGTTGACCATCGCCGACCTGGTCGCCGAGATCCACGACAGCCATCACCCGATCGCCGCCGGCCTCTACTACCACGACCAGAAACCCGAAGCCGCGCGACGCGCCGCCGACCTGCGCCAGCACCGGCTACCGAAGTACCTGGACTACTTCGAGCGCGTGCTCGGGCGCGGCGACGGGCGCCACGCGCTGGGCAGCCATTCCTACGTGGACCTGTCGCTGTTCCAACTGCTCGCCGGCCTGGACTACGCCTTTCCGCGCGCCATGGCGCGCCTGCGCACCGGGCTGCCGCGGCTTGGCGCGCTCGCGGCGGAAGTCGCCGCCCGCCCGCGCGTCGCCGCCTACCTCGCCTCGCCGCGGCGCCTGCCGTTCAACGAGAGCGGCCTTTTCCGCCATTATCCGGAACTGGACGACCCGGCCTGATCGCGGCCGCGCTCAGAACAGCGCGATGACGACCGCACCGGCCACGATCAGCGCGCCGCCCACCAGCAACGACAGGCTCGGCCGCTCGCCAAGGAACACCAGCCCCAGCACGATCGCCATCGCCACGCTGAGCTTGTCGATCGGCGCGACCTTGCTCACCGGGCCCAGCTGCAGGGCCCGGTAGTAGCACAGCCACGAAAGCCCGGTGGCGATCCCGGAAAGCACCAGGAACAGCCAGCTGTGCCAGGGCAGGCCTGCGGGCCGCGCCCATTCGCCGCGCAGGCTGAGGATGCCGGCGGTGACAGCGAGGATCACCAGCGTGCGGATGAACGTGGCCAGATTGGAATTGATCCCCGCCACGCCGAGCTTGCCGAACAGCGCCGTCAGCGCGGCGAAGAAGGCCGAACCCAGCGCGAACAGCAACCAGCTCTGGCGCAGGTCCATGGCGGACGCCTCAGTCGCCGTTGCCGCCCGCGGAGGCCGCCGGTGCCGGCTTGCTCTTGCCCCACTCCAGCACCTTGTACATCACCGGCCGCGCCGGCTTCTGGCCGTGCTCGTCGACCAGCCGGCCGCTGGGGTCGACCATGTAGGTCTGCGCGATGCCGTTGGGCGGCGTCACCACCACCATGTAGAGCTGGCCGTTGCGGCGGTACTCCTGCACGGTGTTCTCGCCCTGCTGGTGCACGCTCACTTCCGGCAGCGGCTGGCCGGACCTGATCGGCGCGGGCGTGACCGGCAGCAGCGACGTGCTGCCATGCGCCGGGGCGGCGGCGGGCGATGCCTGGGGAGAGGCCGGCGCGCTCGCATGCACGCCCGGATCGTTCATGCCCGGGGGCGGCGGCACGTTGACCGGCGGCCGGGTCTGCGCGAAAGCCGGGGCGGTGGCCAGGGCGGCGGCGAGGACGATGGCGGCAGAAGACTTCATGGGGGACTCCGTCGATGTACCGCGAGCATAGCAGCGGCCCCGGCGTGGCCCGGTGAACCGCGATCTCATGGCACGCGTGCGAGAATCGTTTCCATGCCCAAGCTCATCCTGATCGACGGTTCCTCCTACCTCTACCGCGCCTTCCATGCACTGCCGCCGCTGACCAATGCGCGCGGCGAGCCCACCGGCGCGCTGTTCGGCGTGGTCAACATGCTGCGCGCCACGCTCAAGGCGCAGCCCGAATACCTGGCCTTCGTCTGCGATGCGCCCGGGCGCACCTTTCGCGACGAGATCTACGCCGAGTACAAGGCCAACCGTCCGCCGATGCCCGACGACCTGCGCGCCCAGGTCGAGCCGATGATGGCGATCGTCGGCGCACTGGGCTTCCCGATCCTGTGCATCCCCGGCGTGGAGGCCGACGACGTGATCGGCACGCTGGCCCAGGCGGCCGCGGCGCAAGGCATCGACGTGACCATCTCCACCGGCGACAAGGACCTGGCCCAGCTGGTGGGGCCACACGTGACGCTGGTCAACACGATGACCAACGTGACGCTGGACATCGCCGGCGTCACCGAGAAGTTCGGCGTGCCGCCAGGGCGCATAGTCGATTTCCTGAGCCTCACCGGCGACAGCATCGACAACGTGCCGGGCGTGACCAAGTGCGGCCCCAAGACGGCGGCCAAGTGGCTGGCCGAGTACGGCTCGCTGGAGGGCGTGATCGCCAACGCGGACAAGGTCGGCGGCAAGATCGGCGAGTACCTGCGCGAGGCGCTGCCCAAGCTGCCGCTGTCGCGCGAGCTGGTGACCATCCGCACCGACGTCGGACTCGAACACGGCCCGTCCGACCTCACCCTGCGCGAACGTGACACCGCCGCGCTGCGCGAACTGTTCACCCGCTACGAGTTCAAGGCTGCATTGAAGGACCTCGACGCCGAGGCCGGCGGCCCGGCGCCGATACCCGAGGTCGCGCCCGCGCCGCCCGTCCAGGCGGCTCCGAGCGCGGCGGACGCACGCCCGGGCGAATACGAGCTGGTCACCACGCCGGAGCAATTCGAGCGCTGGCTCGGCAAGCTGCGCGAGGCTCCGCTGATCGCCTTCGACACCGAAACCAGCAGTATCGACGCCATGCGCGCCGAGCTGATCGGCCTGTCGTTCGCGGTCGAGCCGGGCAAGGCCTGCTACATCCCGCTGGCGCACGACTACCCGGGCGCCCCCTGGCAGCTGGACCGCGACCAGGTGCTGCACGCGCTCAAACCCCTGTTCGAGGACCCCTCGCGCCCCAAGCTCGGCCAGCACTCCAAGTACGACATCAACGTGCTGTCGCACTACGGCGTCGGCGTGCAGGGGCTCAGGCACGATTCCATGCTCGCCTCCTACGCGTGGAACGCGACCGCCACGCGCCACGACATGGACTCGCTGGCCGCCCGCTACCTGGGCTACCAGACCATCAAGTACGAGGAAGTCGCCGGCAAGGGGGCCAAGCAGATCCCGTTCTCGCAGGTGGACCTCGACACCGCCTGCCGCTACGCCGCCGAGGACGCCGACATCACCCTGCGCCTGCACCAGGCGCTGCAGCCGATGCTGCAAAGCGTGCCGGCGCTCAAGCGCGTGTACGAGCAGATCGAGGTGCCGCTCGCGCCGATCCTGGCCGGCATGGAGCGCAAGGGCGTGCTGATCGACGTCGACGAATTGCGCAGGCAGAGCCAGGAGCTGGGCAAGCGCATGCTCGAGCTGCAGCAGCAGGCCTATGCGCACGCCGGGCGTGATTTCAGCCTGGATTCGCCCAAGCAGCTGCAGGCGATCCTGTTCGACGAGCTGGGGCTGGCGGCCAAGCTGAAGACGCCCAAGGGCCAGCCCTCCACCAACGAGGAGGCGCTGGAGGCGATTGCCGACGACCACGCGCTGCCGCGATTGATCCTGGACTACCGCGGCCTGGCCAAGCTGCGCTCCACGTACACCGATAAATTGGCCTCCATGGTCAACCCGCGCACGGGCCGCGTGCATACCTGCTACCACCAGGCGGCGGTGGCGACCGGGCGCATCTCCTCCTCCGACCCCAACCTGCAGAACATCCCGGTGCGCACCGACGAGGGCCGGCGCATCCGTGCCGCCTTCATCGCGCCGCCGGGCTGGGTGGTGATGGCGGCGGATTACTCGCAGATCGAGCTGCGCATCATGGCGCACCTGTCCGGCGACGAGGCGCTGCTGCGCGCCTTCAGGAGCGGCGGCGACGTGCACCGCGCCACCGCCGCCGAGGTATTCGGCGTGGCGCCGGAAGAGATCACGCTCAACCAGCGCCGCGCCGCCAAGGCGATCAACTTCGGCCTGATGTACGGCATGAGCGCTTTCGGCCTGGCCCGGCAGCTGGGGATCGATCGCGGGGAAGCCAGCGACTACATGGCCCGCTACTTCTCGCGCTTCGCCGGCGTACGCGCCTTCATGGACGCTACCCGCGAGCAGGCGCACCGCGACGGCTACGTGGAGACCATCTTCGGCCGCCGCCTGTACCTGGAGAACCTCAAGGCCCGCAACCAGGCCCTGCGCGCCGGCGCCGAGCGCGCCGCGGTCAACGCGCCCATGCAGGGCAGCGCCGCGGACATCATCAAGCGGGCCATGATCGCGATGGGCTCGTACCTGTGCGAGCGCACCGACGCGCACATGCTGATGCAGGTGCACGACGAACTGGTGTTCGAGGTGCAGGAGGACGCCGTGGACGCCATGCGCCAGGCGGTGACCGAGCGCATGTCCGGCGCCGCAGAGCTTGCCGTGCCGCTGGTGGTGGACGTGGGCGTGGGCGCGAACTGGGAGCAGGCGCACTAGCTTTTGCTCCCTCTCCCTCGGGCGCAGCCCGGGGGAGAGGGTTGGGGAGAGGGGGAGGTCTTTCGCTCCTTGCCCCTCCATCCAAGGCGCAAGCCAAGCAAGCGCCCCAGCCTCTCCCCGGCGTGGCCGGGGAAAGGGAGCAGGATCGTGCGGATGAACGGATCCTGACCTGTTCCGGACATTTCGAACGCTGTCCTTGAAACTTTCCTCCCCTATCCGCATCCAAGGTTTCGGATGCACGCAACGGCATCCGCGACCCGTCCACCTCCCTGAGCGGGTCACTAGGATGCGAACCTCTCCCCTGGGCTTCGCATCCATCCCCGGCCCCGAAGGTTCCCCCTAGCCTTCGGGGCTTTTTTTCGCCCGTTCACGGCCGGGCCCGCTATGCTCGGGCAACTCAACGAGGGGAGAGAGCGCATGCGTGCAGGACTCGTCATCGTCGGTATCGTCCTGTTGGTCGCGGGCATCTGGGTGACCCTGGGCAAAGGCACCTACAGGCAGACCGACACCGTGGCGCAGTTGGGTCCGGCCAGGATCGAAGCCACCCACGAGAAGGCCGTGCCGCAATGGCTGGGCATCGCCGGCATCGTGGTGGGCGGCCTGCTGGCCATCGGCGGCTTCGCGAAGAAAGGTTGAGCTTCGCCGCGCTGCGTTCGCGCGGCGCGGTTGACATGCACCGGTACAATCGGTGGATGGATGTTTCGTATTTGATCGACTCGTTGAACGACGCGCAGCGCGAAGCCGTCTGCGCCCCGCCCGGCCACTACCTCGTCCTGGCCGGCGCCGGTTCCGGCAAGACCCGCGTACTGACCCACCGCATCGGCTGGCTGACCCAGGTCGAGCGCGTGCCGCCGTGGGCCATCCTGGCGGTCACCTTCACCAACAAGGCCGCCGGCGAAATGCGCGCGCGGCTGGAGTCGCTGATTCCCGGCGGCACCACCGGCCTCACCGTGGGCACCTTCCACGGCATCGCCCACCGCCTGCTGCGCCGGCACTGGCGCGAGGCGGGGCTGCCGGAAGGCTTCCAGATCCTCGACGCCGACGACCAGCAGAGGCTGGTCAAGCGCGTGGTGGCCGGGCTGGGCCTCGACGAGGCGCGCTTCCCGCCGCGCCAGGCGACCTGGCAGATCAACGGCTGGAAGGACGAGGGCAAGCGCCCGGACGCCATCGAGCACGGCAACCACCCGGTCACCCGCACGCTGGTGCAGATCTACGCCGCCTACGAGGAGGCCTGCCGCCGCGCCGGCCTGGTCGACTTCGCCGAGCTGCTGCTGCGTGCGCACGAGCTGTGGCTTTCCAACCCGGCCGTGCTGGAGCATTACCAGAATCGCTGGCGGCATCTGCTGATCGACGAGTTCCAGGACACCAACGCGCTGCAGTACGCGTGGATCCGCGTGCTGGCCGGCAACGTGGGCAAAGTCTTCGCCGTGGGCGACGACGACCAGTCGATCTACGGCTGGCGTGGCGCCAGGGTGGAGAACATGCAGCAGTTCCTGCGTGATTTTCCCGGCGCCCGCACGATCAAGCTGGAGCAGAACTACCGCTCCACCGCCACCATCCTCAAGGCCGCCAACAGCGTGATCGCGCGCAACGGCGGACGTCTTGGCAAGCAGTTGTGGACCGCGGGCGAAGCCGGCGAGCGCATCGCCTTGTACGCCGCCTACAACGAGCAGGACGAGGCGCGTTTCGTCATCGAGCGCATCCGCGAGTACGTCGCCGAGCACGGCAATGCGAAAGATTGCGCGATCCTCTACCGCTCCAACGCACAGTCGCGCAACTTCGAGGAACAGCTCAGCCAGCGCAGCATTCCTTACCGCGTGTACGGCGGCCTGCGCTTCTTCGAACGCGCCGAGATCAAGGATGCGCTGGCCTACCTGCGCCTGAACGCCAACCGCCACGACGACGCCGCCTTCGAGCGCGCCGTGAACACGCCGCCGCGCGGCATCGGCGACCGCACGCTGGACGTGCTGCGCCGGCGCGCGCGGTCCGAAGGCAGCTCGCTGTGGGAGGCGGCGCTGGGCGAGCTCACCGACGGGCGCGAGCTGGCCGGCCGCGCGAAGAACGCGGTGAAAGGCTTCCTGTCCCTGATCGACCAGATGGCCCGCGACTTTGCTCCCTCTCCCCCGTCCTTTATCGAGGATGGGGGAGAGGGCTGGGGTGAGGGGCTGCCCGTAGCGGAGATTTCAGGCCAGCCCAGCCCCTCACCCAACCCTCTCCCCCATCCTTCTTCTCACTCGGGGGAGAGGGCTCGGCATCACGAGAGCCTGACGCTGGCCGAACAGGTCGACCACGCCATCACCCATACCGGGCTGCGCGACCACTATGAGAAGGACAGCCGCGGCAACGGCGAGGCGCGCGTGGAGAACCTGGACGAACTGGTCAACGTCGCCAGCCGCTTCGCCATGACGCCGGAAGACATCGAGGCGGGCCTCAACGAACTTTCCGCGTTCCTGTCGCACGCCGCGCTCGAGGCCGGCGAAGGCCAGGGCGAGGCCTGGGACGACTGCGTGCAGCTGATGACGTTGCATTCGGCCAAGGGCCTGGAGTTCCCGCTGGTGTTCCTGGTCGGCATGGAGGAAGGTCTGTTTCCCAGCCAGCGCTCCACCGAGGACGAGAGCCGGCTGGAGGAGGAACGCCGCCTGGCCTACGTCGGCATCACCCGCGCACGCGAGCGGCTGGTCGTCACCCACGCCGAATCGCGCCGCATGCACGGCACCGAGATGCTCGCGCGCCCCTCGCGCTTCCTCGCCGAGATGCCGCCCGAGCTGATCGACGAGGTGCGCCCGCGCGTGCAGGTCAGCCGCCCGCTCTACGGCGGCCGCCACACGGCAGCCACCTCCTTGCAGGAAGACTTGCCGATCAAGCTCGGCCAGCGCGTGAGCCACCCGAGCTTCGGCGAAGGCGTGGTGATCAGCGCCGAGGGCAGCGGCGCGCACACGCGCCTGCACGTCAACTTCGAAGGCGCCGGCAGCAAATGGCTGGTGGCGGCCTACGCCAACCTCACGCCGCTGTAGGGCGGCGTCACCCATATATCCGAAGTCACCCGCCGCGGCGCATTCGGAGCCGGCGCTGCCGTACTCGGCCGTCCTATTCGTCTTTGGTTGCGTTCCGCGGCGCTCTGCGCTCTAAACGCTACTGACAGGGTTCACCCAGTCATGCGCCTGGCGAGGAACAGGCCGTTCGCTTATCGCTCGACAAGGAAGGCTGACCGATCGGCCCGGCACGCGGATGGCTGGCGCAGGTCCTCGCATCCGCGCTAAAGACCCGCTCACCAGACCACCTGGACCACCCGTGATCACGATACGCAAGGCCAACCCAGCCGATGCCCTGGCCCTCTCGCGGCTCGCCGAGGCAAGCTTCCGCGACACCTTCGGCTCCGCGAATACCGCCGCGGACATGGACCTGCATTGCCGCGACAGCTACGGCGAGGCGATCCAGGCGCGCGAAATCGCCGATCCGGCGAGGGTGACCCTGCTCGGTGAGCAGGACGGGCAGTTGGCCGGCTTCGCGCAGCTTCGCTGGCCGGATGCGCCCGGCTGCGTGGCGGCACGGGCACCGGGGGAAATCCAGCGGCTGTACGTCGCCCGCGATTGGTACGGCCGGGGCGTGGCGCAGGAGCTCATGCGCGCCTGCATCGAGACGATGCGGACGCGCGGTTCGGACGTCGTCTGGCTGGGCGTCTGGGAGCACAACCCGCGGGCGATCGCGTTCTACCGCAAGTCCGGGTTCGTTCCGGTGGGCGATCACGTGTTCGCGCTGGGCAGCGATCCGCAGCGCGACCTGATCATGGCGCGGCCCGTGGCGGATGCGCCGATGGGCTAGCCGTGCCGAGGCGGAATGGCCGGACGGCCGCGCTACTCGCGCAGCCTCGGCACGCCGTGCTGGTCGCGCTCTTCCACCGCCAGCGAACGCGTGTCCGGATGCGACAGGCGGCTCTCGCGGGGCAACTCGACGGCGGCCTCGCCGCGGGTGAGCGCCAGCGCATTGCGGTAGCAGCGCTGGGCGAGCGGGATGTCGCCCTGGCCGACGCAGGTATCGCCCAGCGCTTCCCACGCGCCGGGGCTGGGGGCGATGGCGAGCGAGCGCTCGAGGTAGCCGCGCGCCTTGCCCCACAGTTGCTGGCGTACGCACATGCGGCCGAGCGCGAGCAGCAGGCCCGGGTCGTTGGGGTGGGCGTCGAGCCAGGCTTCGGCGCGGCGCAGGCGGGCGTCGAGGTCGTCGCCGCCGAGCGCACCCCAGGTCTGCGCCAGCTGCGAGGACCATTCGCGGCGCAGCGCCGATTCGAGTTCGTCCATCGCCGGCAGCACCAGCCCGAAGGCGGCGGCGCGGCGGGCATAGGCGTCGACGACGGCGCCCGCGCGGCGCTGGCCCTTGCCCAGCTGCGACCACAGCGCGTTGAGCGCCTGGCCGTCCGGCGCGGCGTCGATCGCGGCGACGAGCACCTGCGCTTCCAGCGCGGCGTAGCGCTGCGTGCCCAGCGCGCCGCTTTTCTGCAGCGGCTCCAATGCGGTCATGGCGCGGCGCGGATCCCCGGTGGCGAGCGCGGCCAGCGCCAGTTCGTACCAGCCGCCGGGCGTCAGGCTGCCGCTGTCGGCCTCCGGCGTGAGCAGTGCGAGCGCTTCGGCCGGCTTGCCGTCGCGGCGCAGCACGCGGGCGCGCACCACGCGGGCCGCCTGCGGCGCGACCTGGCCGGCGCGGTTGAGCGCCTCCAGCGCGCGCGCCGGTTCACCGCGGCGGGAGGCCGCTTCGGCCGAAGCGAGCAGGGCCGGGCCGCGCAGCGCGTCCAGGCGCGCGGCGCGTTCCAGGTCACGCTCCGCATCGCCGTGGCGGCCTTCCATCAGCGCGACCAGGCCGCTGTCCAGGCGCTGGCGGCTGATCCGCCGGTGCCGCCGCGTCATCGCGCCGAAGGGCCAGCGCAGCAGGCGCCACAGGCCGGTGAGAACGGCCCAGGCCAGCAGCACGATCACCAGCGCGACCACCACGGTGGTCTCCACGCGCCAGCCGCGCAGGCGCACCAGCACGTAGCCGGGGTCGTCGGCGACCCCGTGCCAGCCGAACGCGGCGAGCGCCGCCACGATGATCAGCAGCAACAGCCAGCGCCACAGCTTCACGGTCGGCGCCCCGTGCTGGCGGCGCGCGCGGGCGCGGCGTCGACCGCCTTGAGCGCGTGCACCGCGCGCAGGTTGCGCAGTTCGGTCAGCGCGGCGCCCAGCTGCACCGGGGCGGTCGGCTTGAGCGACTGCGCCAGCGCGGCCAGCTGTGCCTGCACGTGCGCGACCGCCGCGTCGGCGGTGTCGAACTGCGCGGCCAGGGCCGCCTGCGCGCGCGCGATCGCCGCGTGCGTCGCCTCGACGTCGGCCGCCAGCAGCGCGGCCTGGGCCTGCGCCAGATCCAGCGCGGTCAGCTCGCGGGCGAAGCGCGCGTCGGCGACCGCCAGCGGCGCACCGCTGTCGCGCTGCACGCTGACCAAGCTCGCCAAGGCATGGCGGATGCGCTCCCAGGCGCCGGGACTGGCGCTGGCGGCCGGCATGTCCTGCGGCTTGAGCGGCAGCGTCTGCAGCGTCCCGCGCAACTGCTGCAGGGTATCGATGGCGTTCGTGCGCGGCTGGCTTTGCTCCAGCGCCTCGCGCTCGGCGGCGATGCTCTGGCGCACGCCGGAGAAGGCGCCGTCGTTGACCGCCGCCAGCGCCTGGTCGGCCAGCCCGTAGGCGGCCGCGGCGCCTTGCGCGTCATGGAACAGCGCGTAGCGTTGCTGGCCCATGCGCAGCAGCGTTTCGGTCTCGTCCAGCAGCATGGCGTCGTGGCCGGACAGGCTCTTTTCCGAGAGCTTGGCGACCGCGTCCTCGAGATTGCGCAGGCGCTCGGACTGGCCCAGCAGTTCCTCGCGCAGGCCGCGGTTCACCTGCTCGGCGTCGCCCAGGCGCTGGCGCAGCAGAGTGCGTTCGTCGCCCATGCCGGCGAGCGTGCTTTCCAGATGGCCGACGCGCTCGTCCAGGCCGTTGAGCGTGCGGCTGTCGCTGGCCGTGCCCTGCGCCTGCTGCCACTGGCGCCAGGCCACGTAACCGGCCAGCACCAGCGCGAGCAGGGCCAGCAGCAGGGCCAGCGCGAGCGCGCCGCCGCGGCGCGGCGCGCTCGCAGGCACGGGGCGGCGGGGGGCGGGCGCGGCGGCCGGAGCCGGCGCGGCGGGACGATCGGCGTCGAGGTCGTCTTGGCTCATGCGCGTCATGCTAGCAGCCCGCATGCGGGGCTTCGCATGGCAGGCGTGAAGCCGGACCGCGGCGCCCCGCTCGCGCGGGCATCGGTCGCCCGCGCCGCGTCTCAGCGTGCCGCGGCGAGCAGATCGGCGATCATCGCCGAAGCCGCGCGGCGGACGCGGCCGAAACCGGCTTCGCGGGCGGCGGCTTCCAGGCGTTCGCTGCTGGCGACCGCGACGGCCCTGCACAGGCGCGCCCAGGCCGGCGCCGGCAGACCTTCGCGCAGGTTCGCCAGCGCCTGCGCGCTGGAGAACAGCACGCGGGCGCTGGTCGGCAGCTGCGCCGCCGCTTCGACATGGCGGCGGTCCAGCCGTGGCGCGGCGCGCCGGTACACCTGCACTTCGCGCAATCGCGCGCCGCCCTCGACCAGCCGCTGCTGCAGCAGGCCACGCCCGCCGGCCGCGCCGACCAGCGCGACGCCACGTCCGCGCACGTCGCGCAGCGCGGGCAGGTCGAGCAGGCCCTCGCTGTCCTGCCGCCGGGTGGGCGCCTGCACGGCGAGGCCATGCCGGCGCAGCGCGGCGGCCGTGCCCTGCCCGACCGCCAGCACCGTCGCGCGCGTGCGCAGCGGCGCCAGCGCCGCCGAGAAGCGCACCGCGGCCGGACTGGTGAACAGCAGCAACGGATCGCAACGCAGCGCTTCGCGCAATTGCGCGCCTGCAAGCGCTTCGTCTGCCGCCGCGCGCAGCGCCAGTCCGGGCAGCAGCAGCGGCAGGCCGCCGTGCGCGCGCACCTGGCGCGCGAACGCCGAGCCGGTGCCGGCAGGCCGGGTGATCACGATCGTCCGGCCCCTCAGTTCCTCGGTGCGGGCATGCGCCACTGCTTGGGCTCCTGCGGAAAGAGGACGCCAGTGTAGCCCGCTACAATGGCCGTCCTTCCTTCGACGCCCCGCCTCGTGACCGATCCGCAACAGCTCGCCGTCGATCTGCTCGACTTCATCCGCTCCAAGATTCCGCTCGCCCGCGCGATGGACCTGCGCCTGCATCACTACTCGCGCGACAGCCTCGCCCTGGCCGCGCCGCTCGCGCCCAACGTCAACGACAAGGGCTGCGCCTTTGGCGGCAGCCTGACCAGCCTGATGACGCTGGCCGGCTGGGCGCTGGTGGAACTCCAGCTGCAGGAACGTGGCGAGGACTGCGACGTGTTCGTCGGCGAGTCGACCGTGCGCTATCTCGAGCCGGTATGGGGCGACTTCAAGGCGCAGGCGCAGCTGGCGGACGACGCCGACTGGGACACGTTCTTCGACACACTCGGCGCGCGCGGCAAGGCGCGCATCGAGGTGCTCTGCACGGTGCCGGGTGACGCGTGTCGCGCGGCCGCCACGCTGCAGGCGCGCTTCGTCGCCAAGCGGCGCGCTTGAGGCACAATGAAGCTTCGCCATCCGGGGACCCTAGCCCATGCGCCGCTACTTGCTTCCGCTGCTCGCGCTCGCCGCCATGCTGTGCGCAGGCTGCGCCACCGACCAGCGCAACCAGGCGCTGATCACCACGCTCAATGCCTACGCCGGCACCTTGCGCTGGGGTGATTTCCAGAGCGCGCTGCAGTTCATCGACCCCAAGGCGCGCGCGACGCACATGCCCACCCCGCTGGACCTGGCGCGCTACCAGCAGGTGCGCGTGACCGGCTACGACGAAGGCGCCGGCCCCGTGCCCGACGGCGAGAACCAGGTGCGCCAGGTGGTGCAGATCGGCCTGGTCAACCTCAACACGCAGGCCGAGCGCACGGTGATCGACCACCAAACCTGGCGCTACGACCCGGAAAAGAAGCGCTGGTGGCTGACCAGCGGCCTGCCGGACATCACGCAGGATTGATGCCTGGTCTTTCTCGTCGGGACCCGATGGGCGGCAAATCTCGGCAAACGGAGCCTGGGACGTTCATTGCACTCGGTCGGTGAGGTAGGCGCTGAGGGGCTGCGACATACCTTTGCGCCCGTCGTCACCGTCCCGGATAATCGCCGGTTTGCGCACATGCCGGGCCAGCGACCGATGAACGATTTCCTGCACAAGCTGCCGACCTTCGTCGGCAACCACCTGGCGCTGTCGGCGCTGTTCGTGGTCATCCTGCTGGCGCTGGTGGCGCTGGAGTTCGGCCGCCTGCTGCGCAAGTACAAGGAGTTGACGCCCGCCGGGCTCACCCTGCTGATCAACCGCGAGAGCCCGCTGCTGGTGGACCTGTCCGCCCGCGCCGACTTCGAGAAGATGCACGTGCCCGGCGCGCGCCACGTGCTGCCCAGCCAGTTCGATCCCGAACACAAGGACCTGGCCAAGGCCAAGGACCTGCCGGTGGTGGTGATGGACAAGGACGGCCGCGGCTCGGACAAGGCCGCGCAGCGGCTGGTCAAGGCCGGCTTCACCAAGGTCTATACCCTGGGCGGCGGCGTGCTGGCCTGGCAGCAGGCGCAACTGCCGCTGGCCAAGGGAAGCAAATAAGGGGCGGCAAGCAGCCCGCTAACCGTCGATGCCGGCACGGCCGGCCAGGATCTGCGCCAGCACGTCCGGCGCGTAGTCGAACGAATCGAAGTACAGCCGCTCTTCGGGCAGGCCGGCCTCGGTGAACAGGCGCCGGCCGGCATCGACCATCGCCGGCGGGCCGCTCATGTAGACCTCGTGGCCGGACAGGTTCGGCACGTCCTCCAGCACCGCCTCGTGCACCAGGCCGGCGCGCAGGCTGGCCGCCGCGGCCTGTTCCGGGTCGGACAGCACCGGATGGAAGCTGAGGTTCGGCGCCTCGCGCGCCCAGCGCTCGGCCAGCGCGCGCAGGTACAGGTCGCCCGCGCTGCGCGCGCCCCAGTACAGCGCGATCGGCCGACGCGTGCCCAGTGCGAGGAAGTGCTCGACGATCGCCTTGACCGGCGCGAAGCCGGTGCCGCCGGCCATGAACACCATCGGCCGTTCCGAATCCTCGCGCGGCACGAAGGTGCCCAGCGGCGCCTCGATCTGCAGGCGGTCGCCGGTCTTCAGCCCCTCGTACACCCACGAGGTGAAGCCGCCGCCGGCCACGTGGCGCACGTGCAGCTCGATCAGGCCGTCCGTGCGCGGACCGCTGGCGATCGAGAACGGCCGGCGCTTGCCCGCCTCCAGCAGGACGTCCAGGTACTGGCCGGGCAACCACTTCAGCGGCGCTTCGCCCGGCGCGGGCCGCAGCATCAGGCCGGTGGCGTCCGCCGCCAGCGGCTGCTTGGCGACCACTTCGACGACGAGCCGGCGGCGCGCGATGTCCTCCACCGACGCCACCTCGCGCGCGGCGATCACCAGGTCGCTGGCCGGCACCGCCTGGCACATCAGGATCGCGTGCCCCGCCGCCTGGGCGCCCAGCGCCACCGGCGGGTTGCGCGGGTAGTCGCAGCGGCCGGAGATGAGCGTGGCCTTGCAACTGCCGCACACGCCCGCACGGCAGGAATACGGCAGCGCAATGCCGGCGCGCTGGGCCGCCTCGAGCACGGTTTCGCCCGGCGCCGCCTGGAAGCGGCGGCCGGAGCCGGAAAGGGAGATGGTGTACACCCGCACATTGTCGCCGCGAGGGCCGTGGACGGACAATGCAGGCTTTCCCCCGACGGCTCACCCCATGGCGATCTGGAAGCAGGCACCCGACCTCGAGCGCATCAACGTCTGGAGCCGGAACACGCTGATGCAGGCGCTGGACATCCGCATGACCGCCATCGGCGAGGACTGGCTCGCCGGCACCATGCCGGTGGATGCGCGCACGCACCAGCCGTTCGGCCTGCTGCACGGCGGCGCCTCGGTGGCGCTGGCCGAGACGCTGGGCAGCACCGCCGCGCTGCTGACGCTCGATCCGGAGCAGGAGGTGGCGGTGGGACTGGACATCAACGCCAACCACGTGCGCGGCGTGCGCGCGGGCGTCGTCACCGGCACCGCCAAGGCGCTGCATCTGGGGCGCTCCACGCAGGTGTGGGAGATCCGTATCGAGAACGAGGAGGGCGCGCTGGTGTGCATCTCGCGGCTGACCATGGCGGTGGTGCCAACCAGGGCGGTGGTGCGTTGAGCGCATGAGCGCGACCCCCTACGCCAACCTCACTCCCGACCTCGTGCTCGACGCGATCGGCGCCTGCGGCCTGTGGCCGGACGGGCGGCTGCTCGCGCTCAACAGCTACGAGAACCGCGTCTGGCAGGTCGGCATCGAGGATGCCGCGCCGGTGGTCGCCAAGTTCTACCGGCCCGGCCGCTGGAGCGACGCGGCGATCGCCGAGGAGCACGCCTTTGCGAACGCGCTGGCCGCGGCCGAGCTCCCGGTGGTCGCGCCGCTCGCCTTCGAGGGGCGCACCCTGCTCGCGCACGGCGGCTACCGCTATGCGGTCTACCCGCGCCACGGCGGGCGCGCGCCCACGCTCGAATCGGCCGAGCAACTGCAATGGCTCGGCCGCCTGATCGCGCGCCTGCACGCGGTCGGCTCGCGCGAAGCCTTCCGCCACCGCGAGCGCGTCGACCGCGCCACGCTGATCGAACGCCCCGCGCAGGCCGTGCTGGCCTCGCCCCTGTTGCCGGCCGAGCTGGCCGATCGCTACCGTGAAGCCATGCGCCGGCTCGATGCCGCGGTCGCGGCGCGGCTGGACGCCGTCGGCCCGGTGCGCAGCCTGCGCCTGCACGGCGACTGCCATCCAGGCAACCTGCTGTGGACCGACGCCGGTCCCCATTTCGTCGACCTGGACGACGCGCGCACCGGCCCGGCCGTGCAGGACCTGTGGATGCTCGCCCACGACCCGGCCGCCATGGACGCCTTGCTGGAAGGCTACGGCTCGATGCGCGACTTCGACCCGGCCGAACTCGCCCTGGTCCCCGCCCTGCGCGCGATGCGGCAGGTCCACCACGCCGGCTGGATCGCGCAGCGCTGGGCCGATCCCGCCTTTCCTTCCGCGTTCCCGTTCGCCGCGGAGCCGCGCTGGTGGGAGCAGCACGTGGCCGATCTGCACGAACTGGCCGACACGCTGGACTGAGCGCAGACGGCGCGCCGCAAAACCGGCACACTCCGCGCCTGCCCACCGTCCCGGAACCTACGAATGCGCAGTTTCCTCTTCCGCCTGATCGGCATCCTCGAAATCGCCGGTGGCCTGTACGGCGCCGCGGGTGCCCTGCATCGCCTGCTGCGCATGGGCTCGACCTACGACACCCTGCACGCGGCGCTCGCGCTGGTCGCCTTCGGCTTCGTGCTGGTGGCGGGCGTGCTGCTGGTCGAGGGCAGCGAGCGCGGCGTGGCGTTCTCCCGCGTCGCCCAGCTGCTGCAGCTGCCGCTGATCGCCACGCCGGTCTTCAGCTACGGCCTGCATGCCGGCGCCTTCCTCAACGTCTACACCACGGTGCACCTGGCGCGGCCGTGGCTGGAATGGAGCTTCGGCACGCAGGGCTTCGTGCTGGCGATCGCGGGGCCCTCGACGGCGCGCTTCGGCGCCAACCTGCTCGCGGTGCTGTCCTGGCTGCTGCTCCGGCTGCGTTGACGCCAGCGGCTATCATGGGCGGATGACCACGCCCGCCGAACTCCCCATCGTCCGCCTCAAGTCCGACCGTGCCCCAGGCCACCCCTGGGTGTGGTCCGCGCAGGTGCACAAGCCCGAAGGCCGGCTGCCGCCGGGCAGCGTGGTGGAGGTGATCGACAGCAAGGACCGCTTCGTCGGCCGCGGCTTCTGGAACGGCCATGCGCGCATCGCGCTGCGGCTGCTCAGCCGCGATCCTACCGAAGCGATCGACGCAGCCTGGATCGCCGCGCGCATCGGCGAGGCGGTGACGCTGCGCCGCGAGCTGCTGCAGCTGGACCAGGCCAGCGACGCCTGGCGCGTGGTGCACAGCGAGGGTGACGGCCTCTCCGGCCTGGTGGTCGACCGCTACGCCGACATCCTGGTGGTCGAATATTTCGCCGCCGGCATGTGGAAGTTCCGCGAGGCGATCCACGCCGCGTTGCTCGAGCACTTTCCCGGCGCGCGGCTGTACTGGTTCGCCGAGAGCCACGTGCAGAAGCAGGAATCCTTCGATTGCCGCAGCCCCGAGCCGCCCGCGCCGGTCCAGGTGCACGAGCACGGCCTGGCCTTCCACGCCGCGCCGGGCTATGGCCACAAGACCGGCTTCTTCGCCGACCAGCGCGAGAACCGCCGCCGTTTCGCTGCGCTCGCCAAAGGCCGGCGCGTGCTCGACCTGTGCTGCAACGCCGGCGGCTTCGCCGTGCACGCGATGGCCGCCGGCGCGCGCGAGGCGACCGGCGTGGACATGGACCCGGGCATCCTGGAAATCGCGCGCGCCAACGCGGCGGCCAACCAGCTGGCGGTGGATTTCCAGCAGGCCGACATCTTCGACTGGCTGCGCGCGGCGGTTGCACGTGGCGAACGCTACGACGCAGTGGTGCTGGATCCGGCCAAGCTCACCCGCGACCGCAACCGCGTCACCGACGCGCTGAAGAAATACTTCGCCATGAACCGCCTGGCACTGGACGTGATACCGCCCGGCGGCCTGCTGCTGACCTGCTCCTGCACCGGCCTGGTCGAGGAGGCCGCGTTCCTGGAGATGCTGCGCCGCGTGGCGCTCAACGCCGGCCGCGCGATCCAGGTGCTGGACGTGCGCGGCGCCGGCGCCGACCACCCGTTCCAGGCCGAGGTGCCGGAAGGGCGCTACCTCAAGGCGGTATTCTGCCGGGTGGAGTGAGCGCCGCCGGCGCGCCTCGCCAGGCGAAGGATTCCAGCGTTCAACCATCGTGCGGGATGCGCCCGTTGGGGAGACGCCGGGCGCAAAGCCCGTGCACATGGCCTTGATCGATGCAGCCGCCACACTGCGGGTCGATGAACACCTGCCCCAGTGGAGTCGATCCGGCATTGCGCGCCGAGGTGCGCGCGGCCGGCCTGGTCTACGTCAGCGACACGCAGCCGGGCATCCGCCGGCTGCGCCGGGGCAAGGGCTTCGGCTACCGCGACGCCGACGGCCGGCCGGTGACCGACCGCGCCGAACTGGCGCGCATCCGCGCACTGGCCATCCCGCCGGCCTACGAGGAGGTGTGGATCTGCGCCCATCCCGATGGCCACCTGCAGGCCACCGGTCGCGATGCGCGCGGGCGCAAGCAGTACCGCTACCACCCGGACTGGCACGCGCTGCGCGACCACGGCAAGTTCGATCGCGTCCTGGCCTTCGGCGCCGCCCTGCCCAGACTGCGGCGGCGTACCCGCCAGGACCTGGCGCTCGCCGGCCTGCCCCGCGAGAAGGTGCTGGCCTTGCTGGTGCGCCTGCTGGACGAAACGCTGATCCGCGTCGGCAACGAGGCCTATGCGCGGGACAACGACAGCTACGGCCTGACCACGCTGCGCTCGCGCCACTTGCGCGTGGTGCGCGGCCGGCTGCGCTTCTGCTTCCGCGGCAAGAGCGGCCAGGAGCAGGAGATCGAACTGGACGACCAGCGCCTGGCGCGCATCGTGCGCCGCGTGCAGCAACTGCCGGGCCAGCGGCTGTTCCAGTACCTGGACGACGCCGGCGAGCGCCAGCCGGTCGACTCGGGCATGGTCAACGACTACCTGCGCGATGCCTGCGGCGAGGACTTCAGCGCCAAGGACTTCCGCACCTGGGGCGGCACCGCTTATGCCGCCGGCGTGCTGGCGTGCACGCCGCTGCCCGAAACGGGCGGCGAACGCGCGTGCCGCCACGAGCTGGTGGAAGCGGTCAAGCAGGTGGCCGAGGTGCTGGGCAATACGCCGGCCGTCTGCCGCAAGTCCTACATCCATCCGGAGATATTCGAGGGCTGGCAGGATGGCAGCCTGCATCGCGCGATCAGCCCGGCCTGTGCCGGGCAACCGCGGCAGCTCGAACGGGCCACGCTGCGCTTCCTGCGGCGACGGCTCCAACCGAAGCGTCGTCGCGGCGGCTGAGACGGCTGCGCGTAAACTGCGCGAGTAGCTGCCGGAATCCTGCCATGCCCCTCGCCGACGTCCTCCTCTTCCTCCTGCTGCTCGCCGCCATCGCCACCCTGGCACTTCAGGTGGTGCTGCTGCGCCGTGGCCGCTCCGATGGCGCGCTGGTGGCGCGCCTGGACGCGCTAAAACAGGACGGCGAGCGTCTGGAGCGCACGATGCGCGAGGAGCAGCGGGCCGGTCGCGGGGAACTGCAGCAGGGCTTCGACCGTTTTCGCAGCCACGTCGGCGAGCAGCTGTCGGGCGTGTCGCGCCACCAGGCCGAACGCATCGACGGCTTCGCGCAGCGTCTGGACGCCCTCACCGCCAGCACCGACGCCGGCCTGCAGGCGCTGGCCCAGCGCCTGGCGGACGACGCCCGCAAGAGCCGCGAAGAATTGACCCTCACCCTCGCCCGCGCCGGCGAACAGCAGCGCCAGCAGCTGGCCGCGCTCACCGCCGACAACGAGAAGCGCCTGGCCGAAGTGCGCGCCACGCTGGAGACCAAGCTCAAGGCGATCCAGGACGACAACGCCGCCAGGCTCGAGCAGATGCGCGCCACCGTGGACGAAAAGCTGCAGAGCACGCTGGAGACGCGCCTGGGCCAGTCCTTCCAGCTGGTGTCCGAGCGGCTGGAGCAGGTGCACCGCGGCCTGGGCGAGATGCAGAGCCTGGCCAGCGGCGTGGGCGACTTGAAGCGCGTGCTCTCCAACGTCAAGAGCCGTGGCATTCTCGGCGAGGTACAGCTGGCCGCCCTGCTCGAGCAGCTGATGACGGCCGAGCAGTACGAATCGAACGTGGCCACCGTGCCCGGCAGCAGCGAGCGCGTGGAATTCGCCATCCGCATGCCCGGCCAGCAGGATGGCGGCGCGCTCTACCTGCCGATCGACGCCAAGTTCCCGGTCGAGGACTACCAGCGCCTGCTGGAGGCGCAGGACGCCGCCGACGCCGAGGCCGCGGCGCTGGCCGGCCGGGCGCTGGAACTGCGCGTGCGCGAGGAAGCCAAGCGCATCAAGGCCAAGTACGTGGCGGTGCCGCACACCACCGACTTCGCCGTGCTGTTCCTGCCCACCGAGGGGCTTTATGCCGAGGTGATCCGCCGCCCCGGCCTGTTCGAGCTGCTGCAGCGCGAGCACCGCGTGGTGGTGGCCGGCCCGACCACGCTGAGCGCGCTGCTCAACAGCCTGCAGATGGGCTTCCGCACGCTGGCGATCGCCAAGCGCAGCTCGGAGGTGTGGAGCATCCTGGGCGCGGTGAAGACCGAGTTCGGCAAGTTCGGCGACGTGCTGGACAAGGTGAAGAAGAAACTGGACGAAGCCGGCAAGCACATCGACGCCACCGGCGTGCGCACGCGTGCCATCGAACGCAGGCTGCGCGGCGTGGAGACGCTCTCGGGCGAGGTCACGCAGCAGCTGCTGGGTACGGTGCCCGAGCTGGACGACGACGTCGAGGAAGACACGGTCTGAGGCGATCTGCTCCCTCACCCCAGTTTGATCAAGGACGGGAGGGGCTCAGGGCGTGGGCGCTTTACACATATCCGGACGGCAGCGCACGGCAGCGGACGCTAAACTGACGCGTCCGCAAGCCAAGGCACCCGCATGAGCGACTCCCCCAACCCCAACGACGTCACCCAGGCCCAGGCCGAGGAAGCCGTACGCACGCTGCTGCGCTGGGCCGGCGACGACCCTTCCCGCGAGGGGCTGCTGGACACCCCGCGGCGCGTGGTCAAGGCCTACCGCGACTGGTTCTCCGGCTACGCCGACGATCCGTCCGAGTTCCTCAAGCGCACCTTCAAGGAAGTCGAGGGCTACGACGAGATGGTGGTGCTGCGCGACATCGAGTTCGAAAGCCACTGCGAGCACCACATGGCGCCGATCATCGGCCGCGCCCACGTGGGCTACCTGCCGACCCACCGCGTGGTCGGCATCAGCAAGCTCGCCCGCGTGGTGGAGGGCTACGCGCGCCGCTTCCAGGTGCAGGAGAAGCTCACCGCGCAGATCGCGCACTGCATCCAGGAACACCTGAAGCCGCTCGGCGTGGCGGTGGTGGTCGATGCCAGCCACGAGTGCATGACCACGCGCGGCGTGCACAAGCGCGGCGTGTCGATGGTCACCAGCCAGATGCTGGGCGCGTTCCGCGACGACGCGCGCACGCGCGCGGAGTTCCTGCAGTTCATCGGCATCCACGGCGCACGCTGAAGTTCCCGCCGGAGTGGCCGATAAACGCCGCGTCGCCAGTCCGGCGCTCCGGCCCTCCCACGCGTGCATCTCGATCTAGCCACTCTGAGCCTGCTGGGCGCACTGCAGGCCCTGCTGCTCGCGCCGCTGCTGCTGGTTGCCACGCGCGCCTATGCCGGCGTGGCTCGCACCAGCCTGCGCATCTGGGGCGTGGTGTTGTTGCTGCAGGCATTGGGTTGGGTGCTGGCGAGCCTGCGCGGACAGGTCAGCGACTGGTTCTCGATCGTGCTGGCCAACGGCGTGTTGATCGCCTCCTTCGCCGAGACCACGCGGGCGCTGCGCCTGCTGCTGGGCGTACCGCAGCGCCGGGCGCTGCTCGCTGCGATCGGCCTGGCGATCTGGCTGGGCGTCGGCTGGTTCGGCCTGGTGCAGCCGGACTACCGCATGCGCGTGTACGTCGCCGCCTTGATGGTCGCGTGCTATTCGGCGCTGCTGTTCTGGCCCCTGCGCCACGCGCTGCGCCCGGGCGGATCGGTCGCGCAGCGGGTGATGATGCTGGTGATCCTGTCGGCCGCGGTGGCCTGGGGCCTGCGCCTGCATGAGCTGTTCACGGGACCGGCGCCGCCCGGACTGCTGGTGGCGACGCCGGGCAACCTCGTCAACGTGATCTACGGCGCGATCGAGCCGGTGTTCGCCAGCATCGCCTTTCTGCTGATGTACAACGAGACGGCACAGGCGGACCTGCGCCGGCTGGCGCGTACCGACCCGCTCACCGGCACGCTCAACCGCCTGGCGCTGGACGAGGAGGCCCGGCGGCTGTTCGACCAGGGCGGCGGCGCGCCCGGCCTGGCGGTGCTGATGCTCGACGCGGACCATTTCAAGGCGATCAACGACCGCCACGGGCATGCCGGCGGCGACCGCGTGCTGGCCTCGCTGGCCCGTGGCATCGGCGCGCGGTTGCGGCCGGGCGACGTGTTCGGGCGCGTGGGCGGCGAGGAGTTCGTGGTGCTGCTGCCGCGCACCAACCTTGCCGCGGCGATCGCCTTGGCCGAGGATCTGCGCGCGCACGTGGCCGCGTTGCCGCTGCAGCTGGACGGGCAGGCGCAGACCATCACCGTGTCGATCGGCGTCGCGTTGCGCGAGGCCGCCGACGCGGACGCCGATACGCTGATCCGCCGGGCCGACCGCACCCTCTACGAAGCCAAGCGGGCCGGGCGCAACCGCGTCGCCGCTCCGCCTCGCACGGCCTGAGCGCGCTGCCGCAGGCGCTTGCCATCGCCGACGGACGCCTGCTCCAATGCGCCGATGCGACGCCTGCTCCCACTTTTTGCCCTGCTCTGTGCGCATGCCCAGGCGCAGGACTACCCGGCCTCCGCCGCCGCCTACCTGGCGCGCTTCGACCGCAACGGCGACGGGCGCGTCAGCGAACAGGAATACGTGGACTATCTCAGTGCCGGCTTCGCCGCGATGGATACCAACGGCGATGGCGTGCTCGAGGCGGACGAGCTGCCGCCCGGACCACGCCGCACGCCGCGCACGCTGGCCGCCTTCCAGGCCGACCTGCGCGCGCAGTTCCACCGGCTGGACCGCAACCACGACGGTTTCCTGAGCGCGCAGGAGCTGGCCCAGCCGCCACGCTGAGGGGCTGGTTGAAGCCGAGCCGCGAGCCGCGGCGCAGGGTTCGAGAGCGGGTGTGGCCGCCCGCGAGCGCAGGCAACGGGCCATTGCCTGCGCCGCAGTAATGCCGGCGCGCCTTTGCGCTATCGTGCGCGCTTCACCGGCCCGGCCCGCGCGCATGGACTCGACCCACACCGCCCTGAGCGACACGCGCCGCCGCGCCGCGGTGGCCTTCATCTTCGTCACGGTGTTCCTGGACATTCTGGCCTTCGGCATCGTCATTCCGGTGCTGCCGCACCTGATCGAGCAACTGGCCGGTGGCGGCATCGCGAAAGCCGCGTGGTGGGTGGGCGTGTTCTCCACCGTGTTCGCGGTGGTGCAGTTCGCGTTTTCGCCCGTGCAGGGTGCGCTGTCGGACCGCTTCGGGCGCCGGCCGGTGATCCTCATCTCCAACCTGGGGCTGTCGATCGACTTCGTGGTGCTCGCGCTCGCGCCCACGCTGTGGCTGCTGTTCGTCAGCCGCACGCTGCTGGGCATGACGGCAGCCAGCTTCACCACCGCCAACGCCTACATCGCCGACATCACGCCGAAGGAGAAGCGCGCGGCGGCCTACGGCGTGCTGGGCGGCGCCTTCGGGCTGGGCTTCATCCTGGGGCCGGGGCTGGGCGGCTTCCTCGGCGGCATCTCGCTGCGGCTGCCGTTCTGGGTCGCCGCGGGGCTGGCGGCGTGCAACTTCCTGTACGGCTTCTTCGTCCTGCCCGAGTCGCTGCCGAAAGAGCGGCGCACCCCGCGCTTCGAACTGCACAGCGCCCATCCGCTGGGCTCGCTCAAGCTGCTGCGGCGCCACCCGCAGGTGCTCGGGCTGGGCGTGGTGATGTTCCTGGTGTACCTGGCGCACTACGTGCTGCAGACCACCTTCGTGCTGTACGCGGACTACCGCTACGGCTGGGGCCCGCAGGCGGTCGGTTTCGTGCTGATGCTGGTGGGCGCCTGCGACGGTTCGGTGCAGGCCTTCCTCACGGGCAGGCTGACGCCGCGCTTCGGCGAGCGGCGCGTGCTGCTGGCGGGCATGCTGTTCGGCATCGGCGCGTTCCTGCTGATGGGCGTGGCGAGCCAGGGCTGGCTGTTCCTAGCCGGCATCCCGCTGATGGCGCTGTGGAGCCTGGCCGGGCCGCCGATCCAGGCGATCATGACGCATCAGGTCGACCCTTCCGGACAGGGGCGGCTGCAGGGAGCGATCACCAGCCTGGGCAGCTTCGCCGGCATCTTCGGCCCGTACCTGTTCGCGCAGGTGTTCGCCTTCTCGATCGCGCCCGGCTCGCCGTTGCATCTGCCCGGCCTGGCCTTCGTGCTGTCGGCGCTGCTGCTGGCCGTCGGCGCCGTCATCGCCGCGCGCGTGACCGCACACACCGCCCCCTTGGCAAGCGCCCCGCCCGACCCCACGGTGGGACCTTCGAGCGCGCTGCCGCACGATCCGACCCACTGACGCTGGAGTTCTCCATGACGCTTTCGATGTACCAGGCTTCCGTACCCGTGTTCGAGCGTGCGCTGTCCAACCTCCTCCATGTGCTGAAGAAAGGCGAGGCGCACGCGAAGGCCAAGGGCGTGACCGACGAAGTGCTGCTGGGCACCCGCCTGATCCCGGACATGCTGCCGCTGACCAAGCAGGTGCAGATCGCCTGCGACATGGCCGCACGCGGCGCCGCCCGTCTCGCCGGCGTGGAGCCGGCCTCGTTCGAGGACAACGAGACGACGCTGGAGCAGCTCTACGCTCGCATCGAAAAAGTCATCGCCTACGTCAAGGGCTTCACGCCCGCACAGATCGACGGCAGCGAAACGCGCGCCATCGAGCTGAAGATGCGCAGCGGCGAGCTGAAGTTCACTGGGCAGGAGTACCTGCTCACCTTCGTCGTCCCGAACCTGTATTTCCACTGCACCACCACCTACGTGATCCTGCGCGAGGCCGGCGCGGACCTGGGCAAGACCGACTTCATCGCCGGCTCCCAGCAGTAAGGCTCCAGCGGGCGCGGCGGGTTTGCCGTCGCGCCCGGCTGAACCTTGGGGCATGCCGATCTCTTGCATGTCGCGAAACGTGATGGGCTTCACGTTGGCCGACGGCCGCTGGCCCGCCTTCTGCTTACTCCTGCGCGATCCCCACTCGAGCAGACCCATGGAAAACTTCGTCGACTGCATCATCGCCGGCGGCCCGCAGCACGGGCTGGTCTACCGGCGCTCGCTGGATACCGTCCGTTCCACGCCGCTGGCCGTGGTCACCGATGACGGCGAGCTGTGCACGCCGGCCGCGCGCAAGTACGGCTCGCGCGTCGTGCTGTTGCACCCGCGGGCCACCGGCGCGCAGTTCCTGACCATTCTTGCCGCCTGAGGCGAATGCCCGCAGGGACCGGGATGCGCCTGCGTTGAACACCTGAGGGCAAGGCCTGTCCCGATGCGTCACCCGCCGGCTCGTCTTGTCCCCGCCCGCCCCTCGCAAGGACAATACGCAGCCTGGCGCGACGGACCGATCCCGGTCCCGGCCACCACCCTGCCGGCGCCATGCTGCGACTGACCGACCTCAAGCTTCCGCTCGACCATCCGTCCGAAGCGCTGGACCGCGCCATCCGCGAGCGGCTGCACATTTCCGCCGGTGCCTTGCGCGGCTACAGCGTGTTCCGCCGCGGCTACGACGCGCGCAAGCGCGGCGCGATCGCGCTGATCTATACGCTGGACGTGGAGGTGGCCGACGAGGCCGCGGTGCTCGCGCGCTTCGCCGACGACCGCCACGTGCAACCCACGCCCGACACGAGCTACCGCCCGGTCGCGCCGGCGCCCGTCCGGCACGAACACCGCCCGCTCGTGATCGGCTTCGGCCCGTGCGGCATCTTCGCCGCGCTGATCCTGGCCGAGCTGGGCCTGGCGCCGATCGTGCTCGACCGCGGCAAGGCGGTGCGCGAGCGCACCAAGGACACCTGGGACCTGTGGCGCAAGCGCAACCTGCATCCGGAGTCGAACGTGCAGTTCGGCGAGGGCGGCGCCGGCACCTTTTCCGACGGCAAGCTGCACAGCCAGATCTCCGACCCGCACCATCACGGCCGCAAGGTGCTGACCGAGTTCGTCAAGGCCGGCGCGCCGGAGGAGATCCTCTACGTCAGCAAGCCGCACATCGGCACCTTCCGCCTGGTGACGATGGTGGAGAACATGCGCGCCACGATCCAGGCGCTGGGTGGCGAGATCCGCTTCGATCAACGGGTGGACGACCTGCTGGTGGAGACCGATGCCGACGGCACGCGCCACATGCGCGGCGTGCGGCTGGCCGACGGCGCCGAACTGCGTTCGGACCACGTGGTGCTGGCCGTCGGCCACAGCGCCCGCGACACCTTTCAGATGCTGCACGCCCGCGGCGTCCACCTGGAGGCCAAGCCGTTTTCGATCGGCTTCCGCATCGAGCATCCGCAATCGGTGATCGACCGCGCGCGCTTCGGCCCGCAGGCCGGGCACCCGATCCTGGGCGCGGCCGACTACAAGCTGGTCCACCACGGCAACAAAGCCGGCCAGAGCGGGCGCTCGGTGTACAGCTTCTGCATGTGCCCCGGCGGCACGGTGGTGGCCGCCACCTCCGAGCCGGGCCGCGTGGTCACCAACGGCATGAGCCAGTACTCGCGCAACGAACGCAACGCCAACGCGGCGATCGTCTGCGGCATCACGCCGGAGGATTTCGCGCCCTACGGCGAAGGGCCGCTGGCCGGCATCGCGCTGCAGCGGCACTGGGAGTCGCGCGCCTTCGCCATCGGCGGCGGCGACTACAGCGCGCCGGCCCAGCGCGTGGGTGACTTCGTCGCCGGCCGCCCCTCGCAGGCCTTCGGCGACGTGCTGCCTTCGTACAAGCCCGGCGTGCACCTGACCGATCTCTCCAGCGCGTTGCCGGACTACGCCATCGGCGCGATCCGCGAGGCGCTGCCGATGTTCGACCGGCAGATCCGCGGCTTCGCCATGCACGATGCGATGCTGACCGGCGTGGAGACGCGCACCTCTTCGCCCGTGCGGATCCGGCGCAACGAGGACGACTACCAGAGCCTCAACACGCGCGGGCTGTTTCCCGCGGGCGAAGGCGCGGGGTATGCGGGCGGGATCCTTTCCGCTGCGGTGGACGGGATCCGCGTGGCCGAGGCGGTGGCGCGGGATATCGTCGGGCGGTAGCGCGCGCCGCGGCCGCCGAGCCGGGAACTACCCCTCGTCCCGCAGCCATTGCCCGACCGGCGCCGGGCGCCCCAGCAGGTAGCCCTGCCCTAGCTCGCATCCCATGTCCAGCAGCGCCTGGCGCTGGGCCGGCGTCTCGATGCCTTCGGCGATCACCTGGATGTTGAGCGCCCGGGCCAGCGCCAGGATCGCGGCCACGACGGTGGTCGCGGTGCTGTGCTCGTCCTCGCCCAGCGCGTGCACGAACGCGCGGTCGATCTTGAGCATGCGCAGCGGCAGCGAGTGCAGATAGCTCAGCGACGAGTAGCCGGTGCCGAAATCATCCAGCGCGGCGCCCACGCCGATCGCGCGCAGGCGCTCGAGCATCGAGCGCACCTGCTCGGGGTTGTCCAGCAGCGAGCCCTCGGTGACCTCCACGATCAGCCGCCAGGGCGGCAGCTTCATGCGCTCGAGCAGGCGCACCAGCCGGACGTCGAAGTCGCCGTGGCGCAGGTGCAGCGCCGAGACGTTGAAGGTAAGGAAGGTGTCGGTGTCGGAAAGCTGCAGGAAGCGCTCGCAGCTGCGCTCGAACAACCGCCAATCGATGGTCTCGATGTGCCCGCTGTCCTGCGCCACCTTGAGGAAGTCGGCCGGCCCGAGCACGCCCAGCACCGGATGGTTCCAGCGCAGCAGCGCCTCGTAGCCGACCACCCTGTTGTCGTCGAGCCGGCAGAACGGCTGCAGGTAGGGCTCGAATTCGTCGCGCTGCAGGGCCTGGCGCAGTTCGCCTTCCATCGTCAGCACGTCGACCGCGTTCTTGGCCAGTGTTTCGTCGAACAGTTCGTAGCGGTTGCGGCCCTGCTCCTTGGCGCGGTAGAGCGCGATGTCGGCGTCGCGCAACAGTTCGTCGGCGGTCAGGTAGGTGCTGTCGCCAACGGCGATGCCCATGCTGGCCGACGGCGCCAGTTCGCGGCCGGCGACCTGCATCGGCACACTGAGCGCATCGAGCACGCGCTGGGCGACCGCCAACGCAGCGGCGGGCACCTCCACGTTCTCCAGCAGGATCGCGAACTCGTCGCCGGACAGCCGCGCCACCACGTCAGGCTCGCGCATGCAGATTTGCAGGCGGTGTGCGATCTCCTTGAGAAAGGCGTCGCCGGCGAGGTGTCCCAGGCTGTCGTTGATCACCTTGAAGCGGTCCACGTCCAGGTACAGCAATGCGCAACGCCGGCCGGGCTCGCGCTGCAGGATCGCGAGCGCGCGCTCGAGGCGCTCGCGCAGGAAGCCGCGGTTGGGCAGGCCGGTGAGCGCATCGTGCATCACCTCGTGCTTGAGCTGATCCTGGACGCGCTCGCGTTCGGCGATCTCCTGGCGCAGCTCGAAGGTGCGCTCCTGCACGCGCAGTTCCAGCTCCTCATAGGCGCGCTGCAGCGATGCTGCCGCGCGGCGACGATGGATGCTGTTGGCGATCTGCAACGCGGCGAAGGTGAGCAGCTCCTGATCGGCCTGGTCGTAGTCGACCGAGGGCGTATAGCTCTGCACCGCGACCAGGCCGATCGCCTCCTCCGCGACCCGCAGCGGCACCCCGAGCCAGCACACCGCCGGCCGCCCGACACGCTGCAGGTCCACCTCGCCCTGGCGGGCCAGCGCGAGCGTGTCATCCTGGAAGGCCAGCAGCGGCCGTCCGGTGCGCAGCACGTATTCGGAGAGGCCGCGACCGAGCGCGCGCTCCTGCGCCTTGCGCACGCCGGCGTCGACGTAATAGGGGAACACCAGCCGCTGGCGGTCGTCCGAGAGCAGCGCGATGAAGAAGTTGTCCGCGTTGATCAACTCGTTGACCACCGCATGGGTGCGCTCGTAGAACTCGTTCTTGTCGATGTCGGCGGTGGCCAGCTGCGCCAGGTGGAACAGCGCCGCCTGCAGGCGCTCGGCGCGCTGGCGTTCGAGCACCTCCTGCTGCAGGCCGCGGTTGGCCGCCGCCAGCTCCTGCGTGCGGCGGCGCACGCGCTCTTCCAGTTCGTCCTTGCTCTGCTTGCGTTCGAGCGCGGTCAGCACGTGGCTTCCCACGAACTCCAGCAATGCGCGGTCATCCTCGGAAAAGCCGATGCCCGGCCGATAGCTCTGCACCACCAGCGCGCCATGCACCTGGCCGTCGCGCAGCATCGGCACGCCCAGCCAGTCGATGGCGGCCGGCCCGGACGGGGCAAAGGCGCCGGTGACCTTGCGGCCGATCTCTTCCAGGCTGCCCATCAGCGCCTCGCCGCCGGTGAGCAGATGCCAGGTGAGCGAATTGCGCAGGCGCTCCAGCGGCACGTCGTGGCTGGTATCGGGTGCGTCGGTGTCCTCCACGTCGACGTAGTAGAGGAACCGCATGGTGCCGTGTTGCGGGTCGCTGCGTACGATGAAGAAGTTCTCCGCGTACATCAGCGAGCTGATGATGCCGTGGATGCCGCGCAACATCTCCGGCATGTCCAGTTCGGAGCCGGCCAGGTCGGCGATGGCGAACAGCGCGCGCTGCAGCGCCTCGGAGCGTGCCAGCTGCTTGTGCGAGTCCTGCAGGTCGGTCAGTTGCAGCACGCGTTGCAGATGCTGGCTGGCCAGTTCGAGGAACGCCCCCAGCGATGCCATCAGCGGCTCGGGTTTCTGGCCCTCCTTGAGCGTCAGCAGCAGCATCGCGCGCTGCTGCGGCAACAGGCGGATCGCCAGGTGGCAGCCGGCAGCCACGAAGTGGGCGGCGGATGCCTCCAGCATCGTGCGCGACCGCGCGATCTGCTCGGTATCGGGAGGGCGGCCGCTCGCGCTGCAGGCAAAGGGCATGCCCGAACCGATCCAGGCGACGGCCGCATCGGCGCAACCGCCTTGCGCGCGCGCGAAGGCGGCGATGGTCGCGGCTACGGTCACCGGCGTGGTGGCCGCGACCAGCCGCCTGAGCCAGGCCAGTTGTCCGGTTTCCGCCGATGACGTCGGTGTATCGCGTGAAACGTTCATGCGAGCCGTCCTCGCCGGTTCAGTCGCCCGTACCCGCAGGCATGCGGGTCCAAGCCATGCCCCTTCATGCGACTACCGTACTGTCCTCGCGCGCAAGTCATCATCGGTCATCACCGGATCGGCCGCCACGACCATATCTTGAGCCGCGTCGCGAGCGCGCGAGGGGCGCTGCAGCACGCGCCCGGCTAGAATCGGCCGATGCTCACCGACCCCACCAAGGACGCGATCCGCGCCGCTTACGCACGCCTGAAGGAAGGCTTGCCCGGCTTCCGCCCACGCGCCGCGCAGGGGCGGATGATCGCCGAGGTGGCCAGGGCGCTGGCCAGCGAGGGTGGCGCCGCGGCGATCGAGGCGCCGACCGGCACCGGCAAGTCGATGGCCTACCTGATCGCCGGCATGGAAGTGGCCCGCGCACAGAAGAAGAAGCTCCTGATCGCCACCGCCACCGTGGCGCTGCAGGAGCAGTTGGTCGAGCGCGACATCCCGCTATACCTGAAACTCGCCGGGCACCAGGCCAAGGTCGCGCTCGCCAAGGGCCGCGGCCGCTATCTGTGCCCGCGCAACCTGGCGATGGCGCGCCAGAGCGTGGGCGCCGAGGCCGGCCAGCTGGGCCTGGGCTTCGATGCGGACCTCGCGCTGTGGTCCAAGCCGCCGGCCGAACGTGACAAGCAGGCGCTGTCCAAGCTCGCCGACGCCTTCGAGCGCGGCGAGTGGAACGGCGACATGGACGCCGCGCCCGAGCCGGTAGGCGACGTGCTGCGCCCGATGCTCACCACCAGCGCCGGCGGCTGCACCGCTCGCAAGTGCATCCACTTCATGAACTGCCCGTTCTTCGCCGCGCGCCGCGCGGTGGCCGACGCCGAGCTGATCGTCGCCAACCAGGACCTGGTGCTGGCCGACCTCACCATGCCCGGCGAGGACGAGGGCTGGGGCGGCGTGATCCTGCCCAAGCCGGCCGAGACGCTGTACGTGTTCGACGAGGCGCACCACGTGCCGGCCAAGGCGATCGACCGCGGCGCCGCCGAGGTGTACCTGGGCGCCAGCGTGCGCCAGCTGAGCCGCCTGGCGCGCCAGGTGCACGCGGCCTACTCGCTCACCGACAAGGAATCGCTGGGCAAGCTCAGCCTCGATGCGGGCGACGCCAAGCTGCAGGAGTTGAGCGACGGCCTGGAGGAACTGGAAAAGGCGATCCGCCTGGCCTGGCTGCCCGATCCCGGCGAGAAGGAGCCGATGTACCGCGGCTCGCTCGGCCAGCTGCCGGACGGCTGGGTGATGCAGGCGCAGGCGCTGCATGCGCAGACCGCCGAGATCCAGCGCTGGCTCACCGCCGTGCGCCGCGCCGTGGTGGAGATGACCGACGGCGGCCCGACCCAGGAGGCGTTGGCGCGCGAGCTCGGCATGGCGCTGGAGCGGCTGGACCGGCAGGAGCGCACCTGGCGCGCCTGGTCCGGCGAGGACGCCGAGCACGCGCCGCCGCTGGCGCGCTGGGTCACCCTCGCCGGCGACCAGCAACTGGTCTGCCACGCCTCGTCCGTTTCCGCTGGCGGCCTGCTGCGCCACGTGCTGTGGAACAACGCCAGCGGCGTGGTGCTGACCTCGGCCACCTTGAGCGCGGGCGGCAACTTCCGCGGCTATGCCGACGCGGTGGGTCTGCCGGACGAGGCGGTCACGCTGAGCCTGCCCTCGCCGTTCGACCTTAAGCGCCAGGCGCGGCTGGAGGTGCCCGCCATCGACGCGCTGCCCGACGCGCGCGAGGAGCACGCCCAGGCGATCTGCGACTGGCTGGCCGGGCACCTGGACTGGGACGCCGGCAACCTGGTGCTGTTCACTTCGCGCGCCAAGCTCGACCGCGTGCTGCAGCGCCTGCCGATCGACAAGGTGCGCAAGGTGCGCGCACAGGGCTCGCTGGGCAAGGCGCAACTGATCGCCGAACACGCCGCCGACATCGAGGCCGGCAAGGGCAGCACGCTGTTCGGCCTGGCCAGCTTCGGCGAAGGCCTGGACCTGCCCGGCAAGCTGTGCGAGACGGTGGTGATCACCCAGCTTCCCTTTGCCGTGCCGACCGATCCGGTCGGCGCCACCTATGCCGAATGGCTGGAATCGCGCGGACGCAACCCGTTCCTGGAAGTGAGCATTCCGGAGGCTACGCGCCTGCTGACGCAATACTGCGGCCGCCTGATCCGCAGCGAGACCGACCGCGGGCGCATCGTGCTGCTGGACCGCCGCGTGGTCACCAAGCGCTACGGCGCCGGCATGCTGCGCGCGCTGCCGCCGTTCGAGCGGGTGATCGCATGAATCCTCCGCCACTGAACGCGGGGGATCATCGTCGCGCGACGCCATCGAACGATCCTTCCCGCGGACGCGGTGGAAGGTGCCGGCAGGCGGATGGGGCGTTTTTTTGGGCGGGATGACCAGGTGGCGACTCCAGCAAGCCCTCCCCATCGCCCTTCGGGCACCTCGTAAGCCACGATGAGCTGCCCCCGCGAAGGCGAAGAATCGGGCTGCGCTCCCGTCGATGGTCGAAAATCACCCCTACAATCCTGCCGCCACCGCCGGCTAAACCACCATGTCGATCCTGCACCTGCACGACTGCCCCGCCCAACCCTGGAAAAACGGCCTGGGCCGCACGCGCGAGCTCGCTGTCGAGCCGCCGGGTGCCGGCATGGAGGACTTCCTCTGGCGCGCCAGCATCGCGGAGGTGGACAGCGCGGCTCCGTTCTCGGCCTTTCCCGGCGTCGACCGCAGCATCGTGCTGCTCGAAGGGGAGGGTTTCCGCATGCAACTGGACGACGGCCGCAGCCACGACCTGACCGAGCCGTTCGCACCGTTCGATTTCCCTGGCGAGGCGAAGGTGAACGTGACCTTGGCCGGCGGCCCCACCCGCGACTTCAACCTGATGACGCGGCGCGGCCGCGCGCGCGGCCGGGTCACGGTGTGGCGCGCGCCGGCGGATGCGGCGATCCACCCGGACACGGTGCTGGTCTACCTCGCCCGCGGCACGCTCGTGCTGGATGGCCAGACGCTGCAGGCAGGCGACATCTGGCGACGGCAGGACGAGGCGCCTTCGCACATCGTGCTGGCACCGCTGAGTGTGGCCCTCGCCGTGCAGGCGCACCGCGCGGGTTGAATCGCGGCAACGGCGGCGCGGGCCCGCCAGCGGGAAAGCGAGCCGTAACACGACATCGCCGGCGGCATCCTATGATCGGCTGCGCGCTGGTGGCCGGCATCGTCGCCTGGGTGGTGTTCGCGTTCTGGCTGCACGGCTGGCTGATCGGCGTCGATCCGATGGCGGGCATGCACTAGCGAGGTTCGACAGGCGGCGCGCACGGGTGCCGGGAGTCATCTACGCGACGCCCCCGTAGCGCGCTAGAGTCGCGGCATTCCCCACGCCCGAGGAACGGTCATGGTCGGTTTCCTGCTCTGGCTGCTGCTGCTCGTGTTCTGTTGGCCGCTCGCGCTGCTGGCGTTGGTGCTCTACCCGATCGTGTGGCTGGTTTCGCTGCCGTTCCGGCTGGTCGGCATCACGCTGCACGCCGTGTTCGCCCTCCTCGCCGCATTGCTGTTGCTTCCGGCGCGCGTGCTGCGCGGCCGTCCCGCCTGAGCATCCCCTGGCATGTCGCGGACCCGCGCTTGACGCGGGGTTGATCGGCACGCGTGCCTGATGGAAGCAACCCCGATCTCCCAGCGCGCGCCATGCAGCAACGCCCCGACAGACGGTCGCCGCGGCGACAGAACCAAGCCACCGATATCGCCACACGCCAGGTCGAAGCCGTGCCATGGCTCGACCTGGAGCGCTACCTTGGCCGCTGGCACGGCGCCGCCTGGCTGCCGCTGCCGTTCCAGCGGCGATGCGCGGGTGAACTGGTGCTCGACTATGCGATGCGCGACGACGGCCTGATCGCGGTGACCCGCACCTGCCGCGCCGAGAACGGGCGACTGAGCGAAGCCCACGGCGTGGCGCGCCAGCCCGGACCCCGGCGCGACCCGGCCAAACTGCAGCTTCGCTTCGCGCCGGCCTGGCGCGGCTGGGGCTGCGGCTGGCCTGGAGCGAGCATTGGGTGATCGGGCTGGACCACGACTACCGCTGGGCGGTCGTGGGCGAACCACGTCGGCGCTACCTGTGGATCCTCGGCCGCGAGGCGCGCATGGACTACCACCTGCTGGAGGACCTCAAGTCCACCGCGCGGCGCATGGGTTACGACCTGGCGCCGCTGATCGTTCCCAACCGCCGCGTGGATTGAGCGCACACGCATTGCAATTTTTCCGCGACGGGGCAGGATGGCCTTGCTCCCTTGCTGCGGACTTCCTTACCACGTGCGCGCCGTCGACACCCTCACGCCCTGCCCTTGCGGCAATGCCAGCGGTTACGCGCGCTGCTGCGGCCCGCTGCACGAAGGCCGGCCCGCCTCCTCTGCCGAGGCGTTGATGCGCTCCCGCTACAGCGCCTACGTGCTCAAGCGCGAGGACTACTTGCTGGCGACCTGGCATCCGAGCACGCGGCCGGCCCACCTGAAGCTGGCCGCGCAACAGCCGGCGCCGAGCTGGCTGGGGCTGTCGGTCAAGCGCCACGAGGACGGGGCCATCGAGGCGGAGGTGGAGTTCATCGCGCGCTTGCGCTACGGCGGCGGACGCGCGCAACGGCTGCACGAGGTCAGCCGCTTCCTGCGCGAGGATGGGCGCTGGTACTACCTCGACGGCGAGATTCTCACCTAGCCGCGGCTGCAACCGCGCCCGCTGCATGGGTACCGCCATCGGTCGCCGCCGCACGATCGCTTCAGAAGCCCGCGACCCCGGCCTCGCGCAATCGATCCGCCAGCCGCTGTGCTTCGGGATGTTGGAAGAACGCCTGTAACTGCGCGGCCCGTCCTGGACCGATGCCCCGTTCGCTCTCCCACGCGGCGGCATCGCGCCGCGACAGCGACCGCCAATCCGGCAGCGAGGCCTTGCCTGCCGGCGGCATGCCGAGCGCGGCGAGCCAACGCGTGAAGCGGTTGCCGCGGCTGCGCGCGAAGGCCTGGGCCAGCTGCGCGGCGCGCCCCGGCCCGATCCCCGGCACGGTGGCCAGCTGCGCGGAGGTCAGGTTCATCCAGTCGAGCAGGCCATGCACCAGTCCGGCCTCGATGAGTGCGCTCCAGGTCGCCTCGCCGACGCCCTCCAGCGCCAGCCCCTGGCGCCCGCCCAGCCACACCAGCCGCGCCAGGAACTGGCGCCGGCAACCGGCCTGCGGATGCCAGCAGTCCAGCCCATCGCGCGCTTCCTCGTCCGGCATCGCCACGGCCGCGCGCTCGCGCGTGCGCCAGACCACCGCATCGAAGCGCGGGATGGTCAGGCCTGCCAACGACAGCGCCACCTGGTCGCCCGGCCGCGCATCGAGCCGGCGCCAGTGGTCGAGCGAGCCAACGCTCACGCGGCGCACCGTGCGGTCGTCCAGCACCACCGGCTCCAGTTCCAGCACCACGCTGATGCGGCCGCGCCGGCCGCGGCGGAAGTCGACCGCGCGCACCGTGGCCAGCGCTTGCGCCGGCGGATATTTCCAGGCGACCGCCCAGTCCGGCGGCGATGCGACCCATTGCGCCGCGGGCGGGCGATCGCCCTGGCGCAGGACGATGCCGTCGGTGGCGAAGGGCAAGGCCCCGCGGTACCAGCGATCGCGCCAGCGGCGTACCTCGTCCATGTCGCGCACGGGCCGGGTCAGCGCGGCGCTGGCGCCCAGGCCCATCGCCTGCAGTCCCGCAAGGCGGGCGCGCATGTCGGGCGGGCCGCTCGGCCAGTCCCATACGAACAGGCCGATGTGCTCGCCCACCCGCTCGTCGAACGGTTCGCGCGCCAATGCGCCGGCGACATCGGCGCGTGCACGCATGCCGCCGTCCTGCGCCTGCCGATGGCCGGGCAGGCGCCACACCAGCTCGCCTTGCAGCACCACGCGGCCCGGCGCCTGCGGCAGTTGCTTGGGCACCGCCGCGATGCGCTGCGCCTTGGCCGTCCAGTCCGAGCCGCGCACGCCGTCGCCGCGGCTCACCGCCTGGCGCAGTTGGCCATCGACGTAGAGCAAGGTCACCGCCACGCCGTCGGCCTTGGGTTGCACCCACAGGTCGCGCCCGCCGCGCGCGTCCATCCACGCCTGCACGGCGGCGGCGTCGCGCAGCTTGGCCAGACCGGTCTGCACGACGGGCGCGCGCACCGGTCCGGTGGCGTCGGCCAAGTGCGCCAGGGGTGCGGGCGCCTGTGCGGGAAAACAGGCGAGCCAGCCTTCGTAGCGCTCCAGCGCCTGGTCGTAGATCGCGTCGTCGACCGGCGAACGGCCATCGGTGCGATAGGCATGGTTCCAGCCGTCGAGCTGGTCGTGCAGCGCGCGCAGCTCCTGGCTGGCGCGCGGGGCGTTCCATGCCGGGCAAGCGGCGGGGCACGGCGCCGCGAGCAAGAGTCCGGCCAGCAGCCCGCACGGGTATCGCCATGGCTTGCGCATCGGTCGCATCCTGCGGTTGATCCTTCCGCCACGGTATGCGCCAGGCCCGAGCGCCGCATGGGCGGTAGGCCGACCGGATGCGTAAGGCAACGCGGATGCGCCGCGTGCGCGTTCAGACAGGCGTGGACACCGCCTGGGCAGCGACGCACGCTACGGCGGGTGTGCGTGCTTGGACGGCGCCCAATGCAGCGACGTCTCGCCTTGAGGGCGCCCGCCGGGGCCGAAGCGGCGCTCGATGATGCGGCCGCCGCCGGCATGATCGATCGCCACCACGGTGCTCGCGCGGGTGCCGTAGGCCTCGCCGCGGATGAACGCCGCCGACAGCCAGCGCTCGCGCTCGCGGCCGATGCCGGTGTCGGGCAGTTCCTCGTCGCTCGCAGGACGCTCGTCGGCCAGGGCTTGGAACAGCACCGCGAAGTCGTCCGGCGTGGCCTCCTCCAGCCAGGTTTGCAGGCGTGCCATCAGCCGGCGCGTCTTCGGCCAGGCCGTGTTGAAGTCGGCGTTGGATAGACCGTGCACGCCAGGCGTCACCGGCTGCGCGCTGGGCCCAGGCCGGTTGCCCAGGTAGAAGGCGGCTTGGTCGTCGAAGGTGAGCAGGTTGAAAGGCCGGTAACGGGCCGCGACCTCGTGCAGGGCGCGCGCATGCGCCGGAGCGTCCACCGACGCGAGCAGCCAGTCGGTCACCAGCAGGCCGCGCGACAGGCCCTGCTGGGGATCGCGCGGGTCGCGCACGTTGGTCACCACGCCGCAGCGGCCCGACGTGTTCACGCCAAGCCAGGTGCCGCCGCCTTCCAGGTCGCGCCCGGCGATCAGCGGCACGCCGTCCCAGGGCGCAAGTGGCGCGCTCGCCCGCGCATGGAATTCGTCGCGGTTGCCCGCCAGCACCAGCCGCCAGCGCGGGTGCGACAGCCAGGCGAAGGCGATCAGGCACATGGCATTCCCGTCGACGGCAAAAAAAACGCGCGCCGGACATCGACGCGCGCACATGATGCCAGAGCACCTCGCCCGCGGCGGCGCCGCGGGCGTAGTGACTGTCGTTACAGGCGCACCTTCACGCCCAGGTTGTAGAAGCGGCCCACGACGCCCGCCTGCGACCAGGTCGGGTTGTAGTTGGCACCCGCGCCGGCATAGTTGGCCGGGTCGAACGGCGGCTTGTGATCGAACAGGTTCATGATCGACGCGGTGAGGCTGACCTTGTCGTTGAAGGCGTAGCTGCCGGTCAGGTCGAAGTCGTAGAACGAGCCCACATGGCAACTCGCCGGGAAGTTGGTGCCCGCCGGCGTGGTGGACAGGCAGTCGCCGTCGAACAAGCCGAGCACACCCACGTCCGCCGCGATCTCCCTGTATCCGCTGGTGTAGTAGAGCGTGCCGGTGACCGTGAGCGGGCCGGCTTCCAGCGTATTGGCCCACGAGGCGCGGGTGCGCGGCGTGCCGGCGCCGGAGGACAGGTTGTACGGACCCTGCGTGCCCACGTAGCTCTGGCTGGTGCCGTCGGGCAGCCTCAGCTTCCACTGGAAGATCTGGGTGCCGGTCAGCTCGGTGGTGTAGCGCATGCCGTTGGCGAAATCGAAATGGGCCTGCAGGTCCAGGTCGACGCCGGTGGTCTTCAGCTGCTGCGCGTTGAGGTAGGAACCGATCAGTTCGGCGGGTCGCGGTTGCGCGGCCGGATTGGCCGGGTCGGGCAGGTCGGGCACCACGGTCACGCCGGGCGATTGCGGCAGGCCGGCATAGTAGTTGGCCAGCGCCGCCGACGTGTCGGCCTGCACGATCAGGTTGCTCTTCCTGATGTTGTAGTAGTCGATCGAGGCATTGAGCCAGTTGGTCGGCTGCAGCACCACGCCCAGGGTGAAGCTCCTGGACTTCTCCGGCTTGATGTTGGGGTTGGCCAGGGTGTACTCCGACAGCCCGTAGGGCACGGTCACGTAGGTACTGCCGCCATGCAGCGCCTGGAAGGCCGGCGGCGGCGTGTAGGTGATGAAGCCCTGGGTCGAACTGGAACCGTTCTCGGCGAACGCCGGGGCGCGGAAACCCTTGGACCAGGTGCCGCGGATGGCCACCCAGTCAAACGGCTTGTACTTGATGCCCAGCTTGGGCGAGAAGTTGTTGCCCACGTCGGTGTAATGGTCGAAACGCCCGGAGGCATCCACTTCCAGCTGCTGGAAGAATGGCATGTCCAGCTCGGCATAGGCGCCGCTCACGTCGCGGCTGCCCTTGGTCTGCGCGTTGCCGAGGCCCTGAAACTCGAAGTTGGGGTTGAGCGTGGGGTCGTTCTGCGCCTCATGCCGCAATTGCACGCCCACGGCGAGGCCGGCCGATCCGCCGGGCAGATCCCATAGCGGGCGGTTGGCCGACAGGTCGAGCGAGTCCAGATCGGTGGTGGAGGTCTTCTGGTAGCCCGGCGCCAGCGACGCGCGGACCGCAGCGGAATTGGCGCTGGGATTGACGAAGTTGTAGGAGCCGTTGGCCACCGCGGCAAGCAGGCCCTGGTAGCTGATGAAGCCGTACTGGGTGGTGTCCAGCCAGGCGTGGTTGATCACCGCGGTAGCGTCCCAGTTCCAGTCGGACCACTGGCCGCGGACGTCGCCCACGATGCGCGCGTTGTGATTGTTGTAGTTGAAGCCGCTGGGGATGTCTCCGAAGCTGTAGCTGATCAGCGCCGGCACCGCGAACGGGTTGGACGGGTTGCCCACCGGCAGGGTGATCCCATTGGTGTTGTGCGGCGTGCTGTTCTGGATCGGCCGCGGGCCACCCGGAGCTTGGGTCTTGGCCTCCATGTAGCTGGCTTCGAGGTAGGCCTGGGTGGTGTCGTTCAACTTGATGGTGAAGCGTCCGGACACGCCGCCCTGTTCCATCGCCGGCTGCAGCTGGCCGAACAGGTTGACCGCGTCGAAGCGGCAGTAACTGCCCGTGGCATCGGTGACCAACGGCCCCGAGGTGCAGGCCTGCAGCGGCTGCCACAACCCGCCGGTGCTGGGCATGATGGCGCCGTTGGTGCCGCCGGCCCGCGCTGCCGGGCCGCCCAGCCCCGGTCCGCCGAGCGAACTCAGGTCACCGGTGTTGAACGGGAAGGAACGCTGCCGGGTCCAGATCGGATTGTCCTTCTGGTACTGCACGCTCATGTAGCCGTTGTAGCGGTCCTTCTCCAGGTCGCCGCCACCGGCGAGCAACGTGGCCTTGCGGGTGAACCCGCCGCCATGCTGCGAGGTGCCCACGTCGGCGGTCGCCTCGATGCCCTTGAAGCTGGGCTTCATGATGATGTTGACCACACCGGCGATGGCGTCGGCGCCATACAGCGAAGAGGCACCGTCCTTCAGCACTTCGATGCGCTCGACCGCGGCCAGCGGAATCGTGTTGAGGTCGACGAAGGAACGTTCCCCGTCATCGGCCACCGGATAGCTGGTGACGCGATGGCCATCGATCACCACCAAGGTGGAATTGACCGTCAGGCCACGCAGCGCCACGCCCGACGAACCCGCGGCGAAGCCGTTGCTGAAGGCGTTCGGGATGGAACCGCTGTTGTCGGCCGAAATCGCGCGGACGACGTCCGATATCGTCGTCAGTCCGCTGCGCGCGATCTGGGCAGCGGTGATCACCGTGACCGGAGAAGGCGTTTCCACGTCGATACGCGGAATGGCCGAGCCGGTGACGGTGATGGTCTGCAGTTGCTGCGCCTGTTGGGGATTGCTCTGCTGGTCCGGTGGCGGATTCTGGGCAGATGCGTTGCCGGCGGGGGTTGCTGGGGCGGTCTGCGCGAAGACGGTCCCAAGAGGCGTCAACAGCAAACCAGCCAACGCGAAAGCGAGCTTGTTAGGCTTCATGACTCAAGTCCTCGGATTATGGGTGCGCAACGCGCCCGAGGACTGGGGTGGGTGATGCGACGCCACCAGCTCGACGGGCGAGGGGAGTTGCGGCTTGGAGTCTTCCACTTTGCGCCATCACTTACAAGCACTTAACTTCAATATCCGGCAAATTGACGCGCAAGGTTTTGCGCCTGCAGACACCCTGCCGTGTGGCCGTCCAGACGTCCGAATGTCGAGCCCGCCACGCTCCGGCGGCCGTGGCGGAACATCTTGCGTGAAATCCCGACCCGGGCCTTTCCCGGCGGCGACCGGACCGATCGTGGCCTCGTCCAGCCGGCCGCCACGGCCTGGCCGCCCTACCGCGCGCCTGCTTCGGGGATAATCGGGCACCATGCGCCCCCCTTCCCTTCGTGTCCTCATCCGCCTGACGGCCCTCGTCGCTCTGACCGCCGCGGTCCCCGTCGGCGCGCAAGAGTCTTCCCGCCACAAGCAGGCCGAGGCCAGGCAGCAGCTGGCCGAACTGCGCAGCAGGATGGAGGCGCTGGCGCGCGAGCAGGCGCAAACCGCCGCACGGCGTGACAGCGCCAACGCCGAGCTGGCGCGCCAGGCCGACGCGCTGGCCGCTGCAGCCCACGCCCTGCGCGAGGTCGATGCCGCCGTGGCGGCCAAGCAGCAGGACCTCGTGCAGTTGCAGGGACAGCGCGCCGATCTGGAGCGGCGCCTGTCCGGCCAGCGCGCCGCGATCGCCGACCTGCTGCGCGCCACCTACACGCTGGGCCGCGGGACCGACCTGCGCCTGCTGCTGGGCGACCAGGACCTGGCGCAGATCGCCCGCGCGCTGGCCTATTCCCGGTACTTCCAGCAGGACCGCGCCGCGCGCGTGGCGCAGCTGATGGGCGAGCTCAGCCGCCTGCAGCAGTTGGAGGCCCGGATCGCCGCCGAGCAGCAGGCGCTGGCCGCCACCCGCACCGAGCGCGCCGGCAAGGCCGAGGCGCTGGCGGCACAGCGCGCGGCACAGAAGAAGCTGGTCGCCCAGGCGGATGCCAAGTACAAGGACGAGGCGCAGCGCCTGGCCGCGATGAAGCAGAACGCGCAGTCGCTCGATCACCTGGTCGACCAGTTGCAGCGGGCGATCGACGAAGCGGCACGCGAGGCCGAGCGCAACGCACGCACCAGCCCCGCGGCGCCCAGCCGCGCCGGCGGCAAGGCCGACATCCGCGGCAACCTGCCCTGGCCTGCGGCCGGCGCGGTGGTCAGTTACGGCAACGGCGTGCTGATCAAGGCCCAGGGCGGCAGCGAGGTGCATGCCGTGGCGCGCGGCCGGGTGGTCTACGCGGCGTTCCTGCGCGGTTACGGCCTGCTGGTCATCCTCAACCACGGCGATGGCTGGCTGAGCATGTACGGCAACAACGAAAGCCTGCTGCACGGCGTGGGCGACCAGGTCGAGGCCGGCCAGACCATCGGCACCGCCACGCCGCTGCTCGGCGTCAACACCGGCGTGTATTTCGAGCTGCGCCACAACAACAAGCCGGTCGATCCGCGCGCCTGGCTGGCCAAGCGGCGTTGACGCGCCCTTCCTGCGGCCGCAGGCTTGCGTTTGAACGACCGCCCCCGCGCGCGGTCGAAATCCATCCGTCCGGCGAACCCCATCGACGCAGGAGTCATCGCATGCAACCGTTCCCCCGTGCCCTGGCCTGCGCCGTGTCCGCCGCGCTGCTGCTCGCCCCGCTGCACGCGCAGCAGGCTCCGGCCCACGCCGCGAGCGCGCCGGCTGCCGCCGCCAGCGCGCCCGACCGCGTCGACCTGGATGACGTGCGCAACTTCAGCCGCGTGTACGAGGTGATCCGCCAGGCCTACGTCGAGCCGGTCGACAACAAGACCCTGATGAAGGCCGCCATCAGCGGCATGCTGAGCGGACTGGACCCGCACAGCGAGTACCTGGACAAGCAGGGCCTGGAGCAGCTCTCGGAAGACACCACCGGCCAGTACAGCGGCCTGGGGATCGAGGTGCTGGAGGTCGACGGCACGCTGCGCATCGTCTCGCCGATCGATGACACCCCTGCGGCGCGCGCCGGCATCAAGCCTGGCGACACCATCGTCAAGATCGACGGCAAGGCGGTCGATCCGGACAACGTCGACGACATGTTCAAGCTCCTGCGCGGCAAACCGGGCAGCAAGATCACCCTGACCATCCTGCACGAAAAGAGCGACAAGCCGGTCGACATGCATCTGGTGCGCGAGCAGATCTCGGTGACCAGCGTGAAGCTGCGCGAGCTGGAGCCCGGTTACGTCTACATCCGCATCAGCGAGTTCCAGGAAGACACCGCCGGCGACCTCGAGAAGAAGTTCGCCGACTACGCGGCCAAGCATGGCCAGCCCAAGGGCGCGGTGCTGGACCTTCGCTCCAATCCCGGCGGCCTGCTCACCACCGCGGTGGCGGTCAGCGACGACTTCCTCGATTCGGGTACGATCGTCACCACGCGCGGGCGCCTGGCCGATGCGAACCTCAAGTTCGCCGCGCACCCGGGCGACCTGCTCAAGGGCGCGCCGATCGTCCTGCTGGTGGACAACGGCACCGCCTCGGCGGCCGAGATCGTTTCCGGCGCGCTCAAGGACAACCACCGCGCGCTGATCGTGGGCCGGCGCACCTTCGGCAAGGGCGTCGTGCAGACGGTCCTGCCGCTGGACGCCGACCACGCGGTCAAGCTGACCACCGCCCGCTACTACACGCCCAACGGCACCTCGATCCAGGCGGCAGGCATCAAGCCGGACATCGCCCTGGCCGACCTCACCGTCAACCCCGCCGACAACGGCCCCGAGCCGATCAGCTCCGAGGCCGACCTCAGGCATCATCTGGCCAACGAGAACGCCGGCGCCGGCAAGGACATCGACAACGACGGCAGCGCCGCCAACGCCAAGCTCGCCACCGAGGACTACACCCTGGCGCAGGCGCTGAACATCCTCAAGGGGTTGGCACTGGGACATCGCGCCAGTGCGGCGCAGTAATCGCGGGACTCCCCTCCCTGGGGCAGAGTCAGGCGCGTGACTCGTCCGCGGCCTCGCGCGGCTTCACCAGCCAGCGCACCGCCAGCACGCCCAGCTCGTAGAGCAGGCACATCGGCACGGCCAGCATGATCATCGAGGTGATGTCCGGCGGCGTGATCACCGCGGCGATGGCGAACGCGCCCACGACCGCGTAGCGGCGCACGCTGCGCAGCTTGGCCACGTCGACCACGCCCACCGCCGCGAGGATCACCACCGCCACCGGCACCTCGAAGCACAGGCCGAAGGCGAAGAACATCAGCATCACGAAATCCAGGTAATGCGTGATGTCGGTCATCATCTCCACGCCCGCGGGGGTCACCGCGGTGAGGAAACGGAACGCCGCCGGCAGCACCAGGAAATAAGCGAACGCGCAGCCGATGTAGAACAGCACCATGGCCGCCACCAGCAGCGGCCGCGCCAACCGCTTCTCATGCTTGTACAGGCCGGGGCTGACGAACGCCCACAGCTGGTAGAGGATCACCGGCATGCTGATGAACAGCGCGGTGTAGAAGGCGAGCTTCAGCGGCGTGATGAACGGGCTGGCCACTTCGGTGGCGATCAGGTGCGCACCTTGCGGCAGCCGGGCCACCAGCGGCGCGGCCAGCAGCGAGTAAAGCCGGTTGGCGAAAGGAATCAGCGCCACCAGCACGACGAGCACCGTCGCGCAGGCCTTGAGCAGGCGCGAGCGCAGTTCGATCAGGTGCGAGAACAGGCCCTGCTGCAGATCCAGCTGCGGCTCGGGCTCAGGCGAGGCCATGCGGATGTTCCTTCACCGGGGCATGTTGCGGGTCGTCGGCGAACAGGTCGCCGGTCAGGGTATCGCGTTCGGGCGGCGGCTCGTCGATCGGTGCGTCCTCGACCTGCGCGGCCTGCGGTCCGCCGGCCAGGCGCATCGGCTCATCCGCGGGCTCGGATGCCGGCACGGCCGCCACCGCGCCGACCGCCTCGCGCACTTCGCGGGCGGTGGCATTCATCTGCTCCTGCGCCGCCTCGGCGCGCGTGGCCGCCTCGCGCGCGGCGCGCTTGATCTCCTCGATCTCCAGTTCGCGGGTGACCTCCGCGCGCACGCTTTCCCAGCTGTTGCGCACGCGCCGCACCAGCGCTCCGGCAGTGCGCGCCGCGCCGGGCAGCTTCTCCGGCCCGAGCACGAGCAGCGCAATGAGCGCAAGCAACAGCAGCTTGCCGAAGCTGATCTCGATCATCGCCGCGCCACCGCGCGCTTACTTGGTCTGGCTGGTGTCGCGCGCCTTGCTGGCGGCGCCCTCCGGCGCGGGCGGGTCGGCGCGCAGCTGCTCCTGCGACTTGCGCTTGGCCTCTTCCTCCTCGTCGTCACCCTGCATGGCCTTCTTGAAGCCGCGCACGGCGTTGCCAAGATCAGGGCCGATCTTGGAGAGCTTGCTGGTGCCGAAGATCACCAGCACCACCACCAGCAGGATGATCCAATGCCAAAAACTGTCCAGACCCATGACTGCGAACCTCTGACGGACTGAGCCGAAAACGTAGCGTTGCCGCCCAACATGCCGGCAATGCGGATCAACGCGAAGTGTACTCCTCAAGCTGGTCGCGGAAGTCCACCACCGGCCCCGGCACATTGGCGACGCCGCCTTCGAAGATGCGCCGCGGCGTGACGCCCGCGCCATAGATGGCGGCGTTGGCGTCGTAGTCGATGCGTAGCACCGAGCCGTCCAGCGCCACGCCGGCGAACAAGCCGCGCGAGCGCGAGTAGGAGTAGATCTCCGCCTTCATCTGCTCATCCGTGGCGGCAGTCGCAGTACGACCGACCGGGCCGGCCGCGACGGCCGCGTCGGCGCCCATGGTGAACTTGCCGTTGACGATCGAGTCCACCCCGCGCTGAGTGCGGAACACCAGGATCACGTCGGTCGAGGACACGCCCGCCTGGAAGCCCACGCTGCCGCCGGTGAGCGTGATGAAGCTCGGGTTGGACCAGGCGCCGTCCGGACCCTTCACCGAGATCAGCCCCTCGCCCCGCCGGCCACCGAAGATCAACCCTGCCTTGACCATGTCGGGAATCACCGCGATCGCCTTGGCGTTCTTCAGCAGGTCCTGCGGGATCGCCTTGTCCGGCGCCTGCATGACCTCGCGCAGCACGCGCACGGCGTTCTGCGAGCGCACCAGCGGCGGGTCCTCGGCATGCACGGCCATCGCCGGCAGCAGCAGGGCCAGTGCGAGCAGCGAGCAACGACGCAATGCCTTGAACATGGGGTGCTCCTTCCACAGGGATGTGAGGGTGTACCGACGGCTTGTGGCAGACTCCACCGCCTGCCCGCGCGCCACCGGTCCGTTCGATGCCACAGCCCAGCCACTATACCGGCCCTGCCGGCACCGCCCCTGACCGCGGCGTTCAGGCTGGCGCCCCGGCCACCGGCGTGCTGCTGGTGAACCTGGGCACACCCGAGGCGCCCACGCCGCGCGCACTGCGCAGTTACCTGGCCGAGTTCCTGTCCGACCGGCGCGTGATCGACTATCCACGTTGGCTCTGGTGGCCGATCCTCAGGGTCATCCTGGCGATACGCCCGCGCCGTTCGGCGCATGCGTACGCGCGCATCTGGACCTCGGCCGGTTCGCCGCTGCGCGTGCTCAGCGAGGCGCTGACCCAGGCGCTTGCGACCGAACTGGACGGACAGGCGCAGGTGGCGCTGGCGATGCGCTATGGCGCGCCTTCCGTGCAGGCGCAGATCGAACGGCTGCAGGCGGCGGGCGTCCGGCGCCTGCTGGTGGTCCCGCTGTATCCGCAATACTCGGCCACCTCCACCGGATCGGTGATCGACGCCGTCGCCGATGCACTCAAACGCCTGCGCTGGCCACCCGAAGTGCGGCTGGTCAACGACTACCACGACGACCCGGCGCATATCGAGGCGCTGGCCCGGCGCATCGAGCGCTGGTGGGACGAGCACGGCCGCGGGGAAAAGCTGCTGCTGTCCTTCCACGGCATCCCCGAGCGCTACGTGCGGCTGGGCGATCCCTATCTGGACCAGTGCCAGGCCACCGCGCACCGCCTGCGCACGCGGCTGGGGCTGGACCCGAGCCAGTTGCTGCTCAGCTTCCAGTCGCGCGTGGGCCGCGAGCCGTGGTTGCAGCCCTACACGGACGCCACCGTGCGCCAGCTCGCCACCGAGGGCGTCCGGCGGCTGGACGTGGCCTGCCCCGGCTTCGCGGTGGACTGCCTGGAAACGCTGGAGGAAATCGCCATGCAGAACCGCGATTTCTTCCTCGCCGCCGGTGGCAAGGAGTTGCGCTACATCCCTGCGCTCAACGATTCGCCCGAACAGGTGGCGAGCCTGGCCGCGCTGGCCCGCCGGCATGCGCAGGGCTGGCCGGATTCGGACGCGTAGCGTTTGCGGTCGATCCCTCGCGTGCGTGAGGGATCGACGTCAGAGCCGCCCGCCCCGATCGGCGGCCAGCAATTCGGCGGCCAGCGGCAGCACCTCCAGGCCGCGCGCGAACAGCATGGCCTGGAAGCGTTCGCCCATCTGTTCGGGCATCGTCAGCCGGCGCACTTCCTGCGCCAGCCGGTGGCGGGCGAAATCGTCGGCCGCTTGCGCGTGCGCCTGCTCGAACACGCCTTGCAGACCGCTGGCCAGCAGGAACTGCGCCTGCGGCAGGTACGCCGCCACTCCGAAACCGGCGCTGTTGCCAGCCTCCGCCAGCGCGGTGAAATCGACCGAGGCGGTCAGGTCGTTGAGCCCGGGCAGATAGAGTGGGTCGGCATGCGCGTGGTGTCGGTAGTGCGCCATCAGCGTGCCGTCCCGGCGTTCGGCGAGGTAGTACTCGCGGCGCACGTAGCCGTAGTCGACGAACAGCATCACGCCCGCCTCGAGCGAGCCGGCCACCGCCTGGATCCAGTACGGCAGTTGCGGCAGCACCTCGGAGCGGTAACCGTCCTCGAACGGCCGGCCGAGGTCGCGCTCCAGGTGGCGCACGGCGCCGGTGACCAGCACATCGGCCGGACGGTCGGTGCGCATCAGCCGGCCTTCGCCATCCAGCGCCACGTGTTCCTCGTAGACCTCGCCGGCGCGCAGGGTGAAGCGCGTGGTCGGCAAGGCGTCGACGACCTCGTTGGCGAACAGCACGCCGCGCCAGCCATCCTCCGGCGGGCGGTCCAGCCAGGCCACGCGCGCGTTGAGCCCGGCCGGCAGGGCGGCGGCGAGCCGTTCGCGCTGGCGTTCGCGCAGGTCGGCGCTGGGTTCCAGGATCAGGTAGCGGCGCGGCAGCACGCCGGCCTCGGCGAAGGCGAGCAGCGCGGCCTCGGCGAACGCGCCGCTGCCGCCGCCGAGCTCGAGGAAATCCGCCTGCTCGCCCAGCATCGCCATGACCGGCTGCACCGCGTTGACCACGCAGCGGGCGAACAGGCCACCGAGTTCCGGCGCCGTGACGAAATCGCCCGCCGCGCCGAACTTGGTCTTGCCCGCGCTGTAGTACCCCAGGCCCGGTGCGTAGAGGCAGCGCTCCATGTACTGCGCGAACGGCATCGGTCCCTGCGAGGCGATCTGCGTGCGCAGCAGCTGCAGCAGGCGTTCGGAATGCGCGCGCTCGTCGGCGCCGGGATCAGGGAGTCGGGAGGCCATGGGTCGCGGCTAGTGCAAAAGGTGCACAGGGTAGCCGATGCGGCGTGGGCATCCCGTTTTGGACGCCACGCTGGCCTCGGCTCATGCGCGGGAAGGCGCTCCCGCTCAGAAATCCTTCTGCAGGCTCAGATACACCCCGCGCCGCGGGCCGAACTGCGGCGCGCCCACGCCGATACCGCTGCCGTCGCGTAGCTCGTAAGTGCGGTCCAGTGCGTTGATGACCGCCAGCTGGGTGTGCAGGTCGCCCAGGTGACCCAAGCTGAAGTCGTGCGAAAGGCTCAGGTTGAGCTGGAAGTAGTCCGGCAGCGAGGCGCCGTTGGGCACGCTCCCGTCCTTGCGCAGGCCGCTGCCGAACAGGTAGTCGGCGCCCACGTGGGTCTTGTCCGAGAGCGCGTAGCTCAGGCCGCCGGAGGAGGAATACGCCTGGTCGTGGTCGAGGAAGATGTAGTGGTCGGCAAGGTAGGCCAGATCGCTAGGGTCGAAATTGTACTGGCTGGTGATGACGTGGGTGCCGATCGCCTGGCTGGCTGCCAGGTTGAAGTAGGCGCTGAACGGGCCGCTGTCGTAGTTGGCGGTGAACTCCACGCCCTTGATCCGCCCTTTTGCGTAGTTGAAGGTGGAATACACCAGCGCGGCGCCGAACTGGCCTTCGTCCTGCAGGCGCCGCACCTTGCGGTAATAGGTGTCCAGGCCCAGGGTCAGTGGGCCCAATCGCTGCTGCACGCCGACATCGAAATAATCGCTGCGCTCGCTCAGCGGCGTGTTGTCGCCGGCGTGCGGCAAGGCGTTGGTCGTTCCATCGAACCTCTCGATATTTGCCGTAGTGATCGCCTCGGTCGCCGGCGGCGTGAAGTAGCGGGAGTAGCCGGCGTGCAGCACGGTGCTGTCGGTCGCCTGGTACACCAGGCCCAGGCGCGGGCTGAGCTGGCTCTCGGTGCGGAACGCATGGTAGCGGTCGCCACGCAGGCCGTAGTTCACCGTCAGCTTGTCGCCGATGCTCCACTCGTCCTGCAGGTAGGCCGACCACGTCCTGGCGGTCAGTCGGTTGCCGTCCGCGATGAGGATCGGCGTCGTGCTCGCCTGGTTGCCGGTGGCGTCGGTCGGGAACACATAGGCGTCATTGCGGCTCGGCGCGCGCTCGAAGCTGCCGTAGACGCCGTAGCGCAGGGTGTGGCTGTCGCCCAGCGGCGTGGCGAAGTCGGCCTGCAGGGTGCTGGCGCGGTTGCTGCGGTCGATGGTCGAGGCGACGCCGTTGAACATCAGGTCGCCGGCGATGTCGGGGGTGAACCGGAGGCTGGAATAGCGCTGGCCCAGCGACACCTGGTAGTCGGTGGCGCCCAGCTTGCCCTGCAGCGAAAGCACGCCGAAGCGGGTGTTCTCGCGCTGTCGCTCATCGAGCCGGGCGGAGTCGAAGGACACGGTGTCCAGGTAGCCGAACTGTGGCGACTGCCCGGGATTGTTCGGGATCTGGAAGCGGTTGTTGCTGACCCCGAACAGCAGGCTCAGGCGCGTGTCGTTGTCGATCAGATAGGAAACGTCACCGAAACCCTTCACCTGATTGGTCCGGTCGTGGATCGGCTTGCGGCTGGAAGTGGGGTTCTCCACGCCCACGTCGCTCTGCAGGTAGTTGGCGGTGAAGAAGTAGCTCCAGCGGTCGTTGCTGCCCCACAGCGAGGCGTTCGGGTTGAGCATGCCGAACGAGCCGCCGGTGACGCCGACGCTGCCGCCGTCGCCGAGCTGGTGGCCACTCTTGGTGGTGATGTCCACCACGGCGGCGGTGCGCAGGCCGTATTGCGCCGGCAGGGCACCATCGAGCAGCTTCACCGTCTGCACGGTGCGCGCATCCAGCGCCTGTCCGAAGCCGGCGATCGATTCGGGGATGATCACGCCATTGATGCGGTACTGCAGGTTGGCGTGGTCGCCGCGCACGTGCAAACCGCCGTAGGAATCCTGCACCACGCCAGGCGCCTGCAGCACGACCTGGTTGAGCGGCGTGGACGCGCCCAGCGGCAATTGCTGGATCGCCTTCTCATCGATCACGTACTGGCTGGAGCCGGTATCGGGCGACAGCGCGTTGCGCGACTGGTCCAGCGCGGCACTGACGTCGACCGTGCCCAGCTGGCGCACCTGCGGGGGAGCGGTGGGCGCTGTCGCCGTGTCGTCGGCGAAGGCCGGAGCGGCCAATGCCAAGGCAAGACTGGCGGCGAGCAGGGTGTGGTTCATCGTGGCTCCGTCGGGCGAAAAGAGATCTGTAATAGTATATTATAACATTGCGTTCGGTCTGCACCAAAAGTCATGGGCGCTGCCTTCCGGCCCATTCACGTCCGCCCATCCACACTGGCGCTCTCCGCTTGGAAGGACCGACCATGGCCAAGCCGCCGATCCAGATTCCCGCCGTGCCCGCAACCGCCGATCATGGCCGGATCGCAACGGCGATCCTCGATTTCGCCAGCCAGATTCCGGATAGCCAGGTCCATCGCGGTCTCCACCCCGAAGCGAAGGCGCAGGAGCTGGCCCGCCAGGCCGCACGCAAGGCGGCGCTGACCGCCGGCTCGCTGGCCTTGCCGCCGGGTCCGCTGGGATGGCTGACGGTGCTGCCCGAGCTGGTGGCGATCTGGCGCATCCAGGCACAGATGGTCAGCGACATCGCCGCGGCCTACGGGCAGCACGCCAGCCTCGGCCGCGAGCAGATGCTCTGGTGTCTGTTCCGCCACACCGCCGCGCAGGCCTTCCGCGACCTGGTGGTACGCCTGGGCGACCGGCTGCTGTTCCGCCAGCTTTCCGCCACGGTGGCCGAGCGGGTGGCGCGGCGCATCGGCATCAGCCTGTCGCAGCGCGCGGTGGGCGCCGGCATCTCGCGCTGGCTGCCGGTGGTCGGCGCCGCCGGCGTGGGCGCCTACGCCTGGTACGACACTCGCAACGTGGCACGCACGGCGATCGAGCTGTTCGGCAGCGGCAGCCTGGTGCAGACCGAGCCGCTGGCGACGCCGGCCGACTCTGCGCAGGAAACCGACGCGGGCGTGTCGCCGCTGGATCGGTGACGTCCCGCCCGCTTTGCGGCAAGCTCGCCGCATGAGCACCGAGCCCGCCCGCCCCGTCGCCCTGGTCACCGGCGCCGCCCGCCGCGTCGGCGCGACCATCGCTCGCACCCTGCACGCAGCCGGCTATGACATCGCGCTGCATCACCGCCATTCCGCCGGCGAGGCGGCATCGCTGCGCGCGGAACTGGAACGCGAACGCCCCGGCAGCACGCTCGGCGTGCAGGCCGACCTGGCCGCGATCGAGCGCCTGCCCGCGCTGATCGAGGACGTGCTGGCGCACTACGGCCGGCTCGATGCGCTGGTCAACAATGCCTCGGCCTTCTATCCCACGCCCATCGGCAGCGTCACGCCGACGCACTGGAACGAACTGTTCGCCTCCAACGCGCAGGCGCCGTTCTTTCTCGTCCAGGCAGCCTTGCCCGCGCTGCGCGCGGCGCGCGGCGCGATCGTCAACCTGGTCGACATCTATGCCGAGCGCGCCCTTGCCGGCCATCCGGTGTACGTCATGGCCAAGGCCGCCTTGGCCGCGATGACGCGCACGCTGGCGCAAGACCTGGCGCCGGAGGTACGCATCAACGGCGTCGCCCCCGGCGCGGTGCTATGGCCGGCCGAGGGCAAGGACTACGACGATCGCGCCGCGCTGCTGGCGCGCACGCCTCTCGGGCGCGCCGGCACGCCGGAGGACGTCGCCTCCGCTGTGCTGTGGCTGCTGCGCGACGCGCCTTTCGTCACCGGTCAGATCATCCGCGTGGACGGCGGCCGTACGCTGGCGGTCTAGCCGTCACTTCTTGGTGCGGAAAGCGTTTTCCAGCAGCGCCTGGTCGAAACCGGCGCCCGCCTGGCCGACCTCGGCATAGCGGTACAGCGCCGCCGCATAGATGCCCTGCAGCGAGGCCTGCACCAGGCTGAGCAGCACCATGGCGACCACCACCACAACCACCGCCACCACCAGCGCCGGCAGCGAATGCAACGCCACCGCGCCGCCGATCAGCACGACGCCGATCAGTAAGGCGAGGAAGGTCATCAGCCCGAACGCGGCGCCCAGGCCGACGTTGCCGATCAGGTTCTCGCCCCAGGTGCGCTTGAGCAGCTCCACGCTGCGCTTGACCGCATCGACCGGTCCGATGTCCTGGCTGGCCAGCACGGGCACCACCAGGAAGGTCGCCACCGTCCACGCCAGGCCGAGCAGGCCGGCCACCAGCCGCCCGATCAGACCCAGCCGCTCCTGCAAGGCGCGCAGGAACAGGCCCACCGTGGCGGCGATCAAGGCATAGCCCAGGATGCTGGTCCAGCGCGAGCGCGCCAGGGCAAGGCCGTCGGACAGGCTGGTCGGCTCGCCGCGCAGGTGCCGCAGCGCACAGCCGGCCAGCGCCGTGTTGAAGAACACGATGACGAAGTACTGCACCAGGTAGAAGGCGAAGAACACCAGCCAGGTGACCGGCGACCAGCGATGGTCCTGCCCGGCCAGATGGGTGTCGTCGGCCAGCACCGCCAGCGCCACCGGCACCAAGAAACTGGCCGCCACCACCAGCGAGCAGATGCCCGACAGCAAAGGGAAAGCCAACAGCGCCTTGTCCGAGCGCAGCATCGCCGCGCTCGCCTTCATCAACGACCAGCTGCGCGCAAACTTGCCTGCCATAAGCCTTCCCCCTCGATCCATGGATACGAGGCGCCTTTCTAGCATCCGCATCGGCACGGCGACAGTGGCGCAGCGGCTACGGCCAGGGCAGCGGCTCGGGCGTGAGCGGCTCGCTTTCCTGCGCGAACGCGGCCCACAGATCGGCCATGCGGCGGCCGTCGCGCGGGTGGCGGGCGTCGGGCGCGATGTCGGCCAGCGGCCGCAGCACGAAGGCGTGGCGCAGTTCGTCGCGCGGCACCTGCAGGTGGCCTGGCCCCTCGATCACCGCGTCGCCGTAGAGCACCAGATCCACGTCCAGCGTGCGGTCGGCATAGCGCGGCACGTCACGGCGGCGGCCGTGGCGATCCTCCAGCGCGTGCAGCCAGTCGTTCAGCGCCTCGGGCGACAGGTCGGTATCCAGCCCGACCGCCAGGTTGAGGAAATCCGGACCGTCGAAGCCAACCGCGCGGCTGCGGTAGGTAGGCGATACGGTCAGCTCGCCGAAGCGGGCCTTCAGCTCGCCCAGCGCGGCGCGCAGATAGCGGTGTGGCTGCAGGTTGGAACCGAGGCTGAGATAGGCGCGCGTCACGGCCGCGTGCCGCGCTCGATGCGCACGCCCACCGCGCGCGCGCCGCGCACGGCGCCCGGCTTGGAGAGTTTCAGCCGCACCCAGGCCACGCCGAACTCCACGCGGATGATCGCCGCGCAGCGCTCGGCCAGCGTCTCCACCAGGCCGAAGCTGGAACCGCCGACGTACTCGATCAGCCGCTTGGACACGTCCTTGTAATTGAGCGTATGGGCGATGTCGTCGCTGGCCGCCGGTACGGTGTTGTCGAAGGCCATCTCGATGTCGAAGGCGAGCGTCTGGCGCACCCGCCGCTCCCAGTCGTAGATGCCGATCACTGCGTCGATGCGCAGGTCTTCGATGAAAACGATGTCCATGAGGGCAAATAGGAAATGGTGAATGGGGAATCGTAAAGGCGCTTCGCCCTGGCAAGCAGGATAACGGCTTTGAACGATTCCCTATTCCCGATTCCCTATTCCCGGCAGGGATTGCAGGTCCCACCGCGGCGACACGCGCACCGCCTCGTCCTGGCCCTGCCCCGCCGCCAGCCGGATCGCGCCGGCCAGCGCGATCATGGCGCCGTTGTCGGTGCAGAACTGAAGCCGCGGGAAGTACGTGCGGAATCCATCCTTCTGGCCGGCTGCCGCCAGCGTGTCGCGCAGGCGCCGGTTGGCGCCGACGCCGCCGGCGATCACCAGCCGCTGCGTACCGCTGGCCTCCAGCGCGCGGCGGCACTTGATCACCAGCGTCTCGACGATGGCTTCCTCGAATCCGCGCGCGATGTCGGCGCGGGTCTGGTCGGACTGGTCGGAGTGCTGCCAGGCGAGCAGCACCTGGGTCTTCAGGCCCGAGAAGCTGAAGTCCAGTCCCGGCCGGTCGGTCATCGGGCGCGAGAAGCGGAACGCACCCGGCCTGCCCTGCTCGGCCAGCTTGGCCAGCGCCGGCCCGCCCGGATAAGGCAGGCCCATCAGCTTGGCGGTCTTGTCGAAGGCCTCCCCGGCCGCGTCGTCCAGGGTGTCGCCGAGGATGCGGTAGCGGCCGATCGCGGCCACCTCGACCAGCATGGAGTGGCCGCCGGAAACCAGCAGCGCCACGAACGGCGGCTCGGGCGGATCGGCCTCCAGTAGCGGCGCCAGCAGGTGGCCTTCCATGTGGTGCACGCCGATCGCCGGAACGTTGAGCGCCCAGGCCATTGCCCGCGCCGCGGCGGCACCGACCAGCAGCGCACCGACCAGGCCGGGCCCGGCGGTATAGGCCACGCCGCCGAGATCGGCCGGGGTCAGGCCCGCCTGTGCCAGCGCCTCGCGTACCAGCGGCAGCAGCTTGCGCACGTGGTCGCGGCTGGCCAGCTCCGGCACCACGCCGCCGTAGTCGGCGTGCAGCTTGATCTGGCTGTAGAGCGTGTGCGCGAGCAGGCCGCGGCCGGGCTCATCGGGCTCCCAGCGCAGCAGCGCCACGCCGGTCTCGTCGCAGGAGGTTTCCACGCCGAGAACGGGCTTGCCGAGCGGGTTTGAAAGTTGGCTGGTATGCACGCTATACTTCGCGGCTCGCCCTATTCTGAAGGCGCGCCAGGTTGGCGGGCCAGTTTACCACCCGGAGTTTTCATGCCCAGCGTAAAAGTTCGCGAGAACGAGCCGTTCGAGCTTGCCCTGCGCCGTTTCAAGCGTACCTGCGAAAAGGCCGGCGTCCTCGCCGAGACCCGCAAGCGCGAGTTCTACGAGAAGCCGACCCAGGAGCGCAAGCGCAAGCGTGCCGCTGCGGTGAAGCGCCACCTGCGCCGCCTCTCGCGCGACGTTTCGCGCAAGACCCGGATGTACTGATCCACCTCGCCGCAGCGCAGCGCGCGGCAAGGAGATCTTCCAGGCGGCACGGCCGCCACATCCCAAGGGCCGGTGTTGCCGCAGAGGCAACGCCGGCCTTTCGCATTTCCGGAGATGAGACCATGAGCCTCAAGCAGCGGATCAGCGACGACATGAAGGCCGCCATGCGCGGTGGCGAGAAGGAGCGGCTGGCGGTGATCCGGCTCATGCTGGCCGCGATCAAGCAGCGCGAGGTGGACGAGCGTATCGAGCTCGACGACGCCCAGACGCTCGCGGTGCTGGAGAAGATGCTCAAGCAGCGGCGCGATTCGATCGTGCAGTACGACGCCGCCGGCCGCGTCGACCTGGCCGACGTGGAGCGCGCCGAGATGAAAGTGATCGAAGCCTACCTGCCGGCCAAGCTGTCCGAGGCCGAGGTCGATGCGCTGATCGACGCCGCCATCGCGCAGACCGGGGCCAGCTCGCCGCGCGACATGGGCAAGGTGGTCGCTTCGGTCAAGCAGCAGGCGGCCGGCCGCGCCGACATGGCGCAGGTCTCCGCGCGCATCAAGGCGCGTCTGGGCGGCTGAGCGCCGGACGCCTCCGCTTTCCTCTCCATCCCAGGGAGAGGATCGAAGCACGGCCCGCAGCCGTTTCCCGCAGCCCGCTCATCGCACCGCCCCTCCGGAAAGGGAACGGCAGACGAACGTCACGCAGCGCACAGCGAGCTGATGCGCAGCTTTCACGCCCGATCGCCTACAACGGCCCGGCATCGCCGGACCGGAGGCCTCCGCCCCGGCCGCACGACCAGGGAGAAGCCGCATGCTCAAGTGGGCCATCATCTTCGCCATCATCTCGCTGGTCACCGGCTGGCTCGGTTTCGGCGGCATCTCGGGCCTCACCGGGACCATCGCCAAGGTGCTGTTCGCGATCTTCCTGATCCTGTTCCTTATCGCCCTGCTGGCGGTCATCGGCGTGTTCCACATCCTGTAGCGCGCGCCGTTCCCCCGGCGCGCCGGCACGGCGCCCTGCGGATTGGCCGGCCGCGAGCGTCGTTTCCGGGTCAGGGCTAGCCGAGCACCCCGCTCCGAGGCCGTGCGCAATCACACGCGTGGTGCAGATCGCGTCGGTCGCACACCCTGGTCGAACGCCGCCGGACCGAGGTTATGGATCGACGGCGCCGCGCCCCGGGCGGGACGGGAACCGAGCGTCGGGAGCGGCTTCCGGCATCACGTTTTTCCCCGGCAGCGGCGGTCGCGGGAGAATGCCTGGCGGTGATCTCAGGCGCATTTGCCGGTCCAGCCGAACGCCAGCCGCACCCTCCGGCGCCGCCGACATCCCGCAACCTCTAAACTAGCCGCATGCGCGGCCGTATCCCCGACAGCTTCATCGACGAACTGCTTGCCCGGGTCGACATCGTCGACGTGATCGAGCGGCGCGTGCCCTTGAAGAAGGCCGGGCGCGAGTGGACCGCCTGCTGTCCGTTCCACAACGAACGCACGCCCTCGTTCTACGTCAGTCCGACCAAACAGTTCTTCCACTGCTTCGGCTGCGGCGCGCACGGCAGCGCAGTGAAGTTCCTGATGGATTACGAGCGGCTGGAGTTTCCCGACGCGGTAGAAGAACTGGCGCAGTCGGTCGGCCTGACCGTGCCGCGCGAGGGCGGCCGCGAGGCGGCGCCGCGCGAGGACAAGAGCGACCTCTACGCACTGCTCGACGGCGCCGCGCGCTGGTACGAGAACGAATTGCCCAGGAGCGCCGAGGCGCAGGCCTACTGCGCGAAACGCGGCCTGGACGCCGACACCATCGCTCACTTCCGCCTGGGCTGGGCGCCGGCCGGCTACGACGGGCTGATCAAGGCGCTGGGCGGCAGCGACCGGCGCATGCAGCTGTTGACCGAGGCGGGCATGGTGGCGACCGGCGAGCGCGGCCATCGCTACGACCGCTTCCGCGAGCGGCTGATGTTCCCCATCCTCGACCGCCGGGGAAGGGTCATCGCTTTCGGTGGGAGAGTCCTTGCAAAGCCCGGCGAGGGATCGCCGGTTTTCGATTCTGGCGCGCAGGACGCGCGCAAAAGTGACGGCCCCAAATACCTCAACTCGCCCGAGACCCCGCTGTTCCACAAGGGCCGCGAATTGTTCGCGCTGTGGCAGGTCAAGCAGGCCAACGCGAGCCTGCAGCGCATCGTGGTGGTCGAGGGCTACATGGACGTGATCGCGCTGCACCAGGCGGGCCTGCCGATCGCGGTGGCCACGCTGGGCACCGCGACCACGCCCGAGCACACCGAGGTGCTGTTCCGCGCCGCGCCCGACGTGGTGTTCTGCTTCGACGGCGACCGCGCCGGCCGCGCCGCCGCCTGGAAGGCGCTGGAGGCGGCGCTGCCGCGCCTGCGCGATGGGCGCCAGGCCTACTTCCTGTTCCTGCCCGACGGCGAGGATCCGGACACGCTGGTGCGCAAGGAAGGCAAGGATGGCTTCGAGCAGCGGCTGAAGGCTGCCACGCCGCTGTCGGACTATTTCTTCGGCGAACTGGCGCGCGACGTCGACACCGCCAGCCTCGACGGCCGCGCGCGGCTGGCCGAGCGTGCGCGGCCGCTGATCGCGCGCCTGCCCGACGGCGCCTTCCGCGACCTGATGGCCGACGAGCTGGAAAAGCGCACCGGCGCCCGCGCCAACGTGCCGGCCGAACCGGCCACGCATCGGGCCGTGCAGCGGCCGGTGGCGGTGCAGCGCTCGCTGGTGCGCAGCGCGATCGCGCTGCTGCTGGCGCAGCCCGGGCTGGCCGACCAGGTCGAACCGCCCTACCGCTTCCTGCGCCTGGACCGGCCCGGCGTCGGCCTGCTGGCCGAACTGCTCGACATCGCGCGCGCGCGCCCGGGCATCCACCCCGCCACGCTGGTGGAGCATTTCGCCGAACGCACCGAATACGTTTCGCTGCAGAAGCTGATGGCGGCCACCGCGGTGGGCGAGCCGGAAGCGCAACGCGCGGAATTCCTCGATGCCCTGGCGCGGATGGAGGACCAGGCCGCCGCGCTGCGCCGCGAGGCGCTCGCCGCCAAGCACCGCGAAGGCACGCTGAGCCAGGCTGAGAAGGCCGAGCTGCGCGAGCTGCTGGCGGCGCGCCGCCCTTCCGCCGCGCAGGGCTGACCGATGGTTCGCCTTACCGCGCGCTTGCGCCCTCATCCCTCGGCGCGCGTGCCAGGCCAGGCTCACGAATGCAGTTGCTTGAGCGGCTGATCCTGCTGTTCGCCGAAAGCGGCTACGCGGCAGTGTTCGCCGCGCTGCTGCTGTGTGGCGCCGGCGCGCCGCTGCCGGAGGACATCACCCTGATCGCCGGCGGCGTGATCGCCGGGCTGGGCTACGCCAACGTGCACGCGATGGCTGGAATCGCGCTGGTCGGCGTGCTGGTGGGCGACGCGGCGATGTTCCTGCTCGGCCATCGCCATGGCGCGCGCATCATGCAATGGCCGCTGGTGGCGCGGCTGCTCACGCCGGCGCGCTACGCGAAGGTGCAGGAGAAGTTCGCCCGCTACGGCAACCGCCTGCTGTTCCTGGCGCGCTTCCTGCCGGGCATGCGCACGGCGGTGTACGTCACCGCCGGCGCCACGCACCGCGTATCGTTCCTGCGCTTCCTGCTGCTCGATGGACTGGCCGCGCTGATCAGCGTGCCGGTGTGGGTGTACCTAGGCTACGCGGGCGCCAACAACCGCGAGTGGCTGGCCATGTGGATCGGCCGCAGCCAGCACGGCATGTGGATGCTGGCCGTCGTGGCGGCGCTGGTCGCGGGCTGGCTGTGGTGGAGGCGGCGCTGCCGTGCGGGCCGCAGCGACGACTGAGAGCCCAACGTCGACGCACGCGCCACTACAATCGCGCGCCATCCGGCGCCTCGCTTCCCTTGCCCCGCCATGCCCTCTTTCTCCCTGCGCCCGCTGTTGCCGGACGGCTTCATCCTCGCCCTGATCGGCACGGTCGGCCTGGCCAGCGTGCTGCCCTGCCGGGGCGAGGCCGCGCTGTGGCTGGACCGGCTGACCGACGCGGCGATCATGCTGCTGTTCTTCCTGCATGGCGCCAAGCTCTCGCGCGAGGCGATCGTGCGCGGGATGACGCACTGGCGGCTGCACCTGGCGGTGTTCGCCAGCACCTTCATGCTGTTCCCGTTGCTGGGCTGGCTGCTGCATCCGCTGGCGGACAGGCTGCTGACGCCGCCGCTGGCGCTGGGTATGCTGTTCGTCTGCACGCTGCCCTCGACCGTGCAGTCCTCCATCGCCTTCACTTCCATCGCCGGCGGCAACGTGCCGGCGGCGGTGGTCAGCGCCTCGCTCTCCAGCCTGATCGGCATCGTGCTCACGCCGCTGCTGGTGGAGGCGCTGCTCGCCACCGGCGTGACGCACGCGCCAGCCGCGGGCGGGGTTTGGAAGATCGTCAAGCTGCTGCTGGTGCCGTTCGCCGCCGGCCATCTGCTGCGGCCGTGGATCGGCGGCTGGGTCGACCGGCATCGCCCGCTGCTGGGCCTGACCGACCGTGGCACCATCCTGCTGGTGGTCTACGCGGCCTTCGGCGAGGCGGTGGTCGAGGGCTTGTGGCGCGCCACGGCGCCGCTGGCGCTGCTGGCCATGCTGGGCGTCGGCGCGCTGCTGCTGGCGCTGGCGCTGCTGGCGACCAGCATGATCGGGCGGCTGCTCGGCTTCGCCCGCGCCGACCGCATCACGCTGGTGTTCTGCGGTTCCAAGAAGAGTCTCGCCAGCGGCGTGCCGATGGCGAAGATCCTGTTCGCCGGGCAGGCCGGCGGCCTGGGCGCGCTGCTGCTGCCGCTGATGATCTTCCACCAGTTGCAGCTGATGGTGTGCGCGATGCTGGCGCGCCGCTACGCCCGGCAATCGCCGCGGGCGGTGGGCGACGACAGGCTGGAGGCGGACTGAGGACGCCTAAGCGGGCTGATGCCAAGCATCAGCCGGCCACGATGCCGCTCCCGTTTTCACTTCCCTCCAGTCGACGCCGTCGTGTCGTCGCGATGCCACCAGCCGCCGCCCAGCGCCTGGAACAGCGCTACGGTGTCGCTGTAGCGCTCGGCCCGGGCCTGCACCAGGGCGATGCGCGACTGCTGCCACGCGAGCTGCGCTTCGAGCAGCGCGCTCTCGCCGAGGTCGCCTAGTGCGAGCTGGCGCCGGGCGATATCCAGGCTGCGCGCGGCCGCCTGTTCGGCGCGTTGGGTTGCGGCCAGCGCATGGGCGTCGGCCTGTACCGCTTGCAGCACGTCCGCCACGTTCTGCACGGCAGCCAGCACGGCGCTACGGTATTGCGCGGCGGCCTGGCGGTAACCGGCTTCGGCGGCCCGCTGCCGGTGCCGAAGCGAATTGGCATCGAATAGCGGCTGGGTGACGCCCGCACCCAGGTTCCAGAAGCCGCTGCCGGCCTTGAACAGCTCGCCGGCTCCCTCCGCAGCGCGACCGAAGCTGGCATCGATCTGCACGTTGGGCAGGCGCGCAGCGACGGCAACGCCCACCTCGGCGCTGGCCGCATGCAGCTGCGCCTCCGCCGCGCGCACGTCGGGGCGTTGCTCGACCAGCCGTGCAGGCAAGCTGAGCGGCAGTTCGCTGGGCAGGTGCAGGTCGTCCAGAGTAAAGCGCGCGTCGATACCCTGGTCGGGTGTACGCCCGCTCAATGCGGCCAGCAGATCGCGCTGCTGGGCGAGCTGTTTCTGCAGCGGCGGCAGGGCGGCGCGGCTCTGTTCCAGCGCGGTTACCTGCGCCGCCACGGCGGCCTCGGGCAGGTCGCCCAGGGCGTACTGCCGCTGCACGGTCGCCAGGATCTTCGACTGCGCCTGGATGATCTCCTGCGTGGCCTGCATCTGTGCCCGCAGCGAGGCTTCCTCGATGGCCGCGTTGGCCAGGTTGCTGGTCAGGGTGAGGTAGGTCGCCTCCAGCTGGAAGCGTTGCACGTTCGCCGCCGCCACGGCCGATTCCACCTGGCGCCGCGTGCCGCCCCACAGGTCCAGGGCATAGGACACGCTCACCTGGGCTGTCGTGAGGCTGTACAGGCTGGCGCCGGACTGTGCCGGGCTGGCCAGGTCGCTGGCGATGTGCTGGCGTGTCGACTCGACGCTGCCCTCGACCTGCGGGAAATAGGCGCCACGCTGTGCGTAGACGCTCTCCCAGGCCGCACGCAGAGCTTCGTGCGCCGCTTCCACGTCCGCGTTGCGGCGCAGTGCTTCCTCGATCAGCGCGTTCAACGGCTCCGAGCGGAACAGGGTCCACCACTGGCCGGGGATGTCCATCGAGCTCACCAGCCGCTGGGCAGCGCCACCCGGCACCGGGGCGGAAGCCGTGGTGTCGGATTGGACCTCGGCTGTGTAGCGCAGGGCCGTGGGCGCCGGCGGCCGGCGGTAATCGGGGCCGACGGCGCAGGCTGCCAGGGCCAACGCAAGGCCGCCAGCCAGAGTGCCGCGCAGGTAATGCTTGGCATGGATACGCATGTCAGATCTCCTCGGCCGGCCGCGCGTGGCGGCGACGGCGCTCCACGAATTGCTCGAGGGTGTCGTAGAGCGCCGGCAGAATGAACAGGGTGAGCAGGGTGGCTATCGCCAGGCCGCCCACCACCACGGTGGCGAGGCCACGCTGCACGTCGGTGCCGATGCCGGTGGCCAGCATCGCCGGCAACATGCCCACGCTTGCCACCGATGCGGTCATCAGCACCGGACGAAAGCGTTCGCAGGCGCCGAGCACTACCGCCTCGCGCACGCCGTGGCCTTCGCGCCGCATGCGATTGAAGTTGGCGACCATGATGATGCCGTTCTGCACCGCGACGCCGAACAGCGCGATGAAGCCGACTGCCGTGGCGATGTTCAGCGTTTCGCCCTTCAAGTGCAGGGAGATCAGGCCGCCCAGCGTGGCCAGCGGCACCACGCCCAGCACCAGCAGCGCCTGCCGCAGGCTGCCGAATTCGGCGAACAGCAGCACCGCCATCACCGCCAGCACCAGGCCCATCACCAGCACCAGGCGCGCCTGCGCACGCTGCTGGTTCTCGAACTGGCCGGCCCATTCCAGCCGATAGTGCTGCGGGTCGAAGCTGACCTTGGCCGCGATCTTCTGCCGCGCCTCGGCCAGGTAATCGGACAGGGCGCGATCGCGGTTGTCGATGCGCACGGTGAGCTGACGCTCGCCGCCCTGGTGCGCGATGGTGCTCTCGCCGCTCCGCAGGCTGATGTGGGCCACCATCGCCAGCGGAACGCGTGCGCCCGACGGCGCGGTCAGCACGAGCTGTCCCAGCGCCTGCGGATTGGCGGCCACCTGGTGCGGCAGGCGCGCGGTGACGTTGTACACGCGATCCCCCACGTAGGCCTGGGTGATCGGCGCACCACCCACGCCGGTCTGGACCAGCGTATTGATGTCGGCCACGTTGATGCCATAGCGCGCAGCGTCATCGCGGTCCACGTTCACCACCACCTGCGGGATCGGCGGCTCCTGGAAAATGGACGCGTCGGCCGTGCCCGGTATGCCCTTGAGCACCTGTACGATCTCGCCGCCGATGCGGCGCAATTCCCTGAAGTCGTCGCCGTAGATGCGCAGCACCAGCGGGCTGTGCGCACCGCCGATCATGTCATTCTCGCCGTCGATGATCGGCTGGCTGATGCCCACGCTGATGCCGGGGATCTGCTGCAGACGCTCGTTGAGGCGGCGCACGAACTGCGCCTTGGTCTCACCGGAGGGCCAGGTGTCATACGGCTTGAGTCCCACGCCGGACTCGATGTGGGAGGGCGTCCACGGGTCCGTGCCGGTGTCGTTGCGGCCCAGCTGGGTCACCACATAGCTGACCTCGGGGAACGCGCCGACCACGCGGCGATACTCGCTCGCCATCTCGCTCGCCTTCTCCAGCGACAGGCCGCTCGGCAACTGCACCTGCAGCCACAGGGAACCTTCGTCCAGTTCGGGCAGGAATTCGCGGCCGATGGTCGAGCCCAGCACGAGCACGGCGACCAGCGCCATGCCGGCCGCGGCGCAGGTCACGCGGGGCCTGGCCAGGAGCCATTCCAGCGCACGCCGATAGCCTGCCTGCAGACGCTCCAGCGGCTTGTTGTGGAGCACCTTGCGCGGCTTGCGCAGCGCCAGCCAGGCCAGCGCCGGCACCAGCGTGATCGCACACAGCAGCGCGCCGAGCAGGGCGTAGCCCACGGTGTGCGCCATCGGCGAGAACAGCTTGCCTTCGGCGCGCTCGAACGCCAGCAGGGGGGCGTAGGCGGTGACGATGATCAGGGTGGCGAAGAAGATTGGCCGCGCCACCTGCCGGGTGGCATCCAGTACGTCGGCCTCGTGCAGGTACGCCTGTGGCCGCCCCTCACGCTGGCGCAGGATCGCCTCGGTCACCACGATCGCGCCATCCACGATCACCCCGAAGTCGATGGCGCCCAGCGAAAAGAGGTTGGCCGGCATGCCGGTGAAGTGCATCACGATGAACGCGGCGACCAACGCGAACGGAATGGTCACCGCCGCCACCAGCGCGCTGCGCGGGCTGCCGAGGAACAGGATCAGCACGATGCAAACCAGGCCGACGCCCTCCACGACGGTGTGCGACACCTTGCTGACCGTGGCCTTCACCAGGTCGTCGCGGTCGATGTACGGCACGATGCGTACGTCTTGTGCGGCGAGCCGGCGGTTGAGCTCGTCCACCTTGGCGTGGATGCTGTCGAGCACGCGGGACGGGTTTTCGTACTTCAGCAGGTCGACGATGCCCTCGATCGTGTCCGGATTGTTGTTCTTGCCCAGGATGCCCTCGCGGACCTGGTGGCCGTAGCGGAGCGTGCCCAGGTCGCGAACCTGGACCGGGCTGCCGTTGTGCTGCGCCACTACGACGTCGCCCAGGTTCTTCAGCGTGCGCAGCAGGCCTTCGCCGCGGATCACGTACGACTGCTCGCCGCGGCTGATGCGGCCGCCGCCGGCATTGGCGTTGTTGGCGCCGATGGCGTTCGCCACGTCGGTGATGCCCACGCCGTACTGCAGCAGCTTCTGCGGGTCCACCTCCAGCTGGAACTCCTTGGTGAAGCCGCCGAAGTTGTCGACGTTGGCCACTCCCGGCACCTGCTCCAGTGCGGGGATGACCTCCCAGCGCTGGATTTCCGAGAGCTCCATCAGGTTGCGGGTATCGGACTCCAGCGTGTAGCGATAGATCTCCCCGGCCGGGCCGGAGACCGGGTCGAGCGAGGGCACGGCGCCACCCGGCAGGGTGACGCCGGCGATGCGCTCCATGACGCGCTGGCGCGACCAGTAGTCCTCCGCGCCGTCGCGGAATACCAGCGTGATCAGCGACAGCCCGAAGGTGCTGCTGGAACGCATCGATACCATGCCCGGCGTCCCGGCCAGGGCGCGCTCCAGCGGGGTGGTGATCTGCTGCTCGATTTCCTCCGCCGCCAGGCCGGGGACCTGGGTGGTGACCTGCGCCGTGACGTCGCTGAGTTCGGGATAGGCCTCGACGGCCAGCTGGGTCCAGGCGTAGTAGCCGTAGACCATGACCAGCGCCGCCACGCCGAAGACCAGCGTGCGCTTGCGCAGGCACCACGCAATGAGCTTCTCAATCATTGATCAGCACCCCACCGGCCACGACCACGCGATCGCCGGGCCGCAGGCCCTTGGCGATGCGCGCCAGTCCACCTTCGTCCGGGCCCAGCTCCACCGTGCGGCGGGCGAACGTCCAGGGAGACACCTCGACGAACACGGTGACACTGTCGTTGTTCATCAGCAGCGCGGACTGCGGAACCAGCAGCGCGCCGGGCTGCGGCACCATCAGGACGGCCGTGGCGAACATATTGGCCTTCATCGCCCCATCGGGATTGGCCAGCGCGATGCGCGCCTTGACGCGCCGCGAATCGGGATCCACCACGTCGCTGACCGACTGCACCGCGCCCCGGAAACGGCGGCCCGGCAGCGCCGGCAGCGTCACCTCGGCGAGCTGGCCCGGTGCCACCAGCGACGACTCGTTTTCCGCCACGTTGGCGGTCGCCCAGACATGGCCTATGTCGGTCACCGTCATCAGAACCGCATTCGGGTCGTTGACGAACGCGCCCGCGGCAGTGGACAGCGAAGTGATGCTGCCGTCGGTCGGCGAGAGCAGGGCCATGCGCCCCGCCCCGCGCGATCCGGGAGCCGGGGAGCCGAGCGAGGCCAAGCGCGCCTGCGCGCGGATGTCTTCGGCCTGCGCCTGCTGGTAGCCGCTGCGCGCGGCTTCGAGGTCCTTCTGTGCGGCACCGCCGGCGCGCTGCACGCCTTCGGCGCGCGCAAGCCCGCTTTTCGCCAGGGCCAGCGCATCGGCCGCCCGGGCGCGGTCCGCCTGCGCCTGCGCATAATCGCCCGAGGCGATCAACGCCAGCACCTGCCCTCGCTTGACGCGGTCGCCCAGCCCGACCTTGAGCTCGATCACGCGCCCCGTCACCGGGGCCTGCACGTTCAACGTGTGTGCGGGGTCCGCTTCGATCACGGCCGGGACCGAAAGCGCACGGGGCAGCCCGCCCGATTCGACCGGCTGCACCTTGACGCGCCTGCGCAACGGCGATCCCGCCGGAATGTGCAGCAGGCCGTGGTCGTCGGTGATCGACGGGGCGGCCGCCTGCACGTGGTCAGCATGGGAACAGGCCGCCATCAGCACGGGCACCGCAATGGCGAAGATCAGGACCGACAGGTTTTTCGGTGTACGGAACAGCATGAGTTTCCCCTGTGATGGGCATGCGCCGGTGCCGCGGGCGTGGCCGCGGCACCGGACAAGCGAGGGGGAAACACGGCAGCCGCAGTGCTGCCGCCGATCCCGTCCGCGTCGGAGCGACACCGTCCGCCGCGTCAGGGGCGGCTCGGGCGAGCCGACGCAAGAGCGACGTCAGTGCGAGAAATGGTGCGAAGCTGCAGAGGTACTAGGGTCTGGATCCAAGCTCGTCGTTCTCCGGTGATGGACGAGGCCGGCGGACTGCGTCGTCCAGGGACATTGCGGCTCTCCTGCTTCCGTCAGAGCCAGCGGCCGTAGCGACGGATGTAGAGCAGCTTGACCAGCTGCGTGAGCGCGCAGTAGGTGAGCACGGTGAGTGCCACCCAGCCGAAGTAAGCCGTCGGCAAGGGCACCATGCCGATCTTCGTGCCGAAGGCGACGAACGGGACCGCCAGGCCGATGGTGATGATCGCGCCCGTGAGCGCCAGTACCGGCGCCGACGCCACGCTTTGCAGGAACGGGATGCGGCGCGTGCGGATCATGTGCACCACCAGCGTCTGCGTCAGCAGGCTCTCGATGAACCAGCCGCTCTGGAAGAACGACTGGTGCGCCGCCGAATTGGCGCCGAACACGTGCCACAGCAGCAGGAAGGTGGTGACGTCGAAGATCGAACTGACCGGGCCGATCCAGATCATGAAGCGGCCGATGTCGCTGGCGTCCCACTTGCGCGGCTTGGTGAGATATTCCTCGTCCATGCGGTCGAACGGAATGGTCAGCTGGGAGATGTCGTAGAGCAGGTTGAGCACCAGCACCTGCAGCGGCAGCAGCGGCAGGAACGGCAGGAAGGCGCTGGCCACCAGCACGCTGAACACGTTGCCGAAGTTGGAGCTGGCCGTCATCTTGATGTACTTGATGATGTTGCCGAAGGTTACGCGGCCCTCGAGCACGCCCTCCTCCAGCACCATCAGGTTCTTCTCCAAGAGGATGATGTCGGCCGACTCCTTGGCGATGTCGGTGGCGCTGTCCACCGAGATGCCCACGTCCGCCGCACGCAGCGCCGGCGCGTCGTTGATGCCGTCGCCGAGGAAACCGACCGTGTGGCCCTGGCGCTGCAACGCCTCGACCACGCGCGCCTTCTGCAGCGGCGACATCTTGGCGAACACGGTGGTGCGCGCCACGACGCCATCGAGCGCGGCCTCGTCCAGCGCATCGATGTCGCGGCCTTGCACCGAGTGGCTGACGTCCAGCCCCACCTCGCGGCAGATCTTGCGCGTCACCGCCTCGTTGTCGCCGGTGACCACCTTCACCGCCACGCCGTGCTGGCGCAACGCGGCGATCGCGGTGGCCGCCGAGTCCTTGGGCGGATCGAGGAAAGCCAGGCAACCGATCGCAGTCAGCCCTGCCTCGTCGGCCAGGCCGTAGGTGCGCCCGCTCGGGTTCTCTCGCTTGACCGCCACCACAAGCACGCGCAGGCCATCCTCGTTGAGATGCCGGGTCATCGCGCGGATCTCGGCGCGGCGGGCATCGGTGAGCGGCACGTCGATGCCGTCCTGGCGTGCGGCGGTGCAGATGGCGAGCATCTCCTCCACCGCGCCCTTGCACACCAGCAGGTGCTGGCCGTCGCCGCCGGAAAGCACCACCGACATGCGCCGGCGCTGGAAATCGAACGGGATCTCATCGACGAGCTGGAAGCGCGCAGCCATCGGCTCAAGATTCCGGTGCGCCAGCACCGCCTTGTCCATCAGGTTCTTCAGGCCCGTCTGGAAGCGGCTGTTGAGATAGCCGAACTCCAGCGCCTCGCCGGAGGCCTCGCCGTCCAGGTCCAGGTGGCGCTCCAGCACGATCCTGTCGAGCGTCAGCGTGCCGGTCTTGTCGGTGCACAGTACGTCCATCGCGCCGAAGTTCTGGATCGCGTTCAGGCGCTTGACCACCACCTTGCGCTTGGACATCGCCAACGCGCCCTTGGCCAGGTTCGCGGTGACGATCAGCGGAAGCATCTCGGGGGTGAGGCCCACCGCCACCGACAGCGCGAACAGGAACGCCTGCAGCCAGTCGTGCTTGTCCAGGCCGTTGATCAGGAACACCACCGGCACCATCACCGCCATGAAGCGGATCAGCAGCCAGCTCACCGAGCGCACGCCGCGGTCGAAGCTGGTCTGCACGCGCTCGCCGGAGAGCGTATGCGCGATGGAGCCCAGGTAGCTGCGCGCGCCGGTCGCCACCACCGCGGCGGTGGCGGTGCCGCTGATCACGTTGGTGCCCATGTAGCAGACGCTGGAGAGGTCCAGCGGGTTGGCGGCCTCGGCCACGACCATGCCGTGCGCGCTCGGCGCGGCCTTCTCCACCGGCAGCGACTCGCCGGTGAGGATGGCCTGGCTGATGAACAGGTCCTTGGCGCTGAGCAGGCGCAGGTCCGCCGGCACCATGTCGCCCGCGCCCAGGTGCACGATGTCGCCGGCGACCAGCTCGGCCACCGGCACCTCGATCCGCTCGCTGTGGCCGTCGCTGGCGCGGCGGGTGACCGTGGCGGTGTTGCGCACCATCGCCTTGAGTTTCTCGGCGGCACGGCTGGAGCGGTATTCCTGGATGAAGCTCAGCAGCACGCTGATCGACACCATGGCGCCGATGATCAGCGGCCCGGCCAGGTCGCTGCTGTCGGTGCCCAATTGCACGCCGGCCAGTACCAGCAGCACCACGATGAAGGGGTTCTTGAACGCGCGCAGCAGCTGGCGCGACCAGTGCGGCGGCTTCTCGTGCGCCACCTCGTTCGGTCCGTCGCGGTGCAGGCGCTCGGTGATCTGCGCCTCGTCCAATCCGGCGGTCGAGGTCGACAATGCCGCCAGCAGCTCGTCGTTGCCGCGCAGGGCCTGCTCGGCGGCCACCACGCGCGCCGGTACCGCCGCGGCCTTGCCGACCGCCTTGGCGGTGTTCTGGAGAGTTTTCCTGATCATCTGTCCGCTTCCCGTTGATCGCTTGGTGCCGGTGCGGACGAACGCGCGCGCTCTACCGCCCGTGGGCGTGGCCGCGAGTGCGGCCGACGGGCTTTGCGGCTGGCGGAGGCCAGCCCTTGCACAGTGGACGAAGAATCATGCGTTGGCCACCCGCGGCAGCGACGGGCCGGCCGGCGCCTGCACGACCGGGCGGCGCAACTCGACCACGTTGCTCGCCGGCAGTGGCGCCGGCACGGTGACGGTGTAGGCCTGCGGCACGCGGCGCCCACGGCCGGCGGCCAGTCGGCGCAGCGCGCGCCACCAGAAAGGATTGCGAAGGAGTTTCATGGCCTGCTCCTCGAAACGGTGCCCGCGGCACCCTTCGGGATCAGGCCGGGCTTCCCTAGTCGAGGAAAGCGCCGGCCGACCGCAGGCGGTCGCCGCAGACGATCAGCTTGTAATGCGACGCCGGCACCCGATGCTCGCGGATGTCGACGTTGCGACTAGGGTAGACGTCCATATGCCTTGGAAGGTCTTGGGGAATGCCGCGGCGCAAGCGCGCCGGTGGGCGCGCGCATTGTGGTCATGGAGCGGGCTCGTGTCAAGCGCGCAGCGGCTTCACGTCGTGTGCTGCAGTACGAAGCCCGCATCCTGCACGGGCGCGAGCAGCCAGTGGTCGGCCAGCAGGAAGGCGAACAGCGCCATCAGGTACACGATCGAGTACTTGAACACGCGCATGGCGAAAAACTCGTCCGGCGGATTGAGCAGGCGCACGGCGTAGTAGAGGAAGCCGCCGCCGAGCACCATGGCGCCGCCCAGATAGACCGCGCCGCTGAAGCCGGTCAGCGCGGGCAGCAGCGTCACCAGCACCAGCAGCACCGTGTAGAACAGCACGTGCCAGCGCGTGTAGGCGACGCCGTGGGTGACCGGCAGCATCGGGATCTGCGCACGCGCGTAGTCGTCCCGCCGGAAGATCGCCAGCGCCCAGAAATGGGGCGGGGTCCAGACGAAGATGATCAGGCACAGTTGCAACGCGAAGGCGTGCAGCTGCCCGGTCACCGCGGTCCAGCCCAGCACCGGCGGGATCGCGCCGGCCAGGCCGCCGATCACGATGTTCTGCGGCGTGGCGCGCTTGAGATAGGCGGTGTACACCAGCGCGTAGCCGATCAGCCCGCCGAAGGTGAGCCACGCGGTCAGCGGATTGACCAGCAGCGCCAGCACCAGCATCGAGACGACCCCCAGTGCGATGGCGAAAACCAGTACCTGGCGAGGCTTCAGCGCACCGGTGGCCAGCGGCCTGCGCGCGGTGCGGGCCATGAGCTTGTCGATGCGCTCGTCGATCAGATGATTGAACGCGGCGGCCGAGCCGGACGCCATCCAGATGCCGAGCGTGCCGAATACCAGCGCGCGCCACGGCGGGATGCCCGGCACCGCCAGGAACATGCCGATCACCGAACAGAACACCAGCAGCGCGACCACGCGCGGCTTGGTCAGTTGCAGGTATTCGCGCAGATGCGCGCTCATCGCGGGAGCTCCACGGATGCCGATGCCGCATCATCCGTGCGCGGCTGCGTGCGTGCCAGTGTCGCCAGCAGCGTGAACAGCAGCAATGCGGCCACGCCGTTGTGGGCCGTGGCGACCGGCAACGGCAGGCCGAAGTGCACATTGCTGATGCCAAGCAGGACCTGCGCGAGGAGCACCACGCCGATCGCCACGCCTGCCAGGCGCAAGCCGCGCCGGGCAAGGCGATGTCCCAGCCACAGGAGATAGGCGAACACCACCAGCGCACCGATGCGGTGCGCGATCTGGATCGCGCTGCGCGCCGCCATGTCCAGCACGCCGCCCTCGTAGTTCACGCCGATGCCACGCCAGAGCACGAAGCCTTGCTTGAAGTCGGTCGGCGGCGCCCATTGCCCGAGGCATTTGGGGAACGCGTCGGGACCGGTGCCGCAGGCGAGCGCGGCATAGTTGGACGAAGTCCAGCCGCCGAGCGCGATCTGGCACGCCAGCAGCACGATGCCCAGCGCGATCCATCGGCGCAGGGACGCATGGCGTGCGTCCGGCGCGCCGACGCCGGCCAGCCGCAGCGCGACGTAGGCAAGCAGCGCGAAGGTGGTGATGCCGCCCAGGAGGTGGCCCATCACCACGATGGGCTTGAGCAGCAGCGTCACCGTCCACATGCCCAGCATGGCCTGGAAGATGATCACCGCAAGCGCCAGCACGGCCAGCCGCCAGGCGCCGGGACGCGGAAGACCGGCCGCCGCCGCCAGCGGCAGCGCGATGGCGATCACCGCCAGCAGCGAGGACCATGCATGCTCGCCGTGCATGTACAGGCTCACCCCGCCGGCCGCGAACACGGCGCCCAGCACCACGGCCAGTCGCGCCCGGCGTGGTCGCCAGGCGGCAAGCAAGGCCAGGGCCAGCACCAGGACGCCCAGCGTGCCCGCGAGGAAGCGATGCACTTGCTCGCGCCAGGCCTTGGTGGCCTCGTACGGCCGGTCCGGGAAAGCCGCATCGGCGCGTGCCACCGCCTGCTCGTGATGCGGCCAGGTCACCTGTCCGTAGCAGGTGGGCCAGTCCGGACAGGACAGCCCCGCATTGGACAGCCGCACGAACGCGCCGAACATAACCACGCCGAAGGCGAACACCGCCGCGCCCAGCGCCAGCCAGCGCATGATCCGGCGCAGCTTGCGCGCACCCGCCTCGCTGGAAGCGCCGGCATGGGCACCCACGTTCGCCTGCATCGTCTTGTCGTGCGCGCTCATTTGACCACCTTGATCACGTCCCGCATCAGGCCGGTGCCGTCGAAGCCTGCCGGATAGAAAGCCAGGGCCGTTCCGTCGGATTCGACCAGCAGCGCGCTCACGCTGTCGGCCTTGGCCGGGCGGAAGGCCGCCAGCTTGCCCGCGTCGTCGCGCCCGAACGTCCAGTACGTCTTCACCGCCGCCAGCTGCGAAGCATCGGCCGGCGGCTCGCCCAGATACAGGAGCCGCAGGCGCTGCTGGTTGCGGTTGAGCATGACCCAGGCCTTGGCCATGCCGCTCAGCGCATCGAAGCAGCGCGCAGCGCAGCCGGGTCCGGCCAGCGCGACCAGCGTCATGCGCGGCTGGCCCGGATCGCGCCAGGAGTAGTCGCCGCCGCCGGCCAGGCTCACGCGCAGATGCTCGTCGACGAAGTTGCGCTGGGGCTGGACCGGCCGACCGTAGCCCTTCCCGCCGGGCTGCCACCCGGCGAAGGTGAGCAGGCCGGCGGCGATCATCGGCGCGGCGAAGACGGCCGCGATGGCCAGGAGCTTGAGGCGGGCGGCCTTGGGCGCGGATGGCGCAGGTGTACTCATCGGTTGTCCGTGCGTCGGGGGCGGCGCTTGCGGTGCAGGATCGCGAAGATCACCCACACCGCCACCGCAAAGCTGAACCATTGAAAGGCGTAGGCCCGATGCCGCGCCGGCGGCATCGAGGAGAAATCGAACGCATGCGCGCGCTGGTAGATCGACGCCGGATCGGCATCGAGCGCGAGCACACGCGGATAGAGCGGACGTCCCAGATCCCTGGCCACCTGCGCCAGGTCGAGGTAGATGGTGGTCTTGGGCCAGTGCGGCTGGCTGGCCAGCGCGTCGCCGCCCAGTTCCAGGCCGACGCCCGGTGGCGGCAGATAGAGTCCGTGCAGGCGCACGTCGCCCTGCGGCAACGGCGGCAGTTGCGGCGCCTTGTCGTTGCCGGTGCCAGGCAGGAAGCCCAGATCCACCAGCAGCAGTCGGGGCTGTCCCGCCAGTTCCAGCGGCACATAGGCCTCGACCCCGCCCCGCGCGTCGTGGCGGGGATTGTCCAGCAGGTAGATACGGTCGCCCAGATAGCGGCCCGTCACCGACACCCGCGGAAAGGCGTCGGCCGGCGGCGCCGCGGCCACCTGCCCGAAGGGCGCCGGCGCGGCGGCCGCCGCGCCGGCATAACGCCGCACCAGGCTCTCCTTGTAGTCGGCCCGGTGCAACTGCCACACGCCCAGACGCACGAACAGCGCGGCCGCAGCCACGCTCAGCAGCACGCTCCACCAGGACGGCCTGCGCCAACGTGTCACGCGGAGGCCTCGGCGGCCATGGCTATACTGCCGGCTCGGAAGTCGTTCGGACCGCTCACGTGGAAACCATCTACAAAATCGCGCTGGTGATCATGTTCCTGATCGTGGTGTTCAACCTCGGCCAGGCGCTCTATTTCATGATGACCGACAAGGGCGGCAGCAAACGCACCGCCTGGGCGCTGACCCGGCGCATCGGCCTGTCGATCGTGCTGATCGCCATGATCATGCTGGGCATCTGGATGGGCTGGCTGCAGCCCCACGGCGTCGGCCGCTAATTGTAGCCGGCGGCGCCGGCCGGGGTCGCGAGCGCGACATTTAGTGCACGGCCGCCCACATCGCCCCTGATCCGGCGTCCAAATAAAAAGCCCGCCATTCGGCGGGCTTTTTGTTCTGCGGAGCCTGGTGTCGCTCAGAGGATGTAGACGAACATGAACAGGCCCAGCCAGACCACGTCCACGAAGTGCCAGTACCACGCCACCGCCTCGAAACCGAAGTGATGCTCCGGCGTGAAGTGGCCCTTGAGCACGCGCAGCCAGATGACCGCCAGCATGATCGTGCCCAGCGTCACGTGCAGGCCGTGGAAGCCGGTCAGCATGAAGAAGGTCGAGCCGTACACGCCGGTGTGCAGGGTGAGGTTGAGCTCCTTGTAGGCCTCGATGTACTCGTGCGCCTGGGCATACACGAAGGTGGCACCCAGCAGCACGGTCAGCCCAAGGAACACCAGAACCTTGCCGCGATGGCCGGCCTTGAGCGCATGGTGGGCGATGGTCACGGTGACGCTGGAGGTGAGCAGGATCAGCGTGTTCAGCAGCGGCAGGCCCCACGGCGTCACCGTCTGGAAGTTGCCGCCGATGTTGGCCGGGCCGTTGCCGCCGCCGGCGCCCCACGCCGCGGCGTAGTCGTTCCACAGGAACTGGTGGGTCAGCACGCCATGGCCCTCGCCGCCCAGCCACGGCACCGAGAACATGCGGGTGTAGAACAGCGCGCCGAAGAAGGCCGCGAAGAACATCACCTCGGAGAAGATGAACCACATCATGCCCATGCGGAAGGAGCGGTCCACCTGGGCGTCGTAGCGGCCGGCCAGCGATTCATGGATCACCGAACGGAACCAGCCGAAGAACATCAGCAGGATGCCGATGAAACCGATGGTGATGACCGTCTTGCCGAAGCCCGCTTCGCCTGGCGCGGCATTCAACCAATGCGCGGCACCGAGTACGGTGATGAACATGACCACCGCGGCCACGATCGGCCACTGGCTCTTGGCCGGTACGAAGTAAGCGCCTTGCTGCTGACCCATGAGTGATCCCCGTGGATATCTCTTGATTTGCTTCCATCCCCGTCATGCCACACGGGGAACTGCTGACCGGCGCGCCGCGACGCGCCGGGGAAAACTCTTAACTAGCCGATCTTGAGCATGCTCAGGATCGAGAGCAGGAAAAACGCCACCGCGATCGTTCCGGCGATCCAGAGCGTGCGCCGCACGCCTGTCCGGTACGACGGCTCCCGGCCTCTTGCCTGCCCGTTCATCGTTTCGCGTCCGCCCGACACACCCGCCGCCAGGACGGGTGTGCCCGTTGCATCAGTCATCGACGTGGCCGTGGGCCAGTTCTTCATCATGGATCACCGGCGGCAGCGCGAAGGTGTGGTGCGGGGCCGGCGAAGGCACCGTCCACTCCAGGCCGCGCGCGCCTTCCCACACCCGGTCGGACGCCTTCTTCTTGGAGAAGAACACCGCGTGGATGATCACGCCGAGGAAGATCAGCTGCGAGGCGCCGAACAGGAAGCCGCCGATCGAACTGATCATGTTGAAGTTGGCGAAGGCCACGTTGTAGTCCGGGATGCGGCGCGGCATGCCGGCCAGGCCCAGGAAGTGCTGCGGGAAGAACAGCACGTTCACCCACACCACCGAGTTCCAGAAGTGCATCTTGCCCCAGAACTCCGAGTACATGTGGCCGCACCACTTGGGCAGCCAGTAATAGGTGCCGGATATGATCGCGAACGCGGCGCCGGTCACCAGCACATAGTGGAAATGCGCCACCACGAAGTAGGTGTCGTGGTACTGGAAGTCCGCCGGCACCAGCGCCAGCATCAGGCCGGAGAAGCCGCCGATGGTGAACAGGATGACGAACGCGATGGCGAACAGCATCGGCGTCTCGAACGTCAGCGAGCCGCCCCACATCGTGGACACCCAGTTGAACACCTTCACGCCGGTAGGCACCGCGATCAGCATGGTGGCGTACATGAAGAAGATCTCGGCGCCCAGCGGCAGGCCCACCGCGAACATGTGGTGCGCCCACACGATGAACGACAGGAAGGCGATCGAGGCGATCGCGAACACCATCGCCTTATAGCCGAAGATCGGCTTGCGCGAGAACGTCGGGATCACTTCCGAGATGATCCCGAACGCCGGCAGGATCATGATGTACACCTCGGGGTGGCCGAAGAACCAGAACACGTGCTGGTACAGCACCGGATCGCCGCCGCCGGCGGCGTTGAAGAAGCTGGTGCCGAAGAACTTGTCGGTCAACAGCATGGTGACCGCACCGGCCAGCACCGGCATCACCGCGATCAGCAGGAACGCGGTGATCAGCCAGCTCCACACGAACACCGGCATCTTCAGCAGGTCCATGCCCGGGGCGCGCATGTTGAGGATGGTCGCGATGATGTTGATCGCACCCATGATCGAGCTGATGCCCATCAGGTGGATGGCGAACACCACGTAGGGCAGCGAATCGCTCTGCAGCGACAGCGGCGGATACATGGTCCAGCCGCCGGCCGGGCCGCCACCCGGCATGAACAGCGTGGACAGCATCAGCGCGAAGGCGAACGGCAGGATCCAGAACGAGAGGTTGTTCATGCGCGGCAGCGCCATGTCCGGCGCGCCGACCATCAACGGGATCATCCAGTTACCCAGGCCCACGAAGGCCGGCATGATCGCGCCGAAGATCATCACCAGCGCATGCATGGTGGTCATCTCGTTGAAGAAGTACGGCTGCACCAGCTGCATGCCCGGCTTGAACAGCTCGGCGCGGATCACCATCGCGAAGCTGCCGCCGATGAAGAACATCGTCAGCGAGAAGATCAGGTACAGCGTGCCGATGTCCTTGTGGTTCGTGGACATGAACCAGCGCGTGAAGAAGTTCGACGGCGCACCGTGGTGCTCGTCGTGGTGATCGTGGGTGGCTGCGTGGGCCATGGCCTTGCACCTCTACCTAATGCGAATACTTGGAAAGCGGATGGACGTGCGGAGCCTTAGCCCTGCTTGCCCGCGGTCTTTGCAGCCGGGATGGCCGGCGCCGCGGCGGTCGACGCCTTCGCGGGCGTCGGCGAGGCCGGCGTCGCGGGCGTGGCCGGCGGCGCCTTGGTGGCGGCCTCCTGCTGCGCCAGCCAGCGGGCGAACTCGGCCTTCGGCAGCGCCTTCACCACGATCGGCATGAAGCCGTGGTCCTGGCCGCAGAGCTCGGCGCACTGGCCGCGGTAGGTGCCGGGCACCTTGATGTTGGTCCAGGCCGCGTTGACGATGCCCGGGATGGCGTCCATCTTCCAGCCCAGCGCCGGCACCCACCAGGAGTGGATCACGTCGCTGGCGGTGATGACGAAGCGGATCTTGGTGTCGACCGGAACCACCAGCGGCTTGTCCACGTTGAGCAGGTAGGTGTTCTCGTCACCGACCTTGACCGCGCGCGGATCCAGACCCGAATCGAGCTGGCGGGTCTCGTTGCTCTGCTCGTCGAGCTTGGACATGAAGCCGACCTTGTCGATCGCCTTGCCTTGGTAGTCGACGTAGTCGTAGCGCCACTTCCACTGGTAGCCGGTGACCTTGACGGTCATCTGCGAGCCGGTGGTGTCGGCGAAGGAGGTCAGGCCGCCGGTGGCCATCCACGCCAGGATGATCAGGATGATCACCGGGATGGTGGTCCACACCACTTCGAGCATGGTGTTGTGCGACCACTTCTCCGCCACCGCGCCCCGCGATTTGCGGAAGCGGAACATGGCGATGAACATCGCGCCGAACACCAGGACGCCGATCACGATGCAAACGCCGAGTGCGACGTTGTTGAGGAAGTAAGGCTCGGACGACCACTCGGTCACGCCGCGGGTCATGTTGAGCTGGCCCGGCTGGGGATTGGCCAAAGCCGTACTGACCCACGCCGTCCCGCCGAACAGCGCACAGGCCGCTGCCGCCCATGCCTTGAACCTGATGCCGCCAGATGTCATGTCCTGCACCTTTGTTGTAGCTACCTGCACGGCTGGCCTTGCACGTCGGCCAGCAGCACCTTGAGTTTCCCAGCCACCTCGGCGCGTTCCTCCTCGGCGAGGAAGGCCCCGATCTCCAGTTCGCGTCCATGCGACCCCAGCAGCAGACGGTCGTGCCCATTGCCTGGCGCCAGCCGCACGCGCACCCAGTAGGACTGGAAGCAGGCGCGGCGTCGCCCGGGCAGCGAGCGCACTTCCAGCGACGAGGCGTCGAGGGTGATGCGTTCGCTGCGGTCACCCGCGCGCCAGGCCTGCCTCAGGGCAAGGGCCATCGCGCAGGACTCGACCAGGGCAAACAGCGGAGCGAACACATTCCCCTGCCACGCGCCCAGCCCGGCCGTCGTCAGCGCCAAGGCCGCCAGAACCACGATCAAGCGACGCAGTCCGCGTCGGCTGAGTGCGCGATTGGGCCGTAGCCACATCGTCACGCACGGCAGGCCGGCGGCGGCTGGTCGAAGCACGATCATGGGGATCCGGCGTGCCTGGAACAGCGGAATGATAGGCCGCCGCATCGCAAAGTGGCAAGAATGTCGCACTCGGCTGACCTGGATCGTGGCGCGGGGAAACGCGCGGCAGCGGCCGGTGGACGCCCAACCGCGCGGTGCGCAATGCATGGTTGCCGCTGCGGCCACCGGTCGTTTCCGGCCGGACCAGCCGCGGCGGAAGCGCATCGCTCCGGGGCGTGCCGCCACACACGGATGCGTGCGCCTGCATGCGGGGCGTACAATCGCGGGCTCCCCGCCGCGCCTGCGGTTCCCGACGAAACATCCCGTGATCGAACCCATTCTCAGCCCCGAACTCCCCGCCGGCGCCGAGCCGGCCCGCGCGCGCATCACCGCGGCCTGGCTGCGCGACGAGACCGAGGCGGTCAACGACCTGCTGACCCAGGCCACGCTGCCCGCCGTCGAGCGCGAGCAGGTGATCGACCTGGCCGCCGACCTGGTCAGCCGCGTGCGCGCCCGCGCCAAGGACCAGAGCGCGGTCGAGTCCTTCATGCGCCAGTACGACCTCTCCTCCGAGGAGGGCGTGCTGCTGATGTGCGTGGCCGAGGCGCTGCTGCGCATCCCGGACAAGATCACCGCCGACAAACTGATCCGCGACAAGCTCGGCGATGCCGACTGGAAGAGGCACCTGGGCCAGAGCGAGTCGCTGTTCGTCAACGCCAGCACCTGGGGCCTGATGCTCACCGGCAAGCTGGTCAACCTGGCCGAGGAAACCCGCCACGACTTCACCGGCGCGCTCAAGCGTCTGGTCGCGCGTGCCGGCGAGCCGGCGATCCGCCTGGCCGTGCGCCAGGCGATGCGCATCATGGGCCACCAGTTCGTGATGGGCCGCAGCATCGACGAGGCGCTGGACCGCTGCGCGAAGAAGGAATACGCGATGTACCGCTATTCCTACGACATGCTGGGCGAGTCCGCGCTCACCGCCGAGACGGCCGAGCGCTACCAGGAGGACTACCGCCGCGCGATCACCCGCATCGGCGCGCGCGGCCCGTTCGCCAACCATACCGACGCGCCGTCGATCTCGGTCAAGCTCTCGGCGCTGCACCCGCGCTACGAGGTGGCCAACCGCGCGAGCGCGCGGCGCGACCTCACCGCCAAGCTGCTCGAGTTGTGCCAGCTCGCGATGAAGCAGGGCATCGCGCTGTCGGTGGACGCCGAGGAGGCCGATCGCCTGGAGCTGTCGCTGGACATCATCGGCGACGTCTTCGCGCATCCCTCGCTGCAGGGCTGGAACGGCTTGGGGATAGTGGTGCAGGCGTATTCGAAGCGCACCCCGTTCGTGATCGACTGGCTGATCGAGACCGCACGCGCGACCGGCCGGCGCTGGTACGTGCGCCTGGTCAAGGGCGCCTACTGGGACGCCGAGATCAAGCGCGCGCAGGAGAACGGCCTCGCCGGCTACCCGGTCTACACGCGCAAGCCGAACACCGACGTCTCGTATCTGGCTTGCGCGCGCAAGCTGTTCGACGCCGGCGTGGAGCTGATCTACCCGCAGTTCGCCACGCACAACGCGCACACCATCGCGGCCGTGCACCACCTCTCCAAGGGCAGGCCGTTCGAGTACCAGCGCCTGCACGGCATGGGCACCGACCTCTACGCCGAGGTGATCGGCCCGCAGAACTTGGACGTGCCCTGCCGCGTCTATGCGCCGGTCGGCACGCACGAGGACCTGCTGCCCTACCTGGTACGCCGCCTGCTCGAGAACGGCGCCAACACCAGTTTCGTCAACCGCGTGGTGGACGAGAGCCTGCCGGTGCGCGAACTGGTGGCCGATCCTTGCGAAACGGTGCGCAGCTTCGCCTCCATCCCCCACCCGCGCATCCCCCTGCCCGTCAACCTGTACGGCGAACTTCGGAAGAACTCCATGGGCGTGAACTTCTCCAACGACAACGAACTCCGCTCCCTCGCCGCAGCGGTCAACGGCCACGCCGGTCCGTGGCAGGCCACGCCGCTGGTGCCGGGCGCGAACGCCGCCGGTGCGAGCGTACAGGTCACCAATCCGGCCGACCGCCGCCAGGTGATCGGCAGCTACGTCGCCGGCGATGCCGCCATGGCCGACCAAGCGCTGGCCAACGCGGCCGCCGCGCAGCCCGGCTGGGATCGCCTGCCGGCCGCCAGCCGCGCCGCCATCCTGGAGCACGCCGCCGACCAGCTCGAGGCACGCCGTGGCGAGTTCATCGCGCTGTGCGTGCGCGAGGCCGGCAAGAGCCTGCCCGACGCGATCGCCGAGATCCGCGAGGCGGCCGACTTCCTGCGCTACTACGCCACCATGGCGCGCCGGTTGTTCGGCCAGCCGGAACAGCTGCCCGGCCCGACCGGCGAGAGCAACCAGCTGTTCTTGAACGGCCGCGGCGTGTTCGTCTGCATCAGCCCGTGGAACTTCCCGCTGGCGATCTTCATCGGCCAGGTCTCCGCCGCGCTCGCCGCCGGCAACGCCGTCATCGCCAAGCCCGCGGAACAGACCTCGCTGATCGGCTACATGGCGGTCAAGCTGCTGCACGAGGCCGGGATCCCTGCCGGCGTGCTGCAGTACCTGCCGGGCGACGGCGCCGTGGTCGGCGCCGCGCTCACCAAGGACCCGCGCGTGGCCGGCGTGGCCTTCACCGGCTCCACCGAGACCGCCTGGGCGATCAACCGCGCGCTCGCCTCGCGCAACGCGCCGATCGCCGCGCTGATCGCCGAGACCGGCGGACAGAACGCGATGATCGCCGACTCCTCCGCCCTGCCCGAGCAGATCGTCAAGGACGTCATCTCCGCCGCCTTCCAGTCCGCCGGCCAGCGCTGCTCGGCCGCGCGCGTGCTGTTCGTGCAGGAGGACATCGCCGACAAGGTGATCGGCATGCTCGCCGGCGCCATGGCCGAGCTCAAGGTCGGCGACCCGGGCCTGCTCTCCACCGACGTCGGCCCGGTGATCGATGCCGACGCGCTGAAGATCCTCGTCGAGCACGCCGCGCGCATGGACAAGGAGGCGAAGAAAATCGCCGAGGTTCCGCTCGATCCGGCGACCACCGGCCACGGCACCTTCTTCGCCCCGCGCGCCTACGAAATTCCTTCACTGCAGACCCTGCAGCGCGAAATCTTCGGCCCCGTGCTGCACGTGATCCGCTGGAAGGCCAGCGAGCTCCCCAACGTGATCGACCAGATCAACGCCACCGGCTACGGCCTCACCCTGGGCATCCACAGCCGCATCGACGACACCGTGCAGTTCATCCAGAGCCGCGCGCGCGTGGGCAACTGCTACGTCAACCGCAACCAGATCGGCGCGGTGGTCGGCGTGCAGCCCTTCGGCGGCGAGGCGCTGTCGGGTACCGGCCCGAAGGCGGGCGGCCCGCACTACCTGCTGCGCTTTGCCGGCGAACGCACGCTCACCATCAACACCACCGCCGCCGGCGGCAACGCCTCGCTGCTGACCATCGGCGAATAGGCAGCGCCAGCGCCCTCTCCCCCCGCCAGGGAGAAGGCGCTCAGATTCCTTGCCCGCGTGCGACGATGAGGTCCCCCACCTCGCCGAACGCACGCCCATGGCCGACACCGCCGCGCTGAACGCCCTCCTGGATCGCCTGCGGGCCGCGCAGGCGCGCGATCCGCTGCCGTCCTGGCGAACCCGCGCCGACCGGCTACGCCGGCTCGCGCGCATGCTCCGCGAACAGCGGACCGCGTTCGCCGAGGCCATCGGTGCCGATTTCGGCCAGCGCCCGGTGGAGGAAACCGAACTGCTCGAGCTGTTCCCCTCGCTTTCGGCGGTCCGCCACGCACTGCGCCACGGCCATCGCTGGATGCGCCCGCGTCATGCGCCGACCGGGCTGGCGTTCCTGCCGGGACGGAATCGACTGCTGCCGCAGCCGCGCGGCGTGGTCGGCATCGTGGTGCCGTGGAACTATCCGCTGTTCCTGGCCGTCGGTCCGCTGGTGGACGCGCTGGTGGCCGGCAATCGCGCGATGGTCAAGATGAGCGAGTACACGCCGCGCTTCTCGGCGCTGTTTGCCGAGCAGGTGGCGCGCAGCTTCGCCGACGACGAGGTGGTGGTGGTCACCGGCGATGCCGCCGTGGCGCAGGCGTTCACCGCCTTGCCGTTCGACCACCTGCTGTTCACCGGCTCGACCGCGGTGGGCCACCAGGTGATGCGCGCGGCTTCGGCCAACCTCACGCCGGTGACGCTGGAACTGGGCGGCAAGTCGCCGGCGATCGTGGGGCCCGGCGCCGATCTTGCGCAGGCGGTCGAACGCATCCTGGTCGGCAAGCTGGTCAACGCCGGGCAGACCTGCATCGCGCCGGACTACGTGCTGTTGCCGCGCGCGCGGGTGGAGGACTTCGTCGCCGCCGCGCGCGCGGCGACGGCCCGGCTCTATCCCGACCTGGCGCGCAACCGCCAGTACGCCAGCCTGGTTTCCGAGCGCCACTTCGCGCGGATGGTGCAATTGCGCGAGGAGGCGGCCGCCGCCGGCGCCCGCGTCGAAGCGCTGGGCGCGGCGAGCGAGGATCCCGCGCGCCGCCTGTTTCCGCCGCAGCTGTTGCTGGACGTGCCGCAGGACGCGGCCGTGATGCGCGAGGAGATCTTCGGGCCGCTGCTGCCGCTCGTCGCCTACGACACGCTGGAGCAGGCGATCGGCTACGTCGCCGCCCGGCCGCACCCGCTGGCGCTGTACCTGTTCGAGCGCGACCGCGCGGCGATCGAGCGGGTATTGCAGGCTACCCAGGCCGGCGGCGTCACGCTCAACGACACGCTCTATCACATCGCCCAGCACGGCCTGCCCTTCGGCGGCGTGGGCGCCTCGGGCATGGGCGGCTACCACGGCAAGGCGGGCTTCGACACGTTCTCGCACATCAAGCCGGTGTTCGCGCAATCGCGCTGGAACGGCGCAGGGCTGCTGCGCCCGCCGTACGGTCCGCGCTTCCGGCGCATGCTGGAATTGTTGCTGCGCCACGGCTAACAGCGCGCCCGCAACCGTGCTTGCACGCGCCGGCGACGGCGCGCTGGCGACACTGCACGCGGATCATTGCAGGAGCCCGCCATGTCCAGATCGCATCTTCCCAGCGACGAGTCCGCCGCAAGTCCGGCGGGCGTCGAAGCCGGCCCGCAGGGCGGCGCAGGTGGTGCCGGCGGCGAGCCCAAGGGCGCGCAACTGAAACCACGCAGCAACGCCTCATCGGCGCCCGGTGAGCAAGCCGATCACCTGCGCCGCGAGCACTCCTCGGACAAGGCGCAGCCGGGCTATCGCGCCCGCCCGGCCGGCCAGAGCGGCATCGGCGAGCAGCCCGATCGCCCCTCGCCGCTGCGCGAGCCGCAGGGCGAGGGCAACTACGTCGCTACCGATCGCGGCGACAAGCCGCTGCGCAACGGCTGACCAGGGACGAAAAAAAACCTCCCCGCTCGCGCGGGGAGGTTCGTGTTGCAGCCGATCAGAACTTGTACTGCGCCGACAGGCTCAGCAGGTTGCCGTAATCGTCGTAGCTGCCGGTGAGCACGTCGCCGGTGCTGCTGGTCGCGCCATTCACGCCGGCGTGGCTGACGAAGATGTGCGCGTACGAGGCGTTGATCTCGAAACGGTCGCTCGCCTTGTAGCCGATGCCGAAGGTCGCCATGCGGCGGGCCGCGTCCGGCACCCGCGGATCGCGGTTGGAGGCGTTCATCGGCGCCTGATCGACCGCCACGCCGGCGCGCAGGGTCAGCTTGTCGGTGGCGTAGTACTCGCCGCCCACCGAGGCGTACCAGGTGTCACGCCAGTTGAACGGCAGCACGGTGGTCGGCTGCGCCGGGTTGGCGTAGGTGAGCGTGAGCTGGCGCATCACGCTCCACTGCGTCCAGGCCAGATCGAAGCCCAGGCCGAACTTCTCCTCCTGGTGCCAGTAGCTCAGGGTGGCGACAGCCGGGTTGGTAAGGCGGGCTTTGCCGGCGGTGCGCTGGAACGGCGGGAGGTTGGCCGCCAGCGCCGGATTGGTCAGCAGCAGGCCATAGCCAGGCGTCGTGGTGAAGTTCGCGGTGCCGTCGATGTCGTGCGTGATGCGCGAGCGGTAGTCCAGCGCCACGCGGTCGTTCGCGGTGGGCTTCCAGTAGGCGCCGGCCTGCCAACCCCAGGCCCAGCTGTTGCCCTTGACCTCGGCCGAACCGTCGGCGCCCACGGGGGTCGCGGCCGCCACGCCGCCGGCGGCGGCCGCGGCGCCCTGCTGCGCCTGCTGCTGGATCTGCTGGATCATCGCGGCGGCCTGCGCCGGCGAGATCTGCCCGGCCGCCACGGCGGCCTGGACCTGCGCGATGGCCGCGGCGGCCTGCGCGGCGGCCTGCGCCGCTATGCCCTGCTGGAGCTTCAGGCCGATGGCGTTGACGTTGACGGCGTTCGTCAGGTCGGCATTGGTGCGTTCGGCGATGGCGCTCGCGCCCACGCTCCACTGGTCGTTGATCTTGAAGGAGGCCGACAGCGTGCTGTCGAACGACTGCAGCTTGGTCTTGATCGCGTCGTAGCGACCCATCCAATCATGGTCGTATTCGGTCTGGAAGCCGAACGGCACGTCCAGGGCGATACCCACGTTGACGCGGTCGCTCACCTTGGTGGCGAAGCTCAGCGCCGGCACCGGCAGCGTGGTGCCGGCATCGCCGCCGTTGCCGCCGCTGATCGGGCGGCCGAGCGCGTCATACGCGCTGCCATTGAACTTGGCGCCAAAGTTGACCGCGGTGACGTCGGCCTGGAAGTAGGTGCCGTCCAGATCGCTCATCGCGGCAGGGTTGTTCGCCACCACCGAGACGTCGCCGCCCGCGGTCGCCGAGCCGGCATAGGCGCGGCCCAGACCCTTGGCGCTGTTTTCCTTCAGCTGGAAGGCACTGGCGTGCGCGCCCTCGGGCAGCGCAAGCGCACCGGCGACGGCAAGGCTCAGTGCGGCCAGCGCGAGGGGCCGGGCTACGCCCGGGACGGAACGAAAAGACATAGGCATTGCTTGCTCCTGCTTATCTTGGACGCGGCTCGGGGTGGCACGGGATCGTCGTCGGCATTTTCATACGCGCGTTTGACGCCCCCGCGCGACACTCTGCCCAGCCATCCAAGGGCTTGCAAGTGCGACCGCAGCATTTGCCGGACACGCTGCTACCCTTCGCGCCCCGCTCTCGCCGCCGCCATCGGAGCCACCCATGCATTGCTTCGTCTACTCCAGCCAGCGCAAACCCGATACCTACGTATGGCTCGCGGCGCGCGACGAATTCGGCGTGATTCCCGAATCGCTCTCGATGCTGCTGGGCGACCTGCGCTTCGTGCTCGAAGTGCAACTGGACGAGCAGCGCCGGTTGCCGCACGAGGACAGCCGCGTCGTGCTCGACCATTTGCGCACGCAGGGCTGGCACCTGCAGCTGCCACCGCAGGAAACGCTCGCCGTGGCCAACCAGGCGCAACGCGCCACGCCGGACGACCGCGACGCCTGATTGCGGCCTCGTGGTTAACGCGACGTTACCGTCTGGCGCTTCGACGCTTCCTATACTCGCGCAATGACTGAGCCCCGATCGCGCCACCGCCCGCCCTCCCTGCTCCGCGGAGCGGCCTGGTTCCTGCCCGGATGGGTCGCCGTGGCGATCGCCGCGCTCGGGGTCCACCCGCTGGCGCTGATTCCGCTGCTGCTGGCCAATGCGCTGACGATGGCGGCGGTCTGCCATGCGATCGGCTTCGACCCCGAACCGCGCTTCGGCCGCACCGTGCTGCGCCGGGGCGCCGCGCATCTGGTGATGTTCACCGGCTACGTGGCGCTGGTGTTCCTGCTGATCGCCTGGCCGATGCTGCTGCTGCACCAGCAGCCCAGCCTCGGCGGCGCGCTGCTGCTGGCTGCCGCGCTGGTGGTGGCGCTGGTGGCGCTGTGGCGCGTGTGGCCGGCATTCGGGCTGGTGTTCGTCTGGGACGATGCCTATCCCGCACAGAGCGACGGCTCCTGGATCTTCACCGCGACCGCGCGCAGCCTCGCCTTCGGGCGCCACCTGGCGCGCGAGGAGCGCTTCTTCAGCCACTTCCTCCCCGCCTCCCTCATGCTGCTGGTGCTGGCCTTCGGCGCCATCGCGCTCACCGGCCTCTACGGCGTATTGCCGACCGAGCTGCGCACCGCTGCGCTGGTGGTCTACGGGCTGGCGGTGCTGCCGCTGGGCTGCCTGCTGATCGCCAACCGCACGCTGCGCGCCCTGCTGTGCGAGCACACGCGCCCGCGCCGCCGCGCCGAGGACGCGCACCTGCCGGCCGACTTCCCGGCGGCAACCCCACCGGTCACGCTCAACGAGGAAGAGCGCGTCGCCGGCGCGCCGGGGCAGGACGCGGCCTTGCTGGCGGCAGCGCGCGAAGGCGACATCGAACGCGCACTGGCCCTGCTCGAAGCCGGCGCCGATCCCAACGCCGCGCCCGCCGCAGGCGAACGTGACCAGCGCCCGGTGCTCATCCTGGCCGCGCTGCTGCCGGACACGCGCCTGCTGCGCGCGCTGATCGCCAAGGGTGCCGACGTCAACCACGCCAGCGGCGGCCTCACCGCGTTGCTCGCGGCCACCCGAGACAGCTGGCATGGCCGCGCCGAAGCGGTGATGACCCTGCTCGCCAACGGCGCCAGCCCGCTCGCCGCCGACGGCGAAGGCAACACGGCGCTGCATGGCGCGGCGCTGAGCGAGGAGCCGATCGTCGCGGCGATGCTGCTGGATGCCGCCGCGCCGGTGAACGCCCTCAACAAGGCCGGCGTCAGCCCGCTCGCCGCCGCCTGCCGCGCGGCCAACTGGCCGCTGGCGAAGTTCCTGCTGGAACACGGCGCCAAGCCCGCGCCCGCCGAAGGCGAGCCCGCGCTGGTCGCCGCCGCCGGCATCGCCGATGACGATCCGGCCGGCGTCAAGCTGCTGCTCAAGCATCGCGCGCCGGTGGACGGCGCCGACGCGCACCAGCGCAGCGCACTGATGGCCGCTGCGGCCGAAGGCCACGAGCAGATCGCCCGCGCCCTGCTCGCCGCCGGCGCGGACCCGAACCTGGCCGACCGCCACGGCTCCACCGCGCTGATGGAAGCGGCGCGCAGCGGCGCCGGCTCGCTGGTGCAGGCCTTGGCCGATGCCCACGCCGATGCCATGGCGCGCGACAACCACGACCGCGACGCGCTGACGCTCGCCTGCCAGTCCCCGCGTGCGCATGCCGGCACCGTGCGCGCGCTGCTCGCGCTGGGCGCCGATCCGAAGCGCACCGGCGGCGACGGCCGCAGCGCGCTCGACCACGCCGCCGCGGCCGGGCGCTGGGACTTGGTCGCACTGCTCGATCCGCAGTCGCCCCTGCCCTCGAGCCTGGACAACGACGGCGAGGAAGACGCCGACACGCCCGTGCGCCTGCTCGAGGCGCTGCGCCAGGGCCAGTGGGCCATCGTCGCCACGTTCGCCGAACGCGCCCGCCAATGGCCGCAGGCGCAACTGGCGCAGCTCTATCTGGACCTGTCCGCGCCCGGCCTGGGCGCCGCACGGCATTGGCTGCTCGAACACGGATTGCCATCCGAGGCGCGCCTGCCGGCTTCGGCCGAAGCCGCTGCCGGGAGCGCGCCGCAGGCGCTTGGGCAGCGCCTGTTCGATGCTTTGCTGGCGCAGCTTCCCGCCGCGACCGAGGCCGTCGACGACCTGCTCAAGGCCGGCGCCTCGCCGGCCGGATGCGGCCTGCTGGCGCAGGCGCTGGCCGCCCTGGGCGACAGCGCGCAGGGGGCCGCCTTGCCGTTGAAGTTGCTGGAAGGCGGCGCCGACCCGTTCGGCGTCGACGCACGCGAGCGCACGCCGCTGCATCTGGCCGCCAGCCACCGCCATGCCGCGCTGCTCGACGCCCTGCTGGCCCGCGGCTGCAACCCCGATGCGCGCGACGGCTGCGGCCGCACGCCGCTGTTCGCGGCCATCGAACACGGCGAAAGCGGGCTGGGGCTGGTACGCGCGCTGATCGCCCACGGTGCCGACGCCGAGGCAGCGGATGCCAACGGCGAAACGCCGCTGGGCTTGGCGCTGGAACACCACGCGATCCAGCACTGGCTCGACTGGGGCGAGTGGCCACGCCCGCGCCGCGCCCTCGCCGCCACGGACCTGCCCGCGGCCACCCGCAGCGGCGCCCTGACCGCCGTCGAGCGCCTGCTGGAACTGGGCTTCGCCGTGGACACGCGCGACGCGCAGGGCGCCACCGCGCTGCTGCATGCCTGCGGCGCCGGCCACCGCGAGATCGCCGAACGCCTGCTCGATGCCGGCGCGGACGCCTCGCTGGCTGCGGACACCGGCGTCACGCCGCTCGCCGCTGCGGTGGGCGCGCGCCGCGATGCCCTGGTGGACCTGCTGCTCGAGCGCGGCGTGGCGGTCGACCAGCGCCTGCCGGGCGAGACCACCGCATTGATGGTCGCCGCGGCGCTCGGCTATCCGGAGATTGTCGAGCGTCTGCTGGCCCACGGTGCCGACATCCACGCGCTGGACGCACGCGGCCGCAACGCCTTGCACGCGGCCGCGCAATTCGGCTTCGAGCACAACGACAGCCTGCGCGTGCGGCGCCTGTTTGATGCGCTGCTCAAGCACGGTGCCGAGGTCAACCACGCCGACGCCGAAGGCAAGACGCCGTTGCTGCTCCTGCTCGGCGCGCAGCTCAAGCCGGGCGCCGCCTGCGACCCCACTCACCTGGCCGCGTTGCTGCCGGTGCTGCTGGACGCCGGCGCGCGGCTGGAACACGCCGACCAGCGCGGCGTCACCGCTCTGCACGCCTGCGCCATGCATGCCCTGCTGCCGGCCGCACGCGTGCTGCTGGCGCGCGGCGCGGATCGCCAGGCTGGCGACGCTTTCGGCCGCACGCCGGCCGACGTCGCCCGCCATCTGGGCCTGGTCGACATCGCCCATGAACTGGCCGCGCGCAGCAACGCCGTGCCCAGCGTGCGGCAGATGCTGCGGCAGCCGGCGCAACCGGCGGAGTGAGCGGCGCACGCCAGGCCAGCCACGCCTGAACTGCGCCGCTGCACCGGCTTCGATCCTTGCCCGTTACGGCAAGGTGCCCGCTGGGCGATGGGGAAGCGAGAGGCTGCCCGGCGTTCCACCCATGAGCGCCTCATCCGCATGTCGGTCCTGCCCCCGCGTTCGCGGGGGAAGGACCCATGCCAGGCCGCGGCATGACGCGAGCGTCAGCCGGGCGTAGAGGGCTCCGGTCCTTCGCGCTCGGCGTCCGCCTCGAACAGCCGCTCCAGGTCGGCCAGCGCCTCGCGCGTGGTCTGCACGATGCGCGCGTCGTCGTCGTAGACTAGGTACTGCCGCCTGAGCAGTTCGGCATCCTGCTGGCGGAAGCGTTCGACCCGCGCGGCGGCCACGTCCGCCGGCGTGCCCAGGGCCTCCAGCGTCATCCGGGTCATCTGCAGGCTGGCGCACAGGGTTTCGCGCACCGGCTCGTCGATGCCCAGGTCCATCAGGCGCCACACGTGCTGGCGGTTGCGCGCCCGGGCGATGACCTTCAGATGCGGATACTGCCGGCGCACCAGCCGCGCCACGCGCAGGCTCGATTCCGGATCGTCGCTGGCCAGCACGAACACCTCGGCCTTGTCCGCCTGCGCGGCGCGCAGCAGCTCCGGCCGCGCCGGGTCGCCGTAGAAGATGTCGTTCCAGCCGCCGAAGCGCTGCACCAGGTCGATCTGCTCCACCGAATGGTCCAGCGCGACGAAGCGGATACCCTGCGCGCGCAGCACGCGCGCCACGATCTGGCCCATGCGGCCGTAGCCGGCGATGATGACCTTGGGGGTCTCGGTCACGATGGTGTCGTACTCGCGCACGGCCTTCTTCGGCCGCGCGCCGAGCAACCGCCCGGTGAACGCCACCAGCAACGGCGTCAGCGCCATCGACAGGGTGATCGCCAGCACCAGCCGGTTGTGCAGTACGCCGCCGAGCACGCGCTGCCCGGCGGCCAGGTTAAGCACCACGAAGGCGAACTCGCCGCCGGAGGCCAGCAGCACGGCCAGCCGCAGAGCCTCGCCGCGGTCGAGCCGGCCGGCCAGCCGTCCCAGCGGCCACAGCAGCACGCCCTTGACCAGCAGCAGTCCGGCGACCAGCGCCAGCACGCGCAGCGGCTCGCTCAGCAGCAGCGAGAGGTCCATCGACATGCCCACGCTGATGAAGAACAAGCCCAGCAGCAGCCCCTTGAACGGCTCCAGATGCGATTCGAGTTCGTGCCGGTACTCCGAATCGGCCAGCAGCACGCCGGCCAGGAACGCGCCCAGCGTGGAGGACAGCCCGACCAACTCCATCAGCCAGGCGGTGCCCATCACCACCAGCAGCGCGGTGGCGGTGGACACCTCCACCGCATCGGCCCTGGCGACGAAGCGGAACACCGGCCGCAGCAGGTAGCGACCACCGACCACCACCGCCACGATCGCGCCCAGCGTGCGCGCCACGCCGGCCAGGTCCACGCCCTGCCCGCCGCTGCTGGCCAGCAGCGGCACCGCGGCGATCAGCGGGATCGCCGCCAGGTCCTGGAACAGCAGGATCGCGAAGGCCTGCCGCCCGTAGGCCCAGCCGGCCTCCTTGCGCTCGGCCAGGATCTGCAGGCCGAACGCGGTGGAAGACAGCGCCAGGCTGCCGCCCACGATCACCGCCGCCGCCCCGCTCAGCCCGAACCAGGCGAAGCCGACCGCACCGATCGCCGCGCCGCAGGCCAGCACCTGCATCAGGCCGGTGCCGAACACCGCGCGGCGCATCACCCACAGGCGCTGCGGCGAGAGCTCCAGCCCGATCACGAACAGCATCAGCACCACGCCGAACTCGGAGATGGTCGCCACGCCGGCGGTGTCGCTGACCAGCCTCAGCACCTGCGGCCCGATCACCACGCCGGCCAGCAGGTAGCCCAGCACCGAGCCCAGGCGGAAGCGCTTGGTCAGGGGTACGGCGATCACCGTCGCCAGCAGGAACACCAGCGCGGTCTGCAGGAAGTGGTGGCTGTCCATGCGCGCTCTCGGCCGAGGGGGAGAGCCGATTATTCCATGCGCCGGAAGCTCATCGCCCCCGCGCGGCCAGACATACCGCGGGGAGGGTTGGCGTGGCGCCCGCGAGCGTTCAATCGCCGCGCAGCCAGCGCGCGGCGTCGATCGCGTAGTAGGTGAGGATGGCGTCGGCGCCGGCGCGCTTGAACGCGGTGAGCGATTCGAGCACCACCGCCTTCTCGTCCAGCCAGCCGTTCTGCGCGGCGGCCTTGAGCATCGCGTACTCGCCGCTCACCTGGTAGACGAAGGTCGGCGCGCCGAAGGCGTCCTTCACGCGGCGCAGCACGTCCAGGTAAGGCATGCCGGGCTTGACCATCACCGCGTCGGCGCCCTCGGCCAGGTCCAGCTCCACCTCGCGCAGCGCCTCGTCGGAGTTGGCCACGTCCATCTGGTAGGTGTGTTTGTTGCCCTTGCCCAGGTTCGCCGCCGAGCCGACCGCGTCGCGGAAGGGGCCGTAGAAGCCGGAGGCGTACTTGGCCGAGTAGGCCAGGATGCGCGTGTGGATGTGCCCGGCGGTTTCCAGCGCATCCCGAATGGTGCCGATGCGGCCGTCCATCATGTCCGAGGGCGCCACGAAATCCATGCCTGCCTCGGCCTGGGCCAGCGACATCTTCACCAGCGCATCGACGGTGGGCTCGTTCATCACGTAGCCGTGCGCGTCGATCAGGCCGTCCTGGCCGTGCGTGGTGTAGGGGTCCAGCGCCACGTCGCCGATCAGGCCGAGCTCGGGGTACTTGGCCTTCAGCGCACGGGTGGCGCGATGCATCAGGTTGTCCGGGTTCCACGCCTCGGCCGCACCCTCGCTCTTGACCGAGGGATCCGGCGAAGGGAACAGCGCCAGCGCCGGGATGCCCAGCCGCACGCACTCGCCGGCGAGCTCGAGCAACTGGTCGATCGACAGCCGCGCCACACCCGGCATCGACGGCACGCTCTGGCGCCGGCCTTCGCCCTCGATCACGAACGCGACCATGATGAGGTCGCTCGGCAGCAAGGTGTGCTCGCGCATCAGCGCGCGGGAGAAGGCATCGCGGCGCATGCGGCGCATGCGGATGGCGGGGAAGGTCATGGACGGTGTCCGGTGCTGCGGAAACCCCTAGTGTACGCCGCGCCATTGCGAGCTCCGGCCGCTGCGGCGTTCCGATCGGGGGCGGGCCGGGCTTCCGGGCGCGGGCGCAAGTAGCCAGCCCAGCCGGTTTCCGATACCTTCCCACGATTGCCGCCGCGCCCGCGACGCTGCGCCCACCGCACAACGACCGCATGAGCTTCGACACCCCATCACCCGTCCTCCTCGCCGACCTCGGCGGCACCAACGTGCGCTTCGCCCTGGCCGACGTCACACGCGCAGAGCCCCTGCTGACCGACAGCGTGCGCCGCTACCGCGTCCGCGACTTCGCCACGCTGGCCGACGCGATCCGCCAGTACTTCGCCGACACCGGCCTGACCGCGCCGTGCGCGGTGATCGCCGCCGCCGGGCGCATCGCCGACGGCGAGACGGTGAAGATCACCAACAACCCGTGGGCGGTCGCCGCGCACGCGTTGCAGGCGGAGCTGGGCATGGATTCGGTGCGGCTGGTCAACGATTTCGCCGCGCAGAGCATGGCCGTGCCGCTGCTGCGGCCGGAGCACCTGCAGGCGGTCGGCGAGCCGCCGCTGCCGCGGCTGGACCGCTGCGACCACCAGACCTTCGTGGTGATGGGGCCGGGCACGGGCCTGGGCGTCGGCGGCCTGCTGCGCCGCGACGGCCATTGCAGCGTGCTGGAAAGCGAGGGCGGACACGCCGGCTTCGCCGCGCACAGCCGCGAGGACATCGAGATCCTGCACCGGCTCAACGAGCGCTTCGGGCGCGTCTCCAACGAGCGGCTGATCTGCGGTGCCGGCCTGGTGAACCTCTACACCGCCTTGGCCGACATCGCCGGCGCGCGAGCGCAGGAGTACGCGCCCGAGGACATCACCGCGCACGCCAGCGCAGGCACCGACCCCCTGTGCGTGCGGACCGTCGAGACGCTCGCCGGCATCTTCGGCTCGGTCGCCGGCGACCTGGTACTGACCCTGGGCGGCTGGGACGGCGTCTTCCTTACCGGCGGCCTGCTGCCGATCCTGCTGCCCTGGCTGCAGCGCGGCGGCTTCCGCCAGCGCTTCGAGGCCAAGGGCCGCTTCAGCGACACCATGCGCCAGGTGCCCACCGTCGCCGTGCTTCACCCGGAACCGGGCCTGCTCGGCGCCGCGGCGCTGGCGGTGATGGATTCCGGCCGCTCGTTGCTGCCGCAGGTGTAGACGCAGGCTGCGCACCCGGCCGGTATTCTTGGGGGACTCACCCAGGATGCCGATGAACCGACCACGCGCCATCTGCCTCGCGCCGTGCCTTGCCGCGGCGATGCAGGCATCGGCCGCACCGCCAGCGCCGGTGCAGGCGGCGTCGGCCCCGACCTTGCGTCATCCGGCCAGGCCAATCGCCTCGCGCGCCCAGCTCGATGCCTGCCTGCGCGACACGCCCGCCTCCGCCTCACCGCTCGACGCGCTGACGGCCGCCGGCCGGCAACGCTTCCTGGCCAGCCTGACGTCCACTGGCCAAGGCCTGGCCGCGACCGTGGCCGGCGGGACCGGCGCGCAACCATGCGGCGCATGGCGCCGACGGCTGGCCGAGGTCGGCCTGCCGCACCCGTCCGGGCGTTCCCGGTCTTGACCCTCCACGGACATCCGATGAGCCTTCCCAAAACCGCCTTCCTTTTCGACCTCGACGGCACGCTGGTGGACAGCGTCTATCAGCACGTGCTGGCATGGAAAGAGGCGCTGGACCGCGAGGGCGTCGAGCTCTCGGTGTGGCGCATCCACCGCAAGATCGGCATGAGCGGCGGCCTGTTCACGCAGATCCTGCTGCGCGAGACCGGCATCGAGATCACCGAGGAGCGCGTGGCGCGGCTGCGCCGCTGGCACGCCGAGGCGTACGCCCGGCGCGCCGAAGCCGGCGGCGTGCGGCCGCTGCCCGGCGCGCGCGAGCTGCTGGCATGGCTCACCGAGGCCGGCCTGCCGTGGGCGATCGCCACCAGCGGCCGCATGCAGACGGCAGCGCACAACCTGGAGGCGCTCGGCGTGGACCCCTCGAAGGTGCCGGTGGTCACGCGCGACGACGTACGCCACGCCAAGCCCGACCCGGACCTGTTCGTGGCCGCCGCCGAACGGCTCGGCGCGGACATCCGCCATGCGCTGGTGCTTGGCGACAGCATCTGGGACATGCTCGCGGCGCGCCGCTGCCATGCGCTGGGCGTGGGCCTGCTCTCCGGCGGCTACGGCCAGGAAGAGCTGGAGCGTGCGGGCGCCTTCCGCGTCTACGAGGATCCGGCCGACCTGCTGCGGCACATCGACGAAGTCGCCGCGCGGGATTGATCGCGCGCGCACCCGCTTTGCCTATTGCAACGAGCCGGCCTCCCACCGCCGTGGCACGTCCAGGTGAACCACGCGCCGCGGGAGGCCGCACCCTCGCCCGCGGTAGCGCCGCCCGTGCGCCGGGGCGCTAGCCCGGCGCCAGCAGCGCGTCCAGGTCGTCCTGGTCGAAGCTCAGCTTCTCGCGCGCGCCGCCGCCTTCGAGCACGGCTTCCGCCAGCTCGGCCTTGCGCGCCTTGAGTTCCTCGATGCGTTCCTCGACGGTGTTGGCGGTGATCAGGCGGAACACGAACACCGGCTTGTCCTGGCCGATGCGGTGGGCGCGGTCGGAGGCCTGTGCCTCGGCGGCGGGGTTCCACCACGGGTCGTAGTGGATCACCGTGTCGGCGGCGGTGAGGTTCAGACCCACGCCGCCAGCCTTGAGCGAGAGCAGGAACAACGGCACGTCGCCGTCCTGGAACCGCTGCACCGGCTCGGCCCGGTCGCGCGTCTCGCCGGTGAGCATGACGTAGCGGATGCGCCGGCGGTCCAGCTCGGCCGCGATCAGCTTGAGCATTTCGGTGAACTGCGAGAACAGCAGCATCTTGCGCCCTTCGGCGAGCAGCGCCGGCAGCATGTCCATCAGCAATTCGAACTTGGCCGACTCGCGCACGCCGCGCGCAGCCTCCAGCTTGACCAGGCGCGGATCGCAGCAGACTTGGCGCAGCTTGAGCAGCGCGTCGAGCACGACGATGCCCGAATGGGCGATGCCGCGCTGGGCGATCACCTCGCGCAGCTCGTCGGCGAGGGTCAGGCGCAGGCTCTCGTAGAGCTCGCGCTGGCGTCCGTCGAGCACGACGCGCCGGGTGATTTCGGTCTTGGGCGGCAGCTCGGCGGCGACCTGCGCCTTGGTCCGGCGCAGGATGAAGGGGGCGAGACGATGGTTGAGGCGCGCCTGGCAATCCTCGTCGCGCTGTTTCTCGATCGGCACGCGGTAATGGCGGCGGAACGCGCCTTCGTCGCCGAGCAGGCCGGGCACGGCCAGGTCGACCTGCGACCACAGCTCGCCCAGGTGGTTTTCCAGCGGCGTGCCGGTCAGGCAGATGCAGCGCGGCGCGCGCAGGCTGAGCACGGCGCGGCGGGCCTGCGTGCGCGGGTTCTTCACTTGCTGCGCCTCGTCCAGCACGATCAGCGCGAACGGCTGTTTCCTCAGCGTGACCACGTCGCGCGGCAACAGCGCATAGCTGGTCAGCACGATGTCCTGCGCACCCAGTTGCGAGAAGTCGCCGCTGCGCTGCGGGCCGTGCAGCGCGAGCACTTTCAGGCCGGGCGCGAAGCGCGCGATCTCGACCTGCCAGTTGGGGATCAGGCTGGTCGGCACCACCACCAGCGCGGGCTGCGCCAGCGCGCCGCGTGCCTTCAGCGCGAGCAGGTGGGTGATCAACTGCAGCGTCTTGCCCAGTCCCATGTCGTCTGCAAGCACGCCGCCGACGCCGGCCTCGGCCAGCGCGTTCAGCCAGCGCAGGCCTTCGCGCTGGTACGGGCGCAGCTCGACGGTGAGGCCGTCCGGGATCGCGTCGCTGGCGCGTTCGGCGGCATCGCGCAGGCGCGCGGTGAAGCCGCGCAACGCCTCGGGCGCGCGCAGTTCGCCGCCGCTGGGCAGCGCCTCGACCAGTTCTTCCAGGCGGCCGGCCTGCACGCGCGGCAGGTGCAGCTTCTTCCTGGGGCGCTCCAGGTACTCGGCCAGCGGCGCCAGCAGGCCCCGCAGCTCCTTCAGCCGGACCGGCACGCGGCGGCGCTCGTCCACCGGCGCGTACCACACCGCGTCGTCCGGCTCGTTCGGCGCCGGGCTCAGGTTCAACTGGTGCTCGGCCAGTGCCTGCGCCACGGCGGGCAGCAGGTTGTGGCGCTTGCCCTCGACCTCGATGCCGATTTCCAGGTCGAAGGCATGGTCGTCGGCATCCTCGGTGGCGTTGCCGTACCAGCGCACCGGACCTTCGAGCACTTCGAAGGGGAAGCTGGGCGCGTATTCGAGCAGGAAGCCTTCGGCCTCGAGCTTGGCGCGCAAGGCCAGCCAGCGCGCGGGCGTGTTCACCTCCAGCGCGCCGGCGTAGCCCTTGCCGGGGAACAGCCAGGCGTCCTCGGGCAGGGTATCGGCCAGGTCCCAGGGCAGGCCCTCGGTGTCCACGCCGGGGGTCAGGCCGGCGCGTTCGAGCTGCTCCATGGCCGAGAGTTCCTCGGCGCGGCGGCGCGCGATCTCGACCAGGTGGCCGTTGCGCACGCGGCGCACCAGCGGCTCGCCGCCGCGGCCGGGCAGGCGCTCGCCGGCGTAGTCGAAGGCCAGCCGCGCGTAGGCCAGCGGCGGCGTGCCGGCGGCCAGGCGCGCGTGGCGGGTCAGCGCGTGCAGGGTCAGCACCGGCTTGGGCGCCAGTTCGGCGCGGCGCAGCTGGTCGAACACCTGCGGCGGCGGCAGGCGCTGGCCGAGTGCGCTGTTCTTCAGCGACTTAAGCAGCGGCCGGCTGTATTCGTGCTGCAGCGGCGGCAGGTCGAGCCAGTGCGACTCGCGCGGCTCGGCCTCGAGCAGGCCGACGCAGGCATGTTCGGCGTCGAGGTACCACAGGTTGTCCAGCCGCAGCAGGCGCTGATTGTGGCCCAGCCGGGGCAGCAGGCGCTGGCTGCCGTCCTGCTCGAGCTGCCATTGCCAGGCGAGCGGATGGGCCTTGCCGCGCGAGAGCCGCAGTCCGGCCAGGCCGCCCAGGAAACACGGCGCGGTATCGAGCATCTGCGCCAGCAGCGCATCGCCGATATGGCCGGCCAGCCGCACGTAGCTGCGGCCCTTGCGCACGCTTTGCGGCAGGCCGAGCACGGCGGCCGCGAGGTGCTGTTCGTGCGGTTCGAGCGGCGCGTGCGCCAGGTGCCGGCTGTCCAGCGGGGCGGGACGCACGTAGCGGCCTTGCTCGGCGACGCCCAGCGCCACCGGCGCCACGTCGAGGTGGGCATAGGACGCGCCCTCTTCGGGCACCACTTCGAAAAAGAAGCCCAGCACCTGGGTCTCGGCCGCAGCCGCGGGCGGCGGCCTGAACAGGCGGCGCCAGGCCGGCGGCAAGCCGCCCCCAGCCTGGTCTTCCGGGGGGGAGACGCGGTCGGCGGGCTGCTTTTCGTCCGGTTGCTGCATGCGCGTGCGATCCGCCCTGCCGGCCAAAACCGCGAGCTTAGCAAGGGGACCGGTGGTGTGCGCGTCGAGGGCGCAAGTTCGTGCGGCCACGCCGGGCCGCGGCCGCATCCGGCGGCAAGACGTCAGTTGCGGCCGAACAGGCCTTGCGGATATTCCGGCTTCTGTTCGCGCGACATCAGCTGGCGCACGCCCTCGACCGGGGTGACCTCGCCGTGCAGCACGGCGCGCACGCCGTTGGCGATGGGCAGGTCCAGGCCGTGTTGTTCGGCCAGGCGGGCCACCTCGTCGGCGGTCACCACGCTCTCGACCACCTGGCCGATCTGGCGCACCGCCTCGTCCAGCGCGATGCCCTGGCCCAGGGCCAGGCCCAGCCGGCGGTTGCGCGAGAGGTCGCCGGTGCAGGTGAGCACCAGGTCGCCCAGGCCGGACAGGCCCATCAGCGTTTCCGGCCGCGCGCCGAGGGCCAGGCCCAGGCGCAGCATCTCGTTCATGCCGCGGGTGATCAGGCCGGCGCGGGCGTTCAGTCCCAGCAGCATGCCGTCGGCCACACCGGTGGCCACCGCCAGCACGTTCTTCATGGCGCCGCCGAGCTCGGCACCGAGTACGTCGTTGCCCGAATAGGCGCGGAAGTTGGGTGCGTGCAGCAGCGCGGCGAGCGCCTTGGCGAAGGCCTCGTCTTCCGAATGCACGGTGACCGCGCTGGGCTGGCCAGCCGCCACTTCGCGGGCGAACGAGGGGCCGGTGACCACCGCCGCCGGGCGGCCCGGCAGCTTCTGCGCCACCAGCTCGTGCAGGAAGCGGCCGGTGCCCGGCTCGAAGCCCTTGGTCGCCCAGGCGATCGCCGTATCGGGACCGAGCAACGGCACCAGCTCGTCCAGCATCGAGGCGAAGGCGTGGCTGGGCACCACGATCAGGATGACGTCCGCGTCGCGGACGGCGGCGGCCAGCTCGGGCTCGTAACTCAGCCCGGCGGGCAGTTCCAGGTCAGGCAGGTAGCGCTGGTTGCGGCGGCTGGCGGCCATCGCCGCCAGCGCCGCGCGGTCGCGGCCCCACAGCCGGGTGGCCACGCCGTTGCGTGCAGCCAGCGCGGCCAGCGCGGTGCCCCAGGAGCCGGCGCCCAGCACCGCGAGGGTCGGTTGGTCCCGCATGGATCGGCTTCGTCAGCTGTTGAGCGTCGGCGCCTCGCCGCCGCCCATCGCACGGCGCTGCTGTTCGGCGAACAACGCGTCGAAATTGATCGGCTGCAGCAGGAACGGCGGGAAGCCGCCCTCCAGCACCAGCGAGGAAATCACCTGGCGCGCGTACGGGAACAGCAGATTCGGGCAGTAGCTGCCGATGATGCCGGCATGGTCCTGCTCGGCGAAGCCGGCGATGCCGAACACGCCGGCCTGGTGCACCTCGGCCAGGTACGCGGTGCGTTCGCCCAGCGTGCAGGTCAGGGTCAGGCTCAGCACCACTTCGTAGAGGTCGTTGCCGAGGTCGGTGGCGCGCTGGCCCAGGTTCAGCTGCACCTGCGGCTGGGCCTGCTCGTCCTCGCCGATCTCCTGGAAGATCTGCGGAGCGTTGGGCGCCTCGAAGGACACGTCCTTGACGTAGATCTTCTGCAGCATCAGCTGCGGCATGGCCGGGCCGTTGGCCTGGCTGGGGGCGGGCGTGACTTCGGCCATCTTCGAATCCCTCGGAATCGTGAATGCAGTGGAGCAAAGAGCACGATTGTTCCATACATCCGCCGGCCCCGCCATCCGGGATAGCCCCTAAGGCTTGCGCAGGGGCCTGTTTTTCCGGGAGAATACGCGGCTCGACTCCTGGCCGCCCCGGCTCACCGGGCCTTCCGCGACGCGATGCGGAACACTGCCGGCCACCGTTCGAAGCGCAACACCCTCCAGCCATCGCGTGGCGCCCCAGGCGTCGCTGGGCCGATGCCGCCCTGGCCAACGGGCGGTCAAAACACCGATTACGGAGGCCCTCATGGCCCGTGTATGTCAAGTCACCGGAAAGGGGGTGCAGACCGGCAACAACGTCTCGCACGCCAACAACAAGACCCGCCGCCGCTGGTTGCCCAACCTGCACGAGCGCCGCTTCTGGGTCGCCAGCGAGAACCGCTGGGTGAAGCTGCGCGTTTCCAACGCCGCGCTGCGCACCATCGACAAGAATGGCATCGAGGCCGTGATCGCCCAGCTGCGTGCCCGCGGCGAGAAGGTCTGAGGATTGAACCATGGCTAACAAGACCCAAGACAAGATCCGCCTGATCTCCTCGGCCGGCACCGGCCACTTCTACACCACGCAGAAGAACAAGAAGAACACGCCGGAGAAGTTCGAGTTCAAGAAGTACGATCCGGTCGTGCGCAAGCACGTGATCTACAAGGAAGGCAAGATCAAGTGATCTTGAGAAAACCCGCCCACGTGGCGGGTTTTTCTTTTTGGGCGGTGGTGGGCGGCGGCCGCTTGGCATCCGCCGATCGATGCATCCCTCGCCATGTTTTCCGCCCTGCCCGGCGCGCCATCTGCCGGGCCCGCCCGAGCGAGCGCAGCCTGGTGTCTGCCTGATCAGGTGCGTACCGGGAGATCCTTGTGGCAGGTCCACCGGCACTCCGATCGGACGTTAGGACGACGACGGAAAGCCTCGCGCCGCGTTGGCGTCCCGCGTCGTAGTGTGGCTTCACTTCGTCACCGGAGACATGCCATGTCCAAGCTCACGTTCCGCTCGACCTTCGGCCTGGCCCTTGCTCTGGTGACCCTCGTCGCCGCCGCAAGCGGCGGTACGGTCACCGTTCGCTACGACCATCCGGAGAATTTCACCGAAACACGCGAGGTGAGGGCGTTTGCGCCCTCTCGTGCCGACCCCGGCTATCTCGATACCCTCAAGGGCTACATGGAAAAGCAGGCGGCCGCCGTGCTGCAGCCCGGCCAGAAGCTCGACATCGTGGTGACCGACCTCGACCGCGCCGGGTCCTACCTGCCCTCGGCGGGCGCGCTCAACCCCGTGCGCGTGGTCGAGGACATCTATCCGCCGCGCATGACCTTGCACTTCCGCCTGCTCGACAGCCAGGGGCAGGTGATTCGCGAAGGCGAGCGCAAGCTCGTCGATCCCGCCTTCATGTACGACAGCCCCGGCGGCTTTGCCAACACCGATCCGCTGCGCTACGAGAAGCGACTGATCGATCGCTGGCTCGGCAAGGGGCCGGCGAAGCTCTGATCCAAAGAAAAAGCCCGCCGAGGTGGCGGGCTTTTTCTTCAGGTCGACAGAGTCCTTGGTTTGAACAACGGACTCAGGCGCTGGTGACGCGATAGCCCTTGAGGCGCGCGGCGAATTCCTGCAGCGAGCGGATGCCGCTCTGCTCGGCCTCGACGATCCACTGCTGCAAGCCCTTCAGGGCCTGCTCGGCGCCACGCTGCTCCATCAGCGCCGCCAGGCGGGTGCGGAAATCGCACACGGTCCGCAGGGTCGGGCGCTTGGCCAGCACGGCCTGCAGCTTGGCGCTGCCGTCATGGTCGAGCCAACGGCCGCCATCGGCCAGAGCGCGACGCAAGCGACGCGGCATCGACTTGAGGTTGTCGCCGGCATGAGCCGCTTCCTCGCGCAGGGTCGGCACGATGACGCCGCGGTAGTAGTCGGTCATGGCCTGGAAACGATGCGTAAGCACGGCCTTGAGCGTCTCCGCGTCAGGCAGGTGCACGTTCGGGCGCACATCGAGCGAGGGCGCCACTCGCAATACCTTGGCGAGGCCCATCGCACGCAACCCACAGATCGCGGCCCAGCCGATATCGAACTCCCACTTGCGCAGGGCGAACTTGGCCGAGCTGGGGAAGGCGTGATGGTTGTTGTGCAGTTCTTCGCCGCCGATCCAGAAGCCCCACGGGATGAGGTTGCGGGCGGTATCGGCGCTCTCGAAGTTGCGGTAGCCGGCCCAATGGCCGACGCCGTTCACGAAACCGGCCGCCCAGAACGGGATCCAGACCATCTGCACCGCCCACAGCGCCGCACCGATCACGCCGAACAGCGCCAGGCTGATCAGCAGCATCAGGGTCGGACCCCAATACGGATGGGCACCGTAAAGCTTGTGTTCGACCCAGTCATCCGGCGTGCCGCGGCCGTACTGTTCCATGTCCTGCTTGGACTCGCAGGCCTCGCGATACAGCGAAACGCCGTCCCAGAACACCTTCTTGATGCCGTAGATCATCGGGCTGTGGGGATCTTCCTCGGTCTCCACCTTGGCGTGGTGCTTGCGATGCACCGCGACCCATTCCTTGGTGACCATGCCGGTGGTCAGCCAGCCCCAGAAGCGGAAGAAGTGCGCCAGCACCGGGTGGAAATCCACACCACGATGAGTCTGGCTGCGATGCAGGTACAAGGTCACCGTGAAGATGGTGAGCTGGGTCACCACCAGCATGTAGACGAGCATGGCGAGCCAACCGGCGTGGGTCACGCCGTTGGAAAGGAAGGTCAGCACCGTGTCGAGCATCAGGAAAACACCGGGGAAGTTGAAAGGCAGTCTATCGGAGGGGTTTCCGTACCCGCCAGCATGGCACGTCGCATTTCACGCGCGCGTGAGCGCCCGCTGTTGTGTAAAGGTGGGGGCGCCGTGACAATCATGCAATGACTCTGCCACAACCGCTGTTAAAGCTTGAGCAAGTGAGCCGCCGCCGCTCCGGGCGGCCTGCGGTGCAGGGCCTCGACCTCGCGCTCGGGCGCGGCCAGGTGCTGGGCCTGCTGGGCATCAACGGCGCCGGAAAATCGACGACGCTTGCGATGATCGCCGGCGCCTTGGCGCCGGACAGCGGGCGCGTCCTGCTGGATGGACAGGAGCTTGCCGAGCAGCCGGCACTCGCGCGCCGCCTGGTGGGCTGGCTGCCCGAACGTGCCCCGCTGTGGCAGGAACTGACGGTGGGAGAACATCTGGACGCCCATGGTCGCCTGCGTGGCTTGAAGGGCGCGGCGCTGAAGCAGGCGCACGCACGCATCGTCGAACGGCTGGAACTCGCGCCGCTGGAACGGCGTCTGGCCGGCGTACTGTCGCAGGGCCAGCGCCAGCGCTTGGGCCTGGCCTGCGCGCTGGTGCACCAGCCCTCCCTGCTGGTGCTGGACGAGCCGGGCAACGCGCTCGATCCGGTGCAGCTCGCCGCGCTGCGCGCGCTGATCCGCGAGCAGGCCGCCGCCGGCACCGCGGTGATCCTGTCCACCCACGTGCTGGCCGAGGTGACCGCCGTGTGCGACCGCGTGGCGATCCTGCACGAGGGCACGCTGCGCCACGACGACGTGCTGGCCGAGCACGACCACGCCGCGCTGGAGCGGCGCTTCTTCGCCATCGCCACCACCAAGGCCGCGGCATGAGCGCAATGGCACGACTGGAACTGCGCCGGCTGTTCATGCGCCCGCTCGCCTGGGTGCTCGGCGCGCTTACGCTGGCCTGGCTGGCGTGGAACTTCACCCTGCTGCTGGGCAACTTCCTGGCTGCGCAGATCCGCCTGGCCGCCCTGCCCGACGGTCCCGGCTATACCGACCTGGTCGGCGTGCCGCTGCTGGCCCAGCTCGCCCAGCTCGCCTTCCTGGTGGTGCCGCTGCTGTCGATGTCGGCGCTGGCCGGCGAGCGGCGCGAAGGCCGCCTGGCGCTGCTGCTCGGCATGGGCCTCACGCCCACCCGTATCGTGCTGGGCAAGTACGCCGCCCTGCTGACGTGGCTGCTGGCCTGGCTGGCGCTCACCCTGGCCATGCCGCTCGCCCTTGCCCATGGCACCAGCATCGACTGGGGCAAGCTCGCCGCCGCGGCGCTGGGCGCGGCCCTGCTGCTGGCCACGCTGGCCGCGCTGGGGCTGGCCTGCTCGGCCTTCGCCTCGCATCCGGCGCTGGCGGCGGCCGCCGCGCTGGTGATCACGCTGGGCCTGTGGGCGGTGAACATGGGCGCGCAGGTGGCCGGCGTCGACGATGGCGCGCTCAACTGGCTGGCGATGAGCTCGCACCTGCAGCCGATGCTGCGCGGACTGGTCGCCAGCCCCGACGTGGTGTGGTTCGTCCTGCTGGAGGCGGTCTGCCTGGCTCTGGCGATCCGCCGCGTGGCGACCGAACGGGAGCGCGACTGATGCGCAAGCTACTCGGACGTCTGGACGGCTGGTTGTTCGCGCTGGCCGTGCTGGCCGCGGCCGGCGCGATCGGCTATCTCTCGACGCAGCACGCCTGGGTCGCCGACTGGACCGCGGGTGGGCGCGCCAGCCTCTCGGCGGAGAGCCGCGCTGTGCTGGGCAAGCTCGATGGACCGGTCGAGATCGTCAGCTACGCCAACCCGCAGGGCGAGCTGCGCGCGACCATCGCCGGCTTCGTCGAACGCTACCGCCGGCTGAAGAGCGACCTGACGCTCACCTTCGTCGATCCCGAACAGGATCCGGCGAAAATGCGCGAGCTCGGCATCACCGTCGACGGCGCCATCATCGTGCACTACCACGGCCGCGAGCAGCGGCTGGACGAGCTGTCCGAGCGCAGCCTCACCAACGCGCTGGAGCGGCTGGCGCGCGGCGGCGAGCGCATCGTCGCCTTCGTCACCGGCGATGGCGAGCGGCGCGCGGACGGCCAGGCCAACGCCGACATGGGCACCTTCATGGCGCAGCTGGAAAGCCGCGGCATGCGCGCGGTGCCGCTCAACTTCGCGCAGGTCACCGCGGTGCCCGAACACACCGACCTGGTGGTGCTGGCCAGCCCTACGCTGGCGCTCGCGCCCGGCGCGGTGCGTGCGCTGGTCGACTACGTCGGCAACGGCGGCAACCTGCTCTGGCTCACCGAACCGGCCGACAGCGACCTGAATCTCGCGCCGCTGGCCGACGCACTGGGCCTGCGCGTGCTGCCCGGGGTGCTGGTCGACGGCGGCGGCGCCGCGCTGGGCCTGAAGGACCCGCGCATGATCGCGCTGGGCGCCTATCCGCCGCACGCGATCACCCGCGGCTTCGTGCTGACCACGCTGTTCCCGCAGGTCGCCGCGCTGGCCCAGGTCAACCGCAACGACTGGACGGTGCAGGGGTTCCTGCGATCGGGTCCGCAGAGCTGGACGGAATTCCAGCCGATCACCAATGCCGCCAGCTCGACCATCCGCTATGACGCCGCCGCCGGCGAGCTCAAAGGCCCGCTGGACTTCGGCCTGGCGCTCACCCGGCTCTCGCCCAGCCCCGACAAGAGCCAGCAGCGCGTGGTGGTGATCGGCGACGGCGATTTCCTCTCCAACACCTTCCTGGGCAACGGCGGCAACCGTGCGCTGGGCGAGCGCGTGTTCGACTGGCTGCTCGGCGACGACGCGCTGGTGAGCCTGCCGCCGCGCGGCGCCCCGGACCGTACGCTGGACATCTCGCAGGCCGAGCTCAACGTGCTGAGCCTGGGCTTCATGGTCGCCCTGCCGCTGGTGTTGCTGGCCATCGGCGGCCTGCTGGCCTGGCGCCGGCGCCGACGCTGATGCGGCGGGCGGCACGCCAGCGCGGGCTCGTGCTGGGCATCGCCGCGGCGCTGCTGGTGCTGGCTGCGCTCCAGTACCGTCACGACCGCGCCCGGGCGCCCGGCACCCTGCTCGGAGTCGATCCGGCGTCGATCACCGCGGTGACGCTGGATATGTCCGGCAGGCCGCCGGAACGCTACCGCAAGCGCGACGGTCACTGGTGGACCGAAGATGGCCGGCATGCGGATGACGGCCGGCTCGGTGACCTGGCCGGCATCGCCGCGGCGCCGGTGGCCGGCTGGCGTCCCGCCGGCAACTTCGACCTGGCCAAGATCGGCCTCGTCCCGCCGCTCGCACGGCTGCAGCTGGACGATCGCACGATCGAGTTCGGCACCACCGCCGTGACCGGCCCGCTGCGCTACGTGCGCGTGGGCCAGCGCATCGCGCTGGTGCCGCTGCGCTACACGCCGCGGCCCGCGGCCAGGGACGCCGAACGCATCCACTGACGTGTCCTGCGCTTGTGGCGCGCGCGGACGGGCCCATATCGGGCGAGTCGAAGTCTTCCGAAGGAGCGCGCGATGAGCCAGCAGGTGATGGGTGTGTTCGGCATGGGCGTGATGGGCCGCAGCCTGGCGCTGAACATCGAGGGCCATGGCCACGCCGTGTCGGTCTACGACCACGACAACGCTTTCACCGAGCAGGCGATGGCCGCCCATCCGGACCGGCGGCTGGTGCCCTTCCACGATCTGCCGGCCTTCGTCGCCTCGCTGCAGCGCCCGCGGCGGATCCTGCTGATGATCAAGGCCGGTGCGCCGGTCGATGCCATGCTGGAGGCGATGAAGCCGCTGCTGCAGCCGGGCGACATCGTGATCGACGGCGGCAACAGCTATTACCTGGACACCATCCGCCGCGAGCGGGAGATGCAGGCGGCCGGCTTCAACTTCATCGGCTGCGGCATTTCCGGCGGCGAGGAAGGCGCGCTGCACGGCGCCTCGATCATGCCCGGCGGCCCGCGCGAGGCCTACGCCAAGGTCGAGCCGATCCTTACCCAGATCGCCGCGCGCGCGCCGGACGGCACGCCTTGCGTGGCCTGGATGGGACCCGACGGCGCCGGCCACTACGTGAAGATGGTGCACAACGGCATCGAGTACGGCGACATGCAGCTGATCGCCGAGAGCTACGCGGTGCTGCGCCAGGTGCTGGGCCTGTCCAACGCCGAACTCGCGCAGGTCTACGACAACTGGAACCAGGGCGAGCTGGACAGCTATCTCATCGGGATCACCTCGCGCATCTTCACCCGCAAGGACGAGGGCACCGGCCACGACCTGGTCGACATGATCCTGGACCGCGCCGGCCAGAAAGGCACCGGCCAGTGGACCTGCCAGGACGCGCTTCAGATGCGCGTGCCGCTGCCGCTGATCACCGAGGCGGTGTTCGCCCGCGGCCTGTCGGCGCAGAAGGACGAGCGCATCGCCGCCAGCCGCGTGCTGGCGGGCCCCGCCGCGGCGTTCGCAGGCGACCGCGCCAGCTTCGTCGAAGCGGTGCGCCGCGCGCTCTACCTGGGCAAGCTGATCTCCTATGCGCAGGGCTTCGCCCAGTTGCATGCCGCCTCGCGGGCGCACGGCTGGGACCTGGACTACGCCACCATCGCCAGCATCTTCCGCGCCGGCTGCATCATCCGCGCCGGCTTCCTCGCGCGGATCATGGACGCCTACACGCGCGATCCGGACCTTTCCAACCTGATGCTCGACCCCTACTTCGCCGACATCGCCGGGCGTTACCAGCAGGCGTTGCGCGAGGTGGTCACCACCGCGGTCACCTGCGGCGTGGCCACGCCCTGCCTGGCATCGGCGATCGCCTGGTTCGACGGCTACCGCAGCGAGCGCCTGCCGGCTAACCTGCTGCAGGCGCAGCGCGACTACTTCGGCGCGCACACCTTCGAACGGACCGACCGGCCGGGCAGCTTCCACGTCGAGTGGGAGGCTTGAGGCAAAGGCCGTCCGCCCTTGGTGGCCTCCCCGTAACGGGACAAGAACAGCAGCGAGCCTTCTGCCGCGAACGCGGGGAAGGTGGCGAAGGCGGATGGGGTGCGCCTTTCGCCGGATAGCCAGCGTTCCCCCAAGCCCGCTCGCCACCCGCCCCCTTCTCCGCCCTCAACCCATGCCCGAACTCCCCGAAGTCGAAACCACCCGCCGCGGCATCGCTCCGCACGTGGTCGGCCGCCGCGTGAGCGAAGTGGTCCTGCGCCGCCCGGACCTGCGCTGGCCGATCCCGCGCGAGGTGAGCGAGCTGTTGCCGGGCCAGCGCATCGACTCGGTCGAGCGCCGCGCCAAGTATCTGCTGCTGCACACGCAGGTCGGCAGCGCCCTGCTGCACCTGGGGATGAGCGGCGTACTGCGCGTGCTGCCCCCAGACGCGCCGCTGGGCACCCACGACCACGTCGACATCGCGCTCGCCGCGGAGCCGGGCCGGCCTGCCCGTGTGCTGCGCTTCACCGACCCGCGCCGGTTCGGCTGCCTGCTGTGGCAGCCGCCTGGCCAAACGCACGAGCTGCTCGCCGCGCTCGGCCCGGAGCCGCTGACCGATGCCTTCGACGGCGACCTGCTGTGGCACCTCTCGCGCGGGCGCAGCGCGGCGGTAAAGCTGTTCCTGATGGACAACGCGGTGGTCGTCGGCGTGGGCAACATCTACGCCAGCGAGGCGCTGTTCGCCGCGGGCGTCGATCCACGGCGCGCCGCCGGCAAGGTTTCGCGCGAGCGCTATGCGCGTCTGGCGCAGGAGGTCAAGCGCATTCTCGGCTGGGCGATCGAGCGCGGCGGCACCACGTTGCGCGATTTCCTCAATCCCGACGGCGCGCCCGGCTACTTCTTCCGCGAGCTCAATGTCTACGGCCGCGCCGGGGAACCGTGCAAGAACTGCGGCTCGCCGATACGGCAGGCCACCCTGGGCCAGCGCTCGACCTTCTGGTGCCCGCGCTGCCAGCACTGAGCCGATGGCCCGGTCCACCGCGAGGCGACCGGGTCCGGCCGCATCAGACCGGCCAGTCGAACGCCACGTGGCTGTTGTTGAAGCGGGGATCCTCCAGGCTGCCGCTGCGCCGCGCGACGAAGCCGCCGGGCAGGCCTTCCACCTCCAGCGGCTGCCCATCGGCGAAGTGCGCACCCAGCGCCTGCAGTTCGACCAGCCGCTCGCACAGCATGCCGGCCTGGTCGGCATGCGCGTCGGGCACGTGCTCGAAACTCAGGTCCGGCCGGCCGAACTTGCGCAGGCCGCGGGTGTGCACGTGCGAGCGGCCTTCGTCCTCGGCGTTGCGCAGGATCAGCACGTGATTGCGCGGCGGCGCGCCGCCCGGGACCAGATAGTGCCGGCGCCAGGCGGCGGCGTCGAACAGGGTGAGGATCTGCGGGTCCAGCACGGCCTGCCCGCCCGCGTCGAGCAGGCCGGCGAGCACGCCCAGCGTGTCGCGCAGGTAGTCCAGGCTGTCCTGGTCGGCCAGCTCGCCGCGCACCACCAGCACTTCGGGAGCGGCGCGCGCCAGGTCGAAGGCCTCCGGTGCGTCTTCCTTCAAGAGCTCGCCCAGCGAGCCCTTGAGCGGATAACCCTCCCAGTCGCGCAGCGCGGCATGCGCAAAACGCTGCAGCGACACGCCCTCGGGCAGGCCGTTGCTGGCGTAGCGCGCGGCGGGAATGGCCAGGTCCTCGGCGAAACGGCCGAAGACGTGGAAGTTGAGCACGATGGTCTCGTCGCTCGGTTGCCAGTAAGGGCGCGGCCAAGCTTCCGGCGTGGAGGTCATGGGGATTCCTTGGATTCCAGGATCAAGAGCTGCAAGCCTTCGCTCTCCCCGCCCGCGTTGTTCGGGCAGAGCGAGCGGTCAGCGCGTGTCGTCCAGCGGCAGCACGCTCTGCTGCAGCTCGATGCGGCCGCGGCCCTCGGTAATGTGCTTGAACTCGGCGCGGCTGACCGAGACATAGCGGTCGTTGCCGCCGATCTCAACCTGCGGGCCCTCGGTCACCGCGCGGCCCTGTTCGTCCACTCGCACCACCATGGTGGCCTTGCGGCCGGTGTGGCATATGGTCTTGATCTCGTCCAGGTGGTCGGCCCAGGCCAGCAGGTAGCGGCTGCCCTCGAACAGCTCGCCGCGGAAGTCGGTGCGCAAGCCATAGGCGAGCACCGGGATACCGAGCCGATCGACCACGTCGGTGAGCTGCCACACCTGCGCCTTGGAGAGGAACTGCGCCTCGTCCACGAACACGCAGTGCAGCGCGCCGCGTTCTGCGATGTCCGCCTCGATCAGCGCGAACAGGTCCTCGCCGCTGCCGAAGCGGCGCGCATGGGCCTTCAGGCCGATGCGCGAGGCCACCACGCCCTGGCCGTAGCGGTCGTCCAGCGCCGGCGTCAGGATCAGCGTGCGCATGCCGCGCTCTTGGTAGTTGTACGCGCTCTGCAGCAGCGTGGTGGTCTTGCCGGCATTCATTGCCGAGTAATAGAAGTAGAGCTTGGCCATGAGGCGCCGGCGGGGCCGGTCGGTCAGCGGAAACGGCGCATTGTAGGCGCGGCCGGCCTCATTCGGCGCGCGCCTGCGCAAGACGCTGGCGATGCCCGGCCCACCATCCGGGAAGGTTGCGCAACACCATGATCGCGTAGACCAGCTTGAACAGGCGCAGCCGCAGCAGCACGCGGGGGGCGTCGAACAGATCGCCGGCGAGCATCGAGATCACGCCCTGCTCCAGCTGCCACACGTTGCGCGGCGCGCGGAACATCTGCCGCATCACCGGTTCGTTGAAGCGATAGATGAAGAAGGCGAAGCGCGCCATGCCCTCGCGCAGGCGCTTCTCCAGCGCGCCCTGCAGCGCCGCCTCGCGCGCGGGATCGCGCAGCGCGCCGTCGACCACCTCCACCGCCCGCTCGGCGGCATCCATCGCCAGGAACACGCCGGAGGAAAAGACCGGATCGAGGAAGGCGAAGGCATCGCCGACCAGGATCCAGCCGGGGCCGGCCATGCGCGCGGAATCGTAGGAATAATTGCCGGCCGCCCGCACCTCGTCGACCAGTTCGGCGCCTTCCAGCCGCTGCCACAGCGCGGCGTTCTGGCGCAGCGTGTCGAGCAGGAACTCGCGCGTGTCGCCGCGGCGGCGCTTGAGGTACTCGGGCCAGCACACCGCGCCCACGCTCATGCTGCCGTCGGGCAGCGGGATCATCCACATCCAGCCGTGCTCGAAGCGGTAAATGCTGACGTTGCCCGCGTCCTCGCCTGGCCGGCGCGCGGCGTTGGCGAAGCGGCTGAACAGGGCCGCGCTCTGGTGCAGGGGGTTCTTGCGCTTGAGCTTCTTCCTTGACGACAGGAAGGCGTCGCGGCCGCTGGCGTCGACCACGTAGCGCGCCTCGATGCCATAGCGGCGGCCGTCATCGGCGCGCACCTCGAGCAGGTTCTCGCGCGGCCCGGCCTGTTCGAGCTTGAGCACCTCCTGGCCCTCGCGCGCGTCGGCGCCGCACTCGCGCGCATGGTCGTAGAGCATCTTGTCGAAGTCCTGCCGCCACACCTGGTAGCTGTGCGGCGGGCTGTCGCCGAGCGCGCGGCCGAAGGAGAACACGTTGTAGCCGCGCTCGTTGGCCGCCTCGAAATCGGCGCCGGCCTTGAACACGCCCAGCGCGCGCACCTTGTCGAGCACGCCCAGGCGCTCGAAGATCGGCAGGTTCATAGGCAACAGCGATTCGCCGATGTGGAAGCGCGGATGGCGCTCCTTTTCCAACGCGATCACGCGGTAGCCGCGCCGCGCCAGCAGCGCGGCCGCGGTGCTGCCGGCAGGCCCGCCGCCGATGATCGCCACGTCGCACCGCTCGATTGTCGATCCCCTCTCCATGCGCGCTCCCCGCGTGCCCGAACCACGGCGATTATGGCGGATGCGACAAGCCTTAAGGGGGCAGAAGTTCGTCGCCCCCATCCGGCCCCGGGAGGGCGCTCTGCTACCATCGTCCCCCGCCCGCACCAGCGCCCGTTCCATGCTCAATCCGCAACAATTGGCCGCCGTCGAACACTGCGACAGCCCGCTGCTGGTGCTGGCTGGCGCGGGCTCCGGCAAGACCTCGGTGATCACCCAGAAGATCGCCCACCTGATCCAGCGGCGGAAGCTCGCGGCCGGCAAGATCGCGGCGATCACCTTCACCAACAAGGCCGCCCGCGAGATGCGCGAGCGCGTGGGCAAGCTGGTCAGCAGCGAGGACGCCGCCGCGCTCACCGTGTGCACCTTCCACGCGCTGGGCCTGAAGTTCCTGCAGATCGAGCACGCGCGCGCCGGGCTGCGCCGCGGCTTCTCGGTGCTGGACGCCGACGACAGCGAGGGCATCGTCAAGGAGCTGGCTCCAAAAGGCGTCAAGCCGGACGTGCTGTTCGGCCTGCGGAACCTGCTGAGCCGCGCCAAGAACGCCGGCCTCTCGCCGGAGGAAGCGCTGGCCGCCGCGCGCGCGCCGCGCGAGCTGGAGGCGGCGACGATCTACCAGATGTACCAGCAGCGCCTGGCCGCCTTCAACGCGGTCGACTTCGACGACCTGATCCGCCTGCCGCTGCGCATCCTCGAATCGGACGCCGAATGCCGCGACGCCTGGCGCGAACGTTTGCGCTACCTGCTGGTGGACGAGTACCAGGACACCAACGACGCGCAGTACCGGCTGCTCAAGGCGCTGGCCGGCGAACGCGGCCGCATCACCTGCGTGGGCGACGACGACCAGTCGATCTACGCCTGGCGCGGCGCCAACCCGGAGAACATCGATCAGCTCGGCCGCGACTGGCCGAACCTGCGCGTGATCAAGCTGGAGCAGAACTACCGCTGCGGCAAGCGCATCCTGCGCGCGGCCAACCGGCTGATCGCCAACAACCCGCACCTGCACGAGAAGAAGCTCTGGAGCGAGCATCCGGAGGGCGCGCCGATCCGCGTGCTGGAGTGCAAGGAGGCCGAGCACGAGGCGGAGAAGGTGGCGGCGATCGCCACCACCCTCGCGGAAAAACACAAGGCGCGCTGGCACGACATTGCCATTCTCTACCGCGGCAACTTCCAGGCCCGTCCATTGGAAAAGGCGCTGCGCCTGGCGCGCATTCCGTACCACCTCACCGGTGCGCTTTCCTTCCTCGACCGCGCCGAGGTGAAGGACCTGCTCTGCTACCTGCGCCTGCTGACCAATCCCAGCGACGACGCGGCCTTCCTGCGCGTGGTCAACGTGCCCAAACGCGAGGTCGGCGCCACCACGCTGGAGAAGCTCGGCCAGCTCGCGCAGTCCAGGCATTGCTCGCTGCTGGAAGCGACCCGCAGCGACGCGGTGCTGCGCCAACTCACGCCGCGCCCCGCCGCTGCGCTGGCCGGCTTCGCCGAACTGCTCGACGAACTGCGCAGCGCCTCGCTGCACGAAAGCGCCGCCGACCTGGTCGAGCGCATCTTGAAGCGCACCGGCTACGCCGCGCACATCGCCGCAAGCACGCCCGACGCCGCCCTGCGCGATCGACGCCTGGCCAACCTGCAGGAGCTTTGCGACTGGTTCCGCGCCATGCAGAAGGGCAACAGCGCCGGCGATCTGGCCGCGCAGCTCGCCCTGCTCAGCCACGCCGACCGCGACGAGCCCGGCAACGCCGTGCGCATGATGACCCTGCACGCGGCCAAGGGCCTGGAGTTCCGCTTCGTCTTCATCGTCGGCTGCGAGGAAGGCACGCTGCCGCACGAGGGCGCCATCGACGAGGGCCGCATAGACGAGGAACGGCGCCTGATGTACGTGGGCATCACCCGCGCCAAGGAACTGCTCACCCTGTCCTGGTCGGCCAAGACCCGCCGCTACGGTGAAGTGCACAGCAACCAGCCCAGCCGCTTCCTCAACGAACTGCCGCAAGAGGACCTGCACTGGCAGGGCAAGGACCCGGAAGCGGACAAGGAAGTGGTGCGCGAGACGGCGCAGTCGCATATGGCGAAGATCGCCGCGATGCTGGCTGGAGGCTGACGGACCACGCTCTGGATACCCAGCATGACCGACGCCTCTCGCCTTGCCGACCAGGCCATCGCGGCCTTCAACCGCCGCGACTGGCTGCCCGCCCGCGATCTCGCCTTGCGCACCCTGGCCCAGGCGCCGACGCAGGCATCGGGCATGCACTACATCGCCGGGATCGCCTGCCTGGAATTGCAGCAGCTTCCGCAGGCCGTCCAGCTGCTGCAGCACGCAGTCAGGCTTCATCCCATGCGGGCCGATTTCGCCGCCCAGCTCGCCAAGGCCCTTTCGATCGCCCGTCTTTCGCGCGAGGCGCTGGCGGTCGCCGACCAGGCGATGGCGCTGGAACCGGACGATCCCCTGACGCTCGATACGCTGGGCGTGGTCTACAACCAGGCCAACGCATACGCACAGGCGGCCATCGCGTTCCGGCGGGCGGCCATGCGCATGCCGACCGCTGCTCACTATCGGTTCAACTTGGCGACCGCGTTGCTTTTCCATGGCGACCTGGCGGGCGCCGGGCAGGAGCTCGAGGCGTGCATCGCTCTGGCGCCGACCTTCTGGAAAGCCCACCTCACCTTGGCCAGCCTGCGCCGACAGGACACCGAATCCAACCACATCGAACGATTGCGGCGGCTGCTCGGGCAGGCGGGCGATGATCAGCCGGCCCAGCTGTACCTGAACCTTGCACTCGCCAAAGAATACGAGGACCTGGGCGACTATTCCGTGGCCTTCGCGCATTTGACGCGTGGCAAGGCGGCAGGTCGGGCCACCCGCAACTACTCGATCCGACGCGACGAGGTGCTCGTCGAGGCCATGGAACGCGCGTTCCCCGAGCCGGTGGCAACCGATACGGGCGACCCGAGCGAGGAATCGATCTTCGTGCTCGGCATGCCGCGTTCCGGAACCACGCTGGTCGAGCGCATCCTATCCAGCCATCCACAGGTGTATTCCGCCGGCGAGCTGCAGAATTTCGGCGTCGAGCTCAAACGGCTCTCCGGCAGCCGCACCCCGCATATGCTCGACCCGGACACCATCGCCCGTGGGCGGCATGTCGACTGGAATCGACTCGGGCAGAACTACCTGGCCAGCACCCGGCCGGCGACGGCTGCCAGGCCACGCTTCGTCGACAAGCTGCCGCACAATTTCCTCTATGCGGGTTTCATCGCACGTGCCCTTCCCAGGGCGAGGATCATCTGTCTGCGGCGCGACCCCATGGATACGTGTCTGAGCAATTTTCGGCAGTTGTTCGCGCAGACCTCGCCCTACTACGACTATTCGTTCGATCTGCTGGACACCGGACGCTACTATCTCTTGTTCGATCGCCTGATGGCGCATTGGCGACGCGTACTGCCCGGGCGCATCCTAGAAGTCGAATACGAGGCGCTGGTGGCCGACCCGGAGTCGGGCATGCGCAGGCTGCTGGAGCACTGCGGCCTGCCCTGGCATGAGGGATGCCTGCGCTTCGAGCAGAATCCCGCACCGGTGGCCACTGCCAGCGCGGTGCAGGTCAGGGAACCGATCAATCGCTCGTCCATTGGCCGCTGGCGAAAGTACGCCGCCCAGCTGCGCCCGCTGCAGGCGCTGCTGGAGGAAGCCGGCATCGTCCTGTAGCGAAAAAAAAAGCCCCGCGGATGCGGGGCTTTTTCTTGCTGCGTTGCTTTCCTTACTTCGCGCCGAACTTGTAGTTGGCTTCCAGGTACATCGCACGACCGTAAACGTTGTAGTTGCTGTCGTTGTACGGCGAGGAGGAGGTGCCGGGATAGCTGCGGTCAAGCGGCGGCATCTTGTTGAACAGGTTGTTGACCAGGAACGACAGGCCAAGGTTCTTGGTCGGATTGAAGGTCACACTGGCGTTGTAGAGGATCCACGCGCCCAGCCGGCCGGTGCCGGGGCTGGTGTAGTTGTCCAGCGACGAGGCCAGGTAGTTGGGCGTGCGGCCATAGCGGTTGAAGTACACCGTGCCGCTCCACTGCTCATTCGGCGTCCAGGTCAGCGAGCCGTTGACCTTGCTCTTGAAGTCCGTTCCGTTCGGGTAAGCCGCCGGATGACGCAGCACGTCGATGCGCGGGTCGTTCGGATACGCCTGCGTGGTGTGCTTGAGCACGTCGCTGTAGGAGGTCGCGAACGCCAGCCGGCCCCAGCGGCCGATGTCCTGCACGTAGTTGATGCTGGCCGTGACGGCATTGACCTGTTCGTTGGACACGTTGACCTTCGGCGTGTAGATCTTCTGGATCTGGCCAAGCAGACCCGAGGTGGTCGAAGTGCCGCGGGTGATCTGGCTGAAGGCGTTGGTACAGGTCGGCGACGTCTTATCCAGCGTGCCGATGTCGCACAGATACTCCGCCTGCGAGAGCAGGTCCGCGCTCTCGGTGTTGACCTCGTTGTTGATGTCCCAGTGCAGGTAGTCGACGCTGAAGGAAAGCTTGGACGTCGGCGCCCACACCGCACCGTAGCTCCACACCTTGGCGGTGATCGGCTGCAGCGCCTTGTTGCCTGCCTGCTGGCCGAAGTACTGCGTGCTGTCATACGGCGTGGGGCAGTTGGCGATATGCGCCGGGTCGAAGCCCAGGCGGCCGCAGTTGAGGTAGTCGGGCACGAAGCTGTAGAAGCCGCTCAGGCCCTGGAACTCGTCGGACAGGGTCGGCGCCTTGAAGGCGGTGCCGTAACGGCCACGCAGCAGCAGCGACTCGATCGGACGGAACTCCAGCCCCAGGTTGTAGGTGGCGTGGTGGACGTTCTCGCCGGACACGCGGTAATTGTCGTAGCGGCCCGAAGCATCCAGCGTCACCATGCTGAAGACGGGCAGCCGCAACTCGGTAGTGGCCGCATAGCGGGAACGATGGCCCGCACCCTGCACGTCAGTGGTACCCCACACCTCGCCGTCGAGCAGGCGCGGATCGGGCACGTAGGACCAGCCCTGGTTGCCGCCTTCCAGCACGACTGCCAGGCCGGCATCGCCACCGGGCAGCTTGAACAGCGACGCATTGGTCAGCTGGCCGCGCAGCATGTTGTCCCAGGTCTTGGCGTTGGTGTCGGTGTAGCCAGTGAAGCTCTTGAAGTCCGCCTGCGAGATCGGCTTGTAGAACGCCGCGTAGTCGGGAGTGAACTGCGGATAGGCGCCGTAGTTCGGGTCCATGCCCTGCTGCGGGCCCAGCACGTGCTGAAGGAAGTAGTTGTCGATCGGGCCGGCGAAGCGCTGGAAATTGTGCTCCAGCAGCTTGTCGTCCGAGTGGGTGAAGCCCAGGTCGTAGTCCCAGTTCGACTCGCCGAAGGTGCCCTTGCCGCCCAGGGTCAACATGTACGACTTCTCGTACTGCTTGTTCATGATCGACTTGAAGCCGCCGGTTTCCTCCGGCGCAAACGCCTTCTGCAGATCGACGTAATCCTGCAGGTTCGGGTCGTAGAAAGCGCCGTATTTGACGCCGGTACCCCACCAGGTGAAGTTGGAGCCGATCGAGTACTTCTGTTCGTCGTAGTTATAGAGCAGGTCGCCGTAAAGCTGCAGGTTGTCGCTGACGTCGAAGCTGGCGTGCGTATAGAGGTTGGCCGTCTTCTGGTCGTTTGTGACGGTCGCGTAGCTCGGGGTGTAGAACGAGCCGCAGTAGGTACGGCCACGGGTGCGGGTGCGCAGGCCTTCGGTGCCGCCGAACAGGCTCGTCACGTTCGAGCAGTTGTTCGGGTCCTCGAAATAGTAATGCCCAGAGAACGGGCTGTAGACCAGGAAGTCGCGCGAGGCCACCGGGGCACTGGTGCCCTGGGTGAAGTACTGGCGGGTCAGGCTGCGATCACCGGTCCAGATCGGCTGGGTGCTCTCGAACTGCCCGCCCACCAGCAGGTTGAATTTGCCAGCGCCGAAGCTGTCCGCGAAGCTGATGCGCCGATCTGCGCCGCCGCCGCCGGAATGCCAGCCGTAGCGCACGTCGATGGTCGGTGCGTCCACGTGCTTCTTGAGCACGATGTTGACCACGCCGGCGATCGCGTCGGAGCCGTACAGCGACGACTGCCCACCCGGCAGGACGTCGATGTGGTCGACCATTTCCATCGGGATGCCGCTGAGATTGTTGAAGGTGTCGCTGCCGTTGTAGAGCGCCGGGAAGTTACCCATCGGGCGTCCGTCGACGAGGTACTTCACGAAGCCCACCGGCAGGCCGAACATGCTGAGCGTCTGCGCGCCCTGGGTGAATGATCCCGACGTGGAAGTGCCCTGCACGCTGCCCGTGGCGAAGGAGGACTGCTGCAAGGCCTCGGCCACCGTGGTAAAGCCGCGGACCTTCATGTCCTGTGCCGTGATCGTGACGATCGGTGTGGCGGTTTCGATTTCGGTCTGCGGGATTAGCGAGCCGGTGACTGTGACCGTTTCAAGCTTTTTCGCCTTCTGCTCGGCGCTGCTGGACTGGGTGGTGTCCTGCTGGGCGGCAGCAGTCTGGCCGTAAGCGAACGCGGCGGACGGACCGACGCTCAACGCGACCAGCACAGCGGCCGCGAGTTTGGTCTTAAGCATGTGATTTTTCCCCAAAGTGTCGAATGTGAAATCAGTTCGGCTGCCACCGCTCCCCAGCGGTACGAACGGCGGGACCTGCGCTTCCCTGCCACGCAGCTTCCTTTAACGCGAACTAAACGAATAGGTACAGCAATCCGTGACCGAAATCAAATTTCCTGCCGCAACAGCTATCCAGGCGCACCAGCTTTGCAGCTTCACAGCAGCGCTTCGCCTTCCAGCTCGCTCTTGAGGTAGGCGTAGTAGACCGGCGCGGCGACCAGGCCGGCCAGGCCGAAGGCCGCTTCCATCACCAGCATGGCGATGAGCAGTTCCCACGCGCGCGCGCGGATCTGGGTGCCGACGATGCGGGCGTTGAGGAAGTACTCGAGCTTGTGGATCAGGATGAGGAAGACCAGCGCCGCGATGCCCACGCCCAGGGACACCGACAGGCCGGCGATGGTCACGGCGGTGTTGGAGATCAGGTTGCCGATCACCGGCAGCAGGCCGATCACGAAAGTCAGCGCCACCAGTGTCTTGGCCAGCGGCACGTGGATCCCCAGGAGTGGCAGCACGCCGATCAGGAAGATCGCGGTGAACGTCGTGTTGATCAGGGAAACCTTGATCTGTGCGAACACGATGTTGTGGAAGGCCTCGGCCAGGCGCAGGCAGCGCTGGCCCAGCGCCGCCGCCAACGGGCCGACCTGGTGCGGTGGCCGGGCGCTGCGGCTGAGCGCGACGATCGCGCCCAGCACCAGCCCGATGATGATGTGCGCGAAGCCGCGGGCGGTGTCCTTGCCGGCCAGCTGCAGGCTGGCCGCATGCTTGCGGGTCAGTTCACCGGCCATCACGCGCAGTTCGTCGACGCTGTCCGGCAGCGAGCCCACCAGTGCGGCGGGCAGTTGCTCGCGCGCCTTTTCCACCAGCGGCATCAGCTGCAGGCGCCACAGGTCCTGCGGGTTACCGATTTCGCTGCGGAAGAAGCTGATCGCGCCCAGCGCCAGCAGGATCAGCAGGGCGACTACCACGGCGCCGAGCAACGCCACCACGACGACGCGGGCACGGCTGCCGGACAGGCGCCGCTCCAGCAGCGGGCTGATCGTCTGCACCAGTTCGTACACCAGCAGTCCGGCCAGCAGCGCCGAGAGCAGGTGCAGCTTGAGCACCAGCAGCAGGGCGATGCCTGTCAGCACGTAACTGGCCAGGCGCACGGCGCGCGAGGGCTCACGCAGGAGGGAAGGATCGGAAAGCATGCCGGAGCTCGGGGGAAGCACGGGAGCCCAGTCTCGCAGCAGGCCACGCCGTTCGCCAGCCGGCCGGCAACGAGGCGGGCCTGCTACCGGCCTGTCGTAAGCCGGCCGATCCTGTCGGACGACCTCCAACCAAGGAACATGCCTTTGCGCTGATGCAGTTGGGCGACCAGCTGGGCGATTTCGTGGCTGGTCCAGCCTTACCTGGACTGGATCGGGGTGCGCTGATTCGTCCTGCCCAATCCCGCCTACGGCAGGTTGGGAGCAGGCGCTGTTCGACAACGACTGGCGGGCGCCCCGCGACGTGCGTCGCAATGCGAAGCTAGACGCTTTACGCATCCATTAAAATCAAATGGTTACATATATAAATATCAAGTATTGCCTTAGGTACGAAGAGCTACTAAGCTTTCTCTCGCCGAAACCTGCTGACCTCCAAACCGCGGGCAAGGCCATTTCCCTTCCGGCTCGGCCGGATTACCCCGCGCGGCTCCAGGCCCGCGGGGTTTTTCTTGCCCGCGAGGGCGCCCACGCGCGCCGTGTTGCCGCCGGCGGATCCATCGCCCCACGGCTTGCCGCTGGCGCGTCCGCCCACCTACCCTGCCCGTTCGCCCCGCGCCATTCCGCACCGACGAGAGGTCCATGCGCCTGACGACGCTACGCCGCCTGATGCTGTTGCTTGGCCTGCTGGCCCTGGCCGCCTGCCATTCGCACGATGCGGCCACCGCCTCCGGCAGCCCGTCCCCCGAGGCGGCGGTGCGCGAATCGATCGCGCTGATCCGCGCGGACGACTTCGCCGGCTTCTGGCGTCACGCCCTGCCGCCGCGCGACTACGCCCTGCTGCGCGCGGACTGGGGAAAGCTGCGCGCCGGCGAAGCTCCGATGAGCGAGGCCGACCGCGAGCGCATCGATACGGCCCTGCGCCAACTCGCCGCGCCGGACGCCGAGGCGGCGCTCGATGCCCGCCTGCAGCCCTGGCTTGCCGACACGCAGGCTCGCTACGGCGACCAGCTGCCTTTGCTGGCGGGCATCGGCCGCGCGCTCGGGGCCAAGGCGATCGCCGGCAACCCTCGTCTCGGCGACGCTCAGAAGCGCGACGCCACGGCACTGCTGGATGCGCTCGCTCCATGGGCGCAGCGGGCGCCCTGGTTCGATCCGGCCAGGGCTCGCCGGGCGGTCGGCGTGGTCGTCGCCACCGCACGCAAGCTCGGCCTGCACGACGCGCAGCAACTGCGCACGATGGATTTCGACCAGGCCATGCGCAGCTACGCCACCGCGTTCGAAGGCCTCAAGCAGTTGCTGGCGATCTACGGGCTGGCGCTCGATCAGGCGCTGGACTCGGCCCGTGTCGTGCCGCTGGATTACCACCCGCCCTACGCCCGCGTGCGCATCGAATACCAGCTGCTGGACCAGCCGCTTTCGATGGAATCGACACTGGTGCTCGAAAACGGCCGCTGGTACGACCAGGACCTGCTGCAGGCCGTGCGCCGTGCCCACCAGCGCCTGGCCGCCCCGCCGGCCGGCGCCAGCGCACCGGCCGTGGCCCCGGCGCCGCGCTGAGCACCCGGGCGTCTTTTACAGCCCACCGGCTACAATCCGCCGATGCAGAACATGACCGCGGATTATCCGAGCCGCAGCCGCGCACCCTGGTGGTTCGGCCTGGCCGGCCAATTGCTCGAACCCTGGGTACGCATCCGGCGTGATCCGGCCGAACCGGCCAGCCTGCTCAAGGCGGGAGCGCCCGTGTGCTACGTGATCGAGCGCGACGGTTTCTCCGACGCGCTGATCCTGGAGCGCGCCTGCCGCGAGGCCGGCCTGCCGCCGCCGATGCAGCCGCTGGCCGGCAGCCGCCGCAAGCGTTCGGTGTTCGCCCTGGCGCGCCGCGACGGCTGGCTGCTGGGCCGCAACCGCCAGCGCCCGCCCAACGAGTCGCTGGCGCAGCTGGTGCGCTCGCTGGAAGGCCAGCCGGGAAGCGACATCCAGATCGTGCCGGTGTCGATCTACGTCGGCCGCGCGCCCAGCCGCGACGCCGGCTGGTTCCGCGTGCTGTTTTCCGAAAACTGGGTGATGGTCGGCCGCTTCCGCCGCCTGCTGGCGCTGCTGCTCAACGGCCGCGACACGGTGGTGCACTTCTCCGCGCCGGTGTCGCTGCGCGCGGTGCTGGACGAGGCCGGGCAGACCGAGCCGGACCGCTTCGTGCGCAAGATCGCGCGGGTGCTGCGCACGCACTTCCGCCGCATCCGCGCGGCGGTGATCGGGCCGGACCTGTCGCACCGGCGCACCGTCGCCGATTCGGTGCTCAACGCCGAGCCGGTGCGCGCCGCGATCGGCGCCACCGCGGCCAAGGAGCACATCTCCCACGCCAAGGCCTGGCGCCGCGCGCACAAGCTGGTGATGGAAATCGCCGCCGACTATTCGCATCCGGTGGTGCGCTCGGTGTCGTTCCTGCTGTCGAACTTCTGGAACAAGCTCTACGACGGCATCGCCATGCACCACTTCGACAAGGCCCGCGCCGCGGCGCCCGGCTACGAAGTGGTGTACGTGCCCAGCCACCGCAGCCATGCCGACTACCTGCTGCTGTCCTACCAGCTGCACATGTCCGGCGTGGTGGTGCCGCACATCGCCGCGGGCGTGAACCTCAACCTGCCGGTGATAGGCCCGATCCTGCGCCGCGGCGGCGCGTTCTTCCTGCGCCGAAGCTTCAAGGGCAATGCGCTCTACTCGGTGATCTTCAACGAATACGTGGCGCAGCTGATCGACCGCGGCGTGCCGATGGAATACTTCATCGAGGGCGGCCGCTCGCGCACCGGGCGCCTGCTGGCGCCGCGCGCCGGCATGCTGGTGATGACCGTGCGCGCCTTCCTGCGCGCGCCGCGCCGCCCGGTGCTGTTCCAGCCGGTCTACATCGGCTACGAGAAGCTGATGGAGGGCAAGAGCTACATCGGCGAACTCACCGGCAAGCCGAAGGAGAAGGAATCCCTGCTCGGTCTGCTCAAGGGCCTGAAGGTGCTGCGCCAGCGCTACGGCCACGTGGCGCTCAACTTCGGCGAGCCGATCGAGCTGACCCCGCTGCTGGATGCGGCCAGCCAGGACTGGCGCGCCGCCACGGCCGATCCGGACGCCAAGCCCGAGTGGCTCAACCGCGTGGTGGACGACCTGGCCGAGCGCATCCAGGTCAACATCAACCGCGCCGCCGACGTCAACCCGATCAACCTGCTGGCGCTGGCCCTGCTGGCGACTCCGAAGCATGCGATGGCCGAGAGCGACCTGCTCGCGCAGCTGGAGCTGATGCGCGCGCTGCTCACGCAGATGCCTTATTCCGACCGCGTCACGCTGACGCCGATGGACCCGCCCGCGATCGTCGCCTATGGCGAGCAGATGGGCTGGATCCGCCGCGTACGCCACCCGCTGGGCGACGTGCTGGTGGCCGACGACGAGCCGGCGGTGCTGCTGTCCTATTTCCGCAACAACGTGCTGCACCTGACGGCCACCGCCGCGTGGGTGTCCTGCTGCTTCTTGAACAACCGGCGCATGACGCGCGCCTCGGTGATCAGGCTGGGCCGCATCATCTATCCCTTCATCCAGGGCGAGCTGTTCCTGCCGTGGGATACGGAAGGCTTCGTGGCGCAGATGCAGGGCACCATCGATTTCTTCGTCGGCCGCGGCCTGCTGGAAGCGTCCGCCGATGGCCGCGTGCTCGAGCGCGGGCCGGGCCAGGACGATGCGGCCTTCCAGATGAAGACCATCGCGCGCAGCCTGATCCAGGCCTTCGAGCGCTACTACATCACCATCGCCGCGCTGGCCAAGAACGGCCCGCACACCACCACCGCGGCGGAGCTGGAGAACGCCTGCGCGCTCACCGCGCAGCGGCTGTCCCTGCTCAACGAGCAGTCCGCGCCGGAGTTCTTCGACAAGGCGCTGTTCCGCGGCTTCATCCAGAAGCTGCGCGAACAGAAGATCGTGTGGACCGACGAGGCCGGCAAGCTCGACTACGACCGCGCGCTGGAGGACATGGTGCGCGACGCGCGGGTGATCCTGGCGCGCGAAGTACGCCACTCGATCCTCAAGATCACCGGCGTGGACGGCGACATGGACGCGGCGCCATCCAGGCCGGCGGCGCACGTGCCCGAGGACAGCGGCAGCGAGGACCTGCACCGGCGCCACGTCCAGACCGAGCAGCACGAACACGCGCACGAGCCGCCCCGGGACGCCTAGCGGGCTTCACCCCAGGCGGGCCTTTGCGGGCACGTCGGCCAGGCTACCGGCCGGCCCAAGGGGCCGCCTATGATGGCCGCTCCCGCCGAGGAGGCCGTCATGTCGCTACGCCCTGTGCCCGTCCTGGCCGCCCTGCTGGTGGCCGCTCCCGTGCTTGCCGGCGATCCGCCGACACAGGCCGCCACCGCGCTGCATTGCGCCCACCTGCTTGACCCGGCCGCAGGCAAGCTGCTGGGCGAGACGACGGTGGTGGTGCGGGAAGGGCGCATCCAGGCGATCCATGCCGGTGCGCCGGCGGGCGGCGATGGCCGCGTGCTGGAGCTGGCAGGCCAGACCTGCCTGCCCGGCCTGATCGACGCGCACACCCACCTGACCTCCGAGACCAGCCCCACCGGCTACACCGACCAGTTCCGTTGGAACACCGCCGATTACGCGATCCGTTCGACGGTCTACGCGCGCCGCACCCTGCTGGCCGGCTTCACCACTGTGCGCAATCTCGGCGACAACGCCAACGAATCGATCGCCCTGCGCAACGCGATCGATGCGGGCGTCGTGCCCGGCCCGCGCATCTTCACCGCCGGCGTGCCGATCGGTTCCACCGGCGGACATGCCGATCCCACCGACGGCTACCGCCAGGACCTGGCCGGCGATCCCGGTCCCAGGGTAGGCATCATCAACAGCCCCGCCGATGCCTGGAAGGCCGTACGCCAGCATTACAAGGACGGCGTGGATCTGATCAAGATCATGCCCTCCGGCGGCGTGCTGGACGAAAGCGCCAGCGCCGACAACCCGCAGATGACGCTGGAGGAGATCAAGGCGGTGGTCGCCGCGGCGCACGACTACGGCTTCACCGTGGCCGCGCACGCGCACGGCGCCGAGGCGATCCGCCGCGCGGTGCTGGCGGGCGTCGACTCGATCGAGCACGGCACCTTCATGGACGACGCCGACATGAAGCTCATGAAGGAACACGGCACCTGGTACGTGCCCACCATCATCGCCGGCAAGTACGTCCAGCAGATGGCGGGCACGCCCGGCTACTACCCGCCGCAGGTGGCCGCCAAGGCGCGTCAGGTCGGCCCGATCATCCAGGCCACCGCCGGCCGCGCCTACAAGGCCGGGGTGAAGATCGCCTTCGGCACGGACGCGTCGGTGTACCCGCACGGACAGAACGCGAAGGAGTTCGAATACATGGTACAGGCCGGCATGCCACCGATGTTCGTGCTGCAGGCGGCCACCACGCACGCGGCCGAACTGCTGCGCAAGGCCGACCAGCTAGGCCAGATCCAGCCCGGCCGCTTGGCCGACGTGATCGCCGTGCCGGGCGATCCGCTGCAGGACATCACCGCGATGCAACGGGTGAGCTTCGTGATGAAGGGCGGCACCGTCTACAAGCAGGACGGCAAGCCGACCCCTGCCGTGAGCCCGTAAGCCGCGCATCGGCTGCCGGAAGGAACGCGGCGGCCACGCCAAGAAAAGCCGACCAGCGAGCGGGCGACCCGCATCCTGTAGCATTGCCCGCCATGAACGAGCAGCCACGGACCACCCACTTCGGCTTCCGCGACGTGCCGGTGGGCGACAAGCAGAAACTGGTCGGCCAGGTGTTCACCTCGGTCGCCCGCAGCTACGACCTGATGAACGATCTGATGTCGTTCGGCATCCACCGTTTGTGGAAGCGCCATTTCGTGGCGATCAGCGGCGTGCGCGCAGGCGACCGCGTGCTGGACCTGGCCGGCGGCACCGGCGACATCGCCGCGCAGCTCTTGCCGGTGGTCGGCGACGAGGGCGAGGTGGTGGTCGGCGACATCAACGCCGCCATGCTCGGCGTGGGGCGCGACCGGATGACCGACCGCGGCCTGGTCTCGGGCCTGCGCTGGGCGCAGCTCAACGCCGAATGCCTGCCTTTTCCCGACGCGAGCTTCGACGCGGTGACGATGGCCTTCGGCCTGCGCAACGTCACCGACAAGGACAAGGCGCTGGCCGATATCTGCCGCGTGTTGAAGCCTGGCGGCCGCGCGCTGGTGCTGGAGTTCTCGCGCGTACAGAGCGAACTGTTCGGCAAGCTCTACGATTTCCATTCGTTCAAGGTGCTGCCCCGGCTCGGCCGGCTGTTCGCCGGCGACGCGGACAGCTACCAGTACCTGGCCGAATCGATCCGCAAGCATCCGGACCAGGCCACGCTCAAGGGCATGATGGAGAAGGCCGGCTTCGGCCGCGTGGAAGTGCGCAACCTGAGCAACGGCATCGTGGCGATCCACAAGGCCTACAAGCTCTGATCCAAGGCGGCCCATGAACCGGGGACGGGGCGGATACGCACGCAGGTGCCCCCAGAAGAGATCAACGCGTTGCGCCGGCGCGTACTGACGCTGCCTACGGCGGCGGCCGTGGCGTTGCTGGCGGCGCCGCACATGCCCGGCAACAACAACTTCTTCTGCTGTCCGTCCCGCTGCTGGCGCGCGCCTATGCCGCCACCGGACGCCGCCACGTCTTGCGGCGCAGGCAGCGCACACGGCCCCAGCTGACCCAGGTCATGGGCGGCAGGCGCTGCCGGCCGTAGGGTGGCGCCACTTCCACGGAGCCACCCTCATGCACCCAGACCTCAGTCCCGAATAAAACGTGCACATCTTCGACGCCCCAGGGCATCGCTCGCCGCTTCTGTCATTGGGCCATCTTCGGTGCGCTCAGGCTGAAGTACGCAGGTCCGCCTGCACCGTGCCCACGCGGCGGGCGGTGTGCTCGGTGCCGTTGAGGCGCGCGCTCTCGGCCAGCGCGGCGGCGTACCAGCGCTGCATGCCGGGCAGCTCGCGCAGGCGCTGCGCGTAGGCCAGCGAGACATCGTCCAGCGGCAGGCCGTAGCTCAGGATGCGCCAGGCGACCGGTGCGAAGAAGGCGTCCACCGCGCTGAAGGCGGCGCCGGCCAGGAACGGTCCGCCGAACCGCGCGAGACCTTCGTTCCACAACTCGGCCAGGCGCGACAGGTCGCGCTGCAGCGGCGCGTCGATGCCGTGCAGTTGCACGCGGATGGCGCAATCCATCGGGCAGGTGCCGCGCAGCGCGGCGAAGCCCGAGTGCATTTCCGCCGCGGCGCAGCGCGCCCAGGCGCGTGCCGCCGCATCGGCCGGCCACACGCCGGGATGGCGTTCGGCCAGGTATTCCACGATCGCCAGCGAATCCCACACCACCGTGCCGTCGTCGTTCAGGCACGGCACCTTGCCATTGGGCGAAAAGCTGCGGAAGGCGTCCCAGCTGGAACCCTCCTGCAACGCGACCAGGCGCTCGTCGAAGGGAATCGCGCGCTCGACCATCAACAGCCACGGCCGCAGCGACCAGGACGAGTAATTCTTGTTGCCGATGTAGAGCTGGTACACGACGGATCTCCTTCAGGTATCCATGATCAACAAGCTGCCGGCGCTGCCTTCGTCGACCGCATGAGGAACGCCGGCGGGCAGCAGGCACAGCTGGCCGGCGCCCACCACCCGCAGCACGCCGCCGACGCGCAACCGCAGGACGCCATCGAGCACGAGCAGTGCTTCAGTGAAATCGTGCGTTTCTTCCACATAGGGCGCCTCGTCCATGCGCAGCAGCTTGAGCCTGGCCGAGCCGATCCTGCCGAGCTGCTGCGAGCGCCACGCGGGCAGCGCCTGCGCCAGCGCCTGCAAGTCGATGATGGCCGCCTCAGCCGTGCTCATAGCGCTTGGCCCCATGTACCGCTACCGGCCGCGTCGGCGCCCTGCGTCCGCGCGCATTGGCCAGTATGACGCCGCCGACCGTCACCGCGCCGCCGACCAGGGTCAGGAGCCCCGGCCGCTCGCCCAGCCAGACCCAGCCGATCAATACCGCGATCGGCGGCGAAAAGTAGATGAAGCTGGACACCTGCGAGGCCGAACTGCGGTGGATGGCCACGTTCCAGGTGATGTAGCCGAGGAAGGTCGGCGCGAATCCCAGCCACAGCAGCGCGCCGATGCGCGGCCACGGCGCCGCGGCCAGCGCCTGCGGCAGGTGGGTGGCGAACGGCAGCGCGCCCAGCGTGCCGGCGAAGAAGGTGCAGGCGGTGACGCCGAACACGCTCGAGCGCGAAAACAGCGGCTTCTGCCCCACGAAATAGATCGCCGAGGCGACCACGCTCACCAGCACCAGCGCCGCCATCGGCTCGAACCTCACCTGCTTGCCGCTGGCCAGCACCACCGTCACCACGCCCACCAGCGCCACGCCGAGGCCGCAGAGCGTGCGCAACGGCAGGCGCTCGCGCAGCCATAGCGCCGACAGCGCCGCGGTCGCCGCCGGCACCAGCGAGATCAGGATCGCCGCGGTGCCGCTGGCGATGCGCGTCTCGGCGTAGTTGAGCGCCAGGTGGTAGACGGTCAGCCCGATCACGCCCAGCACCGCCAGCTGCGGCCAGTCGCGCCGCGCCGGCAGCGGCGGGCGCTTGGCGGCCAGCCACAGCGCGAAGCACAGCGAGCCGATCGCCAGCCGCGCGAAGGCCACTTCGCCGGGCGTGAACGCCGGCAGCGCAAAGGCGATCGCGGCATAGGCCGACGACCAGGTGACCAGCGCGACGCCGATGCAGGCCAGCGTCCGCCCGTCGAGGCGTGGGGTATCCATGGGACAAGTCCAAGCAGGGAAGTGCGCATGCTAGTGGCGCGCACCGGACACGGGAATGATGGATCGGAATAAAGTGGCGACCTTTCGCCATCGAACGAAATGGGAAATACCCCGCATGGCTTCCGTATCGAAACCGGAACTGGATGGACGCGACTGGCAGCTGCTCGAGGCCCTGCAACAGGACGCGCGCCAGGGCTATGCCGAACTGGGCCGGCAGGTGGGCCTGTCGGCGCCGGCGGTGGCCGAACGGATCAAGCGGCTGGAGGAGGCCGGCGTGATCGCCGGCTATCGCGCGGTCATCGATCCGAAACGTCTGGGCTACACCATCGACGCGGTGATCCGGCTGCGTTGCGACGGCGGCGTGTGCGCTCGCATCGGCGCGCTGGTGGCGGACGTGTCCGAGGTGCTCGAGTGCCGCCGCCTGGCCGGTGAGGATTCGGCGCTGCTGCACGTGGTCGCGCTTTCGGTGGCGCATCTGGAGACGGTGCTGGACCGACTGCTGAAGATCCACCCGAGCATCAGTACGACCACGCTGGTGGTGCTGCAGACGCCGCACGCCAACCGACCGCTGACCCGCGCGATGTGGCAGGCGGCGCAGGCGATGGAAGGCTGAGGCGGACCGTCCCGTGCCGGATGCCGGCATACTCACCGCTTCGATGTCCGAGGAATCCCGAGCGATGTCCGACCTGCCCCTGCCCCCCGACACCGGCGACCAACCTGCCGATCCGCAACGCCGCCGCCTGCTCGGCGGGCTGGCCGCTGCCGGTGCCGGCCTGGCGCTGGGCGGCACGGCCATCGAGGCCGGCACCGCCACCGCGGCGACCGTGCCCGCCGCGACGAAGCTGGACGCCCTGCTGCGCGAGCGCATCCAGCGCGTGGTGGTGATCTACGCCGAGAACCGCAGCTTCAACAACCTGTTCGCCGATTTCCCCGGCGTGGCCGAGCCGCTGTCCGCGCTCAAGCCCGGGCAGTACCGCCAGCGCGACCGCGACGGCTCGCTGCTTACCGAACTGCCGCCGGTGTGGCACGGCGTGGCGCCGCACGAACAGGTGGTCAACCACAAGAGCTACGTGGTGCGCCAGGAAGACCTCACCGGCCTGCCCAATGCGCCCTGGGCGCTGCGCACCGGCGCCGGCGAGCCGCTGCCGCAAGGCGTGGTCACGCGCGACCTTTGGCACCGTTTCTACGAGAACCAGCTGCAGATCAACGGCGGCAGGAACGACGGCTTCGTCGCCTGGGGCGATTCGGGCGCGCTGGTGATGGGCTACTACGGCGACAACGCGGCCAACCTGCGCCTGTGGCAGCTGGCCCGCCAGTACACCCTGTGCGACCACTTCTTCATGGGCGCCTTCGGCGGCTCCTTCCTCAACCACCAGTACCTCGTCGCCGCGCAGCCGCCCTACTACCCGCATGCCGATCAAAGCCCGGCGCGCTTCAACATCGCGCAGACGGTCAGCGGCGAGGCCACCGACATCCACCTGAAGATGGCGCACGACTCGCCCGCCAGCGCCATGCAGGGCAGGCCCGAGGCGCTGACGCCGAACACGCTCACGCCAGACTTCTGGGCGGTCAACACGATGGGTCCGCCCTACGCGCCGGGGTTCTCCAAGGACCCGAACGACCCGACCCGCGCCGACCCGCACAGCCCCAACACCGTGCCGCCGCAGAAGCACGACACGATCGGCGAGGTGCTCTCCGAAGCCGGCGTCGACTGGGCCTGGTATGCCGGCGGCTGGCAGCTCGCGCTGGACGGCCAGGGCGACGGCGACCAGCGCGAGTTCCCGCAACGGCCCAATTTCCAGCCGCACCACCAGCCGCTCAACTATTTCGCCGCCTATGCGCCGGGCACCGCCGCGCGCACCAAGCACCTGCGCGATGCCGGCGTGGGCCAGACCGCGGCCACCAACCACTTCCTGGCCGCGGTCGCGGCCGACCAGCTTCCGGCGGTCAGCTTCTACAAGCCCCAGGGCGATCTCAACATGCACGCCGGCTATTCCGACGTGGACGCCGGCGACCGCCACATCATGGCCGTGGTCGAGGCCCTGCAGGCATCGCCCGCATGGCCCGGCCTGCTCATCGTCATCACCGTGGACGAGAACGGCGGCTGGTGGGACCACGTGGCGCCGCCCAAGGGCGACCGCTGGGGACCGGGCTCGCGCATCCCGGCGATCATCGTGTCGCCGCACGCCAAGAAGGGCCACGTCGACCACACCGTCTACGACACCGGCTCGATCGCCCGCTTCCTGACCCGCCGCTTCGGCCTGCGCAAACTGCCAGGGCTCACGCTGCGCGAGGAAGCCATGCGGGCCGCCGGCGGGCCGCCCCCGGGCGATCTCACGGCGGCGCTGCAATTCGACGACGTTGCCTGATGTCCTGACCTCCTGCGGCGTTTCGCTGCCGTTCTTGCGAGACCTTTCCGTCATTTGGTCGGCACGAAGAGCTTCCGATCGCCTGCGCCCAAAGAAAGTAACCAAAGAAACGGCCTCACTAAACCCGGTGAGGGATAAGAGCCAGGTGCCGCCTCGCCTTGCCGGCTGCCGTTCTTGCGAGACCTTTCCGTCATTGGTCGGGTACGAAGAGCTTCCGATCGCCTGCGGCGCTCGGATCACTTTCTTTGCTGGCCCAAAGAAAGTAACCAAAGAAACGGCCTCACTAAGCCCGGTGAGGGATAAGAGCTAGGTGCCGCCTCGCCTTGCTTGGTACGTCGCATGCTCTTAGAGGAGCTGCAGCCGCTTTGCCGCGGCCGCTCGGGAGCTGAGGCCAGGGGGGCATGCAGTGTGGTTGATGGCGTCGGCTTTTTGGTCGCTTGCGTTACTTCCTTCTACGAAAGCAAAGATTAGATTTGAGTTCGCCTGATAGGCTGAAGCCGCTCTACGGCGCGTTCGGCAGACGCCGCCGGCCCAAAGGAACCCTTCGCCGCATGGGCACTCCGCTGGCCTGACCCGTGCGAAGGGCCGCACACGGCAACCAACCCTCCCTTTCCTCAGCTCCCGAGCGCCCGCGGCAAAGCGGCTGCAGCTCCTCTAAGAGCGAGAGATTCGCCCGACAAGGCGAAAAGGCGCCTAGCTCTTATCCCTCACCGGGCTTAGTGAGGCCGTTTCTTTGGTTACTTTCTTTGGGCCAGCAAAGAAAGTGACCCGAGCGCCGCAGGCGATCGGAAGCTCTTCGCGCCCGACCAAATCACGGAAGGGTGTCTCGCAAGAGCGCCAAACAAGATATCCCCTTCCCCGCGAGCCCCGTCCCCTCACCCCAACCCTCTCCCCGCAGGGGAGAGGGAGCACGGACTCAGGAGGCCTGGACGACTTCGCGACGGCGGTGCCGCGCGCGCCAAGCCCGCCAGCGTGCGGACAGGCACGAGAAGATCACGTACAGCGCCGGCGTGCTGAGCAGGGTCAGGCTCTGCGAGATGAGCAGGCCGCCGATCAGCGCGATGCCCAGCGGCCGGCGCAGCTCCGAACCCTCGCCCAGGCCGATCGCGATCGGCAATGCGGCCAGGATCGCCACCATGGTGGTCATCATGATCGGCCGGAAACGCACGATGCACGCCTCGCGCGCCGCCTCCAGCGGACTCTTGCCGTGCTCGCGCTCGGCCACCAGCGCGAAGTCGATCATCATGATCGCGTTCTTCTTGACGATGCCGATCAACAGCACCAGCGCGATCTGCGAGATCACCGACAGCTCCGTCCCGGTCAGCCACAGCGCCAGCAACGCGCCCACGCCCGCCGCCGGCAGCGTGGAGAGGATGGTCACCGGGTGGATCAGGCTCTCGTAGAGCATGCCCAGCACGATGTACACGGTGAGGATCGCCGCCAGGATCAGCCAGCCCATGCCGCTCTGGGTCTCCATGAAGCGGCGGAAGTCGCCGCCTACGTTGAGGCGGATGTCGCCGGGCATGCGCAGGCCCTCGGCGGTGCGCTGGATGATCGCCATGGCCTCGCCCATGCTCACGCCGTCGGCGAGATTGAAGGACAGGTCCATCGTCGTGTACTGGTCCTGGTGCGTCACCTCCGAAGGCGCCAGGCCCGGCTCCTGGCGCGCCAGCGCACCCAGCGGAATCATCTTGCCGGCGTCCGAGCGCACGTAGATGCGGTCGATCGCCGCGGGCGTGGCGGTCTGCGAAGGCAGCGCGTTGATCACCACCTTGTACTGGTTGATGTCCGAGTAGATGGTCGACACCTGGCGCTGGCCGAAGGCGTTGTAGAGCGCCCCGTCGATGGTCCCGATGGACACCCCCAGGCGCGCCGCCTTGTCGCGGTCGACCACCACGTTCTGGCGCAGGCCGGCCTCGTCGATGTCGCTGCCGACGTCCTTGAGCTTGGGATTCTTCTTCAGCGCCTCGACCAGCCTGGGCAGCCACGTCTGCAGCTCCTGCAGGTCGTTGCCCTGCAGCGAAACCTGGTACTGCGCGCCCTGGTTGCCACCGCCGCCGCTGCCGCTGGGCAGGTCCTGGATCGGACGCAGGCGCAGGTTGAGGTCGGGGTAGCGGGCGGCCTTGGCCGATAGCCGGGCGAGCACGGTGAAGGTGTCCTCGCGCCGGCCCTCGCCAAGCGTCCTGAGCTCGATGTTGAACGCTCCGGCGGTGCCCTGCCGGCTGGTGCCCAGCCGCGAACCGACCGCCTTGACGTCCGGGTCGGCCAGCAGCATGCGGGTCAGCCGCTCCTGTCGCGCCATCGCATCCTGGAACGACACCGTCGCGCTGGAGGTGGCGCGGCCCCAGATCAACCCGGTGTCCTGCGGCGGGAACAGCCCCGACTTGACCATGCCGAACAGGAAGAAGGTCGCCACGATCAGCACCAGCGGCGTCAGCGAGAGCGCCAGCGCGTGGCGCAGCGCGAAGTCCAGCGCGCGGGTGTAGATGCCGAGCATGCCGGCGTGGAAGCGGTCCAGCGCCGCGCCCAGGCGCGAGGGCCGCGCGGTCTCGTGCCCGCGCAGGAACAAGCCGCACAGCGAGGGCGTCAGCGTCAGCGAGATCAGCGCCGACATGGCGATGGCCGCCACCAGCGTCACCGTGAACTCGTGCATGAACATGCCGGTGATGCCCGGCGCGAACAGCAGCGGAATGAACACCGCGATCAGCGAGGCGGTGATCGAGACGATAGTGAAGCCGATCTCGCGCGCGCCGGTGAGCGCTGCCTCGAAACGCGGCATGCCCGCGTCGATGTGGCGGATCACGTTCTCGATCACCACGATCGCATCGTCCACCACGAAGCCGATCGCGATCACCAGCGCCAGCAGGGTGAGGTTGTTGAGCGTGTAGCCGAGCACGTACATCACCACGAACGCGCCGGCCAGCGACAGCGGCACGGTGAGCGCGGCGATCAGCGTGGGCGCGAGCCGGCGCAGGAACAGCGCCATCGTCAGCACGACCATCGCCAGCGAGATGAGCAAGGTCGCCTGCACCTCGTGCAGCGAGGCGCGGATGGTCGGCGTGCCGTCGAAGTACGGCGTGAGCGTCGTGCCCGGCGAGAGATACGCACGCAGCGCCGGCACCTGCGCCTTGACGCTGTCCACGGTGGCGATGACGTTGGCATCGGCCTTCCTGTAGACGTACATCAGCACCGCCGGCTTGCCCTGGAACCAGGCCGCCTGGAAGGCGTCCTGCTGGCCGGCATAGACGTGCGCCACCTCCGACAGCCGCACCGGCACGTGATTGCGCACCGCGACCACCAGCCCGGCGAAATCCTCGGCGGTGTGCAGCTGGTCGTTGGCGGTGATCGCCATGGTGGTCCTGCCGTTGGACAGGAAGCCCTGCGGCGAAGTGACGTTGGCCGCGGTCAGCGCGTTGCGCAGCTGGTCGGGCGACAGGCCCATGGCGTTGAGCGCATGCAGGTCCACATCCACGCGGATCGCCGGCGTGGCTGCGCCGGCGATCTCCACCGAGGACACGCCCGGCAGCTGGCGCAGCCGTTGCGCCAGCAGGCTGTCGGCCGCGTTGTACAGATCGGCCGCCGACTGCGTATCGGAGGTCAGCGCGAAGGCGATGATCGGATCGTCGTTGGGATTGGCCTTCTGGTAGCTGGGCGGGCTGTTCAGCCCCGGCGGCAGGTCCGGCGCGGCCGCATTGATCGCCGCCTGCACGTCGCGCGCCGCGGCATCCAGGTCGGTGCCGCCGCGGAACATGAGAAACACCGAGGCGCTGCCCTCCGAACTGCGCGAGCGCATGGAGTCGATGCCCGGCACCTGGCCCAGGTGGCGCTCCAGCGGCGCGGCCACGGTGGAGGCCATGGTGCTGGCATCGGCGCCGGCCTCCTGCGCCTGCACGAAGATCACCGGGAACTGCATCTGCGGCAACGCCGCCACGCCCAAGAGCGCATAGCAGATGATGCCGGCGATGAGCACGCCCGCGGCCAGCAGCGAGGTGCCGATCGGGCGGCGGATGAAGGGGCCGGAGATGTTCATGCGACGGCGTGGCGGGCAAAAGAGGACAGGATACGCGGCATCGCCGTGCTAACGCGCATCAGGCCAATCGGTTGATCCGCATCGCGGGTACCCGAGCGCCGGCAGGCGATCGGAAGCCCGCCGCAGGCGAGCAAAGTCGCGCGGAGGCCACGACCGACCCCGCGAGCCCCGCCCCTCACCCCAACCCTCTCCCCGGAGGGGAGAGGGAGCAGGAGCGCTGCGCCACGCATGCTCCCGCCAGGCCGCACCAGCAGGAGCAGGAACGCTACACCGCGCGCGCGTCGGCCTGGGCCCGCTCCAGCGCCCGCCGCTCGCGGCGCAGCCGCAGCCAGTCGGAGAAGCGCTCCATGTACAGGTAGATCACCGGCGTGGTGTACAGCGTCACCAGCTGCGACAGCAGCAGGCCGCCGACAATGGACACGCCCAGCGGCCGGCGCAGCTCCGCGCCGATGCCGTTGCCCAGCGCCAGCGGCAAGGCGCCCAGCATGGCTGCGGCGGTGGTCATCATGATCGGACGGAAGCGCAAGAGGCAGGCGCGGCGGATCGCGTCGCGGGCATTGAGCCCGTCGCGCTGCGCCTCGATCGCGAAGTCGATCATCATGATCGCGTTCTTCTTGACGATACCGATCAGCAGCACGATGCCCACGATGCCGTCCACCGACAGGCTCATGCCGCACAGGATCAGCGCCAGCAGCGCGCCCACGCCGGCCGGCGGCAGGGTCGAGATGATCGTCAGCGGGTGGATGTAGCTCTCGTAGAGCACGCCCAGCACGATGTAGATCACCACGATCGCGGCGAGCAGCAGCAGAACCTCGTCGCCCAAGGAGTTGTTGAACTCGGCCGCCTTGCCGATGAACTCGCCGCGCACCTGCGGCGGGAAGTTCAGCTGCGCCTCCACTTCGTGGATCGCCTCGACCGCCTGCGACAGCGAATAGCCCGGCGCCAGGTTGAACGACAGCGTCACCGCCGGCAGCTGCTGCTGGTGGCTGACCACCAGCGGCGAGGCGGTGACTTCGGCGGTGGCCAGCGAGGCGATCGGGATGGTGCCGCCGGCGCCGACCTGGAAGCCGACGTTGCCGGTGTTGCCGATGCCTGCGGGCGTCGCCGAGTTGGCCGAGGTCAGCTGGCCGAAGCTGGTGGCGGTCGAGCCGGTCAGGGCGCCGTTGCCGTTGCCGCGCACGGTGAGCTTGTTGAGCAGGTCGCGGCTGGAGCGGAACTCCGGCGCCACTTCCAGCACCACGCGGTACTGGTTCAGCTGGGTGAAGATGGTGGAGATCTGGCGCTGTCCGAAGGCGTCGTACAGGGTGTCGTCGATGGTCTGCACCGGCACGCCCAGGCGGCTGGCCTTCTCGCGATCGATGGTCAGCTTGAGCGCGTTGCCTTGGTCGGCCAGGTTGTTGTCCACGTCGGCCAGTTCCGGGCGCTGGCGCAGCGCCTGGGTCATCTGCTCGGCGCGCTTGGCCAGGTCGGTGGAGTTCACTTCCGACAGCGAGTACTGGTATTCGGTGGCGGCCACGCGGGTATCGAGCGTCACGTCCTGCACGGGCTTGAGATACAGCGCCACACCCGGGATGCCGGCGACCGCCTGCTGCAGGCGCGGCAGCACCTGGTCCAGACCGCCGCGGTCACTGCGATCCTTCAGCACGATCGAGAGCTGGCCCTGGTTGAGGGTGGGATTGATCGAACCGGCGCCGATGAAGGCGGCCACGCCAGAGACGGCCGGATCCTTGTGCAACGCGTCGGCCACCGCCTTGGTCCGCTGCTCCATCTGCGGAAAGGCGATGTTCTCGTCCGCCTGCACCACGCCGGTGACCAGGCCGGTGTCCTGCTCGGGCAACAGGCCCTTGGGGATCACCACGTAGAGGATCACCGTGATCGCCACGGTGGCGCCGGCTACCAGCATGGTCAGGCGGCGATGGTCGAGCACCCAGTCCAGCGTGCGGCCGTAGAAGTCCACCGTGCGCAGCCACACGCCCCGCTTGCCGGCCGCGGCATGGCGCTCGTGCGCGTCGTCGCCCTCCGGGAGCTGGTCCGGCTTCAAGAGGTAGGCGCACATCATCGGCGTCAGCGTCAGCGACACCAGCATCGAGATCGCCACCGCGATGGTCAGCACCCAGGCGAACTCGTGGAACAGGCGGCCGGTGACGCCGGGCATCAGCAGCAGCGGCAGGAACACCGCGATCAGCGAAACGGTCAGCGACAGCACCGTGAAGCCGATTTCCTTGGCGCCGATCTCGGCGGCCTCCTTGCCGCTCTTGCCCTGCTCGATGTAGCGCACGATGTTCTCGATCATCACGATCGCATCGTCGACCACGAAGCCGGTGGCCACGGTCAGCGCCATCAGCGAGAGGTTGTCCAGCGACATGCCCGTGAACGCCATCACGCCGAAGGTGCCCAGCAGCGACAGCGGCACCGCCACCGAGGGGATCACCGTGGCCCACAGCCGACGCAGGAACACGAAGATGACCGCCACCACCAGGCACACGGTGAGGATCAGCGTGAACTCCACATCGTGCACCGAGGCGCGGATGGTCACCGTGCGGTCGGCGAACACGTTCAGGTGCACGTCCGCCGGCAGCACCGCCTGCAGCTGCGGCAGCACCGCGCGGATCTGCTGCACCGTCTGCACGATGTTGGCGCCAGGCTGGCGACGGATGTCCAGCAGCACCGCCGGCTTGCCGTTGGCCCAGGCGGCGAGCTGGTCGTTCTCCACGCCGTCGACCACGCGCGCGACGTCCTTCAGCCGCACCGGCGCGTTGTCCTTGTAGCTGATGATGGTCTGGCCATAGGCGGCCGCGTCGGTGAGCTGGTCGTTGGTGCCGATCGAGTAGCTCTGCGTGGCGCCGTTCAGCGTGCCCTTGGGCGCGTTGACGTTGGCCGCGGTCAGCGCGGCGCGCACGTCCTCCAGGGTGAGCCCCAGGTTGGACAGCTGTGAGGGATTGACCTGCACGCGCACGGCCGGGCGCACGTTGCCGGCGATCGAGACCAGGCCCACGCCCTGAACCTGCGAGAGCTTCTGCGCGATGATCGAGTCGGCCAGGTCGTTGACCTCGCGCAGCTGACGACTGTCCGAGGTGAGCATCAGGGTGAGGATCGGCGCGTCGGCCGGGTTCACCCGGTTGTACACCGGCGGGTAGGGCAGGTTGTTGGGCAGCGTGCCCTTGGCCGCGCTGATCGCCGCCTGCACGTCCTGCGCGGCGATGTCGATGTCGCGGTCCATGTTGAACTGCAGGATGATCGTGGACAGCCCGGCCGACGAATCCGAGCTCATGATCGACAGCCCGGAGATCTGGCCGAACTGGCGCTCCAGCGGCGTGGTCACCAGCGCCGCCATGGTGGTGGCGCTGGCGCCCGGATACTGCGTGGTCACGACCAGGCTCGGCGCGTCGATCTCCGGCAACGCCGAGACCGGCAGCTGGCGGTAGCCGAGCACGCCCAGCAGCAGCACCGCCACCATCAGCAGCGAGGTGGCGATCGGGCGGCGGATGAAGAGGGTGGAGAAGCCCATGGTTTGTCCGGATCCGTGTATTTGGGTGGGAGCGCCGGGCGCCCGATGTCACGAATGGCGTCTCATCCTGGACGCCCATTCCCGCGAATGCGATCCACCGGACCTCGTGCGAAGGCCGGATGGATCGTTCGCCGCGCTCGCCCTTGCGGACGTCGCACGTCGCCTGCCCCGCTTTCGCGGGAATGGCGCCGGGCAAGCTCTGATCGTGCGCCTGCCACCTTGGTTGTTCTTCAGTGCCCGCGGCGACCGCCGCCGCCACCCTGCTTCTTGGCCTTTTCCAGTTCCGCCGCGCTCGGGGCCGCCGGCACCTCGCCGGGCTTGAGCGGGTTGACCTTGCTGCCGGGCTTGAGCCGGAACTGGCCCTCGGTGACCACGCGCTCGCCTTCCTTCAGGCCCGAGCCGATCATCACCGCGCTGTCGCCCACTTCCTGGGCGACCTTCACCGGCTGCATCTTGACGGTGTTGTCGGCCTGCAGCAGGTAGACGTAGTCGCCGTCCGGGCCGCGCTGCACTGCCTGCGCCGGGATCACCAGGCCGCCGTCGACCGTGCGCACCTTCAGCCGCACGTTGACGAACTGGCCCGGCCACAGCGCGTTGTCTGCATTGGGGAACTCCGACTTCAGGCGGAAGGTGCCGGTGCTGGCGTCGATCTGGTTGTCGATCACCTTGAGCACGCCGCCGTCGGCCACCACGTGCGCGTCGCCGCGGTCGAGCGCGGCCACCGACAGCTCGCCGCCGCCCTGCGCCGCCTGGCGCACCATGTCCAGGTTCTGCTCGGGCAGGTTGAACATCACGTTGATCGGGTGCAGCTGGGTCAGCGTGACGATGGTGCTGGAGGTGGTCACCACGTTGCCCGGATCGACGCCGCGGATGCCGGCCAGGCCATCGATCGGCGAGATCACCTTGGTATAGCCCAGCGAGACCTGCGCGTCGCGGATCTGCGCCTCGTCGGAGGCCACCGTCGCCTCCAATTGACTGACCGTGTTGCGCAGCGCATCCAGGTCCTGCTTGGCGATGTAGCCCTTCGGGCCCAGCTCCTGGCTGCGCGAGTAGTTGGCCCGCGCGGTGGCCAGCTGCGCCTGGTCCTGGCGCCGGCGCGCCACCGCCTGGTCATAGGTGGCCTGGAAACTGCGCGGATCGATCTGCGCCAGCACCTGGCCCTTCTTCACCGGCTGGCCTTCGGTGAACTCCAGGCTCAGCAGCCTGCCGCTCACCTGCGGGCTGATCGCCACCGTGTTGAGCGCCTGCACCGTGCCCAGCGCGGTCAGGTAGACCGGCACGTTCTGGCGCGCCACCGGCACCACCGTCACCGGCACGGGCGGCTGCTCGCCTTCCTTGCCCTGGGCCTTGCCCTGCCCCGCACCCGGGCCGCCCGGCTTTTGCATCAGGCGCAGCCCGATCAGGAGCAGCACCAGCACCACCACGACGGCCAGCGCGATCTTCCAAAAACGCGACATGTGCAAAAACTCCCGAATGGATGTCGATCCGCACGCCGCGCGCTTGGCGCTCCTTGCGGTAGGGTAGAAGGATAGGGTTACAGCAACGGACCTGGACAATGCCAGTTGACACGGGTGCCCCATGACCGAAGGCACCCAACCGATGGCATGTGGGGATGGGCCGGCGCGATGGTACGCCACGACACCGGCAAAGGTGGCGCGCCCCGGCGGCGACCTGAAACTTGCTGCCCGCTTGCCCTATAATGGGCGTCTTGTCTGCCTGACGCCGGCATCCCGAAGGGCGCGCCGGCATGTCCACTGATCACTTGGAGTTACTTGCGTGAGCGGTTCCCTGACCAAATCGGACCAGAGCTTCATCCGCCAGTTCGGCTGGCTGATCGCCGGTCTTCACGTGCTGGCGCTGGTGTTGCTAATCATGGCGTACACCATCTACACCCGCGAGCCGAAGGAAACCAATCCGCACGCCGCGCAGAACATCGCCGAGCGGCTGGCCCCGGCCGGCGCGGTGTATGCGGGCGACACCGGCCGCGCCGCCATGGCCGCCGCGCAGGAAGCGGCCGCCAAGGCCGCCGCCGCGCAGGTCGCCTTCGGCGGCAGCACCGACGGCAAGACGATCTACGAAGGCCTTTGCCACAGCTGCCATACCGCCGGCGTGGCCGGCGCGCCCAAGCTCGGCGACAAGGCCGCCTGGGCGCCGCGCATCGCGGAGGGCATCGACACCCTGGTCAAGCACGCGACCGAGGGCTACCACGGCCCGGACGGCAACTTCATGCCGCCCAAGGGTGGCATGCCCTCACTCACCGACGAGCAGGTCAAGAACACCGTGCACTGGATCGTGGACCAGGCCAAGTAAGCCGCAGGATCGACAGGCACTCGTCAACGCCGCCTCCGGGCGGCGTTTTCGTTGGCGAGGGTTATGGCCCGGCCCCGGACGTGCCTCGATCTCAATCGTCGCCCCAGCGCCAGCGCGGTCGCTCGCCCTTGAGCCAGAACGCCACCGACTGCGCCACGACGGCCGCGCCGATCGCCAGGGCGAACGCCAGCGGATCGCGATCCGGCGGGACGAAATGCACCGCTGCCGCGACGATGCCCAGGCAGACCAGCAGGACGAGCCAGCCTTGCCAGGTGATCGGCAAGCCCCAGCCCCAGCCGTAGCGCTTGGCCGGAAACCAGATAGTTCGGGTCTTGTTGTTCACGGCTCATCTCCTGATGGGTTCTCGACGCGTCCGCATGCGGCCCAGGCCTGGGCAAACCGGTGAAGTTGCGGGAAGAAAGCCTCGAAGCGCTGCTGCAGCGGCGCGTCCAGCGCCTGCAGCAGCGGCAGCATGTCGCTCAGCGGGTTGGCCCTCTGCAGACGCTGGCCGATCCCCGCCAGCGCGCGATCGAGCACGGCCGGGTCGGCGTAGGCCGCCGGCAGGTCGTTCGCCTGCATGTAGCGCGCGAAGCGCTGTGCCGCCGGCGGCAGCAGCGCTTCGTGCCGCTGCAGCAGGGCCCGCAGCTCGTTGGAGAAGCCTTGCAGCGGCACCGGCGACCACCGCGCGAAATCTCGCGCCAGGCAGTGGTCGAACCACATGTCCAGCGCGATGCCGGCGTAACGCCGGTAAGGCGGCGGGAACAGGGCGCGCGCGGCAAGCACGTCGGCATGGCGGTCGGTGTAGCCGTCGATCGCCCGGTGCAGCGCGACGCCTTCGCGCACGCCCGCCGGCAAGGCCGGATCGGGCGCGCCGCGCACGAAATCGCCCAGCACGCCGCCCAGCCGCAGCTCGTCGTCGCCGCCCGCCAGCAGCGCGTGTGCCAGGTGATTCACCGGCACGCCCCGCTGCGCTTCGCCGGCGTCACGTTGCCGGCGGTTATCATTGCGCGCATGACGCCCACCACCTTTCCCGACGACCCCACGAGCTTTCCCGACGAAGAGGCGAGCTTCGCGCTCACCGGCCCGGCAGGCAAGCTGGAGGCGATCGCCAACGTCGCCGCGCCCGCCGAGGCGCGCGCCGGCGTGGCGCTGATCTGCCATCCCAATCCCGTGCAGGGCGGCACCATGCACAACAAGGTGGTGACGATGGTCGAGCGCAGCCTGCGCGAATCCGGCCTGGACACCGTGCGCTTCAACTTCCGCGGCACCGGCGCTTCCGCAGGCAGCTACGACGAAGGCAACGGCGAGAGCGAAGACCTCGCTGCGGTGGCCGACTGGGCACGCCGCATGCGGCCGGGCGATGCGCTGTGGCTGGCCGGCTTCTCCTTCGGCAGCTACGTGACCATCCGCAACGCCGTGCGCCTGAAGGCCGCGGCGCTGGTCAGCATCGCGCCGCCGGCGGGGCGCTTCGCCCTGGGCGGAATCGAAGTGCCCCAATGCCCCTGGCTGATCGTGCAGGGCGAGGCGGACGAGGTGGTCGAGCCGCAAGCCGTATTCGAGTGGATCGCCGGCCTGCCGGTCAGGCCCGAAGTGGTGCGCATGCCCGAGACCGGCCATTTCTTCCATCGCCGCCTGATGGACCTGCGCGGGGCGGTCAAGCACGCCGTGCAGCCGTGGCTGCCGCCGCGCCGCGCGTGAGCAGGCGCAGCACCGCTTCCCGCCTCGCGGGAGCCGGTCCGGATACCCGCCCAGAAACGCTTGCATGACCATCGATACGACCCCCTCCGCCCGCTACCACGAAGGCGTCATCGCCCATCGCTGGGAGGCCGATCCGGCCCAGCTGGCCGTGCTGCCCCAGTTCGACCGCATGCATGCGCTGCTGCGCGCATCGCCCGGCGACGGCGGGCTGCTCGGGCGGCTCAAGTCGCTGTTCGGCGAGGACGCGCGGGCGCCGGTGCAGGGCCTGTACCTGTGGGGCAGCGTGGGCCGCGGCAAGACCTTCCTGATGGACCTGTTCGCCGCCAGCCTGCCGCACGGCGTGGCGCTGCGCCGGCATTTCCACCGCTTCATGGGCGAGGTGCACGCGCGCCTGCGCGAGCTGGACGAGCGCGCCGATCCGCTGGAGGACGTCGCCGAGGGCCTGGCCGCGCGCTGCCGCGTGCTGTGCCTGGACGAGTTCCTGGTCAACGACATCGGCGACGCGATGATCCTGGCCAACCTGCTCGACGCGCTGTTCCGCCGCGGCGTGGCGCTGGTCACCACGTCCAACACGGCGCCGCGAGGCCTCTACCGGGACGGCCTGCAGCGCGCCCGCTTCCTGCCCGCGATCGCGCTGATCGAGCGGCACTGCCAGGTGGTGGAAATGGTCTCGCCGCACGACTGGCGCCTGCGCGCACTGACCCAGGCGAGCGTCTACCTCACGCCGCCCGGCGCCGAGGCCGAGCGCGCGCTGGCGCGCATCTTCGCGAGCCAGGCGCAGGACGACCCGCACGAGGGCGGCGCGATCGAGCTCAACGGCCGCAGCATCGCCGTGCGCCGCCGCGCCGGCGGGGTCATCTGGTTCGATTTCGAGGCGCTGTGCGAAGGCCCGCGCGCGGTGGCCGACTACATCGCGCTGGCGCGCACCATGCCCACGGTGATCGTTTCCAACGTGCCGCAGTTCTCCGTCTACAGCGAGGATGCCGCCAAGCGTTTCGTGCTGCTGGTGGACGAGTTCTACGACCGCCACGTCAAACTGGTGCTGTCGGCCGCCGCGCCGATCACCGAGCTGTACGACGGCGAGCGCCACCGTGCCGAGTTCAGCCGCACCGAGTCGCGCCTGATCGAGATGCAGAGCGAGCACTACCTGGCGCTGCCGCATCGGCCGGATTGACCGGACCGGCTGCCGCCGACCCTTCCCAAATTTGCATTGCGGCTGCAAAGGCCGCCGAAGTACCCTGAGAGGGTTATCGCGAGTCCCACCACGTCGGACGAAGGGGGAACGCCATGCAGACGACGGTGGAACAAGATCCGGACATGACCTCCGCCGAATCGGACACCGCCGGCACCGGCGCGGACGACCGGGCGGCCGAAGGCTACGCCGTACCAGGCTTCGACGCGATCGCTCGCCTGGCGGCCGCATCGCTGGACGTGGCGATCGTCCTGCTGGTGCTCAACAACGGCAGCGCCTACTGGTACAGCCGCGACGCCGATCCGGAGCATACCCACGTGCTCCACCCGCTCTACCTGGAGGCGGCGCGCCGCGGCACCGGCCAGGTGCTGGCCGACATCGCCGCCGACGCGCGCTACCGCGACACGCCGCCGCTCTCGGGCACGGCATCGGCGGCGCTGCGATTCTTCGCCTGCGAGCCGGTGTACACCTTGAGCGGCCGCCACGTGGGCGCGCTGTGCGTGATGGACCCGGTACCGCGCACCGGCCTGGACGACGCCGGCCACGCCGCCCTGCGCGACGCCGCGCGGCTGGCCGGCGCGGGCGTGGTCCTGGGCGGCTACCTCGGCCGCACCGATCCGGTGACGCAGCTGCCGCATCGCAGCGCCTTCTTCGAAGACCTGCGCGCGCGCCGGCTCAACGGCGCCCAGCGCGCCTGGCTGATCGTCATAGAAGTCGCGCCGGTGGAGCGCTTCAACGCGTTCGTGCGGGCGATGGGCTTTCCCTATGCCGACGAGCTGATGCGCGCCGTCGCCGCGCGCGTACAGGCCTGGATGCCGCCCGCCACGCGCCTCTACCAGGTCGGCGTCACGCGCTTCGCCGCGGTGCTGCCCGAGGCCGACACGCCGCTGGGCGCTGAGCAGTTGGACGACCTGGTCGCGCGACTGCGCAACCCGTTCGACTGCCTGGACATCCCGCTCACGCTGCAGCCCGGCGTCGGGCTGCTCGACCTGGACGTGCGTCGGCTCGACGGCGCCGACCCGCTGCGGCAGGTGATGAGCGCCTCGCATGCCGCCCAGCACAGCCCGCGCGGCTGGGCGCTGTACGAGCGCAGCCAGGACGAGCGCCACCGGCAGGAGTTCTTCCTGGTCACCGAGCTGGCCGCGGCGCTCACCGAACGCACCGAGCTCTACCTCGACTACCAGCCGCGCGTGCGCCTGAGCGACGGCCGCTGCGTGGCGGTCGAGGCGCTCGCGCGCTGGCGCCATCCGACCCTGGGCGAGGTGCCGCCCGGCCAGTTCGTGCCGCTGGCCGAACGCGCCGGGCTGATGCGCTCGCTGACCGGCTGGGTGCTCGAGCACGGCGTGGCGCAGCTGGCCGGCTGGCGCCGGGCGGGCTACGACATCGGCCTGTCCATCAACATCTCCAACGCCGATTTCGACGCCGACCTGGTCACGCGCCTGGAAGCGGTCGCGAGCCGCCACGCCGTGGATCCGCGTGGGCTGGAACTGGAGTTCACCGAGAGCACGCTGCTGCTGCACAACGACGCGACCAGCCGGCACCTGGCGGCCGTGCGCGAACTGGGCGCCGGCATCGCGATCGACGATTTCGGCACCGGCTACAGCAACCTCGCCTCGCTGCGCCAGATGCCGGCGACCTGCCTGAAGATCGACCAGTCGTTCGTGCGCTCGATGGACGCCAACCGCCACGACGCCGCCATCGTGCGCTCGATGGCCGCGCTGGCCCGCGACCTGGGCTTCCGCGTGGTGGTCGAGGGGGTGGAGAACCGACGCATCTACCACGCGGTGCGGCGAATGGCCTGCGACGAGGTACAGGGCTTCCACGTCTCCCGGCCGCTGCCCGCCGCCGCCGTACCTGCCTGGCTCGAGCGCACCGCCGATTGGCACCATGGCGAGGGGACTGCATGAGATTGACCGATATCCTGCGCGACCAGCATGCGCAACTGGTCGCGATGCTCGACGACCTGGGCCGTCACGGCATCGCCGGAGCCGACGGACGCGAACGGTTGCAGCGCGCGCAGCAAGCCATGCTTTCGCACTTCAGCCTGGAGGAGAGCCGGATCTACCCGGCGCTGCAAACGAATCCCGCCACTACCGCGCTGGCGGAGCGCTACCTCGGCGAGTTGCAGCAACTGACGCCCGCGCTGCTCGCCTTCTTCGACACCTACCGCGAGGGCGACGCCGACCCGCGCGCCTTCGCGCACAGCCTGGAGCAGTTGATGGCCGTGCTCAGACAGCGCATCGTCCGCGAGGAGGAGCGGCTGTACCCGGCCTACGAAGCTTATTGCGAACCGAGCGTCTGAAGGCGGCTCACTCCCCGTTCCGACTCGCCTTGAGCACGCTGACCTTGCCGTTGGCCTCCAGCCGGGCCTCGACCACGTCACCGATCTCGTGCAGGCCCTTCTCGCGCAGCGCGCGGCGGAAAGCCGCCTCGGACATGTCGTGCCGGCGCAGCGCATCCTCCAGCACGCGTCCGTCGCGGGCGAGCAGGCTGTCCTTGCCTTCCACCACACGGTCGAGCCAGGGCCAGCGCGCGCACGCCCAGCCGATCGCCTTGTCCAGGATGAAGATGGGTATGACGCCGATCACCGCCGACAGCGGCGACTTGTCCTCGCCGGTGATCGCGATGCGCAGCGTGCTGCCGACCAGCATGAGCACGACGATATCGAATGTCGTCATGTCGCCGAACGCGCGCTTGCCGATCAGCCGCAGGACGATCAGCAGGCCCAGGTAGACGCCGGCGCCGCGCAGCACATAGACCCACCAGGGATCGGTCAGGTGCATGGCATCAACCGGTCGAGCCACCCATCACCGGCAAGATCGCGCCGCTGATGTAGCTCGAGCAGCTGGGTGCGGCCAGGAACACGTACGCGGGCGAAAGCTCTTCCGGCTGGGCCGGCCGGCCCCACGGATTCTGCTGGCCGAACTTGGCCACCTGCTTGGCCGGCTTGTCGGCCGGGTTGAGCGGCGTCCACACCGGCCCTGGCGCCACCGCGTTGACGCGGATGCCGCGCGACACCAGGTTGCTGGCCAGCGACATGGTGAAGGCGTGGATCGCGCCCTTGGTCGCCGAGTAGTCGAGCAGCTGCGCGTTGCCGAACAGGCCGGTCTCCGAGCCGGTGTTGATGATCGCGCTGCCCTCGTGCAGGTGCGGCAGCGCGGCGCGGGCCATGTGGAAGTAGCCGTAGATGTTGGTGCGCATGGTTAGGTCGAAGTGCTCCTCGGTGATGTCCTCCAGCGCATCGGCGTGTTCTTGGAAGGCGGCGTTGTTGACCAGCACGTCCAGCCGGCCGAACGCGTCCACCGCCTGCTGCACGGCCTGCTCGCAGAACTGCGGGTCCTTCACGTCGCCGCGGATCAGCAGGCAGCGCCGGCCCTCCTTCTCCACGTGGCGCTTGGTCTCGCGCGCATCCTCGTCCTCGGACAGGTACACCACCGCCACGTCGGCGCCCTCGCGCGCGAACAGCACCGCCACCGCGCGGCCGATGCCCGAGTCGGCGCCGGTGATGATCGCGGCCATGTCCTCGAGCTTGCCGCTGCCGCGGTACTGGGGCGCCTTGAACTGCGGCCGCGGCTCGAGCTTCGCCTCCTTGCCCGGCTTGGAAAGGTGCTGCTCGGGCAGCGGCGTGCGCGGTCTGGGCCGCGGGCTGGTCTGGCCCGGCGGCTTCTTGGCCGCGCTCTTCCCGGTGGCGGACTTGGCGGCCTTGGCCTGCTGCTTGCGCTTGTCCTGGGCGTCGATCTGCGATTGCACGCGCCGTTCTTTCGTCACCGCCTTGCCGCTGCCGTTGCCGTTGCCGCGCGTGGCGTTCTTCGTGGTGGCCATCGTCCGCTCCCGTTGTGGCTGGGTATGGTCGGCGACGATAGGCAGCGCGCCGTGGCGGACAGGTGAGCGCAGCGCGGCATGCGGCATGGAGGATCTCGCGCGAAGAGCGCCCTATCTGCCCTTCGGGCGTCTTCCCCGTGGAACGGGGAAAGGATCGTGTCCGCGGGCAGCCTTTTGCCGAGCCTTCCACCGCGAATGCGGGGCCTGCCGAAGGGTGGGTGGGCACTCCTGGCCATTCACTTCGAAACACGAAATATTGGGTTGACCACCCGCATTTCTACCGATATGTTGTGCCTTGTCGGTGCCCGGCCAGACGCGACTGTCGGACGGGCTTAAAAGGGAATCCGGTGCGAATCCGGAACTGCCCCGCAGCGGTAAGCGGAAACGAACGCCCTCACATGCACTGGGCCGCAGCGCCTGGGAAGCGAGGGCAAGTAGGTGGATCGATGCGATCGGTCCGCGTCCGCAAGTCCGAAGACCTGCCGGCACGCCGGGCCCCCAGGGCCGGCGGTCGCGTCCACTGAGACGCGCCCGTCCGACCCTGGCGCGACCCGGCGCGGGTGGCCGCTTCCGCGGGGAGGCGCGTCGCATGCGGACAGGCGCTGTCCGCGCGACGTGCGTTCCCAAGGCAAGCGGAAACCTCAGGCCCTGCGCGCGGGAGCAGGCGTTTGACGTTTTCGGAACCGTCGCGTCGGTGCGCCCTCCTCCGCATCGGCGCGGCGGCTTCCCTTTCCGGAGATCCGCATGGACACCCTCGACAACCCTTCGCACGAAGGCGGCACGGCCGCGCGCGCCGACGATTTCGCCCTCACCCCGCCGCACAACCCCGCGCAGATGCGCGTGACCAAGCGCAACGGCGCCACCGAAAGCGTGGACGTCAACAAGATCGTGCGCGCGGTGACGCGCAACGCCGAGGGCCTGCACGCGGTCGACCCGCTGCGCGTGGCGCTCAAGACCATCGGCGGCCTGTACGACGGCGCCACCACGGCCGAGCTGGACCAGCTCTCGATCCGCACCGCCGCCGCGCTCACCGCCGAGGAACCCGAGTACGGCCAGCTCGCCGCACGCCTGCTCGGCGCCTACATCGACAAGGAAGTGCGCGGGCAGGAGATCCAGAGCTACTCCCAGTCCATCGCACGCGGCGCCGAGCTCGGCCTGCTCAATGCGCGCCTGCGCGATTTCGTCGCCGCCCACGCGCGCAAGCTCAACGACGCGATCGATCCGCTGGCCACGCGCCGCTTCGAATACTTCGGCCTGCGCACGGTGTACGACCGATATCTGCTGCGCCACCCGCAGGCACGCAAGGTGATCGAGACGCCGCAGCACTTCTTCATGCGCATCGCCTGCGCGCTGGGCGGGCAGGACGTGGGCGAGACGCTGGAGCTCTACCGGCTGCTCTCCTCGCTGGAGTACATCCCCAGTTCGCCCACGCTGTTCAATGCGGGCACCGCGCACGAGCAGCTTTCCTCGTGCTTCCTGCTCGATTCGCCGGCCGATTCGCTGGAGGCGATCTACGACAAGTACGCGGACGTCGCCAAGCTCAGCAAGTTCGCCGGCGGCATCGGCCTGTCCTTCACCCGGGTGCGCTCGCGCGGCTCGCTGATCCGCGGCACCAACGGCCACTCCAACGGCCTGGTGCCCTGGCTGAAGACGCTGGACGCCTCGGTCGCCGCGGTGAACCAGGGCGGCAAGCGCAAGGGCGCGGCCTGCGTGTACGTCGAACCCTGGCACGCCGACGTGGAGGAGTTCCTCGAGCTGCGCGACAACACCGGCGACGAGGCGCGGCGCACGCACAACCTGAACCTCGCCAACTGGGTGCCCGACGAGTTCATGCGCCGGGTGGAGGCCGACGGCGACTGGTCGCTGTTCGATCCCAAGGCCGTGCCGCAACTGGCCGACCTGTGGGGCGTGGCGTTCGAGCGCGCCTACCGTGCGGCGGAAGCCGCCGGCCTGGCGATGAAGACGATGAAGGCGCGCGAACTCTACGCGCGCATGCTGCGCACCCTGGCGCAGACCGGCAACGGCTGGATGACCTTCAAGGACCGTTGCAACGCCACCGGCAACCAGACCGCCGAGCCGGGCAACGTGATCCACCTGTCCAACCTGTGCACCGAGATCCTGGAGGTCACTTCGGCCGACGAGACCGCGGTGTGCAACCTGGGCTCGATCAACCTTGCGCGGCACGTGGCCGACGGCGCCTTCGACTTCGCCAAGCTCACCGCCACCGTGCGCGCGGCGGTGCGCCAGCTCGACCGCGTGATCGACCTCAATTTCTACCCGATCGCCACGGCGCGTGCGGCCAACCTCAAATGGCGCCCGGTGGGCCTGGGCGTGATGGGCCTGCAGGACGTGTTCTTCCAGCTTCGGCTGCCGTTCGATTCGGCCGAGGCGCTGGCGCTGTCCACGCGCATCGCCGAGGAGATCTACTTCCATGCGCTGGAGGAATCCTGCGCGCTGGCCGAACAGCTCGGCGCGCATCCGGGCTTCGGCCAGACCCGCGCCGCGCGCGGCGAGCTGCAGTTCGACTACTGGCCGCAGGCGGCGCCGGGCGACGAGGCGCGCTGGAGCGCCCTGCGCGAGCGCATCAAAGCCGGCGGACTGCGCAATTCGCTGCTGGTCGCCATCGCGCCCACCGCCACCATCGCCTCGATCGCCGGCTGCTACGAATGCATCGAGCCGCAGGTCTCCAACCTGTTCAAGCGCGAAACGCTCTCGGGCGACTTCCTGGTGGTCAACCGCCACCTGGTCGAGGAACTGAAGACGCTGGGCCTGTGGACGGCCGACGTGCGCGACGCGATCAAGCTGGCCGAAGGTTCGATCCAGGGCATCGGGGTGATTCCCGAGCGGCTGCGCCAGGTCTATCGCACCGTGTGGGAGCTGCCGCAGAAGGCGCTGATCGACCTGGCCGCCGCGCGCGGCGCGTACATCGACCAGAGCCAGTCGCTGAATCTCTTCATGGAGAACCCGAACATCGGGCAGCTTTCCTCGATGTACATGTACGCGTGGAAGGCGGGACTCAAGACCACCTATTACCTGCGCTCGCGGCCGGCGACCAGGATCGCCAAGACCACCGTGGCCGCGCCTGCCAGCCAGCAACAGGCAAGCGCAGCGGTGTTTTGTTCACTGGAGAACCCTGAGTATTGCGAGGCCTGCCAGTGATGGGAGAAAGCGCATGCGGCCTTATCGCAACCTGGATGGTCACTCGGGCGTCGCCGGCTACGAACTCGGCACGGACTGGATCAAGGTCCGGTTCGTCAACGGCGAGGACTACCGGTATTCGGCGGCCAACGCCGGCGCCGAGCATGTGCAGAACATGCAGATCCTCGCGCAGGCCGGCGAGGGACTGGCGACCTACATCAGCAAGTTCGTCCACGACGACTACGACCGCGAGGCTTGAAAGCCGCTCCCGCCAGGAGAGGGATGGGGGTGAGGCTTGGTCCTCGCCACCACCGTTCGCCCTGAGCGCAGGCGCGCCAGCGCCGAAATCGGAGGGCCCAGCGCCCACGCGAGTCCCGCACCCTCATCCGCCCCTGCGGGGCACCTTCTCCCGAAGGGAGAAGGAACAATCATGCCTACCGAGGCGCCCATGACCAGCCAACTGCTCGACCCCGGCTACGCCCTCACCCTGCGCCCGATGCGCTACCCGGCCTTCTACGAGATGTACCGCGCCGCCATCCGCAACACCTGGACCGTGGACGAGGTCGACTTCGCGCCCGACCTTAACGATCTGAACGGCAAGATGAATCCGGCCGAGCGCCACCTGATCCAGCGCCTGGTCGCCTTCTTCGCCACCGGCGACACCATCGTCGCCAACAACCTGGTGCTCAACCTCTACCAGCACGTCAACGCGCCCGAGGCGCGCATGTACCTCTCGCGCCAGTTGTACGAGGAAGCGCTGCACGTGCAGTTCTACCTGACCCTGCTGGACACCTACATCCCCGATCCCGCCGAGCGGCACAGGGCGTTCGCGGCGATCGAGGCGATCCCCTCGATCCGCGCCAAGGGCGAGTTCTGCTTCCGGTGGATCGACTCGGTCCAACACCTGCCTCGCCTGGATTCGCGCCAGCAGCGCCGGCAGTTCCTGCTCAACCTGATCTGCTTCGCCGCCTGCATCGAGGGGCTGTTCTTCTACGGCGCCTTCGCCTACGTCTATTACCTGCGCTCACGCGGGCTGCTGCACGGCCTGGCCTCGGGCACCAACTGGGTGTTCCGCGACGAGAGCGGCCACATGGCGTTCGCCTTCGAGGTCGTGCGCACGGTGCGCGCCGAGGAACCGGAGCTGTTCGACGCGGAGCTGCGCGCGCAGGTCGAGCAGATGCTGGAGGAGGCGATCGCCTGCGAGACGCAGTTCGCGCAGGACGTGCTCTCCGGCGGCGTGGCAGGGCTCTCGGTCAAGGACATGCGCCAGTACCTCGAGTATTGCGCCGACCAGCGCCTGGCCCAGCTCGAGCTGCCGAAGAAATACGGCGCGACCAATCCATTCGACTTCATGGACCTGCAGGACGTGCAGGAGCTGACCAACTTCTTCGAGCGGCGGGTGTCCGCCTACCAGGTCGGCGTGCAGGGCGAGGTGGCGTTCGACATGACCTTCTGAGAGCCGCACCCTCGCCCACCAGGAGACACCGATGGGCCTGGCCGATGTCACCGTGCCGTTCGACGGTCCGCAGCTGCGGATCAACGGCATCGATTGCCGCCATCCGCGTGGCGGCTGCGGCTGCGAGCGGGGCGACGTGCGTACGCACCTGGCTATTGCGCTGCGGCGGCTTCGGCTACCACCTGCGCGGCGCCGTGCGTGATCTTCCACCGAGGCGGCCCGCGTGCCCTGCGGCCAGGGCGCGAGGAAGACGGATTGACCCGAACAGGGGCTGAAGCGAGCGTAAAGATTTCGTTCGATTGTCATGTTGCGGCCCCTACAATACGCCGACTGCGCCCTGCCGGCGCCGTGCCCCACCGTGTCCGCCGCCTCCCCTGCGGGAGACGGCACCGCCGTGGGCACAGGAACGTGTCCGTCACAACCTTCGGGAAACCCATGAACTCCATCATCCGCGCGCGCGTCCTTCCGCTTGCCATCGCCTCGCTGCTGGCAGTGGCCCCCGTGGCCGCCCAGAACATCACCACGTCGGGAGCGCTAGGCCGCGTGCTCGATGCACAGGGCCAGCCGGTCGCCGGCGCCACCGTGACCATCGTGCACGAGCCTTCCGGCACCACCAAAACGGTGACCACCGACGCCGACGGCCGCTACGCGGCGCAGGGCCTGCGCGTGGGCGGCCCGTTCGCGATCAGCGTGAGCAAGCCGGGCCTGGCCGGCGCCGAGCAGGACAACGTCTACCTGCAGCTGGGCCAGCCCTCCTCGATCAACCTCACGATGGGCGGCGCTGAAGCGGCCGCCAAGACGCTCGGCGCGGTGACCGTGTCGGCCTCGGCGCTGCAGCAGACCTTCTCGACCGAGAACAAGGGCCTGTCCACCACCATCTCGCAGCGCCAGCTGCAGGCCACGCCGCAGGGCAACCGCTCGATCGACGACGTGGCGCGTCTGGACCCGCGCATCACGGTGACCGACCAGGGCACCGGCGCGATCTCCGCCGCGGGCATGAACAACCGCTACAACAACATCGCCGTGGACGGCGTGACCCAGGGCGACCCGTTCGGCCTGAACGCCAATGGCCTGCCCTACCAGAAGTCGCCGATCTCGCCCGAGACCATCGCCGAGTACAACATTTCGACCGCCAACTACGACACCTCCTCCGATGTGGTCGGCGCCGACGTCAACGCGGTCACCAAGTCCGGCACCAACCAGTTCCACGGCTCGGTCTATTACGCCTACCGCAACGCCAACCATTTGGTCGGCGATGCCGGCTGGCTGCCCAGCAGCGACCCCGGCTACCACTACAAGGGTTACCAGAAGGACGCCACCTACGGCTTCAACGTCGGCGGCCCGATCCTCAAGGACAAGCTGTTCTTCTTCGTCTCGGCCGAGCACGAGAAGACCACCGGCATCGGCGCGGACTCCGCCAACGGCCTGGACAACACGCTGGGCAACGGTCCCTCGACCAGCAACAAGGTCTCCCCGGGCGACCTGCAGAAAATCATCGACACGGCCAAGCAGCTGGGCCTCACCCCGGGCACCTTCGGCGGCCCGACCGGGCTGACCTACGACGACAAGCGCTACCTCGGCAAGATCGACTGGAACATCTCCAACAACCACCGCGCCAGCTTCACCTACCAGCGCACCAAGGAGCTGCTGCCGGCGGTGGGCGGCAACAGCCCGAGCAGCGTGGGCTTGACCTCCTACACCTATACCAAGGCGATCACCACCGACAACTACGTCGCGCACGTGTTCGACGACTGGACCGACAGCTTCTCCACCGAGGCCAAGGTCGGCTACCAGAAGTACCTGCAGGACACCACCGCGCCGTTCCAGCAGCCGGCGGTCAACGTGAACCTGTCGTCGACCGGCAAGGGCCCGTCGGTGAACCTGGGCGAGGAGCAGTACCGCCACTACAACCACATCGACACCAAGAAGCTCAGCGTCTTCCTGGCCGGCACCTACTACCTGGGTGACCACGCGATCAAGGGCGGCATCGACTACCAGCGCAACAAGATCAACAACCTGTTCGGCCAGGCCGAGTTCGGCGTGTACTCGTTCTGGGGCCTGGCCAACTTCGCCGCCGGCAACTACAACCAGTACTCGCTGTACCACCCGGCGCCGGGCTACACGCTCAACGACATCGCCGGCAAATGGACCTACAGCCAGGTCAGCCCGTTCCTGCAGGACACCTGGCAGGTCACCGATGCGCTGTCGGTGCAGTACGGCGTGCGCATGGACATCCCGCACTCCAGCGACCGGCCGGTCTACAACGCCGCCTTCGCGCAGGCCTTCGGCTATCCGAACAACTACACGGTCGGCTCGTCCAACCGCGTGGTGGAGCCGCGCGTGTCGTTCAACTATTCGTTCGACAGCCAGTACAAGACCCAGCTGCGCGGCGGCGCCGGCCTGTTCCAGACCAACCCGCCGACGGTGTGGATGACCAACCCGTTCCAGAACAACGGCGTCACCCTGCTCAACTACAAGTCGTTCAATCCGGCCAGCGCGCCCTTCAGCGCCGATCCGTTCCACCAGAACATTCCGGCCGGCGGCGGCGCGGGCTCGATCGATACGATCGACAAGAACTTCCGCCTGCCGACCGTGTGGAAGATGAGCCTGGCGCTCGACCGCGAGCTGCCCTGGTGGGGCCTGGTGGGCTCGGCCGAGTACCAGCACATCAAGGTGCGTGACGGCATCCTGTATCAGGCGGTGAACTTCGGCGCGCCGACCGGCACGCTGCCGGACGGCCGCGAGCAGTTCTGGAAGACCCCCGGCGAGGCGCCCAAGACGGCCGATGCGCTGGCCAACCAGAACCGCGCCTTCAGCACCGCCTCCACGCTGCTGACCAACACCAGCCGCGGCAAGTCCGACAGCCTGACCCTGGCGCTCAGCAAGCCGTTCTCCGACGACTGGTTCGGCAACGTCAGCCTGACCTTCAACCATGCCACCGACGTCGACCCGGGCACCGATACCATCGCCTACAACGGCTACCAGCGCATCGCCCGCCTGAACCCCAACTCCAACGTCGAGGCCACCTCCAACTACAACGTGGCGAAGGTGCTGAAGGCCTCGCTGACCTGGCAGCATGCGTTCTTCGGCGACTACAAGACGCAGGTGTCGGCGTTCTACAGCGGCCACACCGGCATGCCCTACACCTGGGTGTTCGCCAACGACGCCAACGGCGACAGCATCTCCGGTTGGGATCCGGTCTACATCCCGTCGGTCAACGACCCGAAGGTGGCCTATGCACCGGGCACCAGCCAGCAGGTGATCGACCAGTTCCAGGCGTTCCTGGCCAACGACAATTACCTCAAGGACCACCGCGGCCAGATCGCCGGCCGCAACGGCACGCACACCGCCTGGGTGAACGAGCTGGACATGAGCTTCTCGCAGGAAGTGCCCGGCATCTTCAAGGGCAACAAGGGCGAGTTGCGGCTGGACGTGTACAACTTCCTCAACCTGCTCAACAGCAACTGGGGCCAGCAGCGCAACACCGGCATCTACCCGACCCGCACGCTCGCCAGCTACGCCGGCGTGAATGCGCAGGGCCAGTACGTCTACTCGCTGCCCACCGACAAGAACGGCAACTACCAGCCGCAGCAGCTGCAGACCTACGACGGTGGCTTCTACGACCCCAGCCGCGTGGTCTCACGTTGGTCGGCGATGCTGACCCTGCGTTACTCGTTCTGATCCATCGGCTGCGGCCGAATCACGACGGGCGCCTTCGGGCGCCCGTTTTTTTTGCGCGGCATGCCACAAGTTCTATTGACTACAGATGTAGTCAAGACTAGTCTGACTACATCTGTAGTCAGGAGTCCGCCATGTCACGTCCCACCATCGGCGACCAGGAACTCGCCCTGCTCCACTACCTGGCCGAACACGCCCCCGCCTCGGTCGGCGAAGTCGCCGGCGGCTTCGGCGAGGCGCGCGGCCTGGCGCGCTCGACCGTGCTGACCATGATGGAGCGCCTGCGCGGCAAGGGTTACCTCAAGCGCCGCCAGACCGGCGGCCTCTACCGCTACAGCCCCGCCACCGCACCGGGCGAGGCGATGCGCCATGCGGTCGGCAGCTTCGTGGAGAAGACCCTGAGCGGCTCGGTGTCGCCGTTCGTCGCCTATCTGTCCGAGCGCGCGCAGGTCAGCGACGAGGAGCTGGCCGAGCTCGAGGCGCTGGTCGCCCAGCTGCAGTCGCGCCGCAAGGAGCCCTGACATGGACAGCCTGACCCGCGTCGCCGGCGAAATGGTCCAGCGCCTGGCCTGGAGCTCCCTGCAGGCCTGCCTGCTGATCGCCGCGGTGGCGCTGCTGCTGCGCCTGGCACCGCGGCTGCCGGCGGCCATGCGCAGCGCGCTGTGGTGGCTGGTCGGGCTGCAGCTGTTGCTCGGGCTGGCCTGGAACCGTCCGCTGGCGCTGCCGCTGCTCGCGCCACAGGCGTCCGAGGCCCCCGCGGTCGTGTCCACGCCGGACCCGCTGCCACCCATGCGGGCAAACATGTCGTCGCAGACGCTGCCGCTGGTCGCGCCGTCCCGCCCGGCGGCGCGCGGCGCCGGCTCGGTCCCCGCCTGGCCCTGGCTTGCGCTGTTCGCTTGGCTCGCCGGACTGGCTTGGCAACTGCCCCGGCTCGGCCGCCAGTGGCGCCAGGCGCGTGCGCTGCACGCCGCCACCGAACCGTTGGCCGACACGGCGCTGCGCGAGCATTGTCAGCGCCAGGCGCGTGCACTGGGCCTGCGCCGCTGTCCGGAACTGCGCCAGTGCGCGGCGATCGCCTCGCCGCAGGTCGGCGGCTGGTGGCGGCCGGTGGTGCTGCTGCCCGCGCGGCAGGCGCTCGATGGGGCCGAATGGGAGATGGCCGTGGCGCACGAGCTGGCGCACCTGGCGCGGCGCGACCTGTGGCTGGGCCTGGTGCCGGCGCTGGCGCAGCGGCTGTTCTTCTTCCATCCGGCGGTGCGCTGGGCGATGCGCGAGTACGCGCTCCATCGCGAGGCCGCCTGCGATGCACGCGTGATGCGCGACCACCCCTTGGCCGTGCAGGCCTACGGCCGGCTGCTGCTGCGGCTGGGCGTGTCCCACCCCCTCCACGCCGGCCTGGCCGGCGCTTCCCCCACGTTCGACAACTTAAAGAGGCGACTGCTCATGCTGCAGCAAAGCGTCAACGAATCGAACCCGCGCGCGCGCGGCTGGCTGCTGGTGGCCCTGGTCGCCGTCGCCGGCGTGCTGCCGTACCGCGTTACCGCCAGCGAGGGCAGCAGCGAGGCCCAGGCGACCGCACCGGTTGCCTCGGCGGCACCGGCCACCTCTGCCGCACCGGCCGCACGCGCAGCACCGGCCGCACGTGCGTTGCCCGCCGCACGCACCTCGGACGCACGGCCGACGGGGAGCTATCTGCCTCCGTTGCCGCCGCTCCCTCCGCCTCCGCCGGCGGCACCCCGTGCGCCGCTGCCGCCACCACCTCCGCCGCCTCCGCCCCACGGGCGACTGGGCTTCCACGCGACCCACAGCCACGTTTCCATCGACCGCGATGCGCCCGACGGGCTGGCCATGTTCGACGGCGACGATGCGTTCGTCAACGGCAGCGACCGCGACCTCGAACAGGCACGTCGCCTGCACCGCGACGGCCAGCCGATGCTGTGGTTCCGCCAGGGCGCCAAGGCCTATCTGGTGCGCGATCCAGCCATCATCCGCAGCGCCAAGGCGATCTACCAGCCGGTGACCGAGATGGCGAACGCGCAGGGCCAGCTGGCCGGCCGCCAAGGCGAACTGGCGGGACGCCAGGCGGGCCTGGCCGCCGAAGAAGCCGCTTACGCCCAAGAGCAGGCGCAGCTGGCCGGCGAGCAGGCCGAGCTGTCCGGACAGGCGGCGCAAGCCGGGGCCGGTCCGGACTCCGCCACGCAGGTCCGCGAGGCGCGCCAGCGCGCACTGGAGCAACAGCAGGCACAGATCGAAGCCCGCCGCGCGGCCAGCGAAAAATCGACCGCGGCGCAGCGCCAGGCGCTCGAAGCGCAGCAGGCCGAACTGGAACGCCAGCAGCAGGCCCTCGCCCAGCGCCAGCAGCAGGTCGGCCGCCAGGCCGAGCAGCAGATGCGCCAGTTGCTCGACCAGGCCGTCCGCAGCGGCAAGGCCCAGGCGGTCGACGCCGGCTGAGTTCGCGGGCACGCACGACGGACCACTCGTCCCGGCCGCGGTGCCGCTCGTCGGCGCCGCGGTCGTGTTCGTCACCGCCCACGCGACCGCAGGCCGTCGTCACGGCACGATCCGGAGCACCTCGTCCACCGGAACCGGCCATGTCCTTTCGCTACCTTCGTTCCATGCTTTGTGCCCAGGTCTGCGGCCTGTTGCTGGTCTTGAGTTTCCACGCGCATGCCGCCGGCGCCGATGAGGGCGCGCACACCAAGGCCGCCGTGCTGGCGGTGGAAGACCACTGGCTGCGCGCCGAAGGCACCGGCGACGTCGCCTGGCTCGCGCAGATGCTGCTGCCGGCCTACCGTTCGGTCGGCGCCGACGGCCGCGTCCACGACCGCCATGCCATCGTGGAAGGCGCGCGCAAGAACCAGGGTTCGGACCGCGCCATGCGCGAGATCGACGCCTACCTCAAGGCCCATCCCGCGGACACGCGCGTGCTGCTGGACGGCGACCTGGCGATCGTCTCCTTCTACGACCCGCCGCCCGCACCCGAGCACCTGCGCTCGTCGGACGTGTTCGTCTATCGCGACGGCGGCTGGCATGCGGTCTATTCGCAGCACAGCGCAATGAGATAGGCCCGCCGGGCGGCCACAAGGGCGCGGATCGCCGCGCCCCTGGCGGCGGCGATCCTAGCGGCTGGTGACGTACACCGCGCCGGCCTTCAGCTGTGCGCCCGGAGCGAGGGTGTAGTCGGAGCCGCCGCCGCTGGCGCGGCCGGTGGTGAGGTAGATCGCGGACCCCTTGCCCACGCCGATCACGTTGGCCGCCACGCGCACCTGCTGGCCGCTGAGGTAGGCCGTGCCGCTGTTGCTGCCGTTGGCGTAGAAGACCAGCGGCGTGGCGATGGTGAGCCGGCCCGTCGATGCGCCGATCAGCACGCCGTCCAGCGCGTTGGTCTGGCCGAGCGCCTTGCCTCCCGCCCACACCCGTCCGCCGAGGTCGACATTGGTCTGGGCGTTGATCCACAGACTGCGGCCCGCACTGGCATACGGCGCGCGCAGGTCCAGCACGCCGGTGTTGCTGAAGTTGCCGGTGGAGGCGTTGTCCTGCAGCCGCGCGCTGAAGTTGGCGTCGATCGTGAAATTGCCGCGGATGGTGCCCGCGTTGCTGATCGAGTAGTCGCCGTCGGCGCGGAAATTGGGCGATTGCGTGTCCGAGCCGGTGGCGATCTGGCCGAAGTCGGCCAGCAGGCCGAGGTTGCGGATGCTGCCGTTGGTGACCTGGGCGATCAGGTCGGCGTACAGCGGCTTGCCGTTGGCGGCTACCGCGCTGGTGATGCTGCCGCCATTGATCAGGTCGCCGCCGCGCACCAGCACGGCGCCCGGCGAGCCCTGGGTGTCGTTGGCGTCGACCAGCGCGATCGCGCCGGTGTTCACCAGGCTGCCGCGCGACACGTCCAGGTAGCTCACCCCCTGGATCCGGCCGACGTTGATGAACTGGCCGAACGAGCGCAGCGCGCCGGCCGCGGTCGGGCTGTCGATGCGGCCGCTGTTGACGACCCAGCCGCGCGAGGTGAGCACACCCTGCGTAGTGAGCAGCCCCTTGTTGTTGAGGGCGCCGACGGTCACGTTGCCGTTGGCGTCGAGGGTGTTCCGGTTTTCCAGCTTGCCGCGGATGGCGAAGCCATCGGCGAGCGTCAGCGTGCCTTGGTTGACGAGCCTGCCATCGACCTGCGCGCGGGCCAGCGAGAGCACGCCCAGGTTGGTCGCGCTGCCGGCGGACGAGAAGCCGTCGATACGGCCACGCTGGTGCCCCGAGACATTCAGCGCGGCGCTGCCGTTGTCGGTGCCGCCACGGCTCACGGCACGTCCTGCGGCCAGCTCCAGCGGACCTGCGAACGCGCCCAGGTCGACGTTGACGTTGCCGCCGCCGGCGATCAGCACCCTGCCGCCGCCACCGAAGGACGCGCCCGCCAGCACGGTGACGTCGCCGCCGCTGCCGTCGCGCACGATCGAATCGCTGGAACCGTTGAAACCGGTCGTCGCGCCCGGCAGCAGACGATTGCCGATCAGCCCGACCGTGCGGTCGGAGAGGATCTGCGCCTTGGCGCCGACGATGATGCCGTTGCCGTTGGCGACGAAGACGTCCGCACCGTGCGCATTGAGCGCGCCGAGGATCTGCGAGGGGTTGCCGCTGCTGTCGATGTTGAGCACGGCGGCGCCCGCGGCACCGCTGAAGTTCACCTTGGCGGCCGAGCCGATGTTGAAGCCGGCCACGCCGCCGGCGTTGATGTCGCCGCGCGCGTTGCCCTTGCCCCAGTCGATCACCGCCGGCCCGTTCAAGGTGAGATCCATGCTGCCGGCCGAAAGGTGGCCGACGCCTACCTGGCCGGAAACCACCCGGCCCTGGCCAGGCAACTGGGAGGCCGTGACGTTGGCGGCCCAGGCTGGGGCGCTGAGCAGGGCCGCGGTGACGGAAGCGGCCAGGGCCGTGAGAACGAGCAGGCGATCGCGCATAGGTACCTCTCCCCGCAAGGGGAAACTGCATGGACTGGGAGCGCCATCCACATGAAGATGACGCAATCCAAACGTCCCATTCAGTCCGTCGTCAGTCGGTGAAGCCGCCACGCGAGGCCAGGCCGGATGCGGATCGTGTGATCGCCGGCACAGATTCCTCTTGTTGACTCCGCTTGCCGTCCTGCGCGCGCGTTTCACAAAGCCGAAGGCCGGGACGAGCCCGGCCTTCGGTTGGATCCATCTGGCGTCCGGCTTCAGTCCTTCGGCGCGGTGAAGGCGAACTCCTTCGGAGGCGTGTCGCCGGCGAGGTAGGTCACGAAGTAGTCCCAGCGCCGGCGCATGGCATAGGCACCCTTCTCCATGCCATAGCCGTGGTGCACGTTGGGAATCATCAACAGGTCGAAGTCCTTGTTCGCCTTGATCAGCGCATCGGCCACCAGCAGCGTGTTGGACGGCGGCACGTTGTCGTCGATGGTGCCGTGCACCAGCATCAGCCGGCCCTTGAGCTTGGCTGCGTGGCTCTGGTTGGCCTGGTCGTCGTAGTTGGTGGTGCCGTCCTTGTGGGTGACCAGCGGGCCCTGGTACTTCTCGGCCCAGTCGTCCTCGTAGTTGCGGTTGTCGTGGTTGCCGCTCTCGGACCAGCCGACCTTGAAGAAGTCCGGATAGCGGAACATCGCATCGGCCGTGGCGTTGCCGCCGCCGGAGTGGCCCCAGATGCCGACGCGGTTCGTGTCGATCCACGCGTAGCGCTTGCCCAGTTCCTTGATGGCGGCGACCTGGTCGGGCAGCGTGTTGTCGCCCATGTTGCCGTACCAGGCATCGTGGAAGGCCTTGGAGCGCCACGGCGTGCCCATGCCGTCGATCGCCACCACGATGAAGCCCAGCTCCGCCAGCGCCTGGTTGTCGCCGCGCGAGGCGAGGAAGTTGCGCCCGCGCACCGAGCCGGTCTGCGGACCCGGGTAGATGTAGTCGACGATCGGATATTTCTTGTGGGCATCGAAGTTCGTCGGCTTGAACAGCATGCCGTACAGGTCGGTCTTGCCATCCCGCGCTTTCACGGTGATGGGGGTCGGCGGCACCCAGCCGGCCGCGCGCAGGCGGCTGATGTCGGCCTTGGCGACGGTGGCGAGCGTGCGGCCGTCACGGCTGTCGCGCAGCACGGTGACCGGCGGCTCGGTAGGCGAGGAATAGGTATCGACGAAGGCCCTGCCGTCCGGCGAGAGGGTGATCTCGTGGTTGGCCGCTTCCGGCGTCAGCAGCGTGGGCTTGCCGCCGTCCAGGCCGACCTTGAAGAACTGCTGGTAGTACGGATCCACGCCGTTCGTGCGGCCGACGCCGCGGAACCACACGGTGCGCGTCTTCGGATCGACCTTGAGCACCTCGGTGACGTTGCCCTCGCCGGTGGTGATGGCGTGCTTGAGCTTGCCGGTGTCCAGGTCGTACAGGTACAGGTTGCCCCAGTTGGTGCGCTCGGAGAACCAGATCGCCTCGTGGCTCTCGGGCAGGTAGAACCAGTTGACCTGGCCGTTGCCGCTTTCGTAGTAGGTCGGCACGTGCTCCTCGAACACCGTGCGCACCGCACCGGTCTTCGGATCGGCGATGCGGAACCATTCGTCCTTGTGGTAGCGCGAGGTGGAGACGAAGGCCAGCGTCTTGCCGTCGTTCGCCCACTTGACGTCGTCCCAGCCGCCGTCGGGACCGCAGCTGACGTCGTCGCACAGGGTCGAGCGGTGCTGGTCCGGCGGCATCTTCAGCCGTACCACCTTTCTGTTCGGCACGTCGATGACGACGCGCTCGATCATGGTCACGTCCTTGTCGCCGGCCAGCGGGCCCTTCCACTTCAAGAGCTCCGAGTGACCGACCTGCGTCTTGAGCAGGTACATGTCGCCGGTCTTGCGCTCGTCCTGCTGGAAGGTGGCGATCCGCGATGAGTCGGGCGACCACACCAGGATCGCGTTGTCGGTGTGTTTCCAGCCGGCGTTGTCGGTGGCGTAGCCGAAGTTCTCCACGCCGTCGGTGGTGAGCTGGGTCTCCTTGCCGGTGGCCACGTCGCGCAGCCACAGGTTCCAGCCGCGGATGAAGGCCTCGTTCTTCTTGTCCGGCGAGAGCACGCCCGGCTCCTTGCCGGCCTTCTTCGCCACGCATTCGCCCTGCGCGCTCTTGAGGTCGCACAGGTAGCGCTGCCCGTTGAGCTGGACGTCCAGGCGGCCATCGGCGGCGATCACGTATTCGCGGATGCCGAGCTTGTCGGCCTTGACCGGTTTGCTCCGCGCCTTGCCCAGCGCCGCGGCGAGGCGGGACTGGTCGAACGCGTCGGACGCCTTGCCGGTGGCGGCGTCCATCACGCGGTAATGATCACCCTTGGCATCGTGGTCGACGTACCAGAAGTGGCCCTCGTCCAGCCAGGTCACACGCTGGATCGCGTGGTCGACCAGCGGTGCGGTGTCGGGTCCCAGGAAGCGCTCCGCGCGTGCATAGTCGTCCGTGGTCAGCGTGTGCCCCTGCGCCCAGGCGCCGGTGGCCACCAGGCCAAGTGCCAGCGCGCCGGCCAGGCGCGAACTGCCGATCATCGATGCCATCTCGTGTTTCCCCTTGTCAGTACAGCCATCGGCCGATGCTAACGTGCCGGAAGTCATGGCACCCATGCCATTAGTGGGGGGCGTTGACGGCGTGCCCGAGGCGCCCTCACGCTGCCGGCTCCCCTCGAGCCTGCGGAGCGCGCCATGGCCTTCGTCGTGATCGGCAACTACCTCTCGCCCTACGTGCGCAAGGTGCTGGCGTGCATGGAGCTGAAGGGGCTCGGGTACGAGATCGACCCGATCGTGCCGTTCATGGGCAACGAGGCATTCGCGCGACTGAGCCCGTTGCGGCGCATTCCGCTGCTGCTCCATGACGGGCGCGTCTTGCTCGATTCATCGGTGATCTGCCAGTACCTGGAGGACATCCAGCCGACCCCGCCGCTCTACCCGGCCGATCCGGTCGACCGCGCGCACGCCCGCTGGCTGGAGGAGTACGCCGACACCGCGTTGGCCGATGCCTTGATCTGGCGGTTGTTCTACCAGAAGGCGATCCGCCCCTACGTGTTCGGCGAGGAACGCGACGAGGCGGTGATCGGCGAGACGCTCGAGCGGCACATTCCGCGGGCACTGGACTACCTGGAAACGCAGCTGCCGGCCGATGGCTACCTGTTCGGCGCGTTGTCGGTCGCGGACGTGGCGATCGCCAGCATGTTCCGCACGGCGGCCTTCGTGCGCTTCGCCATCGACGCCACGCGCTGGCCGCGCAGCGCCGCGTTCGTCGAGCGCGCGCTGGCGCACGAGGCCTTCCGCAAGCTCGCCCGGCTGGAGGACGTGATGCTGCGCCTGCCTGTTTCCGAGCAGCGGGCGGCATTGGCCGCGGCGGGGGCGCCGCTCACGACCGAGACCTTCGGCACGTCCGCGCCACGGCATGGATTGCCGCGCATGTAAGGCGTTTGCGCAGGCCGGTTCCAGCCTTACGCGAGGCCTGCGCCGAAGGGTGTCCCCACGGTCAGCGCAACGCCCCGAACTGCGCCGCCGCCCGTTCCGCCAGCCAGTCGATGAACACCCGCAAGCGCGCCGGCATCTGCCGCTGCGGCGGATACAGCACGGTCATCGGCAAGGCCGGCGGCCGCGTGTCCGGCAGCAGTTCGCACATGCGTCCATCGGCCAGCTCGTCGGCGATGCGGTAGTGGGAGAACTGCGCGATGCCCAGCCCCGCCCGGCAACAGGCGAGATACGCGTCGGCACCGTTCACCGTGATCCGCCCCGGCAACTGCAGCTCGCGCCGCCGGCGGCCGACCACGAACTCCAGCGGCTCGGGCCGGCGCGTGGTCGGCGAGGCCCAGTGCACCGCATAGTGGCCCGACTGCAGGTCGGCCAGCGTCTTCGGCTTGCCGTGCCGGCGCAGGTAGCCGGCGCTGGCCACGGTGATCTGCGGCAGCATGGCGATGCGCCGGCCGACCATGCCGGTGTCGCCCGGGTCGCCCACGCGCAGCGCGCAATCGACGCCCTCGCGCACCAGGTCGACGAAGCGGTCGCCGGTGCCCAGGTCCAGTTCGATCTGGGGAAAGCGCGCGAGGAACTCGGGCAATGCCGGGATCACCATCAGCCGGGCCAGCGCCGCCGACAGATCGACGCGCAACCGCCCGCGCGGCACGATCGACGCCTCGCGGAAGTTGGTTTCCACTTCGTCCACGTCGGCCAGCAGGCGCACGCAATGGTTGTAGTAGGTGTTGCCCTCGCAGGTCACGCGCACGCGCCGCGTGGTCCGCTGCAGCAACTGTGCGCCCAGCCGCGCTTCGAGCGCCTTGATGGTGTGGGTGACAGTGGCGCGCGGCAGGTCCAGATCATCCGCCGCGGCGGTGAAGCTGCCCAGCTCGACGATGCGGGCGTAAAGCCGCATGGCATGCAGGCGGTCCATTGTTGCTTCCTGTTGAAAGGTCTTGCCGATTATTGGGCATTTATCCGGTCGCCGCCGGCGCGCACGATGCGCACACCTTCCACGGCGTAGGTTCGCCATCTCTTACGGAGTAGCCCCATGGAAATGCGCACGCTGGGCCGCGACGGCCCCCGGGTTTCCGCCCTCGGCTTAGGCTGCATGGGCATGAGCGACTTCTACGGCGCACACGACGACGCCGAGTCGATCGCCACCATCCACCACGCGCTGGACCGCGGCGTCACCCTGCTGGACACCGCGGACATGTATGGCCCGCACACCAACGAGCAACTGGTCGGCCGCGCCATCAAGGGCCGCCGCGAACAGGCCTTCATCGCCACCAAGTTCGGCATCGTGCGCGACCCGGCCAACCCGCAGTCGCGCGGCGTCAGCGGCCGCCCGGAGTACGTGCGCACCGCCTGCGAGGGCAGCCTCAAGCGCTTAGGGATAGAGACGATCGACCTCTACTACCAGCACCGTGTCGACCCCAAGGTGCCGATCGAGGAGACCGTCGGCGCCATGGCCGAGCTGGTCAGGCAGGGCAAGGTGCGCTACCTGGGCCTGTCCGAGGCTTCCGGCCAGACCCTGACGCGCGCCTGCGCGGTGCATCCGATCGCCGCGCTGCAGAGCGAGTTCTCGCTGTGGACGCGCGATCCGGAGGAGAACGGCATGCTCGCCGCCTGCCGCAAGCTCGGCGTCGCGCTGGTCGCCTACTCGCCGCTGGGTCGCGGCTTCCTCACCGGCGCCATCCGCTCGCCGGACGACTTCGAGGCCGACGACTTCCGCCGCCACAACCCGCGCTTCCAGGGCGACAACTTCGCGCGCAACCTGGCGCTGGTCGATGAGGTGAAGAAGCTCGCCGCCGACAAGGGCTGCTCGCCGGCGCAGCTGGCGCTGGCCTGGGTGCTGGCGCAGGGGGAGGACGTGCTGGCCATCCCCGGCACCCGCCGCCGTTCCCGTCTGGACGAGAACCTCGGTGCGCTGGACGTGCGGCTGAGCACCACCGAGCGCGCCGCGATCGACGCGGTGTTTCCGCCCAATGCGGCCGCCGGCGACCGCTATGCCGGACCGTCGATGCAGATGGTCAACGCGTAAGCCGCCCCATGCTGGGCTCCGGAGCCCTCTCCCCCATCACTGGGCAAAGATGGGGGAGAGGGAGCATGGTCTTACACTGGCGGTCATGAGCACCCCCGAGCATTCCCCCCTTGGCAAGACCACCGTCTACGCCGACCGCTACGACCCTTCCCTGCTGTTTCCGATCCCGCGCGAACAGAAACGCATCGAGATCGGCGTGCACGAGCCGCTGCCCTTCGCCGGCACCGACATCTGGAACGCCTACGAACTGTCCTGGCTGGACCTGCGCGGCAAGCCCAGGGTGGCGCTGGCCGAATTCCGCGTGCCGGCCGATTCGCCCAGCATCATCGAATCGAAGTCCTTCAAGCTGTACCTGAACGGTTTCTCGCAGGAGCGCATCGAGCTCCCTGCACTGCAGGAGACGCTGGCGCGGGACCTTTCGGCCGCCGCCGGCGCGCCGGTGACGGTGACGCTCAGCGCGCCGACCGACCCGGGCCACGCCATCGTCGAGCTGCTAGGCGAATCGCTGGACGATCTGCCGCTGGACATCGACGACTACGGGCCGCCGAAGGCCGCCTACCTGAGCGCCAACCACGACGTCGCGCCGGTGGAGGAAACGCTGCTGTCGCACCTGCTGCGCTCCAACTGCCCGGTCACCGGCCAGCCGGACTGGGGCAGCGTGCAGATCGCCTACCGCGGCGCGCCGATCGATCGTGCCGGCCTGTTGCGCTACCTGGTTTCGTTCCGCAACCACAACGAGTTCCACGAGCAGTGCGTGGAGCGCATCTTCATGGACGTGATGGCGCATTGCGCGCCCGCCCAGCTGAGCGTGTACGCCCGATACACCCGTCGTGGCGGGCTGGACATCAACCCGTTCCGCAGCACCGATCCCAGGGCGCTTCCGGGCGTTACGCGCACGGCGCGGCAGTAATCGGCGCTTCAGATCGGCGACGTTAGCCTTTCGGGCCTGGCCGATCCGCGGCCATTGAACGGAAACCCCGCCATGACGATCCAAGCACGCTCCATCGCCCTGCGCGGCGCGGCCCTGGCCGGCCTGCTGCTGCTCGCCGCCTGCGGCAAGCACGAAGAACCGGCGTCCACCGCGCCGCCGGCAGCCAGCACGGCTCCCGCGCCGGCCCCGGCGCACACCGCACCGATGCCGGCCCCGGCTCACACCGCACCGGCGCCGGCCGCCACCGGCACGGCCGCCGCGCCGGCCAGCGCGGGCACCAGCGCCGGCGCGGCGCCGGCGTCGACGAACGTGTTCAAGGTGGAGGACGTCACGCTCGGCGAGGCGGTCACCGCCGGCTACAAGATCGCCAAGCCGACCACCACCTTCGAGCCCTCGCAGAACACCATCTACGCCAGCGTCGCTACTACAGGCACCACCGCCGGCGCGACCCTGAGCGCGCACTTCAGCTACCTCGAAGGCAAGGGCCAGGACGTCACCACGATCAGCCAGACCATCGCCACCGACGGCCCGGCCACCACCACCTTCAAACTGCGCAACCCCAACCAGTGGCCGGCGGGCAAGTACAAGGTGGAGATCGCCGTCGACGGCAAGCCGGTGACCAGCCAGACGTTCGAAGTGAAGGCGGCCTGATAGAAGCGCCCTTGCGGGCACCTTCCCGCGCGGTGGTGGATCCCATCGCCGCGCCCTTCCCCCGCGAGCGCGGGGGAAGCTGCCGACAGGCGGATGGGGGCGCCTAACGCCCGCCCTGCGCGGCGCGCTTGAGCCCGCTCATCTGCTCCTGCCCCGACCGGACCGAACGGTAGGCGTCGGCGATCAGCGCATGCGTGGGCGGGCTGACGTCTTCGTCCTCCAGCGCATCCTCGAACTTGTGCTTGATGTGGTCTTCGCCGCGTTCGACCTCGTCGATCACCGCGCGGTCGTCGTGCAGGCTCTTGCGCAAATTGGTGAACAGGCGGTGCGCCGAGGCGAGCGCGCTGCCTTCCTCCTCGGGCGTGCCGCCGAGCGCCTCGACCTGCTGCTGCAGCCGCGAGGCCACCAGGCGCCGCTCGGTGGCGCGTTCCTGAAAGGTGATGCCGAAGCGAGTGCTCTGGGTTTCCCTGGCGGCCTCGGCATAGCCGTCGGCGCTGTCGATGGTGGTCTCGATCAGGTCGTTGAGCACGCGGATGTCATGGTTGTGCATGGGAATTCTCCAGTGGGCGTCTGCGGCAGTCCGGACCGGACGGGGAAGCCGCGCCGCCATCGTAGGAACCTCCGGCGATGGCTCCGTGAAGCGGCGCCATCGCACGGCGGACACGGCCATGGGTGCATGCTTGGCGCATGCCAGCAGGTGACGCCTTTCCTCCGGTATTCGACATCGGCCACTCCACGCATGCGCTGGAGACCTTCATCGGACGGCTCCAGGCGCATGCGGTCGAGTGCGTGGTCGACGTGCGGCGCCTGCCCGGCTCGCGACGCCACCCGCAATACGACGGGCCCGCGCTGGCCGCTTCGCTGGCGCCGCTGGGCATCGGCTACCGGCATCTGGCCGCGCTCGGCGGCCGGCGCGGACGCAGCCTGCCCGCCGGTGCGCCTTCACCGAACGGCTTCTGGGAGAACGCAAGCTTCCGCCGCTACGCCGACTACGCGATGGGCGAGGACTTCCACGCTGGTCTGGTGCAACTGCTGGAACTCGCCGGGCGCCAGCGTTGCGCGCTGATGTGCGCCGAGGTGCTGTGGTGGCGTTGTCACCGCCGCATCGTGGACGACTACCTGCTGGCCGCAGGCCGCACGGTCTGCCACATCCTTGGCGATGGCCATGCCGAGCCCGCAAAAATGACGCCGGCGGCACGGCGCGCCGGCGATCATCTGGTCTATCCGGCGTCCTGATCAGCGCCGGTTGAGCCGGCGCGCCACCACCGGGTCCGGCGCGGCCATCAAATCCTCCACCTGCGCGTGTCGCCGGACCGGCTGGCCTAATCCCGGCGGCCGATTTCGCGCCGCCTGCGCGAGTGTGCTTACAATGCCCCCGCGCCGCCGCCACGCTGGTGCGCGCAGGGGGAACGTCCGAATGAATCCTGGGGCACAGGCGCCGCCGAGCTCGCTGCGCGTGATCGCGCGCCGTTTGCGCGATGGCCGGCTGGCGCGGCTGGTCGCGAGCTACGGCGAGTACCACGTCTCGGTGCGCCGTGCCCTGCTGCTGGGGCTGGCGATCCTGTGGTGCCTGTACTGGCAGTACGTGGCCGGCCCCTCGCATTCGAAGCTGGTGCTGGCGCGCGAGGCCGCGTTGCTGCGGCCGTGGGCGGAGCTGTTCTTCGCCGCGAGCCTGGCCTGGATGGCCGCCGTGCGGCTGCGCATGGTGCCCACCACCGAACTCGTCGACGGCATCGGCGCGGCGGTGAATGTGCTGGGCATCGGCGTGCTGCTCGGCCTGGCCTGGAACCTGTGCATCTCGGTCATCACGCTGCTGCCGCTGGCGACCATCATGGTCGGCACGCGCTCGGGCCGCGGCATGTTCTTCGCCTTCATGACCGGTTCGGTGCTGGTGCTGGGGCTGGCCGCACCGCCGCACTTTTGGACCGAGCGGCCGGCCTTCGTGCCGTTCGCGCTGGTGTTGCTGGTCGGGCTGCCACTGACCATGTACCGGCTGCTCGGCACGATCTCGGCGATCTCGCAGTCGGCGCTGCATTCGCGCGACGCGCAGAGCCGCTTCATCGCCACCATGAGCCACGAGCTGCGCACGCCGCTCAACACGGTGGTGCACGCCGCCTCGCTGATCGACACCGCGGCGCTGGATGCCTCCGACCGCCAGCTGATGCACGCGCTGCGCGCCAACGCCAACGCGCTGCTGCAGCGGGTCAACGACGTGCTCGACGTGGCCGCGATCGACGCCGGCCGGCTGCACTTCAGCCGCGAGCCGTTCCTGGTCGCCAACGTGCTCGGCCAGGTGCGCGACGTGGTCGGCCCGCTGGCGCACCAGCGCGGCGTGCGCCTGCGTACCGTGCAGGGCCGCGGGCTGGACGACGCGCTGCTGGGCGACGCCGGGCGCGTCGCGCAGGTGCTGATCAACCTGGGCACCAACGCCGTGAAGTTCACGCCGGCGGGCGGCGACGTCGGGATCGAGGTGCGCCTGGCCGACAACGGGCTGATCCAGCCGCGCCTGCTGTGCACCGTCACCGACACCGGCAGCGGCGTGCCGGACGAGATGAAGGCGCGCATCTTCGAGCCGTTCTACCAGACCAGCGACGGCCTAGTGCGCCGCCACGACGGCACCGGCCTGGGGCTGCACATCGTGCGCAGCATCTGCCAGCAGCTGGGCGGCCGCGTCGCGGTCGGCGACAACCCGGGCGGCGGCAGCGTCTTCACCGCCGCGCTGCCGCTGGACCGCGCCGCGCCCGAGCAGACGGTGGTCGAGCCGCTGGATACGGTGACCGCGCTGGATGCCCACCGCGCGCGCGTGCCGGCCATCACCTGCCTGGTGGTCGACGACAACCGTTCCAGCCGCGACACCCTCGGGCACCTGCTGCGCCGCGCCGGCCATCGGGTGCTGTTCGCCGGCAGTGGCGAGGAAGGCCTGCGGGCCATGGATGGGCCGCACCGTCCCGATCTGGTGCTGCTGGACATGCACATGCCCGACCTTTCGGGGCTCGATGTGCTGGCCCGCCGCCGTCCGCGCCACGACATGCCGATCGTGATGTTGAGCGCCGACTCCGACCCCGAGGCGATCGAGCAGGCGCTGGCCCACGGCGCGACCGCTTATCTCACCAAGCCGGTCTCGATCGAGCGCCTGCTCGCGCTGCTGCGCCAGGTCGGCGCCAGCGCCGCGATGGTTCGCACAGCGACGACGGCGCCGCCCCGCGGGGCCGTGCCGAATCCGCAGGCCGAAAGCTCGCTCTCGCTGATCTGCCGCATCGCCACCCCCGAGCAACGGCGCACCTACCTGAAGAGCTGGCAGAGCGAACTGCAGCAGGACAACGAAGCCCTGCTTGCCGCCCTGCGCAACCACGACTCCGCCGCCACCGCCGCGCGACTGCACCGCCTGCAGAACGCCTTCCTGGTGATGGGCCGCAGCGAAGCGGTCGGCCTGTGCGCGCAGCTGCGCGAGGCGATCCGCGCCGGTCTAGGCACCGAGCCGGTGCTGGGCGCACTGCAGGCGGAACTGCAGGCCACCGCCGCCATGCTGCGCGAGCGGCTGGCCGACACCACGCCGGCGCCGGCGAGCCGGGCAGACGGCTGGCGGCCCGTAGCCTGGCGCCCGGCCTCCGTCGACTGAACCCGGACGCCCAGCGCGTAGGACGACGTTCCGCGCCCGATGCCGCCGACAGGCGGCAGGGACAAGGTGCGGGCGACGAACCGGGGGACAGCCCCATGGCTACCGCCTCATCCCACGCTGCGGACCAGATACTGGCTTCGCTCGGCGAGCTGTTGCGCAGCGAGGTTGGCGGTCAGAACCAGCTCGTCAGGCGTCAAGCATGGTTTGGACCTTGCGCAGCAGATGCTCGATCTCGAACGGCTTGACCACCATGTCCATGCCGGGGCCGAGGAACTCCTCTCGCGTCAACGCGTTTTCCGCGTAGCCGGTAATGAACAGGATCGGCAGATGTGGGCGCAGCCCGCGCGCGATATCGGCCAGGTCGCGACCGTTCATGCCGGGCAGTCCGACATCGGTGACCAGCAGGTCCAGGCTCTCGTCTCCGCGCAGTACGCGCAGCGCCGATTCGATATCCGCCGCGCGGGTACAGCGATAGCCCGCCTCGCCGAGCAGCTCGGCCACCAGCATGCGCACGGTCGACATGTCCTCGACCAGCAGAACGTGTTCGCCGTTGCCGCGCGCGACCACCTGTGGCAGCGCCAGCGCAGGGCGCGCTTCCGTCTGCACTGCCGGCACCAGCAGGGTCACCTCGGTGCCCTGGCCCTCGACACTGGTGATGCGTACCAGACCACCGGATTGCCGCGCGAAGCCGTAGATCATCGAAAGACCCAGACCCGTACCCTTGCCGCTCGCCTTGGTGGTGAAGAATGGCTCGAAGACCTGCTCCAGAAGATCGGGCGGGATGCCACAACCGTTGTCCCGCACGGTCAGGGCGATGTACTGACCATCGGTCAGTTCGCTGTCGGCCCGGATGTGCATGCAGCTGGTGCTGACAGTGACGAGGCCATGGTCCGGCAATGCATCGCGCGCGTTTATCACCAGATTGAGCACGGCGTTCTCGAGCTGGCTGACGTCGATGCGCGCCACCATCGGTTCGCTCGCCAGCTCGAAGCGCAGTTCGACCCGCTCGCCCATGGTGCGGTTGAGCAGATCCTTGAGCGAGCGCACGTGTTCGTTGATATCGACGGGCCGGGCATCCAGCGGTTGTTGCCGCGCGAAAGCGAGCAAGCGATGGGTGAGCGCGGCCGCTCGGCGCGCCGACTCCAGCGCTATGTCCGAATAGCGCTGGACGTCGAGGCTGCCCTCCTCCACGCGCCGCTTGATCAGCTCGATGCCGGTAATGATGCCGGTCAGCAGGTTGTTGAAATCGTGCGCGATGCCTCCGGTAAGGCGACCGAGCGCATCCATCTTCTGCGCCTGCCGTAGTTGCGCCTCGGTATGCGCGTGCTCCTCGACCTCGCGCGCCAGGCGGGTGGTGGCGGAGGTCAGCGCCTCATGGTGCTGGCGTTCCCGCTGGCGCTGCTCGGTAACGTCCTCGATAAAAATCAGTCCGAGATGAGGCACGCGGTACGGCACCACACGCCATTCGGTTTCGCGCAAAACCCCACCGGTAAGCAATGCCAGTATGCCGTGCCAGCGCTCACCCGCGAGCAGCGCCGAACGCAATTCTTCCAGCGTCGCGGCCTGATCCTCGGCAAAGCTGTCGACCAGGCGCGCATCGCGTGGAATCAACCGGCCGAATGCCGGATTGCTCTCGTGCACGCGCAGCTCCGCATCGAGCACGGCAATGGGCGCGGCCACATGGGAGAAGATTTCGCGAAAGCGCGCTTCGCTCTCGCGAAGCTCGCGCTCGGTGTCGCGGACGCGCAGCAACGTGCGCAGCGTGGCCATCAGCACATCGGGATCGACCGGATGCACGAGGTAGGCATCGGCGCCGGCATTGAGACCGGTGATGACATCGCCGGTGGCGATCGACGAGGCCGATACGTGCACCACCGGCAGCAGTGCGGTGTCGGGTTGCTGGCGCAACTGCCGGACCACATCGAAACCGCTGGTGTCAGGCAGGTTGACGTCCAGGATCAGTGCGTCGACCCGATGCGCCTGCAGCAGCGCCAGTCCCTCGCACCCGGTGGCCGCCTCAAGCACGAGGCAGCCGCGGTGTTCCAGTACGCGCTTGACCGCATAGCGCGTGGCTATGTTGTCATCCACCACCAACAGGCGGATATCGTCAGCCATCGGCATGCTCTCCCGGCAGGACGGTGGGGATGATCACGTAAAAGACCGAACCGTGGCCCGGCGCGCTTTCCAGCCCGACCCGTCCACCCAGCAACTGGCTGAAGCGCTTGCACAGGGATAGGCCCAGCCCGGTGCCGCGCAATCGCTGCTGCAGCGGCGAATGGACCTGTGTGAAATCCTCGAACAGCTTGGCGTGCATTTCCTCGGGGATGCCGATGCCGGTGTCCTTCACCGAGAAGCGCACCTCCCCCGGGCTTTCCACGCTCGCGGTCACGCGCACCTCTCCCTGCAGGGTGAACTTCAGCGCGTTGGCGATAAAGTTGCGAAGAATCTGCGCGAGCTTCTTGTCGTCGGTATAGAGCTTGGGGATGCAGTGCGGCTCCTCGAACACCAGGTCGACGGCGGTGCCAACAGCAATCGGGCGGAACATGCCGCGCAATGCGGCGAACAGATCGACCATGTCGAACCAGGCGGGAGCGATGGTGATGCGGCCGGCCTCGATCTTCGCCAGGTCCAGCAAGTCATCCACCATCGCGCTCAGCTCTCTCGCCGCGTTCTGCACGAACTCCATCTGTTTGTGTTGTTCCTCGTTGAGCGGGCCATCCAGCTCGTCGCTGAGCAGTCGCACGATGCTCAGGATCGACCCCAACGGCGTGCGGAATTCGTGGCTCATGTAGGAGAGGAAGCGGCTCTTCAGGTCCGACGCCTGACGCAGCTCCTCGGCCTGGGTGTCCAATTCCGCGTACAGCGCGAGCACGCCCCGGTTGGTTTCGTCCAGTTCTGCGCGCAGGCAGGCCGCTTCGGCACGCAAGCGCGCGAGCTCGGCGGCGGGAGATTCCGACAAGTCAGACACGCTAGGCCTCCAGGGCTAGAACCAGGACCGTGGCATCGTCCCGCCCACGGCAGTAGTCGCGATGCAAGAGGGCCGCGATCACCGCCGGGTGGCGCTGCCACAGGCCGGGATAATCGCCCAGGCGCCAGCGCGATTGAAGTCCGTCACTGTGCATCACCAGCAACTTCCCGGCGACGTGCGGATAGTCGAAGGCGTGTGCCTTGCGAAACTGTGCGCCGACAATACCCGGGTGCGAAGCCAGCCCGCGACTGGATTCCTCGCCCACCAGGCTGGCGGAAATGTTGCCGATGCCGGCAAAGCGAAGCAGGCCCTGGCCATCGTGTCGCGCGAATGCCACCGCACCGCCACGGGTGCCGGCCATGCGTTGATGGGCGCGCTCAAGCAGCACCTCCGGCGCCTCGAAGGGGGATTCGACAAAGGCCTCGGCGGCGGCTTGCGCCGCCTCGGCGGCTTGTGGGCCGTGACCGAGACCGTCGGCCACCAACACGCTGGTCCGGGCCCCGTCGATGGCCAGCCGCCAGCTGTCGCCGCTGGTAGTCTCCCCATGCAGGGCATGATGGCTGACGCCATAGCGGAGGTCTGACCCGGCCGGAGCGCCACGTGGGTACAGGCGCGCCAGTACCACGGCGCCGCGCGCATCCGCATACACATCGAACACCTGCGCCTGACGCGTGAGCGCGCTCAGCCCGATGCCCTGGGTACCGCGCGTGGAGTAGCCGTCCACCAGGCAATGCGCCAGGTCGAAGCCGGGGCCGCGGTCGACCGCAACGATTTCCAGCCCGGGTCCGTGGCGTCCGGCAACCGTCGCCAGGTGCAGCGCACCGCGCGTGGCGTGCTTGAGCACGTTGCTGGCAAGTTCGGTGGCGACCAGCGCCGCGCGACCGGCATCGGCCTCGTCGAAGCCGGCCCTTTGCGCCCACTGCGTGGCCACCCGCCGCGCGTGGCCGACCTGGCTGGCATCCTCCAGCGCGAGCACCAGAGTGGATGTGCCGGTCTGCCTTACGTCCATCGGACGATGGTGACGCGGGTACCCTTGCCCGGCGTGCTATCGAGCTCGAACTCGTTGACCAGCCGCTTGGCTCCGGTCAGGCCCAGCCCCAGTCCGCTGCCGGAGGTCCAACCGTCGGTCATGGCCAGCTTGATGTCGGCAATGCCGGGGCCCTGGTCGCGAAAGACCAGGCGCACGCCGGTGCGCACGCCATCCTCGACGATCTCCCAGTCCATCTCGCCGCCACCGCCATAGATCACGGTATTGCGCGCCAATTCGCTGGCCGCGGTGACCAGCTTGGTCTGATCGACCAGGCGCAGGCCGCACTCCTGCGCGACGCGGCGCGCAGCCTGGCGGGCCAGCACGACATCCTGTTCGACGCGCACCTGCAGGGTGCCACGGCTGCGTACGTTCATTCGGCGGCCACGCGTTCGCGCAGCAGTTTCATCCCCCGCTCGACGTCGAGCGCCGTGCTCACCCCAGGCAGCGTCAGCCCAAGCTCCACCAGGGTGATCGCGACTTCCGGCTGCATGCCGACCAGCACGGTATGCGCATCCATGACGCGCGACTGCGCGGAAATGGTGCCGATCATGCGACCGATGAACGAGTCGACCATGTCGAGCGCGGAGATGTCGATCAACACACCGCGCGCCCCAGTCTTGCTGATCCGCTCCGCCAAATCCTCTTGCAGGGTCAGGGCCAGCCGGTCGTGCATGTCCACCTGGATGGTCACCAGCAGGAACTCGCCCATGCGCAGGATCGGAATGCGTTCCATCGATCAGGCCCTGACCACGTTCAGGCCGGTGCGCTTGAGCGCCAGCGCCAAGGCGTCGGCCAGGTTGGCCTTGGTGACGATGCCCTGCAGGTCCAGTCCCAGGTGCACGATCGTCTGAGCGATCTGCGGGCGCACGCCGCTGATGATGCAGTCGGCGCCCATCAGGCGGATCGCCGTGACTGTCTTGAGCAGGTGCTGAGCGACCAGGGTGTCGACGGTTGGTACGCCAGTGATGTCGATGATCGCGATCTCCGAGCCGGTCTCGACGATGCGCTGGAGCAGCGACTCCATCACCACCTGAGTGCGCTGCGAATCGAGCGTGCCGATCATCGGCAACGCCAGCACGCCGTCCCACAACTTGACCACCGGCGTGGACAGCTCCAGCAGCTCCTCCTGCTGGCGGCGGATGACTTCCTCGCGCGACTTCTGGAACGTGGTGATCGTGTGCATGCCCAGGGCGTCGATCAGCTCAGAAACGGCCCAAAGCTGTTCGGCGAGCTGCGCGGACTCGCCGGCCAGCTCGCGCTGAAGCAGCGAGAACAGCGGGCGCTTGAGCGAGAAGATGAAGTTGGCCGTGTGCTGGGAATCGAAGCCGTTCAGGGCGCGGTCGCGCGAAAGCTTTTCGAGAAATGTGCGGCCTTCCAACCAAGCGTCCGTGCCGACAGCGCTGCCGCCGCGGCTCGCGCATTCGACCAGCAGGCGCAAGGCTTCGGTGGTCTGACGGCGTAAGTCCTCAGGGCTCAGGCGGGTATCGCGGGTGGCGCCGCTGTTGGCCAGATCCGCATTCCACTGCTCGAGCAGCCAGGCATCGTTGTCACGTATTGCATCCACCGTCGACGGTTGCAGCTGTGCCATGGGCATTCCTCCTGGATGACCCGCTTATCATGGCGCAACTGTCGGTGTGAAACACTTGCCCGCGGATTCCGGCGTTCCCGCGCCCGGAAACGCATGCCGCGGATCACTCGCCAGCTTCCGCCCCACTTGCGCAACACGTGCAGTTACAGGCCACGCACCCCCCGCGCAACGGCTACGCCGCGCTCCCCAACCAGCCGCACGGCCTCGCGCTTGAACTCATTGCCGAATGTCCTTCGTGTCGCCACGAACCACCTCCGCTTCATCATCACACCTAGTTCGGTGTCCGTGAAACCGGCAGCAGTCCACCCCAACCCATTCGCATGTGTCCCGGACGGCTTCTCACGCAAGATTTCGTCCGGTGGGTCATGGGTCAATTCCGAGTGCTCCTGACGCGGGTCGCCAACGCACAAAAGGCCCTGCCGAATATCTCGACAGGGCCTGAGGCTTGCTGGGAACGGCTTGCGCCGCTTGCGAGTCACCGTGCTCTAACCGGAACGAATGAGCCGATGACCTATGGCAGATGGCGCGCCCGGAGGGATTCGAACCCCCGACCAATGGCTTCGGAAGCCACTACTCTATCCGGCTGAGCTACGGGCGCGTGGTGCTGCGAGGCCGCGCAGGGACCGGTCGGTCCGCGGCGGACGGGCAGTATAGCGGAGTTGGGTGGGTCGTTCATGCGCCCCTCCCGCTCCCTCGGGAGCGGGCGCCCACTGGGTTGAGGCGAGGCTTCGGACGTAGCGCGGTACGCGCTGGACGGACTGTTTCCTGGAACCTCTCTCCCGGGGGAGAGAGGTCGGGGATTCCGGCTTGCGGGGCTTTCGGCGGGCCTTGGCCCCTCACCGGCCTCTCTCCCATCCTTGACGAGAACGGGAGAGCGGGGTGCGGCGCGTTACAGTGGCTTGATCAGCTCGGCGAGCGTGTCGGGCTTGCTCGTGTCGCGGACCAGGTGCGGGTACTTGAGGCCTTCGTGGTAGTCCACGCGCAGGGTCTTGTACTCGTCGAAGTTCTTCACCAGCAACTCGACCGGCTGGCTCTTGTCCTTCGCGGCCGCCGTGACGGCGTCCTTGATGGCATCGCCGGAATACTCCTTGCCGTTGACCGCGACGATGCTCATGCCCGGCGACAGGCCGGCCTTGAACGCAGGGCCGTCCCACAGCACGTCGGCGATGGCGCCGCCCTTGCCCACCGCCACGCCGAGCGAATAGGTCAGGTCGGTGAAGCCGCGGCGGCTTTCGGCTGCCTTGACCGCGGCGGAGGGCTTGTCGGTGTAGACCAGCTTCCAGCCGTGCGAGGCGATGCCGCCGATCAGCGGGCCGTGGCCGTCCAGGCGCGTGCGCAGGTAGCTCTTCCAGTCGTACGGCGCGATGTCGTTTAGCGTCTTGACCACGTCCTCGAAGGTGTAGGTGTTGACGCCCCAGTCGCCGTTGTTCATGCCGAAGAAGGCGCGCGCGAAGGCGTCGATGTTCTTCTTGTTGTGGGTGAGCTCACGCAGCTTGCCGTCCACGTCCAGCCAGATCATCTCGCCGGCCGAGTAGTAGTCCTCGCTGGCCTGGTAGTTGCGGTACGGCAGCGGGCGGCGCTGGGCGATCGGCGGGTCGTTGGTGGTGTCCTGCACGTTGCGCCAGCTGGCCAGGCCGGGGCGGCCCTTGTCGTAGGTGGCGGCGACGTAGGCCAGCATGTCCAGCGTCTGCTCGGTGTTCCACAGGCCCGAGCGCGCGGCCATGATCTGGCCCCAGAACTGGGTCTGGCCCTCGTACACCCACAGCAGGGTATCGCTCATCGGCACGTTGAAGTTGGGCGTGGTCAGATCCGCGCCGCGGCGGTACTTGCCGTCCCACGAATGGTTGAACTCGTGCGAGAACAGGTCGCGCGCGTAGACGTTCTTGTCCCACTCGGTGAAGTAGTCGGCGCTGGTGCCGTCCTCGCTGGAGCGGTGGTGCTCCAGGCCGTTGCCGCTCATCTTGTCGCTGAGCGAAACCAGGAAGGTGTAGTGGTTGTAGTGGTGCGCGCCGTAGAGCTTGTACATCTGCTGCACCAGCTCGCGGTGCAGCTTGAGCTGCTCGGGCTTGATTTCCAGATACTTCGAGTCGTCGGCGACGATGGCCATGTGCACCGGCACCTTGCCGTTCGGGTCGAGGTCCACGCGCTTGAAGTACTTGCCGGCGTAGATCGGCGAGTCGACCAGGTCGCAGTAGTCGATCGGCTTGTAGCTGACCGTGGCGCCGCTGGTGGAAGCCACTTCCAGCGCGGTGCCCGCCTGCCAGCCGGCCGGGTAGGTCACACTGGCCTGGGTCATGATGCGGTTGGCGTTGTAGCCGGCCGGATACAGCGTGACGGTGTTCCACTGCAGGTTGAGCATTTCCGGCGTCATCACGACACGGCCCTGCTTGGTGTCCTGCGGTGAGAGGTATTCGAAGTAGGCCTCGACCGAAGTGGCGCCCTGCGGCACGTCGACGTGGAAGGCGTAGACGTTGAGCGGGTCGCGCGTCCACGGCAGCACCTTGCCGTTGGCCTTGACCACCAGGCCCGCGAATTTGTCGATCGGCCCGGTCGGGGAATGGTTGCCGGGGATCCACTGCGGGTAGAGCAGCGTCAGCGGGCCGGGCTGCGCCGGGATGGTCTCGTTGATGCGGAACACGCGGTGCGCGACGTCGGTGGCGTCGACCGAGATCTTGACCGTGCCATTGAAGGGCACGTCCTGCGGCGGCGGCACGTCGGCCAGGGCGGGCACGGCGACCAGCGCGAAGCCGGCGGCCAGCAGGGCGGATGCGAGGGGTTTGGTTTTCACGGAAGGGGCTCTCCGGTGGTGGTGCCTCAAGTACCGCTCACTTGAACGCGGGCCCGTAGCGGAGCCGAAGGGCGGCCCTTCCACTTCGCCTGGCTACGCTCAGGGTGAACGGCTGTGCAAGTTACTTGCGTGGAGCGGTGATCGCGGTCAGCAGGTCCTTGCCATCGGCGCGGACCAGGTGCGGATACTTCAGGCCGCCGTGGTAGTCGACCTTGACGGTGCTGTAGACGTCCACGTTCTTGACCAGCAGCTCGATCGGCGCCTTGCCGGTCTTGGCGGCGGTGACGGCGTCCTTCAGCGCGTCGGGCGAGAAGTCCTTGCCGTTGACCGCGATGATGGTCAGGCCCGGCACCAGTCCGGCGTCGAACGCGGGCCCGTTCCACTGGACGTCGTAGATGTTGCCGCTCTTGGAGGCGGACAGGCCCAGCGAATAGGCCAGGTTCACGTTGTGGCGCAGCGACTCGGCGGCCTTGGCCTCGGCATTGGGCGTGTCGGTATAGACGAGCTTCCAGCCGCCGCGCTCGATGCCGTGCTCGGGCAGCTGGTCGCCCACGTAGTCCAGCCGCGTGCGCAGGAAGGTCTTCCAGTCGTAGGGCTGCACCTGATTGAGCGTGTTCACCACGTCCTCGAAGGTGTAGGTCTTGGTGACGTAGCTGCCATTGTCCATGCCGAAGAAGGCGTGGGCGAAATCATCCAGCGAGTGCTTGCCGTGCGAGAGCTCGCGGATCTGCGTGTCCACATCCAGCCACAGGAGCTGGCCTTCCGGATAGAAGTCGGTGCCGCGGCGCCAGTTGCCCCAGCCGCTGCCGCCGAAGTAGGTCAGCGGCGCGGCGTCGGCGGTGTCCTGCAGTGGACGCCAGTCGCGACCGGTGCGCGCGGACATCGCCGCGGCGATGTTGGCCATCGAGTCGCGGTACTGCGCGGCCGTCCACATGCCCGAGCGAGCGGTGAGCACGCCGGACCAGTAGTCGGTCAGGCCCTCGTAGACCCACAAAAGGTCGTCCTCTTCGACGGTGTTGAAGTCCGGTGCCCACAGCTTGGCCGGGCGTCGGAACTTGCCGCACCAGGAGTGCACGTACTCGTGCGGCATCAGGCTGGCCATCAGCGTGTAGGACTTGTCGTCCGTCAGCATGTCGGCCGGCAGGCGGTCGTCGCTGGATTGATGGTGCTCCAGGCCGAAGTGGCCGGTGTGGTCGGACAGCGTGAGCAGGAAGTCGTAATGCCCGTAGTGATGCGCGCCGAAGAGCCTGTTGGCCTGCTCGACGAGGTGGCGGTGCTGCTCGAGCTGCTTGTCGGTGAGCTTGACCTGGTCGGCCTCGTCGGCCACCACGTTGAGGTGCACCGGCACGTCACCCTTGGGAGCGAGGTCCACGCGGTTGAAGTGCTCGCCGGCGATCAGGGGCGAGTCTACGAAGTTGTTGAAGCTGATGGGCTGGAAGGTCGTGGTGGCGCCGTCGCGCGACTGCACCTGCATGGCGGTGCCGAACTGCCAGCCCTTGGGCAGCGTCACGGTCGGCTGAATCTGGATCCGACGCGTGTAGTAACCGGCCGGGTAGAAGGCCACTTGGTTGAACTCCACGTCCACCAGGTTCGGCGTCGACGAGGCGCTGGCGCCGAACAGTCCGCCCTCGCCCGGCGAAAGGAACTGGAACTGGAGCTCCAGCTGGGTGGCGCCCTCGGGCACGTCCAGGTGCAGCGTGAACATGTCGCGCAGATCGCGGCGCCACGGCACGCGCTTGCCGTTGGCGGTGATGATCAGTCCGGCCAGGTTGTCGATCGGTCCGGACGGTGCGTGCTCGCCGGGAATCCACTGCGGGTAGTAGAGCGTGAACGCGCCAGGCTTGGCAGGGATGGTTTCATGCACGCGGAAGATCTTCTTCGGCGCGTCGGTGAGGTCCACTTTCAGCGTCAGCATGCCCGGATAGGGCTGGTCGACTGGTGCCGCCTTCTCCGCGAGCGCACCGGACGACAACGCCGCGCCCAGCGCGACCACGAGCAGCTTCGAACGAACATTCTTCACGAGCACTTCCCCTGACGGACGAAGGGCGCCTGCGCGCCCCACCTGCCACGCCGGGGCCACGACCGCGACCCGATAACCAACATGACAGTCATCCGATGGTAGGACGAAGGTCACGCCCCTCCCCCTGCCAGAGGTCACGCCGAAACCATGCGCCGGCGTCTGGAAAACGCGTGTCAGTCGCGCCCGCCTTCCAGCCGGCTGTGGCGCATGCCGTAGAAGAAATAGATCGCCAGGCCCAGCACCATCCACACCACGAAGCGCCAGATGGTCACCGCCGGCAGGCCGCCGAGGAAATGCAGATGGCCGTTGGCGATCCACGGCCAGCCGGTAATCAGGAACAGCGAGAACAACATGCCGGCCGGGGCGACCAACCACAGCGCCGGGGTGCGGAAGCTGCGCTGCAGGTGGGGCTTGCGCACGCGCAGGATCAGCACCGAAGCGCAGATGACGATGAACGCAGAGAGCGTGCCGATGTTGACCAGCTCGGCCACCTCGCCGATCGGCAGGAAACCGGCGACCAGCGCGGTGAACACGCCCAGGATCATGGTCGGCCGGGCCGGGGTGCCGTACTTCGGATGCACCTGCGAGAACCATTTGGGCAGCAACCCGTCACGCGAAAGGGCGAACCAGATGCGCGCCGCGCCAAGCATGAAGGCAAACAGCACGCTGGTGATGCCGGCGATCGCCGCCACCGAAATGATGCCGCGGACCCAGTCCAGCCCCAGCGCCTTGAAAGCCGCGTCCACCGGCGCCGGCGAGTTGAGCTGCGCATAGGGCACCATGCCGGTGAGCACCAGCGACACGGCCAGGTAAAGCGCCATCGACACTGCCAGCGAGAGCAGCACCGCGCGCGGCAGATCGCGCTGCGGGTGCCTGGCTTCTTCGGCCGCGGTGGTCAGCGTGTCGTAGCCGAACACGGCGAAGAACACCACGCTGGAGGCGGCCAGCACGCCGCCCCAGCCGAAGTGGTCGCCATCGGTGCCGTGCACGACCGGCGGGATGAACGGGTGCCAGTTGGCGGTATCGACGAAGAAGGCACCCACACCGATCACCAGCGCCACGCCGATCACCTTGATCACCACTACCGCAGTGTTGAAGCGCGCGCCCCATTCGGTCTTGACCGTGAGCATCACGGCGATCAGCAGCGAGATCGCCGCCGCGATCACGTTGAACACCTTGCCATTGCCCGGGTCGGCCGGGTCGTAGGCGCCCTGTGCCCAGACCGGCAGCTGCACGTGGAAAAGCTGCTCGATCAACGCCTGCACGTAGCCGGACCATCCGATCGCCACCACGCCCACGATCAGCGCGTACTCGATCAGCAGGTCCCAGCCGATGATCCAGGCGAACAGCTCGCCCAGCACCGCATAGCCGTAGGTATAGGCGCTGCCGGTGACCGGGATGAGACCGGAGAACTCGGCATAGGCCAGCGCCGCACAGGCGCTGCCCAGGCCCGCGACGATGAAGGAAAGGATCACCGCGGGGCCGGCATTGACCGCCGCCTGTTGCCCGGCCAGCACGAACACGCCCACGCCGATGATCGCACCGATACCGATCGCGGTCAGTTGCCACAGTCCCAGCACGCGGCGGAAATCTCCGGAGCTGCCGGCCTCGGCCTGCAGTTGTTCAACCGATTTGTGGCGCACCAGCTTGGCTAGAAAACCCATCGCGCATCCCCCTGAAGCGAGCCGGGATCATAACGTGGGCGTCGGCGCCGACGGCACTGCCATGGGTTGGGTCCACCACGCACGCGGACAACGCCCGTCGGCCGTCGCGGGCGGACGATCGGCCCGATGAACCGTTAGAGGCTATGGCTGCCGGGTGTCGCCGTTTGTGTCGTACGAGGGGAAGGGTTGGCCAGCCGCGGCAGGGCAAGGGGAGCGAGACCGAACACCAGCAGCAGCGCAAGCGCGAGGCCCGGATCCAGATGGGCCACGCCGAACCAGCGCCCGGTCGCCCAGGGCAGCCATGCGGTCGCCAGGACACGCGCCGCTTCGATCGACCGCGCGCCGGCGCGCCCTTCCATCAGCGCACCGAGCACGGTGAGGCTGCCGATCAGGTAGACGGCGTATGCAAGCAGGGTCGGCAGGCTGGCCCGCGCGCTCAGGTCGAGGAACTGCGTTGCCATGCCCAGCAGCAGCGCGAACTGCAGCAGGCAGTAGAGGGTGAGCGCGCGCGGCATCGGCGGGTCGAAGCGTTCGCGGCGGATGTCGAAGGCGGTACGGGGATAGCGCGCCGCGACGTCGGCCGGCCGCCAACCCGGCGGCTTCAGCCAGACCGCCACCTTGTCGCTCCAGCGCCGCGTGCGCCAGGTGTCCTTCGCCGCCGCCCAGTACACCTCGGCGTTGGCCCACAGCGGATTCCAGCTGCGCAACGGCGCGCGGGTGCCGTACACCGGCGGATCGGCGTCATCCTCCTCCACAAAGGTCCCGAACAGCCGGTCCCAGACGATCAGGATGCCGCCGTAGTTGCGATCGAGGTAGCGCTTGTTCACCGCGTGATGCGCGCGATGGTTGGAGGGCGAGCAGAACACGCGGTCGAACCATCCCAGCCGGCCGATCTGCTCGGTGTGCACCCAGAACTGGTAAAGCAGATCGATCAGCGCCACCACCACGAACACCTCGACCGGGATCCCGGCGAGCGCCATCGGCAGGTAGAACAGCCAGCCCAGCAGCACGCCGCTGCCGGTCTGGCGCAGCGCGGTGGAGAGGTTGTAGTGCTCGCTCTGGTGATGCACCACGTGCGCGGCCCAGAGGATGTTCACCTCGTGGCCGGCGCGATGCAGCCAGTAATAGAGAAAGTCATAGGCGAGCAGCGCGAACGCCCACACCAGGATGCTGTCGGCCGGCAGGGCGAGCAGCGCCAGGTGCGCCGCCACCCAGGCGTAGACGCCGATCGAGAGCAGCTTGGCGAACACGCCCACGATCTGCGAGATCACTCCCAGGCCGATGCTGCTCACCGCATCGTTCGCCCGGTAGGCCACCCGCCCGCGCCAGCGCGCCACCAGCCACTCCACGCCGATCAGCGCGAAGAACACCGGTGTGGCGAAGGTGATGATGAGTTCCTGCAGGTGCATGGCGTACGGCCAACCGTTCCCGTTCCGACACCATGCTACCTCGCGGTGAGCCATCCGACCCGCGTGAGGCCGCGCAACAAAAAGGGCCGCAGGTAAACCTGCGGCCCCAAGGTGAACCGGGCTGCGGACAGCCCGGGTGTTGCGACCTGCTTAGAAGTCGTACGAGACGCCGAAGCGCACGTAACGCGGGGTCTGCGAGCTGATCGGACGCAGGTAGCTCGCGCTGGTCGAGATACCGTAGACCTGCGTGTTGCGCTGGCTGTTGAGCACGTTGTAGACCATCGCGCTGAAGGCCAGCTTCTTGCCGGCCCACTCCGGACGGTACTCGGCGCTCAGATCCAGGCGGTAGGTCCATTCCGTGCGCTTGGCACCCGGAGGCGACGGCTGGCCACCACAGAAGTGGTAGTACGGACCGTAGCCCAGGCCCGGATAGGTGCCACCGGCGTACGGGCCGAGGCACTGGATCGGGGCGCCCGAAGCGACCGCCAGGTTGCCCGAGAGCATCCACTCCGGAGCGATCTGGTACGAACCGTAGGCCTTGATCTGGTGACGACGGTCGTTAGCCAGGTCGCCGTTGGCGTAATCCATGATCGTGGCGTAATCCCAGTCCATCGTCGCCGAGACGTCGGCCTGGCCGATGTCGCTGCGCACCTGGCCTTCGGAGTTGCCGAAGCTGTGCGACCACAGGTAGTCGACCTTGCCGTACCACTTGCCGTCGAACGGATGCTCCAGGTACAGATCCAGGCCGTAGTACTTGCGCTTCATGTCGGTGTTGAAGCCGAAGTCCTTGTGCCAGTCCATCGGCACCTCGTAGTAGCCGCCGTTGAGCTTGGCGACGTAGAACGTGGCGTTCTTGCCCGGGTTGATCAGGATGCTGCCCGGCACCTGCGAGGCATCGTAGGTCGCCGGATCGATGCCCATCGCGTTCATCTTGGCGATGATCGAGGGGCTGTCGGCGATGTCGTCGATGGCGTTGCGCAGGTTGCGGTAGGTCGCCTTGGCGCCCCACACGTAGCTCTCGCCCAGCTTCCGGTCGAAGCCGAGGATGAACTCGTCCTGGTACTCGGACTTGAGGTCCTTGGCGGCCGCCAGCTTCGGATCACGCGGCTGGCCGTACTCGCCGTTGGCGGAGAACGGAGCGCCGGCGCCGCGGCTGGTGTCGATCGGGCTCAGGCCGGTCGGAATGCCGTTGGCATCGATGCCCGTGTAGGTGAAGTACTCGCGGGTGTACAGCGAGGAACCGGCCGAACGCAGGGCCACGCTGGTCGGCATCGCCAGGTAGTAGCGGCCGGCATTGCCGTAGACCTTGAAGCTGGAGTCACCGTTGACGTCCCAGGTGAAGCCGACGCGCGGCGCCCACTGCGGCTTGGTCAGGCGCAGGAACGGCGCGCCGCTGGCGCCATAGTTGGTGAACTGGTCATTGCGCAGGCCCAGCTTGACCAGCCAGCGGTCGTTGACCTGCCAGCTGTCCTCGATGTACTGCGCACGCTGCTGCACGCGCACCGACGCGTTGTCGTGGTAGCGGTAGCGGGCGACGTAGTAGCCCGTCTGGCCGCCCGGCTGCGAGCCGGTGTTGGCCACCCACGGCGAATTGCGCCAGTCGGCGCCCGGCTGGGCGGTACCCGGACCACCGACGATGTAGGTCGCCGCATCGCCGCCCATGGTGTTGTATTCCCAGGCGTAGCCCAGGCCATTGGTCGGGAAGATGCTGCCCGCGTCGATGTTGCTCACGTCCTGGTTGTCGATACCGGCGGCGATGGTGTGATCGCCCAGGTGGTAGGTCAGGTCGACGCGCAGGTTGGTGTTGGTCGACTTGTGGCCCGGCAGGTTGATCGTCGAGACGGTCTGGCTGTTGGTGATCGGGGTGCCGCCGTTCAGCGCCGGGTTCTGCTCGGCAGTGCTGAAGAGGTACGGATAGGTCGGGTCGTAGCCAGGCGTGGTGCTGTAGTACGTACCCTTCATCTTGCCGTACATGGCCGACAGGGTCAGGTCGTCGGTGATGTAGCTGGTGAACTTGGCCGAATAGAGGTCGGCGCCGTTCTTGGTCGAGGTGTCGTAGCTGTTGAAGCTGCCCTGCTTGAGCGTGCTGTAGTCGAAGTTGTACAGCGAGCCCTCGTAGGAGGACTTGCTCGAAGCGCCCGTCACTTCGAGGATGTTGCTCTCGTTGATGTTCCAGTCCAGCTTGCCGTACCACTTCGGGTTGTCGATGCGCGAGTGGTTGGTGAACGGCGAAGTATTCGGACCGGTGCCGGCGGCAGCCGAGCCCAGGCTGGCGCCCGTGCCCTGCTTGCGCTCGCCTTCCACGGCGGCGAAGAAGAACAGCTTGTCCTTGATCAGCGGGCCGCCGACGTAGGCGTCGACCGTGGTGGTCCAGGACTTGTTGTCCGTGCGGTACTGGCGGAGCTTACCCTCGGAACCGTCCTTGTTGACGTAGTGGTAGTTCTTCGGATCGGACATCAGGCTGGTCGGGGTCCACTGGACCTGCGCGCCGAAATGCCAGTCGTTGGTGCCACGCTTGCCGACCTGGCTGATCACGCCGCCATCGGAACGGCCGTAGGCGGCGCTGTAACCACCCTGCAGGATTTCCTGCTGGTCGATGGCGCCGTACGGCAGGCTCAGGCCGCCGAAGCCGCTGAGCGGATCGGTCGTGTTGAAGCCGTTGATGTAGTAGGCGTTCTCGGTCACCGAGGAACCGCCGAAGGAAACCACCGGGCCACCGAGGTTGCCGGCGAAGTAACCACTGCCCTGCACCACGCCCGGCGCCAGCAGCGCGATCGCTTCGGCGCTACGGGCCAGCGGCAGCTTGGCCAGCTGCTCGGCGGTGATGACGGTGCGCGAGTCCACGCCGGTCACGTCGATCGACGGCAGCGCGTTGGCGCTGACGGTGATCGCCGACAGGTTCTGGGCGCTGGCCGAGCTGGCGGCGGCAGCGGCGGCGAAGGAAATCTGGGTGCCGGCGCCCACGCGCAGGGACACGTCCTTGCGCGAATCGACCGTCTGGCCGTTCTGGCGCAGGGTGACCGTGTAGGAGCCCAGCGGCAGCTGGCTGGCGGCGAAGCGGCCCTGTGCATCCACCGGCACTTCGCGGCTGAAGCCCGTGGCGTTCTGGATCAGGACGGTCTCGCCCTGGGCGGCAGGCGCGTCACCGAAGATGCTGCCGGTGGTCGACTGCGCGAAGGCGGCGCCCGCAAAGCCCATGCTCAGGGCAATAGCTAGGGCCGTCCGGCGGATCGCCGGACGATTGGCAACTTGCAAGTTCATGCAAAACTCCCCAAAACCTGTGTTTGGATAAAGGACTGAGGCAATCGTCATGCCCCGTGGCAACGAGCACGGTCATCCTTCCGCGTCCAAATCCGGTTTTCAGGAGTTCCTGCAGGAGGTCGGCAGCCGCAAAGGGGGATCGGCGCCGACACGACAGGCTGTGGGGAAGCGGGACTCGTTTGACCGAACCTTAAGGTGCGCAAAGCAAAAATTCAACATTTACCGGAATTACTTACGGCACTTGGGGCCGACGGCGCGGCGCCCGAGCGCAGGATCATCCGTGAAGAACGCATCGACGCCCGCTTCCAGATGGGCGCGGATCTCGGTGATCGACCCTTGCTCGTTCCGTGCCGCCGGGTCGCCCTGCCGCAACCCTTCGGGGAGGAAGGCGTTTTCCGGACGGAAGGTCCAGGCGTGCACCTCCAGCCCCGCGGCATGCGCCTCGCGCACCAGCGGCGTGGGCGGGCCGAGGCGGCCCGCGCGATCCAGCGGCAGGATCGCGCGCGCGTTCGGGCCGATGGCGTCGGCGTAAGCGGCCACTTCGCGCAGGCCGGCCGGCGTGAGCAGGTCGGCGTAGCGCAGTGCGCCGCCGCGGGCCTCGACGTCCCAGGGCTGCGCCTGGGGATCGTCGATGAGCTGCAGCAGGCGCACGTTGGGCAGATCGCCCAGGCCGGCGCGCAGCTCGCGCAGGTTGGCGGTCTCGAAGGACTGGATCACCACCGGCACGGTGCGCGTGCAGGCGTGCGCCCGCAGCATGTCGAGCAGGCGTTGCTCCATCGGCAGGCCTTGCTGCCGGTACCAGGTGCCGTGCTTGATCTCCGGAATCAGCCCGACCGACCTGCCCAGCCGCGCATGTTCGTGTGCCAGCAGCCCGATGATCTCCTCCAGCGTGGCGATGGGGTAGCGGCCGTCGTGGGCGGTGCCGCGCAGGTGCGGCAGGCGCTCCCGGGTGCGCAGGGTCTTGAGCTCGGCGAGGGTGAAGTCCTCGGTGAACCAGCCTTCGACCGGCACGCCGTCGATGCGCTTGGTCGTGCGCCGTGCGGCGAAGCGGGGGTGGTCCGCCACGTCGGTGGTCGCGCCGATCTCGTTCTCGTGGCGCGCGACGAGCACGCCGTCGCGGCTCATCACCAGGTCGGGCTCGATCAGGTCGGCGCCGTCGGCGATGGCGCGCGCATAGGCGGCCAGCGTGTGTTCCGGCAGATGCGCGCTGGCGCCGCGGTGGGCGATCACCTGGACGCGGGGCGCAAGCGGCTTTGCGGCGTGCACGCGAGCCTCAGCGTTTCTCTTTCAAGGCAACGCGGCCGAGCGCGTACAGCGGGCCATCGGTGGGCGCGGTGTAGATGAGGCACAGGCTGTGCTCGCCGCTCAGGGCCGGCAGCGTGGCATCCAGCGCGAACCGGCGCGGGCTGTGTGCAGGGTCGGGCAGCGGCAGGCTGGCCAGCACCGGGCCGTCGCAGCGGTCGGCATGCACCACCAGCTCGCCGAACGGCGTGGCATGCGGGCGATAAACCACCAGCCTGGCCTCGTTCGCCAGCTGGAAGTTGCGTTCGAGCCGAACCGCATCGACGTGGATCGCGCCGACGCCGTCCATCAGCGTGGGCGGATACAGCTGGCAGGTATCGAACAGGTTGACCGCATACACCGGCTGGGTGCTGGCGGCGTCGGGCATCGGCTGCAGCAGCAGGCGGAAATCCATCCCGGGGCAGTTCGCCAGTTCCGTCCCCGCCAGGCCGAGCAGGCTGGACCGATCGAGCACGCGCTCGCGCGGCGCGGCCAGCGCGCTGCCGTCGGCGGCGAAGCTCGCGGCGCGCACGGTGGCCGGCAGCGCCACGTTGAACGGCAGGTCGTAGCGCGGCGAGGCCGGCGTGGGCATGCTGCCGTCGAGCGTGTAGTGGATGGCGCCGTAGCCGGTCTGGTTAGACAGCGTGACCGTGGCCTTGGCCGTGGCCAGCGCCACGTTGCGATCGACGGCGATGTCCACCGCGAAGGCGCCGTCGGCCACGTTGATGTGCTGCCTGCGGTAGCGCGCCAGTTGTGCCGGCAGGCGTGACAGGAATCCCGGCCAGTTGGTCGTACCGGCGGGCGACCAGGCCACTTCGCTGAGCGCGTCCAGCCGCGGGAACACCTGATGCTCCACGTGCGCCATGGTGGGCATGTGCTCGGTCCACGCATTGGCCTGCACGCCCAGCACGTGCCGGGCCTGCGCCGCGCTCAGCACGCCGGGCACGGGCTGGAAGGCGTACACGCTCTGCAGCGACTCCACCGCGAGGCGGCCGGCGTATTCGTCGGCCAGGCCGCTCTGCACGTGGTCGAAGTACAGGCCCGGCGACGGCGACATGACCACGTCGTGGCCCAGCAGCGCCGCCTTGATCGCGCCGTCGGTGCCGCGCCAGGACATCACCGTGGCGTCGGCCGGCAGGTTTTCGCCCTCGAGGATCTCGTCCCAGCCGACCAGCTTGCGACCGTGTTGTTCGAGATACCGACCGATACGCCCGATGAACCAGCCCTGCAGCGCGTCCTCGCTGGCGAGGCCCAGCTCGCGCATCTTCGCCTGCACCGCGGGCGAGGCCTTCCACTGGTCCTTGATCGCCTCGTCGCCGCCGACGTGGATGTAGGGCGAGGGGAACAGCGCCATCACCTCGTCGAGCACGTGGTCGATGAAGGTGAAGGTGTCATCGTCCACGTTGTACAGCCAGGGGTGCACGCCGGCGTCGGCGGACACCTGCGGGCGCTGCCCGGTGACGCCGAGCTCGGGATAGGCGGCCACCGCGGCCTGCGCATGGCCGGGCATGTCCAGCTCCGGCACGATGGTGACGTGGCGCGCGGCGGCATAGGCGACCACCTGGCGGATCTGCGCCTGGGTGTAGAAGCCGCCGTAGCGCGCCGGCTCCCCGTCGTGGCCGGCGCCCGGCGGCGTGCGCCAGGCCCCGATCCTGGTCAGCTCGGGATAGCGCTTGATCTGGATGCGCCAGCCCTGATCGTCGGTGAGGTGCCAGTGCAGCACGTCGAGCTTGTGCTGGGCCATCTGGTCGATCAGCCGCTCGACCTCGGCCACGCTCTGGAAATGGCGAGCCGAGTCGAGCATCAAGCCGCGCCAGCCGAAACGCGGCCAGTCGCGGATGGACAGCGCGGGCACGTCCACCCTGCCCTGCGAGGCGTCGGGCGTCAGCAACTGGTACAGCGTGACCGCTCCATGGAACAGGCCGGCGTCGTCGCGCGCCTGGACGCGGATGCCCTGCGCCGTCACGCTGAGCGCATAGCCCTCGGCCTCGCTCACCGGCGCCTGCGGATCGCGCTGCAGCACGATGGCGGCGGCCGCACCGTCGCCCTTGCCGATCTTCAGGCGCAGGCCACGCGTGCGCGCCAGCAGGTCGATCAGGTAGTCGGCGGTCTGCCTCGTCGCCGCGTCGCGGTCGGCGAGCACGATGGGCGTGTGCGCGTCGACGCTGAAGTGGCCCTGCTGCAGCTCCAGTTGCGCCGGCTGCGGGATGAGGGCCGGCGGCGCGGCGTCGGCGACCGCCGCGCGCAACGGCAGCAGGGCGAGCGCCAGCAGGCACAGACAGCTGGAAGGGATCGGGCAGCGGATCATCGGCATCTCCTGCGCGGGGTGGCCCAGCATGCCACCGCCGCGGCGGGCAAAAAAAAGGGCCCGCAACGTACTGATCGGGCCCGAACGGGGAGCGCAGGCCATCCGTGGCCTGCGTGTCGTGCGTTGGATCAGAACTTCAGATGCGCGGTGAAGTAGTACTGGCGGCCGTTCTCGTAGAAAGCGGTCGGGATGTACGCGCTCTGGTAGTACTTGGTGGTGGGGTTGTTGAGGTTCAGCGCATCCAGGCTGAAGCTCAGCCAATCCGTCGCCTTGTAGCCGACGGACGCGTTCAGCGTGCCCGACGCCGCCTGGTAGTAGGGCACTGCGCCCTGCAGGCCGATCAGGAACGACGAACGCCAGCTGTAGCCGATGCGCGCGTTGAACATGTCGTTTTCGAAGTAGGCGCCCACGTTGTAGGTGTTCTTCGAGGTGCCGAGCAGGTTGTTCGAACCATCCGCCCAGGTGAAGGACGACGAGCCGTCCGCATAGGTGTAGTTGGCATTCACGCCGAGGTACTTGCCGATCGGCTGGTTATAGGTCAGCTCGAGACCGGACAGGCGGGCATCGGCATTCAGCGGGATGGCGACGTTATACGTCTCCAGCTGGTGGCTCAGTTCGCTGAAGAGCTGGCGGTTGGTGGTGCCATAGGCCACGTAGTCCTTCATGTTCATCGAGAACGCGGTGGCCGCCAGCAGGCCGCGCGGCATGAAGTACCACTCCAGGCCGGCGTCGAAGTTTGTCGACAGCACCGGCTTGAGGTGCGGGTTGCCGCCGCCGCCGGTCTTGCTCAGGTCCGAGCCCCACGAGGAGGCGCCCAGGGCGGAGTAATCCGGCAGGGTCTGGGTCTGCGACACCGCAAAGCGGGCGACCAGATCCTGGGTCATGTTGAACTTCAGGTTGAAGCTCGGCAGGAAGCGGCCGTAGTGGTTGCTGTAGTGCTCGCGATTCCACATGCCGAACAGGCTGCTCACGTCCGGATTGACCGTGGTGGCGGCGTAGGTGTCGATGCCCTGGCTGATGTTGACGTAGCGCACGCCGGCGTTGCCGCTCCAGTTGTCGCCCTGGAAGTTGGCCTGGAAGTACGCCGCGGCGTTCTTCTCGCTCACGGTCCAGTCGGCACCGTAGTTGTGGCGACCGGTCGGACCATCGTTGCCGGCGAGCCAGGTGGCGGTGGAGTCGACCGCATTGGCCAGCGCGGACTGGGTGAAGAACCAGATGTTGCGCGGGAACACACCACCGATGCCCTGGGCGAAATTGCTCGGGTAGCTGCTGGTGGCGGCACCCTGCAGTGCGCCCCAGAGGTTGCCCGGGGTGGCGCCTTCCGGCGACACGGTGGCGCGGTCATGCTTGGCGTAGCGCACGCCGTAGTTGAACGACTCCAGCACGCCGGCATTCATGTACTGGGTGAAGTCGGCCGAAAACCAGTTTTCCTTGTCGGTCGCCCTGACCAGCTGGTCGCCCCAGGTGCCGCTCCATTGCGCACCGGCCAGGCTGCCGTCGCCGCCGACGCTCCAGTCCACCGGCGAGCCGGCACCATGTGTCTGCCAACTGGCGCCCCCACCGTAGTTGTCGGTGACTTCGGCGATGTACTGCTTCGGCGTGGTGCCCGTGCCCTTGGTAGTGCCCGCCTGGAACGTCGCCGTCAGGTTGTCCGACACGTTCCAGTCGGCGTCCGCGGTGTAGTAGTAGGTCTTGGCCTGGGACTTGCGCGCGATCATGTCGTACACGGTGTAGGGGGTGCCCGCCACGCCGGCGTAGGTGGCGTTGGTGAGCACGCCGTTCTGCACCGTGTAGCCCGGATTCGGGGCCTGCGTCATGCCCCAGTTGCCGGCCCACAGCATGTAGTTGCGGTTGTAGTTGTCGGCATCGAGCTTGGAGTAGAAGCCGCTCAGGCCCAGGGTCAGGTCGTTGGTCGGCCGGAACTGGGCTTCCAGCAGGCCGCCTTTGCGCGTGCGGGTCTGGGTGAACAGCGTCGAGCCGAGCAGCGAGGGGATGTACACGCCTACGAGATCGGGATGGCTGATCCCCACCGGGCTGGTCGCGGTGATCTGGGTGAAGCCGCTGGGAAGCTCCTGGGCCTCACGCTGCAGGTGACGCTTTTCGTCGAACACCTGGGCCAGGACGCCGAACGTGCTGTCGTCGTTCTTGTAATTGAACAGGCCAGCGAACTGACCGTCGGTCTTGGACGCCGTGCTGGAGTACACGCCGCCGATGCTGGCGTCCGCGGTGTACTGCTTGTCGAAGTCCAGCGGCTTGCGGGTGATGATGTCCACGTTGCCGGTGGTGCCGCCGTCCTGGAAGCGGGCTTCGGAAGACTTGTGCACCTCCACGCGACTGACGATCTCGGACGGCAGCAGGGTGTAGCTCACGCTGCGGCCTACGGTGTTGCCCTGGCTGAGCACGAACCAGTCGGCCGTGCCGACAGTGTGGCCGTTGATGAGCGTCTGGGTCAGGCTCGGGGCGGTGCCGCGCAGGCTGATGCGGTCGGCTTCGTCGAAGCCGCCCTCCTGGGCGCTGGACGAGCTGATATCCACGCCGGGCAACGCGCGCAGGGTGTCGGCCACGTTGTGGGCGGGCAGCTTGCCTACGTCCTCGGCGGTGACGACATCCACCACGGAATTGGCGCCGCGCTTGATGTCGATCGACTTCTGCGTCGACTCGCGGATGCCGGTGACGGTGACGGTGGCCAGCTCCTTGGCCTTGGCCTTGTCGGCCTGCGTCGAGCGGGTGTTCTGGGTGCCCTGGGTAGCGTCCTGGGCGTGCAGCGTGCCGGCGAGGCACAGGCTGGCGACGATGCTTGCGGCTAACAGCGTTTTGCGGTGCGACATGGTCATCCTCCCCTCAAGAAATCCAGCGCCGCGCGATGTGGGGCGCTGCTGGTTGTATGGGCTCGCGCCCGGTTCATTGCGTTGACAGCAAACTCATCCGGCCGCGGCATGGCCGGCGATGGCCATGCCGGCCGCGCCGATCACGCCGTGCTGGCCGTGCTCCATCAGTCGTACGGGTACCTGTTGCAGGAACGGGCGCATCACGCCCTTGTTGAAGAAGCGCTCGCGGAAACGGCTGGCCATCAGCAGCTGGCGGATCTGCGGCAGGATCCCGCCGGCCAGGAACACGCCGCCGCGCGCGCCGTAGAGCAGCACCAGGTCGGCGACGAAGCTGCCGAGCAGCCCGCAGAAAACCTCCACCGCCTCCACCGCCGCGGCATCGGTTTGCATGAGCGCCGCGTGGGTGATCGCGTTGGGTTCGACGAGCGCGGGGCTCGTACCGCGCAAGCTGCAGATGGCACGGTAGAGATTGCGCAGGCCCGGTCCGGAAAGCGCGTATTCGAACGGCACGTGCGAACGCTCGCGCGCGAACAGGCGCAGGATCTCGATCTCCCGCTCGTCGCCGGGCGCCAGCGCGATCTGCCCGGCTTCGGTGGCGAGCACCGTCGCGTGCGGCTGGCCCGGCAGCAGCACCGCCGAGCCCAGGCCGGTGCCCGGGCCCATCACCAGCACCGGCCCACGCTGGGGCGGCGTGCTGGCCTCGATCACCGGCAGCGTGTCGGCGTCGGTGAGAAACTGGGTGGCCCAGGCGACGGCCTCGAAATCGTTGATCACCGCCAGCTGGTCGAGTGCCAGGCTGTCGCGGATGTCGCGGATCGATACCGGCCAGGCCAGGTTGTCGTTGACGATGGCGTCGTCCAGCACGTAGCCGGCGCTGGCCACCACGCACCGGCCGATCGGCGCCGGCGCATCCAGGTAGGTGACGAAATGCTGCAGCACCGCGGTGAGGCTGGGCCATTCGGCGCAGGCGTAGCGCTGGTAGCGCAGCACGGTCACCGGACTGGCGCCATTGGGCTGTCGGCTGACCAGGCCCACGCGCGCATGCGTCCCGCCGACGTCGGCGGCCAGCAGCAGGGCTTCCTGCGGCAGGCGCTGGGGCGCACTCCTTGGGTTGGCGACCTCGGCCACGCGGTTCCTCCCTATCCCCGGTTCGCCCGACGCGTCTGGCTCGGGCGGGGCGCAGTCTGGACAGCCATGACAACGTTGTCAACGCGTCTTGGCGACAATTTGGCAAGCCCGTTTCGCGCACCGCAGCACGACCCGTCCGGGTAGTTGTCATGACATAGGAAATTCAGGGCAAAGATGGCTACGCACGGCCATTCATTCGGACCATCGGCACCCCTGTATCAGGTGACGCGCCGCACCAAGAAAACATCGCATAGGCCATCGGTTGGGTATCGATCGAGCTGCCAGGCGGCAGGCCAGCACGGACATAAATTGACAACGTTGGCCCGCAAGGCCCATAAAGCCGGCCGGGGGAGTGACCGCAAGGGGCGGCGCTCGCATCGCAAAAGCGCGTACCAAAGGAGAGCCGTCCATGTCGTCCACCACGCTCGCGGCCGACCGGCCCAGGCCTTCGACACTGGGGCCGATGCTGGTCATCGGCCTCCTGTTCTTCATCTTCGGCTTCGTGACCTGGCTCAACGGGCCGCTGATCACCTTCGTCAAGCTGGCCTTCCAGGTGGCCGACGTCTACGCGTTCCTGGTGCCGTTCGCGTTCTACATCTCCTATCTGGTGTTTTCGCTGCCGGCGTCGGCGGTGCTGCGGCGCACCGGCATGAAGAAGGGCATGGCGCTGGGCCTGTTCGTGATGGCGGCCGGTGCGCTGGCGTTCGGCCAGTTCGCCACCATGCGCGTGTTCGCCGGCGCACTGTCGGGCCTGTTCGTGATCGGCGCGGGGCTGTCGCTGCTGCAGACGGCGTCCAATCCCTACATCAGCATCCTGGGACCGATCGAGAGCGCGGCCCAGCGCATCGCCATCATGGGCATCTGCAACAAGTTCGCCGGCATCCTGGCGCCGATCGTGATCGGCTCACTCGTGCTTTCGGGCATCGGCGACATCGATGCCCAGGTACAGGCCGCGCCCTCGCCGCAGGCCCGCGAGGCGCTGCTCAACGCATTCGCCGCCAAGATCCACGCGCCCTACTTGGGGATGGCCGTGCTGCTGGTGCTGCTGGCGGTGTGGATCCTGCGCTCGTCGCTGCCGGAAGTACGCCCCGCCAGCGCCAACAGCGAGCAGGGGATCGGTCATGCCGACACCAGCATCGTCGGCTTTCCGCACCTGTGGCTGGGCGTGCTCTGCCTGTTCCTCTACGTGGGCGTGGAGGTGATGGCGGGCGATGCGATCGGCACCTATGGCACGGGCTTCCACCTGCCGCTGGACCAGACCAAGTTCTTCACCGCCTTCACCCTCGGCGGGATGCTGCTGGGCTACGTGGCGGGACTGGTGCTGATTCCGCGCTTCATTTCGCAACAGCGCTACCTGGCGGTGTCGGCGATGCTGGGCGTGCTCTTCAGCCTGTGCGCCTATCTCACCCAGGGCTACCTGTCGGTGGGCTTCGTGGCCGCGCTGGGCTTCGCCAACGCGATGATGTGGCCAGCGATCTTTCCGCTGGCGATCAACGGGCTGGGCCGGCACACCGAAGCCGGCTCGGCGCTGCTGATCATGGGCATCGCCGGCGGCGCGGTGGTACCGCAGCTGTATGCGCACCTGAAGGAGCACTTCGGCTTCCAGGTGGTCTTCGCGGCACTGATGGTGCCCTGTTACCTCTACATCCTGTTCTACGGCCTGCGCGGGTACCGCGTGGGCCTGCGTGACGGCGATGGCGCGCGCGCGAAGTGAGGGCGCCGCCACGCCGGCGCGCCGCTGGGCTAGGATGGCGCGCCGAATCCGGGGAGACGCCGTCTTTGCTGCACGCCACCATCAAGGACGTCGCCAAGCGCGCCGGCGTGTCGCTCAAGACCGTATCGCGGGTGATCAACCGCGAGGCCTCGGTGCGCGAGGACACGCGCGAGAAGGTCGAGCGGGCGATCGAGGCGCTGGGCTACCGCCCCAACCTGTCCGCGCGCAGCCTGCGCGCGGCGCATTCCTACGCGATCGGCCTGGTCTACGACAACCCGAACGCGCACTACGTCATCAGCATGCAGAACGGCGTGCTGTCGGCCTGCCGCGAGCGCGGCTTCGGCCTGCAGATCCATCCCTGCGACTCGACCTCGCCTGCGCTGGCCGAGGAGCTGTGCGCGCTGGTGCGCCGCTCGCGCCTGGCCGGACTGGTGCTGGCGCCGCCGATGTCCGAGCAGCCGCAGCTGATCGCCACGCTGAAGGCGCACGACATCGCCTTCGTGCGCATCCTGGCCGCGCGTACCGATCCGGCCGACGGCTCGCCTTGCGTCTGGGTGGACGACCGCGACGCGGCCTACGCGATCACCGAGCACCTGATCCAGCTCGGCCACACGCGCATCGGCTTTCTGTGGGGCGAGCCGCACCACCGCTCCAGCCCCGAGCGCTACCAGGGCTATGCCGACGCGCTGAAGGACTACGGCATCGCGCTCAACAAGAAATTGATCCTGCCCGGGCGCTATGCCTTCGACGATGGCTTCCGCGGCGCGCGCAAGCTGCTGGCGCTGAAGGAACCGCCCACCGCCATCTTCGGCAGCAACGACGAGATCGCCGCCGGCGTGCTGGCCGCGGCACGTTCGGCGGGGCTGGACGTGCCGTGGGACCTTTCGATCGCCGGTTTCGAGGACAACCCGTTCTCCAAGCAGGCCTGGCCGGCGCTGACCACCGCGCGGCAGTCGACCGCCGAGATCGGCCGGCACGCCGCGCTGCGGTTGATGGCCGACCTGCAGCAGGGCGAGCCGGCACGGGACACGGCCAACGAGGGCTTCGTGCCGGAGCTGGTGGTGCGCGGGTCCACCGCGCCGCCGCGGAAGAGCTGAGACCGCTTGCTGCAGGCATCCTGACCTCGACGTCGGTCCTGGGAGCCTACGCCCAGGGGCGAGCGGTGGAGACAACGCCGTTCGCCCAGCGCGGGACGACACGATCAACAGCGCCGCTCGCCCTGCGTGCAGCGAAGGAACGCCCATCGACCGCCGCGCACCCGCTCCGCCCATCCTCTCCCGCCCTGCCGGGCGCCCTCTCCCGGCGGGAAAGGAAACCCCACCTCATGCTTCTGCGGACTCTCCATGAAATCGCCCGATGACACCCTGATGTACCAGGAGGCGCATGCCGCCGCCGACGTGATCGCCCACCAGCTGGACGCCAACGCCGGCCTGCTGGCCGAGCTGGGCGAGCGGCTGCGCGCACGGCCGCCGCGCTGCATCGTCACCTGCGCGCGCGGCAGCTCCGACCATGCGGCCGCCTATGCCAAATACGTGTTCGAGACGCGGTTGGGCGTGGTCACCGCCTCGGCGTCGCCCTCGGTCAGCTCGATCTACGACGCGCCGCTGGACCTTGAGGACACGCTGTTCGTCGCCGTCTCGCAATCGGGCAAGAGTCCGGACCTGCTGCGCAGCGCCGAGGCCGCGCGCGCCGCCGGCGCGCAGGTGCTGGCGCTGGTCAACGTGGAGGATTCCCCGCTCGCCCGCATGGCCGATACGGTGGTGCCGCTGCGCGCCGGCCCCGAGCGCAGCGTGGCGGCGACCAAGAGCTACCTCGCCACCTTGTCCGCGGTGCTGCAGCTGGCCGCCTGCTGGAGCGGCGAGGAGTCGCTGCATGCCGCGCTCGACCGCCTTCCCGGCGACCTGCGCCAGGGCTGGGACATGGATTGGCGTCCGCTCGGCGAGGGCCTGCGCGCGGTGCACAACCTGTTCGTGGTCGGCCGCGGCTACGGCTTCGGCGCCGCACTGGAAGCGGCGCTGAAGCTCAAGGAGACCTGCGGCCTGCATGCCGAGGCGTTCAGCGCGGCGGAGGTCCGGCATGGACCGATGGCGCTGGTCGGCGAAGGTTTCCCGGTGCTGGTGTTCGCGCAGGAGGACGGCACGCTGGAAAACACCTTGGCACTGGCCGCCGAGTTCCGCGCGCGCGGTGCGCGGGTATGGGTGGCCGCGCCCGGCGTGAGCGGTCCGGACGCGTTGCCGATGCCGGCGGGCGTGCCGGCGATCTCCACCCCGCTGGTCGCGGTACAGAGCTTCTACCGCGCCGCCAGCGCGCTTTCACTGGAGCGCGGCTACGATCCGGACGTGCCGCCGCATCTGCGCAAGGTCACGGAGACGCTATGAGGCCCCTGCTCGCCCTGCTCAACGGTCGCGTACTGACCGACGACGGCCTGCGCGACGACGTGGCCGTACTCGTGCGCGACGGCCACGTGCTCGCGCTGGCCGCGGCCGGCGACGCGCGCGTGCGCGATGCGCAGCGCCACGATCTTGCCGGCGCGCTGCTGCTGCCGGGCTTCATCGACGTGCAGGTCAACGGCGGCGGCGGACTGCTGTTCAACGATGCACCCACCGTCGACACGCTGCGCGGCATCGCCATCGCGCACCGCCGCTACGGCACCACCGGCCTGCTGCCCACGCTGATCACCGACACCGCCCAGAAGATGCGCGCCGCGCTCGATGCGGTCGATGCGGCGATCGCGCAGGGCGTGCCCGGCATCCTGGGCATCCACGTCGAGGGGCCGTTCCTGGCGCCGGCGCGCAAGGGCATCCACGATGCCTCGCTGTTCCGCACGCCCGACGCCGACGACCTGCTCGCGCTCGCCGCGCCGCGCCGCGGCGTGGTGATGCTCACGCTCGCCCCCGAGCGGGTCGAGCCCTCGTTCATCGCGCGCCTGGCCGCGGCCGGCGTGCGCGTGGTCGCCGGCCACACCGCCGCCGACTACGCCACCGCCCGCGCCGCGCTCGATGCCGGCGTATGCGGCTTCACCCATCTCTACAACGCGATGACTCCGCTCACCAGCCGCGAGCCGGGCGCGGTCGGGGCAGCGCTGGACGATGCGGGAAGCTGGTGCGGGCTGATCGTCGACGGCCACCACGTGCATCCGGCGAGCTTGCGCATCGCCCTCGCCGCCAAGCCGCCGGGCAAGTGCGTGCTGGTCACCGACGCGATGCCGCCGGTAGGCAGTTCGCGGCCGGACTACGTGCTCAACGGCCAGACCATCACCGCCCGCGACGGCATCTGCATGAGCGACGACGGCGTGCTCGCCGGCAGCGCGCTGGACATGGCCAGCGCCGTGCGCAACAGCGTCAACCTGCTCGGCCTCACGCTGCCGGAGGCCGCGCGCATGGCCAGCGCCTATCCGGCCGAATGGCTGGGCCTGGAACAGACCCACGGGCGCATCGCCCCGGGCCAGCGCGCCGACTTCGCGGTGCTGGACGATGCGCTGATGGTGCGCGAGACCTGGATCGGCGGAGAGCGCCACCCCGCGGCCGCATAGGCGCGTGCCGGCGGACGGTGCCGTTTCGCCGTACCGATCTGCTACGTTGCCCGCCCTGTCGTCCGCCGGATGTTCACCCGATGTCGTTGCGCCCGCTGTTTCCGCTGCTCGCCACCGCCCTGCTCGCCGGCTGCGCCGGCAGCGCGATCCGCCCCGCCACGGCGCCGGAGGGGGCGCGCGCGGACGTGGCCATCCTGGAAACCACCGACGTCCACTCCAATGTCCTCAGCTACGACTACTTCAAGGCCAAGGACGACCCCAGCGTCGGCTACGAGCGCACCGCCACGCTGATCCGCCGCGCCCGCGCGGAGTTTCCCAACAGCTTCCTGTTCGACAGCGGCGACACCATCCAGGGCACCGTGCTGGCCGACTATCAGGCGCTGGTCTCGCCGGTCGGCTGCGGGGAGGAGCTGGCGATCTACCAGGCCATGGATGCGCTGGGCTACGACGGCGGCACCGCCGGCAACCACGAGTTCAACTACGGCCTGCCGTTCCTCTCGCAGGTGACCGGCACGCCGATGGAGATCGGCGGCAAGCGCACGCCGCGTTGCGCCGGGCCGCACTATCCGCTGGTTCTGGCCAATGTGTTCGACGCCCAAAGCGGCGAGCCGGTGTTCAAGCCGTGGACGATGGTAGACAGGACCATCGAGGCCTACACTAGCGACGGCAGCCGCATCCAGGTGCCGCTGAAGGTGGCGATCATCGGCTTCACGCCGCCGCCGATTCTCAAGTGGGACCAGCGCAACCTGCAGGGCAAGGTCACCGTCAGCGGCGTGGTCGAGGCGGCGCGGCGCTACCTGCCGCAGATCCAGGCGCAGCACCCGGACCTGGTGGTGGCGATCCTGCACGGCGGCCTGGACACCCATCCCTACACCTCGCAGATGGAAAACGGCGGCTGGTACCTGGCCGGCGTGCCGGGCATCGACGTATTGCTGATGGGCCATTCGCACACCGAGTTTCCCGGCCCGCACTACGCGGGCATGGCGGACGTGGACGCCGTGCGCGGCTTCGTGCGCGGCAAGCCGGCGGTGATGGGCGGCTTCTTCGGCAAGGACCTGGGAGTGATCAAGCTCGCGCTCGCGCGCAGCGGCGGCCGCTGGGTCGTGGACCGCGCCGACACCCACAGCGAAGCGCGCCCGATCTGCCCCAAGAAGAACGCGTGCGTGCCCGCCGACCCCGCGATCGCCCCGCTGGTGGCCAAGGTCCACGCCGCCGCGGTGGCCTACGTGGGCACGCCGATCGGCCAGAGCACGGTGCGACTGACCAGCTACTTCGCCGACGAGGGCGACATGACCGCGCTTGCGGTGGTCAACGCCGCCCAGCGCGACTACGTCGAGCGCGAGCTGCCCAAGCTGCATCCCGAGCTGGCCGGCGTGCCGGTGCTCGCGGCCGCGGCCGCCTTCCGCACCGGCTTCGGCGGCCCGGAGGACTACACCGACGTGGCGCCCGGGCCGCTGACCCTGCGCAGCGCGGCGGACCTGTACTTCTATCCGAACACGCTGGCGGCGGTGAAGATCGACGGCGCCGGCCTGAAGGCCTGGCTGGAGAAGTCCGCCGAACGCTTCAATCGCATCGACCCGGCCAGGACCGGCCAGCAGCCGCTGGTCAACGCGCGCATGCCGGGCTTCAACTTCGACCAGATCCAGGGCGACCTGGCCTACGTGATCGACGTCGCCCGCCCGGCGGGCCGGCGCATCGTGTCGCTGAGCTATCGCGGCAAGCCGGTGCTGCCGGGACAGAGCTTCATCGTCGCCACCAACAACTACCGCGCCAGCGGCGGCGGCAACTTCCCCGGCCTCGACGGCAGCAACACCGTGCTCGCCTCGCAGGATGGCGTGCGCGAGATCGTCGCCGCCTGGCTCAAGCGCACCGGTACGCTAGAGCGCGCGGCGCTGCCCTCGAACGCCTGGCGTTTCGCGCCGCTGAAGGCCCGCGGTCCGCTCACCTTCACCGCGGCCAGCGGCAAGCAGGCGATCGCCACGGCCGACGGGGTGAAGGGCATCACGCAGCTGCGCGACCACGGCGACGGCACCGCGACCTACGCGATCGATCTCGCCCGCTGAAGGCCAGCGCGCCGCCACGGGTGGGCCTTCCCTCGCCGCCCGGAGAAATGGCGGGAGGACCGGGAATGCCCGTGCCGGGGCCTCCCGTCCACTTCACATCCGCTCGATTGACGCCGCCACGCCGCGCCCGCTAGGGTCGCCCGCATGTCGCCGCTCCGTACCCACGCTCGCCCGCCCTTCGCCCCGGCCCTGCCGGGCGTGGCCGAGCGGGCCGGCGCCAGCGTGCGGCACGCCAACGCCACGACCCTGACCACCACGACCACTACCCGGTCCGGGTGGGTGTCCGTGCGCGCATAGGTTCCATCCCGCAACGGCCCCGCCCTCGATGAGGCGGGCCGGGCTGCAACACCACCCTATCCGTCGCACGAGCCCAGGGGCCTCCACCAGGAGGCTTACATGGACATCCTCGCATCACCGATCCCGTCGTCGATACCGCGGCCGCATGCGGCCGTCCGGCCCGCCGCCCGCCCGCTGGCGCTGGGCGTGATCGGCCCCGGGCGGGTCGGCACCGCACTGCTGGACCAGCTGTGCATGGCACGCGACCGGCTCGCCGTCCATGCGGGCCTCGCGCTGCAGCTGCGCGGCGTGGCGACCCGCCATCGCATGTGGCTCGACTGCGACGACCCGCAACTGAACCGCCGCAGCGGCGCGCAGGTCTGGCGGCCGGCCGAGCTGGACGCCTTCGCCGCCCACGTGCGCGGCGGCGAGGGCGTCGCGGTGCTGGTCGATTGCAGCGCCAGCGAGGCGGTCGCCGACCGCTATGCGGGCTGGCTGGCGGCGGGGCTGCACGTGGTCACGCCGAACAAGCTCGCCGGCAGCGGCCCGCTCGCGCGCTGGCGGGCCATCCGCGAAGCGGCCGCCGCCGGCTCCGCCCGCTGGCGCTACGAGGCCACCGTCGGCGCCGGCTTGCCGGTGATCCAGACCCTGCGCGACCTGCTCGACACCGGCGACTCGCTGCAGGCCATCGACGGCATGTTCTCCGGCACGCTGGCCTGGCTGTGCAACCGGCACGACGGCGCGCAGCCGTTCTCCGCGTTGCTGCGCGAGGCCCACGCATTGGGCTACACCGAGCCGGATCCGCGCGAGGACCTCTCCGGCGCCGACGTGGCGCGCAAGCTGGTGATCCTCGCCCGCGAGGCCGGCTGGCCGCTGTCGTTGCAGGAGGTCGAGGTCGAAAGCCTGGTGCCGCCGGCACTGGCTTCGCTCCCCTGCGATGCGTTCCTGGGCCGCCTCGCGCAGGGCGCCCTGGCCGAGCTGGACGCGCCGCTGGCCGAGCGCCTGGCGCAGGCGCGCGCGGCCGGCGGCGTGCTGCGCCACGTCGCCAGCCTGGACGCCGACGGCCGCGCGAAAGTCCGGCTCCAGGTGCTGCCCGCGCAGCATACGTTCGCGCACACGCATCTCACCGACAACGTCGTGCAGCTGCGCACCGCCCGCTACTGCGACAATCCGCTGATCGTGCAAGGCCCCGGCGCCGGGCCGCAGGTCACCGCCGCCGGCGTGTTCGCCGACGTGCTGCGCATCGCCGAGGCCCAGGGAGCGCGCGCATGAACATCATCGAGGAACCGCCCATGTCGTCCGTCCGCATCGCCAGCGCCTTCGCCCCCGCCTGCGTGGGCAACGTGGGCGTGGGCTTCGACATCCTCGGCCACACCCTGGCCGGTGCTGGCGACCGCGCGCAGGTCAGGCGCATCGACGAGCCGCTGGTGCGCATCGCCGCCATCGAAGGGGTGGTGCGCGAGCTGCCGCTGGAGGCCGAGCGCAATACCGCCGGCGCTGCGCTGATCGCGCTGCGCCAGGCGCTTAGGCTCGAGCACGGCTTCGAACTCACCCTGCACAAGGGCATCGCGCTGGGCTCGGGCATGGCCGGTTCGGCCGCCTCCTGCGTGGCGGCGCTGGTCGCCGCCAACACGCTGCTGGACGAACCCCTGCCGCGCGAGGCGCTGTACGGCTTCGCCATGGACGGCGAGGCGGTGGCCAGCGGCGGCCGCCACGGCGACAACGTCGGTCCGCAGCTGCTCGGCGGCCTGGTGCTGGCCACCGCCACGCGGCTGCTGCGCATCCCGGTGCCCACGCACTGGCACTGCGCGCTGGTGCATCCGCACTACGTGCTGGAGACTCGCCAGGCGCGCGCGGCGCTGGCCGGTGCCTACGCCTTGCACGAGTTTGTGGCGCAGAGCGCCAACCTGGCGCAGGTGATCGCCGGCTGCTGGCGCGGCGACGCCGCGCTGGTGCGCGAGGGCCTGAAGGACGTGCTGGTCGAACCGCGCCGCGCGCCGCTGGTGCCCAACTTCGCCCGCGTGCAGCAGGCCGCGCTCGACCACGGCGCGCTCGGCGCCAGCATCTCCGGCGCCGGACCCAGCGTGTTCGGCTGGTTCGAGGACGCATCCCTGGCGCATGCTGCCGCCGAGTCCATGCGCGCGGCCTTTGCCGAAGCCGGCCTGGCCAGCGACTTGCTGGTCGGGCCCATCGACGGCCCCGGCGCGGAGCCGGTGGCATGAAGGCCTTGCGCTACGTAAGCACGCGCGGCCATGCCCCAGCCACCGGGCTGAGCGAAGCGATCGCTGCCGGCCTGGCGCCCGACGGCGGCCTCTACGTGCCCGAGCGGCTGCCCGCGATCGATCCGGCGGCCTTCGACCCGCACGGCGATCTGGCCGCTACCGCCGCCAGGCTGCTCGCTCCCTTTTTCGCCGACGATCCGCTGGCCGGCGTACTGCCCGCGATCTGCGCCGAGGCTTTCACCTTGGAGGCGCCGCTGCGCCCGCTCGCCCGGCCCGACGCGCTGCTGCTGGAGCTGTTCCACGGCCCTACTGCCGCCTTCAAGGATTTCGGCGCGCGCTTTCTCGCCGCCTGCCTGCGCCGCTTGCGGGGCCCAAACGCGCCGCCCCTCACCATCCTGGTCGCCACCTCCGGCGACACCGGCGCCGCCGTCGGCGCGGCGTTCCACGGCCAGGCGAACGTGCGCGTGGCGATCCTCTATCCCGACGGCCGCGTCTCGCCGCGCCAGGCCCACCAGCTGGGCAGCTTCGGCGGCAACGTACAGGCCCTGCGCGTGGCCGGCAGCTTCGACGACTGCCAGCGCATGGTCAAAGCCGCACTCAACGACGCCGCCCTGCAGCGCGAGGTGCCGCTGAGCTCCGCCAACAGCATCAGCCTGGGCCGCCTGTTGCCACAGATGAGCTACTACGCGCATGCCGCGCTCGGCTGGTGGCGCACGCACGGCGCGCCGCTGGACTTCATCATTCCGACCGGTAACCTCGGCAACGCGCTGGCCTGCCTGTGGGCGCGCGCGATGGGCCTGCCGATCGGCGAGGTGCGCCTGGCCTGCAACGCCAACGCCACCCTGCCGGAATTCTTCGCCGGCGGCGACTACCGGCCGCGCGGCGCCGTCGCCACGATCGCCAACGCCATGGACGTCGGCGCACCCAGCAACTTCGAGCGCCTGCGCTGGACCTGGCACGGCGACGACGATGCCCTGCGCCGCGCGCTGCGCGCCGAGGGCTTCGACGACGCCACCCTGCGCGCCACCCTGCTGCGCCATGCCCGCGAACACGGCGAAGTCGTCTGCCCGCACACGGCCGCCGCGCTGGCCGTGCTCGGTCGCGAACCCGTGCGCGAGGGCCGGGCATGGGCGATCGCCGCCACTGCGCACCCGGCCAAGTTCGAAACCGTGCTGGAACCCTTGCTCGGTCGATCCGTTCCCGTGCCGACCGCGCTCGGCGCGATGCTCGATCGCCCGGCACAGGCCATGCCGATGCCGGCAGAAAAGGACTCGCTCGCGCAATGGCTGCGGACGTCTGGACGTCCAGGCGCCCACGCCGGCGCATAGAGCCAACCGTCCATTTCGCAGATGCCGCCGGCGCAGGGTGACGCTGGCCTGAGACGCACAGCGAGGCCGCGTGGGCCGGTTTCAGGTACGGCCAGCGCCCACCTCATCCCTCCGCGAACGCGGAGGAAGGATGAGGACGGCAACGCCCGTGCGTTCAGAACAGGTCGATGCTGCCGGTGCTCACCGCATCCGACGCCAAGTCGCCGCGCGCGACCAGCTGCTCGTAGCCGTAGGTGCGATTGCGGCCGTGCTCCTTGGCGTAATAGAGCGCCTTGTCCGCGCGGTCGATCACCGTTTCGGGATAGTCGCCCACGGCGGCCAGGGCGTAGCCCACGCTCACGGTCACATGGCCCACCTGCGGGAACACGCAGTTGGCCACGCGTTCGCGGAAGCGCTCGAGCGCACCGCGCACTTCCGCCTCGTCGTGCCCGCCGAGCAGCACCACGAATTCTTCGCCGCCGAAGCGGAACAGCACGTCGCTCTGGCGGAAGCCGGTACGCATCTGCTGCGCCAGCAGCAGGATCACCTCGTCGCCGTAGATGTGGCCGTAGGTGTCGTTGATGCGCTTGAAATGGTCGATGTCGAAGATCGCCAGCCACACCGCCGGAGTGCCCGGGCCGGACGCGCGGCGTTCCTGCGGCCGGCGCGCGACGGCGGTCGGGCGGAACATCCGCTGCAGGTTGCGCTCGAAGGTGCGCCGGTTGTACAGGCCGGTCAGCTTGTCGCGTTCGCTCTCGTTGAGCAGGGTGATGTAGTTGGCGTAGATGCGCGCGAAGCCCTCGGCCAGCGCGCGCGCGCCGTCCAGCGTGGACTGGCTCTCCAGCTGCAGCGCCCCCAGCGCACGGCCTTCGTGCAGGATCGGCACGTACAGCCGGTGGCAGCCGTCCTCGCCGGCCACGACGTGGCTGCGCTGGCTGTCCATGCAATGCCAGACCGGCTGCAGCGAAGGGTCCTGTTCGTCCGGATCGCAGGCGCCGACGGCGAACTCGCCGGTCGCATCGGCGACGCAGCGCACCAGGCTTTCCAGCCGGCGGCCATCCACCGCACGCTTGCACAGCAGCACCTCGCGCGCCGGCGCCAGCTCGGCCAGCGACAGCGCCAGGCTGTGGTCGAGCGCATCGATGTCGCGGTGGTGGGTGAAGGAAGCGACCGAATCGAGCAGCCGGGCGTGTGCCGGCAACGGGACCGGCCGCGGCAGCAGGGAGGCCACCGGCAGCGCCCATGCCAGGCCGCTCGCTTCTTGCATTCCAATGTCGTATGCCACGGACATGCCGTCTCCTGGCGCAATCCGCCGGCGTGCGGCGGATCCTCTCGTCCGGTTGTATCGGCCGGCGGGCGCAGACACTTGAGCTTGCCCGCGCGCGCTGTCCGAACCGGCCCGTTTGCACGCGCTTGACGTCGCCTGCGCAAGGCTGACGCCCCCCATCCGGACGGAGCTTGTCATGCCCAACAACCCCCAGCATCCGGAACCGCCGATCGCGCAGCCGGGCAAACTGCGGCCCGACGAGGAGATCCGCAGCCCGGGCAGCGCCAACCCCGCACGCGACGCCGACAGCGATCCCCTGGGCAGCCCGCTGGATCGGGACGATCCGCTGGAGCCGCCGCCGCTGTAAGAGGCACGCGTTAGGAATACCCACCGGCCGGCGCGGCCGCAGGGCAGGTAGCGTGCGCAGCGTCAGCCCTCGCCGCGGGCCGCCGGGCTAAACTCCCGCGCATGGTTCCTCCTTCCCGCCAGCGCCAGCGCCGCACGCCCCCGCCGGCGGCCAGGCCCCGCACCTCCTCACCCCCCGCAGTGCCGGCCCGTCCGGCGGACAGTTCCACCCGCGCCACCCGCGTGCTCGACGTGCTGTTGCGTCCGCTGCCGCGCCCCTGGCGCGAAAGGGCGACCGACTATCTCCTGCTCACCCGCATGGATCGTCCGATCGGCGCCCTGCTGCTGCTGTGGCCGACCTGGTGGGCGCTGTGGCTGGCCGCGGGCGACTTTCCGCCGTGGGGCGCGCTGGTGGTCTTTACGCTGGGCGTGTTCGCCATGCGCTCGGCCGGCTGTGCGATCAACGACTACGCCGACCGCAAGCTCGACCCGCAGGTGGCGCGCACCGCCGGGCGGCCGATCGCCAGCGGCAGGGTGAGCCCGCGCGAGGCGCTGGTCGTGTTCGGCGCGCTGCTGGCCTTCGCCTTCGTGCTGGTGCTGTTCACCAATGCGCTGACGGTCAGGCTGTCCTTCGCCGGCGCCGCGCTGGCGGCGATCTATCCGTTCACCAAGCGCTGGACCTACCTGCCGCAGGTGGTGCTGGGCGCGGCCTTCGGCTGGGCCATCCCGATGGCCTTCGCCGCGGTGTCGAACACGGTGCCGCCGCTGGGGTGGCTCCTGTTCCTGGGCAACATCCTGTGGTCGGTGATCTACGACACCGAATACGCGATGGTCGATCGCGACGACGACCTCAGGGCCGGCGCCAAGTCCACCGCGATCCTGTTCGGCGACGCCGACGTACCGATCCTCGGAATGCTGATCGGCACCTTCCTGCTGGCCATGCTGTTCGTGGGCCAGCGCGCCGCGCTGGGCTGGCCGTACTGGCTCGCCCTGCTCGCCGTCGCCGGCCTGTTCGGCCGGCAGCTGTGGCTGATCCGCCGCCGCGCCCGCGACGCCTGCCTGGCTGCGTTCCGCCACAACAACTGGGTGGGGCTCACGCTGTGGGTGGGCATCGTGCTGGCGTTGGCGGTGAAGTAGGTCCTCGGCGACCGTCCAGCCGCGGGCCAGGCGGCGGCCGGCATAGCCAGCACCCGGCAGATGGCCGTTAGCCCGATCGACCCGGTGTGGGCGCCCGCGCCAGCGCCCACACGTCCACGCGCTGCGCTCCGGCGCGCTTCAGCGCGCGGACGCATTCGGCCAGGGTGGCGCCGGTGGTCATGACGTCGTCGAGCACGGCCACGTGGGAAGGCAACGCGGGCCCCGTGCGCACGGCGAAGGCGCCGCGCACGTTGCGCCGGCGCGCGGCCGCATCCAGCTCGCTCTGCGCCGCGGTGGCGCGGGCACGCACCAGCAGGCCGTGCCGCACCGGCACGCCGAAGGCGCGGCCGAGCGGACGCGCCAGCTCCAATGCCTGGTTGTAGCCGCGCTGGCGCAGGCGGGCACGGTGCAGCGGTACCGGCAGGATCAGCGCAGGGCGCTCGGTCGGCGACGGCAGGCGCCGCCACAGTTCGGCCAGCGCGCGCCCGGCCGCCAGGTCGCGGCCGAACTTGAAACGCGCCTCCAGCCGGTCCAGCGGCCAGCCGTAGCGGAACGGCGCCCATGCCGCGTCCCACGGCGGCGGCCTGCGCTGGCAGGCCCCGCACATCGCGGCGGGGCTCGCCAGCGGCAGCGCGCAGCGCGCGCAGCAGCGGGTATTGCGGGGAAGCTCGGCGGCGCATGCCGCACACAGGTCCAGCCCATCCGCACCGGCGTCCCCGCACAGCAGGCAGCGCCACGGCAGCAGCCAGCGGTTCAACCGGCGCCATGCCTGCAGCGGCGCATCCATGCGCATGGGTGGTTACTCCCCGGGTTTGTAGAGCGCCGCGTCGAGGATCGACCACAGATGGATGAGCCAGCCCATCCAAACGATCCACAACGCGATCGCCAGCACGAACATCAGGATCGCCTTGAGCAGCCGCCCCTGCACCAGCTGGCCCAATCCCGGGATGAAAAAGCTGCACACCGCGGCGATCACGTTGCCGGTGCTGCCCTGCCCTGCGCTCATCGTGGCTTCTCCGCTGGAGGTGGTCCGCGTGATGGTAGCGGACGGCACGGGCTCCGCCCTGGTAAACCAGAACCGCATGCCAATTGGTTGACACACCTCGGGGGCGCTTACACACTGTCGCATTCCCCGGTGGAGTCCCTGCATGAGCGCTTCTCCCATCCGCCACGACTGGACGCGTGCGGAGGTCGCCGCGCTCTTCGCGCTGCCGTTCAACGACCTGTTGCATCGCGCGCACACGGTGCACCGCGCGCACCACGATCCGAACGCAGTGCAGGTGTCCACGCTGCTGTCGATCAAGACCGGCGGCTGCCCGGAGGATTGCGCCTACTGCCCGCAGGCACAGCGTTACCAGACCGGCGTGAAGGCCGAGAAGCTGATGAGCGTGCAAGCCGTGCTCGAACGCGCGCAGGCCGCGCGCGACGCCGGCGCCAGCCGCTTCTGCATGGGTGCGGCCTGGCGCAACCCGAAGGACCGCGACGTGGCCAAGGTGGCGCAGATCGTCAGCGCGGTGAAGGCGCTGGGTCTGGAGACCTGCGCCACGCTGGGCATGCTGACCGGCGAACAGGCCGACACCCTCAAGCAGGCCGGGCTGGACTACTACAACCACAACCTCGACAGCGCGCCGGAGTTCTACGGCCAGATCATCCACACGCGCGAATACCAGGACCGGCTGGACACCCTGGAGCACGTGCGCCACGCCGGCCTGAAGACCTGCTGCGGCGGCATCGTCGGCATGGGCGAGTCGCGCGAGCAGCGCGCCGGCCTGCTGCAGGCGCTGGCCAACCTGCCCGAGCATCCGCAGTCGGTGCCGATCAACCGGCTGGTGCAGGTCCAGGGCACGCCGCTGCACGGCACGGCCGCGCTGGACCCGTTCGAGTTCGTGCGCACCATCGCCGTGGCGCGCATCCTGATGCCCGCCTCGATGGTGCGCCTGTCCGCCGGCCGCCAGCAGATGGACGAGGCGGTGCAGGCCTTGTGCTTCCACGCCGGCGCCAATTCGATCTTCTACGGCGAGAAGCTGTTGACCACCGGCAATCCGGACGTCGAGGCCGACCGGGCCCTGTTCGCGCGGCTGGACCTGCATCCGCTGGAGGTCGTCGAGCATTCGGGCACGGTGCACGCCGACATCTGCGAACCTGCCTGATCTGCGCCCTCCCTCCGGCTCCGCCGGAGAGAGGGGAAAGCCTTTGCCCCCGATCATGACCACGGAAAAAGCAAAAGCCCCCCTCTCCCCGCCCCTCTCCCCCGGCAGCGCCGGGGGAGAGGAAGTCGGACGCGCCAGTCTCCTGCAACGACTTACCGTCCAGACGTCCGAACGCGCCGCTTGCGACCTGCTGCGCCGCGCGCGCACCGTCGACCACGCCGAAGGCCCCTGGCTGGAGATCGGCGACCGCCGCCTGCTCGCCTTCTGCTCCAACGACTACCTGGGCCTGGCCCGGCACCCGCAGCTGATCGCCGCTTTCAAGCGCGTGGCCGACGACGAAGGCGTGGGCAGCACCGCCGCGCACCTGGTCTGCGGCCACCGCCGCGAGCACGCGGAGCTGGAGGAAGCGCTGGCCGAGTGGACCGGGCGCGAACGCGCGCTGCTGTTCTCCACCGGCTACATGGCCAACCTGGGCGTGATGCAGGCGCTGCTGCGCCGCGGCGATCTGTGCGTGCAGGACAAGCTCAACCACGCCTGCCTGCTCGATGGCGCCGCGCTCGCCGGCGCCACGCTGCGCCGCTACCCGCACGGCGACGCGGCGGCGGCCGCACGCCAGCTCGCCAGCGATCCGCAGGCGTCGACGCTGCTGGCCACCGACGGCGTGTTCAGCATGGACGGCGATCGCGCGCCGCTGCGCGAGCTCGCGGCGCTGTGCCGGCGCGACGGCGCCACGCTGATGGTCGACGACGCGCACGGCTTGGGACTGCTCGGCCCCGAAGGCGCCGGCAGCGTCGCCGAGGCTGGCTTGGGGACGCGCGAGGTGCCGGTGCTGATGGCCACGCTGGGCAAGGCGCTGGGCACGCAGGGCGCTTTCGTCGCCGGATCGGCGGCGCTCATCGAGGGCCTGACCCAGTTCGCACGCACCTACGTCTACACCACCGCGATGCCGCCCGCGCTCGCCGCCGCCGCGCTCGCGGCCGTGCGGCTGGCGCGCGCGGACGGCTGGCGCCGCGACAAGCTCGCCGCTCTGATCGCCCGCTTCCGCGGCGGCGCCACGCAGCTGGGTCTGCCGTTGGCCGCCTCGGACACGCCGATCCAGCCCCTGTTGCTGGGCGATGCTGCTTCCGCGCTGGCCGCGGCGACGGCGCTGGAGGCGCGCGGCCTGCTGGTCGGCGCGATCCGCCCGCCCACCGTGCCGGCCGGCCAGGCGCGCCTGCGCATCACACTGAGCGCCGCGCACGAGGAGGAGCACGTCGACCGCCTGCTCGACGCACTGGCGGCGCTGCCGCGGGCCCTCGGCGACCGGCCGGTATAATCGCCGGCTCACCGTCGCCCTCTCCCATGATCGTCAACGTCGCCGCCTACCGTTTCGTTCCGCTCGCGGACCTGTCCGCGCTGCGCGAGGCCCTGCATGCGCGCGCCGAGGCGCTGGCGCTCAAGGGCACCATCCTGCTCGCGCCCGAGGGCATCAACCTGTTCCTCGCCGGCACGCGCGCGAGCGTGGACGGGTTCCTCGGCTGGCTGCGCGAGGATGTGCGCTTCGCCGGCCTGCCGGTGAAGGAATCGGTGTCCGAAACGGTGCCCTTCGGCCGACTGCGCGTGCGGCTCAAGCGCGAGATCATCACCCTGCGCGCGCCGGTGGCGCCGCACCAAGGACGCGCACCCGCGGTGGATCCCGCCACGCTCAAGCGCTGGCTCGACCAGGGCCGCGACGACGCCGGCCGCGAGGTGCTGCTGCTGGACACGCGCAACGCCTACGAAACCGATGTCGGCCGCTTCGCCGGCGCCATCGACTACCGCATCGCAAGCTTCACCGCCCTGCCCGACGCCGTGCTGGCCGACCGCGGACGCTACCTGGGCAAGACCGTGGTCTCGTATTGCACCGGCGGCATCCGCTGCGAGAAGGCCGCACTGCACCTGTCCGCGCTGGGCGTGGGCGAGGTGCTCCAGCTCGAAGGCGGCATCCTGAAGTACCTGGAAGAGACCGACGGCAGCCACTGGGAAGGTGGCTGCTTCGTGTTCGACGGACGCGGCGCGGTCGACAAGGACCTGCAGCCCACCGCACTGCCCCCGGTGGAAACCGAGAGCGCCGCATGACGCTGCACATCGACCGGCTGGGCCACGGCCCGCAGCCGCTGGTGCTGATCCACGGCTGGGCCATGCACGGCGGCATCTTCGCGCCGTTGATCGAGGCACTGGCCGACCGCTGCACGCTCTACGTCGTCGACCTGCCCGGCCATGGCTACTCGCGCCAATGCGGGCTGCCGCTGGAGCCGCATGCCATTGCCCGGGCGATCGCCGCGGCCACGCCGCCGGCGCCCTGGCTGGGCTGGTCGCTGGGCGGCCTGGTCGCGCTCACCGGCGCACTGGACGATCCCGCGCAGGTGCAAGGCCTCGCCATGCTGTGCGCCACGCCGAAGTTCACGCGCGACGAAAGCTGGCCGCACGGCAGCGACGCCGCCCTGGTGCACCAGCTCGCGCTGGACCTGGAAACCGGCTACCACGCCACCATCGAGCGTTTCCTGGCGCTGGAGGCGATGGGCAGCGCCGATCCCAAGGCCGAACTGCGTCGCCTGCGCGCGGAAGTGTTCGAGCGCGGCGAGCCGGAACTGCGCGTGCTGCAGGAAGGCATCGGCCTGCTCGAGCGCAGCGACCTGCGCGACCGCCTGGCCCGACTGCAGGTGCCCAGCGTATGGATCGCCGGGCGCCGCGACCGGCTGGTGCCGCCCGCGGCCATGGCCTGGTCGGCCGCGCAGTGCGGCGGCCGCTTCGTGGAAATACCGCATGCCGGCCACGCCCCCTTCATCGGCCACGCGGGCGCCGTCGCCACGGCGCTCGGGCCCCTGTTCACGGAAACCCCGGCATGAGCGCGTTCCATCTCGACCGCAACCGCGTGCGCCGCAATTTCGCCCGCGCCGCCGCCAGCTACGAGCAGCACGACGCGTTGCAGCGCGAAGTCCAGGCCGACCTGCTCGGCCGCCTGGACTTCTATCTGCAGGCGCCCGAGCGCGTGCTCGACGTCGGCGCCGGCACCGGCCGCGGCACGGCGCAGCTCAAGAAGCGCTACCCCAAGGCGCAGGTGATCGCGGTCGACATGGCCCAGCCGATGCTGCACGCGGCGCGCCGGCACCAGGGCCTGCTGCGCCCGTTCCAGCGCGTCTGCGCCGAGGCCACCGCCCTGCCGCTGCCCGACCGCAGCGTCGACGTGCTGCACTCGAACCTGTGCTTCCAGTGGATCGACGATCTGCCGGCGCTGTTCGGCGAATGCGTGCGCGTGCTCAAGCCCGGCGGCCTGCTGGCCTTCTCCAGCTTCGGCCCGGACACGCTCAAGGAGCTGCGCGCGGCGTGGGCGTCGGTGGACGAGCACTCGCACGTCAGCCGCTTCCTCGACATGCACGACGTGGGCGACGCGATGATCAACGCCGGCCTGCGCGATCCGGTACTCGACGTGGCCCGCTATACGCTCACCTACAGCGAACCGCGCGCGCTGCTGAAGGAACTGAAGGGCCTGGGCGCCACCCACGCCGACCGCGCGCGCGAGCGCCACCTCACCGGCAAGTCGCACTACCGCGCCATGCTCGCCGCCTACGAGGCGATGCGCGTGGACGGGCGCATCCCGGCCACCTGGGAAGTGGTCACCGCGCACGCCTGGGGCCCGCCGCCAGGCCAGGCGCGGCGCACGCCCGAGGGCGAGATCGCCACCTTCTCGCTTTCGAGCCTGCGCGGCTCGCGACGTCGTTAGACGGCGTCCTGGTCCCGCCAGGGTGTCCGTTGGGTGCGGGGATTGCAGCGGCGCCGTGCGGTGCGCCGAAGCGTGCCCGGCCGTCGGCGAAGCGTTCGGGCGGGCGGCGATAAGCGCAATCTTCACCCGTGCCGGCCTAGGGTGGGCGACCTCATCACTTCCAAGGGCATCGCGATGGGGCTCCAAGGCAAGGTCGCGCTGGTTACCGGCGCCGCGCAGGGCATCGGCCGCGCCATCGCGCTGCGGCTGGCGCGGGAAGGTGCGGCGGTGGCGGTCGAAGATCGCACCGCCGACGACCGCGCCGAAGGCACGCTCAAGGAGGTCGAGGCCGCCGGTTGCGACCGCGCGGTGCTGATCGCCGGCGACATCGGCAAGGTGGAGGACGACCAGCGCGTGATCGCCGAGACGGTCGAGCGCCTGGGACGCATCGACATCCTGGTCAACAACGCCGGGGTGGAGCGGCGGGCCGATTTCGTCGACGCCACCGAGGCCGACTACGACCTGGTGATGCACGTCAACCTCAAGGGCCCCTATTTCCTCACCCAGGCCTTCGCTCGCCACGTGCGCGACCGTGGCAACGGCGGGCGCATCGTCAACATCAGTTCGGTGCACGAGGAGCTGCCCTTCCCGCACTTCGCCAGCTACTGCGCCAGCAAGGGCGGCCTGAAGATGCTGATGCGCGACCTGTCGTTGGAACTGGCCCCGCTGGGCATCACGGTCAACAACATCGCGCCCGGCGCGATCAAGACGCCGATCAACGCGCACCTGATGAGCGACCCGGCATTGATGCAGGCGCTGCTCAAGAACATCCCGCTCAAGCGGCTGGGCTCGCCCGAGGACGTGGCCGGCGCGGTCGCCTTCCTCGCCGGCGACGATGCCGCCTACATGACCGGCAGCACGCTCTTCGTCGACGGCGGCCTCCTGTGGAACTACGCCGAGCAATGAGCGAGGAGGCCAAGCGCCGCAACGAGGAGAGGGCCGCCAGCGTCCCCCGGGCGGACACCCTCACCCCGGCCGACCGCTACCAGGAGCTGTTCGTCGCGGTGCAGATGGGCGGTGTATTCGCCGACAGCAAGACCTTCGTCGACTGCGTGCCGCGCGGCGACCCGGAACGGATCCTGGAGGACTACCGCGACCGCTGCGACGGCGACGACTTCGACCTCGCGCACTTCGTGCACGAGCACTTCGACCCACCGCAGGTACATGCCAGCCATTACGTGTCGCCGCCGGGTCAGTCGCTCAGGGACCACATCGACAGCCTGTGGGAGGTGCTCACCCGCCACCCGCACCAGCATCCGCCCAACGCCTCGATCCTGCCGCTGCCCAACGACTACGTGGTGCCGGGCGGGCGCTTCACCGAGCTGTACTACTGGGATTCCTACTTCACCATGCTGGGCCTGGCCGAGAGCGGCCGACGCGACCTGCTGGCCTCGATGGCGAACAACTTCGCCTACCTGATCGACACCTACGGCCACGTGCCCAATGGCAACCGCACCTACTACCTGAGCCGCTCGCAGCCGCCGGTGTTCGCGTTGATGGTGGAGCTGTTCGAGGCGCACGGCGTATGCCAGGCGATCGAGTACCTGCCGCGCCTGCGCAAGGAATACAACTACTGGATGTCCGGCGCCGAGGAACTGCGCCCCGGCGACGCGCGCCGCCATTGCGTGTGCCTGGACGACGGCAGCGTGCTCAACCGCTACTGGGACGACCGCGATTCGCCGCGCGAGGAGTCCTACCGCGAAGACGTGCTGACCGCGCGCCAGTCCAAGCGCCCCGCCCATGAGGTCTATCGCGAGTTGCGGGCGGGCGCGGCATCGGGCTGGGATTTCAGTTCCCGCTGGTGCGACGGTGATGCGCTTTCCACCATCCGCACCACGTCGATCCTGCCGGTGGATCTCAACAGCTTCCTCTACAAGCTCGAGCGGCAGATCTGCCTGCTCAACCACGCCATCGGCCAGCGCAAGCAGGCGGAGAAGTTCCAGCAGCGCGCGCAGGCGCGCAAGGAAGCCATCGAGCGGCTGTTCTGGAACGAGCAGGCGGGCGCCTACCTCGACTACGACTGGCAGCGAGGCAAGCCGCGCGAAGCGCTCAACGCCACCACGGCGGTGCCCCTGTTCGTCGGCCTGGCCAGCGCCGAACAAGCCCAGCGCACCGCCGAGGCGTTGCAGGACCGCCTGCTGCGCGACGGCGGCCTGGGCACCAGCGAACTGGAAAGCGGCCAGCAATGGGACCGGCCCAACGGCTGGGCGCCACTGCACTGGATGGCCATCCGCGGCATGCGCAATTACGGCATCGCGCTCGCCGACGACATCGCCTGCCGCTGGCTGAAGACCGTGGGCAGCCTTTACCAGCAGCAGAGCAAGCTGGTGGAGAAGTACGTGATCACCCGCAGCGGGGATGCCAAGGGCGGCGGCGGCGGCGAGTATCCGCTGCAGGATGGCTTCGGCTGGACCAACGGCGTGACGCGCCGGCTGCTGCACGAGGACCCGCGGCACGAGGCGAACCAGGCGAAGGCGGCTAGCCGCAAGTAGCGCCTTGCGCCTGCCTACAGGTCCAGCTTGCGCATCAGCGACTTCGCGTCGAACGGCGCATGCACCTTGGCGTCGTTGTCGAAATAGCAGTAGACGTCGCGACCGGGCCGCCGCCGTGGCGCAACCGCGCTGGCGCGCACCGCATCCGGCGGCTCGCCGCCCTGCGACCAGGCGCGGATGCGCGCGGCCCAGCGTTCCAGCGCTTCGTCGCTGTAACCGCTGGTGTAGAGCTTCTCGTCCCCGTGCAGGCGCAGGTAGACGAAGTCGGCGGTGACGTCCTCCAGGTACGGCCAGCGGCCGGCGGTGTCGGCCACCACCAGCGCCACGCCGTGGCGACGCAGCAGTGCGATGAAGGCCTCGCAGGCGAAGCTTTCGTGGCGGATCTCCAGTGCGTGTCGCAGGCGTCGCCGGCGGCCGGGAGCGACGCTGGCGCCATGCTTGAGGTGCTCGTCGTGCCGCCGCGCCAGCGCGGCCGCCTGGTCCGTATCGCGCGGCAACGCGCCGAGGAAGCGGTCGAACAGCGCCTCGTCGAAGCGCTGGCTGGGCGGGCATTGCCACAGGATCGGCCCGAGCTTCGGTCCCAGCTCGAACACGCCGGAGGCGAGGAAGTTCGCCAGCGGGCCGTCGATGTCGCGCAGCCGCTTGATGTGGGTGATGAAGCGCGGTCCCTTCACCGCGAACACGAATCCGCGCGGCGTGGCGGCGTTCCAGCAGGCGTAGCTCGAGGGCCGCTGCAGGCTGTAGAAGGAGCCGTTCAACTCGATGCTGGCCACCTGGCGCGAGGCGTACTCGAGCTCGGCGCGCTGCGGCAGGTCCTTCGGATAGAACACGCCCCGCCAGGGCGCGTAGCGCCAGCCGGAAATGCCGATCCGCAGTTTCGCCACGCCCGCCTCGTCCACCGATGCCGGCCAACATGCAAGCGCCCGCCGGGTGAGATGCGGGTGAAGCACGCTTCCATTGGCCCCTTTCCCGTTTACGGGGAAAGGCGGATGGGGAAGGCCTTGCGAAAGCCTCGCCAAAGCATTGGGCCCAAGAGCGCCCCCATCCGCCCCCCCGGCACCTCATTCGCGGGGGGAAGGACTCGGAAGTGGGAGCTGCGGCCAGAAGGTCGGGAAGCTACGACTCGCGAATCTGCCGGTGGCGGAAGCACCCCACCAGGTGGTCGTTGACCATCCCGGTCGCCTGCATGAAGGCATAGCAGATGGTGCTGCCGACGAAGCGGAAGCCCTGCTTCTTCATCGCCTTGCTCATGCGGTCGGAGAGCGCCGTGGTGGCCGGCACTTCGCCGCGGTCGCGCCAGCGGTTGCGCACCGGCTCGCCGTCGACGAACGACCACAGGTAGGCATCCAGGCTGCCGTGCGCATCGATCACGGCGAGCGCGGCGCGGGCGTTGTCGCGGGCGGCATGCACCTTCAGGCGGTTGCGGATGATGCCCGGATCGGCCAGCGCCCGGTCCAGCTCGCGGTCGCTCATGCGCGCGACACGGTCGATGTCGAAGCCGTGGAACAGCTCGCGGTAGCGCTCGCGCTTGGCCAGCACCGTGCGCCAGGACAGGCCGGCCTGCGCGCCTTCCAGGCAGAGGAACTCGAACAGCGCGCGGTCCTGGTGCAGCGGCACGCCCCATTCGGTGTCGTGGTAGGCGCCAAGCAGGTCGTCGGTGGCCCAGGGGCAGCGTTGCATGGAGGTTCCTCGCCGGAAGCGGCGGCCACTGTAGCTCAGCGCGCGGCGTACACTCGCTCCTTTTCCCGTGCCTTGGCCATGTCGAACGCCTCACCCCAGCGCGGCGCGCTGGCCGCCCTCTCCGCCACGATCCTGATCTGGGCCTACAGCTGGGTGGTGATGAAGCAGGCGCTGGCCTGGGCCGGGCCGTTCGACTTCGCGGCGCTGCGCTACCTGTTCGGCGCGCTGGTGCTGTTCGGCGCGCTGCTGGTCGGGCGGCAGTCGCTCAGGCCGCCGCCGTTGCTTCCCACGGTGCTGATCGGCCTGTGCCAGACCGCGGCCTTCCAGGGGCTGGAACAGTGGGCGCTGGTCGGCGGCGGCGCCGGCCACGTGGCCTTGCTCGCCTACAGCATGCCGTTCTGGGCGGTGCTGCTGGCCTGGCCGCTGCTGGCCGAACGGCCGACCGGCCGGCACTGGGTGGGCCTGGCGCTGGCGGCGGCGGGACTGGTGTGCATCCTCGAACCCTGGCGAGGCCTGGGCAGCCCGCTCAGCACCATGCTGGCGCTGGCCGGCGGCGTGAGCTGGGCCGGCGGCACCGTGCTCAGCAAGCGGCTGTTCCAGCGCCATGCAGTGTCGCCGCTCTCACTCACCAGCTGGCAGATGCTGATCGGCGCGCTGGCGCTGGGCGCGGTGGCGCTGCTGGTGCCGCAGCGCCCGGTCGATTGGAACTGGCGCTTCGCCGGCGCACTGGTCTACAGCGCCGTGATGGCCTCCAGCGTAGCGTGGGGATTGTGGCTGGTGGTGCTCAAGCGGCTGCCCACCACCATCGCCAGCCTGTCCAGCCTGGGCGTGCCGGTGGTCAGCGTGCTGCTCGCGTGGCTGATCCTGGGTGAGCAGCCGAGCGCGGCCGACGGCGCCGGCATTCTGCTGGTGCTGCTGGGCCTGGCGGCGGTGACCGGCGTGCTGAAATGGCCGGGAAAGGTGCGCCGCGCAGGCTAGGCTGTCGCCTTCCGCCATTGCGGGTTCGTCTATGCACGTGTGGTCCGACCTCGTCACCTGGTTCAGTCAGCATGCCGTGATGCCGCTGCTGGCCTGGCTGCATATCGAAAAGTTCGCCGGCGATCCGCGCGAGATCGCCGAGGCGGTGCTGATCGCGCTGCTGCAGGTGGCGATCATCGCCTGCGTGTTCCGCCCGCTGGAGACGCTGGCGCCGGCCGAGCGCTGGACCGACCGCAAGCTGACGCGGGTCGATCGCCAGTACACGCTGCTGATGCTGCTGGGCATTTTCCCGCTGTTCTCCTACCTGGTGCTGACGCCGATCAGCAACTATTTCGGCGGCTCCGACCAAGGCGGCAGCAGCGACTCGCTGCTGGGCATCACGCACTGGTGGCCGGGGCTGGAGCATCACCCGCTGGCGCTGTTCCTCGTCTACTACGTGATCTACGACCTGGTGTACTACCTGATGCACCGGGTGCAGCACGCGATCCCCTGGTGGTGGGCGCTGCACAGCATGCACCACAGCCAGCGCCAGATGAGCTGCTGGACCAACGACCGCGGCAGCCTGGTCGACGGCTTCCTGCAGTCGATGGTGCTGGCCGGCGTGGGCGTGCTGATCGGCGTGGCGCCGACCGACTTCGCCTGGCTGATGCTGCTGGGCGAGCTGGTGCAGAACTTCTCGCACACCAACGTGCGCCTCGGCTTCGGGCCGGTATTGCAGAAGTGCTTCGTCGATCCGAAGTTCCACCGCCTGCACCACATGGTGGTCGACGAGGCGCGGCCGGGCCTGCACAACTGCAATTTCGGCCAGGTGTTCTCGATCTGGGACGTGCTGTTCGGCACCGCGCTGTACGGTGAGCCGGCGCGGCCGACCGGCGTGGGCGATCCCAACGTCGATGCGGACAACCGCCATGGCCTGGTCGGCCTGCACTGGGCCGCGTTCAAGCGCTTCTGGGCCACGGTGCGCACGCTGGAAGGCTGGCGCCCGGGCGAGGTGTCGTTCGACGGCAACGGCAGGCCGGTGCGCGTGGTGCACGCGGCGCCGGTGCCGCACGCCACGGTGCCGCCGGTATTGGAAGGCGTCGCCGCCGACTAGCGGCTCACCAGGGCAGCGCGTCCAGGTCGACGTTGCCGCCGGTGAGCACCACGCCGACGCGGCGGCCGGCGAAGCGTTCGGGCGCCTTGAGGATGGCCGCGAACGCGGTGGCGCTGGACACCTCCACCACCAGTTTGAGCTCCTGCCATAGCAGGCGCATCGCCGCGATGGTCTCCTCGTCGCTCACCGTGACGATGTCCACGCGATGCTCGCGCAGCGCCGCCAGGTTGGTTTCGCCGACCAGCGCGCGCAGGCCGTCGCAGACTGTGTCGGGCACCACGTCGGTGACCCGCTCGCCCTTGGCGAGCGAGCGCGCCGCGTCGTCGGCGCCCGCGGGCTCCGCTGCAAACAGCGCCAGTCCCGGGCGCTGCGCATGCACGGCGATCGCCACGCCCGCGGCCAGCCCGCCGCCGCCCACCGGCGTGACCATCGCATCGAGGTCGGGCGCCTGCACCAGGAGCTCCAGCGCGATCGTGCCCTGGCCGGCCATCACCTGCGTGTCGGCGTATGGATGCACCAGCACCGCGCCGGTGTCCTCGACCAGCTGCGCCACGGCGGCCTCGCGCGCGGCCTGGGTCGGCGCGCAACGGTGCAGCACCGCGCCGGCGCGCTCGATCGCCTGCAGCTTGGCGCGCACGGCGCCTTCGGGCACCACCACGTGCGCGCGGATGCCGCGGGTGGCCGCCGCCAGCGCCAGCGCGTTGCCGTGGTTGCCGGAGGAATGCGTGGCCACGCCACGCGCGGCGGCCGCCTCGCCCAGCGCCCACACCGCGTTGCAGGCGCCGCGGAACTTGAAGGCGCCGCCGCGCTGCAGGTTCTCGCACTTGAAGAACAGCTGCGCGCCGGCCAGCGCGTCGAGCGCGTCGCTGCGCAGCACCGGCGTGACTCGCGCGTACGGCGCGATGCGCGCGGCGGCGTCCTGGATCTGGGCGAAGGTGGGCAGGGCGACCTTGGTCATGGCAGATCGATCTCCACGCCGCAGCGGAACGTGCGTGCAGCGCCGGGTTCAAGGGTGACGGCGTCGGCGCAGTCGGGTCGGTTGAAGGCGTCGGGCAGGCTTTCCATCGGCTCCAGCGCGAGCGAGCGCCGTGGGTCGCGTTCCAGCGTATCGCCGGTATAGGCGAGCAGTACGCCGCGCTCTTGCCACACGGCGATGCCGATCCCGCTGGCGGGATCGCGCAGGCGGCTGCGCACGCGGCCATCGGCGTCGGGCCTCAGGCCGGCATAGGTATGGTTGAGCGCCAATGTGCCGATCGGGCGGGGGCGGCGGAAATCCAGCTCCGGCGCCTGCGCCAGCGGCAGGTAGGCAGCGCCGCCGGGCAGCGGAATGAAATCGGCATCGGTGTCGATCACCGTATCGGCCGGTATCGTCAGCTCCCAGGAAGCGAGCGGCGTGTCGCCCACGCGAAAGTACGGATGCCAGCCCACGAACGCCGGCGCGGCGCCCGCGCCGACGTTGCGCAGCGCGGTCTCCAGCGTCAGCCCGTCGGCCGCCAGCGTGTAGCGCACGGCCAGGTCCAGCGTGAAGGGGTAGCCCGGCTGCGGCGCGATGCTCGTGGCCAGCTGCACGCTGGCGCTTTGTGCATCGGCTCCCAGGGTGACGATGGCGAACGCCGCATCGCGCACGAAACCGTGGCGGCTGGCCCGCGCCGCGCCGGCGACGCCGGGCGCGAGGTCGTGATCGACACCGCCGAAGCGATAGCGCGCGTCGGCGATGCGGTTGGCGAACGGCGCCAGCAGCGCGAAGCGCGAGCCCGGGCGCGCATCGAGCTCGGCCGCGTCGCGGTGGCCATCGGCCAGCGCGACGCAGCGCCCGCTCGCCAGCGCCTCGATGCCCAGCACGCAGGCGCCGTGCCGCGCGATGCGCACGCGACGACCACGCGCGATATCGTTCAATACCACCACCGGCTGCTCTTGCAGCCACTGGATGGCGACGTCGAAAGCAGCCATGGCCGGTCCGGTCGCGAAAACGTCGCATGTTAGCCTGAGCCTTCCCCCTGCGGCTCCCTCCCCATGATCGCGCGCGACGACATCACCCCCTCGCCCATCCGCCTGGCCGACTACCGCCCACCCGCCTGGCGGGTCGAGCGGATCGAGCTGGATTTCGACCTCGGCATCGACAGCACCGAGGTGCGTTCGCGCCTGCACCTCGCGCGCGACCCACAGCAGCGGGCGCCGCTGCGGCTGGACGGCGAAAGCCTGGAGTTGCTGGCCATCACGCTGGACGGCCGGCCGCTGCAGGAGGGCGACTACCGCTACCGCGACAACGTGCTGGAAGTCGATGGCGCCCGCGACGGCAGCGTGCTGGAAACGCGCGTGCAGGTGAACCCGGCGGCGAACACGGCGCTCGAAGGCCTGTACCTGTCCGGCTCGCGCGAGCGCGGCTTCCTGCTGACCCAGTGCGAGGCCGAGGGTTTTCGCCACATCACCTTCTTCCCGGACCGGCCGGACGTGCTGGCCCGCTATACCGTCACCCTGCGCGCCGACCGCGAACGCTTCCCGGTGCTGCTGGCCGGCGGCAATCCCGATGGCGCGGGCGAGTTGCCGGACGGGCGCCATTGGGCGCGCTTCGTCGATCCCTACCCCAAACCCAGCTACCTGTTCGCGCTGGTCGCCGGCCGCCTGTCGAAGATCGAGCGCGACTACCTCGCCGCCGACGGCCGCCAGGTGAAGCTCGTGATCTGGGCCGAGGCCGACGTGATCGGCTGCTGCCACTACGCGATGGATGCGCTCGAGCGCGCCATGCGCTGGGACGAGCAGGCCTATGGGCGCAACTTCGATCTGGACGTGTTCCACGTCGTCGCCACGCACGACTTCAACATGGGCGCGATGGAGAACAAGGGCCTCAACATCTTCAACGCCAAGTACCTGCTGGCCGACCCCGATACCACCACCGACGACGAATACCGCGCGGTGGAGGCGGTGATCGGCCACGAGTACTTCCACAACTGGAGCGGCAATCGCGTCACCTGCCGCGACTGGTTCCAGCTCTCGCTCAAAGAAGGCCTCACGGTGTTCCGCGAGCAGCAGTTCTCGGCGGACATGAACTCGCCCGCGCTCAAGCGCATCGACGACGTGGCGCTGCTGCGCCGCGCGCAGTTCCCCGAGGACGCCGGCCCGCTGGCCCATCCCGTGCGCCCCGCCCAGTACAGCGAGATCAACAACTTCTACACCGCCACCGTCTACGAGAAGGGCTCGGAGCTGGTGCGCATGGTGGCCGGTCGGCTGGGGCAGGATGGCTTCCGTCGCGGCATGGATCTGTACTTCGCGCGCAACGACGGCCGCGCGGCCACGCTGGAGGATTTCCTTGCCGCACTGGGCGAAGCCAACGACATCGACCTCTCGCCCTACCTCGCCTGGTATGGCCAGGCCGGCACGCCGCGCCTTTCCGCCGAGGGCCGCTACGACGCCGGGCGGCGCGAGTACAGGCTGACCCTGCGCCAGCACACGCCGCCCTCGCCGGGTCAGCCGCACACGCGGCCGCTGCCGATCCCGGTCAGGCTGGCGCTGTTCGCGGCGGACGGCCGCATGCTGCCGCTGCACGGCGGCGCCACCGAGCAGGTGGTGGTGCTCGACGAGGCCGAGCAGACGTTCGTATTCGGCGGCGTCGGCGAGGCACCGGTGCCCTCGCTTCTGCGCGGGTTCTCCGCGCCGGTGATCCTCGAGTGCGACTACGCGCCGGCCGCATTGGCGCTGTTGCTCACTCACGACACCGACGGCTTCAACCGCTGGGAGGCGGCCCAGCAACTGGCCTGGCGCGCCTATGCCGAGCTGCGCGAGGGCAACGGCCGCGAAGCGCTGGCCGTATGGGGCGGCACGCTCGCCGGGCTGTTCGGCCAGGAGGCGCTCGACGCGGCCTTGCTCGCCGACCTGCTGACGCCACCGGGCGAGGTGGAACTGGCCGAGCGCGAAACTAACGTCGATCCTTCGCGCATCCACGCCTTGCGGCAGACGCTGCAGCGCGAGCTGGCCGCCCGCATCGGTGCGCCGGCGCTCGCCCAGCGCTACCGTGAGCTGGCCGCGCGGGCCAGCGATACGCTCGATGCGGACAGCCAGGCGCGGCGACGGCTCACGCGCCGCGTGCTGGAACTGCTCGTCCTGCTCGACGCGCCGACGGCCCAGGCCCTGGCCGCCACGCAGTTCGATCGCGCCCTCACCATGACCGATCGCCTGGCCGCCCTCGCGGTGCTGGTGCGCAGCGAGGCGCCGCAGGCGGCAGGTGCGTTGGCGCGTTTCCGCGAGCGCCATGCGGGCAACGCGCTGGCGCTGGACAAGTGGTTCGCCGTGCAGGCCCAGTTGCCGGGCGAACCGGCGCTGGCGCGCGTGCGGACGCTGGAAACCGATCCCAAGTTCACCCTGAAGAACCCCAACCGCGTGCAGGCGCTGCTTGGCACCTTCGCCCGCGGCAATCCCAGCGGCTTTCACCGCGCCGATGGCGAGGGTTATCGCCTGCTCGCCATGCGCCTGGCCGAACTGGATGCACTGAACCCGCAAGTGGCAGCGCGGCTGGCCACCGCCTTCAACGGCTGGCAGCGACTCGAGCCGGTGCGCCGTGAGCTGGCGCGCGCGGCCGTGGCGGAACTGGCGGAAAAAGAACTGTCGCGCAATCTCGCCGAGATCGTCGGCAACATGCTCAAGGGGTGAGAATCACGACCCCGTCAGGCGGCCAGCTGGTTCAGCGCGCTGCGCAGGCGGACCATGTGCGACTCCAGCCGCGGACGCAGCTGCTGGCGCTCCTGCTCGGTACGCGCGGCCAGGTGCTCGATCGCCATCTGCACCTTGCCGATTTCGATCATCAGGTCGTGGCGGGGATAGACCGGCTGGAAGTCGAAGATGTTGTTCATGGCGGACGGTGTGTGTGTTGATGGACCAAGCGAGCTCTGCAACCGCCGTGCCAGAGCGTGATCCTCGTCACATTCGGGTTTTGGCGCCGTCCGCAGGCTGACGCTCAGCGTCAGATGGCTTACAAAAAAAAGCCTGAACTAGTCACTTTTTATTCACGGCAGCGCTGGGAATATCTGTCCCGCAGCCGCGACGGATCGCGGAGGCGCCCGCAACTTTCCGGTTTCTGGCGCCCGGCAACACGGTCATCCTGGATTCCCCCTGTTCCTGAGACCGCCGGGCGCCAGATCTAAGCAAGGCCAAACCCCGCCCCACGGCGGGGTTTGGTTTTTCCGGGGCCACAAAAGGCGACGGCGCCGTGGGATGCCCCAGCGGCGCCGTCATGCTTCCTCTCCTGGTACGCGGTCGGGCCCCTGTCTGCCCAGCCTCGGCGCGCCACGTCGCGCAGCGTCTGCCCATGGAAAGTGCATGGAAAGTGAAGCAGCAATCGTGCCAAGTTCTTGATTCTGCGCAGACACCGGCATCGAAGCGCTACCATACGAGGGTTCTCGTCCCTGCCTGCCAGGCGTCCTTCCGATGATCCATCCCACCCGCTACGACGTGATCGTGGTCGGCGGCGGCCATGCCGGCACCGAGGCGGCGCTGGCCGCGGCCCGCTGCGGCGCGCGCACGCTGCTGCTGACCCACAACCTGGAAACCGTCGGCGCGATGAGCTGCAACCCGGCCATCGGCGGCATCGGCAAGGGCCACCTGGTGAAGGAGATCGACGCCCTGGGCGGCGCCATGGCGCACGCGGCCGACCGCTCCGGCATCCAGTGGCGCACGCTCAATGCCTCCAAGGGCCCGGCCGTCCGCGCCACGCGCTGCCAGGCCGACCGCGCGCTCTACCGTGCCGCCATCCGGCAGATGGTCGAATCGCAGCCGAACCTGGAACTGTTCCAGCAGGCCGTAGACGATCTGATCATCGAAGGCGGCCGCGTCGCCGGCGCGGTCACGCAGATGGGCGTGAGCTTCCGTGCCTCTGCGGTGGTGCTCACCGCCGGCACCTTCCTCGCCGGCAAGATCCACATCGGCCCGGCGCAGTACGCGGGCGGGCGGGCTGGCGATCCGCCGGCGAGCACGCTGGCGCAGCGCCTGCGCGAGCTGCCGGTCGCTGCCGATCGGCTGAAGACCGGCACGCCGCCGCGTATCGACGCGCGCAGCATCGACTTCGACGGGCTGGATGAACAACCGGGCGACGATCCGGCGCCGGTGTTCTCCTACCTCGGAACGCGCCAGGAGCATCCGCGCCAGGTCAGCTGCTGGATCACCCACACTTCCGAGCGCACGCACCAGATCATCCGCGGCGCGCTGGATCGCTCGCCGCTCTACAGCGGCCAGATCGAAGGCACCGGCCCGCGCTACTGCCCCTCGATCGAGGACAAGGTGGTGCGCTTCGCCGACAAGGGCTCGCACCAGATCTTCATCGAGCCCGAAGGCTTGGAGAGCGTCGAGATCTATCCCAACGGCATCTCCACCTCGCTGCCGTTTGACGTGCAACTGGCGCTGGTGCACTCGATCAAGGGTTTCGAGCGCGCACACATCACGCGCCCCGGCTACGCCATCGAGTACGACTACTTCGACCCGCGCGGGCTCAACCCGTGGCTGGAGACCAAGGCGATCGGCGGGCTGTATTTCGCCGGCCAGATCAACGGCACCACCGGCTACGAGGAAGCGGCCGCGCAGGGGCTGGTCGCCGGGCTCAACGCGGCGCGAATGACGCGCGGCGAGGCGCCCTGGTTCCCGCGCCGCGACGAGGCCTACCTCGGCGTGCTTATCGACGACCTCACCAGCAACGGCACGCTCGAGCCCTATCGCATGTTCACCTCGCGCGCCGAATACCGGTTGCACCTGCGCGAGGACAACGCCGACCTGCGCCTGACCGAGCAAGGCTTCGCGCTCGGCGTGGTGCCGCCGGCGCGCTTCGACGCGTTGTGCGCCAAGCGCGAGGCGGTCGAGCGCGAGACGCAGCGCCTGGCCACGCTGTGGGCCGCACCCACCAACACCCTGGGAGCGGCGATCGAGCGCCAGCTCGGCATCGCCGTCAGCCGTGAAACGAACGCATTGGACCTCTTGCGCCGGCCCGAGCTCGACTACGCCAGGCTCACCGCCGTGACCGAACTCGGCCCCGCCGTCGAGCGCGAGGACGTCGCCGCGCAGGTCGAGGTGCAGGCCAAGTACGCCGGCTACCTGGAGCGCCAGCGCGAGGAGATCGAGCGCCAGCGCCGCCACGAGCACACCGATATCCCCGCCGACTTCGACTACGACAAGGTGCGCGGCCTCTCCGCCGAGGTGCTGCTCAAGCTCAAGCGTACGCAGCCGGCGACGCTGGGCCAGGCCGCGCGCATCAGCGGCGTCACGCCCGCGGCGATTTCGCTGCTGCTGGTGCACCTCAAGCGCCGCAGCGCCTGAGGCGCCTGTCTTCCTCCCCCCTCCGGAGAGAGGGCGCAGCGCGCGGTAGCCCATGGCATCATCGCTCGCATCGATGATTTCGGAGTATGCGGATGGAAGTCTGGATCGGCCGCGACGGCCAGCGCCACGGGCCCTACAAGGAGGGCGACGTGCGCGCCTGGCTGCGCGAGGGCAAGCTCGCCGGCGCGGACCTGGGCTGGTACGAAGGCCTGGCCGACTGGCAGCCGCTGTCGGTGTTGTTCCCGGATGCGCTGGCGGCCACCCCGCCGCCGTTCGCCCCGGCCGCCGTTGCGGTACCGCCGCCAACCACCACGGCCGCGCTGGAGGACTACGCCGGCTTCTGGAAGCGGGTGCTTGCCTACATCATCGATGCGATCGTGTTGTTCATCCCCAACACGCTCATCATGAAAGCCTTCGGCGATGGCGCGGCGCAGGAACGGCTGCAGCAAACCGTGCTCTCCGCCGGCCAGGACATCGAGCGGCTCATGACCGCGTACGGCCACTACTACGAAACCATGCAGACCGCCTACCTGCTCACCTGGCTGCTCGCCTGGGTCTATTTCGCGGTCTGCGAGAGCTCCGCCTGGCAGGGCACCGTGGGCAAGCTGGCGCTGGGCATCCGCGTGACCGACCTGGAAGGCCGGCGCATCAGCTTCCCGCGCGCACTGGGGCGCTATGCGGCGAAGACTCTCAGCGCCATGATCCTGCTGATCGGCTTCCTGATGGTCGCCTGGACGCGCCGAAAGCAGGGCCTGCACGACATGCTCGCCAACACCCTGGTGCTCAATGGCCGCGCCGGCGCCTTTCGCGAGGCGCATCGCCCGGACGACCGGTCCTTCCACGCCTGAGCTCAGCTCAACCGCAGTGCCGGGTGAAGCATGCCCCTGCGCGGCGGCGGCGGACCGGCCAGCAGCGATCCATCCGACAACGGCGCGGTTGCTATGATCGACGGCTTCCTGCATCACCGAAGCACGATCACATGCTCAGCATCGAACACCGCATTGCCCAGGACATCGCCGCCCAGCCCGCACAGGTGCGCGCGGCGGTGGCTCTGCTCGACGAAGGCGCCACCGTGCCCTTCATCGCCCGCTACCGCAAGGAAGTCACCGGCGGCCTGGACGACACCCAGCTGCGCCTGCTGGAGGAGCGCCTGCGCTATCTGCGCGAGCTGGAGGAGCGCCGCGGCGCGGTGCTCGCCAGCATCGAGGAACAGGGCAAGCTCACCGATGCACTGAAGAACGAGCTCCTCGCCGCCGACACCAAGGCACGGCTGGAAGACCTGTACCTCCCCTACAAGCCCAAGCGCCGCACCAAGGCGCAGATCGCGCGCGAGGCGGGCCTGGAGCCGCTGGCCACCGGCCTGCGCGAGGATCCCACGCTCGCACCCGAAGCCCTCGCCGAACGGTTCGTTGATGCCGACAAGGGCGTGGCCGACGTGCGCGCCGCGCTGGATGGCGCGCGCGCGATCCTGATGGAATCGATCGCCGAAGACGCCCGCCTGGTCGGCGAGCTGCGCGACTGGCTATGGGACAGGGGGCAGATCCGCGCCAGGGTGGTCGAGGGCAAGGAGAACGAGGGCGCGAAGTTCCGCGACTACTTCGACCACGTCGAGCCGATCGGCAAGATTCCATCGCACCGCCTGCTGGCGCTGATGCGCGCGCGCAACGAGGGCGTGATCGAACTGGAGCTGCAGCCGGCGCTGGACGCCGAGCAGGGCCACCTCGAAGGCGAGGGCCGCGTGGCCGCGCACGCCGGCATCCACGACCGCGGCCGCGCCGCCGACGCCTGGCTGCGTGAGACCGTGCGCCTGACCTGGCGCGTGAAGCTGCACCTGCACCTGACGCTGGACCTGTTCGGCCGCGTGCGCGAGGGCGCCGAGGACGAGGCTATCCGCGTGTTCGGCGAGAACCTCAAGGACCTGATGCTGGCCGCACCGGCGGGCGCCAAGACCGTGATGGGCCTGGACCCGGGCATCCGCACCGGCGTCAAGGTCGCGGTGGTCGACGCCACCGGCAAGTTGCTGGCTACCGACACGATCTATCCGCACGAACCCAGACGCCAGTGGAACGAGTCGCTGGCCGCGCTGGCGCGCCTGTGCCAGAAGCATGGCGTGGACCTCATCGCCATCGGCAACGGCACCGCCTCGCGCGAGACCGACAAGCTCGCCGGCGAACTGATCAAAGGTCTGGGCAAGACCCATCCCGAGCACAAACTGTCGAAGATCGTGGTGAGCGAGGCCGGCGCGTCGGTGTACTCCGCATCGGAAACGGCCGCGAAGGAGTTTCCGGACCTGGACGTGAGCCTGCGTGGCGCCGTCTCCATCGCCCGCCGCCTGCAGGACCCACTGGCCGAACTGGTGAAGATCGAGCCCAAGGCGATCGGCGTGGGCCAGTACCAGCACGACGTCAACCAGGTGAAGCTGGCGCGCGCGCTGGACGCCAAGGTGGAGGATTGCGTCAACGCCGTGGGCGTGGACGTCAACACCGCCTCGGCCGCCCTGCTCTCGCGCGTGGCGGGCCTATCCGCCAGCGTGGCCGAGAACGTGGTCAAGCACCGCGACGCCAACGGCCCGTTCGCCAACCGCAAGGCGCTGCTCAAGGTGCCGCGCTTGGGCGACAAGGCGTTCGAGCAGTGCGCAGGATTCCTGCGTGTGCCCAACGGCGACAACCCGCTGGATGCGAGCGCGGTGCACCCGGAGGCCTATCCGGTGGTCGAGCGGATCATCGCCCAGTGCGGCCGCGAGGTGCGCAACATCATCGGCGATACCGGCTTCCTGCGCGGCCTCAAACCCGAGCAGTACACCGACGAGAAATTCGGCGTGCCGACCGTGCGCGACATCCTCAAGGAACTGGAAAAGCCCGGCCGCGATCCGCGTCCGGAGTTCGTCGCGCCGAGCTTCGCCGAGGGCGTGGAGGACCTGAAGGACCTGCGTCCCGGCATGATCCTGGAAGGCCGCGTCACCAACGTCGCCGCGTTCGGCGCCTTCGTCGACATCGGCGTACACCAGGACGGTCTGGTGCACGTTTCGGCGCTCTCGCACGGCTTCGTCAAGGACCCGCGCGATGCGGTCAAGGCCGGCGACATCGTCAAGGTCAAGGTGATGGAGGTGGACCTCCCGCGCCAGCGCATCGGCCTGTCGATGCGCCTGGACGACGAGCCCGGCCAGGCCCGCGCAACGCGCCCGCCCGGCAACGATGCGCGCCCGGGCAACCGCGACGCCCGCCCGCCGCGCCAGGGCAACCCGGCCAAGCCCGCTCCCGCACCGACCAACAGCGCGCTCGCCGACGCCCTGCTGCGCGCCAAGCAGCGCTGACCGGCATGCTGGTCTGCGCGCCGGCGGTGCCGGCGCGTAGGCCGATGCCGTGGTCGCAATGCCATAGGTTGTGGCCGCGCACAGTCCGTAGTTCGTGCTCCTAGGTCCCCGAATGCACAATCTATTGATGTCTCCGGAATTCAAAGACGGTGCGAGGGCAATGCAATCAATCAGCTAGAGGTCGAAGCGACTGGACAAGAGAAAGTACAAATATGCCAAAGTGTGTGCCGTTTTGGCCACCCGCTCTTGTCACTCCCGAACCGGCAGCTCGCCCGATAACGCCAAGCGTATACTTCTATGCGCGACCTGGCCGCGATGTACGAGCGGTCCCAGCGCCGATGTGACGCATGCAGCGACTCACTGCATGAGGTCCAAAGCAAGGCAGCTGCGAGGAACCTGAGGTGTCCGAGGAAGTACAACGCAAGCTTATAGAGATGTTCCTGGCGGAGCTTCGCCAAGTTTGGTGGGTGGAGGCTTTAGCTAAGTTGCGCGATGAGAAACGCAAGGTCCTCGACCCGGAGTTGGCCCTGGGCGTCGGCGAACGCATCCGCGAGCATTACAAGCTCCGACACGAAACCGACTTAACTCGAAATAGGTTGAGCTCGAAGAGGTATTTGCGCCATAGCCCGCACTCAGATTAGCCCGCCCGTTCTTTTGACGAGCGGTCCCAGGCGGCGATCAGGTGGGGCGCAGGCGTGCGGTGTGCAGTTGCGTCTGACGAGACTTTGAGACGTTGTGCGCACTGAACGGCGATGGCGGCTCTTCAGGCGTCCGGCGACTCTGTTGTGAAGACCCGACATTGGGCCGCTTCCGGCCAAAAGCGGCCACGCAAACGTCAATCGTTGAACCAGACCCCTTGTTTTCGGTCGCCAGCACTTCGGAGATGGCACGAAAATACGACGAGCTTCGAAGGCGCATTGCGAACTCGAGGCGGCCATCACTCGCGACATCGCATCCGAGGAAGTGAAGGTCGCCGCGCGGCAGGCACGGCGCACTCAAATCGAAGGCGACAAATCTCCGACTTACATCGACCTCGATTTTGCTCTGCCGTAACGACCTGTCCAGATCCTATCCTCACTTGGCTGGCCAACAGCTGATCAAGGTCGGCTGGCTCAAGGCCTTCACAGTCCACGTTTCCCTATGGGAGAACGCTTAACTCGACCGCTTGAGCGACTGTGGGTTCGGCGTGGATGATCTACCTACGGCATCGGCCGCCTCAACTCCAATCCGTAGATGCTGCGTGCCCTCTGAGCAACTGCTCGGAACGGCATGCCGCGCAGCGCGTTCGACATCGGCGATTGATTGGCTCGCATCGATCTCAGTGCGCATGCCACAGCTGCACATGAAAACCATGGCTCAGTACATGGGCACCTCAACGGTAGAGATCGAACACGAGGTTTATCTTAAGGGATGCAAGCTCATCAATTAAGCCAGAACTAATAACGAAACCGCATTGGCTTTTCTTGTTCGATATCTTGCACCATATTTCTATTGTTGAGTGCCTCAGAACTTCGACTACTTGTGAAGATCGCTGCTTGAGGTAGGTAACTAGTTCTGATATCTGGCTCTCCAAGGGCTCGCTCTCGGCTAATGTCGAGCATTTCATCCAAATCGAATCTTTCCTGAGCTTTGCCCCCTTTCTGGACGAAATCGGGTCGCCCTTGTCTGCAGTCTCGGCCTCTCCAAGTTGCTTTATTAATTCCTTGGCTTCCATGTGCTCGCTGGATATAACAATGGAGGCTTGGAATTTATTATCGCTCATTGAGATGGTCCCAGATGTTACCAATGGAATCGCCAATTGAACCGTTGCCCGTTTTAGGATAAACCTCGCCAGTATCCATATCAACCATCACATCAGGATTCCTGACGGGCGTATTTCGAGGTAACAGTTTCTTACACATGTGGATTGCATTCTCGATTTCGTCCGGACTTTTCCGGAACAGTTTCGAAAGCCGCTCAATGCTATCAGTGCTCCTGTTTATAATCTTTAACTGCTCAAGGCCTTCCCGCACCGCGGATTCCTCCGCCGGAGACAGCCCTTCCGATTCAAGGAGGCTTTCGAGCTGCTGAACATTTCCTCTGGCGATAGCCACTTCAATTTGATTCTGGACCGATGATTCTTGTGGCCCAATTAAACCCAGCGAGTCCGTTCCTTCGAGGGGGTCTCCATAGACGTACGTGTATGTATTCAGCCCCCCTGCCAATCCTATGGGATCGCTTTGCAAATACCGTCCCGTACTCGGGTCATAGTACCGGTGCATGTTGTAGTGCAGCCCGGTCTCGACGTCGTAGTACTGCCCCGGGAAGCGGGTGTAGAAGGTGTCGGTACCGCTTTTGGGCGCCTCACCGAACGCATTGTTGAGCCAGGGCCACTCGTAGCTACGTACGCCTTGCGGGTTGGTTGCCGCACGCACTGAATCGCCCAGGGTTCCGTAGACACTCAGGACCCTCGTTGCGCGTAGCGCCGTTCGAACTCTACAGGCGACAGGTCGCCGTTTGAACCGTGGCGGCGTTTGGGGTTGTAGAACATCTCGATGTAGTCGAACACGTCGGCG
>NZ_DASZBH010000011.1:0-79806 GCF_035944355.1 Frateuria sp. | reverse complement strand
CCACCTTGAACCCGCGATCCGTCACCTGGCGGACCGCCTCTACCTTGAACTCATCCGTATACCGCTTGCTGCTCATGGACACCTCCGAATAGGCCATTTTCCATGGCCCTGAGATGTCTAGGAAACCCTGGGCGATTCACTTGCATGCTTCCAAGCAGCCCTACAAAGCATTTCAAAACAGCCGACAAGCTGTGAAATTTCGACGAGCGGGTCTATTGGCTGCGAGGACAGAGCTGTGACGCTCAATGGCTCAGCTAGGCGGATTTTTGAAACCGGCCCAAGAGAAGTTTGGCCTTGTTCGAGAACTAACCCTGCGACGGATCTATTTGCACTCATCGGTACGCGGTGCAGCATTTCGTTGCGCAGATCTCCTATTCGGCGCAACCAACCAGATGCCGGCACCGCTCCTAGTGCATCTAGGAGGATGCGCACCATGGGATGTGTCGCGTGATTTCGATTTACAGGTTTAGCGACCCAGTCTTCGAGCCGCGACAAGCTGTCTATGCGACCAGGCGCACCGACATGTATCGCCGCAACCATTGCGATGTGGTCTCGCGCAGACGAAATCTCTGAGATAAGTGAGTGAAAGTCCGCATACAGATCGTCCAAAGCTGTGTTCGAAAACCAAGTTCCTGGAGCTTTGTTTTCCGCCAGCGCCCAACTTAGCTGATTGTGGTACCCGTTAGACACGTCCCTAAGGCGAAGCGAAGCTGCCCTAAGGTGCGCGCTGATATAAGAGGTGGTTTCCGCGTATTGCTTGTCACGCGCTTTTTCGGCTTGGTGTCCAATAGCTGCCCAAGAGTCAGCGGCGCCTAAGCCACTTTGGGGATCGCGCGCGCCAAATTCCCAAACGTCCATTGAAGGCCGGTTCGCGTGTGACATGTACTTGACGCAGGTGCCCAAGTACCTGACACCACATTGGCCGATGGCAAAGTCGAGATGATCCTGCGGCGCTTTGAAAACAACCGCATCCGAATCTTTATCGCTAGACAGGGGATATAACGCCCAACCGAGATTTGTGCGCACGCCTCGAAGACCGCCTGAGAAGTGGATTTCTTCCGTAGCGTACGACTTACTGACGCGCAGGTTTTCAATTTTCGCGTCCATGTAACCTCACACCACTGATGCAACTTGCGTGAATTGGATATGGGCTCACTTGCTAGCCATGCCAACAACGCGATACGACAAGCGCCCAAGTTCAAGAGGGTGTCTGCAAAAGGTGTCAGGAACAATTTGAAGGTCTGCCGTCGAAATTGTCCCTAACACTTTTTTTGCCAACGTCTTAAGCACCAACCACACCGTCCCTCACACCCAGCAACTCTTTCGGCTTATACGAATAGGTCTGCTTGGTTGACCACGATGCGATGCCAATGTTGTAGCCATAGATTAGAACCACCCTGACGGTGTCTTCCTGACCCAGATGCGGATCGCCTTTGGCCAGTATCCGGGCAATGCCGCGCGCATAGCCCGCATCGTGGATCATCGGAGTGTTGACGCGCAGTTGCGCCGTCAGCGAGTGGATCGTTGCGCTACCGTTGCCAGCGGACGCGACGAAAAGGGTTCCCCGCATCACTTGAACGTCCATGGCATGCGGCTGGGCCTGGAGCGTCTGTTGCAGCGGCAACAACCCCGCACAAAGATCGCTCTGGGTAAGTCGCTTGACGACGAAAGGCGTGCCCAGGAAGAGCAGCGCGATCAAGGCCGAAACCACGATGTGACCACGCCAGACTTGCGCGAAATGCGCCTCCCCCGTTTCCGGCTGCGTGCGCACCACGTAGGAACCGACCACCAGATCGTGCAACGACTGCCGTGTGCGGCGGTTGAAGATCGCCAGGTAGACGATGACGAAACTGCTGCCTAGCGCCAGTGCAGACAGCAGCGCCTGGACAATGAGGTCCCCGACACCGGACGGCTGCACCCACTCGGACTGGATCGGCAGAAGATTCAAGAGGACCAGTCCGTCCAGCACGGCATAGCGAAGCAATGCACGAGGTAGCGACAGCGGCTGCCCTTGCGCATTGACCACACGGATGCCAAGCCAGCGATTGGCCAGCGTCTGCCCGTTGCCGAGGCGACTGTTGAAAACACCGAAATACGTCAGCGAAATGGCGAAACCGATCAGCTGTGCCGGCGCGCCCATGCGCGCGAGTGGATCGAAGCACAAGGCACCAAGAGTCAACCCGATGGCGCCGAGGATAAGGATATCGATGACGAAGGCGCCGAGACGGCGCCAGAAGCCGGCAATGACGAGATCCCGCCCGCCTTCCGTTACAGACGTGTCCATGGCTTTCTCCCCTGTTCCAAGGGGATATTGCCGCAAACACGATGCGCACCAAAACAGGGGTCAGAGTCGACTTTTCGAGAAAGTGCACTCTGGCCCCAGTTTCAAGGCCTGCGCGGCCCGTGGGCGGACGGGATAGCCCGGAGGGCATTGCCGCCAATCCCGCATTCCGTGCGCCCGCCGCCAGCGGTTATGCTCGACCGGCGGCGCGGGGGCGCCGACCATCCGGGGGAATCGACACATGACGACACGATCCAGGGGACCGTTGGCCGGCTTCGGCTGGCTGAAGCAGGGCATCAGCGCGGGCTACCGCCATCCCAAGCCGCTGCTCGGAGGGGCTGCCATCCTGCTGCTGGCGTGCCTGTTGCCGTCGCTGCTTGTGCTGCCGATGCAACTGCAAGCGGCCCACGCAGGCACACCGCCAAGCCCGGCGATGTTCGTCGGACTCATGGCGCTGTCCACGGTGCTGAGCCTGTTGATACTGCCGCTCTACGCAGGCTACCTGCAGGTGGTCGATACGGCCGAGCGCGGCCTGCCAACGCGCGCAGTGGACATCTTCAAGCCCTACCGGCAAGGCGAGGCATTGCGCTTGATCGGCTACGGGCTGGCCATGCTGGCGATCTACGTAGTCCTGTTCGGCGCCGTGCTCGCAGTGAACGGGCACAACCTGGTCAACTGGTACGCGCAGGCGCTGGCCGCGCAGGCCAGCCACCAGCCGCCCCCGACAGGGTTACCCAGCGGTTTCGGCACCACCTTCGCGCTGTTCATGCTGGTCGGCCTGTTCATGACGGGGTTCTATGCGATCAGCCTCGGTCAGATCGCGCTGCGCGGCCGCAACGTGTTCGGCGCGATCGGCGACGGCATGGTCGGCGCGCTGAAGAACTTACTGCCGCTGCTCGTGTTTGCGCTGAGCTGCGCGCTCGCCTGGATCGTCGCGATCATCGCCCTGGCGATCCTGGTCATCCTGCTCACCCTGCTCGCCAAGCTCATCAGCACATGGCTGGTGTTCGTGGTGGTCGTCCCGCTTTACGTCGCCTTGTTCCTGGCGATGTTCACGGTGATGTTCGGCGTGATGTACCACCTGTGGCGCGACGTTTGCGACGACGACACCGCGACCGGCATGGCTTCGGCGATCGCCGCCTGACCTGCGTTGCCCTACCCCGGCGAAGGCGGCTGTGGTCGCCTTCGTCGGCAAAGCTTTGGCCAAAGGTGCCCGGGACAGTTCAGCGGATGGGTTGTCGCCCAACGGGCCTCAGCCCAGCGAAGCGGCCGGTGCGCGCTTGAAACAGGGGTTGAAAACAGGGGTCTGAAAACAGGTGAAAACAGGGGTCAGAGTCGGCTTTTCGAGAAAGTGCACTCTGACCCCAGTTTCTTGGACAGGGAGGTGCGGACGGCGGCGTCGACCTAATGCTCAACAAGGACGGCAAGCTGACGCTCGTGCAGTGCAAGCGCTGGAAAACCCAGCGCGTGGACGTAAAGGTCGTCCGCGAAATGTACGGGCTCCTCGCCCACCACCAGGCCTCTGAAGTGAAGATCATCGCCGTAGGGGCCTACACCGCCGACGCGCAGCGCTTCGCTAAAGAAAAACCCATTGAACTGATCACAGGCGCGGCGCTGCTCGACATGGTCCACAGCGTGCAGACCACGTCGGCCAACCCGACGTCCCAGTCGCGACCGCCCGCCTCGCCCGAGACAGCACCACCTTGCCCGAAGTGCGGCAAGGAGATGCAGCTGCGCGCCAACCGCCGCACCAACGAACGCTTCTGGGGTTGCATGTCCTACCCAGGCTGTCGCGGCACGCGCCAGCTAACAGAAAGTGCACTCTGACCCGGGTTTTCAATATCCTAGCCCTCTAAATTCTGAGGCAAACGTTGGGCGTCTGCGACAACCTAAACTGGGATATCACACTCGCATCAACATCCATCCCAGCTTTCTAGTCCTGTTTGACCGCGACTCTCTCGCGAGCATGGGAGTTACGGACCCGTCGGGATGCGAGGCAGAATTCCAAGCCGCTGCCGAACTTGCTCATAGATTTCCACAACTCCGGGCATTGAAATAGTTACAGCCACCCCGAACGGAATGGAGTCGTCATAGTGGCCGACCTGATCCAGCTCTCGCTGTATGTGCAGCCGTAGCACCATGTCGTGTGAGACTGCTGCTGCCTTCGATCCTTCCCACCGCCGGCAAAACAACGTTCCTCGGTTGCTTTGATTCACGTCTGGCTGCCGCGAGCAGGTCCCTAGTCCTAGCTCACCCATTTCTTCGGGTTCAAGTAGTCTCAATCGGATAGAGCGATATGCCCTGGTCCCTGGGTGCGTGGGAGTGAACCAGGCCACAGTCGCAGACAAGGAATGCGGCTGGGCACGTCCACCCATGGCCGCAGGAATTGGGATTGGCACATGGACCATCTGATTGGCACGTATCTCTCCAACCGCCCAAAACGTCGCGCGGTCGGAGGTACATGCAACTGCCGAATCGGCGTCAACCAGGCCAAATCCTAGGTATCGCCGAATGTTGTCCTTCTGCTTCACGTGTTGTCGCCCATCTGCAGGGCCAAGTATCTGTTTCATCAACTCAGCTGTCTGTTCAGGCCATTCCGCCGTGTGCGCGATGAGCGCCTTAATTAGTACTGCTCGCTCTTTATGAGGGAGGCTCAGGAACGCATCCCCATAGCTCCCCTCCAGCGCATCGTGAATGCGATGACAAGTACGAGAGGCTAGAGCAGCCGATGCGCTAGTGCCATTCGTGTACGATTCATAGCTCTCCTGACCGATTTTTGGAGGAGCCGCGACCTTGAGCCCCGCGGCATGAGTTGGCGGTGCCGGGGCGACACCAATTGATTGACCATTGCTAGTCACCACTCGTAGCCGTTCCCGTGACCCGGGCATTAATAAATCCGGCTTTACCGCGGAACCATAACCCGGCCCGAGCGCACTAGAGGGATTCGCAATGCGGAGATCGGGATAAGGGTCGACCGAAGTTCGAGCAGTTAAGCGAAGTGCCGGAGACACCGCATCTTCATTGCAACTCCCCACCGTTATGGCGTTGATGGATTCAGCTGGAGCGATAATTCGCCGCTGCCCTAGTAGGGAATTCACCGACTCCAATATGCCTATAGCTTTCGCTTCCGCATCAGCATCCTCAAACACTACGCTATTGGCGAATCTAGGCACTGTAAAGCTTTCGGCAATGTTTCCAGCGCTAACTATAAATAGAATTCCATACTCATAAGCTAAACGATCAAGCAACCGCGCCCATGCGGAAAGCTTCCCATGAAAAGGTTGACGACGATTACCAAGTGAGACGTTTATAATTATTACATTCGGGGCAGTCGCCTCCGCCCCCTCGCGCATTGTGCGAACGGAGTTGTAGATCATGTCTACAACCAAGCGGTCTTGAGGAAACGTCTCGCCCTGCCCGGGACTAGCAGCCATCACTGGAAGCACGTGAATACGCCGGGGTAGTGGCACCCCCTTTAAGTTGCGATCACCGTGCACTATCAGCGATGCCATCGCTGTGCCGTGCTTACGATCAGAGACTTGTGCGTTTGGCTCCAAGCCGAACAAGTCTTCTATCACTAGGTGATGTTCGAGCAACGAGTGCCGAGCCATTGGGACACCATCAAGTAGCGCCAAAATTGGCACCCCCAGTTCGGCGGGATCGAGGTCCTGATCGGAGGGCGACGCTTCAGCCAACTCGATGCTATTGGCGAGACTCTGCGGCCGAATGTGCATAACCGAGTCAAAACCGGCGATGCTTCTAACGGACCGGGCAATAATTTGGCGCACTTGGGCCGCAGAAAGTTCGATTAAGAGCGCGTGGTAGGCAATTTCATCAATTCGAGAACGCGCAATCACTCGCCCACGCCCGTCTAACTCCCTTCTAAAGGCATCTTCCGCTGCGCTCGAGTCTTTACGGAAAACCAACTCCGCTTCGATCCGTATGAGGTCATGATCTTCTAACCCGATAATTTCTTGCTCGAGTCCCTCTGCATCTCGAGGATCGACTCGATCTTGTGGCCCCCATGGTCTCAAGTCCTTAAGCAAAGCAAAAGCTTCGCGCCAACCGGCCATGTAACTATCGCCAAGTGGCTCATTTCGCTGCCAACGCCGCCAAAGCGATTCGATTTGGCTGAGCGCCTTAGCGTCTGGGACCAGCAGATAGGCAACAGGGTTTTTATCCTCTTCGTCCGCCTCCAGTTCCTCTTCATCCACGAGCTCTAAGCCGCGGATACTTCGAATTGCTGATACGAACGGCGCGACGCTCCCCCTTAACTCAAACACCAACACTCTTTCTGGAGCGAGTGCTGACGGGTCAGCCCGCAGGCTCATCCCCCCAGGATCGCGTTGCAGCACCTCGGCCAGTCGATCGAACTTGGGCGCGAAACGTCCAAGTTGACGTTCAGTGGGAAAAGGATCAGGGCCTTTTGGGAACCCTTTTCTTGGCCGGCGAGGATCGACGTCCCGCTCTGGAATGACCCTCAGCAGTGGCTTGCTTAGATCGGCCGCCATCCGTCACCTCCGGCCGAACGCGCGAGCGCCAAATATCAAGCTCGGCTTTAAGTGCATCATCTATCCCTGTCTCCCCCAATCCAAGAATTTCGCGACGCCTTACATTTTGACAAAAATCTAGCACTTCCGAAAAATTCAGCGAGCCGAGCTTAGCTGCCAAAGAACCACGAGACATCTTCGGCATCTGTGGCCAGCGACGCATGATGCGCTCAAGCAGCGCCTCGATCTCTTTTTGGCTTGGCGCCGGAAAGGCAAGTCGCATCTGGAACCGCCGCCAAACCGCTCTATCCAATAATTCTGCGTGATTGGTGGCGGCAACCACGATTACGTAGCTGGGCAGCTGATCCAATTGCATCAAAAGGAATGACACGACGCGCTTTATTTCGCCGGTTTCATGAGTATCGCCGCGTTCCTTACCTATCGCGTCGAATTCATCAAAAAACAGAACGCAAGGCTGGGTACGTACGTAATCAAACAGCTTTCGCAATCGGGCATTTGTCTCGCCCAAGTAGCTGCCAATAAGAGCGTCGTAACGGACCACCATGAATGGCAGATTCAGGGCCTCGGCTATCGACTCAGCAAACGACGTCTTACCGTTGCCTGGGGGGCCAGACAGCAGCACTCGATGTCGTGGGTCATATCCGTGGGACCGCAGCACATCAGCACGCGCATGTTCTTCCACCAATTGCCGACCGCTTTCACGGACAGGGAGACCAAGCAGAAGTTGGTCCATCTGGATCTGTGGTTGAATCTCAATGATCGCGTCGCGGCCGTGGTGTGCGGTTTTTTCGGAAACGGAAAGAAGGCTACTAGACGTGACCGCTACGTTTGCGATTGCTCGTTGTAAGCGATCAGCGACAATATGGTGGTTCTTTGCGCGCTCATCGGCCGCGAGCGCCTCCGCAGTCGAGCGAACAGTCGCCCGATCGCCGCTAGCAGCAGCACGCACCAGAGAGATGAGCAAATCGCTTCGTGCCATGTGTCCGCTCGAACATTTAACGTGGATGAAGGCCCATCCGTGAATCAGCTCCGCGATTGGACCAAGAGGCGCAATCGCCGACTTTGCCGAGGATACCCCATCGAGTCCCGGATGCTGAGACTAGCCCGCCGCGATCCAAGAACGATCGTTTTACTGCGGGACTGGCCAGCTCAAGGAGGGGTGGAATCCTGGTCGTTTAGCTCGTTGCGTTACATGGAAATCTGACAATTCACATGTTTCGCCGATACTCCCCACCCACGTCATACAACGCGTGGCTAATCTGCCCCAACGAGTTGTACTTCACCGCCTCAACCAACTGCTCGAACACATTCCGCCGCTCCCGCGCCGTCTGCTGCAACCGCTTCAGGCTCTCCGGCGCCAACCCATTCCGCGCTTCCCCGAACGCCCGCACGTTCGCAATCTGCTGCCCCTTCTCCTCCTCCGTGGAGCGAATGAGCTCGATCTCGGTGGCCACTTCGCCGCCGTGCTCCTTCGGCAGGAAGGTGTTCACGCCGATCAGCGGCAGCGAGCCGTCGTGCTTCTTGTGTTCGTAGTACAGCGACTCTTCCTGGATCTTGCCGCGCTGGTACATGGTGTCCATGGCGCCCAGCACGCCGCCGCGCTCGCTGATCGCCTCGAACTCCTTGTAGACGGCCTCTTCCACCAGGTCGGTCAGCTCCTCGACCACGTAGCTGCCCTGCCAGGGGTTCTCGTTGAAGTTGAGGCCCAGTTCCTTGTTGATGATCATCTGGATGGCCACGGCGCGGCGCACGGACTCTTCGGTCGGCGTGGTGATGGCTTCGTCGTAGGCGTTGGTGTGCAGGCTGTTGCAGTTGTCGAACAGCGCGTAGAGCGCCTGCAGCGTGGTGCGGATGTCGTTGAACTGGATCTCCTGCGCGTGCAGCGACCGGCCGCTGGTCTGGATGTGGTACTTCATCATCTGGCTGCGCGGGCTGGCGCCGTAGCGCTCGCGCATGGCGCGGGCCCAGATGCGGCGGGCGACGCGGCCGATGACGGTGTACTCCGGGTCCATGCCGTTGGAGAAGAAGAAGCTCAGGTTCGGCGCGAAGTCGTCGATGTGCATGCCCCGGGCGAGGTAGTACTCGACGATGGTGAAGCCGTTGCTGAGGGTGAAGGCTAGCTGGCTGATCGGGTTCGCGCCGGCTTCGGCGATGTGGTAGCCGGAGATGGACACCGAGTAGAAGTTGCGGACCTTGTGCTCGACGAAGTACTGCTGGATGTCGCCCATCATGCGCAGGGCGAATTCGGTGGAGAAGATGCAGGTGTTCTGCGCCTGGTCTTCCTTGAGGATGTCGGCCTGCACGGTGCCGCGCACGGCGGCCAGGGTTTCGGCCTTGATGCGGGCGTAGGTTTCCTCGTCCACGAGCTGGTTGCCAGTGACGCCGAGCAGGCCTAGCCCTAAGCCGTCGTTGCCCTTGGGTAGATCACCCGAGTAGCGCGGGCGCTCGCGGCCTTCGTAGAGCTTGGCGATCTTCTTCTGTGCCTCGCCCCAACGGGCGTCGTCGGCCTTGAGGTACTTCTCCACGTTCTGGTCGATCGCGGTGTTCATGAACATCGCGAGGATCATCGGCGCCGGGCCGTTGATGGTCATGGAGACCGAGGTGGTGGGCGCGGACAGGTCGAAGCCGGAGTAGAGCTTCTTCATGTCGTCCAGCGTGGCGATGTTGACGCCGGAGTTGCCGATCTTGCCGTAGATGTCCGGGCGCGGGGCCGGGTCTTCGCCGTACAGGGTGACCGAGTCGAACGCGGTGGACAGGCGCGTGGCGGCGCCGCCCTGGCTCAGGTAGTGGAAGCGGCGGTTGGTGCGCTCCGGGGTGCCCTCGCCGGCGAACATGCGGGTGGGGTCTTCGCCGGTGCGGCGGTAGGGGTAGACGCCGCCGGTGTAGGGGTAGTGGCCGGGGAGGTTTTCCTTGCCGAGGAAGAGGAGCTGGTCGCCCCAGCTGTCGGTCTTGGGCGGGGCGACCTTCGGGATCTTCTGGTGGCTCAGGGACTCGCGGTAGTTCTCCACGCGGATGGTCTTGCCGCGGACCTGGTATTCGTTGACGTCCTTGGTGACCGACTCGCGCAGGGCCGGCCAGTCACGCAGCAGGTGCACGGATTCGGCGGAGAGTTCCTTTACCGCTTCGTTGTAGCGCTGGCGGAGGAGTAGCAGGGTGCGGTCGACTGCTCCCCTCTCCCCCCGGGAGAGGGGTTGGGGGTGAGGGTTCGGGGCTTGCGCGGAGCTTTGGGCAAGGGTCGTACCCTCACCCTCGGTCCCTCTCCCGGAGGGAGAGGGATGCAAGGCGTCGCTCGCGTAGAGATCCAGCGGACGCGGGAGCGCCTCGTCGTCCAGCTCCTTGAGCGATTCGTAGTAGTGCTGGGCCTTGCTGGCGGCTTCGGCCTGGCGGGCGATGGAGCCGTTGATGCCCCTGCCCTGCTCGGCGATCTCGGCGAGGTAGCGCACGCGACTGCCGGGAATCAACACCGTGGCGCGCGGTTCCTTAAGGCTGGTGTCGACGTCGGGCTGGAAGTCGCAGCGCGGGCTGCCCAGTCCCCGTTCCCCGTTCCCCGTTCCCAGCTTCTCCCGCAGCAGGCGGCACAGGTTCGCGAACATCCAGGTCACGCCCGGGTCGTTGAACTGGCTGGCGATGGTCGGGTAGACCGGCACGTCCTCGTCCTTGAGGGCGAAGGCGGTGCGGTTGCGCTTCCACTGCTTGCGCACGTCGCGCAGGGCGTCTTCGGCGCCGCGCTTGTCGAACTTGTTGAGCACGATCAGCTCGGCGAAGTCGATCATGTCGATCTTCTCGAGCTGGCTGGCGGCGCCGTAGTCGCTGGTCATCACGTAGACGGGGAAGTCGACTAGGTCGACGATCTCCGAGTCGCTCTGGCCGATGCCGGCGGTCTCCACGATCACCAAGTCGTAGGGCTGGCTCTTGAGGAAGGCGATGCAGTCCTTGAGCACCTCGTTGGTGGCCATGTGCTGGCGGCGGGTGGCCATGGAGCGCATGTACACGCGCTTGGAGCGCAGCGAGTTCATGCGGATGCGGTCGCCCAGCAGCGCGCCGCCGGAGCGGCGGCGGGTCGGGTCGACAGCGAGCACGGCGATGCGCATTTCGGGGAAGGCGTGCAGGAAGCGCAGCAGCAGCTCGTCCACCACGCTCGACTTGCCGGCGCCGCCGGTGCCGGTCAAGCCCAGCACCGGGGTCTTGCGGCCGGCCAGGTCCCATTGCTTGCGCAGGTGGGCGAGCTCGCCCTCGCCCAGGCGCGATTCCTCGATGTCGGTGAGCATGTGGCCCACGGAGATTTCGTCGTCGATGTCGACCTTCGGCACGCCGGGCTGCTCGGCCTTCAGGCGCTTCGCCTGGGCGGCGCGAGTGCGCTGCATGACGTCCTCGATCATCTCGGTGAGGCCCATCTTCATCCCGTCGTTGGGGTGATAGATGCGCTCGACGCCGTAGGCCTGCAGCTCGCGGATTTCCTCCGGGGTGATGGTGCCGCCGCCGCCGCCGAACACGCGGATGTGGCTGGCGCCGCGCTCGCGCAGCATGTCCACCATGTACTTGAAGTACTCGACGTGGCCGCCCTGGTAGGAGGACAGCGCGATGGCGTCGGCGTCTTCCTGCAGCGCGGCGCGCACCACGTCTTCCACCGAGCGGTTGTGGCCCAGGTGGATCACCTCGGCGCCTTGGGCTTGGATGATGCGGCGCATGATGTTGATCGCCGCGTCGTGCCCGTCGAACAGGCTGGCGGCGGTGACGAAACGCAGCGGGGTGGTTTCGGCCTGCGCGGCGGCGGCGGGGACGAGGCTGGCGGGGGAACTCATGGGGGACTCCGACATCGGTGCTCTGAACCCCTCGATTCTAGTGGATCGGGGTCAAGGGCGCGGGGGAGTCGGGTGGGCGTGACGCCGGCATGCGCCGTGGGCGCCGACGGGGCCGTGAGGGCGGCGCTCAGCGGTGGAGGAATCAGGCCGTAGGCCGGGCGCGGTTCGCGTGGGAATGCGCGTGACTTGAAGTTTTGCGATTCGCTTCACCCCAGCCCTCTCCCTGGAGGGGAGAGGGGGCGAATACGACACGCTTCGGCCGGGCCTGCCCGCAAGCCTTGGCCCCTCACCCCAGCCCTCTCCCCGGAGGGGAGAGGGAGCGAAAGCTACGGCGGGGGCTGATCGCGCCCCGGTGCGCGCCGTCGAGTCAGCCCCCGCGGCTGTCGGTGGAGGTCCAGGTGGACACCCAGGTCCTGCCGCCGTCGGTCGAGATGGCCCAGTCCTGCCGGCAGGATGTCGCGGTGATGTCCGACCAGACGTTGCGGGTCAGCACGGTCCTGCCGTCGACCTCGTCCATGCCGACGAAGGTGCCCACGCCATCCTTGAAGCCGCCCACCAGCGGCGCGTCGAGCGTGCCGGACGCACTGTTGGCGAAGTAGACCCGCCACTGCCGCGTCTTGCGGTCGTACAGGCGCAGCGCGAGGTCCTCGATGTGGCCGCCCGGCCCGTCGACTTCGAGCTGGCCGATGTTGGCCCAGTCGTCCCACACGCGATAAGCCTCATGCGTTCCGCCCAGGCTGCCCTTCGCGTCGGGTGAGGACAGCGGATGCAGCACCGCCTGTATCCGGGTCGACCAATGGCCCAAGTTGAAGTCGAAGTCGTGCTCCGGCCCGGTGCCCGGCGTGTAGTGCGTGTCGTAGTCGGGGGCTTTCTTCAGTCGGGTCAGCTGCGCGACGAAGTTGGTGACCCAGGTCTTGCCGCCGTCGAACGAGGACGCGATCTCGTAGTGGTAGGAGTCCGGCGTGATGGCCGACCAGATGTCGCGCTCGAGGACCTTCTTGCCGCCGGACTCGGTCCAGCCATGGAACACGCCGCGGCCATCCCTGAACTCACCGTACGTCGGCTCCTGCAGGGTGCCGTCGTCGCTGCCGGCGAACTGCTCGCTCCACTGCCCGGACCTGGGGTCGTAGAGAAACAACGTCAGGCCCTGGAAGTGGCCACCGGGGCCGGAGGCCTCGATCTTTTCCAGGTTGGCCTTGCCGTTCCACAGGGGCTGGTCGATCACCGTGCCATCGAACCTGACCCATTCGCCGACGCCCGACGGCGTGACGTCCCGGCTCGTGATCTCGGTCTTCCACGTGCCGAAATGGAAATCGAAGGCGTGCTGCTGGTCCTGGTCCTTTGCCGTGCCGGCGATCGATGGCGACTGCCATCCGAGCGTCGCCGCGAGCACGAGCAGGCACGCCCGGAAGATCCTCTTTGCATGCATGGTGGTCACCCTCTTGGTTGGAATGCCTGCCGGCGCGGGGCCGATCCCCGCGCTGCTGTCGAAAACCTTGGCGGGACGTCCCGGCCAACCCTGCCCGTTGCGGGCAACGATCGACGCAGCTGTCCGAGCCAACGTCAGTGCACGTAGTTGATGGCGATCGCCGGCGTGACCGAGCGGGTGACGTTGTGCCCGCCGGGAATCACGCGAACGCCCAGCAGCACACCGACGTTCGCGTTGAAGTTGTATTCCACCGCGGGCGCGAAACCGAAGGCCTCGCTGCGCCCGGAGCTCGCGTGCACGGGCGTGGCCGGCAAGCCGAGCGGGTCGTCGTAACCGGTCACGCGGGTGGCGTCGCTGCGGCTGTAGGTGAGGTCGAGCGCGAGCACCCAGCGGCGGGTGAGGCTGTATTCGAACGCCGTGGCGACGTAGAAGGCGTCGCCCGGCGTGGCGCGGCCGTGGAAGTGCTGGCCGGTGCCGTACACGCTCACGCCGTCGACGTCGGCGTGGCGCGCGAAGGTCCAGGTGGCGTTGAAGCGCGCGCGCAGGATGCGGCCGTTGGGCATCCAGAAATAGCTCTGCGCGTTGAGCCCCAGCGTGGTCGCCCAGGCGCCGCTGCCCATGCCGTCGGCCGCGCGCTCGAGGCGCTCGTAGCGGCCGGTGGGCACCGCTTCCTGCAGCATGATGGCGAGCGTGGGGAACCAGCTGCCTTCGTGGAAACGGGTCAGGCGGTACTGCGCCTGCAGGATCTGGTCGCCGGCGCCGATGCCGGAACTGTTCGGTCCGTGGTGCACGGCGTTGTAGCCGATGATCGGGATGGCGCCGACGGTGAGGTCGTCGGTCAGGCCGTAGAGCACGTAGGCGCGCGAGCCGAAGCCGTCGTTGCCGCGGGTCTGCACGTCGTAGACGTAGGGCTCGACGAGCACGTGGCCGCGCGGCAGCGTCTCGGCGGAGTTGGCGAGCATGGGCCCGGTCCACCAGGCGTCGTCGCGCGACTGGCGCCCGGCGTCCTGCGCGAATGCCGTGGCCGCGGCGAGCCAGGCGAACGACGCTCCCAGCCATCGCAGGAGGGATCGCGGCCGCCGTCGCCGCATCGATTTCGCTTGCCGCCCGCTCTCCACGCCCCGCCCCCGTGATGGCTCCGATGGAGAAGCTTAGGTCGGCGAGTGGCTCGCACGAATAGCCACATGGCTATGATCCGGCATGACCACTTTGGGAAGCCGCGCATGAAACGGGTATCCGCCAGCCTGCTGCCGCCGATCGCGCTCGATACGGAGGGCGGCGCGCCGATCTACCGGCAGCTCTCGGACTGGTTCCGGCGCGCCATCGTCGAGGGCCAGCTGCGGCCCGGCGAGCGCGTGCCCTCCACCCGCGCGCTGGCCGGCGAGCTCAAGGTCTCGCGCCTGCCCGTGCTGAGCGCCTACGAGCAACTGCACGCGGAGGGCTACCTGGAGACCTTTACCGGCGCCGGCACCTGCGTGGCCGGCGCGATCCCGCGGGGGGAAGCGCCGATGCCGCCGCGCCGGCGCCGGGCCAGCGCGCCTGACCCCGGCGACGCGCCCGCGCGCCGCATCGCCGCGCGGGCGACGGCCATGGCCGGGCCGAAGCAGACCTGGCTCGACAGCCAGGGCGCGTTCCGCGTAGGACTGCCGGCGCTGGATGCGTTCCCGCACGGCGTCTGGTCCCGCCTGGTCAGCCGCCATGCGCGCCAGACGGACGTCGGCGCGCTGGTCTACGGCGATGCGCTGGGCTACCTGCCGCTGCGCGAGGCGATCGCCGACTATCTGCGCACCGTGCGCGCGGTGCGGGCCGATGCCTCGCAGGTCATGATCACCACCGGCGCCCAGCATGGCCTGCAGTTGTGCGCCCACGTGCTGCTCGATCCCGGCGACCGCGTGTGGATGGAGGAGCCGGGCTACCCCGGCGCCCACCAGGCGCTGGCCACGGTGGGCGCGCAGGCGGTGCTGGTGCCGGTGGACGCGGACGGCCTGGACGTGGCCGAGGGCGTACGCCGCGGGCCGGATGCGCGGATGGTCTACATCACCCCCTCGCACCAGTTCCCGCTGGGCGTGACGATGAGCGCGGCGCGGCGCATGCAGCTGCTGCAGTGGGCCGCGCGCGAGGGACGCTGGATCGTCGAGGACGACTACGACGGCGAGTACCGCTTCGGCGGCAAGCCGGTGACCTCGCTGCAAGGGCTGGATACCGACGCGCGGGTGATCTACGTGGGCACCTTCAGCAAGGTGATGTTCCCTGCGCTGCGGCTGGGTTACCTGGTGGTGCCGCGGGACCTGGCGGGCGCCTTCCGCGCCGCGCGCGACGCTTTGGACACCTGCTCGCCGGCGTTGCCGCAGCGCGCGATGACCGACTTCCTGCGTGAAGGGCATTTCGCGCGGCACATCCGGCGCATGCGCGTGCTGTACGCGGCGCGGCGCGCGGCGCTGCTGGAGGCCATCGGGCGTCACCTGCCGGGCAGGCTGCAGGTGGTGGGGGCGGAGGCGGGCATGCAACTGGCGGGGCTGCTGCCGGAAGGCGTCGACGACCTCGCGCTCTCGCGCCGCGCCGCGCAGGGCGGCGTGTCGGTCAGGCCGCTGTCGCAGTGCTATCGCGGGCCGGCGCGCGCGAGCGGGTTGATCCTGGGTTACGGAGGCGCCGACGAGCGGGCCATCGAGGTAGGCATCCGCCGTCTCGCGCGTTGCCTGTAGCGGCGCCGCACGACCGGTCGGGGATCAACCGCCCGGCGGATGGGACGGCTGCTGCCGCGACGACTCCGCCTGCGCGCCCGCGGCCGGGCTGCCACCCTTTATCGCCGCCTTGGCGGCGGCGAATTCCTGTGCGTCCAGGTAGCCGTCGTGGTTGAGGTCGTAGCTGGAGAAACGGCTGCGCAGCAGCGTCATGCTCTTGGGGATCTCGGAGCGGGAGAGGCGGCCGTCGTGGTTCGCATCCAGGCTCTGGAAGGATGGGTCCGTCGTGCCGCCGGCCGCGGACTGCGCCGCCAGCGGCATGGCCACCGTACCGAACAACGCCAGTGCGAGCGCGCCGCCCGCGGCCTTGGAAATCGTCTGGATAGTCACGGCTTCGTGTCCTCTGCAGTTCGAACGAGGCGCCGCCGCCTGCGGCAGCGCCCGCCGACTCTGCGCGGCCGCCGGTTAAGCCCGGCTCAAGCCGCCGTGTCCGGCCGCGGCGACGTTCAGGCCACGCCGAAGGGCAGGTTCGCGGAGGCCACCACCCGTTCGCCCACCGTTTGGTCTTGCGCGAAAGCGAGCACGGCCTCGATCACCTGCGGCGCGTCGAGCACGCGGTGATGGCCCAGCCCCTGGGTGGTGAGCAGGCGTGCACCGGGCCAGTGGCGGGCGTAGCGCTCGCCTTCGTCCCACGGCACATCGGCATCGTCCAGGTCGTGCACGATCAGGCCGGGCTGGCCCAGCGCGGCGACGTGCCGGTGCATCTGCAGGTCATGGACGCTGAGGCCGGTCCGCCGGACCAGCCACGCATAGAACGGCTGGCGCAGGTGCTCGCCCAGGCGCACGAAGCGGAAGTAGCGGGTGGCGGCGGCGTCCATGTCGGCGGCCGGCGCGATCAGCACCAGCCGCCGCGCGCGCCACTGCTCGCCCTGCGCCAGCACGAGCGCGGCGCCGCCGAGCGAGTGGGCGATCGCCAGTTCCGCGTTGCCGTAATGCCGGCCCACCGCGCGCACGGTGTCGGCGAATTCGGGCAGCGAGCAGTAGCGGCCGCTGCTCAGGCCATGGCCGGGCTGGTCGAAGCACACCACCGCGTAGCCCAGCGCACGCAGCCTGGCCACCCAGGGCAGGAAGCGCAGGCCGAAACTGGACCAGCCGTGCACCAGCAGCGCGTACGGCTGCGTGGACGGATCGCCCCAGACATAGGTGGCGATGGTCTCGCCGTCGAGCGCCAGGGTTTCGCGGCGCATGGCCGGATCCGGCTGCACCGCGCGGGCACGGGCGCGGCTGCTGGCGAACGGCGTGGCGAACAGGCGCGCGGCGCGGTCGGCCGTGCGCCGTGGCGCGAGCCGGCCGCCGAGGGCGAAGCTGGTGCGTACGGTGGCGAGCCTGAAGCGGGCGGCAAGGCCGGGGCGGCGCATCACGGTGGACATGGTCGACTCCTTAGGCTTGCCAGCTGCGCCACAGGCGCTCGAAGGCGGCGGACAGGCGCTGGCTGGCCTGCGCGAAGCCGAACAGGCCGGCGTCGTGGTGCAGGCCGAGCATCAGCGCATAGATCTCGAAGGCGAGTTGGGCCGGGTCGGTGTCGGCGCGCAGGTGGCCTTCGGCGATGGCCTGGCCGATGCCCTTTTCCAGCTCGCCGCGCCAGCCCGCCTGCTGCGCCACCACGGCGTCATGCAGCGGTCCCTCGCGGCCGTCGTACTCGCCGGCGGCGGTCAGCAGCACGCAACCGCTCTGGTGCTCGCAACCCCACTCGCTCCACTGCGCCACGATCGCGCGCAGGCGCGGCAGGCCGCGCGGCGCGGACAGCGCCGGCACCAGCACGCGCGCCATGAAGCGGCGGGCGGCCGCGTCCAGCACGGCAAGCTGCAGGTCTTCGCGCGAGCCGAAGTGCGCGAACACGCCGCTCTTGGACATGCCCACGTCGGCGGCGAGCGTGCCGATCGACAGGCCTTCCAGCCCGCCCACGCGGGCGAGTTCGTAGGCGTGTTCGAGGATGAGTTCGCGGGTGGCCGGGCCCTTGGCCGGCGTGGTGGCGGTGGTCATGCGCTCAAAATAGCACGACCGTTCGTTCTTTTACAGAACTCTACCTGCCTGCCCGCCGTTGGAGGCTATGCTCGGGTGCTGCCCGCCATGGAGGAGACGACCATGAAACCCCGCCTGCTGATCGCCGCGGCCGCCGCTGCCCTGCTCGCCGGCTGCGCCACCTCGCCCACCGGCCGCTCGCAACTGATGATGGTGTCCGACTCGCAGATGAGCCAGATGGGCCTGGCTTCGTTCAACCAGATGCGCCAGCAGGGCAAGTTCGCCGATGCGCCCAAGGAGCGCGCCTACGCCACCTGTGTCGCCAACGCGCTGGTCGCGGTGCTGCCGCCGCCCTGGAACACGCAGCAGTGGGAAGTGCAGATCATCGACGACCCGACCGCCAACGCCTTCGCCCTTCCCGGCGGGCGCATCGGCGTGAACCTGGGCATGTTCAAGGTCGCCACCGACCAGGACCAGCTCGCCGTGGTGCTGGGGCACGAGCTCTCGCACGTGGTCGCGCGGCACGGCGCCGAACGCGTGTCGGACAACATGGCCACCCAGGCAGCGGTGGCGGCCGGCTCGATCTACGCCGGCACCCGCGGCAGCGATGCCGGCAACATGGCGGCGCTGCTCGGCGCGGGCGCGGCGGTGGGCATTCTGCTGCCGTTCTCGCGCACGCAGGAGGCCGAGGCCGACACGCTGGGCCAGCGCTACATGGCCAAGGCCGGCTTCGACCCGCGCGCCGCGCCGGCGCTGTGGGACAAGATGGAAAAGCAGGCCGGCGGCGGCACGCCGGCCTTCCTCTCCACCCACCCCGCGCCGGACAAGCGCGCGCAGGTGCTGGGGCAGCAGGCGCAGCAATTGATGCCGGTGTACGAGCAGGCGCGGGCGAGCGGCCACGACCCGGCCTGCCGCCCGTGACCCGCTGAATGAGCAACAACTTGCGACGGGAACGCCGGCTCTGCCGCGTTCAGCAGGAACGGCCCTTGCGCGAAGATGGCGTGGCGCGGACGTGACGCGCCCCTTCATTCCTTGCGAGGCTTCTGTAGATATGTCGATTCGTCTTGTGGCCCTTGTCGCGGTGACCTTGCTGGCCAGCGGTTGTGTCGAAGAACGCGTGGTCCACGACCGCCCGGTGGTGATCGAGCACCCGGTGGTGCACCGCGAGGTGGTGGAAGAAGTGGTCGCCCCCGAACCGCCGCCCCCGCGCCTGGTCGAGGTGGAGCCGCCGGCGCGGCCGGGGTACGTGTGGGCACGCGGCTACTGGCGCTGGACCGGCCGGGAATACGTTGCCGTACCGGGCCACTGGGAAGCGGTCCGTCCTGGCTACCGCTATGTGCACCCGCATTACGAACACCGCCGCGACGGCTGGCACCTGCAGGTCGGCGTCTGGATGAACGGCTGACCGGGCCCCGATGACCGCGCGGCCGGAGCCGGTCGCCAGGGCCGACGGACCGCGCTTGCTGCGCCGCAGAAACCTGACCGGCTCCGACGTACTAAACTAGCGGACTTAAATCCACCGCCCCGGCCCATGCCGGGGCTTTGACTTTCAAGCGTTTCTGCCGGTTCGCAGGGCCGCGCTGGATCGGCCCGCCCACCTTTCTGCGGGATGCCATCCCCCGTGGCATCCATCCATCTCGTGGAGTCATCGTTCCAATGATCTTTGAAACCATCGCCAAGACGGGTCACGAAGAAGTCGTCTTCTGCCACAACAAGGACGCCGGCCTGAAGGCCATCATCGCGATCCACAACACGGTGCTGGGCCCGGCGCTCGGCGGCCTGCGCATGTGGCCGTACAAGACCGAGCAGGACGCGGTCAACGACGTGCTGCGCCTTTCGCGCGGCATGACCTACAAGAACGCCGTGGCCGGCCTGAACCTGGGCGGCGGCAAGGCGGTGATCATCGGCGATCCGTCCAAGGACAAGTCCGAGGCGCTGTTCCGCGCGTTCGGCCGTTTCGTCAACTCGCTCAACGGCCGCTACATCACCGCCGAGGACGTGGGCATCGACGTCAACGACATGGAGTACGTGTTCCGCGAGACCGAATACGTCACCGGCGTGCACCAGGTGCACGGCGGTTCGGGCGACCCCTCGCCGTTCACCGCCTACGGCACGCTGCAGGGCCTGATGGCCGCGCTGAACTTCAAGCACGGCAACGAGGACGTGGGCAAGTACAGCTACGCCGTGCAGGGCGCCGGCCACGTCGGCTCGGAGTTCATCAAGCTGCTGCGCGAGCAGGGCGCCAAGGTGTTCGTCACCGACATCAACAAGGACGCGGTGCAGCGTTGCGTCGATGAGCTGGGCTGCGAAGCCGTGGGCCTGGACGAGATCTACGACGTCGACGCCGATGTCTACTCGCCCTGCGCGCTGGGCGGCACGCTCAACGAGCAGACCATCGACCGCATCAAGGCCAAGATCATCTGCGGCGCGGCCAACAACCAGCTGGCCACCGACGCCATCGGCGACGAGCTGAACCGCCGCGGCGTGCTGTACGCGCCGGACTATGCGGTCAACGCCGGCGGCGTGATGAACGTGTCGCTGGAGATCGACGGCTACAACCGCGAGCGCGCGATGCGCATGATGCGCACGATCTACTACAACCTGGGCCGCATCTTCGAGATCTCCAAGACGCAGAACGTGCCGACCTACAAGGCGGCCGACCGTCTGGCCGAGGAGCGCATCGAGTCCATCGGCCGCATCAAGCTGCCGCACATGGGCAACGGCGGTACGCGCTTCCAGGGGCGCATGCGGGGGCAGTGAGCCTTGCCCGCTCCGGTCATGGAAAAGCCGCCTTCGGGCGGCTTTTTCTTTTAGCCCTTCTCCCCTTGGGAGAGCGGTCGGGGAGAGGGTTCAGGACCGCCGGAGCCCTCGCTCCGCCCGAACCCTCTCCCGCCTGTCGGCACCCTCTCCCGGAGGGAGAGGGATTCAGACGTGGGGCGTTCGCCCTGCGCAGCGCCGGAGTCGAAGGGTCCACGCGTCCTCACCAGCCCCGACACGCCCCGCGCTAAACTTCCCTGCCCACACACGGAGTTCCCCGGATGCGCCCGTTCCCGCTCGGAGAAGACATCGACCTGCTGCGCGAGAGCGTGCACGCCTTCGCGGAGAAGGAGATCGCCCCGCGCGCCGATCGCATCGACCGCGAGAACGCTTTCCCCGAGGACCTCTGGCGCAAGTTCGGCGAGATGGGCCTGCTCGGCATGACCATCCCGACCGAGTACGGCGGCACCGGCCTGGGCTTTCTGGCGCACATGGTGGCGATGGAGGAGATCTCCCGCGCCTCCGGCTCGGTGGGCCTGTCCTACGGCGCGCACTCCAACCTGTGCGTGCAGAACATCTTCCACAACGGCAACGAAGAGCAGCGGCGCAAGTACATCCCCAAGCTGTGCTCGGGCGAGTACGTCGGCGCGCTGGCGATGAGCGAGCCCGGCGCCGGCTCCGACGTGGTCGGCTCGATGAGCTGCAAGGCCGAGCAGCGTGGCGACGTCTGGGTGGCCAACGGCTCGAAGATGTGGATCACCAACGGCCCCGACGCCGACGTGCTGCTAGTCTACATGCGCACCGCGCCGCGCGCCGCGGGCAGCCGCTGCATGACCGCCTTCATCGTCGAGAAGGGCATGAAGGGTTTCTCCACCGCGCAGAAGCTGGACAAGCTCGGCATGCGCGGCTCCAACACCTGCGAGCTGGTGTTCGACAACTGCGAGATCCCCGCCGCGAACATAGTCGGCGAGGTCAACGAAGGCGTGCGCGTGCTGATGAGCGGCCTGGACACCGAGCGCCTGGTGCTTTCCGGCGGTCCGCTCGGCCTGATGCAGGCGGCGCTGGACCTCACCCTGCCCTACGTGCGCGAGCGCAAGCAGTTCAACGCGCCGATCGGCACGTTCGGGATGATGCAGGCCAAGGTCGCCGACATGTACACCGCGCTGCAGTCCTCGCGCGGCTTCGCCTACCTGGTGGCGCAGCAGTTCGACGCCGGGATCAAGTCGCGCATCGACCCGGCCGCCTGCCTGCTCAACGCCTCGACCAACGCGGTGCAGGTGGCGCTGGAGGCGATCCAGGCGCTGGGCGGCAACGGCTACATCAACGAGTTCCCGGCCGGGCGGCTGTTGCGCGACGCCAAGCTGTACGAGATCGGCGCCGGCACCAACGAGATCCGCCGCATGCTGATCGGCCGCGAACTGTTCCACGGCAAGGCGTGAGAAAAAGGCCCGCGTTGCGGGCCTTCGTTGGAACGCGGCCATGCGGTGACCAAGCCGCGCCTGTTTCGCCGACCGATCCGCTAGAACGACAGGCGATAGGCCAGCGTCGCCATGCTCCCGTGCTCGCGCTGGGCGAAGTGCTGGTCCAGGCCGAAGGACAGGCCCGCACGCGGGGACATCGCCCAGTCCAGCGTCATGCCCGCCACGCCGCCATAGCGCGACAGTCCGATGCCGCCCAGCGGCGCCCATTGGTCGACGCCGGTAAAGCTGGCGTCGAACACGTCGCCGCGCATGGCGAAAGCGCGCTGCCAGGCCAGGTGCGTCTGCAGCTCCAGGCTGCCGCCGCCGGCGAAAGTCCACTGCCGCTGCGCACGCACGCCGACGCCGGCCTGCCAGCGCTCGACCTTGCCGGCGTTGGCCTTCAGGCCGAAGCCATAGGCGCCCGGCTCGTTGAAACCGCTGCTGTCGATGCGTGCGTACTGCAGGCTGGCATAGGGCGTGACCGACAAGGCGCCCAGCGAGGTACGGTAGCCGCTCTCGCCGTAGGCGACGTCGTAACGGCCGTGGCTGTCGCTGGCCACGCCGGCGAAGGTCGGACCCAGTTCCAGGTTGCGGTGCATGGTCTGGCGGTAGTTGCCCACGCCGATACGGCCCATCAGGTAGGCGTTGCCGCGCACCATGCCGCCGTAGAGCATGCCCTCGAGCGCATGGCTGCGGCCCTGGTCGGCGCTCTCGGCGAGGCGGCCCAGGCCCTGCGCCTGGCTGAGCGCGAAACCGGCCACGCCGTCGCTGCCGATGCGCATGTCCTGCCCGGCCAGGGTGCCGGAGAGGTCCACGCCGACGTTGGCATACCCCGCGCGCTGCATGCCGCCGTGGTAGCCCAGGTCCTGCATCCAGCCGCCGGCCTGCCCATGGTCGAGCAGGCGGTCGAAGCGGTCCGACAGCGCGCGCGTGCCCGCGTCGATCGCCTCGAAGGTCATCGCCGCGCTGGCCGCGTGCAGCTGGCCGGAGAGGCTTTCCAGCGAGCGCTGCGCGCTGGAAAGCGTGGCCGCCTGCTGCAGGTCGGCCGCGCCGGCGACGAAGCCGCTGGCGGCCGACGCCGACGTGGCCCCTCGCGCCGAAAGCTGCTGGTCCAGCTGGTTGAACGCGCCCTCCACGCGCTGCGCCGCGCTGTAGGAAGACGCCGTGTAGCTCATGCCCTGGATCGCGGTCACGTCCGCGCGGGTGACGTCCAGCCAGGCGCTCGTGGCGTCGTAGCCGGGCGTGGCGGTGAGCATCACGTTGCTGGCCGCGCCGACCGCACTGAAGGTGCCGCTCAGCGATACGGCGCTATCGAGCACCAGCGTGTGCGCGCTGGCCACGTAGCTGGGCTGCTTGCCGATCACGTACAGGTCACCGGCGATCGTGGCCGGACCGGTGACGTGCAGCGCCGAACCCAGGGTCAGCGCCAGCCGGCCGGTGGAGGGCTGCGTGTAGCTGCCGCCCACGTTCACGCTGGTGTTGCCCACGGTCAGCACGCCGGCGTTGACTACGCTGCCCGCGATGGCGGTGGCCGAGCCGAGCACGGCGCCCGCGTCGATCTGTACCGACGAGGCCAGCGCCTTGGCGTTGAGCGTGCCGCCCGCGACGTGGGTGAGGCCGGTGTAGCTGGCGTCCTGGGTCAGGTTCAGCGCGCCGCTGCCCTGCTTGGTGAGCCCGCCCGCACCGGAGATCGGGTTGTTCCAGCTCGAACTGCCGGTGAAGTTGACGGTGACGTCGCCCCAGTCGAACCTGGCCGGGCCGTTCACCGCCTTGCCGACGTCCAGCATGCCGTAGCCGAACACCGGATCCGGGCCGGGCGCGCCCAGGTCGTCGGCGGTGCCCAGCAGGGTCTGGCGCACCAGGTCGTTGTTGAAATACGGGAAGGCCTGCCACACCAGCGCGGCGGCGCCCGATACCAGCGGCGCGGCGAAGGACGTGCCCTCGACGATCCAGTAATTCTTGGAAGGATCCGGATTGGGGTAGTCCTTGTCCGCGACGATCACGCTGCCCGGCGCGACCAGGCAGTAGCGCATCGCCGAGCCGCAGGCGTTGGAGTAGCTGGCCAGCTGGGTGGGATGGTTGCTGTCGACCGCCGCCGCGACCAGCCAGCCCTGCTCCAGCTCCGGCGCCAGGTTGGGCAGCGCGGCGATGGTGCTGGGGTTGGGCTTGCTGTCGTTGCCTGCGGCGAACACCACCAGGCCGTCATGGTTGAGCACGAAGTCGTCGTAGGCCTTGCCGAAAGCCTGGTTGACCGAGGCGTCGGTGGTGTCCCAGTAGATGCCGCCCCAGGAATTGTTCTGGATGCGAACGCCGTTGCTGATCAGGTCGGGATTGAGCGACTGGCCGAAGAACGTCGCATCGTTGGCGGTGACCTTGTTGCCGTTGCCCGAGCCGTCGTCGGTGGGCTCCTTGTCCGCGATGATGCGCGCCGACACCAGCGTGGCGCCGGTCGCGATGCCGCCCGCGAAATTGCCGACCGGCAGTCCGGCGGCGACTTCCGAAACCCAGGTGCCGTGGCCGAGCACGTCGTCGATGCTGGTGTTGTTGGCCTGCGGGTCGACATAGATCAGCTCCTTGACCACCCTTCCTGCCAGGCTCGGGTGGTTGCGCATCACGCCGCTGTCGACGATGCCGATGGTCACGCCCTGCCCGGTGTAACCGAGGTTGTGCGCCGCGTAGGTGTTGGTGAGCGAGAGCTGCGCATCGATCGGCGGCGGCGGCACCGAGGAGCTCGGCGGCGGCGCGGGCGGGGGCGCGGGGGGTTGCGTGACAGGCGTGGGCCGTACATTCCCTCCTCCTCCGCCGCCGCACGCGCTCAAGCCCAACGCGACGAGAACCCCGAGCGCCACGTCCCGATGGCGCATGCCCTGCCTGTTCATACCCTTTCTCTCCCCTCGATCCGGCGAGCGATGTCTGGCGAGCCGAGCCGTCCGCACGACCGTGGGAACCCTTGCCCGCAACTGTCGGCTAGTCTCCCACAAGCAAAGCCCTGCGCGCGTGACGCCATGGTTTGCCGCACTGCCGCATGGACTGCGATAATAGGCAATCGTCCACGGCGCGCCGGGCGCGCCCATCCTCGCGGAGTATCCCCATGTCCGACGTCGTCATTGCCGGCGCCAAGCGCACCGCCATCGGTTCCTTCCTGGGCCAGTTCACCGGCGTGCCCACGCCCACCCTCGGCGCAACGGCCATCCGCGCGGCGCTGGAGCAGTCCGGCGTGGCGCCGGCCGAGGTCAGCGAGGTGATCATGGGCTGCGTGCTGCCGGCCAACCTCGGCCAGGCGCCCGCACGCCAGGCTTCGCTCGGCGCCGGCCTGCCGGTGGCCACCGGCTGCACCACCATCAACAAGGTGTGCGGCTCGGGCATGAAGGCGATCATGCTGGGCCACGACCTGATCAAGGCCGGCTCGGCGGACGTGGTGGTCGCCGGCGGCATGGAGTCGATGACCAATGCCCCGCACATGGTCAACGCCCGCACCGGCATCCGCTATGGCGACGGCCAGCTGGTCGACCACATGGCCTACGACGGCCTGACCAATCCCTACGACGGCAAGGCCATGGGCGTGTTCGGCGAGCAGTGCGCCGACAAGTACCAGTTCAGCCGTGAGGAGCAGGACGCCTTCGCGATCGAGTCGGTCAAGCGCGCGCAGGCGGCGCAGGCCTCCGGCGCGTTCGCCGGCGAGATCGTCCCGGTCACCGTCAAGGGCCGCAAGGGCGACGTGGTGGTGGACACCGACGAGCAGCCCGGCCGCTCGGACGTCAACAAGGTGCCGACCCTGAAGCCGGCCTTCCGCAAGGACGGCACCATCACCGCCGCCAGTTCCTCGAGCATTTCCGACGGCGCCGCCGCCGTGGTGCTGCTCTCGGCCGACGACGCCAAGGCGCGCGGGATCACTCCGCTGGCACGCATCGTGGCCCACGCCACCCACTCGCAGGAACCGGAATGGTTCACCACCGCCCCGGTGGCCGCGATCCAGAAGGTGCTGGACAAGGCCGGCTGGACGGTGGCCGACGTCGACCTGTTCGAGGTCAACGAAGCGTTCGCCGTGGTGGCCATGGCGCCGATGCGCGAGCTGGGCGTGCCGCACGAGAAGCTCAACGTCAACGGCGGCGCCTGCGCGCTCGGCCACCCGATCGGCGCCAGCGGCGCGCGCCTGGTGGTCACCCTGCTCAACGCCCTGAAGACCCGCGGCAGCAAGCGCGGCGTGGCGGCGCTGTGCATCGGTGGCGGCGAAGCGACCGCGATCGCGGTGGAACGGCTGGATTAAGGGTCGCCGTCACCTGCCGTCGACGCAACGAATGAAAGCCGGTTAACCGGGTTTTTAATACGTACTGAAGGCCCGCCCTATAAACATATGGCGCGTCTACGGCGAAAGCGCTATTAATACGCGGCCAAAACGGCATTCCACGGCAAAGGAGATCCACCATGAAGTTGACGCGTACCCTACTCGCCTCCGCGCTCGTCGCGCTGCTGGCGGCTTGCAGCAACGGCGCGCAGGATTCCGCGCAAGACGCCCAGAAGTCCGCCGACCAGGCCCAGCAGTCCGCTGACCAGGCCCAGCAGGCTGCGGCGCAGACCCAGAGCCCGGCTGCTAACCAGGCTGCCCAGCAGGCCACCACCCAGGCCAACGCTGCCGGCCAGGCTGCCAATCAGGCGCAGCAGGCTGCCACCGCTGCCTCGGCTGCTGCTCCGGCTGGCAGCTCGTCGGCCAACAAGGACGCCATGTCGATGGCCAAGGACGCCGCTTCCAACGCTGCTGACCAGGCCAACAAGGCTGCCAGCGCCGCGAAGGACGCCGCCGGCAATGCCAAGGATGCTGCCAAGGACGCGAACAAGGGCCATTGATCCCTTCGTTTGCTCCACAAAAAAAACCGGCCGCTCGCGGCCGGTTTTTTTTATGTCCGCGTGCTTTACGGCCGCGATCGGTCCGCGGGCGTTATCATCCGGTGTTTGGTTGGCGCGATGGCTCTGCCTGCAGGGCACGGCGCCCCGGATGTCTGCCGCCGCGCGCGGCCCCGAACGAGACCACGAGTCCAGCCCGATGAGCACCCTCGCCTCGCAGATCGATCCCCGTTCGCCCGACTTCCAGGCTTCCAGCAGCGCCCTGCGCGGGCTGGTCGATGACCTGCACCGGCAACTGGCGCGCAACGCCGAAGGCGGCGGCGCCAAGGCGCGCGAGAAGCACACCGCGCGCGGCAAGCTGCTGCCGCGCGAGCGCATTCGCGCCCTGCTCGACCCCGGTTCGCCGTTCCTGGAGCTCTCGCCGCTGGCGGCGCACGGCATGTACGACGACGCCGCGCCGGCCGCCGGCATCATCACCGGCATCGGCCGCGTCAACGGCATCGAAGTGGTGGTGGTCGCCAACGACGCCACGGTCAAGGGCGGCACCTATTTCCCGATGACGGTGAAGAAGCACCTGCGCGCGCAGGAAGTGGCGCTGGAAAACCGCCTGCCCTGCATCTACCTGGTCGACTCCGGCGGCGCCTTCCTGCCGCTGCAGGACGAGGTGTTCCCGGACAAGGAGCATTTCGGCCGCATCTTCTACAACCAGGCGCGCATGAGCGCGCTCAACATCCCGCAGATCGCGGTGGTGATGGGCAGCTGCACCGCCGGCGGCGCCTATGTGCCGGCGATGAGCGACGAGACCATCATCGTGCGCGAGCAGGGCACCATCTTCCTGGGCGGGCCGCCGCTGGTGAAGGCAGCCACCGGCGAGGTGGTGGACGCCGAGACGCTGGGCGGCGCGGACGTCCATACGTCCGTCTCGGGCGTGGCCGACCATTTCGCGGAGAACGACGCGCACGCGCTGGCGATCGCCCGCGACGTGGTGGCCAGCCTCAACCGCAGGAAGACGATGCCGCTGGCGCTCAGGCCGCCGGTCGAGCCGAAATACGCGGCCGATGAGCTCTATGGCGTGATCCCGCAGGACACCCGCCGGCCGTTCGACATCCGCGAAGTGATCGCGCGCATCGTCGACGGCTCGGAGTTCCACGAGTTCAAGGCGCGCTACGGCAAGACGCTGGTCACCGGCTTCGCGCACATCCACGGCTATCCGGTGGGCATCGTCGCCAACAACGGCATCCTGTTCGCCGAGAGCGCGCTCAAGGGCGCGCACTTCATCGAGCTGTGCAACCAGCGCAACGTACCGCTGGTGTTCCTGCAGAATATCACCGGCTTCATGGTCGGCAAGAAATACGAACAGGCCGGCATCGCCAAGGACGGCGCCAAGATGGTCACCGCCGTGGCCTGCTCGCACGTACCCAAGTTCACCGTGGTGATCGGCGGCAGCTTCGGCGCCGGCAACTACGCCATGTGCGGCCGCGCCTACGGCGCGCGCTTCCTATGGATGTGGCCCAACGCGCGCATCAGCGTGATGGGCGGCGAGCAGGCCGCCAGCGTGCTGGCCACCGTGAAGCGCGATGGCCTGGAGGCGGCCGGCAAGAGCTGGAGCGCCGAGGAGGAGGATGCCTTCAAGGCGCCGATCCGCGAGCAGTACGAGCGCCAGGGCCATCCCTACTACGCCAGCGCGCGGCTGTGGGATGACGGCATCATCGATCCGGCCGACACCCGCCGCGTGCTGGGCCTGGCCATCTCGGCCTCGATGAACGCGCCGATCGAACCGCAACGCTACGGCGTGTTCCGCATGTGATGCTGGTGCCTTCCCGCGTGCAGGAGCCGCTGTGCCAGGGCACCATCAAGGGGCGTTCCGCCGGCCGAACGTACGGCGGCCCTGGCTTCTGACGCGTCGACCGAAGACACGAAGGTGGAGAGCGAAGCAGGTTCTATCCCGGCACTCTGTGTCCGCGCTGGTGAGAGGAACGCTTCGACTCTCCGACCCCTCGGCCCCACGTATCGCCGCCTGCGTGCGACGCAGACGGAGCATCGGTGGGTCCAGTGCCTCTTGCGGCCCCCGGCCGCACCCGCTTCAGCCTCCGCGCGGGCGGAACTTGAGCGGCACCGCTTCGACCTGCCCCGGCTTCGCGCCGGCGGGTTTCTTCGGACCGCAGGCACCGCAGGTGCTGCAGCCGTCGGCGCAGTTGCCGGTGGCCTGCCTGGGCTGCAGGCGGCGGGCGAGCGCATGCGCCAGGCGCGAGCGGCCCGGCCGGGCCAGGCGGATCGAGGCGGCGGCGAACCAGCGGTTGGTCAGCTGCGGCGCCAGCTTGCACAACGCCAGCAGCGCGCTGGCCAGCACGATCAGGCCCACCACCACGTACTGCGCGAGCAGCCCGCCGCTCACGCCAGCGCGCTCGCGATGCGGTAGACCAGGAACGAGGCCGCGTAGGCCATCACGAACATGTAGCCGAACGAGATCGCCACGTTGCGCCAGGAATCGGTCTCGCGCTTGATCACCGCCAGCGTCGACATGCACTGCGGCGCATAGGCGAACCACACCAGCAGCGACAGCGCGCTGGCCAGCGGGACGTGCGAGGACAGCGCCGGACCCAGCGCGGCGTCGCCGCCCACCGCATAGACCGTGGCCAGCGCGGCCACCGCGGTCTCGCGCGCGGCGAAGGCGGGGATCAGCGCCAGGCTCATCTGCCAGTTGAAGCCGATCGGCGCGAACAGATGGGCGAGGACGTGGCCGAGATGGCCGGCGATGCTGTAGTCGATCGCCGGATCGGTGGCGCCCGCCGGCGGCGCGGGGAAGCTGGACAGCGCCCACATCAGCACGGTGAGCGCGAGAATCACGCCGGTCAGGCGCTTGAGAAAGATCATGCCGCGCTCGTACAGGCCGATCGCCACGTCGCGCGCCTTGGGCAGGCGGTAGGAGGGCAGCTCCATCAGCAGCGCGTGCTCGCTGCGATCGCGGCGAACCCGCTTGATCACCCAGCCGACCAGCATGGCGCCGGCGATGCCCGCCGCGTACAGCGCGAACAGCACCAGGCCCTGCAGGTTGAACACGCCCAGCACGCGGCGCGCGGGAATGAACGCGCCGATCAGCAGCGCGTACACCGGCAGCCGCGCCGAGCAGGTCATCAGGGGCGCGACCAGGATGGTGGCCAGGCGGTCGCGCGGATCGGTGATCGAGCGCGTGCCCATGATGCCGGGGATGGCGCAGGCGAAGCTGGACAACAGCGGGATGAACGAGCGCCCGGTCAGGCCCACCGAGACCATCAGGCGGTCGAGCAGGAAGGCCGCGCGCGGCAGGTAGCCCGACTCCTCCAGCGTGAGGATGAAGAAGAACAGCACCAGGATCTCGGGCAGGAAGCCCAGCACCGTGCCCAGGCCGCCGCACAGGCCATCGGTGACCAGGCCCTGCAGCGGGCCGGCCGGAAGCCACACGGCCAGGTGCCCGCCGAGCCAGCCGAAGCCGTCGCCGATCGCGTCCGTCATCGGCTTGCCCACCGAGTACACCGCCTGGAACACCAGGAACATCACCGCGGCGAGGATCGCCAGGCCGAACACCGGGTGCAGCGCCCAGCGGTCCAGCGCGTCGTCCAGCCGGTCGGTGGCGCGCGGCATCACCACGGTGGCGGCGAGCAGCTCGCGCACCTGCGCGTGCAGGTCGGCGCGGCTGGCAGGGTCATCGGCCTGCACGGGCGATGCGGCCGGCACCTCGCCGTCCACCCGCTCGACCAGCGCCTTCGCGCCGCCGCGCCTGACCGCGACGGTTTCCACCACCGGCAGGCCCAGCCGGCGCGACAGCTCAGGCACGTCGATCGCGATGCCGCGGCGGCGCGCGGCGTCCATCATGTTGAGCGCCAGCACCACCGGCCGGCCCAGCCGCTTCACTTCCAGCACGAAGCGCAGGTGCAGGCGCAGGTTGGTGGCGTCGGCCACGCAGACGATCAGGTCAGGCGGCGCCTCGCCCGGGTGGTTGCCTTCCAGCACGTCGCGGGTGATCCGCTCGTCGGGGCTCACGGCGTCGAAGCTGTAGGCGCCGGGCAGGTCCAGGATCTGCAGCATGCGGCCGGACGGCGCGGTAAAGCGCCCTTCCTTGCGCTCGACGGTGACGCCCGCGTAGTTGGCCACCTTCTGCCGACCGCCGGTGAGCTGGTTGAACAGCGCCGTCTTGCCGCAGTTGGGGTTGCCGACCAGGGCGATGCGCAGGCTGTCCGCGCTCATGCGGCCTGCGCCTTCACCACCACCCGCGCCGCTTCGCTGCGGCGCAGGGCGAAGCGGGTCGAGCCGATCTGGATCAGCAAGGGATCGGCGCCCAGCGGCCCCCGGGCGACCACCCGCACCGGCTCGCCATCGACGAAGCCCAGGTCGCGCAGGCGCTGCGCGATGGAATCGTCGGCGTGCGCGTCGTCCACGCGATCGACCACGGCGGGCGAACCTTTGGGCAAATCGGAGAGGCGCACGATGGAAGGCAAGAAATAAGAATGGTTCGCATTATACGGCAAAGGTGAGTAGCGCACAGGGCAGGTTTGTCGCAGGGGCGACCTGCCCTCACGCCCCACCCCGCTAAACTTCCCGTTTTCCGCAAGGAGCCCGGCATGCCCGCCATTCTCGTCACCGACCGCGACGGCGTCCGCCGGATCGCACTCGACCGCCCGGACGTGCACAACGCCTTCGACGACGCGCTGATCGCCGAACTGACCGCCGCCCTGGTCGACGCCGGCCAGGACAGCGCCGTGCGCGCGCTGGTGCTTACCGGCACCGGCGCCAGCTTCTCCGCCGGCGCCGATCTGAACTGGATGCGCGGCATGGCGGCCGCCAGCGAGCAGGAGAATCGCGAAGACTCGCTGCGCCTGGCCGCGCTGGTGCGAACGCTGCAGTTCGTCCCGAAACCGACCATCGCCCGCGTCAACGGAGCCGCCTATGGCGGCGGCGTGGGCCTGGTCGCCGCCTGCGACATCGCCATCGGCGCCGAGCACGCCAGGTTCGGCCTGACCGAGGTGAAGCTCGGCCTGGTGCCAGCGGTGATCTCGCCCTACGTGGTGGCGGCCATCGGCGTGCGCCAGGCACGGCGGCTGTTCCTCACCGGCGAGACTTTCGATGCCGCCGAGGCCGGCCGCATCGGCCTGCTGCACCGCGTGGTGCCTGCCGAGGCGCTGGACGAAGCGGTCGACTTCACCCTCGCGCTGCTGGCCAAGGCCGGCCCGCAGGCGCAGCGCGAAGCCAAGCGGCTGGCGCTGCGCATGGCCGGCATCGACGAGGAGCGGGCCGGCCGGCTCGACGCCGAGAACGCCGAGCTGATCGCGCGGCTGCGCGTTTCGGACGAAGGCCAGGAAGGGCTGGGCGCGTTCCTGGACAAGCGCGCGCCTGGCTGGGCCGCGTAGGCCGCGCTACAGCCAACCCTTCTGCCGCGCCAGGCGGAACGCCTCGATGCGGTTGCCCGCGCCGAGCTTGCCGATGGCCTCGGACAGGTAGTTGCGCACGGTGCCGTGCGAGAGGTTCAGGCGCGTGGCGATGTCGCTGGCCGGGAGGCCCTCGCCGGCCAGCCGCAGTACCTGGCGTTCGCGGTCGTTGAGCGGGTCGGCCTCGGTCCAGGCCTCGAGCGCGAGCTGCGGGTCGATCGCCCGTCCGCCGCGGTGCACCGTACGCAGCGCCTCGGCCAGGTTCTCCGCCGGCGCGTCCTTGAGCAGGTAGCCGGAGACGCCCGCGTCCAGCGCGCGGCGCAAAAAGCCGGGACGGGCGAAGGTGGTCACGATGATCACCTTCATCGGCAGCTCGTGGCGCTGGATGCGCTGGGCCAGCTCCAGCCCGGTCAGCCCGGGCATCTCGATGTCGGTGACCAGCACGTCGGGCTTGAACTTCTGCAGGTCGCGCCAGGCCGCCTCGCCGTCGGCGGCCGAACCGAGCACCTCGATGTCGCTTTCCAGGTTGAGCAGCGCCGAGAGTGCGCCGCGCACCATCGCCTGGTCTTCGGCCAGCAGCACGCGGATCATGCGGCGCTCCCGGCAACGGGCAGGCCGGAGACGGCCGCGGATACCGGCGCACGCGGCAGCGGCACGTGCAGGGAAAGCACGGTGCCGCGCCGCAGCGGCGAATCGATCGACAGCGTGCCGCCCAGGGCGCGCACGCGCTCGCGCATGCCGCTCACGCCGTTGCCATGGGCGGCCAGCCCGCCGCGTCCGTTGTCGCCGATCTGCATGTCGATCCCGTGGTCCCCGATGGCGATGGCCACGCGGGCGCGGCTGGCGCGCGCGTGGCGGTGGATGTTGGTGACGGCTTCGCGCAGCACCAGCGCGAGCGGAGCCTCGATGTGCTCGGGCAGATCCGTGCGTGCCGGAAGCTCTCCCTCCAGCGCGACGCCACTGGCTTCCAGCATCAGCCGCGCCGAAACCAGTTCGGCCGCCAGGTCGCTGCGGCGCATGCCGGTCACCGCGGCGCGCACCTCGGTCAGCGCATGGCGCGCGACGCGCTCGACTTCCTCCATCTCGCGCTGCGCGCGCGCAGGCTCGGCCAGCGCCAGGCGCCTGGCCAGCTCGGACTTCAGCGCCACCAGCGACAGCGTATGCCCCAGCAGGTCGTGCAGGTCGCGGCCGATGCGCTCGCGCTCGGCCAGCGTGGCCAGCCGCCGCACGTCGGCCTGCGAGAGACGCAGCTCGGCGTCCTTGCGCACGCTATACATGTAGGCCACGTTGCTGAAGCCGCCGAACAGCCCCGCCATCACCACCCACAGGGCGGTGCTCAGCGTATCGCCGTACAGCCAGGCCTTGCCCAGCGCGAGCATGCCCATCACCGCCACGCCCGCCAGCCAGCGCCGCCAGGACGGCGAGAAGGCGAGCACCACGGCGCTCAGCAACAGCAGTACGAAACCGAACGGGTTGGCCAGCCACAGCGCCAGGCCGGTCCCCGCCATGCCGGCCACGTACCCTTCCAGGCGCCGCAGCGGCCCGAGGTAGACGCGCAAGTAGAAATAGACGAACAGCGGTACCGCGAGCAGCGTGGGCAGCACCCACCCGGTGGCGTGCGGCAGGGTCAGCGGCCCCTGGAACACCGCCACCAACGCGAACAACGACAGGCCCGCCTGCCAGCGCATGTACAGCGGCGAGCGCAGCTGGCCGAGCAGCGAATCGGCGCGCGGCGCGAACAACCGCATCATGGCTGCGCCTGTGCGGTCCAGGGGGCCGCCTGCACGAGCGCAGCCGGCGCGGGGACCGGCGCCGGAGCAGGCAGCGGCACCACCACGCGCAGGCGCGTGCCGTGCCCACGCCTGGAGTGGATCTGCAGGTGGCCCTCCAGCGCACGCGCCCGCTCGCGCATGCCGGTCAGGCCGTTGCCCTCTTCCTCCACGCCGCCGCAGCCATTGTCGGCGATGGTCAGGCACAGGCCGCCGTCGATGACCTCGAAGGACACCTGGGCCTGCGTGGCCGCGGCGTGTCGCGCGATGTTGGTGGCCGCCTCGCGCAGCACCAACGCCAGGGCGCGCTCGATTTCCACCGGCATGCACGGCGGCTGCCCGTAGTCCAGGTGCACGGCGGAGGACTCCAGCAGCAATCGCGCCGAGGCGAGCTCCGCCGCCAGGTCGGTGGCACGGATGCCGGTGACCGCACAGCGCACTTCGGCCAGCGCGTGGCGGGCCACTTTCTCGGCCTCGGCCACTTCGCGCCGGGCCGCCTCGGTGTCGCGGTCGAACAGCTTGCGCGAAAGTTCCAGCTTCAGGGTGATCAGCGACAGCGTGTGGCCGAGCAGGTCGTGCAGGTCGCGGCCGATACGCTCGCGCTCGGCGGTGGCGGCGAGCCGGCGCACCTCGTCGTGCGACAGCTTCAGGGCGGCGTCCTTCTCGTGCGCGATCCGCTCCACGTGCGTGACCAGGCCGATCGTCACCGTCATGAACGGGAACGCCACCAGCGCCTGCCACGGGTATCCGGCCTGCCAGGCGATCAGCACGAACAGCGCGTTCAGGCACAGCAGGCGCAGCAGGAACGGCGCAAGGCGGCGGCTGCTCAGGCTGCAGGACACGCAGCCATAGATGAAGTAGCTCACGCTGCCCGAGTAGAAGGGCGTCAGCGCGATGCCGAACATCGCCAGGCCCATGCCGTAGCGCGGCGAGGCGCTGCGCGAGACCAGCATGGACTTGGCGAACAGCAGCACGAACACCGGATAGGTCAGCAGCGTCAGCAGCGCCCAGTGCCAGCTGTAGCCGTGGTCGAACAAGGGCGTGATGAACACCCAGGCCGACCACAGCAGGTGCACGGACTCGGCCCAGGGCGACTTGCCCTGCTGCTGTATCTCGCTGACGCGCGATCCGGGCTGCGGCGAAAGCCAGGCAATGAAGCGGTTCATCGGACCTGAGTCCATGTTGCGGATCGCGACCATGCTACTTCAACCGAAGCGGCGCAACCGGCGTGCCGCAAGCAGCAGGAAGGCAACGGTGAAGCCCAGCAGCACCAGCACGTGCGGCAGCAGCGCATCCTGGCGCATGCCGACCGCCGCCAGCGCGAGGCGATCGAGATGGAAGCTCGGCCACATCGGCGCGGCCTGCTGCAGCGCCCTGGGCAGCATCGGCAGCGGGAACCACAGGCCGGAGAGGAAGGACATCGGCAGATAGATGAGGTTGAGCAGGCCCGGCGCGCCCTGCCCCTTGATCAGCGTGCCGACGAACATGCCCAGCGCGCAGAACGGCAGCACGCCGAGCACGCCGGTGGCCAGCAACGCGGCCGCCTGGCCCGGCGAAAGCGCCACGTGGGCCAGTCGCGAGAGCGCCAGCAGCAACAGCACGACGAATCCCGCCGCGGCCATCGCCATCAGCATCTTGCCCAGCAGGTAGGCACCCGGCGGCATCGGCAGCGCCCGCTTGAGCGTGAGCAGGCCGCCATCGCGTTCCATCGCCAGCGACACGCCGAAGCCGAACAGGCCCGGGCTCATCACCCCGAAGCTGGCGTAGCTGGCCAGCAGGTAGCGCGGGGCGTCGGCGCCGCCGCTCCTGGCCATCAGCACGCCGAAGACCAGGTAGAACATGCCGGGGAACAGGGTGATCGGCAGCATGAAGCCCGGCGCGCGCAGGTAGCGCAGGCATTCGCTGCGCGCCTCGGCGAGGTAGGCGCCCAGCACGCGGCCGGGCGACATCGTGCCGTTGTCGGCAGCGGCTTCCGGGGAAAGCAGGGTGATGTCCATGTCAGGCGGCCTCGCGCTGGTGGTCCGATGCCTCGGCGGCATCGCGGGTGAGTTCGGTGAACGCTTCGGCCAGCCCGGCGCGCTGCACTTCCAGCTCGCGCAGGTAGGCATCGTTCTGCAGCAGGCGCAGCACCACGACCTCGGCCGCGGCGGTGGTCACGTGCAGGCGGCCGTGCTCGCTGCGGACCTCGGCCACCTCCGGCCAGCCGCCCACGACCTGCGGATCGAGCGTGCTGATGCAGCGGACGCGGCGCATCGCCACGCGTGCGCGCAGCTCGTCCACCGTGCCTTCGTTGATCGCGCGTCCGTGCGCCATCACGCAGACGCGGGTGGCCAGCGCCTCGGCTTCCTCCAGGTAATGCGTGGTCAGCAGCACCGAACAGCCTTCGCCCACCAGCCGCCGGATCGCCGCCCACAATGCCTGGCGCGCTTGGATGTCCATGCCCACGGTCGGCTCGTCCAGGAACAGCAGTTGCGGCCGCCCGCACAGCGCGAGCGCGAACTGCACGCGCCGCTGCTGGCCGCCGGAAAGCTTGCCGTAGGGACGCTCGAGCAGATCGCCGATGCCCGCCAGCTCGGCGCTTTCCTGCAGCACGCGCGGGTTCGGGTAATAGCTGGCGGTCAGCCGCAGCAGTTCGCGCACGCGCAGGGTGAGCGGCAGCAACGCGTTCTGCAGCATCACGCCGATGTGGCGGCGGGCGGCGAGCTCCTGCGGATCGCGGCCGAACAGTTCGACCTGCCCCGCGTCCGCGCGATGCAGGCCCAGCAGCAGGCCGATGGCCGTGGTCTTGCCGGCGCCGTTGGGCCCGAGCAGCGCGAGCAGTTCGCCGCGGTGCAGCGAAAGATCCAGCCCGTCCAGCGCGGTCAGCGTCCCGTAGCGTTTCGCCGCGCCCCGCAGCCGCGCGACCGGTGTAGCAGACATGTCCATGCGAGCCTCCCTTGTGTGTCGCAAACGGTAGGCCCGGCGGGCGCCAACGCCCATTGGGCGGCGTCAGCCGGCGCAAGTGACAGCCGTCATGCGGGGTTACGGGCGGCGGGGCGGCACGCTATCCTTGGGCCTATCGTCCCGCCCGCAAAGCGCTTTTCAGCAAGCCATGACGGGCACCGCAGAACCGCACGGGCCGCCCCCGGCACGTGCCCGATTCACATGTCGGCCACGCCACCTGGGCGCCGGCCGGATTCGAGGAGGACCGCCATGGGTGTGATCGATCAGCTGCGCGAACTGCGCGAATTCGGCGGCAAGCCGCGTACCGTCGGGCTGGATGACGCCCACATCGAGCGCATGGCCGCCAGCTCGCCCGAGCTGGTGCAGGCGATCGGCGAGGCGCTGGCGCGCCATCGCGAGCTGCGCGCGGATCTGGGCGACTTCCTGAAGCTGGACGAATCCGAGCAACTGGCCAAGGCGCAGGCCGGCTACGTCAACTTCTACCCGGACGACGCGATCAACCCGTACCTGCCGGCTGCGGCCCGTGGCCCGTGGATCGTCACGCTCAAGGGCGCGGTGCTGCACGACAACGGCGGCTACGGCATGCTCGGCTTCGGCCACAACCACCCGGCGATCCTCGAGGCGCTCGCCACGCCGCAGGTGATGGCCAACGTGATGTCGCCCAGCGTCTCGCAGCTGCGCTTCACCCAGGCGATGGAAAAGGAACTGGGCCGCAGCCGCGGCGGCAACCCCTACCACCACTACCTGTGCCTCAATTCCGGTTCCGAAGCGGTGGGCCTGGCCTGCCGCATCGCGGACGTCAACGCCAAGCTGATGACCGACGCGGGCGGGCGCCATGCCAACCGCACGATCAAGCGCCTGTCGGTGCGCGGCGCCTTCCACGGCCGCACCGACAAGCCGGCGCTGTATTCGGACTCCAGCCGCAAGACCTACCTGCAGCACCTGGCCAGCTACCGTCACGAGGACACGCTGATCACCGTGGCGCCCTACGACGTGGCGCAGCTGCAAGCCGCCTTCGCCGAAGCCGACCGGCACGGCTGGTTCATCGAGGCGATGTTCCTGGAGCCGGTGATGGGCGAAGGCGATCCGGGCCGCGCGGTGACGCCGGAGTTCTACAAGGCCGCGCGCGAGCTGACCGCGGCGCACGGCACCCTGCTGCTGGTCGATTCGATCCAGGCCGGCCTGCGCGCGCACGGCGTGCTCTCGATCATCGACTACCCGGGCTTCGAGAACCTGCCGCCGCCGGACATGGAGACCTTCTCCAAGGCGCTCAACGCCGGCCAGTACCCGCTGTCGGTGCTGGCGGTGGGCGACCGCGCCGCCGGCCTGTACCGCAAGGGCATCTACGGCAACACCATGACCACCAACCCGCGCGCGCTGGACGTGGCGCTGGCCACGCTGGAGCTGCTTACCGACGAGGTGCGCGCCAACATCCGCGCCCGCGGCGAGGAGTTCGTGGCCAAGCTCAACAAGCTCAAGGACGAACTGGGCGGGCTGATCACCAAGGTGCAGGGCACCGGCCTGCTGTTCTCCTGCGAACTGGCGCCGCAGTTCAAGTGCTACGGCTCCGGTTCGACCGAGGAATACATGCGCGAGCACGGCGTGGGGGTGATCCACGGCGGCGTCAATTCGCTGCGCTTCACCCCGCACTTCGAAGTGACCAGCGCCGAGATCGACCTGGTGGTCGACCACGTGCGCCAGGCGCTGCTGAAGGGACCGCGCAAGCAGACCGCCTAAGCGGCCTGAACCGGCTTCGTGGGAAACCGAAGGCGCGCCGGCAACGGCGCGCCTTTTTGTCGTGGCTCGCGGGCCCGCTGCTACCGCCTTGACGCACCCGGGCATAGACTCGCGCGGCCGGCAACCGCCGGCCCTTCCGTGAGGTGCCGCCATGTCCAACCGTCCGAGCCTCGCCATCGCTGCCGCCATTCTGTTCGCCCTCGCCCCGGCGTTCGCCGCCACGCCGACCACCAAGCCGCTCACCCCGCAGCAACAGCGCATGTCCGCTTGCAGCAAGCAGACTGCCGGCAAGAAGGGAGACGAGCGCAAGGCCGCGATGAGCGCCTGCCTCAAGGGAACGCCCGCGCCTGCCGCAGCCGCCACCCCGCAGGAGCGCATGAAGAGTTGCAACGCCGACGCGAAGGCCAAGGCGCTTTCCGGCGACGCCCGCAAGGCCTTCATGAGCACCTGCCTGAAGAAGACTGCCGGCTGACCCGCCGCCGCGGGGTGCCATTCGATCGGGCACTCCGCTCGCGCGTAGGGCCTGCGCTAAGCTTGCCGGCCTCCAGCATGACGGCCGCGCCATGAAGATCGTCGAAGTCCGCCATCCGCTGATCCGCCACAAGCTCGGCCTGATGCGCCGCGCCGGCATCAGCACCAAGGAATTCCGCGAACTGGCCTCCGAAGTGGCCGCCCTGCTCACCTACGAGGCGACCAAGGATCTGGAGATCCTGGAGGACAGCATCGAGGGCTGGGCCGGCCCGGTGAAGGTGGAGCGCATCAAGGGCAAGAAGATCACCATCGTGCCGATCCTGCGTGCGGGCCTGGGGATGCTGCCGGGCGTGCTCGACCTGATTCCCTCGGCCAAGGTCAGCGTGGTCGGCGTGCAGCGCGACGAGGCCACGCTGGCGCCGGTGGCCTACTACGAAAAGCTCAGCGGCAGCATGCACGAGCGCACCGCGCTGATCGTCGACCCGATGCTCGCCACCGCCGGCACGCTGGTGGCCACGGTGGACATGCTCAAGGCCGCCGGATGCCGGCGCATCAAGGGGCTGTTCCTGGTCGCGGCTCCCGAGGGGCTGGCGCGGATCGAGGCTGCGCATCCGGACGTTGAGATCTACACCGCCTCGATCGACGAGCGGCTCAACGACAAGGGCTACATCCTGCCGGGGCTGGGTGACGCGGGCGACAAGATCTTCGGGACCAAGCAGTTGCCAGGCTGAGCCGGCCCCGCGTGCTGCGCAAGCTTCGTTCGAGTTAGAGGCGAGCCCCGGCCCCTCACCCTGCCCTCTCACCGAGAGGGAGCAGGGCGCGCCTGCGGCGGTCATCTAAAGCGGTCGGTCGCCTCGACGAGCTCGTGCGTGATGCCCGGCTCGAAGGCCGAGTGGCCGGCGTCCTGCACGATGCGCAGGTCCGCCTCGGGCCAGGCGCGATGCAGGTCCCAGGCGCTGCGGATCGGGCACACCACGTCGTAGCGCCCCTGCACGATCACCGTGGGGATGCGCCGGATGCGCCCGACGTTGCGCAGCAGCTGGTCGTCGTGCTCGAAGAAGCCGCCGTGCACGAAGTAGTGGCATTCGATCCGCGCGAAGGCCAGCGCGAACTCGTCCTCGCCGCTGCTGGCGATGTAGTCGGGATCCTGGTGGAGGAAGCTGGTGCCGGCCTCCCAGGTCGACCAGGCGCGCGCCGCGTCCAGCCGCGTCTTGGCATCGGCGCTGGTGAGGCGGCGGTGGTAGGCGCTCATCAGGTCGCCGCGCTCGGCTTCGGGAATGGCCGCCAGATAGGGCTCCCAGGCATCCGGATAGAGCGCGTCGCAGCCCTTCTGGTAGAACCACTCCAGCTCCCAGCGGCGCAGCATGAAGATGCCGCGCAGCACCAGCTCGGTCACCTTGTCCGGGTGCGTCTGCGCGTAGGCCAGCGCCAGGGTGGAGCCCCAGGAGCCGCCGAACACCTGCCAGCGCGCGATGCCCAGGTGCCCGCGCAGCCGCTCGATGTCGGCGACCAGGTCCCAGGTGGTGTTGTCGGTGAGTTCGGCGTGCGGCGTCGAGCGGCCGCACCCGCGCTGGTCGAACAGCACGATGCGATAGACGGCCGGGTCGAAGAAACGCCGGCAACGCGGGCTCGCGCCCGCGCCCGGTCCGCCGTGCAGGAACACCACCGGCTTGCCGTCGGGATTGCCGCTCTGCTCGTAGTAGATCGTGTGCAGGCCAGATACCGGCAGCATGCCGCTGTCGTAGGGCTCGATCTCCGGATAAAGCGTGCGGCGTTCCTGCGTCATGCCTGGGGTCTCCGTGGGGACGGTGAGCCGCCAAGGCTAGCACGCGTTTCCCGGCGCGCCGCGTGCCCTAATCGAACAGCTTGCCGGGATTGAGGATGCCGTTCGGATCGAAGGCGCCGCGCACGCCGCGCATGAGCGCGATCTCCGCGACGCTGCGGGTGCTGCCGAGGTAGGCACGCTTGACCAGGCCGATGCCGTGCTCGGCGGAAATGCTGCCGCCGTGCCGCTGCAATGCGTCGGCCAGCAACTGCGTCACCCGTTCGCAGCGGGCGAGGAACTCGGCCTGCGCCATGTCCTGCGGCGGCAGCACGTTGATGTGCAGGTTGCCGTCGCCGATGTGGCCGAACCAGACCACTTCCATCTGTGGATACTCGCGCGCGAGCAGCGCCTGCATCTCGTGCAGGAACGCCGGCATGGCGCCGATGCGCAGCGCGATGTCGTTCTTGTACGGCTTGCTTGGCGCCAGGCTCTCGGTGATGCCCTCGCGCAGGCGCCAGAGCATTGCCGCTTGCGCCTCGTTCTGCGCGATCACGCCGTCGCTGATCCAGCCCTCGCGCACGCCGCTCTCGAACGCCTGCAGTGCGGCGTGCTCGTCTCGCTCGTCCACCGCGTCGTACTCGGTGACCACGTAGTAGGGCTGGTCGCTGTCGATCGCGCGCTGCGCGCCGTGCGCCAGCACGTGGCGCAGCGCCACGTCGGTGAAGAACTCGAACGCCTGCAGCTTCAGCTGCGAGCGGAACAGCGCGAACACCCGCATCAGCGCATCCATGTGCGGCAAGGCCAGCAGCATGGTCTGCGCCGGCGGCGGCGGCTCGGTGAGCTTCAGCTGCGCGCCGACCACCACCCCCAGCGTGCCTTCCGAGCCGATCATCAGCTGGCGCAGGTCGTAGCCGCTGGAGTTCTTGACCAGGCCGCGGTTGAGTTCCAGCAGCTCGCCGTTGCCGGCCACCACCGTCAACCCGCCGATCCACTCGCGGGTGGTGCCGTAGCGGACCACCCGGATGCCGCCGGCGTTGGTGGCCACGTTGCCGCCGATGGTGCAGGAGCCGCGCGCGGCGAAATCGACCGGATAGAGCAGGCCGTGCGCGCGCGCCGCCTCGTGCACCGCGTGCAGCGTGATGCCGGCCTCGACCTCGAGCAGCCGGTCGGTGGCATCAAAGCCGAGCACGCGGTTCATCCGCTCCAGGCTCAGCACCAGCTCGCCGCGCGCCGCCACGGCGCCGCCGGACAGTCCGGTGCGCCCGCCGGAAGGGACCAGCGCGATCTGCCGGTCGTTCGCCCAGCGGACGATCGCCCGCACCTGATCCACCGAGACCGGCAACGCCACCGCCAGCGGCGCGGGGCCCCAGCGGCGGGTCCAGTCGCGCCCGTAGTGGATGAGGTCGGCCAGATCGGTGAGCAGGCGCAATCCCGGCGCGCGATCGGCCAGGTCGGTGAGGCGGGGGTCGGTCATGATGGCTCCGTGAGGAGTAAGCAGCCTGCCAGAGGGCCTGGACACGGTCCAGTGTTGCAGCGCCGCAAAACCGGAAAGCTCTGGCATAGTTACGCCTTCGCCCCGGCATGGACTTGGCTTACATGAAGACTTCCTTCCCCCGGCAGGACATCCGCGTGCTGCTGCTCGAAGGCGTCAGCCGCAGCGCCGAGGAAACCTTCCGCCAGGCTGGGTACACCCAGATCGAAACGCATCCGAAGGCGCTTCCCGAGGCCGAGCTGAAGGCGCGCCTGGCCGAGGCGCACATCGTCGGCATCCGCTCGCGCACCCAGCTCACGCCGGAGCTGCTGGAGCACGCACGGCGCCTGATCGCGGTGGGCTGCTTCTGCATCGGCACCAACCAGGTGGACCTGGGCGCCGCGCGGCGGCTGGGCCTGCCGGTGTTCAACGCGCCCTATTCCAACACGCGCAGCGTGGCCGAGCTGGTGGTGGCCGAGGCGGTCATGCTGCTGCGCGGCATCCCGCAGAAGAACATGCAGTGCCATCGCGGCGGCTGGTCAAAATCCGCCGCGGGCAGCTACGAGGCGCGGGGCAAGGTGCTGGGCATCGTCGGCTACGGCCACATCGGCACCCAGGTCGGCGTACTGGCCGAGAGCCTGGGCATGCGCGTGATCTTCCACGACATCGAAGCGAAGCTCGCGCTGGGCAACGCACACGCCGCGGCGAGCCTGGACGACCTGCTGCAACGCGCCGACGTGGTCACGCTGCACGTGCCCGATACCCCGGCCACGCGCATGATGATCGGCGCCGCGCAGCTTGCCCGCATGCGCGAAGGCTCGCTGCTCATCAACGCCTCGCGCGGCAGCGTCGTCGACATCGATGCGCTGGCGGCCGCCTTGTTCAAGGGCCAGCTGGGCGGCGCCGCCGTGGACGTCTTCCCGTCCGAGCCCAAGGGCAACGACGACGCGTTCGTCTCGCCGCTGGTCGGCATGGACAACGTGATCCTCACCCCGCACATCGGCGGGAGCACGCTGGAAGCGCAGGACAACATCGGCATCGAGGTCGCCAGCAAACTGGTGCGCTACAGCGACAACGGCTCGACCTTGTCGGCGGTGAACTTCCCCGAGGTGTCGCTGCCCGAGCATCCGCGCAGCCGCCGCCTGCTGCACATCCACCGCAACGTGCCGGGCATGCTCTCGCGCATCAACGAGCTGTTCTCTGCGGGCAACATCAACATCGATGCGCAGTTCCTGCAGACCGATGCGGAGGTGGGCTACGTGGTGATCGACGTGGCCGCCGACGAAGCCCAGGCATTGGAGCTGAAGGAGCGCATGTCGGCGATTCCGGGCACCCTGCGCAGCCGCGTGCTGTATTGAAGCGCCGTAACCCCCTCTCTCCCGAAACGAAAACGGCGCCAAAGGCGCCGTTTCTGTTTCTTCCGGATTGGTCGGGGCGGCCGGATTCGAACCGACGACCCTCTGCCCCCCAGGCAGATGCGCTACCAGGCTGCGCTACGCCCCGACGTGACGGTTGCTTTGCGATCGTCCCGATCGCGAAGATCAAAAGGCGCCCATCCACGGGCCGCACTTTCGACAGAAAGCGAATGATAGCAGACGCGCGGCGGTTTCAGCGACGCAGCAGGGTCAGGATTTCTTCCAGTTCCATGCGCACCTGGCGCACGATCTGATGGGAAATGCTCGATTCCATGCGCGCCTGCGGGCCTTCCAGCCGCGCGCGGGCACCGGTGATGGTGAAGCCCTCGTCGTACAGCAGGCCGCGGATCTGGCGGATCATCAGCACGTCGTGGCGCTGGTAGTAGCGCCGGTTGCCGCGGCGCTTGACCGGATTGAGCGCGGGGAATTCCTGCTCCCAATAGCGCAGCACGTGCGGCTTGACGCCACACAGCTCGCTCACCTCACCGATGGTGAAGTAGCGCTTCGCCGGGATGGCGGGCAGTTCGGTGTTATTCCCTTGGTCCAGCATAGCTCTCGACTCGCACCTTGAGTTTCTGCCCGGGACGGAACGTCACCACGCGACGGGCGGAAATCGGAATCTCCTCGCCCGTCTTGGGGTTGCGACCCGGTCGCTGGTTCTTCTGACGCAGGTCGAAGTTGCCGAAACCCGACAGCTTCACCTGCTCGCCCCTTTCCAACGCTTCGCGGACGACCTCGAAATAGGCATCCACGAATTCCTTCGCCTCACGCTTGTTGAGGCCCACCTCGAGGAAAAGGCGCTCGGCCATCTCCGCCTTGGTCAGCGCCATCTCAACCTCGCAACTTTGCCTTGCATGTGGCCTCCAACGCGGCTACCGCATCGCGTACGCAGCGGTCCGCGTCGTCGTCGGTAAGCGTGCGTGAAGCGTCCTGCAAAATCAAGCCCATAGCGAGACTTTTTCGGCCTGCATCGACACCCTTGCCGCTGTAGCGGTCGAACAGCCGCAGCTCCTTGAGCACGCTGCCGAGGGTGCCGCGGACGGTCTGCTCGATCTGTGACCAACGCACCTCTTCAGGCAGATCGACGGCAATGTCGCGGCGCACCGAGGGGAAGCGCGGCACCGGCCGTGCCCTGGGCAGGCGGCGATCCAGCAGCGGCGCCAGCGCCACTTCCAGGACGTGAACGTCCGGCCCCAGATCCAGCGCCCTGGCCAGTTGCGGGTGCAACGCACCGAGGTGGCCCACCGTCTCACCATCGCGCGCGACGCGGGCGCCGCGGCCCGGATGCAGCCAGACCGGCAGGCCGTCGGCGTGCAGCGACCAGCGTTCGGGCTCGCCGCCCCAGGCCAGCAGCGCATCCAGTTCGCCCTTGAGGTCGAAGAAGTCGAGCGGACGGCTCGGCTCGGCCCACTGCTCGGCATGCGCATTGCCGCAGGCGACGATCGCCAGGCTCGGGGTTTCCACGGGCGGATCGCCGGCTTGCCTGGCGGCCCTGCCCTGCATGGCCAGTGCTTCGCTGGCGGACCCGCTTTCGAAGACCCGGGCGACCTCGAACAACCGCACGCGCTCCTGCTGGCGCGCACGGTTGTGGCGCAGCGCCTCGACGAGGCCCGGCAGCAGCGAGGGGCGCATCACGGCCAGATCGGCCGACAGCGGGTTGGCCAGCGGTACCAGCCTGTCGGTCCAGCCCCAGCGCGCGAGCAATTCGGCACTGACGAAGGACAGGTTCACCGCCTCGTAGTAGTCGCGCGCGGCGAGCTGCTCGCGCAGCGCCAGTTCGCCGGTGCGCGCCTCGGGCTCGGGCGCGAGCGACAGCGCGCCGGCGGGCGTATGGGTGGGGATACGGTCGTAGCCGTACACGCGGGCGACCTCCTCGATCAGGTCCTCCTCGCGCTCGATGTCGAAGCGGCTGGTCGGCGCGGTGACCTGCCAGCCCTCGGCGCTGTGCTGCACGGCCATGCCCAGGGCGGTGAAGATGCGCGTGACTTCCTCGTCCGGCACGCCCAGCCCCAGCACGCGGGCCAGGCGTGCGCGGCGCAGGGCGACCGTGGCCGGCTTGGGCAGGTCGGCCGGATGCTCGGCGACCAGCACGGGGCCGGCCTTGCCGCCGGCGATCGAGAGCAGCAGTTCGGTGGCTCGCTCCAGCGCGCGGCGCGGCAGCTCCGGGTCGACGCCGCGCTCGAAGCGGTGCGAGGCGTCGGTGTGCAGGCCGAGCTTGCGCGCGCGCCCCATGATCGCGGCCGGCGCGAAGTGCGCGGATTCGAGAAAAATGTTGTGGGTGGACTCGGTCACGCGCGAATCGAAGCCGCCCATCACGCCGGCCACGGCCAGGGCCTTGCGCTGGTCGGCGATCAGCAGGAAGGCGGCATCGAGCCTGGCTTCGCTGCCGTCGAGCAGCTTCAGCGCCTCGCCCTCGCGCGCATGGCGCACCACGATGTCGCCTTCGAGCTTGTCGTTGTCGAATGCGTGCAGCGGTTGGCCCAGCTCCAGCATCACGTAGTTGGTCACGTCGACCACCGCGCTGATCGGACGCAGGCCGGCACGCCGCAGGCGTTCGGCCAGCCACAGCGGCGAACGGGCGGACGCATCGATGCCTTCGATCACGCGGCCGAGGTAGCGCGGAGCATCCTTGCCGGCTTCCAGGCGGATGCCGCGGCGCGCATCGGAGGTCACCGGCGCGGGCTCCTGTGCCGGCACCAGCACGCGGCTGCCGAACAGCGCGGCCACGTCGTGCGCCAGGCCGATCAGCCCCAGGCAATCGGGGCGGTTCGGCGTGAGCTTGAGCTCGATGCTGGCATCGGGCAGGCCCAGAAACTGGGCCAGCGGCTGGCCGGCGGGCGCATCGGCCGGGAGCTCCATCAAGCCGGAAGCATCCGCGTCGATGCCCAGCTCCTTGGCCGAGCACAGCATGCCGGCCGACTCCACACCGCGCAGCTTGGCGGCCTTGATCTGCACATCGCCCGGCAGCACCGCGCCGACCATCGCCAGCGGCGCCTTCAGGCCGACGCGCGCGTTGGGTGCGCCGCACACGATCTGCAGCGGCTCGCCCCGCCCGATCGCGACCTTGCAGACCTTCAGGCGATCGGCTTCCGGGTGCTTCTCGGCAGCCACGATCTCGCCCACCACCACGCCGGCCAGGCCCTCGCCCAGCACCGTCAGTTCTTCCACTTCCAGCCCGGCCATGGTCAGCGCATGGGCCAGCTGGGCGCGGTCGGCCTGGATCTCGACCAGCTCGCGCAGCCAGTTTTCGGAGAATTTCATGGGTATCGATTCCTTGCCGGCTTACGCGAACTGCTTGAGGAAGCGCAGATCGTTCTCGAAGAACGCGCGCAGGTCCGAGACGCCGTAGCGCAGCATGGCGAAGCGCTCCACGCCCAGGCCGAAGGCGAAGCCGGTGTAGCGCTCGGGATCGATGCCGCAGTTGGCCAGCACGTTCGGGTGGACCATGCCGCAGCCGAGCACCTCCAGCCAGCGGCTCTGGCCATCGTCCGTCTCCCAGCGGATGTCCACCTCCGCCGAGGGCTCGGTGAAGGGGAAATAGCTGGGGCGGAAGCGCATCTCGAAGTCGCGCTCGAAGAACGCGCGCACGAACTCGGCCAGCGTGCCCTTCAGGTCGGCGAAGCTGGAGGTCTCGTCGACCAGCAGGCCCTCGATCTGGTGGAACATCGGCGAGTGGGTCTGGTCCGAGTCGCTGCGGTAGACCTTGCCGGGCGCAATGATGCGGATCGGCGGCTGGCGGCCCTGCATCGAGCGGATCTGCACCGGCGAGGTATGCGTGCGCAACAGGCGCCCGTCGCCGAAGTAGAAGGTGTCGTGCATGGCGCGCGCCGGGTGGTGCGGCGGGAAGTTCAGCGCCTCGAAGTTATGCCAGTCGTCCTCGATCTCAGGCCCCTCGGCGCGCTGGTAACCCAGCCGGGCGAAGATCGCCGCAATGCGCTCGAGCGCGCGGGTGATCGGATGGATGCCGCCGCGCTGGCCGTCGCGGCCCGGCAGGGTGATGTCGAGCTTTTCGGAGGCCAGGCGGCGGTCGAGCTCGGCCTGCTCCAGCGTCTGCTTGCGGGCGGCGAGCGCGTCGGCCAGGCGGTCCTTGACGCGGTTGACCTCGGCGCCGCGGGCCTTGCGCTCGTCCGGGGCGAGCGCGCCCAGCGACTTCAGCGCGGCGGTGACGATGCCGCTCTTGCCGAGCAGGCCCACGCGCAGGGTTTCGAGCGCGTCCAGCGAGGCGGCGTTTTCGATGTCGGCCAAGGCCTGGCTTGCGCGACTATCCAGATCGTCCATCGGTGCGAGTTCCGCTTTGGTTTTGCCTCTAGCTCCCTCTCCCCTCCGGGGAGAGGGTTGGGGTGAGGGGCGGCTCTAGCGTTGCTGCCGCATCGAAGCGGCTTTGGTGACGTCCAAGGCAAGCCTTGGCCCCTCACCTCAATCCTCTCCCCCGTTACTTATCGAAGATGGGGGAGAGGAGGCAAACGCGAAAGAGCACGTTATTAGATAGAAACGGCACGTCATTAAATAAAAACGGGGAGAAGGCGTTGGCCTTCTCCCCGCTTGATTCACAGCATACCGTCGGTGACGACGATCAAGCGGCCAGGCTGGCCTTCGCTTTTTCCGCGATGGCGCCAAACGCCTTGATGTCGTGCACGGCGATGTCCGCCAGCACCTTGCGGTCGATCGTGATGCCGGCCTTGGACAGGCCGTTGATCAGGCGGCTGTAGGACAGGCCGAACTGGCGGGCGGCGGCGTTGATGCGCACGATCCACAGCGCACGGAACTGGCGCTTGCGCTGCTTGCGGCCGATATAGGCGTACTGGCCGGCCTTGATGACGGCCTGGTTCGCTACGCGGAAGACCTTGCGGCGGGCGTTGTAGTAGCCCTTCGCGCGGCCGATGATCTTCTTGTGACGACGACGGGCGGTGACGCCACGCTTTACACGAGCCATGGTGTTCTCCTCCCCTTAGACGTACGGCAACATGCGAGCCACACCCTTGGTGTCGCACGCCTTGACGTGGTTGGTGGCGCGCAGGTTGCGCTTACGCTTGGTCGACTTCTTGGTCAGGATGTGCGACTTGAAGGCGTGACCGGCCTTGAACTTGCCCGACGCGGTCTTGCGAAAACGCTTCGCAGCCGCCCGGTTGGTCTTGATCTTGGGCATGGGAATGCTCCTGAGTGGGCTTTGAGTGCCCGGTTTCTGACTGATTCGGCGGTGGTCCCGAAGGCCACGCTTTCCGTCCTGCCGACATCGGTTCACGACCCGTCCGTATGGGTCGAACCGGCGATTATACGGAGGAGCCCTGGCCAAAGCCAGCCTGCCGCCTGCCGGTCCTGCCGCGGCGGCCGACCGGCTAAAGTTGGGCTTTCCCGCACCCGGAGCCGCCATGACCTCCCCAGGCGATACCGTCCGCATCGTCGAAGTCGGCGCCCGCGACGGCCTGCAGAACGAGAAGACGCTGCTGCCGGCGGAGGTGAAGATCGCGCTGATCGACCGGCTTTCCTCCACCGGCCTGACCACCATCGAGGCGACCAGCTTCGTCAGCCCCAAGTGGGTGCCGCAGCTGGCCGACGCGGCCGAGGTGTTCGCCGGCATCCGCAAGGTGCCCGGCGTGCGCTATCCGGTGCTGGTGCCCAACCTGCAGGGCTACGAACGCGCGCGGGCGGTGGGTGCGCGCGAAATCGCCGTATTCACGGCCGCGAGCGAGGCCTTCAACCGCAAGAACGTCAACGCCTCCATCGACGAGTCGATCGAGCGTTTCGCGCCGGTGATCGAGCATGCCCGGGCCGACGGCGTGGCGGTGCGCGGCTATGTCTCCACCGTGCTCGGCTGCCCCTACCAGGGCGAGGTGCCGGTCGCCGACGTGGTGCGCGTGGCGCAGCGGCTGCATGCGCTGGGCTGCTACGAGATCTCGCTGGGCGACACCATCGGCGTCGGCACGCCGGCCAGGGCGCGCGCGATGCTGCGGGCGGTGGCGCAGGCGGTACCCATGAACGCGCTGGCGGTGCACTTCCACGACACCTACGGCCAGGCCCTGGCGAACATCCTGGCCTGCCTGGAGGAAGGCGTGCGCGTGGTCGACAGCGCCGTCTCCGGCACGGGCGGCTGCCCCTATGCCAAGGGCGCCACCGGCAACGTGGCCAGCGAGGACGTGGTCTACATGCTGCACGGCATGGGCCTGCGCACCGGCGTCGATCTGGACCTGCTGGTCGCCACCGGCGCCTGGCTCGCCGCGCAACTGCACAAGGACACCGCCAGCCGCGTCACGCGCGCACGCACGGCCGCCTGATACCGAAGTCCGGATTCCCTACACCCACTTCTACGCCCCATGACCGCAAACTTCCTGATCCGCCCGATCGAACCTGCCGACGATGCCGCGGTGGCGTCGATCATCCGCACCGTGATGCCCGAGTTCGGCGCCGACGGCCCGGGCTTCGCCATCCACGACACGGAAGTCGATCACATGGCCGAGGCCTACGCGCGGCCCGGCTGCGCCTACTTCGTGGTCGAGCGCGACGGCGCGGTCATCGGCGGCGCCGGCGTGGCGCCGCTGGAGGGCGGCGAGCCGGACGTGTGCGAGCTGCGCAAGATGTACTTCCTGCCGCAGGCGCGCGGCATCGGCGCGGGCACCGCGATGATGCAGCGCTGCCTGGACGCGGCGCGCACCATGGGATACCGGCGCTGCTACCTGGAAACCCTCACCGGCATGGACGCGGCGCAGGCGCTGTACCGGCGCAGCGGCTTCACGCCGATCTGCGCGGCGATGGGCGGCACCGGCCACCACGGCTGCGACCGCTATTACCTGCGTCAGCTCTGACGATGGACGGCATGATCCGCATCGCCCGCCCCGACGACGCCGCCGCGGTGCATGCGATCTACGCCCCGTCGGTCACCCATGGCGTGGCCACCTTCGAGACCGCCCTGCCCGGCGTGACCGCGATGCGCGAGCGCATCGTCGCGCGCCTGGCGCAGTATCCCTGGCTGGTGTGGGAAAGCGACGGCGAGGTGCTCGCCTACGCGTACGCCAGCCGCTTCCGCGAACGCGCCGCCTACGACTGGATCGCCGAAACCTCGATCTACGTGCGCGAGGATGCCGGCCGCAGAGGCATCGCCCGGCGCCTGTACGGCGTGCTGCTGGAAGCGATGCGCCTGCAGGGCATCAACCAGGCGGTCGGCGTGATCACCTTGCCCGGCGAAGCCAGCGTGCGGTTGCACGAGACGATGGGCTTTGCGCCCGCCGGCGTGTGGCGGCAGAGCGGCTACAAGCTCGGCCGCTGGTGGGACGTGGGGGTGTGGCAGAAGACCTTGCAGACGCCACCGGAACATCCGGCCCCGGTGACGCCGTTCGAGCTGCTTCGCGACGCCGCGGAATTGAAGCGGCTGCTCGCCGGCGAGGCAGGGCCGGGCGGCCTCGACCGCCCTACACAGCAACGGGCGCCTTGATCGCCGGATGCGGGTCGTAGCCCTCCAGGGCGACGTCTTCGAAGCGGAAGTCCTCCAACGCCCGCACTTGCGGGTTGAGCGCCACGCGCGGCAACGGCCGCGGCTCGCGGGACAGTTGCAGGCGCGCCTGCTCGACATGGTTGCCGTACAGGTGCGCGTCGCCCAGCGTGTGCACGAAGTCGCCCACGCCCAGCCCGCACACCTGCGCCACCATGTGGGTGAGCAGCGCGTAGCTGGCGATGTTGAACGGCACGCCCAGGAAGATGTCGCCCGAGCGCTGGTAGAGCTGGCAGGAGAGCCTGCCGTCGGCCACGTAGAACTGGAACAGCGTGTGGCAGGGCATCAGCGCCATCTTCGGCAGTTCGCCGACATTCCAGGCGCTGACGATCAACCGGCGCGAATCGGGATTGCGGCGGATTTCGTCCACCACCCAGCGGATCTGGTCGACGGTGCCGCCGTCGGCGGTCGGCCAGGCGCGCCACTGCCTGCCGTAGACCGGCCCCAGGTTGCCCTCGGCGTCGGCCCACTCGTCCCAGATGCTGACGCCGTGTTCCTTGAGGTAGGCGACGTTGGTGTCGCCGCGCAGGAACCAGATCAGCTCGTGCACCACCGACTTCCAGTGCACCTTCTTGGTGGTGACCAGCGGAAAACCCTGGCCGAGGTCGAAGCGCATCTGCCAGCCGAACACGCTCCTGGTGCCGGTGCCGGTGCGGTCGGTCTTTTCCGTGCCGTGGTGGAGCACGTGGTCGAGCAGGTCGAGGTAGGCGCGCATGGAATGGATTCTAGCGGCAGGGGCGGCGCTTGCCCCAACCGGCTCCCTGGAACTCCGCACAAGCGCGGAATTCGGATCCGGGCCGATGCCCTGGCGTCCAATGACATCCGTCACTCGCCCGGGCTGCGGCGCGGACCTAGACTCCGAAGCCCATCTCCCAGCGGGCGGCGCACATGACCCAGTGGTACTTCAGCTACGGCAACAACGAACGCATCGGCCCGCTGGACGACGAGGCCGCGCGCGCCCAGGCGCACAGCCGCCCGGACGGCTACTGCTGGAAGGAAGGCTTCGGCGAATGGCGGCCGATCCACAGCGTATTCCTGGCCTCCACCGCCGTGGCCGTGGCGCCTCCGCCCGCACCGGCCGGGCGCCACGGGGCGTCGGACGAGATCGACTACCGCATCGTCGGCAACGACATGCAATTCGTCGAAGTGGAGCTGGACCCGGGCGAGAGCGCCATCGCCGAGGCGGGCGCCCTGATGTACAAGGAAGCGGCCGTGCAGATGGACACCATCTTCGGCGACGGCTCGACCGCCTCGCAAGGCGGCGGCCTCATGGACAAGCTGATTTCCGCCGGCAAGCGCGTGGTCACGGGCGATACCCTGTTCACCACCGTGTTCACGCACACCGGCAGCGGCAAGGCCAAGGTCGCCTTCGCCGCGCCCTATCCGGGCACGGTGATGGCGATGAAGCTCTCCGATCACGGCGGGCGGCTGATCTGCCAGAAGGATTCCTTCCTGGCCGGCGCGCGCGGCGTGTCGCTGGGCATCTTCTTCCAGCGCAAGATCCTCACCGGCCTGTTCGGCGGCGAGGGCTTCATCATGCAAAAGCTCGAGGGCGACGGCTGGGTGTTCGTGCACGCCGGCGGCACCGTGGTCGAGCGCGAGCTCAAGCCCGGCGAGCGGCTGGACGTGGATACCGGCTGCGTGGTGGCCTTCCACGACACGGTCAGCATGGACGTGCGGCCCGTCGGCGGCATCAAGAGCATGCTGTTCGGCGGCGAAGGGGTGTTCCTGGCCACGCTGACCGGCCCGGGCAAGGTCTGGCTGCAATCGCTGCCGTTCTCGCGCCTGGCCGGCCGCATGCTGGCGGCCGCGCCGCAGGGCGGCGGGCAGCGCCGCGGCGAAGGTTCGATCCTCGGCGGCCTGGGTGACCTGATCGGCGGTGACCGCAACTTCTAGCCGTGCGCCGATCGACAGGGCGGGACACAAGCCCGCCCTGCCGATTCAACCTGCCCGATTCAACGCGCCGCCAGCGCCAGCGTCGGCGCCCGGCGCGAAAGCGCCACCAGCACCAGCCCGACCACGACCAGCGGCAGCGACTGCACCTGCCCCATGGTCAGCCAGCCCCAGGCCAGGTAGCCGAGCTGGGGGTCGGGCACGCGCACGAATTCGACGGCGAAGCGGAAGCAGCCGTAGAGCAGCGCGAACAGGCCCGAAACCAGGTAGCGCGGCCGGGGCTTCATCGATACCAGCCACAGCACCGCGAACATCACTGCGCCCTCCAGCGCCATCTCGTAGAGCTCCGAGGGGTGCCGCGGCAGGCCGCCGAAGCGCGCCAGCTGTTGCGCCAGCGCCGGCTGGCCGGCCGCCAACTGCAGGTCCTCGGCATGCGCGTTGGGAAAGATCATCGCCCAGGGCACGCTGCCTGGCTTGCCCCACAGCTCGCCGTTGATGAAGTTGCCCAGCCGGCCGAGTCCGAGTCCCAGCGGAACCAGCGGCGCCACGAAGTCCATGGTGTCGAAGAAATGCAGCCGATGGCGCCGCGACCACCACCAGGCGGCCGCGAGCACGCCGAGCAAGCCGCCATGGAAGCTCATGCCGCCGTCCCACACCTTGAACAGCGCCAACGGGTCGGTCCAGATCCAATGCGGGCCGCCGGCGTAGTAGAACAGCATGTACCACACGCGTCCGCCCACGATGATGCCCAGCATGGCGTAAAAAGCCAGGTCGCTCAGCGCGTCGCGGCTGACCGGCAGGCGCCCCTCGCGCCGGCGCCGCTCGCCCAGCAGGCCGGCGCCCAGGAAGCCCAGCAGGTACATCAGCCCATACCAGTGCACCTGCACGGGCCCGACGTGGAAGGCGACCGGATCGAAGTGGACGGTGAAGGGCTGGGTCATGGCTGGGCGCGGCCGGGCAAAGTCCCAAGTGTAGCCGGGCCGGTCCGCGCGGCGCAGGCCCTTTCGGCGCCCGACCGGCCGTGACTAGAATCGTGGGCATCGGGGCGGCATGGGGATGCCCCCCTGGCCGGACGTCGTACTCCCGGCGTCCGCGCCTGCCACCAGGAGCCCAGGGGGAAGGGACGATGAACCGATTCACACGGACCGTGCTTTGCGCGGCCATGCTTTTGGCGCCCGCGATCGCCGCGTCGGCCGACCTGCTGCCGGTGGAGGATTTCGCGCGCCACCCGCAACTGTCGATGCCCCGGCTCTCGCCCGACGGCAAGTACCTGGCGGTGCGTTGGGACGAGGGCAGCCAGCACGCCCTGGTGGTCTACCGCGTGGAGGACATGTCCAAGCCTGCGAGCATGCTGCGCATGCCCAAATACGAACTGCCGCTGGACATCCATTGGGTCGGCCCGACGCGGCTGGTGGTGGCCAAAGGCAAGGAGTTCGGATCGATCGACCGGCCGGCCTACACCGGCGAAATCCTCGCCAGCGATATCGACGGCAAGAACCAGGATTACCTGTACGGCTACGACTCCATGTACGGCACGCGCGCGCAGACCCGCGGCCGGGACCGGGGATGGGGTTTCATCGACGGACTGCCGGACAGGGCCAACGGCCATTTCTACATGGCCGTCACCAGTTGGTCCTCCGAGAGCAGCAGTTCGCTGTACGACGTCGACGCCACTGCCAATACGCGCCATCTGCTGGCCGACATCGGGGTCGGCAACATGAGCTTCCTGGTCGGTGACGACGGACGGCCTCGCTATGCCTACGGCCGCAACGAGAATTTCGATTACGTGGTCTACCACCGGGACAACGACCATTGGCGGCAACTGCCGGCCGCGCAGGTCGGCAGCTTCTCGCCCGTCGAGGTCGCCCCGGACCAGCAGCACATCTACGCCCTATACGACCCCGCCGGCGGGCCGGCCTCGCTGGTGCTGCAGGACGAGTCCGGCACCAACCGCCAGGTGCTTGACGCCGCCGGCTTCGGCAGCGTCGGCACGATCGAATGGACGCCGCTGCCGCGCCAGCCCTTTGCCGCCGTTTCCGAAACCGGGGTGCCGCAGGCAAGCTACATCGACCCGAACCTGCCAGCGGCCAAGCTGCATCGCGCGCTCAGCCTGAAGTTTCCCGGCCAGTACCTGCACTTCATCAACTACAGCGAGGACGGCGGGCAACTGCTGTTCAGCGTGACAAGCGACCGCAACCCGGGCACCTACCTGCTGATCGACACACACACCTACAAGGTGCGCAAGCTGTTCGACGCAGCGCCCTGGATCGACCCGGCAAAAATGGCGGAGCGCCGCCCCATGCGCTTCAAGGCCAGCGACGGCACCGAACTGGAGGCCATCCTGACCTTGCCGCCCGGCCGCGGCGAAACCGGCCTGCCGATGGTGCTGCTGCCCCACGGCGGGCCCATCGGCGTCAGCGATGACTGGTCGTACGACGACGACGCCCAGTTCCTCGCCAACCGCGGCTACCTGGTGCTGCAGGTCAACTACCGCGGCTCGGGCGGCCGTGGCGAAGACTTCCAGGAAGCGGGCTATCTCAAGTGGGGCACGCGCATCCAGCAGGACCTGACCGACGGAGTCCGCTGGGCCGTGGCGCAGCACTATGCCGATCCGGCACGGATCTGCGTCTACGGCGGCAGCTTCGGCGGCTACTCGGCGATGATGACGACTATCCGCGCGCCGGGCCTGTTCAAGTGCGCGGTCGGCTACGCCGGCGTCTACGACCTCAAGATGATGTACGCCAAGGGCGACGTGCGCGAAAGCAAGACCGGCCGCAGCTATCTGACGATGGTCATCGGCAAGGACGACGCCGACCTGGACGCCAACTCGCCCGACAAGCTCGCCGACAAGATCGACGTGCCGGTGCTGCTGATCCACGGCGAGGACGACCAACGCGCGCCCTTCGCCCAGGCCAAGGCCATGCGCGCCGCGCTCGACGCCGCACACAAACCGTACGAGTGGATGAGCAAGCCGGGCGAGGGCCACGGCTTCTACGACGAGAAGAACCGCGTGGATTTCTACAACGCGCTGCAGGCGTTCCTGGAGAAGCACATCGGCAAGGGCGCCTGATACCGAGACCGCTCAAGCCACACGGCCGCCGCAGGGCGGCCGTTTTTTTTTCAAAGCAGTACGGGGCGGTCCGGAAGCTCGTCCGGATTGGGCCGGTCGTCCGCCGGGAAATGCTCGCGCAGCAGTGCATGCACGGCCTCGATGCCCGCCAGGCTGCCTTCGCGCCACCGTGCCCGTGCGAAGGCGTCGCGCATGCGCAGGCAGATCGCATCCCACTGCGACTGCGCGACGCGGTGGGCGATACCGCGGTCGGCGACGATCTCGATCCGCTGCTCCGAAAGCAGCAGGTAGATCAGCACGCCGGTGTTCTCCTCGGTATCCCAGACGCGCAACTGGGCGAACACCGCCTGCGCGCGCAGCCGCGCGTCCAGACCGGCGAGCGCCGCGCTCAAGGGCAAGCGCGACTCGAGCGCGAAGCGGATCTCGCCCAGATGGCTGCGTTCGCCCGCGCTCACGGCATCGGCCAGCTCATCCAGCAATGCCGACGGGAAGCGCCGGCGCAACTGGAACCAGCCGCCGAACAGGTTCGCGAGCATTCGCTGCAGGCGCGTCATCACCAGCTCCCCGAGGAACCGCCGCCGCCGAAGCTTCCGCCGCCGCCGCTGAAGCCGCCGCCCCCGCCGCCGCCGAAACCACCTCCTCCGAAGCCGCCGCCGCCGAAGCCACCCCAGCCGCCCCAGCCACCGCCGCCGATCGATCGGCCGCCGCCACCGGGCAGCAGCATCAGCACCCCGCCGATCACCGCCCCCAGCATGGCCGCACCCAGGCTCGCGGCGAGCAGCCACAGTACGAAACCGGTGATGCCCGCACCCAGCGGCGTGCGCACGAACAGATGGGCACGGCCGAACAGATTGCGCAGGAAGAACGCGATGAAGACGCCGATGAACAACGCGTGCTGCAACCCCAGCCCGCGATGCCCGGTCGGCGCTCCCTGCACCGGCGGCGGCAGCGGTTCACCGTCGATCAACTGCGTCAGCGCGCCGACCGCATCGCGGATGCCACCGTAGTAGTCGTTCACGCGGAACTTCGGCGCCATGTACTCGCGGATGATGCGCGCGGTGGCCGCGTCCGGTATCGCGCCCTCCAGCCCGTAGCCGACCTCGATGCGCACGCGCCGGTCGTTCTTGGCGACCAGCAGCAGCACGCCGTCATCGGTGCCCTTGCGCCCGACCTTGTTCTGCTCGGCGACGGCCAGCGAATAGCTTTCGATGTCCTGCTCACCCGTGCTGCCGATCACCAGTACGACCAGCTGGGCGCCCTTGCGCTTCTCCAGGTCGACCAGCTGCGCGTCGAGCTGATCGACCTGCTGCGCGTCGAGCGTGCCGGTCAGGTCGGTGACGTGGCGGCTGAGCGTGGGTACTTCCGCGGCTCGCAGGCGGGGCGCCGCGGCGAGCAGCAGGGCGAGCAGCAGCCACGCCAGCCGTGGCAGGCGAGCGGCCATCTCAGTGCGTCGAGGCGGCGTGCGCCGGGCTGCCGAAGTCCACCGTCGGCGCGGTGGAAATGGCCTTCTCGTTCTCCACGCCGAAGTTCGGCTTCACCTGGTAGCCGAACATCTTCGCGGTGAGGTTGTTGGGGAAGGTGCGGATCATGCCGTTGTACTGCTGCACTGCCTGCACGTAGCGGTTGCGCGCCACGGTGATGCGGTTCTCGGTGCCTTCCAGCTGCGCCTGCAGGTTCTGGAACAGGCCGTCGGCCTTGAGGTTCGGGTAGTTCTCGCTGACCACCATCAGGCGCGAGAGCGCGCTGGAGAGCTCGCCCTGCGCCTGCTGGAACTGCTTGAGCTTGGCCGCGTCGTCGATCATGTCCGGCGTCACCTGCACGCTGCCGACACGGGCGCGGGCGTTGGTGACCTCGGTGAGCACGCGCTCTTCGTGTTGCGCGTAGCCCTTGACGGTATTGACCAGGTTCGGCACCAGGTCGGCGCGGCGCTGATACTGGTTGAGCACCTCCGACCAGGAGGCTTTCACCGCCTCGTCCTGGCGCTGGATGGCGTTGTAGCCGCAGCCGCTCAGGAACACGGCAAGCAGCGACAGCGCGAATACGCGAAGAGTCTTCATGACGGCGCTCCGATCTGTGAGAAGGCCAGCGTAGGGGCAGCCTCCGGCCAGCGTCAACGGCGTGGCCGTGCGGCTCAGCCCTGCAACAAGGCCGGCAGCCGCGGCCCAACGATCAACGCCCAGCTCAGCCCCATGAACACCAGCAGCACGAACACCGCGGCCGAGCCCATGTCCTTGGCGCGCCCCGCCAGTTCATGAAAATCCGGACTGACCTTGTCGACCACCGCCTCGATCGCCGAGTTCAGCAACTCCACCGAGAGCACCAGGAACATCGGCAACACCAGCGCCAGTTTCTCCAACGCCCCGTGGCCGAGGTACAGGCCCAGCGGAAAGACCACGACCGCCAGGCATACCTCGAAGCGGAACGAGGCTTCGTGGCGCCAGCCGGCGCGCAGCCCCTTCATCGACCAGCGCAACGCGTTCCACAGTTGCCGCGGCCCGCGGAAACCTTCGGCGGCCATGCGCGATCAGGCTCCGCAATGCCGGACGACGGCCGCAAACGGCGGAAGCGGATCAGTCGGCATGGTGTCGGTACTCGTCTTTGCGTCGGCGACAGGCGCGCGATGATGCCACAGCGACGGCCGGCGCACGGCTTGTCGCAGTGCAGCGTTACCGCTGCGGCGGATGGGTTAACCTCGAATGGTTGTAGCCCGGTTCAGGGTTGCAGAGCAGGCCGCGCAGCGGCAGTCAGTATCCATCCGCTCGGAATTCCCATGGCAGTCCAGAATCCTCCCGTGTCCCAGACACGATCCTTCAGCACCGTCTTCCTGATCGAAATGTGGGAGCGCTTCGGCTTCTACGGCATGCAGGTGCTGATGGTCACCTACATGATGAAGAAGCTCGGTTTCGTCGATACCCACGCCAACCTGGTGTGGGGCGCGGCCGCGGCGCTGATCTACGCCACGCCCGCCATCGGCGGCTGGGTCGGCGACAAGCTGATCGGCACCCGCCGCACGATGCTCACCGGCGCGGTGGTGCTGATGCTGGGCTACGCGCTGCTGTGGATCCCCTCCAACGACCCTTACCTGACCTACTTCGCGCTGGGCGTGATCATCGTCGGCAACGGCTTCTTCAAGCCGAACGCCGGCAACCTCGTGCGCAAGATCTACGAGGGCGACGACACCCGCATCGATAGCGCGTTCACCATCTACTACATGGCGGTGAACGTCGGCTCGATGATCTCCATGACGCTGACGCCATGGATCCGTGACGTCGTCGGCGCGGCCTACGGTGACGCGATGGGCTGGCACACCGCCTTCGGCGCCTGCGCGGTCGGCCTGTTGCTGGGCCTGGGCAACTACCTGCTGATGTACCGCACGCTGGCGCACATCGGTTCGCCAGCGGACGAGCGCCCGCTCAGCATGCCGCGCGTCGCCGGCGTGGCGGCTGCCGCGGTGGCGCTGGTGTTCGTCGCCGCCTTCATCCTGCAGAGCCTGCTCGTGGCGAAGATCTGCGTGTACGCCGCCGGCCTGGTGATCCTCGGCATTTTCCTGCACCTGATCCGCAGCAGCGAACGGACCGAGCGCGCCGGCCTGATCGCCGCCCTCGTGCTCACCGTGCAGACGATCTTCTTCTTCATCTTCTATGCGCAGATGGCGACCTCGCTGAACCTGTTCGCGCAGCACAACGTCGATCTGTCGATGAACGTGTTCGGGCTGCACCTGTTCAACTGGATCCCCGAGCAGTACCAGAACTTGAACGCGATCTGGATCGTGGTGCTGAGCCCCGTGCTGGTGCTGATCTACAACGGGCTCGGCAGGGTCGGCAAGGACCCCTCCGTCGCCGCCAAGTTCGCGCTGGGTTTCGCCGCGGTGGCCCTGGGCTTTTTCATGTACGGCTTCGGCGCGCTGGGCGCGGTCGGCGGGCAGGTTTCCTCCTGGACGATGATCTGGGGCTATGGGCTGTATTCGCTGGGCGAGCTGCTGGTCAGCGGCCTGGGGCTGGCGATGATCGCCCGCTACGTGCCGGCCCGCATGGGCGGCTTCATGATGGGCGCCTACTACGTTGCCGTGGGTATCTCGCAATACCTGGGCAGCGTGGTGGCCAACTATGCGCACATCCCCGAAGGCCTCGCCGACCCGGTGCAGTCGCTGGCGATCTACACCAGCCTGTTCAACAAGCTCGGCTTCGTGGGCCTGGGCTGCACGGCGATCGCCGTGGCGGTGCTGCCGCTGATGAAGAAGCTCTCCAACAGCCACGCCGAGCATGCCGCCGCGGCCGACCCGCTGCCGCCGGTGCGCAGCGAGGAAGGCTGGGAACTCCCGGGCTGATCCGGCCAGGCGCCGCGCGGATCGCGGCGCCTCCCAGCACCATGCCACACGGGCAAGCCAGCCGACGCATCGGTCCCTTCGCGCTGACACGCACGCTGGCCTGGCTGCGCCTGTGCGCCATCGCCGGGCAGAGCGTGGCGGTGCTGGTGTGCGCGCTGTGGATGCAGCTGTCGATTCCGGTGCTGCCGCTGCTGACCGGCATCGCGGCGCTGGCCGTGTTCGCCGTGTTCGCCGCCTGGCGGCTCGGCCAGCCCTGGCCGGTGCGCGAATGGGAGACCATCGGCCACGTCGCGGTCGATACGCTGGTACTGGGCTACCTGCTCTATTTCACCGGCGGCGCCAGCAACCCCTTCGTGACCCTGTTGCTGGTGCCGATCGCACTGGCGGCGGCGGCCTTGTCGCTGCCGGCGGTGCTCGCCGTGGCGGTGCTCACCGGCATCGCCTACCTGACGCTGATCCACAGTTACCTGCCGCTGCCGATGCCCATGCACGGCAGCGGCTTCCCGCTGCACGTCCTGGGCATGGGCGTGAACTTCGTGATCATGGCGCTGTTGCTGGGCTTCTTCATCAACCGGCTGGCGCGGGCGCTGCGGATGCAGCAACTGGAAGTGCAGCGGGTGCGCGAGCGCGCCCTGCGCGACGAGGGCATTCTCGCCATCGCCACCCAGGCCGCCGGCGCCGCGCACGAGCTCAATACGCCGCTGGCGACCATGCGCATGCTGCTGCCCGAGCTTCGCCGCGAGCATGCCTCCGACCCGGGCCTGGCCGACGACCTGGTCCTGCTCGAGGAGCAGGTCGAGCGCTGCCGCGGAATCCTGCGCGAGATGGTCGCCTTCGGCCAGACCCAGCTCTCGCAGGAAGCCGAGCAGATGCCGCTGCAGGCCTTCGTGCAGGGCTGCCTGGAGCGCTTCCAGTTGCTGCGCCCGGAGGCCGATCTGACGCTCGAGCTCTCCGAGTCCACCGCGCGCCTGGTGCTGCGCGTGCCGCCCGGATTGCGCCACGCACTGATCAACCTGCTCAACAACGCTGCCGATGCCTCCGCTTCGTGCGGTTCGGCCGAGGTCGAACTGAAGATCCACAGCGACGCGGGCTGGCTCGAACTGGCCATCTGCGACCACGGCCCCGGCTTCGGCGCCGGCGGCGAACCGGTCGCGCTCGGCCGCAGCGGCAAGCAGGGCGGCCTGGGCCTGGGCCTGGCACTGGCCGAAGCCACCGCCGAACGCCTGAATGGCCAGCTGACGTCCGGCAATACCGCGCACGGTGCCCAGGTGCGCCTGCGCCTGCCGCTGGCCGTGATCGGCGCCGGCTGACCCGATCGCGTGCGTGCATGGCGAACTCGGGCAAGAATGTCCGTCCTCCCTTCGTCCCCCGCGGTCCTCATGAACGACGCCAACGCCTCCCGCCAACTGCTGATCGTCGATGACGACGCCACCTTCGTGCGCGTGCTCTCGCGGGCGCTCGCCTCGCGCGGTTTCGAGGCGATCGGCGCCACCCGCGCCGACGAGGCCCGCGTGCTGGCCCGCCGCCACCAGCCGCGCTATTGCGTGCTCGACCTCAAGCTGGGCGAGGAGAACGGCCTCAAGCTGATCTCCGAACTGCACGCGCTGGTGCCGCAGATGCGCATCCTGCTGCTCACCGGCTATGCCTCGATCGCCACGGCCGTGGAGGCGATCAAGCGCGGCGCGCACGATTACCTGGCCAAGCCGGTCGACGCCGACGCGGTGGTGCGCGCGCTGCTCGAAGGCGAAGGCGCCGCAGGGATCGACGACGAACCGCCGGAGGCGCCCGAGGCGCCGCTCGCCCTGCGCCGCCTGGAGTGGGAGCACATCCAGCGCGTGCTGACCGAATGCGACGGCAACATTTCCGAAACCGCGCGGCGGCTGGGAATGCATCGGCGCACCCTGCAGCGCAAGTTGAGCAAGCATCCGGTGCGCGAGCGGCCCGAGCCGGGGGAATAGCCGTCCGTGGCAACCGCGTGCGTGGAATGCGTCCGGGGTTGCGCAGCAAAGCGGGTTGGCTCTCCAGCACGCCGCTGGCCGAGCGGTCCGCCGGGTCCAGACCCGCAGGCTCCCGCATGGCCCGCCCTCGCAGGCGCATCTGCGGCATAAGCGCGCAGCGGCGCGCTTGACACATTCCGCTGCGACAACGAGTCATCTGGTCGTACACAGTGGCGACGCTATGCTGCCGAGCCTAGACCCACCTCCAGAGTCGCCCATGCCTCCCCGATCCCCCGGTCTGTGCGCGCTCGCCCTGCTGGCGCTGCCTGGCTTCCTGCCTGCCGCCGATGCCCCGCCGCAGGCGACCACGCTCTCGCCGGTGATGGTCCATGCGAGCGACAGCCAGGTCACCGAAACGCCCGCGGTCGCCGTGCACGTCACCCGCGAGCGGCTGCAGCAGCAGAACGTGACCAGCACCGCCGATGCGCTGCGCTTCGCGCCGAACGTGCAGGTGCGCGAGCGCTACATCGGCGATCCCAATGCGGTCATCAGCGGGCGCAACGCAGGCACCTTGCAGAGCGCGCGCAGCCTGGTCTATTCCGACGGCCTGCTGCTTTCCAACCTGATGACCAACGGCTACGACGGCGCACCGCGCTGGGGCATGGTCACGCCCGGGGAAATCGGCGCGGTGGACGTGCTCTACGGCCCCTACTCCGCGCTCTATCCGGGCAATTCGCTGGGCACCACGGTGCTGATCCACACCCGCCTGCCCGGGCGGCTCACCGCCAGCGCCAGCGCCCAGTATTTCAGCCAGGATTTCCACGACGCCTACGGAGCCGGCGGCCATTACGACGGTCGCCACCTCGCCGCCTCGCTCGGCGACAGGCAGGGTCGCTGGAGCTGGCTGCTCAGCGTCGACCGGCTCGACAACCAGGGCCAGCCGATGCAGTACGCCACGGCCAAGGCAGGCGGCAATGCCGCCGCAGCGGTGCCGGTCAGCGGAGCCACCGCCGACCGCAACCCGAACGGCAGCCCTCGCCTGGTCTACGGCGCCAACAGCATCGAGCACACGGTGCAGACGCAGGCCAAGCTCAAGCTGGGCGTCGACATCACCGACCAGGTCGCGGCCCTGTTCACGCTCGGCTGGTGGCACAACCATGCCGAAGACCACACGCGCAGCTTCCTGCGCGACGCCGCCGGCCAGCCGGTCACCGCAGGCACGGTCAGCGCCTACGGCAGTACCTGGACGCTGCCGCCGAGCGGCTTGGCGCCTACCGCCAACCAGGACACGCACCTGCTCTACGGCGCCGAGCTCAACGGCCGCCTGGACAGCGGCTGGCGCTGGACCGCCGTCGCCAGCCACTACGACTTCGCCCGCGCACAGGCGCGCACCGCGTCCCTGCCGCCGCCGGTGGGTCCGATCGGCGGCCCCGGCAGCATCGCCGACAATGCCGGCTCCGGCTGGGACACGCTGGACCTGCGCAGTTCCGGCCCGCTGGGCGAGACCCACATGCTCTACGCCGGCGTGCACGGCGACCGCTATGTGCTCGACTCGCGCGTGCATACCGCCAGCGATTGGCGCGGCGCTGCCGACGGTCTGCTCGGCAGCGCCTTCGCCGGCCGCACGCAGACCCGTGCCGCCTACCTGCAGGACGTGTGGAGCTTCCGGCCCGATTGGGCGCTGACCCTCGGCGCGCGCTGGGAGCAATGGCGCGCCTACGCGGGCAGCCGCGCCGATGCCGGCGGCACACTGCTGCGTTACGGCGACCGCCGGCGCAGCGATCTCTCGCCCAAGGCCGCGCTCGAGTGGGATTTCGTCCCGGGCTGGCAACTTCGCCTGGCCTACGGCAAGGCGGTGCGCTACCCCACGGTCGCCGAGCTGTTCCAGGGTTCGATCTCCGCCAACGCGATCGTCGGCAACGACCCCAACCTCAAGCCCGAGCGCGACGATTCGTTCGACCTGACCCTCAGGCAGCAGTTCGAGGGCGGCCACTGGCGCGTGTCGCTGTTCCAGGACCGCATCGCCGATGCGCTCTACACGCAGACCGACGTCACCGTCACACCAACGGTCACCAGCGTGCAGAACATCGACCTCACGCGGCTGCGCGGCATCGAGGGCGAGGTCAGCGTGACGGACGTCTGGACGCCCGGACTGGACCTGACCGCCAGCGTCGCCATCAACGACGCCAAGACCCTCCACGACCGCCGCTACCCGCTGGCCGACGGCAAGTGGTTCCCACGCATCCCGCGCCTGCGCGCCAGCCTGCTGGCCGATTACCGCTTCGCCGGGGATTGGGACGCCTCGCTGGGCATCCGCCGCTCGGGCCGCCAGTACGGCGCGCTGGACAACAGCGACTTCGTCGATACCTACGGCGCCGTCAGTTCCTTCACCGTCGCCGATGCCAAATTGCGCTGGCGTTTCGCGCCGCGATGGACCGCGTCGCTGGGCGTGGACAACCTCACCAACGCACGCTACTGGGTCTATCACCCCTACGCCGGCCGTACCTGGGTCGGCGAAGTACGGTGGGAACTCTGAGGAAGCCGCCGATGCGTCGATTGCTGCCGATCCTGCTCCTCCTCGCCGCGCCGATGGCGCTTGCCCACGAAGGCATGGCGATGCCCAAGGAGCCGCCGCTGGGCGCCACCGCCGCGTTCGACGCCCATGGCCGGCTGTGGGTGGTGGACGCTATGGACGGCCACGTGAGGCTGCGCCACTCGGACGACCTGGGCAGGACGTTGAGCCCGCCGCAACCGGTCAACGCCACGCCCGAACCGATCTACGCCGAGGGCGAGAACCGGCCCAAGCTTGCCATCGGACCGCACGGCGAGCTCTACGTGAGCTGGTCGCAGCCGCGGGCGAAGCCGTGGACCGGCTATGTGCGGTTCGCCCGTTCGCTCGACGGCGGCGCGCATTTCTCCTCGCCGGTCACCGTGCATCGCGACCGCGCCGAGATCACCCACCGGTTCGATGCATTGGCCGTCGACGCTCGCGGCAAGGTGGTGCTGGCCTGGATCGACAAGCGCGACCAGGCCGCTGCCGAAGCGGCCGGCAGGCCGTACCTGGGAGCAGGCATCTACTACGCATGGTCGGATGACGGCGGCCAGCATTTCCAGCCCGAGCGCAAGCTGATCGACCACAGCTGCGAGTGCTGCCGCATCGCACTGGCGCGCACGCCGCAGGGCGACATCGCCGCCTTCTTCCGCGCCGTCTACGGCGACAACATCCGCGACCACGCCTATGCGGTGCTGCGCACGGACGGCAGCGAGCCCCATGCCGAGCGCGCCACGTTCGACGGCTGGCACATTGCCGGTTGCCCGCACCATGGCCCGGGCCTGGCGGTCGCCGCGGACGGCACGGCCCACGCCGTCTGGTACGAGGCCAGCGGCAAGCCGACGATCTGGTACGGCCAGCTCGTCCCCGGCCATCGTCCCGAACATGCCCAGGCCATCGCCGGTGCAGGCGCCAGCCACGCCGACATCGCCGCGCGCGGAACCACGGTGTGGGTCGCCTGGAACCAGGTCGACGCCACGGGCGAGGCCTTGATGCTGCGCCGCTCGGATGACGGCGGGCTCCATTTCGACGCGGCCCGCGCCCTGGCGACCTCCACCGGCGCGGTGGGCTCGCCGCAGCTGCTGCTGCGCGGCGAACAAGCCTACGTCGCCTGGAATACCGCGGCCGGCTTCCGGCTGGTGCCCGTGCAGGCCACGCGATGAAGTACTGGTTCGCCGCCCTGCTGCTGTCGGTTTGCGCCATCGCCCAGGCGGGCACGCTGCAACCGCTCCATGCCGCCGACATCCCCGCGCTGCTCGCGCCACCCGCGCGCGGCGAACGGCTGATTGCGCTCTGGGCACTGGACTGCGCCTATTGCGAGCCCAACCTGAAGGCGCTGGCGCAACTGCAGCGCTCGCACCCCGGGACGATCCAGTTGGTTACGGTGGCCACGGACGACATCGACCTGCGCCAGGCCATCGCAGAGCGCCTGCACGCCGCCGGCATGGATGCGTGGCCGGCCTATGCCTACGCCGATGCGATGCCCGAGCGCACCAACTACCTGCTCGACGCCGGATGGGGCGGTGAAACGCCCCGCGTACTCGTGATCCGCGCCGACGGCTCGCGAGAGGGCTACAGCGGCGAGCTAACGCAGAAGCAGCTGCAGGCGATCGCGCCCTGAGGCGCCGCGTCGTCGCGGCAGCAAAACGAAAACGAAGAACGTCTCGAACGAACCCGGTTGGCACCTGGTGACCGTCCAACGTCTTTGACTAGCCGACGCCCCCGCTTCAGAGACATTGTAACCAATTTATGTGCAGGGCTGGAGTATTGGGTTGACAAAGTCACCCAGAATCTCTTTTCTCAATGCACTGTGTTCAAGGAAAAAAAGTGATTTACGCCATTTATCGGCGAGCGTAGATACAATCGCATGCGATAACCATTTTCTAAATCCCATGATGACTCAACCTTATCTATCGTCACCCGCGTACCTCGCGTGACAAGTGCGTCACCCGCGACATAACGCGCATTTTTTTGCGTAACAACCCAAAAGCGATAGCCTGAGAAGGCGCTATCATTACGAAGCACGGCGCAGCCAGATGAAGTGAAACCCAATCCTTCAAGCGCACTAGGCTTATAGGACGTAGTGGCACAAGCCGTGAGTAGGCAAGAAATTGTCAAAATAGCTGCGAGCCCAGTTGCTCGAGCTTGCGGTTTTCCCCTCCAACAGCTGCAGACGCTTGAGCTCGGAAGGCCCCGGTCCGCCGTACTTTTTGCGCCAGACGTGAAACGTCGCCTCCGCCACGCCCATCTTTCGGCATATCTCGCCCATGGTCGTGCCGAGCTCGGCTTGCTTGAGCGCGTATGCGATCTGCTCTCCGGTGAAACGGGACTTCTTCATCGCCTGGCTCCTCGTGTGATACGGGGCCCATGCGGCACGAAGTCTGTATTTTAGATTGGCCCGGTTTTCCGGGGGTGGGTCAATCGTCGTGCCGGTCTGGCTGAGCCCATCCGAACCGGTGATGTGCACGGTGTTGCCAGCGCTCAGGGTGACACTGCCGTCGGTGCCGCCGACCTGCCCCGCTTCAGAAACATCGCAATCTACTTTATCTGCAGGGCTGGAGCTTTGAGTTGACAAAGTCATCAAGATTCTCTTTGCTCACTGCACTTCTGCCCGTTTCTTCAAGGTAAAAAGTCGGAATTTTTTCTTTTATTGGTACACGTAAGTACAGCCGCATACGATAACCGTTTTCAAAATCCCAAGATGACTCAACTTTTTCTAACGCGACCCGCGTCCCTCGCACGACAAATGCGCCGCGTGCATTTTGCGGTGTTATTCCGCCACCAATTTGACCAAGATAGCTAATTTCAGAAAATGAACCATTATAACGAAGGATGGCGCAGCCAGATGCAGAAAAACCCAATCCTTCAAGCGCATCTGGCTTATAAGACGTAGTTGTGCATGCCGCAAACAGGCAAGAAATTATCAAAATTACTACATATCGACCCCAGGATGGTCCGGCCGCACGAGAAAAAACCGAGCCTCTCCAAACATCATTATTTTCCACTGTTAGCTCCTTTATCCACATATATCTTATAGTTCTCGAACGGATGACCAACTATAAACGGAATGGTTACAACCGTGGCGTTCCAGTTAAATAGTTGTCCGCCATAGAATCCATTGACAGCGTCCCCATTGCCAATAAATACGCTTGCGTCTGGCGGTGCCACCACCCCGAAGGGTATCGACGCCAACGTAGTGTTTTGCGTACCATTCCAGCCAAGATAGGAGCACGTAATGGTTCCCAAGCTGTGACATGTCAGCTTTGGCGCAGGAGACTGATTAACCCCGTTCGAATTCACGTTATAGAGTGCATCTGCCCCTGACGCATCCGGCAGGCCTTGGTATCCCAGCAGAATATCTATCGCATCGAATGGCAAGCCAAGCAGCGCATTTTTTCGATTCAGTATCCCCACCACCCCCGTGTTGTTCGTTGTATCGAAGCTTGGTTCGCCATCAGGCTTTTGTGCTGTCGGTGTTGGTGTTCTATACCTTGATCCGACATCTCCCAGCTGGTTTCCAATTATCGATCCCGCCATCAGCAACCAGTTGAGCTGGGCGCCATTGAGGCCAAGATCACTAGCCAGCCTTGTTTCCACACGCCCCGCCGCGTCAGCCGCCGCATACTTCAAGGCAAATTCACCGAGAGCATCGGTATTGCCGCTGGCAATATAGCTGCCCAGCTGCTTAGCGCCGTTGATCGGGTTGTTGTAGTACGTACCCGCGGACAGATAGCCGGTAAAGCCACCGGTGATGCCACCGTACAGTGCTGGTGTGCGCCAGTCGTTGCCTTGCGCCGCGGCGCCCACCCCACCGCTCGCTGAGCCGGCCGCGGCACCAGCTAACGTCGCATTGGCCCAGCCAGCGGATACGGCCGCCCCGGTGGCGCCAGTTCCGGCAGCGGCAAACGCCGTGCCCGAACCGGCCGTTGCGCCCGCCGCATCGCCAATCCACGCGCTGGCTGCCCCTGCCGTGAAATAGGCCGCCACAATCGTCACGACAGCCCCTGCGGCAGGCGTGAGTCCTTCGTGGTGCTGATGCCAGCTTTGATCCTGCTCGGTAATACCTTGCCATGTGGTCTTTGGATTATTCTGCAGCACATTCATCCAGTCCGTGCCGGGGGCGTTGTGCGTGATACGCGTGATCGCCTGCGCCTGCGTTTCGCCTGCGTGCTGGCCGTATTGCACAACAACACCATTGCTTGCGGCGACATTCAGGCTACCGCCACCCGTAAAGGTACTTTGCTGCTCGGTCGTCGTGATCTGCCCTCGATTATCCTGGGCTTGGTAGGCGACATTGTGCTTGCTGGAGGTGCGGCTGTAGCTGTTGCTATTCGTCGCCGTCGCGAGGGTGATTTGGCCGCCGCTCACCAGGCTCGTGTTGGCGCCGCTGTGCACGTTGGCGGCCTGGTACGTCTGGTCGCCGCCATTGACCACCGCGATCGAGCCGGCGGCATCAAGGGTGCTGCCGTTCGCCGTGACCTGCTGGGTCTGTGTATCGTTCTTGCGCGTGCCCTGATGCGGGTTGGGAATGAACTCGAAACCAGATTCGCGGGTTTGTTGGGAGTGTTCGGTGGTATGCGTGTCGCTACTTGCGAGCAGCGCCACTTGACCGCCGGCACTCAACCCAATGTTGCCGGCACCGCTTCGCAACGTGGTACCGACTCCGAGCAGATTGTGGCCAGCATCCACCTCGATACCTGCCTGACCGCTGATCGTGGTGCCCTTGGCGAAGCTATCGCTAGTGGCATCGTGGGTGATTACGGTTTTGGTGCCATAGGTATGACCGCTGCTGGTGGCACTGGTGTCGTGGCTGGTGCTGTGATCCTCCTCCCCGGCCAACAGGTTAACGTCACGCCCTGCATTGATAAGCACCGCGCCATGGGCGCTGCTGATCGTGGCCGCCGTGGTCGTGATATCGCGGCCCGCCACCACGCTGACGCCGTTCGCACCGCTGAGCGTGGTGCCACGCAAGGTGTCGTCGCTCTGCGTCTGCGTGGCGAAGTGCCTGCCGCTCTCCTGCCCACTACCGGTGAACTGGTTGTCGTTGACGGCGTTGAGGGTGACATCGCGGCCCGCGCTCACGCCCAGCTGGTTGCCGGCGTTGAACTGCGCGCCCTGGCTGGCGAGGTCGCGACCGGCCGCTACCACCAGGGTGCCGCCAGCGCCGACCGTGCTCACGGTGTGGGTGGCATCCACGGTGGCGTGCGCGGCATCGCTGATGCCACCGGTATGGCTCGTAGCGTTCAAGGTGAGGTCGCGACCGGCCAGCAGCCGGGCGTCACCGCCGGCGCGAATTGCCGTGGCGGTGGCGATGAGATCACGGCCGGCGGCCAGGCTGAGGTTGCTGCCAGCCGCCACCGGTGCAGTGTCCAGGCTGATGTCGCGCCCGGCGCTGATCGCCAGATTGCCGCCGGCGGTAATGCTGCCCGGTCCGATCGTGGTCAGTGCGACCGCGCTCACTGGCGCATTCAAACCGGTCATATTTACCGTGCCCAGGCTTTGCGACACATTGACGCCGCTAAGCACATCGTTGCCAGCCACCAGCGAGACATTGCCGCCGGCGCTGATCGTGCCGCCATTGAGGATGTTTTGCGCGGCGTTGATGCTCAGGTCGTTGCCGGCGCTGATCGTGCCGCTGTTGAGCAGGTTGCTGGCGGTGAGCTGAGCGTTCTGGCTGGCGGCGATGGTGCCGTTGTTGGTGACGTCGCCACTGGCCGTGAGGATCACGTTCTTGCCGGCAATCGTGGCACCGCTCGCCGCGAGGTTCTTCGCATCGGCCGCGCTCAGGTACACCACCGGCTCCAGCACCTGGTGGCCGTCCACCGTCACGTTGACCAGCCACACGATGTCCTGGGTGAGGCTGGCCATCTGCGCCGGCGTCAGCGCCACCCCCACTGACAGGTCGAACTGCTTGGCCACCTGCGTGGCGTTGTTCATCAGGTCGCGGTACTGGTCCAGCGCGTCGGTGTTGTCGGCCAGGTAGCGCCGGCCGGTCAGCGAGGTGATCTGGTCCAGCACCTGCTGCTGTTCGTAGAAGCCGTCGCCCAGGCGCTGCTGGGTTTGCGCCGGGTTCAAGCCCAACTGCTGCAGCAGGTAGTTGCTGCTGATGAAGTTGTTGTACTGGGTAAACTGCGGGTTGGTCTCGACCAGGAACTGACTGCCGGGCTGCACGTTGATGGTGTACAGGCCGGTCTGCGGCAGGCGCACGTTGGCGTTGGGACCGATCAGTGTGGCGACCACCTGCGGTGCGGCGAGCGATGACGGACTCGCGCTGGCGCTGCTCACCGGTGTGCTGGTGACAGCGTGTGCCGTGGCGAGGGCGAGGGAACCGCCACTGGCCTGGCCGGGCGCAGTACCCACAGCCACGCCGCCCACACTGCCGCCCGTACCGCTGGCGCTGCCCACCACCTCTGCGCCGCTGCCGGCCACGAACTGGCCCGCACTGTTGCCGCCCAAGCCGATCGCGCCTTGCACCGGCTGGCCGTTGGCGCCAACGGTGGCGTTATTGATCGTATGCGCGATGATCGAAACGGTGTTCCCAGCGCTCATGGTGGCGCTCAGGCCCGCGCCTGGCGCAACGGTGATCCAGCCATTGTTGCCGAAAGGGTCGAGCGCAATGATGCTGGTTGAGGTGCCGGTCCAATAGACCATAGGCGGCTGATTGCTTTCGCGATTGGAGTACCAGCGCGAGCCTTGGTAATCCCCATCGACCGCACGCACGTCGTTACTCTGCACCAACGCCGTCGGCGCCCAGGCAATGTTCTGCACGGTGGCATGGGCCGTGCTGCCCCCACCGTTGCTGCCGTTCTGACCATTGACGACCAGGTTGTTGCCAGCGGCAACTACGGAGGCGTTATTCATCACCGAACCGTTGAGGGTGATGTCGCCCCCGCTCACGAGCTTGCTCTGCGCGCTCGCGCTCAACAGCCGATTGACCGACTGGACTTGCTCGGTAAGCGTTTCGTGGCCCGAGTCACCGTAGTAGCCCATGGGTCCACAGCGGACGGCGTGGCCATTCGCTCCGGTCGTCGTGGCGTAGTTGGCGCACCACGCCACCGCATTGGGGTCTGTCGTCCAATCAAACGTGCTTGTCGTCGTCGAGGTGTTGTTTGCCTGCTCGGCGGGAGTCAAGGTGTACGTGGAGGTATTGACCGTGCGTCGCTCGTTGGTGAACTGGTTCGCATTGATCGTGATGCCGCCGTCGGCCTCGATGTCGCCGGAGCGGTTGGTCACTGCCTGGCTGGCGCCGCCGCTGGCGTTGGCGCCGATGGCGAGGTTGCCGAGGGTGAAGATCGTGGCGTCGCGATTGAGCAGCGTGCCGCTGACGTACAGGTTCATGCCATTCGCGGCCGCGATCAGCGCACTTTGATACGGATTGTTGCCGGTAGTCGTGCCGAGATCGGCGCCGTTGGTGAGCGAGCCGGCCGTAGCCGTAATACTGCCGCCGATGATGTTGGCGGTATTGGTCAGCGATCCCGCATTGAGGGTGATGGTGTTGCCTTCGATGCTGCCTTCGTTGGTGAGCGCGCCACCCGTGGCCAGCACGGTTGACGCACCGTTGAGCGTGGCGCCCACGGCATTGTCGATATTGGCCGCGTTGACGGCGAGCTGGTTCACCGCCTGCAAGGTGGCTCCGGCGGCATTGCTGAAGTTGCCGCTCACGTTGAGCGTGAGATTGCGGTTGGCGCTGAGCTGGCTGCCGGTGACGTTGGTGTAACTACCCTCCAGGGTCAGCGACAGGTCCTGCCCGGCGGCGACCTTGCCAAGGCCGGTGAAGCTGCCCAGGCTGAGGGTGCCGCTCTGGTTGGTGGCGACCGTGCCACCGGCGTTGTCGAGCGAGGCCAGATCCAGAGCCAAATTGCCACCCGCCTGCAGCGAACCCTGGGCATTCAGGAAACTGGCACCGCCATTGGCCCAACCGAGGTCGCTGGCGGCGTACACGCTGCCGAATGTGTTGTTCAAGCTGCCGAGAGCGAGCGTGAGTGCCTGTCCGGCGACCAGCTTGCCGGCCTGGCTGTTGTCCAGGCTCCCGGCGGACAGTGTGACCGCGCCTTGGCCACCCAAGGTGCCCCCTCGGTTGGTTGCGCTCTGCTCCATGGCGAACGTGCTGGCACCTTGTCCTGCATTGGCGATGCGGCCGGCGGTGTTGTCCAGGCTCGCCGCACGCACGCTCAAGCCGGCGGCGCTGTTGCCGCTACCGGCTTCAATGCGACCACCGCGGTTACTCAGCCCACCGCCGCTGACGATGGAAGCCGTGCCCTGTGCCTGCAGCGCACCGCCATCGTTGGTGAGCTGGCCCTGCGTGGTGACACCCAGCGTGCCGCCGGCATAGATCTGGCCTGCGTTGACGAGGCTGCCGGCATTTACCGTGGCGGCGCCGTTGCCGCCGATGAAACCGCCGGCGCCATTGGTCAGGGCGCCCGTGGTCGTGAGGGTCAACGGCTGCGCATCGGTGACCTTGATATAGCTGGCGGTATTGTCGACCGAGCCGGCATCGAGCTGCAGCGCGCCACCGGCCTGGATCGTGCCGCCACCGGTATTGGTCAATGCCTGCGCGATGATGAGGTCGAGGTTCTGGCCGATCAGCGTGCCGTGCACGTTGTCGAAGCTGCCGGCGTTGGCCGAGACATTCCCCGCGACGCTTAGCAGGCCGCCGTCGTTGCCCAGCACGCCGTTCGCCTGCAGCGTGAGTGCACCGTTGCCCGCGATCTTGCCGCCGGTGTTGGTCAGGTTGTCCGTCGTCGCGAGGTCCAGCGTGCCGTTGCCGGCGTCCTGGATCGTGCCGGCGCTGTTGTCGATCGCGGCCGCACGAAGACTGAGATTGTGTGCGTTCGTCGCCAGCGTGCCGTTCGCATTGGCGAAGGCACCGGCCAACGAAAGAGCCAGATCGCTGGCGCCAGTCTGGGTCAGCGAGCCGTAACGGTTGTCCAGCGCCGCTGCTTGCAGCACGAGGGTGCCTGCGCTGATCTTGCCGCCCTGCGCGGCTGCCGTTCCGCCATTGACGAGGCTGGCCTGTGTCGCGATCGCCACGGTGCCGTTGGCGGCCAAATCGCCGCCGGCATTTGTCACGTTGCCTTGGCTCGCGGTGAGCGTGATGTTGCTGGCGCGCGTCTGGCTGCCGGAAAGATCCACCGTGCTGCCGGCGAACACGAGGTTGCCGGCGGCCAGCGAGCGACCGCCTGCGGCCAGCTTGCCAGTGGTGGTCACGCTGAGATCGCCGGTTGCGCCGAGCGAACCATCGCCCTGCAAACCGGCCGCCACAGTGCCGTTGCCGCTCACGCTGGCCGCTTGCACCGTGACATTGCCGTCGGCGGCGAGCACACCGGCGTTGGCCAAGGCGCCACCGACGTTCCAGGTGGCAAGACCGAGCGCGTACGTCGCGCCACTATTGGTAGCACCGTTCTGTGTGGTGACACCGAGCGCAGCGCCGCTGCGCAGGCTGCCGCTGTTGTCCAGGCTGGCCGCAGTGAGATTGACGCCCTGCGCACCGTATACGGTGCCGGCGTTGCTCAGGCCACCGCCAAGCTGCAGGTTGACGAGCTGCGTGCCATAAAGCGTCGCACCCGCGGCATTGCTGATGGCACCGCTGCCGTCGATCGCCAGACTGCCGCCTGCCTGGATCACGCCACCATTGGTGAGCAGCGAGGAGGTGTCCGCGTCGACATCCCCCGCGGCCAACAGGGAGCCGCCCGACTGGTTCGCCAAGGTGGCATTGTGACTGATGGCGAGATTACTGCCGGCCTGCAGCAAGCCGCTGTTGACGATGCCGGCCGATTGCAGCGTGGCAGCGCCGCCACTCTGGATCTGGCCGCTATTGGTGAAGCTGCCCGCCGTGATCGCCAGCGTTTGGCCGGTCACCAGCTTGCCGCTGTTGCCCAAGCTACCGGCACTGGTCAATTGCGTGGCGTTGGCGGCACTCAAAGTGCCGTGGTTGGACAGTGCGCCGCCTGCGATGACGAGGTTGCCGTGGTCGGCCTGTAGATCGCCGCTGTTGCTGGCGCTGCCCTGGGCGAGCAGGTTCACGCTCTGCGTGGCTTCCAGTCGGCCCGCATTGGCAAAGCTGCCCACTTGGAAGCCGATGTCCTGGCCGCCGTAGATGTCGCCGGCGGACGCCGAGCTGAAAGCACCCGTGGCCTGTACCGTCAATCCACCATCGATGGCGTAAAGCTTGCCGCTGGTGGTGACGTCCGCACCACCCAGCAGGCTCACGCTTTGCTGCGCCTGGATGGCGCCGCTGCTGACAACGTCGCCCGCACTGGTCAGCGACAAGGTGCCGCCGCTGCGCAACGTACCGGTGTTGCCCACGCTGCCCACCGACAGCGTGCTGGTACGCGCGGCATAGAGCATGCCGGCGTTGGTCAGCGCCTGACCCAGCGCGAGGTTGAAGTCCTGTCCGGCGTACAGCGTGGCGTTGGCGGCGTTGGTGAGCGAGGCGGCTTGGGTCAAGGTGAAGTCGCTGCCCGCCTGCAACACGCCGGCGTTGCCGACGCTGCCGGTTTCGCCCACGGTGAGCGTACCGGTCGCAAGGACTTGTCCGGTGGCGGCGTTGTTCAGCGTGACACCGCTGAGCGCGGCGTTGCCCTTGGCATTGATCGTGCCCTCGTTGGCCAGCGTGGTCGCGGACAAGGCGAGGTCGGTGCCGCTCTGGATCTGTGCGCCCGCCTGGTTGTCGAAACTGCCCGACGACACGTTCATCGCCTGACCGCTGACCAGTACGCCGCTGTTCTGCGCGGCGGCTCTGACCTGCCACTGCAGATGGCCGAAAGCACTTGCCGTACCGGCGTTGCTAAGCGACGCGGCACTCAGGACGAGGTCGGCCTGGTCGGATTGCAGCTTGCCACTATTGCCGAGGGCACCGATCAACGTGAGGGTGCCCACCTGCTGCGCTTCGAGGCTGCCGGCATTGGCCAGGGAAGCCGCCTGCACGGCCAAGCCCTGGCCGGCGTACACGTCGCCGCTCGTCTGGTTGACGAATGCGCCGCCCAGCGTCGCCGTCCATGCGCCGCCCAGTGCATACAGCTTGCCGCTGTTGGTAAGCGTGTCGCCACTCAAGGTCAACGCACCACCCGCCTGCACGGTGCCGGCGGTCACGAGCTGCGGCGCCGTCAAGGTCAGTTGGCCACCGGCAAGCAAGGTGGTGGTGCTGCTCAGGCTGGTCGTGGCATCGAGCGTGGCGTTGCCGCCCACGCTCAGCGTGCCGGCATTGCCGATTGTGGCGGCGTGCACGACCAAGTCGCCAGCATCGAGCTGCAGCGTGCCGCTGTTGTTCGCGGCGCCCCCCAGTTGCAGCAAGGCACCGTGTGCACTCTCCAGGATGCCGGCATTGGTCAGCGATGTGGCGGTCAAGCCCAGCGTACCGCCTGCATACAAGCTGCCCGATGCCGCATTGTCGAAAGCACCGGTGGAAGCCAGCGTCACGGTACCGTTTTGTGCTTCGATCTGGCCGCTGTTGCTCAAGGCGCCGTTGGCGGACAACGTGATCGCGTTGTTACCGTAGAGCACGCCCTGGTTCGTGAAATCGCCGCTCCCAAGCGTGACGCTCCCGCCGGCAGCGAGCGAGCCCTGGTTGGTCAGCGATTGCGCGGCCGCAACGGTGGCATCGCCGGTGGCGGTCGTCTTGCCCGCCAGCACGACTTGGCCGGCGCTGGTGAGCGTGAGGTTGCCGTTCTGGGCGATGATCTCGCCCTGGCTGTTGATTCCCAGGCCCGCCTCGGTGCCAACCAGGCGGATCGCATTGGCGTACATGCCACCCAGCGCGGAGACGTCCAGCGCCGCGCTCGGTGTCGCCCCGGTCGCGCTCAGCGGCTGGGTGGCCAGTGTCGTGAAGTCGACCCGGTTGGGGCCGGTGACGACGTTGAGCTGGCGCGCCCACACGCCGGCATTGATCGCCACGACGCGCGCGAGCAAGTCCACCCGATCGGTCGAGCCACTGGGCAACCCCTGCCCTTCGACGGTGATCGTGCCGCCGCTGACGGCAAACCCGCCGAGCGAGCCGTCGCCAGCGAACAACGGCTTGCCAGTGGTCAGCGTGCCGCGCGGTGCATTGATGAAGCCGCAGCCGCTGCAGCTGATGCCGTTGGGATTGGCCACCACCACCTGGGCGGCCCGCCCCGCCACTTCCATCGCACCGTTCAATTGGCTGGGTGCGGTGGAGATGACTTCGTTGATGATCAGCGAGGCGGCCTGGTTGGCACCGAGGTTGGGATTGCCGCCGATGTAACCGGCCAGTTGCGTGTTGCTGACCGAGCCGCTGTTGTTGAGGATCAGGCCGTTGCTACCAACGTTGAACTGCTGGTAGGTGTTGTGCGACACGCCTGCGCCGTTGGGTGCGGCGATGTTGACGACCGGCACGCCATTGGGCGCGGCGATCACGCTGGTATGCGTCCCGCCTTCGGCGACGGTTTGCGCCTGGACAGTCGGCACACCCAACGCCAAGGTCAGCGCAGCCCATAAGGCATGCCGACGCAGGGAACGCTGCCACGACACGGTGGCAGCCGGTACGCCCTTGGCCTTGCGCACAGTTCCGTTGTTCATCGCATCGCTCCTTGATCAGATCCGGCCCGTCGACGCTTCGTCGCGCCGACCATGCCGTCGTTCCATGTCTCAGTAGGTATAGATCCACTGCATGCCCGCAGTGGGACGACGCACCGGGAAGCCACGCGGCGCCTGCAACGGCCAGCCAGCGAACACGTCCCAGTTCAGGCCCCAGCGCGAACCGCGCACGCCCAGCACCGCGCCGCTCAGGCGTTGGCTGGCATAACCACTGATGGCATCGCCCCCGGCGTGCCCCACATCCATGCCGCCATACACCAGGACACCCGTACCGCCGAACGGCAAGTTGAGCGTGTTGCGCCAGTAGTAACCATGGCGACCGGCGAGCACCGTGTTGCCGTCATAGCCGCGCACCGTGTAGCGGCCACCGAGGGTGAGGTCGTCCTCGGCATACAGGTGATCGCCGGTGGCTTGTGCGTGCAGTTCGGACAACCACACCCAAGGTGCGGAGAAGGTCAGGAACGGCGTGCTCAGGCTGGCGTCGAGCGTCGCGAAGCTGTAACGATTGGTGGGGCCGTTCGCGACGCTGGGACGCCACGCGCCCCCTAGCCACGGCACGCCCCAGCGATAGGCCAGGCGCACGTCGAGTTGCGAGCGACCGAGGTAGCGGCGCTGGATCAGCGCCAGTTCCGCCGAGGTCACCTGCCTATGCTGGGTCTGGATCTGCACGCCATCGATGTAGCTGCGCTCGTTGCGCGTGGCGACAGCCATCTCCAGCGAGGTACGACTGTGCGCATCGCGATGCAGCAAGCGCGTGGCACTGGCTGCTGTCGTGCTCGATGTACCCGTATAGGCAAAGGTCTGAAGCGAGCCAAACACCGACTGGCGGTAGGCGTAGTGCGACGAGGACAAATTGAACGTCCAGTTGCCCCACGGCACGCTGTAGTTGAAGTTGCCGCCGTATGTGCCCTTAGCAGGGTCGAAATGGCCCAGGCTGTGGTTATAGCCGATGCTCAGCAGATCGTTGGTGCCCAACGGCTGGTCGACAGCCAGGGTGAGGCCGCCCTGCTCCTTACCGGTGCTGTGCGCGCCACTGTCGTCGAGGTTGGCGACGATCCGCCAAGGCTTGCCGCGTGCAATGGCGAGTACCAGATCGGAGGTGCCGGGACGCGCGCCAGGGGCGATATCGATCTTCGCGTCCTGCGAGGGCACGCGCTTGAGTTGCTCAAGGCCTTGCTCGATCGCACGCAGGTTCAGCACATCGCCGGGGCGGATCGGCAAGGCGCTGCGCCAGTCCACCTTGACGGAACCTGGTGCGAAACGCACGGCACCCACCGTGCCCGCCAGCAGCACCACGCGCAAATGACCACCGGCGAGGTTCTGCTCCGGAACCACCAGTCGGCTGGTGACATAGCCGCGTGCCAGCAGCAAATCCGACGCACGGTGCGCCAACAGGCGTAATCCCTGCTGTCCCAGGCAGCGGCCTCGGTAAGCGTCGAGGTACTTCTGCAGGAAGCCGAAGTCCTTGCGGTGCGCGCCGTCCAACTGCACGGTATCGAGGCGAAAACACGGCGTTTCCGCGGGAATCGTTGTCAGGTGGTAGTCGAAAGCCTGCCCCGCAGGCAGCCGCACGTCTGGTGCCGAACGCAACGCTTCGCGTTGCTGTGCCTGGCGCTGCGCACGCTCGCGCTGTTCCTGCTGGGCGGTTGTCGTCTGGGCGTACAGTGCGCAGGAGATCGTACTGGTCGCAAGCGCCAATGCCCACGCGCCCGCCGCAGGCCTTCGTCGCGACGCACCTACCCACCGCCGCAGTGAAGCTGCCGCAACCCGCTTTCCATCGGTGTCTTGCATGCGCCTGTAATCCTTTGCGATCCCTGGCAACCGCTGTATCCACACCACAGTCCGTGTGTCACATCGCCCTCGCGCATTTTAAAAGTGCTTGCCGATGTTCTTCAGTAGGGCTTGGCCTACGCGCGACCGAAAATTCTTGCAAGATTGCGTCAGCGCAAGACGCCGCTCGATGGAACAGATTCCCGCGTTGAACGATGGCCACGACCCCAGGGCGTTTCGTGCGAACGCGTGCCCGCTCAGCGGCCCACCTTTTTGCCTATGCGTCTCGCCCGCAACCTGTCCGCTAAGCCGGTGGCATAGCCCATGGTGAATCGCCCAGGGTTCCGTAGACACTCAGGACCCTCGTTGCGCGTAGCGCCGTTCGAACTCTACAGGCGACAGGTCGCCGTTTGAACCGTGGCGGCGTTTGGGGTTGTAGAACATCTCGATGTAGTCGAACACGTC
>NZ_DASZBH010000010.1:0-285205 GCF_035944355.1 Frateuria sp. | reverse complement strand
GCCGACGTGTTCGACTACATCGAGATGTTCTACAACCCCAAACGCCGCCACGGTTCAAACGGCGACCTGTCGCCTGTAGAGTTCGAACGGCGCTACGCGCAACGAGGGTCCTGAGTGTCTACGGAACCCTGGGCGATTCACGGTCTGCTGTCTAACATCCCGTTCAAGGCGGACGGCTTTCGCCCGCTTAACTCCAGCGTTAGGCACCGAAAAAGCATATGCCTATTTCCCACAGCCAATTTGGCGAACTTCGCCTGTCGCAGTTTGCTCCGGCATCCGAAATCGTTGCCTTGTCCAATTGGTGGTTCATGGGACGCTCTTGGGTTGGTGAGGCAATTGGATTTTCCGAGTGGCTTCGCCCGAACAACTCCTCGGATGTACTTCAGTCGCTGGCACTCGACTTAGCAGTACTACCAGAGTCCGTTTCAAGCGCCGTTCTCAGCCATCTCGGCTTGCCACTTCATCGGAGCATGCTTATAGAGCAAATCGCCGCCGTGCTTGGCGAACCCGTTGCTGTGCAATCGTTCGTCGCCGGTCGTACAAGCTACGAGTTCTGCTGGGGAGGCATAGAGTCCTACAATGTCTCATGCACTGTGCTAGCACATGGCGGCCTCACATATGTTGTTGTTTCTGTTCCTTCTACCGGCCAAGCGCGTGGTTCCTGACTATGCGCTCAAGCGGACCCGCGGTGTAAGCTGCTCGCTCAATCACACGCTTCGGCCGCACAGGACGCTTAGCTCAAGCATTAGAACTCATGGCAGCCCCTCGCAAAATCGTCGTGCACTCAATAAGCGGGCTGCGCCCGGAATTCGCGGCGCTTGTTGCAGATTGGATAAAGGAAGGCGTGGTCTTTCTTGGTGTTGTTGGCGTAGACGCGGCCGAGCTTGAGGACCTTGCTGACGACGTAGCGGTGGGCGACGGAAGCGATCCCTATTTCCTTCTCACGACATCTCACCCAGGCGAATCCTTGGCGGAGGCGGTGGAATTCGCCAAGATGCTTACAGGGGAGCATGCAGGTTCTGTTCGAGTGGTAGAGTTCTAACAACTCGTTCAAGGCGGACGGCGTCGCCGTCGTTTAACTCCAGCGTTAGGGCTCATGTACAGATCAGCGCGACTGGTAGCACTGCTAGCATCGACTTTGCTTGCTTCGTCAGCATTTGCAGGCGAATATGCTCACGTCGACATCAGCGAGCTCGTAAAATCCAAAGCACAATTCGTTGGCAGCCTGGTCACTACTCACGGCTGTCTCGTCAAGCATTTTCATGGCAGCTTCGTACACCCCTGCGGCAGCCATGATTGGCACGAATTAGTCCTGATCCAAGATCCAGATTACAGGGTGCCTGCGCTCTTCCAGCACCTGGGCATTGACTATTCGTGTGACGTACAGGGCGACTTCTCTGGCGTTATAGTTGAAGTCGAAGTTGCTTACCCAAATCCGCACAAGCATCTATTTCTACGGTTGAGTTCTGTGGCCAATGCCGCGCCACAAGGGCCCTAACAACTCATTCAAGGCGGGCGGTCTGCCCCCGCCGCTTAATTCCAGCGTTAGGCCTCATGAGCCACTCTCACGCATTTCAGTCCTGGCCCTTCAGCCTTCCCGTTGAAAGTGGCGTATTCACCACTCGCCAGGTCATGGAAGGCTTGGAGCCAATCCGCGAGGTCTACCACGATCCCGACGGCGACTGGCAGTTCCTATGCGGCACAACGCTTGATGAGAAGGACCTCAAGCTGGTCTGCCTAGGCTGCATGGTCGAGAACGACCCTACTATTGGGGAGTTGGCCGACATGCCGCCGAGCTGGTGTGCCATTCGACACGAATCCGGTGGCGCGTGGATTCAGGAGCCGTACGAGCCGCGCGAACATGAGGCCTGACAATCCGTCCAAGCCGACACCGCTTCGCGGCGCGGCTCAACTCAGATGTTAGCCGTCAGATAGGAGGCCACGCCAACATGGGCTCGAAATGTTTGGCAGGGCTTCTTGCCGCGAGCTGCTGCGTGTGTACCGGCCTCGCAAGCTCGACATCGCCAAGTCTTCGCATTGATGACGCGGCGCTAATTCGTCACATCAAAGCGACCGATTATGTATTCCGCTCAGCCTTAGGTGTTTGCCGCAACGAGTCGCTCCAACGCAGCAAGATTCGTGGCATACCTAGCTTCGTTTACAAAGCCAAGTGCCTCATCAATCCTCGTCCCGAAGAAGACTGCCAGAACTATCAGGTCACGGCCAGCGGTACGGTCGACACCATCGATTGGGCTACTGTACGTGACATTCGATTAAAGTTGCTTTGCTCGGCATAGTATGCGGCGGCTAACCAATCATTACAGCGGACGTGCTACGCAAGGCTTTAGATCTCATGATCGAGACGGAAGAAGGCGGCCGCCTTCGCCACCGCCTAACTCCATCGCCAGGACGTACCTCTTGCGACGAGCCTTGCTCCCCTTCTTCCTATCGTTCTTCCTTGTTGCCCCGGTCCTGGCGTCCGGCTGCCTGACGGCACCGGTGAGTTTGCAGCAGTTCCTGGGGCAAGGCGGCTGGGGCGTGCCAAGCAATTACGTGGTTTCGCTCCATGACCTCAACGGCGATGGCATCCAAGAGGCTGTGATTCTGCTTACCGACACGGGCTGGCGTGGTAGCGGCGGCTGCACCTTGCTGGTCGCTCAACAACGAGGGGAGGCATGGCACCTAATCAGCAAAACCACTCTGGTCCATCCACCCGTGGTCGCCCTGGAGCGCAAGCGTTCCGGTTGGCAATCCCTTAGTGTCATCGTGGGCGGGGGCGGCGTGGCCACGCATCCGGTCACCCTGGATTTTCGGCGAGGTCGCTACCCCTCCAACCCCACCGTGCTGCCTGCATCGGCCGGCTCATCTCCTTCTTCTGGCGAGCCACTCATCAACGGTCTGCGGTGCCAGAGTGGCACTGCGAGGCCTGACTCCTCGTCCAAGCGGACGTGATAGTTCCCACCGCTTGGTTGGCGCCCTGATCTAACTTTTCAGGCGTGCTCCATGCCCAAGCCAAGCCCAGAACGACCACGCGCTACAGCGAGCAATTCGAGGCCTCGGGCCTAAGCCGGGTCTCAGGCGTCCAGCTGCAGAACGTCGCCGCCTCGCTTTACATCCATCCCTTCATGCTGTCTCTTTGGCGCAAGCCCGTGCGAGGCACGGCTTCGTCGCTAACACACACCTGGGTCACAGGGGAATGAAGTGTCGAGCTCACGGTATTCAAAGCGCAGCGGCTATCTTTTCATCGTGGCCGGCTGCATGTTTTTCCTTGCCGCATACCTCGCCAAGCAAGTGGCGTTTTGCGGTGTGGGCGCGGCTTTCGTCGTCATCGGCGCTTTGTATCTGGCACGCGCCGGGCGTGCTTGACGGTTCTTGCGAGTGACGACTTCGACGGAGCGCGGGGCCGAGCCAGGCCCCTGACGCCAGCTCGAGGAAGAGCCCGGCATGAATCCGACCACTGGGCATCAGCTCTCCGCGAACCGGATGGCTACTACGTGGTGGTGAGCGCGCCGACCTAGGCGGGTTTCTCGTTCGCCGGGCCGAGCCGGCCAACCAAGACGGGACTGCAGGGCGGGGTGCGGCATGCCGCCGGCGCCGTGCGCCTGATCAGCCGGCCTTGTCATCCCTGGCCTGCATCGCCAGCTCGAATGACCGCCTGCGCAGCGCATGGTCGTAGATATTGGCGGTGAGCATGAGTTCGTCGGGACGGTGGCGGGCGATGAAGTCGGCCAGGCCGCGCCGCACGGTGTCGGGGCCGCCGACCACGGCGCAGGCGAGCGCGCGCTCGACGCCGAGCTTCTCCACGGGTGTCCAGTAGGCTTCGATGTCGTCGATCGGCGGTGGCACCAGTCCGGGCCGGCCGCGGCGCAGGTTGATGAAGCTCTGCTGCTGGGTGGTGAACAGCCGGCGCGCCTCGGCGTCGGTGTCGGCCGCGACCACGTTGAGGCCTAGCATCGCGTAGGGTTGCGCCAGCCGGCGCGAGGGCCGGAACTCGCGCCGGTAGATCTCGAGCGCCGTGTCCATCGCGTCCGGCGCGAAATGCGAGGCGAAGGCGAACGGCAGGCCCAGCGCGGCGGCCAGCCGCGCGCTGAAGAGGCTGGAGCCGAGCAGCCATACCGGCACTTCCAGCCCGGCGCCGGGCACCGCGCGCACGGCCTGGCCCGGCTGCGCCGGCTCGAAATAGTGCAGCAGTTCCAGCACGTCGTCGGGAAAGGTCTCGGCGGCGTCGGCATAGCGGCGCAGCGCGCGCAGGGTGGCCTGGTCGGTGCCGGGGGCGCGGCCCAAGCCCAGGTCGATGCGGCCCGGATGGAGCGCCTCCAGAGTGCCGAACTGCTCGGCCACCTGCAGCGGCGAGTGGTTGGGCAGCATGACGCCGCCGGCGCCGACGCGGATGGTCGAGGTGCCGTCGGCCACGTGGCCAATCAGCACCGCGGTGGCGGCGCTGGCGATGCCCGGCATGTTGTGGTGCTCGGCCAGCCAGTAGCGCCGGTAGCCCAGGCGCTCGCCCCAGCGGGCCAGGTCGAGGCTGTTGCGGAAGGCCGCGGTGGCGTCGCTGCCTTCGGTGATCGGGGCCAGGTCCAGTATCGAGAAGGGGATCATGCGCGGCTCCTTGGGAAGCTCTCGATCTGGGGTTGGCGGCACGTCTTTGCCAGCGGTTGCGCTACATTTTCCCCCGGCCGGGCCGATACAGCGCAAAGCACGCAAACGGGATCCGCACCAGGATGAGAGCCTTGTGGCGGCGGCTCTTCGCCGCACGGACAGCACCGCCCCGCCCTGCCCCGGCGCCGCCGTTGGCAGTGGTCGCGGCCGCTCCGGCGGCGCGCGATGCGGGGCCGCCGCTGGCGGTGGTGGCCGACCGTTTCCACCGTTTCGTGCTCGGCCTTCCCAAGGCGATCGACGACGCAGCCGCGGCCAGCGCAGCCGAGCAGGCGACCCTGCGGCGGCTGGAAGCCATCGGCGAACGCTTCGACGTGAGCGGCCTGCCGCGCCTGCCCAGCGTGCTGCCGCAATTGCTGCGCGCGCTCAAGAACGACAACCTCGGCGGCAACCAGCTGGCCGCCATGATCGGCCGCGATCCGGTGCTGGTGGGCGAAGTGATGCGCGTGGCCGGCAGCGCGCATTTCCGCACCGCGCAGCCGATCCACAGCCTGCAGCATGCGGTCGTGCTGCTCGGCCGCGACAGTCTGCGCCGGGTGGCCACCCAGCACGTGATGAAACCGATCCTGCAGGCCAGCGCCGGCATGCACGGGCACATGGCCGGCCCGCTGCTGTGGGAGCACGCCGAGCGCTGCGCGCATGCGGCGGCGTTCCTGGGCCGCCATGGCGGCTGCGATCCGTTCGAGGCGTTCCTCGCCGGCATGGTCTGCCATACCGGCACCGGCGCGATCGTGCGCCTGCTCGACCAGGAGGCGCCGCCGACGCTGGGCCCGTTCTCGCCGCCGTTCCTGGCCGGCTGCATGCGTATCGGCGCCCGGCTTTCGCTGCGCGCGGTGCGCCACTGGGAGATGCCCTCCAACGTGGTCGACGCACTGGTGGAACGGATGGACGAGCAGGCGCCGCCCGCTTCGGCGCTGGGCAAGGCGCTCGCCTGCGCCGATGCGCTGGCCATGGTGCAGATGCTTGCCGAGCGCGGCCTGCTCGATCCGGAGCTGGACTATGCCGGCACCTGGCCGATGCTCTATCCGGCGCCGGTGATGCTGCGCGGACAGCAGGACCTGCGCCGCCAGTTCGCGCCAGCGCAGGCCTGAACCCGAATCAACGCTGCACGGCGCTGGCCTGCACGTCGGCACGCAGCTGAGCGGCGATGTCGTCCGCGCCGGTGGCCAGCAGCGAGGCGAAGACCTTGGCGTAGTCGCCGCCGGCCGGCGCCGGCAGCGAGGGCTGCACGTGATAGGCGTGGCTGGAGACCAGCCCGCGCGCGTTGACGGTACAGCGCGTACTCAGCTCCAGCGTCACCTTGGACGGCGTGGCGTCGGTGTCCACGCGCATCTCGGTGAACACCTGCTCGCAATGGACCACCAGGTCGGTGAAGTACACCGGCTGCAGCGCATGGCGCAGGCGCGCCTGCAGCACCTCGGACACCGGCGGCGCGGGGATCAGCGTGATCGACTGGTCCAGGCCGCGCACCTCCACCTCCTTGGCCTGCTGGTCCACCTGCAGCCAGGGCGCGGAGGAAGGCAGCACCAGGTTTTCCAGCGCGACCGGCACGCGCACGTCCTGCGAACCCCCGCAGGCGGCCAGCAGCATGGCGCTCCCGGCGACCCATGCGAACTTCTTCATCGCGACTCCCCTCGAAACATGGCCAGCCCCGGGAATCTACAGGCCCGTGCCGGGCCGATCAACGCAAGCGCCGGCCAAGTGGCAGGCCAGTGGGCGTTTGGACGTCCATCCGCTTCAGCAGCGCGTGCGCACCGGGTGATCCAGGCCGCCGGCCACGCGCAGGAATTGCCGCCGTGCCGGCCCGAAATGCATCAGCCGCGGCACCAGCGCGTCGCGCAGCTCTCGCAGCGCGGCCGGCTGGCCGCGCATCAGGCGGGTCAGCGCCTCGATGCGGCGAACCACCTGCCGGTGCACCGGGTGGCGCAGCTGCGCGTAGTTGAGCAGGCGCGAGCGCTGCCCGGCCAGCGCGTCGGCGGCGCAGTCGGCGAACACGTAGGCGTCCTCTATCCCCAGGTTCATGCCGCGTGCGCCGAGCGGCGAGTGGACGTGCGCCGCGTCGCCGCCGAGCAGCACGCGGCCTACGCCGGCACGCTCGGCGACCCGGTGGGCGATGTGGAACTGCGACTGCCACGCCACCTCGCCGCAGACGGTGCCGGCCGGCAGCGCCGACAGCGGCGCGGCGCCGTTGCCGATCACGCGCCACAGGTCCCCCTGCACGCGCAGCACGAACAGGAAGCCGTCGGGCAGCAGCATCAGGTGTACGCGATCGGGATCCAGCGGCGTCGCCAGGCGCAGGTCCCACAGCTGCCAGGGTTCGGGCAGTTCGTCGCCGGGAAAGGCAAGGCCCAGCGCCTGGCGCACCGTGCTGTGCGCCCCATCGGCGCCGAACAGTATCGCCGCCCGCGTCCGCTCGACGCTGCCGTCCGGATGCACCAGGCCCACGTCCACGGCGTCGCCGGCCTGGGCCAGGCTGTCGAGTTTCACGCCGCGCTCGACCGCCACGCCCTGCGCCTGCAGCGCCTCGGCCAGCAGGGCCTCGGTGCGCGATTGCGGCAGCGAGAGCAGCGAGCGGTCGGTATCCAGCAGCGGCGAGAGCGGCACGGCCAGGTCGTCATGCCCGGGCCGGTGCAGGGTGGCGCCGCGGACGGCCCAGCCTTCGGCGAGCATGCGCCCGGTGACCCCGCTGTCCTCCAGCAGATCCTGCGTGCGCGGGTTGACCGCCAGCGCCTTGGAGGTGCGGCTGGGCGCCGGCGCCTTGTCGACGATGCGCACCGCCACGCCGCGCCGGGCCAGCAGCAAAGCGGCCGCCAACCCGGTGGGACCGGCACCGGCGATCATCACGGGCAAGGTGTTTGAAGGCATGACGCAAGACCGGCTGAGGAACGGTGCGAGCCTGGCAGCTGGGGCGGCAACCGCTCGTGAGGACGCGGCCGCCTAAACGCCGTCGCCGACCCTATGGAAGGCGCATGCGTCGTGCCGCAGCATCCGCTCGATCGGCGCGGCGCGCCCAACGTGGTCGCCCTGCATCCAGTCCACCTGCAGGCCGCGCAGCAGCTCGGCCGTGACCGCGTCCTCCACGAACTCGGCCGCGGTCTGCGCGCCGAAGGCGCGCGCCACCTGCACCGAGGCGCGCACCAGCTCCAGGTCGCGCGGCGAGCGGCGCATGTCGCGCACGAAGCTGCCGTCGATCTTGATCAGGTCCGCCGGGATCTGCTTGAGCCGGTCGAAAGACTGGAAACCCATGCCGAAGTCGTCGATGGCGAGGTGGCAGCCGCGCTCGCGCAGTTGCGCGAACAGCCGCGCCGAATCCTGCACATGGGTGATCGCCGCGGTCTCGGTGATCTCGAAGCACAGCTGGCGCGCGGGCAGCGCCAGGCCGTCGACCAGCGCCAGCAGCTCGACGGCGAACTCGCGCGAGGCCAGCGACTGCCCCGCGATGTTGATGCTCAGATAGCCGATGGAAGGCAGCCGCGCGCGCTGCTCGTCCATCCAGCGGCCGAGCCGGCGCAGCACGGCCAGGTCCAGCTCGGCCATGCGTCCGTCCTCCTGCAGCTCGGGCATGAACTGGCCGGGCAACAACAGGCGGCCGGCGTCATCGCGCAGGCGGCAGAGCACCTCACCGCTGAGCGACCGGGACAGGCCGGCGGCCAGCGGCGCGATCGGCTGGAACCACAGCTCGACCTCGCCGGCACGGATGCGCGAGAACACCACGCTGGAAAGCGACAGGCCACGCTGCCGCGAGAGCCGGGCATCGCCGCCCCCGCCGGTTTCCTGCTCCGCGCGCAGCCAGCGCATCTCGCCGCGCTGCTTGGCCTCGATGGCCGCCCGCGAGGCGGCCTGCAGGCGCTCGTCCAGGCTGTCGCCCGCGGCCACCACGCCGAGATAGGGCAGCACGCGCACGCGTTGGCCATCCCAGGTGAAGTCGCACCGGTGCAGTCGTTCCAGCGCCTGATCCCAGTCCACCGTGCCGTGCGGATCGGCGCTGGCCAGCACCAGCTGCCCGGTGCCGATGCAGTAGACCTGGGCCACCCCACGCAGGCGCCCGGCGACCCAGCGCATCAACGCCGCCTGCGCGATCAGGCCCAGGCAGGCGGTGATCTTTTCGGTGCGGTCCAGCAGCAGCAGGCCCAGCGCGGGCGGTTCGGGCGCGCAGCGGCGGCGCAGCGCCGCCAGGTTGGGCAGGCCGGTGAACGGGTCGGTCAGGCTGTCGCGCTCGTGCCGGATGGAGGCCGCTTCCCGCTCATTACCGTAGAGCATCAGCAGCACCACCAGCAGCTGCAGCACCGCGCACTCCAGCGCGGTGCGCAGCAGACCGAACACGTCCGGCAGGCGCACCGTCTCGCTGGCATGCCGTGCCAGGCCGACGGCGAACAGCAATTGCGCCAGCACCAGCAGCGGCATGCTCCAGCGCAGGCGCAGGCGCAATGCCGCCCACACCAGCGCCGCGGCGATCAGCAGGCGGTTGTGCAGCAGCATCCCCGGCAGCAGGTCCGGATGCAGGCCCAGCCGCGGCGCCCACTGCAGCAGGCCCAGCGGCAGCAGCACGCCTACCGCCAGCAATCGCCACGGCACGCCCCGCCACCAGAGCGCGCGACCGTTTGCATGCGTGGCGAGCACCAGCATGGGCAGGGCCAGCACCAGCACGCCGAACAGCTCGGCGAACAGCACCTGCAACTGGTCGTTGGCGAGCAGCCGCCAGTCGGGCACCGGCCAGGCCAGCGCCGCCTCGAGCAGCAGGTTGCCCACGGCCATCGCCAGGGGCAGCAGCACCAGCCCGTAGAGCACGAAGCCTGACACGTCGGCCACGCCGAACGGCCGACCGGCGCGCGGCCAGCCCATCCGGCGCGCGGCCAGGCGCAACAGGCCGTAGGTGCCCGCAGCGGAGCACACGCCGAACAGGTAGATCGTCGGCGGCGGATGCCCGGCATGCGCCGCGGCCAGCCACATGCACGCCATGGCCAGCACGCCCAGCCGCAACGGAAGCCGGTCGCGATGGAGCATCGCCAGCGCCAGCAGGTAGCCGAAGTGCAGGTGCACCAGCGAGGCGTCGACACGGATGCCGAAGAAGCCCGCGCGGTAAGGGATGTTCACCCAGTAAAGCAGGGCGCACGGCGACGCGAGCAGCAGGCTGCGCGCCCAACGTGTCCCCCGCTCGACCATGCGTCCCCCTTGCAGTCCGCCATGCGGCGGCGGCCGCTGCGGCGGCCGCCGTCGCCGCCCGCGAGGGGCGGCTTCAGGGCTTATCGGTCGCGCGGGTGAAAAATGTAACGGCCATCGGGATCCCAGAGTCAGGCCGGCGGCGTGCCCGGATGACGCGCCTGCCACGCGGCCAACGCCGCGCGGTAACGCTGCACCGCCGCGTCGTAGCGGTCGAGCACGCAGTTGACGCAGCCCTCGCCGCAGCAGTCGCCTGGACCGGGTTCCGCGGGCGGAACCGGCGGCGGATCATCGGGGAACGGTTCCATGGCGGTGATGGTACGGCGCCCCTCACACCATGGACACCCGCAGGCGACGCTTCGCCAACCCGCGCTCCACAACGATTGCGTCGGGCCCAGCGCCCGCCGACCGCGAGGAGCGCCATGAAAACCCGCCACGTATTGAGCACCCCCGACCTGGCGACGGCCAGGACGGTCATGCAGGCCGCCCGAGCCGCCGGCATACCCGAGCGGGACATCTCGCTGATCGCCCGCTCGGACATCGAACTGGAAGCGGCGCCGGAGCAGCACAAGGAAGCCGGCAGCGATTTCTACCCCGCCGCCTTGCGTGGCGTGATCGGCGGCGGCGCCACCGGCCTGCTGGCCGGGCTGGTGGCGGTGGCGATCCCGCCCGTCGGCATCACCCTGGCGGGCGTGGCCGGGCTGGCCATCGCCGGTGCGCTCACCGGCGGCTGGACCAGCGCGATGGTCGGCGCCTCGGTGCCCGATCCGGTGCGGCGCAAATTCGAGGGCGAGATCGAGGCCGGCCGCATCCTGGTCGTACTCGATGCCGGCAAGGATCTGCTCGCGCGCGCCGAGCCGGCGCTCGTTCGTGCCGGCGCCACGCCGCTGCCGTTCGACCAGCCCACCGCGCTGACCTGATCCCGGCAGGCAGCCCGTGCGGATGAGCATGAGGCAACCCGCACACCGGCCTTGCACGCCTCTTTCATGGTCCACCGACACCGTGTTCAACCGTGCCCGAGGAACATCTCACGGGTTCCCGCAGACCGCCGTCGGAGTGCCCATGGAACTCGATCGCCTGATGACCCGCAATCCCAAGTTCTGCCTGGCCACCTCGCCGCTGGAGGAAGTGGCCCGGGCCATGCGCGACGAAGACGTCGGCGAGATCCCGGTGGTCGACCTTGACCGCCACCCGATCGGCGTGATCACCGACCGCGACATCGTCGTGCGCACGCTCGCGGCCGGCCGCAATCCGCTGGAAGTGCGTGCGCAGGACTGCATGACCGCGCCACCGATCACCATCCAGGAAGACGCCACCGTGGAGGAGTGCGCTCGGCTGATGCAACGCCAGCAGGTGCGGCGCATCCCGGTGGTCGACGGCAAGGGCGCGTTGTGCGGCATCGTCGCGCTGGCCGACCTGGAGCGTTCGGACGCCCGTTCGCTGCAGCACGACGTCACCCGCAGCGTGTCCCGGCCGCACTGACCCATTACCCGAAGGAGACTGCCATGAAGATTCGCCTGTTGTGCTGGAGCCTGCTGCTGGCTTCCTCGTTCGCACTGACCGCGTGCAACCACCACGCCAACGAGGAGAATGGCGAGAACGGCGCCGCCGCCCCGGCGACTGCGCCCGCCACCACGCCGAGCACCACCCCGGCGACCACCCCGGCCACGACGCCGCCCAGCGGCTCGACCGCCATGACGCCGCCCGCCACCATGCCGGCGCCTTCCTCGACGGCGACGATGCCGGCACCGACCTCGACCCAGCCCAATTCCTCGGGCGGCATGCACTGACGCGCCTGCGGCACGAACAGAAGGCACGGATGCGGGCCGGCCAGGGATGGCCGCGGCAGGTGGAACGACCCGAGCCTGGCCCATGCCGGGCTCGTTCGTGTGATGGCCTACCTGCCGAAGGTCACGCCTTCCGCGGTGCCGCGGCGGGCGCACAATCGCAGCCCCACCCCGTAGGAGCCTGACATGCGCACTCTCGTCCTCGCCGCGACGATCGCCCTCGCCCTGCCCGCCGTCCACGCCGTACCTGTCGCCCGCAACGCCGGGCAACAGGCCCAGCCGCCTTATCTCACCGCGGCCATCGACGATCCGGCGCGCCAGGCCGACCGTACCGACGATGCCCGGCGCAAGATCGCGCAGGTGATGGCGTTCGCCCAGGTCAAGCCCGGCGACAAGGTGCTCGAACTGATTCCCGGCAGCGGCTACTTCACCCGCGTGTTCAGCGGGGTGGTCGGCCCCCGCGGCCACGTCTACGCGCTGTGGCCCAACGAATACGCCGCCGAGTCCGAGTCGGACGTGAGCAACCTGCGCAAGCTCGCCAGCCAGCCGCATTACGCCAACGTCAGCGTGCTCACCCAGCCGGCCGCGCAGCTCAGCGCGCCCGAATCGGTGGACGTGGTGTTCACCTCGCAGAACTACCACGACTACCCGGACAAGTTCATGGGGCACGTCGACCCGGTGACGCTGGACAAGCAGGTTTTCAAGGCGCTCAAGCCAGGCGGCGTGTTCGTGGTGATCGACCATGTGGCGCCGGCCGGCTCGGGCATGAGCGACACCGACACGCTGCACCGCATCGACCCGGCCATCGTCAAGCAGCAGGCCGAGTCGGCGGGCTTCGTGTTCGACGGCGAGAGCAGCGCGCTGCGCAATCCGGCCGATCCGCACACCATCAAGGTGTTCGACAAGTCGATCCGTGGCCACACCGACCAGTTCATGTACCGCTTCCGCAAGCCGGCCAAGTGAGGCTGGCCTGGAATGCCGCCTTGGGCGTAGCAAGGCGGCCAAAGGGCGCTTCGACTTCGGCGCTGCGCGCCTACGCTCAGGGCGAACGGTGGAGGAAATGGATACCCGTTCGCCCTGGGCGTAGCGAAGCGAAGTCGAAGGGGCTCTTCGACCCCGGCGCTACGCACCCGCGCCCGAGTGAACGATGGAAGTGACGGCCGGCCCCCGCGTCGGCTGCGCCGGCTGGTCGGTTCCCAGGGCGCATGCCGGCGCTTTCCCACCCGAGGGCAGCACGCTGGAGCGCTACGCGCAGGTGTTCGACTGCGTGGAGATCAACTCCAGCTTCTACCGGCCGCACCGCCCGGCGACCTGGCGCCGCTGGGCCGACAGCGTGCCGGCGCATTTCCGCTTCGCCGCCAAGATGCCCAAGGCGATCAGCCACGAATGCCGGCTGCGCGGCTGCGACGAGGCGGTGGACGCATTCCTCGAGCAGGTAGGCGAACTCCAGGGCAAGCTCGGCTGGCTGTTGCTGCAGCTGCCGCCCAGCCTGGCCTTCGATGCGGCGGTGGCGTTGCCGTTCTTCGAGCACCTGCGCCGCCGCTACCCGGGCGCGCTCGCGTGCGAGCCGCGGCATCCGTCCTGGTTCCGCGCGGGGGTCGATCGTGCGTTGCGCCAGCTGCAGGTCGCCCGCGTGGCCGCCGACCCGGCGCGCGTACCGCGTGCGGCGCTGCCCGGCGGCGATCGCAGCCGGATCTACCTGCGCCTGCACGGCTCGCCGCGGATGTACTACGACGCGTATGCGCCGCAGGTGCTCGAACGCGTGGCCGAAGGGCTGCGGCGCGCACCGGAGGCATGGTGCATCTTCGACAACACCGCGCTGGGGCATGCGACGGGCGATGGGCTTTTGCTGAAGCGGATGCTGGGAGCCCAGGCGGAGGCGCCCCCACCGGCCCTGCGGGCACCTTCCGGCGTGGAACGGGGAAAGAACCGCCGTCGCGGCGCCAGTTAGCCGCATTCACCTGCCCATGCCCGGGCCCCGCCCAGAATGCGGCAAGGCAGCCACGACGGACGACCCATGCCCGAAGGCCCCTCGATCGTCATCCTGCGCGAAGAGGCGGCGCCCTTCACCGGCCGCACGATCCGCCGCGCGGAGGGCAACGCGAAGATCGACATGGACCGGCTCGCCGGCCAGCGCGTCGTCGCCTTCCGCAGCTTCGGCAAGCAGTTCCTGATCGAGCTGCCCGACGTCACCGTCCGCATCCATCTGCTGATGTTCGGCAGCTACCGCATCGACGAGCGCAAGGACGCCGTACCGCGCCTTCGCCTGACGTTCGACGAAGGCGAGCTCAACTTCTACACCTGCTCGGTGCGGCTGCTGGAAGGCGACCTGGACGAGCTCTACGACTGGCGCACCGACGTGATGTCCGCCGCCTGGAACCCGGCGCTGGCCCGCAAGCGCCTGCGCGCGATGCCCGACACGCTCGCCTGCGATGCTCTGCTGGACCAGACCGTGTTCGCCGGCGTGGGCAACATCATCAAGAACGAGGTGTTGTTCCGCATCCGCACGCATCCGCTTTCCACCATCGGCGCGCTGCCGGCGCGCAAGCTCGGCGAGCTGGTGGAACAGGCGCGCCAGTACAGTTTCGAGTTTCTCGAATGGAAGCGCGCCTTTGTGCTGCGCAAGCACTGGCTGGCGCACAACCAGAGCATCTGCCCGCGCGACCACGTGAAGTTCCACCGCGCCTACCTGGGCCGCACCAACCGGCGCAGCTTCTTCTGCGAGCTGTGCCAGCGGCGCTACGTGGACGCCTGAGCCGTGGCTTCGTCGAATCCGCGACGGGTCGTCTATGCCGCGCTGGCCGGCAACCTGGCGATCGCCGTGGCCAAGTTCGTCGCGGCCGGCTTTTCCGGCAGCTCGGCGATGCTCAGCGAAGGCGTGCATTCGCTGGTGGACACCGCCAACGAGCTGCTGCTGCTCTACGGCATGCATCGCGCGGCCAAGCCGCCGGATGCGATCCACCCGTTCGGCCATGGCCGCGAGCTGTACTTCTGGAGCTTCATCGTGGCCCTGCTGGTGTTCGCGCTGGGCGCGGGTGTGTCGCTGTTCGAAGGCGTGGGCCACCTGCGCCGGCCCGATCCGATGAGCGACCCGCTGATCAACTACCTCGTGCTGGGCGTGTCGATGTTGTTCGAAGGCGGTTCCTGGTACGTCGCGCTGCGCGAGTTCCGCGCGGTGAAAGGCGCGATGGGCTACTTCGAGGCCTTCCGCAAGAGCAAGGACCCGAGCACCTTCACCGTGCTGCTGGAGGATTCGGCCGCGCTGATCGGCCTGCTGATCGCTTTTGCCGGCGTGGCCTGCGCACAGGCGCTGGGCATGCCCCGGCTCGACGGCGCCGCATCGATCGGCATCGCCGTGGTGCTGGCGGTGGCCGCGGGCCTGCTCGCGCGCGAGAGCAAGGGCCTGCTGATCGGCGAGCCGGCGCATCCGAAATTGCGCGAATCGCTGCTGGGAATCGCCGCCGCCGACCCGGGCGTGGGCCACGTCAACGGCGTGCTCACCGTGCAGATGGGGCCGCACACGGTGGTCGCCGCGCTCAGCGCCGAATTCGAGGACCGATTGACCACGCCGCAGATCGAGGAGTGCATCAACCGCATCGAGCAGGCGATCAAGTCGAGGCACGCCGAGGTCACGTCGCTGTTCATCAAGCCGCAGACCACCGAGACCTGGCGCGCCCGGCGCCGCGCGATCGAGCGCGCCAACCGGGAGCCGGACTGAGGTGCCGCCATGGCGCAGTTCTCGCTGTTCGACCAGGGCCCGCGGATATTGCTGGACGACGCCAGCGGCAAGGTCGTCTACACCCCCGAACTGGTGCCCGCCACCACCGCCCAGACCTGGTTCGAGCGACTGTTCGAGGACATCGCCTGGCGCGGCGGGCGCCGCCTGATGTACGAGCGCGAGGTGGACGTGCCGCGCCTGCGCGCGCACTTCGACCTCGACGACCCTGCCCTGCCCGCCCCGCTGCACGAGGCGCTGGCGGCCGTGCGCGGCGCGGTGGACGCGCCCTTCACCAGCGTCGGCCTGAACCTCTACCGCGACGAGCGCGACAGCGTGGCGCCGCACAACGACAAGCTGGAGGACCTGGTGCGCGGCCATCCCATCGCGCTGCTTTCGCTCGGTGCCACGCGCGAGATGGTGATCCGCGCCAAGCGCCCTGCGCGGCGCGTGCTGCACATCGACCTGGAAGCGGGCAGCCTGCTGCTGATGGATTACTCCAGCCAGTTCCACTACGACCACGGCATCCCCAAGCAGCGCGCGCCGATGGGGCCGCGGATCAGCCTGGCGTTCCGGGTGCGTCCGCCCGCCCCCTGACGCAGCAGGCCTGCCGGCGGATGACGTCCGGCAGGTTTGCACCCGCACCGGATCGGCGCAGACTCCGGCTCGTGCCGCACTGGAGCATCCGCGATGCCTGGTTCCTGGACACCCGTCGTCTGCCTCGCCACCTGCCTGCTGTCCGGCTGTGCCGCCGGCGCCCTGCCCAGGCAGGCGCCGCCGGCGCCCACGCCCGCGCAGTGGCAGGCCATGCAGATGCGGGCCGCCGACAAGGCCGACGGGATCATGCGCCAGGCCGACACCCGCAAGGACATGCTCGGGCGCTACGAAACCATGGTCGCGGCGGCATCGGTGGGCGACGCCAACCCGGCCTTCCACGTGATCATCGGCCAGTACCTGAGCTGGTACGAGACCTTCATCGGCGACTACCCGAACGCGGCGGCCAACTTCTCGATCCAGGAGCTGTTGCAACCGGGCGACCATCCCTCGCCGCTGGATGGCTCCTCACGGCCGCGCCCTGCCGTCGATGCGATCGCGGAACTGGCGCGCGGCCGCCAGGCGGTGTTCTTCAACGAGGCGCACCACCTGCCGCTCACCCGCACCCTCACCGTGCAGCTGCTGGCCAGGCTGCGCGGCGAAGGCTTCGATACCTTCGCCGCCGAGACGCTCTATGCCAGCGACGACAAGCTGGCCGCGCGCGGCTATCCGGTGCAAGGCACCGGGTTCTACACCGAGGAACCGATCTGCGCGGAAATGGTGCGCACCGCGCTGAAGCTCGGCTATCGCGTGGTCGCCTACGAAGCGCAGTCGGAGGCCAGCGGCGACGCGCGTGAAAGCCGGCAGGCGCACAACCTCTACGAACGCGTCTTCCAGCGCGATCCGCGGGCGCGGCTGGTGCTCGACGCGGGCTACGGGCACATCCAGGAGAGCGGCGTCTACCTGGGCGGGCGGTCGATGGCGGAGTACTTCCACGAGCTCAGCGGCATCGACCCGCTCACGGTGGACCAGGTCGTGCTGGTCCCGCACCCGAACCCGGCGCACGATCATCCCTGGTACGCCGCCGTCGTGCAGGCGCTTTCGCCCACCCGGCCGCTGGTGTTCATGCGCGAGGACGGCACACCGTGGACCCTGCGCGCCGGCTACGACGTCAGCGTGTTCTTCCCGCCGCAGGTCGTGCAGCGCGGGAGGCCGACCTGGCTGGACCTGGGCGGCCTGCGCAAGCGCTACGTCGTGCACGGCAACGAGGTCTGCCGCGGCACGTACCCGTGTCTGGTCGAGGCGCGCTATGCAGGCGAAGGCGACGATGCGATTCCTGCCGACCGCCTCGCCCTCGACCCGCGACCGAGCTACGTGCGCGGCGATGCCGGCCTGCGCCCCACCGCTGGCCTGGAAACCAGCGAACTGTACCTGCGGCCGGGCCGATACCGGCTGGTCGCCACCGACTCGCTCGGGCGCGCGCTGACGCGGCAGAACATCACCGTCGCTGGCGATGCGGGGGGCCAGTGAGCTCCCCGGAGGGAAGAGAACGGGGGTGATGGTTCACGGCTTGCGGGAAACCTTGGCGGTGCCCGCTTGCGGCAGCTCCCGAAAGCAACGCGGCCAAGAAAAAGGGCGGCCCAGGCCGCCCTCTTCCCCGCATCACCGATGGCTTACTTCTTCGAGAACAGGTGCTCGACGCCGCCGCGCTCTTCGCGCAGCTCCTTGTCGGTGGCATCCATGCGGGCGCGCGAGAAATCGTTGATTTCCAGGCCCTGCACGATCGCGTACTTGCCGTCCTTGCAGGTCACCGGGTAACCGTAGATAACGCCCGGGGCGATGCCGTAGGAACCGTCCGACGGGATACCCATCGAGACCCAGTCGCCCTCTGCCGTGCCCAGCGCCCACGAACGCATGTGGTCGATCGCGGCCGAGGCGGCCGAGGCGGCCGAGGAGGCGCCGCGGGCCTTGATGATGGCCGCGCCGCGCTGCTGCACGGTCGGGATGAAATCGTTCTGGTACCAGGCCTGGTCGACCAGCGACAGCGCGCTCTTGCCGTCCACGGTGGCATGGTGCAGGTCCGGATACTGGGTGGAGCTGTGGTTGCCCCAGATGGTGACCTTCTTGATCTGCGTGGTGTGCTTGCCGGTCTTTTCAGCCAGCTGCGAAAGGGCGCGGTTGTGGTCCAGGCGCACCATCGCGGTGAAGCACTTCGGGTCCAGGTCCGGCGCGTTCTGCTGGGCGATCAGCGCGTTGGTGTTGGCCGGGTTGCCGACCACCAGCACCTTCACGTCGCGCTTGGCGTGATCGTTCAGCGCCTTGCCCTGCGGGCCGAAGATGGCGCCGTTGGCCTCCAGCAGGTCCTTGCGTTCCATGCCCGGACCGCGCGGACGGGCGCCCACCAGCAGCGCGTAGTCGACGTCCTTGAAGGCGACGTTGACGTCATCCGTGGCGACCACGCCGGCGAGCGTCGGGAACGCGCAGTCGTTGAGCTCCATCACCACGCCCTGCAGCGCAGGCAGCGCCGGGGTGATCTCCAGCAGGTGCAGGATCACCGGCTGGTCCTTGCCCAGCATGTCGCCGGCGGCGATGCGGAACAAGAGCGCGTAGCCGATCTGGCCAGCGGCGCCGGTGACGGCAACTCGGACGGGGGCTTTCATAAGTTTCTCCGGCAATCGGGAATGGGAAATCGGGAATCGGAAAGGCAGGCGATTCCCGGCGTTACTGAAGTTCGGCGAAGAATTCCTGGATGCGCTTCAGGCCCGGCTCCAGCTGGGCGGTCGGGCAGGTGTAGGAGATCCGCAGCGAACGCGGCTCGCCGAAGGCCGAGCCCGGCACGCAGGCCACGCCCTTGGCTTCCAGCAGCGCCGCGCAGACGTCGACGTCGCTGTTGATCGGCGTGCCGTCGTGCGACTTGCCGAAGGCGACGGAAATGTCCGGGAAGGCGTAGAACGCGCCCTGCGGGCGCGGGCAGATCACGCCCGGGATCGCGCGCAGCGCGGCGACCACGATGTCGCGCTTGGCCGCGAACTCGGCGCACTTGGCCTGCGGCACGTCCTGCGGACCGCTGAAGGCGGCCACCGCGGCGGCGGTGATCACCTCGGGAATGCTGGTGATGTGGTTGGAGTTGAGCGTGGTGACCGCCTTGGCCACCGCTTCGGGGCCCGCCAGCAGGCCCACGCGCCAGCCCGGCATGCCGTAGGTCTTGGACACCGAATCGACGAACACCAGCCGCTCGCGCAGCTCGGGACGCGCGAACACGAAGTTGTGGTAGCCGATCCCGTCGAACACCATCGAGTTGTAGATGTCGTCGGTGATGATCCAGGTGTCCGGGTAGCGCACCAGCACGTCGGCCAGCGCGGCGATCTCCTGGGCCGTGTAGACCATGCCCGTCGGGTTGGACGGGTTGTTGAACAGGAACACCTTCGGCTTGCGCTTGAGCGCCTCTTCCAGCTGCGCCGGCGCGAGCTTGTAGTTCTGCGTGGACGGGCACGGCAGCACGTTGGTCTTGGCGCCGACGATGTCGGCGATGTCGCGGTAGGTGGTCCAGTACGGCGCGGCGAAGCAGATCTCGTCGCCTTCGTCGAGCAGCGCCTCGGCCAGGTTGTACAGCACCTGCTTGGCGCCGATGCCGATGGACAGGTTCATGCGGCCGTAGCCGGAGAAGCCCAGCGCCTCGATGTGCTGCAGGAAGGCATCCAGCAGCGGCTCGGCGCCGCGGTTGCTGCCGTACTGGCCCGAGTCCCGCTCGAGCGACTCGCGCGCGGCGGCGTAGACGTGCTCGCCGGGCAGGAAGTTGGGCACGCCGATGGAGAAGCTGATGATGTCCCTCCCCTGCGCCTTCAACTGCTTGGCCTTCTCGGCGATGACCATGATCGCGCTGGGTTTGGCGCGGCCGACACGCTGGGCGAGCTGGGGCATGGCTTCCTCGGGGTGTGGGGATGAGGCAACCGGAGGATTTTAGCACGCGGGCGAAAAGCGCCCTCTCCCCCCGCAGAGCCGGGGGAGAGGGCGTCGATCAGGCAGGGCTTTCGCTCAGCCGCGCTGGTCGAGCTTCTCGTTCCATTCCTTGACGCGGTCGGCCTGGGCGGCCAGCAGCGCGTCGACGTCGCCCTCGACGGTCACCTTCTCGATGATGTCGCCCTGGCGGATCGCGTTGACCACCTTCTGGTCGTCGCCGCCGACCACCTCGCCGAACACGCTGTGCTTGCCGTCCAGCCACGGGGTCGGGCCGTGGGTGATGAAGAACTGGCTGCCGTTGGTGCGCGGGCCGGCGTTGGCCATGGACAGCACGCCCGGCTTGTCGTGGCGCAGCGAGGGATGGAACTCGTCCTCGAACTTGTAGCCCGGGCCGCCGGTGCCGGTGCCGAGCGGGCAGCCGCCCTGGATCATGAAATCGTTGATCACGCGGTGGAACGACAGCCCGTCGTAGTAGCCCCTGCGTGCGAGATTGACGAAACTCGCGACCGTGACCGGCGCCTTGTCTTCGTGCAGGCGCAAGTGGATCGGGCCGCGGTTGGTGTCGAACGTGACGTTGATGGCCATGGGGTTCCTTCGGAGTGTCCGGGCGAAAAGGCCGGCAAGGATAACGCAGCCGCCGGCCCTCGCCCGTGAACCTTCGAGCTCAGTGCGAGGTCGGCGCTTGGGCGCCCTGCGCCGCGGCAGGCGCCTTCGTGTTCTCGAGCAACTGGCGCAGCTTGAGATAAGCCGCGTTGGTCCAGCCGAAGCCGATCACGTTGGTGGTGTAGCCCGCGGTGATTTTTACGTCCGCATTGCCCTTCACCATGTTGTATTTCTCGCGGATGGTGCCGTCGTGGGCGAAGCCGGTCTCCACGGTGGCCATGAACTTGCGCGCCAGGCGCCCTGCGTCCTGGTGGAAGCCGTAGCTGTCCAGGCCACAGATCGCCAGCCAGTTGGTCGGCGCCCAGCCGAAGGGCTCGTCCCATTGCGCGCCGCTGCTCGCATCGTCCATCGACAGGCCGCCCTTGCGCTCGAACACCGGCAGCTTCCCGGCCAGTGCGGCTGCCTGCTCCTTCGAGGCCAGCCCCGCCCACAGCGGCCAGTAGGTGGTGACGTAGGGCCCGCTGGACGGCTTGCCGGCGACGAAGTCGTAGTCCACGTACATGCCGCGGCTCGGCTGCCACAGGTACTTGTCCATCGCCGCCTTGCGGCGCGCCGCGGCATCGGCCCACTGCTGCGCCTCGGCCACCTTGCCCAGCTGCAGGGCGAGATCGTGCAGGTCACGCTCGTAGCGGTAGAGCAGGCTGTTCAAGCCCACGCCCGCGTAGTGGTGCGTGGCGCCGCCGTAGGGACCGAAGTGGAAGTTGGTGTCGAAGCCCGACTCGCGCATGGCGCGGTCGCCCAGGTAGTAGTCGGCGCTCAGCCGGTAACCCTTGGCCCAGGCGCCTGCGCAGACCTCGGACGCGGCGATGTCGCAACTGCCGGCCTTGAGCTTGGCCGCCTCGGCGGCGTCCGGATGCTCGGAGGCCTTGACCAGGTAGCCGGAGCCCTCCCCGGGATGGGCCAGCACCCATTCGATCACGCCACGGTAGTAGGCGCTGCCGTGCATCTCCGGCACCGGCCCCTGCCCCAGGTCGAAATAGCGCGAAAGCCCCGTGTCACCCGCGCGGTGCTCGGGGCGCGTCCAGATCCGGTAGTTGGACACCACCAGCGGATAGGCATGGACCAGCCAGGCATGCCGTTCGGCCTCGTCCTTGAAGGCGCCGGGCGCGGCCAGCACGTCGGAAACCATGCGGCTCAGGAACGGCGGCTGCGAACGGGTCAGGTAATAGGTGCGGTTGGCGTTGAGCACGCCGCCGTAGTGCTCGACCTCGAACAGCGCGTTGTCGGTCATGTCGCGCGCCAGCGCGTCGCGCCGGTCGGCCAGCAGGCCGAGCTGGATGAAATAGCTGTCCCAGCCGTACATCTCGTTGAACTGGCCGCCGGGCACCACGTAGGGCTTGGGCAGGTAGAGCAGGCCTTCGGCCGGCAGCGCCGCCGGCATCAGTTCGCCCAGGCGCGTGATGCGCCGGGGCAGCGTGCGCACCTCGACCTTGCAGCGCTGCGCCACCTTGTCGATGCCTTCCGGCCTGGCAAGCCCGGCCGGCAGATAGAGCACCGGGCGCGCGTCCATCTTCGGATCGTGCAGCGCCGAACAGTCGTCCAGCGAGCGCGTGAGCGTGTCCCAGGCCTTGTGGATGTAGGCCTGTGTCCTGGCCGGGTCGGGGGTCGCGGCAGCGGCAGCGGAGGAAAGGACGAGCGCCGTGGCGCCGAGCAGGGACACGATCCGCGGGCGGGTCTTCATGGATGGGCTTCCTCTTGCGATGGGGCGAGGTGGCGCTCGAAGAACGCCACGATGGTGCGGTAGGCCTGCTGCGATTCGGGCAGTTCGGGATCGGAGAAGAACGAGTGCCACATGCCTTCCCACACGTGCAATTCGGCCTCGACGCCCGCCTGGGCCAGCAGCGCCTGGCTGTGCACGACCGAGCCCATCGCCATGTCGCGCGTGCCGGTGATCAGCAGCGTCGGCGGGAACTGCTTGAGCAGCGCAGGCGAGAGCCCCGGCTGCACCATGGGGTCGTCCGCGTTCGCGCCCCGGAAGTACGGAAGCGCCAACAGTTGCAGCGGATGCACCGGCACGCCCTGTCCATTGAGCAGCGGCCCCACATAGGCGCTGTCGCCGCCGATCGCGACCAGCGAACCGCAGAAGGTGCCGATCGCACCCGGCACCGGCAGCTTGTGCGCGATGAAGCGCGCCACTGCCTCGCCGGTGAGGATGCCGCCGGCGGAGCAGCCGTAGATGCCGATCTGCTCAGGCCGATAGCGCTTGAGCAGTTCGCGGTAGACCGCCTCGACGTCCTCGCTGGCGGCGGGAAACGCATGCTCGGGGCCTTGCCGGTAGTCGAGCGTGATCACTTCGATCCGGCCTAGGCTGGCGATCGGGATCGCCTCGACCAGCCCGCCGCTGCCCGCGCCCCACAGGAAGGCGCCGCCGTGCAGGTTGATCAGCACGCGATGATGGTTGGCCGGGCTCACGCCCTGCGCGGGCAGCACCGCGTCCGCACCGACGCCGGCGATGGTGACGTGGCGGACGGTTACCGGGTAGAGCTTGCGCATGCGCGCCGCGCGGTCGCTGTTGAGGCGGTCGTAGAAGGCGCGGCTCTGCTCGATCGGCGCATCCAGCGGGGGCGCCTTGGCGCTCGCGGCGAGCATCTTCGGAAAGAACATGCGCGCCTGCGGCGAGGCGAAGGCCGAGTACGGAATGGCCACCGACGCCGCGGTCACCGTGCCGTCGGGCCGCACGTCCTGGCTATCGCTCGCCTGCGCAGCGACGCACGCGAGGCTAAGCAGGCAAACGAGCAGGAACTGGGCAAACCGGAACCCCGCGCCCCTCCCGACATGCAGGGAACCTGGAGCGACGAGACGATCCCGCCGACCTCCTCCCCATCCCTTCGTGCAGGCAAGGACAGGACACCGCTGCCATGCGTTCATGGCGCGCCCTCCACGGGCCGGCGCGTGAGGACGACCTTGCCGTCGCGATCGCGGCCGACGGTGATGTCGTAATACGCGCCGCGCAAGGCGACGTGCGTCAGCGTGAAGGAATGCCACGTGCGCGGCAGCATCGGTGGATAAGCCTGCACCAGTCCTGCCTTTTCGAGGCGCAGCCCGGTGAAGCCGTAGACGATGTTCTGCAGCATGCCGCCCGCGGCGGTGAGGAAGTAGCCGGTGTTGTTGGTGGCGGTTTCGGTACGCACGCCGAACGGCGGCTTGATGACGTCGGCGGTGACGTTGCGCTGGAACCACGCGCCGGCAGCATCGGTGTTGCCCTGTGTGGCAGCGGCGATGGACATCGGCGACAGGCCCATGCTGTTGAGCGGCTGCTGCGAGCGCTCGATCAACTGTGTCGCGTAGTCGAAATCGTTGCGGCGCACGTCGGCGCCCATCGGCACATCCAGCGAGGGATAGGCCAGGGCGGGCACGGCGGTGTCGCCCCATGCGTCGATGTCGTGAGCGACGCCGGGGTCGAAATCGAGGTGGCGCCGGTCCTTTTCGGAGAACGGAATGTACAGGCGCGCGGCCACCTCGGCCCAGTGCGGATCCGCCTGCGCGCCGACCACGGCGGCAGCGGCCGTGGCGATGTCCAGCGCCTTGCGCGCCGACGCGTTGGTGAAGGTGTCATTGGGCACGTCGTTGTACGCCTCCAGCACGGAGGTGACGTGATGGATCTCGTAGCGCTGCTTGGCAGCGACGTAGGTGGCGCGGCTGGCCCAGAAATCGGCGACGTCGCGGATTACCGGCCAGCCGTATTGGGCCAGCCAGCCACGGTCGCCGCTGGCGAGGTAGTACTGCCACTGCGCGATGGCGACATCGGCGTTGACGTGGATCTCGCGTTCGCCCAGCGCATGGGCGGAGTACGGCACCTGCTCGGTTCCGTTCTGCGGATCGGCTTCCCAGGGGAACTTCGCGCCGCGCAGGCCGGCCGCCTTCGCGCGCGCCTCGGCTGCCGGCAGCGTGCGCGCGCGGAAGTTCACCAGCGACTCGGCGCGACGGGGATGCAGCAGCAGCAGCGCCGGAAAGACCCAGGTGTCGCTGTCCCAGAACACGTGGCCGGCGTAACCCCCCGTCATGCCGCAGCCACCGGTCGCCCAGGCGGTACCCGGGGTGGTGTTGGCGAGCAGGTAGTAGAGGTCGGCGTGGACGATGCGCTGCGCCTGGTCGTCGCCATCGATGCGCACGTCCGATTTCCACAGCGCGTGCCAGGCCGCACGGTGCGCGTCGACCAGGTGGGCGAAGCCGTTTGCGCGCGCAGCGCGGGCCAGTGCCAGGTCGTCCGCGGCATTGCCGCCCCAGCCTTCGCGCGAGAAGGCGACGAACTTGGTGAAGGCGTAGCTGTGGCCCTTGCGCACACGCGCCTTCAGGTTGAGTGCGAGGCGATACGGGCTTTTGTGGATGGCGGCGTCGGTAACCGTGAGTCCGGCGGGCAGCCCGACGGTCACAGCCTCGGCCATGCGCAGCCCTTGCTCGGCGCGGCCGTCGAGCTGCAGGGTCAGGCCCTTGGCGTCGCCGGTGGCGCCCAGCACGTGGGTGTCGCCCAGGTACCACATGGCAGCTCGGTCGGGCGTGGACGGTGCGACCGGTTCGATCTTCAGGCCGTGCGCTACCAACGCCTCCGGCATCTCATCGCCGCTTATCCGCCCGAGCGGCAGACGCGGCTGGTGCGGGGCCCAGAGATTCAGCGCGAACGACAGCTGCACCTCGCCATCGAACTCGGGAGTGATGCGCAGCTGCGTGGCGGCGAGGTGCGGTGCGGCCTGGCTGACCAGGGTCGTGACCTCGACCTGGGTGATCCTGGCGCCGTCGACGTAGCGGTAGCGCGTGGTCAGCGTGGCGTCGTGCAGGTTCAGCACCTGGCGGTAGTCCGGGAAATGCGCTTCGTCGAGATTGACTTGGTTGAGCCAGGACTGGCCGGCATGCGTGGGCCCGGTGCTGTAGTCGATCTCGGTCCAGCCGGGAATCGCCGCGGGACGCGAGATGTCGTCCCTGGTGTAGTCCATGAACGCGACGAGCGTGGAAGGGGTGCCCTCCGTGCCGCGCGGCGAGGTCGTGGTCGACAGATAGCCATTGGCTAGTTGACCCGGGAAGTAGCTGGCCCAGTTCTTCGACGAGGCGGCCAGCAGGAAGCCGGTATCGGTGGCGAAAACAGGTGCGGAAAGGACGAGGGCAAGGCAGGCGAGCAGCCGCAGCAGCCATGGACCGGCAGACACGCCGGCCTTTCGGCCTGTCGGCCAGCAAGCCACACAGCGCCCGCTAGCCGCGTCCCCCCTCATGGCGACACCTTGCGCACCAGCCGGACCTTGCCGTCGGCGCCGCGCTCAACCTTGATGTCATAGCGCTGTCCGCGGAAATGCACGCCCTTCAAGGTCAGCCCGTTCCAGCCCGGCGGCAGCACCGGCGCGTACTTCTCGCTCAAGCCCTGATCGTCTATGCGCAGCCCGGTGAGGCCGTACAGCATGCTCTGCAGGAAGCCGGCGGAGGTGGCCAGGATGTAGCCGGCGTTGTTGGCCGCCGTTTCCGTGCGCACGTTGAACGGCGGTTTGAGGAAGCCAACCAGATTGCGATTGATCCAGTCGCCCGCCGCCCGCGCGTCGCCGAGCTCCGCGGCACCGACGGCCAGCATCACCATCATCATCTCGTTCGGATCGTCGCCGTGGCTCTTCAGCGCCTGCAGCTGGAAGTCGAAGTCGTTGCGGCGCACCTGCGGCGTCATCGCCAGGTCCAGGTTGGGATACATCAGCCAGGCCAGCGAGGAGCCCATCCAGGTGATCTTGTCGTGCGGCACCGACTTGTCGAAGTCCAGGTGCCGCTGCTCGGCCTCGTCGAAGGGGATGTACATCTTGGACGCGATCTCGCTCCAGCGCGGGTCGGCCTGGGCGCCCACCAGGTGCGCGGCCTTCACCGCGATCTCGAGCGCCTTGCGCGCGGCGGCGTTGGTGAAAGAGTCGTTCGGTACGTCGTTGTAGGCCTCGTCGGGCGAGGTGACGTGGTGGACCTCGTAGCGGTCGTGCGCCTGGTCGTAGGTGACGCGGCTGGTCCAGAAGGTGGCGATGCCCTGCAGCACCGGCCAGGCCTGCGTCTTCAGCCATTGCGTGTCGCCGGTGGCCAGGTAGTACTGCCATTGCGCGATGGCGATGTCGGCATTGACGTGGACCTCGCGGTAGACCTCCCAGGCGAAGTGCGGCGTGACGTCGACGCCGGTCTGCGGATCGGCCTCCCACGGGTACATGGTGCCGGCCACGCCGTACTGGCGCGCGCGGGCGCGGGCCGGTTCGGTAGTGCGCGCACGGAACGCCACGATCGGCTTGGCGCGCTCCGGGTGCAACAGCAGCAGCGCGGGGAACACCCAGGAATCGCTGTCCCAGAAGGCGTGCCCGGCGTAGTTGGGGGTGAGCGCGCAGGCGCCCATCGGCCAGGCCGTGCCGACCGTGGAGTTGGACAGCAGGTAGTAGAGGTCCGAATGCACGGCCTTCTGCACGGCCGGGTCGCCATCGACCACGATGTCGGACCGCCAGAGGCCGTGCCAGGCAGCCTGGTGCTCGGCCAGCAGGCGGGCGAAGCCGCGCTTGCGCGCGGCGGTCGCCAGCGCGAGCACGTCCTCATCGTTCCCCCAGCCGTCGCGGGTGAGCGCCAGATACTTGGTGAAGTCGTAGCGCCGCCCTTTCTTCAGGGTGGCGGTGATCTCCAGCGACAGCTTCGTGGGCGTCCGCTCGAGCTTCACTTCGTCCGGCTCGAGGCCTTCGGGCAGCGCGAGAGCCGCCGCCTCGGCCATGCCCAGGCCCTGTTGCGCCCTGCCCTTGAGCTGCAGGGTGAGGGCCTTGGTGTCGCCGGCGGTCGAGAGCACCTGCGTGTAACCCGGATACCAGACCGGCGCGCGGTCGGGCGTGGGCACCGGCTTGTTGTCCAGGTTCTGGCCGCTGGCGATCACCGCGGCGATCATCTCCTCGCCTTCCATGCTGGCGATCGGGAAGCGCGGCGCATGTTCGGACCACAGCCTGAGCGGAAAGCTCAGCTGCACCTTGCCGTCGAACTGCGGCGTGATGCTGATGCGCGTCGCGGCGAGGTGCGGCGAGGCCTGGCTGACGAAGCTGGCCACCTGGATGTCGCTGGCCTTGTTCGCGTAGGCGAAACGGTAGCGCGTGGTCAGCGTGGCGTCGCGCATGTCCAGCGTCTGCGCGTAGCCCTGGAAGATGCCCGCGTCCAGCCGCGTGCGGTTGAGCCAGCCGCCGCCGGGGTTGTAGTCGATCTCGCTCCAGCCGGGGATGGCTGCCGGACGCGAGATGTCGCCCGGCTTGTAGTCCATGAAGGCGACCATGTACGCGGCATCGGGCTCGGTGCCGCGCGGCGAGGTCATGGTGGAGAAGTAGCCGTTGGCGAGGTAGCTCGGGAAGTAGCTGCCGAAATCCTTCGCCGTGGCGGTGAACTGGAAGCTCGGATCGGCGGCCAGCACCGGGGCTGCGCCCGACGCCAGCAGGAACACGACCCGGAACAGGAGGACAAGCAGACGGCCAGGCTTCATCGCGCCTCCGACGTGAAGTCAAAAAAAAGCGCCTGTGCCCGCCTCGCGACGGGACACAGGCGATCCGGGTCAAATCAGAAGATGTACTTGACTTGCAGGTTGACCTCGCGACCCTCCAGCGGACGGGCGAGGATCACGCCGGTGGTGCCGGCGGCCGAACCGAAGATGCGGGAGTTGCTCTCGGTCAGGCCCAGCTCGTTGGTCATGTTGGTGCCCTGCAGGCGGATCTGCCAGTTCTGCTGGACGTTGGCGACCACGCCGAAGTCCCAGGTGTGATAGCTGCCCAGCTGCTGCAGGCCGGAGATGTCCTGCGTGTGCGGGCCCACGTGGGTGAAGGTGACGAATGCGAGCACGTCGCCCCAGCTGAACGGGATCTTGTAGCTGGGCGTGAACATGTAGCGCACCTTCGGCTGGCGCTGCAGCTGCACGCCATCGATCAGCGCGCAGCCGTTGCCGGCGACCGGGTTGGTGTACGGCAGGCAGGAGTTGTTGTGCGAGTAGTGGCCATCCAGGTAGTTGCCGACCAGCTGGAACTTGAGGTTTTCGATCGGGCTCCAGGCAGTATTGACGTTCACGCCCTTGGAGTCGGAGCCGTAGGTGCTCTGCGGCCCGTTCGGCACGCCGCCGGCGTCGGTCGGCTGGTAGAGCAGACCGATGAACTGGCGATGGTAGGCGCTGATGTCCAGGAACCACTGCTGGCTCTGGTATTTGAAGCCGCCCTCGAAGTTCTGGATCTTCTGCATCGGCGCCGTGTTGCCCGTGGTGTTGCCGCGGATGCCGTTGTCGAAGTCGTCGAAATGGGCACCCTTGTTGGCGCGGATGTAGACGCTCATGTTGTCGGCGAGCTCGTAGTTCACGCCGAAGGTCCAGGAGGGATGGGTCTTGTCGTAGCGGGTGTGCGCGAAGGTGCCGTTGCACACCGGCACGGCGTTGTCGTACTTGGTGTTGGGATTGCCGTCCAGGTTCTTGTTGGTCAGGTTGCAGACGTCGTTGTAGGCGTTCTGGTTCTCGACGCGCCCGGACAGATCGATCAGCCACTTGCCTGCGCGCCACACGTCGGAAAGGTAGAACGCGCGGTTGTTGGCGACGCCGTGCTGGGCGATGTTGTAGCCGCCGTAGTCGAGGAAGCCCTGGTTGTCGGTCAGGTAGTTGAGGCCGCTGGGGTCGACGTAGGTGACGGTGATCGGCCGCGCGTTGGGCGTGTTGGTCATCAGCATCTGGTTGCCCAGCGCCCACTGGTCGTCCATCGTGTAGTGCGCCAGGTAGACGCCGGCGGTGAGGGTGTTGCCCTCGAAGATTTCCTTGCTCAGGCGGAAATCGTTGTTGACGTTCTTCAGGTGCTTGTGGATGAACCACCAGCCCTGGTGGATCACGCTCTGGTTGGGATCGACCGCGCCGCCGCCGACGTAGGTGGCGGTAGCCGAGCCGGCCGGCAGGTTGAACGCGCCGATCTGGCTCTGGTTGGTGTAGAGCATGTCGTTCATCGTTCCCGGGTTGGTGCCGGAGAACAGCGCATTGGTGTTGACGTCGCCGCCGTCGAGCAGGAACTTGTCCGACAGGTTCCAGCCGTCGCCCAGGTCATAGTCGAAGTTGCCACCGAAGAAGGCGACCTTGGCGCCGCGGCCGTTGCCGAGGTTGGCATCGCGCCCGCCACCGGGATAGCCGGGCAGGAACACGTGCTGGATCGCCTTGCCGTAGTAGGTGTCGGTGAGCGGATCGAATCCCGGGTAGGCGCTGAAATGGTCGGTGCCGCTCTGGATCAGCGGGATCGGCGTGATGAACTGGTTGCGGTCGTTGAGGTAGCGCGCGTACAGCGTCAGCGAGCCGTTGTCGCTGTCGTGGGTCAGCGTGCCGGTGAGCTGGCCGCCCTTGTCCGCCGCGAACTGCGGATCACGCACGCCACTGGACGTGCGGTAGAAGCCACCCACGCTGCCGTACCAGTCCTTGGCCACCGGGAAGCCGACGAAGGCGTCGAAGCGCTTGAGGTCCTCGCTGCCGTAGGTCACGCCGACGCTGCCGGAGGGCACCTCGGTGCCCTGCTTGAGGATGAAGTTTTCGCTGGCGCCGATCTGGCCGTCGGCGAACACCACCGAGGGGCCGCCCTGGATGATCTCGGCGCGGTCGACGGTGTCGTCCAGGCGGAAGATCGAGGTCTGCTCGAAGAACGACAGCGTGGGCATGCCGTACAGCGGCGAGCCCATCATCTGCACCGTGTTGAACGGCGCGTCGCCGCCGCCGGGGAAGCCGGCGATCTCGATGTTGGCGCCGGTCTGGCCGCCGGTGGATTCGGGCCACAGGCCCGGCGCGATCTTCAACAGGTCGGCCGTGCTCTTCGGATTGGCCATGCGGATCTGCTCGGCCGTAGCCGTAGTCACCGTATAGCTGGTGTCGATCTTCTTCAGGCCGCCGGTGGCGGTATTGCCCGTGACCACCACCTGCTCGAGGCTCTTGGCGTTGGCGGCGCTGGGCGGCGCCTTCGCCCTGGATTTGGCCGGCGGCGCGGTGGTCTGCGCCTGGTCGTTTTGCGCCAGCGCAAGGCCAGGCATCAGGCAGGCGGCTATCGCCGCGGATAAGGCCAGTCGCACGTGCTTGTTCATCAGCTTCGCTCCCCAGTCAGGTCGATGTCCGTCCGACGGCGTCAGCTGCCGACAGCAGCTTCGCCGCTTCGCCGTTTTGTTTTGCCCCTACTTTTCCCCAGCTCCTGCGACGATGCGTCGCGGGCCTGGCAATACTTGCCTTGGTGTGACAGCGCTGTCAATTTGCCGTGCAACATGACATCGATGCCCCGAAAAACACCGCCGTTCAGGCCGCCGGAGCGGTGGATTCGCGCAATTCCAGCGAGAACGGCGCCCGCACCATGGCGCCCGGCCCGCGGCCTCGCAGGCTCTCCATCAGCTGCAGGGCGGCGATCCGCCCCATCTCGCGGCTGGGCTGGTGGATGGTGGTGAGCGCGGGCCAGATCTGGCGCGCGATGGGCGTGTCGTCGAAACCACACACCGACACGTCGGCGGGCACCGCGAGGCCGTGCTCGCCGGCCGCCCAGATCACGCCGGCCGCCATGTCGTCGTTGGCGGCGAACACCGCGGTCGGCCCGCGCCCACGCGGCAGCGAGAACAGCCGCCGCGCCGCCGCCACGCCCGAGCCGAAGGAGAAGTCGCCCGCCACTTCCAGTGCGGGATCCCGCGGCAGCCCGGCCTCGGCCAGGGCCTGCCGGTAGCCGGCCAGACGCCACTGGCTGGCGCCATGGTCGGGGTGACCGATCACGTGGGCGATGCGCCGGTGCCCCAGCGACAGCAGGGTCGCCATCATGCGGCGCACCGCCTCCGGCTCGTCGATGAAGGCGCCGATGGTGCCCTTGTGCTCGACCGGCGAAATGCTGGCATACAGCACGCGCCGTTCACGCAGGCGCTGCAGCAGGCCGGGATGGTCGGTGATCGGCGGGGTCAGCACCAGGCCGTCGGGACGATGGTGGGAGATCAGCCGATCGACGCGTTCGACGAAATCCTCCGCACTGACGTGCAGGGGCCGCAGCATCATGCTGTAGTGGTACACGTCGCAGGCTTCCAGCACGCCCGCCTGGATCTCGGTCAGGTAGTTGGACGAGGGGTTGTCGTAGAGCGTGGCGATCAGGAACGAGCGGTTGCTGGCCAGGCTGCGCGCCGACTGGTGCGGGCGGTAGTCCATCGCCGCCATCGCGGCAAGCACCTTCTCGCGCGTGGGCGCACGCACGTTGGCTTCGTCATTGAGCACGCGCGAGACGGTCTTGGGCGATACCCCCGCGGCGCGTGCCACATCTTCCAGGCGTACCCGCATGCGCATCGGTCCCTGCATCGGCGAAAGGCGGTGCTCCCGACTATGCGTGCATTGACGCACCGGGCACAAGACCGTTGCCGAAGCCAGGCGATGCGCTGGCCAGTTCGCTCCCAGGCCGAGCATGGCCGGCGTGAGCGACCGCGCGCCGCGCGGCTGGCCCATCGGCGCGGGTGACTGGGTAGGCCATGGCGCAGCTTCGTACAGATGCGCCCACAGCCGATCCAACGCGGCGTACCCATAGGGCGGCAACGGCGCAGGAAGGCGTCGAGGTGCTGCGCGCGTGGCGCCTTCCAGTACAGCGGCCTGCGGCCCTCGGCGCGCAGCCAGGCGACGTACCGAGGGCAGTACCGCGTGCCGGCGCTGATCGGCGAGGGCCTGCTCAACAAGCAGATCGCCGACCGGCTGGCGATCCAGGAGCGCACGACGAAGGCGCACGTGACGGCGATCTTCGAGAAGCTCGGCGTGCGCAACCGCACACAGGCGGGGCTGTTGTTGCGGTCGCAGGACCCGGGGGAGCGGGCGCGGGTGCCGTAGGCGGTCAGGCCGAGGCAAGGCTTCAGTCCGACAGGACCAACGCCCGCCCGCTACGGAACGCCCTTGCCTGCCCGCTCACCGGATCGACGAACGCCAGCCCGCTCGCCAGCAACTGCAGCGGCCGGCGCAAATCGTCTTCGCTTCGTTCCTGGAGTTCCGGATAGAAGCGATCGTTGCAGATCGGCGCCCCGAGCGAAGCCATGTGCACGCGCAGCTGGTGCTTGCGGCCGGTAAGCGGTTCGAGCGCGTAGCGCCACAGCCGCAAGCCGCGCTCGACCACCTCGATGCGCGTACGGCTGTTCGGCTCGCCCGCCACCTCGCGCATACGGAAGAACGGCTCGCCGGCCTCCAAGCGCGAACGGCGCACACAGGGAAACTCGAGCTGCGGCAATGGCGGCGCCAGCGCCTCGTAGCGCTTGACGATGCGCCGCTCGCGGAACAGCGAAAGGTAGGCATCGCGCGTGGCCGGCTGCGCCGAGAACAGCACCAGGCCGGCGGTGTCGCGATCGAGCCGATGCAACGGCACCAGCGCCGGATTGCCGAGCCGCCGCACCAGCCGCGCGAGCAGCGTCTGCCGCACGTAGCCGCCGGCCGGGATCACCGGCAGGAAGTGCGGCTTGTCGACCACCACCAGGTGCTCGTCCGCATGCAGCACCACTTCCTCGCCGGGAATCGCCGGCTCCTCCACCACCTCGCGGAAGTACCGCACCGGCATGCCGGCGCGGTGAGGCCTGCCTTCATCGATCGGCTGGCCGTGGGCGTCGAGTACGTGTCCGCGGCGCATGCGGTCCTGCCAAAGCGCGCGCTCGATCCGCGGGAAGTGCGCGCACAGAGCATCCAGCACGGTGGCGAAATCGCCGGGAGGCAGATGCAGGGTGCTGGGCGTATCGGCGCGGATCATGCGCCCAGCTTAGCCGCTGCCCGGCGGGCGTCCGGAACGCGCGGCGTACAATGGGCGATTCCTTTGCGGCAGACGCACACACCCATGGCCCTCAACGCCACCATCCACAAGGCCGAGTTGTCGATCAGCGACATGGACCGGCACTACTACGCCACCCACGCGCTGACCCTCGCGCGGCATCCGTCCGAGACCGAGGAGCGGCTGATGGTGCGGCTGCTGGCGTTCGCGCTCTATGCCGACGATCGGCTGGAATTCGGCAGGGGCCTGAGCGACGAGGACGAGCCGGCGTTGTGGCGACGCGCCTACACCGACGAGGTAGAGCAATGGATCGAGCTCGGCCAGCCGGACGAAGCGCGCATCCGCAAGGCCTGCGGGCGGGCGCGCCAGGTGGTGGTGATCAACTACGCAGGGCACGCCGCGGACGTCTGGTGGGACAAGGTCGGCGCCACGCTCGCACGCAACGACAACCTCACCGTGCTCGATCTGGACGAGGCGACCGTGCGCCAGCTGGCCGCGCTGTGCGACCGCGGCATGCGCCTGCAGTGCCTGGTGCAGGACGGCGAGCTGCAGCTGATCAGCGGCGAGACCACGCTCGCGGTGCGCCCGCGCACGCGCATGGGCGAGTACGCCGCGGCCTAGGACCGCCTCACTGGAGCGGCCTCAGGCGCGCGGCGGCCTCCCGTTGCAGCGACCGCCGTTCTTACCCGCGTCTTCAGTGAGCTCGCCCCTCCGGGGCCGGTCTTGCCGGTGCACCGGCGTTCCTGCGCCGGCAGGTCGGGCACCTTCTCCGTAAACCGGGAAGGGTCTCGCCGATACCCGCCCTGGCGGGTTTTCCCTGTTTACCGAAGTGACAGGCGGATGGGCGAAAGCGGAGCGCGCAGCCGTTCATCCCCGGCACGGGCACAGAATCGCGCAAGCCCGTATAATTGCGCGGTTAACCCTCCGAAACTTCACTTGGCGGCTTCTCCAGCGCCGCCCAGGCCTGTGCCATGTCCATCGAAAAACTGCGCAACATCGCCATCGTCGCCCACGTCGACCATGGCAAGACCACGCTCGTCGATCAGCTCCTCAAACAGTCCGGCACGCTCAGCGAGCGCACCGTGCTGGCCGAGCGCGTGATGGACTCCAACGACCAGGAAAAGGAGCGCGGCATCACCATCCTGGCCAAGAACACCGCCATCACCTGGCAGGGCAACCGCATCAACATCGTCGACACCCCCGGCCACGCCGACTTCGGCGGCGAGGTCGAGCGCGTGCTGTCGATGGTCGACACCGTGCTGATCCTGGTCGACGCGATGGACGGCCCCATGCCGCAGACCCGCTTCGTGACGCAGAAGGCGTTCGCGATGGGATTCAAGCCGATCGTGGTGATCAACAAGATCGATCGCCCCGGATCGCGCCCGGAGTGGGTCGTCGAGCAGGTGTGGGACCTGTTCGACCGCCTCGGCGCCACGCCCGAGCAGATGGACTTCCCGATCGTCTACGCCTCGGCGCTGAACGGCTATGCCTCGCTGGACGAGAACGCCCGCGAAGGCGACATGACGCCGCTGTACGAAGCGATCATGCAGCACGCGCCCAAGCCGGAAGTGGATCCGGAAGGCCCGTTCCAGATGCGCATCAGCCAGCTCGACTACAACAACTTCGTCGGCGTGATCGGCATCGGCCGCATCCAGCGCGGCACGCTGAAGAAGAACATGCCCGTCGCGGTGATCGACCGCCACGGCAAGAAGCGCCAGGGCAAGGTGCTGCAGGTGCTGGGCTTCATGGGCCTGGAGCGCATCGAGCAGGACAGCGCCGAAGCCGGCGACATCGTCGCCATCTCCGGCATCGCCGACCTGACCATTTCCGATACGGTCTGCGCGCTCGACAAGCCCGAGGCCTTGCCCGCGCTGACGGTTGACGAGCCGACCATCAGCATGACCTTCCAGGTCAACAATTCGCCGTTCGCCGGCAACAAGGATCTTTCCGGCGGCAAGTTCCTGACCAGCCGCCAGCTCAAGGACCGCCTCGAGCGCGAGCAGGTGCACAACGTGGCGCTGCGCGTCGAGCAGGGCTCGGACGCGGACAAGTTCCTGGTTTCCGGCCGCGGCGAGCTGCACCTGTCGGTGCTGATCGAGAACATGCGCCGCGAGGGCTACGAGCTGGCCGTGTCGCGCCCGGAAGTGATCATCAAGGAGATCGACGGCCAGAAGATGGAGCCGATCGAACAGCTGGTGGTCGACGTGGAAGAGATCCACCAGGGACCGGTGATGGAACGCCTCGGCATGCGCAAGGGCCAACTCAAGAACATGGAGCCCGACGGCAAGGGCCGCGTGCGCCTGGAATACATGATCCCGGCGCGCGGCCTGATCGGCTTCCAGAACCAGTTCAAGACCCTGACCCAGGGTTCGGGCCTGCTGTTCCACGTGTTCGACCATTACGGTCCCAAGGAGGAAGGCCAGATCGCCAAGCGCCAGAACGGCGTGATGATCGCCAACGCCGGCGGCACCACCCCCGCCTACTCGCTGGGGCCGCTGCAGGAACGCGGCAAGCTGTTCGCCGCCGAGGGCGACAACGTGTACGAAGGCCAGCTGGTCGGCATCCACGCCAAGGACAACGACCTGACGGTCAACGCGATCAAGCCCAAGCCGCTGACCAACATGCGCGCCTCGGGCAAGGACGATGCGATCCAGCTCACCCCCGCGATCAAGTTCTCGCTGGAGCAGGCGCTCGACTTCATCGACGACGACGAACTGGTCGAGGTGACGCCGAAGGAAATCCGCCTGCGCAAGAAGCACTTGACCGAGAACGACCGCAAGAAGGCCTCTCGCGCGGGCTGACCCCCCGGTGCGTGCCGCAGTCCACGAAAAGGCCGCCTCGGGCGGCCTTTTCGTTTCCGTGCACGCGGCGACCACGACCGTGGATGCAACGTTCCGGCGTCCGGCGCGGGGGCGCCGGCCCAGAAGGAATATCCATGGATATATCGAGCAGCCGCCCGGTGTCCTTCACCCAGGTGGGAAATGATTTGGACGCGTTGAAGAACGAAACCGAGGCCATGGCGCTGGTGCTGCGTGCGCTGGTCGAATCGCATCCGGCACCGGCCGAGCTGGTCAAGCGCTGGCGTGCGCTCAGCCACGACGCGATCGAGCAGACCCGCCCCAAGGGCTGCCATCCGGGCGTGCTGACGCGGCAGGAGAAGCTTTACCAGACCCTGCAGCGCTGGTCACACGCCGTCCACAGCGCAGAGGTGTCATAGCCAGCGCGCTAGCGGCGTACGGGCGCCCCGACATCGGAGACAGTCGCTCAGCGGCTGTCTCCCTTGGGAAAACGCACGCGCTCGGGCTGTGCGTTGAGGCGCTCCAGCATCGTGCCGGTCAGCCGCGACTTGACGCTGCCCGCCTGGCGGGGATCGACCACGTAGCGCACGATCGCGTCGATCCAGGTATTGGCGTTGACGCGGAACAGCACCGACGGCCGCTCGTTGACCTGCAATTCGTCCACCGGCGTCCTGGCGAGCACTTCGCGAAAGGTGCGCACGCGCTCGATCATCGCCTCACCCAGCTCCTCCTCGGCCGCCTCGCGCATCACCTGGGCGACGAACGCGAAGTCGCTGTCGTAGGCGACCTGGAAGTTGATCTCGTTCCAGATGTAGGGAAACACCGGCCAGGAATAGTTGTAGACCGGGCTGGTCAGCACGTTGGCGTTGGGAAACTTGACGATGCGCCCGCTGGGATGGTCGCCGGTGATGTACGAACCACCCACTTCCCACAGCGTGGTGTCCAGGTAGGTCACGTCGATCACGTCGCCGGTGGCGTCGCCGATCTGGATGCGGTCGCCCACCCGGTAGGGTTCGCGCATGAGGATGTACACCCAGCCGATGAAGCTGGTGATCGGCGTCTGCAGCGCGAAGCCGAGCACCAGCGAAATCAGCCCCAGCGAAGCCACCGCCGCGTACCAGTTGGCGAACAGCACCGACAGCACGATCAGCGCCAGCACCACGCCCATCACCAGCCGCAGGATGCGCCTGAGGTTGTAGCGCGTCACCGCGGTCTGCGCCCGCTCGATCGCGAACGCCTGCACCAGCCACGATACGGCCAGCGTCAGCACGATCGCCATGGCGCCGACGGTGGCGCGCTGGATCATGCGCAGGTAGCGGCCGAGGAAGCCGAAGAAGTCCAGCCGCAGCAGATAGAACAGCACCGCCAACGCCAGCAGCACCAGCGCGTAGATGCCCAGCCACAGCTTGTGCCCCGAGCGCACGGGGCGCTTGTGCTTGTGGTGCGTCGCCGTGCTGTTGGCCAGCGCGCGGCGCACGTCGGCGCGCCGCTCCACCCTGCGTACCGCCTTGTCGGTCATGCGATCTCCCACGACGGGCCGCGCACAGCAGACAACCGCGCCGGTCCCCGCCAGGTGAAGGCGTTGACCCTGGATGCACGCGCCGGCCGGATGATGAGCTCGCCGCCCTGGACGGGAGGGATTCCTCGGTTGCGGGTGACACCATGGTCCGTCCCGCGCGGGGCACAAAGGCCCCGAGGAGACGCGATGCCGGTCGAAACGCCCAGTTGCGAGATGCCCGACGACCAGGCGCCTCCACCCATGCACTGGCGCCGGCGCCTGCTGTGGGCGGGCCTGGGCGCGTTCACCGGGCTGGTCATCGGCCTGCTGCTGCTCAACCTGTTGCCGCAGGAGGAGCATCTGGTGCACCCGCTGGGGCCATCGGGTCCGGTGGACAGCCCGCAGTTCCGCCGCGAGATCGGCAACCTGCTGGGACCGGCGATCATCGAGGGCAACGCGATCGCCGACTTCCAGAACGGAGCGGAGATCTTCCCGGCCATGCTCGAGGCGATCCGTTCGGCGCAACGCAGCGTCGACATGGAGACCTACATCTACTGGTCGGGCGAGACCTCGCGCCAGTTCGTCGCCGCGCTGACCGAACGCGCCCGCACCGGCGTGCGGGTGCACGTGATCGCCGACTGGGTCGGTTCCTCGCGCATGCATGCGGACGTGGTCAAGGCGCTGCGTGCGGGCGGCGTGCACTTCGAGTACTTCCATCCGCTGCGCTGGTACGACGTCGACCGCTTCAACAACCGCACCCACCGCAAGCTGCTGATCGTCGACGGACGCGTGGCCTTCACCGGCGGCGTGGGCATCGCCGATGCCTGGCGCGGCCACGGCGACCGGCCGGACATCTGGCGCGACATGCAGATCCGCGTCACCGGTCCGGGCGCGGCGCAGATGCAGGCCGTGTTCGAGGACAACTGGATCACCGCCACCGGCCAGGCCCTGCTCGGCGCGGAGTATTACCCGCAGGTGGCGCCGGCCGGCGACGTCGCGGTGCAGACGGTCGCCAGCTCGCCCGAGGGCGGCAGCGAGAACATGCAGCTGATGTACCTGATGGCGATCGATGGCGCGCGCCGCACCATCGACCTTGAAGCGGCCTACTTCGTGCCCGACGGCCTGACCCTGTCCGCGCTGCAGCGCGCCCTCGCGCGCGGCGTGCGCATCCGCCTGGTCGTGCCCGGCCCCTACGTCGACAGCGAGCTGATCAGCCATGCCTCGCAGAACAGCTGGGGGCAGATGCTGCGCGCGGGCGCGAAGATCTACCGCTTCCAGCCGGCGATGTTCCACAACAAGCTGATGGTGGTGGACGGCTACCTCACCATCGCCGGCTCGGCCAACTTCGACAACCGCTCCTTCTCGCTCAACGATGAATCGAACATCAACGTGTACGACCATGCCTTCGCCGCGCACATGGCAGGGGTGATCGAGCGCGACATTTCCCGATCCAGGGAACTCACCCTGGAGCAATGGCGCCACCGTCCGTGGACGCGCCGCGTGCTGGACTGGCTCTCCGCGCTCGGCCAGGCGCAGTACTAGGCCCCACCAGAAACGTCCCGACCAGGACCGTCCCGACCAGGAATGCCCATGCCTCCCCGCAAGCCGCTCAAGGTCGCCACCTTCAACATCAACGGCGTGCGCACACGCCTGGCCTCGCTGTTGGCCTGGCTGGAGCGGGAGCAACCCGACGTCGCCTGCCTGCAGGAGCTGAAGGCGCCGGACGAGGCCTTTCCCATCGAGGCGATCCGCGACGCCGGCTACGGCGCGATCTGGCATGGCCAGCGCTCGTGGAACGGCGTCGCCATCCTGGCGCGCGGCGCGCAGCCGCTGGAAAGCCGCCGCGGCCTGCCGGGCGATCCCAAGGACACGCAGAGCCGCTACCTGGAAGCGGCGGCGCACGGGCTCATCGTCGGCTGCCTGTACCTGCCCAACGGCAACCCGCAGCCCGGCCCCAAGTTCGACTACAAGCTGGCCTGGTTCGACCGCTTCATCGATTACGCGCAAGGCCTGGTGGGCAGCGAACACCCGGTGGTGCTGGCCGGCGACTACAACGTGGTGCCCACCGACGAGGACATCTACAACCCGCGCTCCTGGCGTCGCGATGCGCTGCTGCAACCGCAGAGCCGCGAGCGTTACGCCCACATGCTGGCACGGGGCTGGACCGATGCGTTGCGGCAGCGGTACGGCGAGGAGCGGGTGTACACCTTCTGGGACTACTTCCGCCAGCACTGGGAGCGCGACTCGGGCCTGCGCATCGACCACCTGCTGCTCAACCGCGCGCTGGCGCCCAGGCTCAAGGACGCCGGCGTGGACCGCTGGGTGCGCGCCCTGCCGCATCCGAGCGACCACGCGCCGACCTGGGTCACGCTGGGCCGCAGCGCGTCCCGCTGAACGCGGATGCCCGCGGGCTGCATCGCCCGTGACCGGTTGGGGAAAACCAGGCTCGCCCGTCCTTGTCGTGGCGGCCTCGTCGTGGCTGCCGCCCGCCGGTCGCAGGCGGCGGGGGCTATCTTCGCGCCGCTGGGCGATGGCAGAGTGGCCCGGCCTTCCGCACTCCCGGGGAATCCATGCGCCTCCTGCCCTGCCTCGCCGGCTTCGCGCTCGCCGCCACCTGCCTGGCCAGCCATGCCGCCGATACACTCGCCGCGAGCGCCTACGCCCGCGATCCCGCCCAGCCGGTCGACCCGGCCTATACCGCGCAGATCGGCAAGTTCACCACCGATCCGAAGTTCAACTCCCCGCTCACCGATTACCTGCCCGCTTCGCCCAGGGTGCCGACGCCGCTCAAGGTACTGGGCCACATCGCCGGCGCGGCGGACTGGCTGCCCTACTCGGCCGACGTCTACCGCTACTTCCGCGCGCTGGCGGCGGCCAGCCCGCGCGTGAAGGTGTTCTCCATCGGCAAGACCGAGGAGGGCCGGGAGATGATCGCCGTGGCGGTCGCCGACGAAGCCCTGCTCGCCGACCTTAAGGCCAACGACGCGCGCCTGGCGCAACTGGCCGACCCGCGCACCATCGGCATGGACGATGGCAAGGCCGACGCTCTGATCGCGCAGGCCACGCCGGTCTACTACCTCACCGGCACCATCCACTCCACCGAGACCGGCGCGCCCACCGCGCTGATGGAGGTGGCCTACCGCCTGGCGGTGGACGATGCGCCGTACATCAGGAATATCCGCTCGCACGTGATCACCCTGATCACGCCGATCGTCGAGGTGGACGGTCGCGACCGCATGGTCGACCTCTACAACTGGCATAAGGCGCATCCAGACCAGGCCTACCCGCGCCTGCTCTACTGGGGCCACTACGTCGCGCACGACAACAACCGCGACGCCATGGGCATGACCCTCGCGCTCACCCGCAACGTGGCCGATACCTACATCGGCTGGCACGCGCAGGTGCTGCACGACCTGCACGAGTCGGTGCCCTTCCTGTACGACAACACGGTCGGCGACGGCCCCTACAACGCCTGGATCGACCCGATCCTCACCGGCGAATGGCAGCAGCTGGGCTGGGACAACGTGCAGAAGATGACCCAGCTGGGCATGCCCGGCGTGTTCACCCACGGCGACTTCGACACCTGGAGTCCTGGCTACCTGATGTTCATCGCCGCCATGCACAACGGCATCAGCCGTCTGTACGAGACCTTCGGCAATGACGGCGCCGACACGCGCAAGCGCATCCTCGATCCGTCCGAATACGAGCGCACCTGGTACCGGCCCAACCCGCCGCTGCCCGAGGTGACCTGGTCGCAGCGCGACAACAACAACTACGAGCAGACCGGCGTGCTCACCGCGCTGGACTATTTCGCGCACAACGGCCAGGCCTTCCTGAAGAACTTCTACCTGAAGGCCAAGCGTTCGATCCAGAAGCCGGCCGAAGCCGGCCCCGCGGCCTACGTACTGCCCGCCGATGAGAAACGCGCCGGCGCCCAGGCCCAGCTGCTGCGCGTGATGCAGCGCCAGCACGTGGAGATCAGCCGCGCCAGCGCCCCCATCAGCGTCCAGCTGCCCACGACCGGTGAGGACAAGCAGCCGCGCACGCGCCGGTTTCCCGCGGGCAGCTACGTGATCCGCATGGACCAGCCCTACTCGCGCATCGCCGACACGCTGCTGGACCGCCAGTACTGGTCGCCCAAGGACCCGCAGCAGCATCCCTACGACGATACCGGCTGGTCGATGGGCGACCTGTTCGACGTGGAGGTGGTGCGCGTCACCAGCCAGGACGTGCTGAAGGCGCCGATGGCCAGGCTGGAGAAGCCGGTGGAGGTGCCGGCGGGGCTGCCCGGCGTCGATGCGGCGGCGGCCCGGATGCCGCGCATCGCGCTGATGCACACCTGGCTGGACACCCAGACCGAAGGCTGGTGGCGCATGGCGCTGGACCAGCTGGGCGTGCACTACGACTACATCAGCACGCAGGACGTGGCGCACATGGGCGACCTGCGGAACAGGTACGACGCCATTCTGTTCGCCCCGATCGGCGGCACCAGCACGCGCATGATCGTCGACGGCCTGCCGATGTGGGGCAAGCCGCAGCCGTGGCAGACCACCGCGCTCACGCCCAACCTGGGCCACATCGACAGCACGCCGGACATCCGCCCGGGGCTGGGCGAGGCGGGCCTGGCCAACCTCAGGCGCTTCGTGCACGAAGGCGGCCTGCTGGTCGCCGCCGAGGACACCGCCCGCTTCGCCATCGACGCAGGGCTCGCGCCGGGCGTATTCGTCACCCGCACCGCCAAGCTCAAGGTGGTCGGCAGCGTGCTGCAGGCGGACTTCGTCGACCACGCCAGCCCGGTGGCCGCCGGCTATGACGAGCACCTTGCGTTGTACAGCGCGGACGGGCAGTCCTTCACCGTGTCCAACCTGCTGACCGGCGACCGCGGCCTGCCCCGTGCCGGCGATGCCGAGCGCCCCACCGGCCGCGGCGGCCCGCACGATCAGGACGTGCCCGAAGGCCGCCCCTTCACCGCACCGCCGGCCCTGCCCGATACCAAGCCATGGCAGGCGATGCCGCTCAACGTCGACCAGGCCTACAACAACCCCTGGGTGATCCCGCAGGAACAGCGCCCGCGGGTGATCCTGCGCTTCGCCGACGCCAAGCGCCTGCTGGTCTCCGGGCTGCTCGACGGCGGCGGCGAGATGGCCGAGCATGCCGCGGTAGTGGATGCGCGTTACGGCAAGGGCCACGTGCTGCTGTTCGCCGGCAACCCGATCTGGCGCGGCGAGACGCTGGGAAGCTATCCACTGGTGCTCAACGCACTGACCCACTTCGACCGGCTGGATCACTGAGCGCGTAGAAAGCTGATCGCGGGCGCAGTGGAGGGGCCAGGCCACCGCACCCGCCTCGCTGCGCGGCCCCACCGAGCGCGCCCGGGCCCGCTGAACACCCGCCGCCGGGCTCACGGGTTTTTCATCAACCATTGCCGTTCGCCCTCCAAGACTCGGGCGCACCCTCCGACGGAGAACGGCCATGAAGAAGCTTGCAACGACTTTCGCGCTCGCCTTGGCTCTGGGTGCGTCCGGCGTCGTGCTGGCGCAGCAGTCGATGACCGAGGCCCGCGTGCGCGAGACGCTGATCCACCAGGGCTACACCAAGATCGATGACGTGAAGTTCGACGACGGCCTGTGGCACGCGAAGGCGCGCAGTGCGGACGGCAGCCACGTGAAGCTGCGCATCGATCCCAAGACCGGCCAGGTGTATCCGGACAAGGAGGTTTCGCACCTGAGCGAGGACGACGTCCGCGCCGCGCTGGCCACCCAGGGCTACACCCACGTGCACGATGTCGACTTCGACGACGGCCTGTGGAAGGCCAAGGCGCATGACAAGAACGACCATCGCGTCAAGGTGACCGTCGACCCCTCCAGCGGGCGGGTCATCGACAGCGACGATTAGCGCTCAGCGCGCGGGCGCGCCCGCGGCGGGGCCGAGCGCCCCGTCCGGGGGTGACGCCGTGCGGAACTGCTGGCGCCAGCGCAGCGCCCCCAGCACCAGCAGTGCCACCAGCAGCAGGATCAGTCCGAGCCGGCGCTTGCCTCTCATCGATGCGCTCCAAAGGTGCGACCCACGCTACCAGCGCCTCCGTCGCGTCCGCGTGCGCGCGGCGCGCTCGCCGCCGGATCAGGCGAGCGGCCAGCGCCCCAGCACGCGGTACTCGGTTCGCCCGAGCAGACTGTGGATGAGCAGGAATTCGCCCGCCGTCCACTCCAGTGGTTCGACCGGCTGCGTCGGGACCGTCCGCGCGTCGTAGAGCAGCGTCACGTGCGGCACGAAGGCACGCTCCCGCCGCCCCAGGCCTGCCGCCGCCAGCCGCTCGCCCAGGGCCGAATGCAGGCCGCGCAGGCCGGCCGCGTCGTCCGCGCCGAGCAGCACGAATGGATGCTTGCCGGAACGGCCGGCGAAGCTGCCCACCCGATCGAAGCGCGCCTGGAAGGCCGCCATCGCCACGGCCGCCGCGGCCGCGCGCGCCGCCTCGACCCGTTGCTGCGGCAGGCCGGCGAAGTCGCCCAGGTGGTGCAGCGTCACGTGCAGATGCGCCGTGGGCCGTGGCCGGCCATGCAGCGCCAAGCGCCCGCGTAGTTCCTGCGCGAGCGCGGCCAGCCGCGTTGCCACCGACGGGGGCGGCATCACCGCGAAGAACAGCCGGTCGGTCGGATGCGGCGCGGCGAAGCCGGCCAGCGAGGACTGGTGGTGGTCCGAAGGCATGGGGATCTCGCTGCCGGGGGGGCGCCATTCTAGGCGAGCATGCGGCGATGGTTCCGGTACGTGCGCTCCGCTCACTTGCCGGGACGATAATGCGGCCCTTCATCCGACCGAGTGCCCACCATGCCCAAGATCGATCCTTCCGCCATCCCCGAGCGCCGCGGCTCGAGCTATCCGGCCCCTTATGGCGAGGCTTCCCGGCAGCGCGTCAAAAAGGCGTTGGGCGACGCCGGCGGCCTGAGCGACTTCGGCGTCAACCTGACCCGCCTGCCGCCGGGCTGCTGGTCCAGCCAGCGCCACTGGCACACGCACGAGGACGAGTTCGTCTACGTGCTGTCCGGTGAGCTGGTGCTCGTCACCGACGAGGGCGAGCAGCCGCTGCGCGCGGGCGAATGCGCCGCGTTTCCCAAGAACGTGGCCAACGGCCACCACCTGGTCAATCGCAGCGGCGAGACCGCCGTGGTGCTGGAAATCGGCACGCGCTCGGACCAGGATGCCTGCGACTATCCCGACATCGACCTGCACGTCGCCCACCGGCAGGGCTTTACCCACAAGGACGGCACGCCATACTAGGCGAACCGTACGATGCGGCGCATCGCGCTTCCCTGCCCTGGCTCAGCCATGGGCCACCGCAGGGGGATTGCGGAGAGCCGGGGTACCACCACCGGCGAGGGAAGCGCGATGCGCCGACGGACCAGAGCTTGCCCGCGCCATCGTGAAGGCACCGGCGAGAAAGCGCGCAGCGCGCGTCACTTGTCGCGCACCGCTTCGACCTGGATGCGCAACGCCACCTGCATGTCGAAGCCGTAGTCCTTCCCCGCGTCCAGGCCGAACGCGCGGCGGTCGAAGCTGCCCAGCGCGTCGGCGCCGCACCAGTCGCGCTTGTACAGCGGATGCGGCACGCACTTGAAGTGGTCGATGCGCAAGGCCAGCGGCAGGGTGACGCCATGCAGGCTCAGCGTGCCTTCCACCCGCGTCGGCGCGCCGTCCACGAAGCCGGCCAGCCGGCCCTTGTAGACCGCGCGCGGGTAGTGCGCCGTGTCGAAGAAATCCTTGCCGCGCGCCCAGGCATTGAGCGGTTCGTGCCCGAAGTCGATGCTGTCCAGCGCCATGCTCACCTCCACCGCGCCGCTGCCGCCGGCCTTGTCCAGTTCGACCCAGCCCTCGCTGCGGTCGAGCTTGCCGCGCCAGGTGGAGAGGCCCATGTGGTCGGCCTCGAAGCTCGGATAGGTGTGCGCCGGATCGAGCGTGTAGCGCACCGACGCGGCGCCGGCGGCGAAAGGCAGCAGCGACACGGCGAGCGGCAGGAGACAGGAGCGGACGATATGCATAGCGGTTTCCTCAGTCGGGCGCCGGCGGCGCCCTCATCCAGGCGTCGTACGGGAGCGACGCAGATCGACAATCCCCGCCTGCGTCCGTTGTCCTCGGAAAAAAACCTTCCGCGTCAGCTTTTTACGGGCAAAGCATGCTGCCATGATGCCGGAGCGGTCGACCAGGGAGCCTTCCATGGTTCAGAGCACGCGCCACGCATCCTCCTGGCCGACCGGCCTGGGCGAGATGGGCGAGTGCATCCGCCGGCACGACTGGTCCGCGACCGCGCTCGGCCCCATCGCCGGATGGCCGCCGCACCTGCGCACAGCGATCGACATCTGCCTGGCCTCGCCGACGCCCACCGCCGTCCTGTGGGGCGAACAGCGGCTTCAGCTCTACAACGACGCTTATCGCGCGCTGTCGGAGGACCGGCATCCGGCAATGCTCGGGCGTCCGGTGCTGGAGGGCTGGCCCGGCGCCGCCGACCTGCTCGGTCCGGTGCTCGACCGCGTGCTGGCAAGCGGCGAACCCACACTGGCGGAAGACTGGCCGGTACGGCTGCCCGGCCCCACCGGCGTGCCGGAGGAACGCTTCTTCACTGTCACCTTTTCGGCCATCCGCGACCGCTATGGGCTGGTGGCGGGCATATGGCACACGGCCGTCGAGAACACCACGCGGCAGCGCACTGAAGGGCAGCTGCACGAACTGATCCACGACGCCAGGCTCGGCTCGGACTTTCGCGCGTTGTTCCAGGCAGCGCCCGCTCCGTTGCTGCTGCTCGCACCGCCGGATTTCACCGTGGTGGCCGCCAATGACGCCTCGCTGCGTGCGCGGGCCGGCAGCCACGCCCACCTGCTGGGGCATCCGGTGTTCGACCTGTTCGCCGGGTCGCCCAACCGCCTGGCCGTGGAAAGCCAGTTGCGCGCCTCGCTCGACCGGGTGTTGGCCCACCGCATGCCCGACACCGTGCCGGCGGCGATCCGCGACGGTCCAGCCGGAGGTCACGGCCTGCGCTGGTGGACGTACATCAACTCGCCCGTGCTCGATCCGCAAGGCGAGGTCGCGCTGATCATCCACCGCGCCGAGGACGTGACCGAACTGCTGCAATTGCGCAGCGCCGGCGAAGCGCAGGCGCAGCTGGACCGCGAGCACCGGGCGCTGATGGCACGGCTGCGCGAAGCCAGCGATGCGACCCTGGCCCACGAGCAGGCAACCCCCCCGTCCCTCGCTGCGCTGCTGGACGCCATTTCCGACCATGTCTACGCGTTCGACGCCGGTCATCGCCTTACCTACGTCAACCGCGCGATGCGGCAGCTGCTCGGCCTGACCACGGACGATCCGCTGGGCAAGACGCTCGATCAACTCGGCTATCCCCCCGGCCTCGCCCGCCGGCTCGACCGACACCTGTCGCGCATCTTCGACACCGGCGAGGCGATCGAGGACGAGATCCGCTTCACCAGTCCCGGCGGCGTGCGCGCCTATTTCCAGTTCATCTGGGGTCCTGTGCACGACCGCGAGGGGCGCATCGCGCAGGTCGCCGGTGTCTCGCGCGACACCAGCGAGCGCCGCCGCATGGAGGAGCGGCTGCGCCTGGGCGAGGCGCGCCAGTCCTTCCTGCTGCAATTGGACGACCGCGTGCGCGACCTCAACGATGCCGCGCTGACCGTGGCCACGGTCAGCGACATGGTCGGCCGCCACCTGGGCGTGGGCCGCTGCGGCTACGGTGAAGTGACCCGATGCGGCCAGTATTTCCAGGTCGAACGCGACTGGACCGACGGCGTCATGGCCAGCCTGGCGGGCCAGACGCGGCTGGCCGACTTCGGCACCGGCGTGCTGGCCCAGTACCGCGCCGGCCAGACCGTGGTGATCGACGATACGCAGGAGGACGCGCGCACGCGCGGCGCCGAACATGCCTACGCCGGGGCCGGCCACACCCGCGCGGGCATCGGCGTGCCGCTGTTCAAGGGCGGCCGTTTCGTCGCCGCGTTCTACGTGCACCAGACGCGGCCGCGGCACTGGCGCGACGAGGAGGTGGCGCTGGTCGGCGCGGTCGCCGAGCGCACCTGGGCAGCCGTGGCCCGGGCGCGGGCCGAGCACGCCCTGCGCGAGAGCGAACGGCGTTATCGGGCGCTGTTTGACGCCATCGACGAGGGTTTCTGCCTGCTCGAGAAGGTGGACACCGCGCCCGGGGTGCCCTCGGACTATTGCTATCTGGCCACCAATCCGGCGTTCGTGACGCACACCGGCGCCGGCGGGGTGGTCGGCCGCAGCATGCGCGAGGTGTTCCCCGAGCTGCCGCGGTTCTGGTACGACACCTTCGACAGCGTGATCGGCACCGGCGAGGCCTTCCGCTTCGAGCAGGGGCTGGTGACCCACGGCCGCGTGTTCGACGTCTACGCCGGCCGGCTGGACGACGGCACGCGCCGGCGCGTAGCGGTGATCTTCAACGACATCACCGAGCACAAGCGCCACGATGAACACCAGCGGCTGCTGCTCAACGAGCTCAATCACCGTGTCAAGAACACCCTGGCGACGGTGCAGTCGATGGCGATGCAGAGCTTCCGCGCGGGCACCGATCCGGACGACGCGCGCCAGCAGTTCGAGGGCCGGCTGTTGGCGCTGTCGCGGGCCCACGACATCCTCACCCGCGAAAGCTGGGGCGGCGCAGCGCTGGGAGACATCGTGCGGGAGGCCATCGCACCCTATCGCGACGATCGGCATGACCGGCTGCACGTGCATGGTCCGGCCGCGTGGCTGCCGCCGCGGCATGCGCTGGCCTTCGCCATGGTGCTGCACGAGCTGTGCACCAACGCGGTCAAGTACGGCGCGCTGTCGGGGGCGGAAGGCGAGGTGGCGATCGAGTGGAGCATAGAGGGGAGTTTGCTGCGCCTGCTCTGGACCGAGTCCGGCGGTCCGGCGGTGGTGCCTCCGGCGCGCCGCGGCTTCGGTTCGCGGCTGATCGAGCGCGGGCTGCGCCACGAGATCGGCGGCCGGGTGGAGCTGGCGTTCGCCCCGGGCGGCGTGACCTGCACCATCGAGGCCCCGCTCGGCGATGCGCTGGGCCGGGACCGGGACGCGGCGAGGGGTAGCAGCGCCGTGTGAGCGAACAGGCGGGCGCAGGCCCGCCACGCCCGGTCGTGGCGCCTGCTGTGCGCACCCTTGCGGTTGGGCTATCGTGCGAAGGTAGCCCATGCATGCGAGGGGGGCACCGTGGTTGAGGCATGGCCCATCACATTCGGTTATTACACTGCCGCCTTGCTCGCCGCGGCGGGCATCGCACTCGCCTCAGGCACGCAGTTCGCCGTCATCGGCCTGTGGCGCCGCCGCGAGGCGATGTACCTCTCCTACGCCATGCTGTGCCTGTGCATCGCCACCCTCGCGTTCGCCAACGCGCTGCTGCATACGGCCACGCGGGTAGAGGTGGCCACCGCCGCCCTGCGCACCATGATCAGCGCGGCGGCCATCTCCTTCCTGCCCTTCGTGGTGTTCATCCGCGCCTATACCGGCGGCCCGGCGCAGCGGCGGCTGCAGATCGCCGTCGGCGCCGTGGCGGGATTCTTCACCTGGCTCAACCTCGACCTTCCCGGCACCTTGTTCTTCGTACGGGTGACGCCCGGCACCGGCATCACGCTGCCGTGGGGCGAGCGGCTGTATGACTTGGCCGGCACCGCCTCGACCTGGGGCCTGGTCTTCCACGTCCTGACTTACCTCGCCTTCCTGTGGGCGCTGTGGTGCGCGGTGGCGCAGGCGCGCGCGGGCGAGCGGCTGCGCGGCATGCTGCTGGCGGTCTGCCTGCTGGCGCAGTTCGCCGCCCTGCTCTGGGGCGACGTCATGATCGACGCGCTCGGCCACCGCTACCCCTACCTGGATGCCTTCTCGTTCCTGCCGTTCGTGCTGCTGATGGGCCTCTCGCTGGCCGCGCAGCTGCACCAGCGTACGGTGCAACTGGAACAGACCACGCTGCGGCTGGAGGCCGAGGCGCACACCCGCCGCGAGGCCGAGTTCAGCCTGCGCCACGTCGCCTACCATGACAGCCTCACCGGCCTGCCCAACCGGCTGCGCGCGCTCGATCACCTGGCCGAGCTGCACGCCGAGGCGGCGGCCCGCGGCCAGCACGGGGCCGTGCTGCTGATCGACCTGGACAATTTCAAAACGATCAACGACGCGCTCGGCCATCCCGTGGGCGACCGCATGCTGGAGGCGATCGCCGATCGCCTGCTCGCCGCGGCGCCCGCCGACGCGATGCTTGCGCGGCTGGGCGGCGACGAGTTCGTGCTGGTGCTGGGTCGGCTGGCCGTCGCGGCCGAAGCGGCCCAGGCACAGGCGCAGCAGGCGGCCGAGCGCATGGTCGCGCGGCTGGCCGAGCCGGTGGCGGTGGACAGCCGCATCCTGGCCGTGGGCGCGAGCGTGGGCGTGGCGCTGTTCCCGGCAGGCGAGGAGGGCGTGGCCGACCTGCTGCGCCGCGCCGACATCGCGCTGTACCGGGCCAAGGCCGCCGGCCGCAACACCGTGCGGCTGTTCCTCGCACCGATGCAGCAGGAGGCCGACACCCGCCTGGCGCTGGAGCGCGGCCTGCGTACCGCGCTGGAGCAGCAACGCATGCCCGCGCAGTTCGCGCTGCACTTCCAGCCGCAGGTCAATCGCCGCGGCGATCTGCTCGGCGCCGAGGCGCTGCTGCGCTGGCACCACCCGCAACTGGGCGAACTGTCGCCCGCGGTGTTCATCCCGCTGGCCGAGGAGACCGGCCTGATCCACGCGCTGGGCGCCTGGGTGATCGGCGAGGCTTGCGCGCACATCCGCAGCTGGGACCGCGATGGCGTGGGCTTCGGCGGCCGGCTGGGGGTGAACGTGAGCGCGCGGCAACTCAACCATCCACACTTCGCCGCGCAGCTCGAGGCACAGGTGCGCGCCGCCGGCATCGAGCCGTCGCGGCTGACCCTGGAACTGACCGAAAGCGCCCTGCTGCAGGATTTCGACCATGCCCTGGACACCCTTCGCCAGCTCGCCAACACGGGCTTCTGCCTCGCGCTCGACGATTTCGGCACCGGCTATTCGTCGCTGAGCTACCTGCAGCGGCTGCCGCTGGACGTGCTCAAGGTCGACCGCGCCTTCGTCAGCGAACTGCACCCCAACGCCGCCAACCCGCTGGCCGGATTCATCATCGACGTGGCGCACCGGCTGGGCATCGCCGCGGTGGCCGAGGGCGTGGAGACCGTGCCGCAGCGGCTGGCCCTCGAACGCCTCGGCTGCGACGGCCTGCAGGGCTACCTGATCTGCCGTCCGATGGAGGAATCCGGCTTCCGCCAGTGGCTGGCCGAGCACCACCAGGCGCGCACGCTGCCGCAGGCGCAACGCCATACGCCGGACGCCGCGGAGGATGGTCCGCCGGCACCGGACAGTTCCTCGCTCGACTGGAACTAGGCCAGCTCGGGACCGGCCGGTCCCTGCCGCTCGGCGAGCTTGCAGGCGTACATGGCGCGGTCGGCGGCGGCGTACAGGCGGGTCTCGTCGGTGCCGTCCTCCGGATACATCGCCAGGCCGATGCTCGCGCCGATGGACAGCCGGTGTCCCTGGAACTGCAGGCTCGCCTCGAAGGCACGCGCCAGACGATCGGCACGCGCCTGCGCGGCCGCGCGGTCGGCCACATCGGGCAGGATCGCGGCGAACTCATCGCCGCCCAGGCGCGCCAGCGTGTCGCCCACGCGGATTCCTTGCTGCAGCCGCTGCGCCACGAAATGCAGCAGCGCGTCGCCGGCCGCATGACCCAGCGTGTCGTTGATGCGCTTGAAGTCGTCGAGGTCGATCACCAGCATTGCGACGCGCCCGCCGCCATCGCGCGCGCGCTTGAGCGCATGTTCGAGCCGACGCGCGAACACCCGCCGGTTGGGCAAGCCGGTGAGCGCATCATGCTGGGAAGCGTGCTCGGCGTGGCCGATCTGTTCCTCCAGCAGGGTGAAGATCATGCCGGTGGCCACCAGGAACTTGGGCAGGTTCCAGGCCTCGCTCTCGATGCCCCAGCCGCCCAGCCACGGATCGAGCGCCGCGGAAACCGGAAACACGGCCGCCCAGGCGATGAAACTCACCGTAGTGAACACCACGCCCACCGAAGGCGCGAGCGCGCCGCGGTAGAAGCAGAACGCCACGGCCAGGTAGTGCCAGAACAGCATCCAGTTGAGCGCGTCGTCGATCGCGCCCCGCCATGCGAACCAGGCCTGCAGGGCGTAGAAGCCCACCAGTGCCGGCATGAGCCAGGCCGGCCGGCGCCGATCGCGGCGCACCACCCACATGGTCGAAGCCAGGCCCAGCGCCGTGCATGCCAGGTAGGCCATGGGCGCCTGGGCGCCGTAGGAGGCGAGCACGAAAAAGGCCACGTCCGGCGCCGCCGCCAGCAGCGTGACGGAGAGGTCCCGCCACCACGCCGAGCGCGTGTCGGAGCCGGCCCAGATGAAGGCGACGCTGGTCAGCAGCAGCATCGACAGCGAAACCGCCAGCGCGGCGTCCGCCGTCGCGCCCCGGCCGAGGTTGCGCTCGGCCAGCTGCGCGACGATGTGGACCAGGATCATCGCCCAGCCGACCAGCCAGTAGCGCAGCCGCGTCTGCCGGGTGCGCTTGAGCAACGAGCCGAACACCAGCACGAGCCCGCCGATGGCCAGGAAATCGGGAATTACGGACAGGTTCAAGCGCTTCTCTCCGCACCGGCCACGGCGCGTCCGGCAAATAGGGCTGCCCGTCGCTTATCGGCCATGCCGCCTGGAGCTTGAATGGGCCTTGCGCGGCGTGCCGCCGGGCCGACAAGCGTCCCCATGCGCGCGCGGATGCTGCAGGCCGGCGCGATCGGCTTTCCGGCGATGCCGGCGCAAGGCCGGGAGGCCGCGCAGCGCCGGGCCAGGGCACACCGACTCACCCCGTGAGGCGCGTGGCCGCCGGATGCATGCCTGCCGCCCTCATGCCCGCGGCTGCCACCCGATGCCCTCGTGATCCGCGCCGAGCGCGGCCTGCACCTTGCCCAGCAGGTCCTCCTCGCTGAAGGGCTTGCTCACGATGCGCTCGTCGCCCACTTCCTTGAAGGCGGCGAAGTCCGCATAGCCGGTAATGAACAGCACCGGCAACGAAGGCCGCTTGGCGTGGGCTTCGCGCGCCACCTCCGAACCGTTCATGCCGGGCATGGCGTAGTCCATCAGCACCAGGTCGACGCCAGCGCCCTCGCGGTCGAGCACGTCGAGCGCCGAACCGCCGCTGCCGGCCTCGATCACCTCGTAGCCCCGCTCGGCAAGGATCGCCGCGGTCACCTCGCGCACGTCGGTATCGTCGTCGACCAACAGGATCCGCTGCCGGCCCGGCCCATGTTCTTCGCGCGCTGCCGCAGGCGAGGCGTCCTGCGCGTAGGATTCGGCGCTTTCGGCGCGCGGCAGGTAGACCTTGATCGAGCTGCCCTCGCCCAGCCGCGTATCGATCCGCACGCCGCCGCCGGACTGCTTGGCGAAGCCGTACACCTGGGCCAGCCCCAAGCCCGAGCCCTTGCCCACCTCCTTCGTGGTGAAGAACGGCTCGAAGGCGCGCGCCAGCACCTCGGGCGTCATGCCGCTGCCGTGATCGGTGACGGCCACCATCACGTAGTCGCCCGGACCGGGTTCCTCCGGCCGCGAAGCCGGTTCGCGCAGCGCCACGTTGGCCGTCTCCACGATCAGATCGCCGCCCACCGGCGAGGCGTCGCGCGCGTTGATCGCCAGGTTGAGTATCACCAGTTCGATCTGGGTCGGATCGACCAGTGCCGGCCACAGCCCCGGATGCAGCTTCATGGACAACTGCACCGAGCCGCCCATGGAACTCTGCAGCAAGTCGCGCATGCCGACGACGATGCCGTTGAGATCCACCGCCTTGGCTTCCAGCCGCTGCCGCCGCGAAAAGGCGAGCAGTTGCGCGGTGAGCTTGGCGCCGCGGCTGGCGGCATCCTTCATGAAGGTCAGCCGCTGGCGGATGCGCGGATCGGCGTCGATCTTGTCCGCGCACACCCGTTCGAGGATGCCGATGTTGCCGGTGATGACGGTCAGCAGGTTGTTGAAATCGTGCGCCACGCCGGAGGTGAGCTGGCCCACCGCTTCCAGCCGCTGCATCTGCCGCAGCGTGGCCTCCACCCGCTCGCGCTCCTCGATCTGCGCCAGCAACTGGCGGTTGGCCGCGGCCAGCTCGGCGGTGCGCTCGGCCACGCCGCGCTCGAGCGCCTCCCGGGCCTGGTGCTCGAGCGTGCGGTCGCGCAGCACCTTGAGGTAGCCCAGCAGCCGGCCGCCTCCGTTGCGCAGCGGCATCAGCAGACCGCTGGCGAAGAAACGCGAGCCGTCCTTGCGCAGGTGCTCGCGATCGTCCACCGCACGCCCGGTCTCGGCGGCGCGGCGCATCTCCAGCTGCGGGATGCCGCGCGCCCGCTCCTCGGGCGTGAAGAAGATGGCGGCCGGCTGGCCCAGGACCTCCTCCTCACGCCATCCCATCAGCCGCTCGGCGCCCGGGTTCCAAAGGGTGATACGCCCTTCCAGATCCATGGTCAGGATGCCGTAACCGGTGGTGCTTTCCAGGATCAGCTTCAGCCGGTTGTTGGTGGCGCGCAGCGCGGCCTCGGCGCGCGCGCGCTCGACCGCCGCCCAGGTGCGTTCGGCCACCTCGCGCGCGATGGCTTCGTCCTCATCGGTCCAGCGCCGCGGTTTGCGCTGCTGCACCGAGAGGAAGGCCGCCAGCCGCCCGCCCTTGACCAGCGGCACGGTCAGGCTGGCGCGCAAACCGCCCAGCGCGTGATGGGCCTCGGCCGCCTGCTCGCCCACGCGCGGGTCCTCGAACGGGTCGGTGATGCGCAGGGCGGCTCCGGTCAGCGCTTCGGCGACCAGGTCCGGTCCGAATTCGTCCAGCCGATGGCGCCCCACGCTGCTCGGCATGTCGCCGTTGACCCAGTCGCGCTCGACCGTGAAGTACTCGCCGCTCTCGTCGAGTTCGGCGTAGCCGACACGGTCGGCGTGCAGATGGCGCCCCAGACGGCGCGCGGCGGCGGCCATCACCGCGCGCGGATCGGCAAGGTCGCGCAAGGCATCGCTCAGGCGCGAGCGGAAGCGCTGACGCCGTTCGGCCAGCACGCGCTGGGTGGTTTCGATGGCCTGGTTGATCAGGCCCGCCACCCCGCCGCTCTCGTCGCGCACCGGGCCGATCCAGTAGTCGAAATAGGCCCGCTCCGGGTAACCGTGCCGTTCCAGCATGAAGCGCGCGTCGCGGAAGCAGCTCGGCTTGCCCAGCAACGCCTGCTGGATCACCGGCTCGGTCAGCTTGCGCGCCTCGGGCCAGACCTCGCGGAAGGGCCGGCCCAGCGCCTCGGGCCGGCTGCCCAGCAAGGGCCTATAGGCATCGTTGTAGAGGCAGGTGAGTTCGGGACCCCAGCCCAGGGCGATCGGCAGCTCGCTCTCCAGCATCATCGCCACCAGCGTGCGCAGCGAGCCGGGCCAATCCTTCAGCGGGCCCAACGGTGTGGTCGCCCAGTCGAAGGCTCGTAGCTGCCCTGCCATTCCCCCGCGACCGGAGAGGAAGGCGTCCTCTGCTGACACTGGCGTGGTGGATGCTGGCAAGCTCGCTCCTCTGCACTCTGCATCCCTGGGCATGCTGGTCGTCGTGCAGGTCGCATCACGCTCCCCGCAACCGCGCCCGGCCCCGTCATGCGACGGTCGGGAAACCGGAGCGTCATGCGCCGCGGTTCGTGACGGGCGTCACACTATGTAAGGGTCGCTGTCGGCAGCCCGGCAAGAGCCCGTGAGGGCCTTGTCGCGCGCGCTGGGGCCGGCGGGTGGCTTTCACGCCGACGCGACCGGGGCTGCCGCTCCATCGGTACGCAGTATGTCCAACACTCCACTCGATTGCCTGATCGTGGGCGCCGGGCCGGCCGGCTTGACCGCTGCGACCTACCTCGCGCGCTTCCGGCGCCACGTATTGCTTGCCGACGCGGGCGCCAGCCGCGCGCGCTGGATACCCGCCAGCCACAACTGCCCCGGCTTTCCCTTCGGGGTGGGCGGCAACGAGTTGCTGGCGCGCTTCCGCCTGCAGGCACAGGCCTATGGCGTGCCGGAGGTGCATACGCGCATCACCCAGCTCGCGCGCCATGCCGACGGCTTCACCGCGAGTGACGGCGAACGCCACTGGCAGGCGCGCACGGTGATCCTGGCCACCGGCGTGATCGACCGCGTACCGGCACTGGAGGACATCGACGAAGCGATCGCCGCGGGCACGGTGAGGCTGTGCGCCGTCTGCGACGCCTATGAGGCGCGCGACGAGGTGATCGGCGTGCTGGCGCCGGCGCAGGCCGCGATCGGCCACGCCGCCTTCCTGCGTACGTTCTCCCGCCAGGTGTGCGCGCTGGCGTCGGACGGCGATGCCGCCGACCCGGCGCTGCGGCGCCGGGCGTCCGACGCCGGCGTGCAGTTGTGGCCCGCCCCGCAGCGGCTCGCCCTGGTCGATGGCGCCTGCCAGGTCTATTTCGCCGACGGCCGCCGCTTGCGCCTGGACACGCTCTACCCGGCGCTCGGCGCAGAGGTGCAATCGGGGCTCGCGTCGGCCCTGGGCGCCACGCTCGATGCCGAAGGCGCCGTAGTGGTGGACGATCATCTGCAGACCAGCGTGCCCGGCCTGCATGCCATCGGCGACGTGGTCAGCTCGCTGAACCAGATCAGCGTGGCGGTCGGCCATGCCGCGATCGCGGCAACCACCGTGCATCGGCGCCTGCCGCGCAACTATTGCTGAGCCCGGCGCGCGCAGGGCCGGGGCATGCTTTCAATGCACCGAAGCCTCCGCCGGCAGGCCCGAGCCGGTCAGCAGCCCGCGCAACACGCGCAGCTTCGACTTCACCTGCGCCTCGTCGGCGGGACCCAGGCGCATCAGCAGTTTCTGCCCGGCCGAGCGCGCCTCCAGGTCGGTGTCGGCATAGCGGTAGAACACCTGCGGCTGCACCAGTTGCACGGGAGCCTGCGGTTCCGGCGCCTCGAGCATGTCGTCGATGGCGACCACCAGGCGGTCGTTGAAATAGCCCCTGGGATAGCCGAGGTCGCGATAGGCCTGCTGGAACAGCGGGTAACGGCGCACGTACCAGGCCACCAGCGCCTTCGGGTCGACGCGCTGCAGTACTTGCAGATAAGGCGCATAGCGCTCGGCATTGCGGGGACTCGGCGTGATGCCGCCGCCGGCCCGTTCGACCAGGAACGCCCCCTTGGGCGTACGCACCGGCAGGATCTCGCTGGCCACGCTCTGGCGTGGCAACGCGTCGACCGTCGCCACGATGCGGCGGATGACCTGGTCGCGCTGCAGCAATCCGTCCAGGGCGCCCTCGCCGGCGAGGGCCAGCAAGGCACCCGCCACGTCGGCGTCGCTGGCATCCAGCGCCGGCAACGGCGCGGTCGAGGCAGGTGCGGGGGTGGCCTGGGCGATCGGGTGGCGAATCGCGCCGGCGGCGGCAGCCGGCCCCTGCGTGCCCGCCGGCGGGGACGACGCTACCGGCCTGCTGCCACGGGCCGGTCGTGTCGCCTGCTGCCAAATCACGATGGCCACGGCGGTCGCGCCGACTACTAGCACGGCCGACAGCAGCCACGGCCCGGTCGAGGAGCGCTTTTTCTTCAAGGGCATCACCTGTGCCTGCGATGGGAGCGTCCCTTGGATAACGCCCATGGCGGCGGGATGCAACCGGGCACCGGTGCCGCCTGCGTCAACCGGCTGTGGCGGTGCCGAACAGATGCCCTATGCCGGCGGTCGCCAGCATGGCCAGCAAGCTCCAGAAGGCGATGCGCATGGCGCCGGCGGCCATGCTGGCGCCGCCCATCCGCGCGGCGGCGGCGCCGAGCAGCACCAGGCAAACCAGGCATGCAGCGCCGATCAGGACGAGCAGCATGCCCAGCGGCGCAAATACGGCCACCAGCAAGGGCAAGGCCGAACCCACCGCGAAGCTCGCCGCCGACGCCGCCGCCGCCTGCAGCGGACGCGCCCGGAATACTTCGGTGATGCCCAGTTCGTCACGCGCATGCGCATCGAGCGCATCGTGCGCCATCAACTGTTCGGCGACCTGGCGCGCCAGCGCCGGGTCCAGCCCGCGGCCGACGTAGATCGACGCCAGTTCGCGATGCTCGGCGTCCGTGTCGTTCGCCAGTTCCTCGCGTTCGCGGGCGAGCTCCGCCTCCTCGCTGTCCCACTGCGAGTGCACCGAGACGTATTCGCCGGCCGCCATCGACATGGCGCCAGCCACCAGCGCGGAGACGCCGGCGAGCAGGATCGCGTGGCGATCGGTGTGGGCCGCGGCCACGCCCATCACCAGGCTCGCGGTGGAGACGATGCCGTCGTTGGCGCCGAGCACGGCGGCGCGCAGCCAGCCCGTGTGCTCGGTCCGGTGTCTTTCGCGGTGGCGTCGCATGTTGTTTTTCCTCGGTCTGGGCCTGCGCCAGAATACCGCGGCCGCCGCCGGGCGCTTGCACGCCGGTGGCCGCCTCGCACACGCTGACCGTGGCAGGGCTGCGCCGGTGCTTGACGACGCGGTCACCGCGGCCGGACCAGCATGGCGGCATGCCGCAGGAGTGGTCTGTCGCCACTCATTCTGCGGTGCCCCGAGTTCCCCGGAGTCGTCCGCCATGCCCCCTTCCTCCACACCAACGGGCTCCCACACCACCGGCAATCCGGCCGTCAGCGGTATGGGCAGCGGCATGGGCGCGGGTGATGCCGCCGGCCCGGGCGTCGGCGGAGTGCAGGCCGGTACGGTCAACGACGCTGCCCGAGGTTCGCGCTCTGGCGACGCGGGCGATCCCAGCCTGGGCAGCGGCGCAGCCGTACCCGAACCGGGCAACCGCATGGGCGATGCCGCCACCGCTGGCGCTCTTGGCGCCGCTACCGGCATGGACGCACCGATCGAGCCGTTCGAACTGCCTTACAAGGTAGTCATGCCGCCCAATCCCGACCACTGAGGAACCGGGCGTTGCCCCAAGCCTGGCCCGGCCGCGGCTATGCCAGGGGCAAAAAAAAACGGGCGCCGAGGCGCCCGTTTTCGCTACGGCGGGAGGTGGCGATTACTTCTCGCCGACCACGATCACCTTGACCTGCGTCTGCACGTCGGCGTGCAGGCTGATCACGACTTCGTATTCGCCGGTGTTGCGGATCGGGCCTTCGCCCTGGATCACTTCACCCTTGCCCACCTTCTGGCCGGCCGCTTCCAGCGCATCGGCGATCTCGCGCGGACCGACCGAGCCGTACAGCTTGCCCTCGGGGCTGGCATGCGCGGCGATGGTGACTTCGGCACCTTCGAGCTTGGCCTTGCGCGACTGGGCCTCGGACAGCAGGTTGTTGGCCTTGGCCTCGTACTCGGCGCGACGCTTCTCGAAGGCTTCGAGGTTGGCGGCGGTCACCGGCACGGCCTTGCCCTGCGGCAGGAGGTAGTTGCGGCCGTAACCGGGCTTGACCTTGACCTTGTCGCCCAGGTTGCCGAGGTTGCGGACTTTCTCGAGAAGAATCAGTTCCATGGTTTTTTCCTTTCGTTAGCACCGGGAAACCGGCGCAGCCGCGGACGGTTGTCCGAAGAGCTGGGAACGGGGACTGGGGAACGGGGAACAGGAAAGCCGGCGCGATGCCGACGTTCCCTGTTCCCTGTTCCCTGTTCCCTGTTTCCCGTTCCCCGCGACGCCTTAGACGTCGTGGTTGTCGGTGTACGGCAGCAGCGACAGGAAGCGGGCGCGCTTGATCGCGGTGGCCAGCTGGCGCTGGTAGCGCGCCTTGGTGCCGGTGATGCGGCTGGGCACGATCTTGCCGTTCTCGGTGACGTACTGGCGCAGCGTGTTGAGATCCTTGTAGTCGATCTCCTTCACTTTTTCGGCCGTGAAGCGGCAGAACTTGCGGCGGCGGAAGAACTTGGACATGGCTTGAGTGCTCCTGATCAGTCGTCGCTGTCGCGATCGTTGTCGCGGCCGCCGCGGCGGTCGTCGCCGTCACCGTCGTCATCGCGGCGACGCGAGGACTTGGCGTCGTCCTTTTCCTTGGACTTCAGGATGAAGGACGGCTCGGTGTCGGCTTCGTCGCGCTTGATGACGAGGTGGCGCAGCACGGCGTCGTTGAAGCGGAAGCCCGACTCCAGCTCGTTCAGCGCGTTCTGGCCCACTTCGATGTTGAGCAGGACGTAGTGCGCCTTGGCCAGGTTCTCGATCGGGTAGGCCAGCTGGCGGCGGCCCCAGTCCTCGAGGCGGTGGATCTTGCCGCCGTCGGCCTCGATCAGCACCTTGTAGCGGTCGATCATGGCCGGGACCTGCTCGCTCTGGTCAGGATGGACCAGGAACACGATTTCGTAATGACGCATGGTCATTGTGGTGTTGGCTCCTTGTGGATGCGGCCCTTGAGGGCCTCGCAGCCTCCCGCCGGTGCGGTGAGGCAAGTGCCCATCCACGCCGTTCGGGCGCGGACAGAAGCGGAAGTGTAGCGCGGCCGGGCCCGCCGGGTAAAGCCGGCGCGCATTGGCCGCTCAGCCGACCGTGAAGCTTTCCCCGCACCCGCATTCGCCGGTGGCGTTGGGGTTGTGGAAGACGAAGCTGGCGTTGAGGCCCTGGCGGCGGAAATCGATCACCGTGCCCTCCACCATGGGCAGGCTCTTGTCGTCCACGATCAGCGGGATGCCGTCCAGGTCGATGGTGTGGTCGCCCGGCTGCGCAGCGTCGGCCAGGTCCACCACGTAGGCGAAGCCCGAGCAGCCGGTGCGCTTGACGCCGAAGCGCACGCCCGCCGCACCGGGGGTCTGGGCCAGGAACTGGCGGATGCGTTCGCGGGCGGGAGGAGTGATCGAGATGCTCATGGGCGCCAAGGTGAAGAAGGCCGCAGGCCTACATTATCATGCGGGTTTGCCCCGACGCGCCGCAGCGGCGCGCATCGAACATGACAGCGCCCAGATGTGGCGCGCGCGCAGGAGTTTCAATCCCATGGCGGTAGCGAGTCCGACCTTGTCTAGCGTGAAGCAGGCTCTTTCCGGCGCCATCGAGGCCGGCAGCACGGTGACCGTGCGCGGCTGGGTGCGCACGCGGCGCGATTCCAAGGCCGGGCTGTCCTTCGTCAACGTCAGCGACGGCTCCTGCTTCGACCCGATCCAGGCGGTGGCGCCGGCCACCCTGCCCAACTACGAGAGCGAGGTCAGGCACCTGACCGCCGGCGCCGGCGTGATCGTCACCGGCACGCTGGTGCCCTCGCAGGGCAAGGGCCAGGCCTTCGAGATCCAGGCGACCGGCGTGGAGGTCACCGGCCTGGTCGACGATCCGGAGACCTACCCGATCCAGCCCAAGCAGCACTCGATGGAGTTCCTGCGCGAGGTCGCCCACCTGCGTCCGCGCACCAACCTGTTCGGCGCGGTCACCCGCGTGCGCCACACGATGATGATGGCGATCCACCGCCACCTGACCGCCGAAGGCTTCTTCTGGGTCAACACGCCGATCATCACCACCTCGGACGCCGAGGGCGCCGGGGACATGTTCCGCCTGTCCACGCTGGACCTGGCCAACCTGCCGCGCACCGACGAGGGCAAGGTCGACTACCGCAAGGATTTCTTCGGCCGCGAGGCGTTCCTCACGGTTTCCGGCCAGCTCAACGTGGAGGCCTACTGCCTGGCGATGAGCAAGGTCTACACCTTCGGCCCGACCTTCCGCGCGGAGAACTCCAACACGCCGCGCCACCTGGCCGAGTTCTGGATGATCGAGCCGGAGATCGCCTTCGCCGACCTGTCCGCCGACGCCGACTGCGCCGAGCGCTTCCTCAAGGCGATCTTCAAGGCGGTGCTGGAGGAGCGCGGCGACGACATGGCGTTCTTCGCCGAGCGCGTGCTGCCCGAAGCCGTCACCCGGCTGGAGAATTTCATCGCCCAGCCGTTCGAACGCATCGACTACACCGACGCGATCGAAATCCTGAAGAACGCCGGCCAGAAATTCGAATACCCGGTCGCCTGGGGCATCGACCTGCAGACCGAGCACGAGCGCTACCTCGCCGAGAAGCACGTCGGCCGCCCGGTGGTGGTGATGAACTACCCCGAGGCGATCAAGGCCTTCTACATGCGCCTCAACGACGACGAGAAGACGGTCGCGGCGATGGACGTGCTCGCGCCGGGCATCGGCGAGATCATCGGCGGCAGCCAGCGCGAGGAACGCCTGGACTACCTGGACCGGCGCATGACGAAGTTCGGCCTGGACCTGACCACCTACGCCTGGTACCGCGACCTGCGCCGCTACGGCACGGTCCCGCACGCCGGCTTCGGTTTGGGCTTCGAGCGCCTGCTGTGCTATGTGTGCGGCCTGTCGAACATCCGCGACGCGATCCCCTACCCGCGCGCCGCCGGATCCGCCCTCTTCTGAACCGTGGTCCCGTCCGCCATGCTCCATCGTTTCTCGCTGACAATCCTGCTGGCCGCCCTCACCCTGCTGCTGGGCGCCTGCCACAGCGTCAAGGTGCTGGTGCCGCCCAACCTGCGTGCCCCGACCGGCGCCAGCAACGCGCTGGAACAGGCCAAGCAGCGCCTCGAGAAAGCCACGCCCTGCTGTGGCAGCTTCGCGGACTTCTCCTACCAGACCCCGTTGCCCTGGCAGCCGAAGAAATTCGAGCTCGGCCCCGGCAGCATGGTGGCCAACCTCAATGGGGTACGCAGCTATTTCCTGGCGTTCCATCTGCCGACGGACGCGAAGCTGCCCTACAGCGTGGCGCTGAAGTCGGACTTGAACGGCCGCTGGCTCCACGCGAGCTACCTGTTCGCGCCCACCACCGTGTTGCTGGACGCAGCCTTCCAGCCGATCGACTCGCATGACGTGCAGCTGTGCGAGTACATGGGCTGGAGCAGCGCCACCACCGGCGCCTTCGGCTCGGTCAAGATCACCAGCGACAAGGCACGCTACCTGGTGGTCTACAGCTCGGCCGACCAGCAGGCCGGCAACACCTACTGGGAACAGTCGCCGGCCACGTTCTCCGCCGAGGCGCCCGTGAAGATGGCGTCCAACGGCAGTTTCCGCATCCCGCACGGCCCGGACGGCACCATCTGGGTCGGCCTGATGAACGAGAGCTACCAGAAGGCCGTGAACAACGCGATCTGCGACAAGGCCACGCAGGGCAAGGGTGTGCTCAACACGCTGCGCACCGCCCTGCCCACGCACTGGAGTGGGGGCGGTACGTGAACCTCGTGGTGATGCTGTACCTGCTGTTGCTCGCCGGCGGCATCGTCTGGTTCGTGCTGTATTACCTGGCGCAGTTCCGCATCGCCAGCCTGCTACGTACTCATCACCCGCAGCAGTGGAGGATCATCGCCGATCCGGAAGGCGGCCGGCCCAGCGCCATGCGCACCTGGATGCGGATGCAGCGCGTGCTGCGCCTGACCCGCCCGCGCCTGCCCGAGCTGCTGCAGGACGCGGCGATCACCCGCTGGTTCCGGTTGTGGCGCCTCGCGCCGTGGCTGGCCTGGGCCTGCTGGTTCGCGGCGGTGTTCCTGCAATGGAAGGCGCGCTGAAGCGATCGGCCCGCGAACCCACCCAAAGGAGAAACCGATGCAACTGGATCTGAGCGGCCGCCATGCACTGGTTTGCGGCGCATCGCAGGGCATCGGCCGGGCCAGCGCCATCGAGCTGGCGGAACTGGGCGCCACCGTCACCCTGCTCTCGCGATCGGCCCAGCCGCTGGAGGAACTGGCCAGTCGCCTGCCCTGCCCCCGCGGCCAGGAGCACCGCTGGCAGGCGGTGGACATGCTCGATACCACGCGGCTGCAAGGCGTGGTCACCGACATCACCGCGGCCGAACCGGTGCACATCCTCATCAACAATACCGGCGGTCCGCCCGGAGGGCCGGCGCACACCGCCGATCCGGCCGCCTTCGAGGCCGCCTTCCGCCAGCACCTTATCGCCGGCCAGGCGATGGTGCAGGCCTTGTTGCCGGGCATGCGCCAGGCCAACTACGGGCGCATCGTCAACGTCATTTCCACTTCGGTGAAGGAGCCGATCCCGAACCTGGGCGTCTCCAACACCGTGCGCGCCGCGGTGGCGGCCTGGGCCAAGACGCTCTCCGGCGAACTGGCCGCCGACGGCATCACCGTCAACAACGTCCTGCCCGGCTACACGCGCACCGGACGGCTGGACAGCCTGCTCGGTGCACAAGCCGCCAGCAGCGGCCGCAGCGAGAACGACATCGCGCGCGACCTGATGGCGACCATTCCGGCACGCCGCTTCGGCGAACCGGCCGAAGTGGCGGCCGTGATCGCCTTCCTCTGCACGCCCGCGGCCGCCTACGTCAACGGCGTCAGCATCGCGGTCGACGGCGGCCGCACGCGCGCGTTGAGCTAGCTCCGCCCCACCGATACCGAAGCCGCCTTGCGGCAGCGAAGTTCGATTCACGCCGGCATACGCCGGCGTCCGGTGCAATCGCCGGCCCCAGGTCGTAAGCTTGTCCGGATGCCTTCCCTGCGCCTCGCCAATCTGATCGATGGTCGCCTGGTGGCTGCGCGCGCGGACCGCTGGCTCGATGTGTACGAACCGGCCACCGGCGAGGTGTTCGCACACTGCCCCGATTCCGACGGCGACGACGTGGCCGATGCCGTGGCGGCCGCCCACCGCGCCGCCGCGGCCTGGTCGCAGACGTCGATCGAGCAGCGTGCGGGCCTGCTCTCGCGCCTCGCCGACCTCATCGAGCAGGACCTGGAAGCGTTCGCCGCGCTCGAATCGCGCGACAGCGGCAAGCCACTGGCGCTCGCGCGCAGCCTCGACATCCCGCGCGCGGTGAGCAACCTGCGCTACTTCGCCGCCGCCATCCAGGGCTGGGGCAGCGAGTCGCACACGATGGCGCTCGGGCGGCCGGATGCCGGCGCGATCAACTACACCTTGCGCCAGCCGCTGGGCGTGGTCGGCTGCATCAGCCCGTGGAACCTGCCGCTGTACCTGTTCACCTGGAAGATCGCGCCCGCGCTCGCCGCCGGCAACGCGGTCGTGGCCAAGCCCTCCGAGGTCACCCCCTGCACCGCCGCGCGACTGGCTGAACTGAGCATCCAGGCCGGCTTTGCGCCAGGCGTGCTCAACATCGTGCAAGGCCGGGGTCCGAGCGTCGGGCAACCGCTGGTCGAACACCCGCAGGTCAAGGCGATCTCCTTCACCGGCAGTACCGCCACCGGCGCCGCCATCGCCGCGGCCGCCGCGCCGCGGTTCAAGAAGCTGTCGCTGGAGATGGGCGGCAAGAACCCGGCGATCGTGTTTGCCGATGCCGACCTCTGCGACGCCAACCTCGACACCATCGTGCGCTCGGGCTTCGCCAACCAGGGCGAGATCTGCCTGTGCGGTTCGCGCCTGCTGGTGCAGCGATCGATCTACGAGCGCTTCCGCGAGCGCTACCTGGAGCGCGTGCGGCGGCTGGTCGTCGGCGACCCGGACCTGCCGTCGACCCAGCTCGGCGCGCTGGTCTCCCGGCCCCACTTCGACAAGGTCATGGGCTGTATCGCCCAGGCCCGCGCCGACGGCGCCACCGTGCTGTGCGGCGGCGAGGCGGTGCGCCTTTCCGGTCGCTGCGCCAACGGCTGGTTCGTCGCGCCCACCGTTCTCGAGGGATTGCCCAACGCCGCGCGCACCAACCAGACCGAGATCTTCGGCCCGGTGGTGAGCCTGATCCCGTTCGCGGACGAAGCCGAGGCCGTGGCACTGGCCAACGCCAGCGCCTACGGGCTGGCCGCCTCGCTGTGGACGCAGGATCTCTCCCGCGCCCACCGCGTGGCCGCCGCGCTGGACTTCGGCATCGTCTGGACCAACTGCTGGCTGCTGCGCGATCTGCGCACGCCGTTCGGCGGCGTGAAGCAGTCGGGCCTGGGCCGCGAGGGCGGCGCCGAGGCGCTGGCCTTCTTCACCGAACCGAAAAACGTTTGTATCCGCTACTGAACGGGAACCGCCATGCCGCACACCTTGAAAGAGCTGCTCGCCAACAACCGCCGCTGGGCCGCCAGCGTCACCGCCGCCGATCCGCACTTCTTCGAGCAGTTGTCGCAGCAGCAGGCGCCCAAGTACCTGTGGATCGGCTGCTCCGATTCGCGCGTGCCGGCCACGCAGATCGTCGACCTGCCGCCGGGCGAGATCTTCGTCCATCGCAACGTGGCCAACGTGGTGGTGCACACCGACCTCAACGCGCTCAGCACGATCCAGTTCGCGGTGGACGTGCTCAAGGTCGAGCACATCCTGGTCGTGGGCCACTACGGCTGCGGTGGCGTGGGCGCGGTCCTGCGCAAGGACAAGCTCGGCCTGATCGACAACTGGCTGCGCCATGTGAAGGACGTGGCGTTCAAGCACGAAGACGCACTGCTCGCGGAGGTGCCCTTCGCGGCGCGCCACGACCGTCTTTGCGAGCTCAACGCCATCGAGCAGGCACTCAACGTATGCGGTACCAGCATCGTGCAGGACGCCTGGGAACGCGGCCAGAAGCTGGCCGTGCATGCCTGGATCTACGGCCTCACCGACGGCCACATGCACGACCTGGGGCTGGTGGTCACCGGCCGTGACGACATGGGCGATGCCTACCGTCGCGCGCTCGAGGGCATGGCCGAACGCTGGCAGGCGCAGGGATGAGCGGGGGCATCCGCACCGACGCCGCGCCCGCGCCGGTGGGCGCCTACCCGCATGCGCGGCGCGTGGGCAACCTGCTGTTCCTCTCCGGCGTGGGCCCGCGCGAACCGGGTACCGACAAGGTGCCGGGCAATGTCTACGACCACGACGGCAGCCTGGCCGCCTACGACATCGAAGCGCAGTGCCGCCAGGTGTTCGCCAACGTGCGCGCGGTACTGGAGGCCAGCGGCGCGCGCTGGGAAGAGCTGGTCGACGTGACCGTGTTCCTCACCGACATGGCACGCGATTTCCCGGTCTACAACAAGCTTTACGCCGAGCATTTCGCCGGCGTGGACGCCTGCCGCACCACGCTTGGCGTCAGCGCGCTGCCGACGCCCATCGCGATCGAACTCAAGTGCGTGGCGGCCCTGGCCGGCGCCTGAAGAAAAGGGCGCCTGGAGAAAAGAAAGGCCCCGCCAGCTGGCTGGCGGGGCCCGAAGGATCAGGCCGGATCTTCTCAGGCCGGATCTTCTCAGGCCGGATCTTCTTACTTGGCGCCGGAGCCGGTATCGGCCGCCTTCTTGGCCTTGTGGGAGTGATGATGGTGATGGTGATGCCCCATCGTCTTCTTGGAGGCCGGAGCCGTGGTCGACGCGGTCTTGGTCGCGGGAGTGGCGCTCTGCTCGGTGTTGGTCGCGGGAGCGGCGTTCTGCTCGGTCTTGGTCGCTGCCGCCTTTGGGGCAGTGTCTTGGGCCAGCACAACACCGGAAAGAGCCACACCCGCCACGAGCAGGGAAGCGATCACAAGCTTGCGCATATGGAAAACCTCGCTGAGAACGCCGCGGACCCGGCCGGAACCCGGCACCACGGGCGGCGCGGCGAAACCACGATGTGCCCGCGGCGAGATATGGCGACTGAATAACCGGGCCGCCGGACCCACGCGCCTGCCATCGGGCTCTTGACTTGACGAACACCGCCGCTTTCGCGCAGGAACTTGCGTCAGGCCAGGCAGGCGCGCAGCAGCGGCTCGATCGTCCGGCGCAGCTGCGTGGCCTTCGCCTCGTCCCAGGCAAAACTCGCCTCGTCCATGTAGTTGCACTGCGCAAGCTCCAGCTGCACGGCCTCGATCCCGTCGTCCGGACGTCCGTAGTGGCGCGTGATGTAGCCGCCCTTGAACCGGCCGTCGACCACGAAGCTGTACGCTTCCTGCCCTTCGAGCACCGACCGCAGGCGCCGCCGCAGCGCAGGCGAACAGCTGGCGCCGTCAGCCGTGCCCAGGTTCAGGTCGGGCAGGCGCCCGTCGAACAGCATGGGCACCATGCTGCGGATCGAGTGGCCCTCCCACAGCACCACGCGGCCGTGCCGCGCCTTCAATCTCGCAAGTTCCTGCTGCAGCGCCTCGTGATAAGGCCGCCAATAACCGTTCACGCGGCGTTGAACTTCAGCCGCATCCGGCTCGCCGTCCGCCGCCACGTAAAGGGGTTCCCCGTCGAAGCCGATGGTGGATACCAGTCCGGTCTCGCGCCGGCCCGGGTACAGCGCGTGGCCGTCGGCCGGACGGTTGAGGTCGATCACGTAGCGCGAGGCCAGCGGGCGCAGCAGGCTCGCGCCCAGCGCCTGCGCGAGCGGCTCGTAAAGTCGGGCCACGTGCCAGTCGGTATCGGGCGAGCGCCGCGCCGACGGCCGCATGCGCGCGGCGATCTCGTCGGGGATGTGGCTGCCGTCGTGCGGCAGGCTGATCAGCAGGGGCGCGACACCGGCTTCGAGGCGATAGATGTCCATCGGCGCAGTGTAGCGGCTAGTGCATCAGCAGCAGTTCCTCGGACGAGGTCGGATGGATCGCCACGGCGCTGCGCAGCTCGCGCCGCGTGAGCCCCTTGCGCATGGCCACGGCGAAGCCCTGCAGCATTTCGTCCGCGCCGGGGCCCAGCACGTGCAGGCCGAGCACGCGTTCGTCGTCGCCGGCGCAGACCAGTTTCATCACGGTGGGCGTGTCCTGCCCGGCGAGGGCCAGTTGCAGGGGCACGAAGCGCTTGCGGTAGACCCGCACGGCGTCGCCGTGGCGGGCGCGGGCTTGCGCCTCGGCGAGGCCGATCATGCCCAGCGGCGGGTCGGCGAAGACCACGGTGGGGATCGCCCGATAGTCGAACTGCGACTGCGGCTGCCCGCCGAACAAGCGCTCGACCAGGGCGTAGCCCGCGGCCACCGCCACCGGGGTGAGCGCCGGGCAGGCGGTGACGTCGCCGATGGCCATGACGCCCGGCACGCTGGTGTTCTGGTGCGCGTCCACCTCGATGTAGCCCTTGGGATCGCGCGCGACGCCGACCTCCTCCAATCCGAGCGCCTCGCTGTTGGGCGTGCGCCCGACCGCCCACAGCACCGCATCGTAGGGGCCATGCGCCGCGCCATGGGCATCGTCCAGCAACAGCGCGCCCGCCGTGCCGCGCGCGCCGGTCACGTTGCTTTCCGCCGTGATGCGGATGCCCTGCCCGCGCATCTGCGCGGCCAGCGCCTGCACCAGTTCCGCGTCGAAGCCGGCGAGGGGCTGCTTGCGGACGAGCAGTTCCACCTCGCAACCGAGCGCACGCAGCAGGCAGGCGAATTCCACCGCCACGTAACCGGCGCCGACGATGCCGATCGAGCGCGGGGCGGCGCGCAAGGCGAACACGTCGTCCGAGACCATGCCGAGTTCGAAACCCGGCAGCGCCAACCGCCGTGGCCGCGCGCCGGTGGCGATGACGATCTGCGGCGCGCGATAGCGCCTGCCGGCGGCTTCGACGCTGTCGTGCGAGGCCAGGCGGGCCGCCGTGCCGATCCAGCGCACGCCTGCCTCTTCCAGGCGCTGCGCGTAGCGCTGGCGGATGCCCTCGATGTAGCGCTCGCGCAGGCCGCGGAAGCGTTCCCAGTCCAGCCCGCCGGGCGCCGGCCCGAACCCGTAGTCCGTGGCGAGCGACCGGGCCTGCGCCAGTTGCGCGGCGAACCACAGCGCCTTCTTGGGCACGCAGCCCAGGTTGACGCAGGTGCCGCCCGGCGCGCGCGGCTCGAACAGCGCCACCTTCGCGCCATAACGGGCCGCCCGCTGCGCCACCGTCAGGCCGCCGGAACCGGCACCCAGCACGATGAGGTCGAAATCGCCGTCCATATTGCCCAGCATGCCCGCGGCGCCGCCCGGCAGGCGTGAATGGCCCTTGCCCGGATGGCGGCCGAAATCTAGTCTGGCCTGAGGCCGCCCCGGGGGAGTCGTCGCATGAGGTCACGCCGTTTCGTCGCCATGGCCTGCGTCCTGGCTGCCGCATCGCTGCATGCCGCTCCGGCCGGCAAGCTCTCCACCCGGCAGCTGTTCGAGGCCATGCGCGACCCGAACGAGCTGGGGCGCTACTGCTACCTGCTGCAGACCTTGCCCCGGCTTGCGCCGGCCGATGCGATGGTGGCGCGCCAGTACCTGGCCTTCAGCGAGAGCGAGCTGGGGCTCTATGGCGAGGCGGTACGGGATTTCCCGTTGAAGTCGCGGCTGCCGGACGACATCGCGGCGCCCGCGCCGCCCACCTGGGAAGCCGCCGATGCGGTCGAGGCCATTGCCGGCCTCGCCGCGCCGCACCGGGTGGTGATGGTCAATGAGGCGCACCACGACGCGCACACCCGGCTGCTCACGCTCGAACTGCTGCCGCGCCTGCGCGCGCTCGGCTTCACCCACCTGGCGATCGAAGCGCTGATCGAGGACGGCGACAGCCTGCGCAAGCGCGGCTACCCGGTGGCGGCCAGCGGCACCGAATACCTGCGCGAACCGGTGTACGGCCAGATCGTGCGCGAAGCCCTGCGCCTGGGCTACGTGCTGGTCCCCTACGATCCGGCTCAAAGCAGCCCGCAGCAACGCGAGCAATCGCAGGCCCGCACGCTCTACGAAAAGGTGCTGTCCGGCGATCCGCAGGCGAAGCTGTTGGTGCATGCCGGGTACGCCCATATCGACAAGGCGCCCGGACGCCTGGGATCGGTCCAGCCGATGGCCGAACACCTGCACCGGCTCTCCGGCCTGGACATCCTGAGCGTCGACATGACCGACGTACACGAGGACGAGCCCTACAACGAGCTGCAGGCCTCCCGCGCGGTGGTCAGCGCCGTGCGCAACGACGAGGCGTTGCGCGGCAAGCCGGAAACCCTGCTGACCCCGACCAGGGACTCGCGCCGCCCGCTGCGCGACGCCTACAGCCAGATCGTGGCCCAGTTCCACCCACGCGGGCCGATCGTGCTGCGCAATGCGAAGGACGGCGGCTTGTGGAGCGCCCGGCCGCGGCTGTACGACGTCAACGTGATCCTGCCGCCGGCCAGCGACCGGATCAGCTCCTACGCGCGCGACCGGGTGGTATCGGTCAACGTCGGCGGTCAGTCCTTCGTCGCCTTGCCGCCGGCCGCCGACGGCCATCGCCCGGGTTGGCTGGCACTGGACGGGCGGCGCGTGCCCGTGGCGATCGGCCCCGAGATCTGCGACCAGCGATTCCCTTGCCTGGTCGAGGCCCGCCTGGCCGCCGAATCCGACGATGCCGTGGCGGCGGACCGCTACGTCTTCCTGGAGCACGGCCCGGCCAACGTGCTGTGGCTGCAGCCGGGCGCGTACCGCGTGCGCGGCGTCGGCCCCGAGGGGAAGGTGTTGAGCGAGCGGGCCCTGCAGGTGGCCAGCGCGAACTAAGCCATCGTCTCAGCAACTTGACGCAAGCCATTGATTGGCTAAGCTCAAGAAAAACAAAAGCCGAGGTCGCCATGACTGCCGCCGCCCGCCTTTGCGCCAGGACGCCCGTGCGCCTCGTGGCCATCGCGGCAACCCTGCTGCTCGCCGCCTGCGCCAGCCATCCGCGCCGGCCGGAACCCACCTTCCGCGACTCGCATTCCGCGCTGGCGAACCTGCCCGCACGGGCGCCCTCGGCGGCCAGCGCGGCCACCGCCAACGACGTGCTGTTTCGCGCGATCGCGCTGGTCGGCACCCCTTACCACTGGGGCGGCAACACGCCCCAAGGCGGCTTCGACTGCAGCGGCCTGGTCGACTACATCTACCGGCAGGCAGCGGACATCCTGCTGCCGCACGCCTCGCGCGAGATGGCGCGCGTGGACGGCCGCAAGGTCAGGCGCATGGCCGACCTGGCCAGCGGCGACCTGGTGTTCTTCGACATCGGCGGCGACATCAGCCATGTCGGCGTGTACGTGGGCAAGGGGCGCTTCGTGCACGCGCCCAACAGCGGCGGCACGGTGCGCATGGACGACATCGACGGGCCGTACTGGCGCGACCATTTCGCGTTCGGCAAGCGGTTGCTGGATTAGAAAGAAAGGCTGGCCGCCGCGGGGTGGGCTCGGCCTTTTACTCGGAGTAGAGGGCCAAAAGCAGGCCGAGGCCAGAATGACCCCTCATCCCAACCTTCTCCCCGGAGGGGAGAAGGTGCAAAGGAGAACGGCGCCCCGGGGCGCCGTTTTCGTTATCGTCCAAAGTGCGCCTCAGTGCGCTTCCTGGCCCGGCGGATGCGCGTGGCCGTGCTTGATCTCGTCCTCGGTGGCGTCGCGCACTTCCTCGATCGCCACGTCGAAGTGCAGCGTCTTGCCGGCCATCGGATGATTGACGTCTACGTCGACGGTGCTCATGCCGACCTTGTGCACGGTGACCGCGCGGTGGCCGCCTTCCTTGAGCGCCAGCACCGTGGTCATGCCGGGCTTGAGCCTGGCCGCCTGCTGGAAGTACTTCTTCGGCACGCGCTGGATGCGGCCTTCCTCGCGCTCGCCGTAGCCCTCGGCCGGCGCGATGTCCACGGCTAGCGTGTCGCCCGCCTCGTGGCCGTCCAGCGCCTTCTCCAGGCCGCTGATGAGCTGCCCGTGGCCGAGCAGGATCCACAACGGCTCGCCGTTGTCGCGCGAGCTCTCCACCTTCTCGCCGTCCACCGTGAGCGTGTAGTGGAACGCGATGACCTTGTCCTTGCCTGCCTTCATTGCCTGTCTCGCTGGAGTGCAAAGGACGGGATTCTATCAGTCCCGCGCCCGGCCAAAGCCCACGCCGCGCGCTTCGGGCCCGAGCCAGGCCAACAGCGCCAGCAGCACCGCCACCACCGCGATCCAGGTCGACATGGCGAAGGCGTAGTCGCCGCCGTGCGCCCTGGCGATCCACGCCTGCGCGGTGGCCGTGACGGCGGCCAGCAGGTTGCCGGCCTGGTAGGCGAAGCCCGGCAGCGTGCCGCGCACGTGGTCGGGCGAAAGCTCGTTGAGGTGCGTTGGCACCACGCCCCAGGCGCCCTGCACCATCACCTGGATCAGGAATGCGCCAGCGCCGTAGAGCGCCAGCGTGCCGCCGTACATCCACAACGGGATGACCGGTATCGACAGCAGGGCGGCGATCACGATCGCCCGCCGCCGGCCGATGCGCTCGGACAGCGCGCCAAAGAACAGCCCGCCGACCAGCGCGCCCAGGTTCAACAGCGCCACCAGCACGAAGGCTGCGCCCGACCCCGTCGGCAGGTGCAAGTCCACCTCCTCGAAGGTGTGATAGAGGTCCTGCGAGCCATGACTGAACATGTTGAACGCGGTCATCAGCAGCATCAGGTAAAGCGCCAGCTTCCAGTGCCTGCGCATGGCCTCGCGCACGCCGCGCCGTGGCGTATGCCGCTGCTGCTGCCATACCGGCGACTCGGGCACCTTGCGGCGGATGTACAGCACCAGCAAGGCCGGCGCCGCGCCCACCACGAACAAGCCGCGCCAGCCAACGTGGTCGATCAGCAGCCAGTTGGCCAGCGCGCCGAGGAAGAAGCCGCAGGGGTAGCCGCTCTGCAGCAGGCCCGAAACGATGCCGCGCGCCTTCGGCGGAATCGATTCCATGGCGAGCGAGGCGCCGATGCCCCATTCGCCGCCCATCGCGATGCCGAACAGGAAACGCAGCACCAGCAACATGGCGAGCGAGGTGGAAAAAGCGGTCGCCAGTTCGAACAACGAGAACAGCACCACGTCCAGCATCAGGATCGGCCGGCGCCCGTAGCGATCGGCCAGCCGTCCGAAGATCAGCGCGCCCAGCGGCCGCGCCGCAAGCGTGAGCAGCAGCGCGAGCGTCACCTGGGCCTTGTCGACGCCGAACTCGCGCGCCACGCCGACGATCACGAAGGTCAACAGGAAATAGTCGAAGGCGTCCAGCGTCCAGCCCAGGAAGCTGGCCAGCACCGTGTGGCGCTGGTCGCGGTCCAGCTCGCGCAACGTGGACAGGACACTCATGCAGCGGCTCCCCCGCATCGACCAGCGATCAGGCTAGCACGCGGTCCCGTGCGAGCAGCCGCCCGGTGGTGCGACAGGATGGCCGCCCGCCGGAAGACCGTCCTCGCCCCCGGGGCCGCACCAAAGGGGCCGGCACCGGGCGGGCTTTTTCACAGTCGCGCGTGCCGGGCCGCTTCCCGGTCGGGCGCATGCATCCCTTGCACATCCATACGCTGGCGGCCACCTATACTGGCCTCCCGTCCTCGGAGCACGCGCATGCTGCCATCGTTCCTTCGACGTATGGCGCGCACTACGGCGCCTGCCGCCACCAGGCCAAGGCCCTCGCCTTGACGGTGCGGCCACGCTATCGCCTGGGGCGGTCGATGCGGGCCACGCTGACCGCCCGCTTCCCTCATTTCAACCAGCGCCAGTACGTGCGCGGCAAGCTGGCCGGCGATCCGGTCTACGCGGCGGTCGCGCAGCTGCTGCAGGAATCCTCGCCCTTTCCGCTGCTGGACGTGGGCTGCGGCATGGGGCTGCTGGGCCACTACCTGCACGGTTGCGGCGTGCTGCGCGGCTACGTCGGCATCGACCACGACGAACGCAAGATCGCTGCCGGCCGGCACGCCGCCGCCTCGATCGAGGACGCGCTGGACCTGCGCTGCGCGGACGTCGCCGACCTGCCGGACTTCCGCGGCCACGTCTGCCTGCTGGACGTGCTGCACTACCTGCCGGCCGCCCGCCAACCCGCGCTGCTCACCCAGCTCGCCGGCCACGTCGCGCCCGGCGCGCAACTGATGATCCGCAACGTGCTGCGCGAGAAGCACTGGCGCTTCCACGCCACCGTGCTGGAAGAGCACGTGCTGCATGCCACCGGCTGGATGCGCGTGAGAGCCGACCACTATCCGACCGCGCTGGAGATCACCGGGCCGCTCGAGCGGGCCGGCCTCACCACCACGCTCGCGCCGTTGTGGGGACGCACGCCGTTCAACAGCTATCTGATCGTCGCGCAACGGCCTCGCTGAGCGGTCACCACTCACGCCGCCGCGCAAGCCTCCACGGGCGCGCCCGTGAGCGGACCGTAAGCGTGCTATGCTGCGCGCACGGCTTCGTAGCCGTTGCGGCACCCGCCGCCCCTTCCCCATCTATCGCAACGCGGTTCTGACAGACGCTCCGGGTTGCACAGGAGTGTTCTCATGTCTTTCGAATCGCTGGGCCTTGCGCCCGCGTTGCTGCGCGCGCTCGCCGAGCAGGGCTACACGCAGCCCACCCCGATCCAGGCCGGCGCCATCCCGCTGGTGCTGGAAGGCCACGACCTGCTGGCCGCCGCGCAGACCGGCACCGGCAAGACCGCCGCCTTCGCACTGCCGCTGCTGCAGCACCTTTCCACCGCCGGCGCCACGCAGACCCGCCGCCCGCGTGCGCTGGTGCTGACACCGACGCGCGAGCTGGCCGCCCAGGTGCACGACAACCTGCGCGACTACGGCAAGCACCTGCGCGTCTCCAGCACCACCATCTTCGGCGGCGTCGGCATGGGTCCGCAGATGCAGGCGCTGCGCCGCGGCGTGGACGTGGTGATCGCCACGCCCGGCCGGCTGATCGATCACATGCAGCAACGTTCGGTCGATTTGTCCGGCGTCGAGGTGCTGGTGCTGGACGAGGCCGACCGCATGCTCGACATGGGCTTCCTGCCGGCGATCAAGCGCATCCTCACCGCGCTGCCCAGGCAGCGCCAGACGCTGTTGTTCTCGGCGACCTTCGCCGAGCCGATCAAGGCGCTGGCGATGCAGTTCATGCGCTCGCCGCGCGAGGTCTCGGTGACGCCGCCCAACACCGTCGCGCCGCTGGTCTCCCACCATGTGCATCCGGTCGACGCCGCGCGCAAGCGCGACCTGCTGCTGCACGTGCTCTCGCAGGACAGCCGTCGCCAGAGCCTGGTGTTCAGCCGCACCAAGCACGGCGCCGACAAGCTGGTGAAGTTCCTGGAAGCGTCCGGCATGCGCGCCGCGGCGATCCATGGCAACAAGAGCCAGAACGCGCGCACCAAGGCGCTGGGCGACTTCAAGAGCGGCCGCATCACCGTGCTGGTGGCCACCGACATCGCCGCCCGCGGCATCGACATCGACCAGTTGCCGATGGTGATCAATCACGACCTGCCGATGGTCGCCGAGGATTACGTGCACCGCATCGGCCGCACCGGCCGCGCCGGCTCCGAGGGGATGGCCGTGTCGCTGGTCAGCCATGACGAATCGGGCCTGCTGCGCGACATCCGCAAGCTGCTCAAGCAGGAGATCGCGATCAGCGACGTGCCCGGCTTCGAGCCTTCCGCGCCGCTGCGCCTGGATGCCGGCGCGCCACGCCCGGTGCAGGGCCAGCGCCAGCAACGTCCGTCCCGCCCGCAGGTGCATCGCCAGCAGCATGGCGCCCCGTCGCACGCCGGCGAGCGCCCAGCCGAAGGCAATCGCAAGCGCCAGCGCCGCGGGCGTCCGGCGGCCAAGGCCTGAGCCATGCACGGGCCGGCGCTCGCGCCGGTCCGTGCGCCTCATTCGTCGCGCAGCTTCGCCGTGAGCACGTGGTCCTCCCACACGCCGGCGATCTTCAGGTATTTCGGCGCGTAGCCCTCGCGCCGGAAACCCAGGCGCGCCAGCAGCCTGGCACTGTGCGCGTTGCGCGGCATGTAGTTCGCCATCACCCGGTGCAGGCCCATCGCGCCGAACGCCCAGGCCAGGCCTGCGCCCAGCGCCTCGGACATCAGGCCCTTGCCCTGTTCCCGGGCATCGATGCCATAGCCCAGGTGGCAGGCCTGAAAGGCGCCACGCACCACGTTGGCGAAGTTGAAGCATCCCAGCAGACGGCTCTCGTCAGGCGCCAGCACGGCAAACGGGTAGCCCCGGTCCGTCCGCGCCAGCCCGCGCGCCTCCTCGATGCGGGCGCGGCACGACTCCAGGGTGAAGTACGCCTCCTCGCGCGTTGGTTCCCATGGCGCCAGGTGCGCCCGGTTCGCGCAGCGGTAGTCGAGCAGCCGCGCCGCGTCGTCCGCCTCGAACGGGCGGATGAGCGTGCGCGCCGTACGCAGGCGCGGTGCGCTCATGCCAGCCCCAGCGCCCGCGCGTGGTGGCGGAGGTGGTCGTCGATGAAGCTGGCGATGAACCAGTAGCTGTGGTCGTAGCCGGCATGCCGGCGCAGCAGCAGTGGCTGTCCGGCCTCGGCGCACGCTTCCTCGAACAGCTCCGGCCGCAGTTGCGCGCGGAGAAAGCGGTCCGCCTCGCCCTGGTCGATCAGGATCGTGCCGGGGAAGGCCTGCCGCCCCACCAGCGCACAGGCGTCGTAGCCGGCCCATGCGTCCCGGTCCTCGCCCAGGTAGCGCGCGAACGCCTTCTCGCCCCACGGCACCCGCGACGGCGCCACGATGGGAGCGAACGCGGATACCGAGCGGTAGCGCCGTGGGTAGGCCAGCGCCAGGGTGAGCGCGCCGTGGCCACCCATCGAATGGCCGCACACGCCCGCGCGTTCCACATCCACCGGGAAATGCGCCGCCAGCAGCGCGGGCCATTCCTCGGCCACGTAGCTGCGCATTCGAAAGCGCGACGACCACGGCGCCCGCGTGGCATCGAGGTAGAAGCCCGCGCCTTCGCCGAACTCCCAGTCGCCGGTGGCGCCCTCCAGGCCGGTATCGCGCGGACTGGTGTCCGGCATCGCCAGCGCGAGTCCCAGTTCGGCGGCCAGCCGCTGCGCGCCCGCCTTGATCGTCGCGGTTTCTTCCGTGCAGGTCAGCCCTGCCAGGAAATAGAGCAATGGGCATCGCTGTCTCGTCGCCTGCGGCGGCAGGTAGAGCGCGAAGCGCATCGGCCCGCCGCAGGCGGACGAGTCATGCCGGTAGAACCCTTGCACGCCGCCGTGGCAGCGTTGCTCGGAGATCGTCTCGAGGGTCGCCATGCACGGCTCCTTTCCCGCAAACCCGCGATCATAACCACGGGCCGCCCACGCACCGTGTACTTCACACCGACGGCCCACCGGCCAGCCTGTTAGAATATCGCGCCCGCGCGGCGCCGTCCTTGCTCGCCGCTGCCCATATCCGAGGTTCCCATGTCATCCCCTGTCCCAGGTCCCACGCCGGCCGAGCACGACCCGGCGCCGGCCGGCTTTGCCGCGCTCGCGCTGCGTCCCGAAGTCCAGCAGGCGCTCGCCGACGTCGGCTACGAGTCGCCCTCGCCGATCCAGGCCGCGACCATCCCGTCGCTGCTGGAAGGCCGCGACGTGCTCGGCCAGGCGCAGACCGGCACCGGCAAGACCGCCGCGTTCGCGCTGCCGATCCTCTCGCGCATCGAGGCCAAGCCCGGCAAGCCGCAGGCGCTGGTGCTGGCGCCCACGCGCGAACTGGCCATCCAGGTGGCCGAAGCGTTCCAGCGCTACGCCGCGCACATCCCCGGTTTCCAGGTGCTGCCGATCTACGGCGGGCAAAGCTACGGCCCGCAGCTGCACGCGCTGCGCCGCGGTGTGCACGTGGTGGTGGGCACGCCCGGCCGCGTGATCGACCATATGGACAAGAACACTCTCGATCTGTCCGAGCTCAAGTACCTGGTGCTCGACGAAGCCGACGAGATGCTGCGCATGGGCTTCATCGACGACGTCGAGAAGGTGCTCGAAGCCACGCCGCCGCAGCGCCAGGTCGCGCTGTTCTCGGCCACCATGCCGGCGCCGATCCGCAAGATCGCCCAGGCGCACCTGAAGGATCCGGTCGAAGTCACGATCAAGGCCAAGACCACCACCGCCGCCAACATCCGCCAGCGCTACTGGTTCGTCAGCGGCATGCACAAGCTCGATGCGCTGACCCGCATCCTGGAGGCCGAGCCGTTCGACGCGATGATCATCTTCGCGCGCACCAAGCAGGCCACCGAGGAACTGGCCGAGAAGCTCACCGCGCGCGGCCTGGCCGCCGCGGCGATCAACGGCGACATCGCCCAGCCACAACGCGAGCGGGTGATCCAGCAGCTCAAGGACGGCAAGCTCGACATCCTGGTGGCCACCGACGTGGCCGCGCGCGGCCTGGACGTCGAGCGCATCAGCCACGTGTTCAACTACGACATCCCCTACGACACCGAAAGCTACGTGCACCGCATCGGCCGCACCGGCCGCGCGGGGCGCAGCGGCGAGGCGATCCTTTTTGTCACGCCGAGGGAAAAGGGCATGCTGCGCACGATCGAGCGCGCCACGCGCCAGCCGATCGAGGAGATGAAGCTGCCCACCGTCGAGGCGGTCAACGACGTGCGCATCGCGCGCTTCAAGCAGCGCATCACCGACACGCTGGCGCAGGACGACCTGGCGGACTTCCAGCGCCTGATCGAGCAGTACGAGCAGGAACAGAACGTGCCCGCGCTGGAGATCGCCGCGGCGCTGGCGCGCCTGGTCCAGGGCGATCGCCCGCTGTTGCTGACCCCGCCGCCGAAGCGCGAGTACGCGCCGCGCGAGCATGCATCGCGCGAGCCGCGCGGACACGACGGCGAGCGCCACGAGCGCAAGCCGCGCGAGCCGCGCGAGCCGCGTGAATCGCGTGAATCGCGCGAGCCGCGCAGTTTCGAGCACCGCCCGCCGCGCCCGCACAACGCGCCGGAACCGGGCAAGCGCACCTACCGCATCGAGGTCGGCCACGAACACGGCGTCAAGCCGGGCAACATCGTCGGCGCGATCGCCAACGAGGCCGGCCTGGAGAGCCAGTTCATCGGCCGCGTCAGCATCCGCGGCGACTACAGCCTGATCGACCTGCCCGAAGGCATGCCCAAGGAGGTGTTCGAGCACCTCAAGAAGGTGTGGGTCAGCCAGCAGCAGCTGCACATCAGCGAGTGGGACGGCAGCGAGGAGCCGGCGGGCTCGGCGCCGCCGCGGCGGCCGCGGCCGGGCGGGTTCAAGCCAAGGCCGGGTAGCAAACCGCCGCGGCGGAAGTAATAGGACGGATCGCGGGCCCTTCGACTCCGGCCTGCGGCCTACGCTCAGGGTGGACGGCTCAGGGAACCGTTCGCGCTGAGCGTAGCTTGCGCAGCAAGCGGAGTCGAAGCGCCGCCGGTCCCTTACCCCAGCCGTCCCTGCAGATACCCAAGCACCTGTTCGGCCAGTTGCTCCGCACGCTGCCCTTCGGCATGCAGGTGCAACTCCGGCGCGACCGGCCGCTCGTAGGGCGAGTCGATGCCGGTGAAGTTGCTGATCTGTCCGGCCCGCGCCTTGGCGTAGAGACCCTTCGGGTCGCGCTGCTCGCACTCGGCCAGCGGCGTGTCCACGAACACTTCGACGAACTCGCCTTCGGCGAAACGTCTGCGCGCGAAGTCGCGCTCGCCGGCGAACGGCGAGATCACGCACACCAGCACCACCAGCCCGGCGTCGACCATCAGCTGCGCCACCTCGGCCACGCGGCGCACATTCTCCACGCGCGCCTCGGCGGTGAAGCCCAGATCCACGTTGAGCCCCAGGCGCAGGTTGTCGCCGTCCAGCAGGTAGGTGTGATAGCCCTGCGCGGCCAGGCGGCGCTCGACCAGGTTGGCGATGGTCGACTTGCCCGCGCCGGAGAGACCGGTGAACCACAGGCACAGCGGGTGCTGGCCCTTGGCCAGCGCGCGGGTGGCCTTGTCCACGTCGGTGTGCTGCCAGTGGATGTTCGCCGCGCGGTGCAGCGCGAAGTCGAGCATGCCGCAGGCGACCGTGGCGTTGCTCTGGCGGTCGATCAGGATGAAGCCGCCCAGCGTGCGGTTGTCGGCGTAGCGCTCGAACGCGATCGGCCGGTCCAGGTCGATGTTGCAGTAGCCCACCTCGTTGAGCTCCAGCCGCCGCGCCGCCAGCGGCGCCTGCGTGTTGACGTCGACCTTGTGCTTGATCGCGGTCACGCGCGCGTTGACCGTCGCGGTGCCCAGGCGCAGCAGGTAGCTGCGGTTGGGCAGCAGCGGCGCGTCGCCGAACCAGACCAGGTGGCAGCCGAACTGGTCGGCCACCGGCGCAGGCTGCGCCGCGGCGGCGATCACGTCGCCGCGGCTGATGTCGAGCTCGCGGTCCAGGCACAGCGTGACCGCCTGCCCGCTGTTGGCCTCCGTCAGGTCTTCAGACGGGCCGACGATGCGTTCGACCCGCGCACTCTGGCCGCCGGGCAGCACCAAAACCTCGTCCCCGATCGCCACGCGTCCGCCGCAGACCGTGCCGGCGTAGCCGCGGAAATGCTGGTCGGGACGGTTGACCCACTGCACCGGCAGGCGGAAATGCGGCGGCGCCGCCGCCTCCGCATCCAGCGTCTCCAGCAGCTCGATCAGGCTGGGCCCCCGGTACCAGGGCATGCGGCCCGAGCGCAGGCCCACGTTGTCGCCGTCCGGCGCCACCACCGGCAATGCGTTCACCGCCTCGATGCCCATCGAGGCGGCCAGTGCGCGGTAGGGTTCGACGATGGACGCGTAGACGTCCGCATCCAGCCCGACCAGGTCCATCTTGTTCACCGCCAGGATGACGCGGCGGATGCCGAGCAGCGCGCAGATGTAGGTGTGCCGGCGCGTCTGCGGCAGGAGGCCCTTGCGGGCATCGACCAGCACCACCGCCAGGTCCACCTGCGATGCGCCGGTGGCCATGTTGCGCGTGTACTGCTCGTGGCCGGGACAGTCCCCCACGATGAAGTTGCGCCGCGCCGTGTGGAAGTAGCGCCAGGCCACGTCGATGGTGATGCCCTGCTCGCGCTCGGCATCCAGCCCGTCGGTGACCAGCGCGAAATCCAGCGCCTCGCCGCCGCGCTTGCGGCTGTCGCGGCGAAGCGCGTCGAGCTGGTCGTCGGCGAGCATGCCGGCGTCGTACAGCAGCCGGCCCAGCAGCGTGCTCTTGCCGTCGTCCACGCTGCCGCAGGTGATGAAACGAAGCATGCCGGCGGCCATCAGAAATAGCCCTCCTGCTTCTTTTTTTCCATCGAGCTCGCGCCGTCGTGGTCGATGATGCGGCCCTGGCGCTCTGAACTGCGCGAGGCGCGCATCTCCTCGATGATCGCGTCCAGCGTATCGGCCTGCGACTCGATCGCGCCGGTGAGCGGATAGCAGCCGAGCGTGCGGAAGCGCACGCGCCGCTGCTCGATGCGCTCGCCCTCGCGCAGCACGAAGCGCGCGTCGTCGACCATGATCAGGGCGCCGTCGCGCATCACCACCGGCCGCGCCTCGGCGAAGTACAGCGGCACCACCTCGATCTTCTCGCGGCGGATGTATTCCCACACGTCCAGCTCGGTCCAATTGGACAGCGGAAACACACGCACGCTCTCCCCTTCGCGGATGCGCGTGTTCCACGCCTGCCACAGCTCGGGACGCTGCTGCTTTGGATCCCAGCGATGCTGCGCGCTGCGGAAGGAGAACACGCGCTCCTTGGCGCGCGACTTTTCCTCGTCGCGGCGTGCGCCGCCGATGGCCGCGTCGAACCCGTACTTGTCCAGCGCCTGCTTGAGCGCTTGCGTCTTCATCACGTCGGTGTGCACCGCCGCGCCGTGGGTCAGCGGCGAGATGCCCTGGCGCACGCCGTCCTGGTTGATGTGCACCAGCATCTGCACGTCGCCCTCGGCCGCGACGCGGTCGCGGAAGGCGATCATCTCGCGGAACTTCCAGGTGGTGTCCACGTGCAGCAGCGGCAAGGGCGGCCGCGCCGGCCGGCTGGCCTTGCGCAACAGGTGCAGCAGCACGGTGGAATCCTTGCCGATGGAATAGAGCATCACCGGCCGGCGGAAACAGGCGAACACTTCACGCAGGATCTGGATGCTTTCCGCTTCCAGATCGTCGAGATGGGACAAGCCTTGCATGGATGGACACGTTCCTGGCCCGCGGGCGCGGGTGAAATGCGCACGCTAGCAGACTCACGCCAGCCGGGCGCACTGCGGCAGGTCCGACCCGCGACCCGCCTGCCCTGGACGTATCATGCGCATTCCATCCAGCGAGACCCCGCATGCCTCCCTCCGGGCGCCGCCCGAGCATCCGACCGACCTGGCGACCCGCACCGCCGGCCTGCCACCCGCGAAATTGCGCGGCTGGAGGCGCCGGCCAGGGCCATCCGCGACGGGGCGCCGGCCGCCGCCCCGGAGCCGCGCCACGCGTCCCCTGTCGCAGCATAGCCAGTCCAGGAGCACCGGCATGGTCACCCTTCCCAGCCTCTACATCTCCCACGGTTCGCCGATGACGGCGCTGCAGCCGGGCCGGGTGCGAGAGCGCCTGTCCGGCCTGGCGGCGGCGCTGCCGCGACCGCGGGCCATCGTGATCGCCACGGCGCACTGGCTTTCCGCCCAGCCGCAGGTCGGCGGCGCGCAGGCGCCGAAGACGGTGCACGATTTCTTCGGCTTTCCGCCAGCGCTCTACGAGATCCGCTACCCGGCGCCCGGCGCCCCCACGCTGGCCGCACGGGTGGTGGAACTGATCTCGCAGGCCGGCCTGGCCGCCACGCTGGACTCGTGGCACGGGCTGGACCACGGTGCCTGGGTGCCGCTGCGCCTGCTCTACCCTGAGGCAGACATTCCCGTGGTGCCGATCTCGATCCAGCACGCGCAAGGCCCGGCGCATCACCTGGCCTTGGGCCGTGCGCTGGCACCGCTGCGCGAGGACGGCGTGCTGGTGATCGGCTCGGGCAGCATCACCCACAATCTGGGCGATCTGCGCATGGGCTACGGCGCCGAGCGCGAGGCGCCCTACGTGCGCCCGTTCGTCGACTGGGTGGAGCAGCGCCTGGCCGCCGGCGAGCTGGAGGCACTGCTCGATTACCGCCGCCAGGCGCCGTTCGCCCAGCGCGCCCATCCGACCGACGAGCACCTGCTGCCGCTGTTCGTGGCGCTGGGCGCCGCCGGCCCGCATCCGCGTGCGCAGCGCATCGAGGCGGGCGTCGACCACGGCATTCTTGCGATGGACATCTACCGCTTCGAAGGATGATGCGCGAATCGGATTGAGGTGGATGTCCAAACCGGGCACGCTGCGTAGGGGCGACGGTATGAATCGAAGGTCCTGCCGCAAGGCAAGCGCAGCATGAAAGCTGCGCGACGGATCGGCGGCCGCACCGTCGCCGCGCGGGTCTACTGGCGCCTGCATGTGATCAACCTGTTCCAATGGCCCCGACGACGGACCGCTGCACGCCGCCTGAAACCGTCCACAGCACGGCTATACGGCGCTGGGCTGGAGCGATGGCGGCATGCGCTTCATCGCGGTGTCTGACGTCGAGCCAGGCGAACTGGAGCAGTTCATGCGCGATTTCCGCGACGACGCCGGCGCGCGCTGAAGCTTGCCGGTCAGGCGCGCTGCGGCAGCGGCGGCGAGTCGTCGTTCGAGGGATCGAGCCAGTCCTCGGGCGTCAGCGGTGCGAGCCCGTGGGCGATGCGCCCCTTGTCGCACTGCGGGCTGTGCCGGCCGAACTCCCAGGACGGTTCCACTTCGCGGCACACCGAGGGCTTGATCGGGTGGATGCCGCAGTAGGCCGCCTCGCCGATGGTGCCCTTGAGCGCGATGCAGCGCGGCTGCTTGGACTGCGTGCCGCGCATGACGACGCGGTGCGGGTCGAGCTTCTCGGTGAGCTCGGCCGGCACCGTGCCGCCCAGGGAAGGGTCGGTCTCGGACCAATGGAAGGCGATCCGGAAAAAGGCGCAGCAGGCGCCACAACGCAGGCAGGGATGAACCATGGGAGGCAAGGCGGGGCGCACCCCGAGGCGCGCAGCTCACGGATTCTAGGGCGCGTTGCAGGCGCGTGGAAGATGCGCAACGGCCGCGGCCGCCGCCGGAATGTCATCTGATCTATCAGCAGCCACGGCAGAGCGAAGGATCGGCTGGCCGTCACAGCGCTCCGGCGAACGTGTCGCAACTGGACACCTGCCCGCTCTGCAATCCGGCCTTGAACCACTTCACCCGCTGCGCCGAGGTGCCGTGGGTGAACGAATCGGGCACCACGTTGCCCTGCGTCTCGCGCTGCAGCGTGTCGTCGCCGATCTGGCTGGCGGCGGTCAGCGCCTGCTCCACGTCGCCCGGTTGCAGCCAGTGCAGGCGCTGCTCGCTGCGGTTGGCCCACACGCCGGCGAAGCAGTCGGCCTGCAGTTCCTGGCGCACCGACAGGCCGTTGGCGCCCTCCATCGGTGCGCCCTGCTCGCGCGCCCGCTGCACCTGGTCGAACACGCCCAGCTGCTTCTGCACGTGGTGGCCCACCTCGTGCGCGATCACGTAGGCGCGGGCGAAGTCGCCCGCCGCGCCGAAGCGGTCCTTCAGTTCCTGGAAGAAGGAAAGGTCCAGATAGATCTTTTCGTCGCCCGGGCAATAGAACGGCCCGACCGCGGTGGAGGCCAGGCCGCAGGCGGTGCGCACGCCGCCACTGAACAGCTCCAGCTTGGGGTCCGCGTACTGACGGCCGTTGGCGGCGAAGAGGTCGCCCCAGGTCTTCTCGGTGGAACCCAGGATCGCGCTGACGAAGTCGCGCTGCTGCGGGTCGACCTGGGCCACCTGCCCGGTGGGCGCGCCCTGGCCGGGCTGCCCGCCCTGGTCCAGCAGCGCGGTCGGGTCCTTGAAGAACACCCAGCCCAGGATCGCCAGCACGATCAGGCCGCCGAGGCCCAGCCCGCGCCCGCCGCCGAAACCGCCGCCGCCGCGGCCACTGTCGATTTCAACGTTCTGGCTACGCTCGCCCTTCTGCCAATCCATGCCATACGCCTCGCCGTGCGCCGCAGCGCGACGGCCCGAGCATACGCACCGGTCGTCTCCCGCACGTGCACAGCCGCTACAGTAGGCGTTCCATCCCTTGCGATCGATGCCATGACCCAGCACCTGCCCGCCCTGGTCACCCTGCTCGCCATGCTGCTCTTGTTCGGCACCGCCTTCGCGGTGGGCCGGGCGCGCGGACGCTATGGCATAGCGGCGCCCGCGACCAGCGGCCATCCGGCCTTCGAGCGCGCCTTCCGCGTGCAGATGAACACCCTGGAGGCGGCGATGCTGTTCCTGCCGACGCTGTGGCTGGCCGCAAGCTACGGTTTCGCTTTCTGGGCCGGCATCGCGGGGCTGGTCTGGCTGGCCGGGCGGATCTGGTATGCACTGGCCTACCTGCAGGAGGCCGGCAAGCGCGTTGGCGGGTTCGTTCTGGGCATGGCCGGGTGGGCGGCGACGCTGGTCATGGCCGCGTTAGGCCTGGGCCGTGCCTTGCTCGCCGGCTGACCCCGACCGCGCCGTGCCTCGCACGGCCGCAGCGGCCACCGGCCGACGCCCGTCCTTTCCACGCAGGTTTGCCCGGCCGATGCCCTCCCGCCATCTCCACCCCTCGCTGCACGACGCGCGCCTGCCGCACCTGGGCAGCGCCGTCGGCATGATCGTCCTGTATTTCGCGCTGCAGTTCCTGGCCAGCGGGCTGGTGGGGCTGGGGCTGGGCTTCGCCCTGGGCATGTCCGGCACCGGTCCGGCAAGTGTCGCTTCGCGCATCAAGGCGGCGTTGGCGCAACCGGACACCAATGCGCTGATGGTGATCCTGACCCTGCTGCTGGCCGCCAGCGTGACCGTGGTGCTGGTGCGACGGCTGTGGCCGGCCGCCTGGGCTCACGGCGCGCCACCCGGCCTGGGGCTGACCCAGCCAGGTCGCCCGGCGTTCTACCTGGCGGCGGTGGTGCTCGGCCTGGCCTTGCCGATCGCCGGCGGCTGGCTGACCCACTGGCTCGCGCACGGCCACGAGGTCACCCAGGACGTCAAACAGATCGGCGGCGCCGCCTCGCTGGCGCTGCGCCTGCCGATGGCGCTGGTGGTGGTCAGCCTGGGACCGCTGGTGGAGGAACTGCTGTTCCGCGGCGCCCTGCTCTCGGCGCTGCTGCGGCGCATGCACACCGGCTGGGCGGTGGCGATCAGCTCGCTGCTGTTCGCCTGCGTGCACCTGCCCGACCTGGGCTTCCTCTGGTATGCCGTGCCCAACCTTGCGCTGCTCGCCGCCACGCTCGCCTGGCTGCGCCTGCGTTCGGGTTCGCTGTGGCCCGCCGTGGTGGCCCACGGCGTGAACAACCTGCTGGCGGTGACGGCGTGGTTCGTGGCCTCGTCCTCCGGTTGAACGAACCCGGTCTCGCGGTCCGGACTCAGCCTGGCTGCATGCCGAAACCGCGCAGCAGGCGCGCGGTTTCGAACAACGGCAAGCCCATCACGCCGGAATAGCTGCCTTCCAGGTGCTCGACCAGCGCGGCGCCACGGCCCTGGATCGCATAGGCTCCCGCCTTGCCGAAGGGTTCGCCGGTGGCCACGTAGGCGGCGATGGCGGCTTCGTCCAGCGGCGCGAAACGGACCTGCGAAATACACAGTTCGCCATGCGCCCGCGCGGCGTCCAGGCCCCACACGGCCGAGATCACCCGGTGGGTGCGCCCCGAGAGACGACGCAGCATGTCGGCCGCCTGCGCCGCATCGGCGGGCTTGCCGAACACCTCCTCGTCCAGCACGACCTCGGTATCGGAGCCGAGCACCACCGCGCCCATGGCCTGGCCGTTCGCCTGGCCGACCGCGTCCAGCCCCGCCTGCGCCTTGTCGCGGGCGACGCGGCTGACGTAGTCCTGCGGCGACTCGGCCGCGCCGCGCATCTCGGGCACGTCCACATCGAGCACGACCGGAGCGAAACCGAGCTGCTGCAGCAACTGGCGGCGGCGGGGTGACTTCGAGGCGAGATAGAGCATGGCAAGGCCGGGCCGGACGGGCGCTCAGCATAGCGGCAGGCGCGCACGCCCTCGCCGTGACCGGGCAGGCCATACCGCCGTGCGGGCGTTGTGCCGGCCGGCGCCGGTCCGCACAATCGGGCCGGCCCCGGTACCCGCCGGGCAACACGCGGCGTTCGGTCCGCGCACAGACGCCGGGACCCTCGCGTGAAAGTACAGAGCTGGACGCCGAAGATCTACGCGCCGCTTCTGCTCGGCCACCTGGGCGTGCTGCTGTTCGCCGGCGCGGGTTCGATCCTGGCCTGGAGCTACGCCTGCGTGCTTACCATGCTCGCGTTCACCGCGCTGCTGTGCTGGCGCCGGATGCGCCTGGGCGTCAGCCACAACCGGCCGCTGTGGAGCCTGCTGCTGGGCGCGCTGCTCGCCCAGGGCGCCGCCTTCGCCCTGCTGCTCACCGACGCGCTGCACAACCCGCAAGGCACGTTGACCGCCTTCGATCCGACTTTCTACTTCTGCCTCGGCAGCTTCGCCCTGATCGCCGCGGCGGCCTACAACCCGCTGACGCCGATGCGCCGCGCGACCACCGCCATCGACGGCGTGCTGGCCTGCGCCATCGTCGGCCTGTTCTACCTGATGCTGCACGGGCTGCTGACGGCCGAGCCGGCGTCACCCACCAGCGCGCGCTACGTCATGTGGCTGTTCGACGCGATGGGCCTGTTCGTGGCCTTGTTCGCGACCCTGCGCTTCGTCGCCGCCCGACGCGCGGACGAGCGGCGCTTCCATTTCGTGCTGGCCGCCTTCGCATGGGTGGACGCGCTGCTGCCGGCCATCCACAACCGCTTCATCCTGCTGAGCGAGTCGTGGCTGCCCGAATGGCTGCTGGGGCTGCCCTTCGTCGCGCTCGGAGTGATGCTGAGCCGCCGCAACACCGTGTGGCTGCGCGGCTACCAGCCCTCGCGGCGCACCCGCCAGGCGGCCGCCAGCCTAGCCCCGCTGATGCTCAGCCTGGCGCTGTGCCTGCTCGGCTTCGCCCAGCTCGGCCGCGACCGGCCGCTGGCGATGGGCGCGCTGCTCCTGGCGGTGGCCGCCTACGGCGTGCGCACCACCGTGCTGCTGGGCTACCACCAGGCGGTGGAAGAGGAACTGCGCAACCTGCGCCGCGACCTGCACCACAAGAGCGTGCGCGACGAGCTGACCGGCCTGCTCAACCGCGCCGGCCTGCGCCAGGTGCTGCGGCGCGCCTGGCAGGTCGCCGTGCGCGCGCGCCGGCCCTTCGCCATCGCGGTGGTCGACGTGGATCACTTCAAGACCTTCAACGACACCTATGGACACCTGGCCGGCGACGATTGCCTGTCGCTGGTGGCGCATGCCCTGCGCGCGGAGGCCGGCATGCAGCCCGGCGTGGTGGTCGCGCGCTACGGCGGCGAGGAATTCGTGGTGCTGCTCAGCGGGCTGGACGCGCCGGCGGCCGAAGCGGTGATGGAACGGCTGCGCGCGCACATCGAGTCGCTGCAGATCCGGCACCTCAACGCCGGCCACGGCGTGGTGACCATCAGCGCCGGACTCGCCGTCATGGCCGCGGGCACTTCGCTGGCCAGCGAAAAGCTGCTGCGCGCGGCGGACGACGCCCTCTACGAGGCCAAGCGCGGCGGGCGCAACCAGGTCCGTTGCGTCGGCGCGGCGCTGCCCGCCGGGCCTCCGGTCAAAGCGTGAGGCTGTACTCGCAGAATTGCCGGTCGCGCTGCCAGCCCAGCGATTCGTAGAGCGCCTGCGCCGGCGCGTTGTCCAGCGCGGTGGAGAGCGACAGGCTGGCCGCGCCCAGTGCGCGCGCCATCGCCGTCGCCTCGTGCAACAGGGCGGCGGCCACTCCCTGACGGCGCGCCGACGCGGCCACGAACAGATCGTTCAACAGCCAGGTGCGCACCATCCGCACCGAGGAAAACAGCGGGTAGAGCTGGGTGAAGCCCAGGCCCGCTCCCTGCGCGTCGCAGGCCAGCAGGATCAGCGATTGCTGGTGGGCGAAGCGCGCGCCGAGGAACGCCCGCGCGCCGTCCGGATCGGACGGCTTGCCGTAGAACTGCCGGTAGCCGTCGAACAAGGGCACCAGCGCGTCGAGGTCGTGCACCGTGGCCTGGCGGACCTGGAAAGGCATGGGAGCTCCGAAATAGGGCGGGAAGTGCGAACGTATCGGCCCGCACGCCGGCGCACAAGCCGGCGCGCGTCCGCCGCCAGGCCAGGCCTCATCCGCGAGCGTGCCGCGTCGGGTGCACCCCGCCTGCTTCAGCGCAGTTCCTCGAGCACGAACGCCGCGGCGCGCTCGCCGATCATGGCCGCCGGCGCCTGGGTGTTGCCGCTGATCAGCGCCGGCATCACCGAAGCGTCGGCCACCCGCAAGCCGTCGACGCCGCGCACGCGCAGGCGCGGATCGACCACGGCCCGCGCGTCGGCGCCCATGCGGCAGCTGCCGACCGGGTGATAGATGGTGTCGGCATGCGCGCGGATCAGCGCGCGCAGTCCGTCGTCGTCTTCCGTGCCGGTGCCGTGCAGCGGGCGGCCCCGGTAGGCGGCAAGCGCCGGCGCGGCGAGGATGCGCTGCACGATGCGCGCGCCCTCCAGCAGCAGAGCCATGTCCTGCGGCGCCGAGAGGAAGTTCGGATCGATCAGCGGCGCGCAGGCGGCGTCGGCGCCGGCGAGCCGCACCCGGCCCCGGCTGGCCGGACGCAGCACGCAGACATGCACCGCCATGCCGCTGGACAGGTGCATGCGGCGGTTGTGGTCGTCGACCATGCCGATGCAGAAATGCAGTTGCAGGTCCGGCCGGTCCAGCTCCGCGCGGCTCCTGATGAAGCCGCCCGCTTCGGCGGCGTTGCTGGTCAGCATGCCCTCGCCGCGGGCGCGGTAGGCGCCGACGCTGCGGGCGATGCGCAGGATCGTCGCCGGGTTGCTGCCGATCAGGCCGGGCGCGTGCAGGCGCAGGTTGACCGTGTAGTCGATGTGGTCCTGCAGGTGCTCGCCCACCTCCGGCGCGTCGTGCAGCACGGCGATGCCCAGCTCGCGCAGGTGCGCGGCCGGGCCGATGCCGGAAAGCATCAGCAGCTGCGGCGAGCCGATCGCGCCGGCACAGACGATCACCTCGCGCCGCGCCCGCCACGCGCGACCCGCGATTTGCACGCCGATCGCGCGTCGCCCTTCGAACAGGATGCGCCGCGCCGGCCGGCCCGCCAGCACGCGCAGGTTGGGCCGCGGCTGGTCGAGATAGGCACGGCCCGCGTCGAGGCGGCGGCCGTCGCGCTGGTACACCTGGTACAGGCCCACGCCCTCCTGGCGCGGACCGTTGAAGTCGTCATTGCGCGGGTAACCGCACTGCACGGCGGCCTCGACGAAAGCGCGGCTGAGCGGGCTGGGCGAACGCAGGTCGTCCACCGTCAGCGGGCCGCCGACGCCATGCCACTCGTTCGCGCCGCGCGCGTTGTCCTCGATGCGGCGGAACACCGGAAGCACGTCGCGCCAGGCCCAGCCGGCGCAGCCCAGCGCGGCCCAACCGTCATAGTCCTGCGGCTGGCCGCGCGTGCAGATCATTGCGTTGATCAGGCTGCTGCCGCCGACGCCGCGTCCACGCGGGACGTAGCCGCGGCGGCCATCCAGTTGCGCCTGGGGCACGGTCTGGTAGGCGTAGTTGTGGCGGCCGCGGAAAGGCACCAGCGCCGCGATGCCGATCGGCACGCGGCTCAGCCACGAAGGCGTGGCCGGGCCGGTCTCGACGAGCAGCACCGATGGCGCGCCGGGCGAATCGGCCAGTCGCGCCGCCACCGCGCAACCGGCGGGGCCGGCGCCGACGACGATGAAATCGGCGGTGTGCTGGCTGGACATGCAGGCCTGTCAGTGGCCGGCCGGCTGCTTCGGCTTGGGCTTGAGCACGTTTTGCAGCAGGTCGTTCAACATCCCTTGCTTGCCGGCTTCCGCCGGTTGCGCGGCGGCAGGCTTGGGCTCCGCGCCACCCAGGCCGGCCTTGAGCAGGCCCGTCGCCGCGGCCGGATCGAGCTGGAAGCTTGGCGCGCTGGCGGTGCCGCCCACGCGCACGCCGACGCCTTGCTCGCTGACGCCGCCCAGCACGCCGCCGAACACGCGGCCGGCCTTGGAGTGGCCGAGCAGACCGGCCAGGCCCTGGCCGCCGGCGGCGCCGCCGGCGATCGCCTGGTCCAGCTTGACCAGCATGCGGAAGTCGAGCCGGCCGTCGGCGGCCATGCCGCCCTTGCCGGTCATGCTGCCCAGTTGCGCGATCTGCGCGCTGGCCGGATCGGCCTGGATGCCGGCGGGCGAGATCGTGAGCGCAGCTTCCGCGTGGCGGATCACCGTGTCCCTCGGCGCGCTGATGCCGGCCAGCGCCAGCGCGCCGCCGAGCTTGGCGCCCAGGCTGTAGCCGGCCAACCGCGTGTCGTCCAGCGACACCGGGCCGCGGATCACCAGCGCATCCAGCGGGCCGCGCACGGTGAGGTCCATGCTCGCGATGCCGCCGCTCAGGCGCGAATCCTTTGGCAGCACCACGCCGAACACCGGCAGCAGCGGCTCCAGATCGTCCACCGGCTGCTGTTTGCCCGCCACGCGCAGGTCCAGGTGCATGACCGCCGGGCGGTTGTCGATGCCACCGGTGATCGCCAGTTGCGCCTTGCCGGTGGCCAGCGTCGCCGAGTCGATCTGGCCGGTGCCGCCGGTCAGCCGGTAGCGCGCCTGGTAGTCGATCCGCAGCGGCTGCGGCGAGGGCGAACCGGCCTTCACCAGTTGCAGCTTGCGCGCCTCGATGCGGCCCTTCGTGGTGAGCGCGCCCTCGGCCGAGGCAAGCTGGCCGTCCAGGTCGAGCACGCCGCCGACCCCGCCGCCGCGCGCCATCAGACCAGCGCCGACCAGGTCCAGGTCGTGCATCGCCAGGTGCGCGTCGACCGGCGTCAGCAGCGCATTGCCGGCGTTCCACGGCCCGAGCGTGCCCTCCAGCGCCAGCGTGCCGCCGCCGGCCAGCGCCGCGCCGAGCTTGAACGGAAACGCCGCCTGCGTGCCGACATGATCGGCGCTCAGGCGCAGTTGGCTGTAGGTGCGCACGTCGCCCGCGCTGCCGCGCAGTTCGATGCTGCCGCCGTCGATGCGCAGCCGGTCGACGGTAAAGGCCGGCGCGGCCGACGGCGCGGTGGACGCCGCCGGCGCATGCGTGGCCTCGCCGCCGCCGAGCCGCGCGAAGTTCCAGTGGCCGTTGCGGTCCTGCAGCAGGCGCACCTGCGGCTGCTCCAGCGTGAGCGAGGTCACGTGCAACTGCCGATGCAGGAGCAAGGGCCACAGGCGCACGCCCAACTGCAGCGAGCGTGCGGTGACGAAAGGCTGCTGGCCGAACGCGGGGTCCTCGCCGATGCGGATGTCGTCGGCGTCGAGCGAGCCGGACCACACCGACATGCGCAGCTTGCCGATCGCGACGTCGCGCCCCAGCGCCTTGCCCAACGAGGCCTGCACCTGCGGCCGGAAATGGTCCGCGTCCACCAGCAGCAAGGCGCCGACCACCAGCACCACCAGAACGAGCACGACGGCGAGGACACCGATCAGCAGGCGTTTCATGGTCGCTACTCCGAGGGATCGGCGGCGCACGGGCCGGACCTTGGGGATACTAGCGCGGGTGACCGGCGCCGGCCGCGGCGTGGTGTGCGCCCGCGTCGGCCCCGCTTTCACGGCTCCTAGAGCCGCCGTTGCCGGCGCCGCGGCTAGCGTCGGGTTTCCCGCCCCCGGAATCGCGCCATGAACCCGTTCTTCGCCACCACCTTCGCAGCCCGCATCGCGTTGTGCATGGGCCTGGGGCTGCTCGCCGCGGCGCCGCCGATCCGCGCCGCGGATACGCCGGCCCCGCTCGACGCCGCCGAACAGGCCTTCGTCGCCAAGGCCACCGCCGACAACTCGATGCAGATCACGCTGGCGCAGGTGGCGCTGGATCGCTCGCAGTCGCCCAAGGTGCGTGCGCTCGCCCGGCGCATCATCGACGACCACAAGGCGCTCAACCGCAAGTTCACCAATGTCACCGTCGCCCGCAAGGCACAGGGCCAGGCGCACGGCATCCCCAACCGCGACGTCACCGAGGACAAGCTGCAGTTGCAGAACCTGAAGGGGGACGCGATGGACAAGGCCTTCGCCGGCATGATGGTCAGGGAGCACCAGCAGATCATTCCGCTGTACGAGCGCGCCGCGAAGGACGAGCACAACCCGTCGCTGCGGAAGATCGCGCGCGAGGCGCTGCCGCTGCTGCGCGAGCACCTGGAGGGCGCGCGCGCCTTGAGCGGCGGCTGACCGGTGGCGGCCAGGCAGGGCCGGCCGTATGCCCCGCCGTCGCTGCACCGATCGCCGCGGCCCCGGCTGGTGACGCGGTCGCCCCGGGGCGAAAGCCCGGACTTCGCCCGCACCGACCTGTACCGGCGCGTGTACGAGCTCGCCGAGCGAAGCGCGGGCAAGCCGCTGTCGCGGGCGATGCTGCCGCAGATCCGGCTGGAAAGCCCCAGGATCACCCGCAAGCTCACCACCGCCGGGTTCGCCCACCGTCGACGGCCGCTACCAGCGCCGCCTGGCGCAGGCGCGCGGCGGCTGAGCGGCCGTGTCCCGGCGGCGTGCAATTGCTAGGCCACAGTTCACCGGTTTGCGGCGACAATTTGCACTGCCCCCCTACGTTGGCCCGCGAGCAGGCATGCACAGGAAACCGATCTTCTATGACCCCACGGGCCGCCGCGCCAGCCGCGTCTCGCGCTTCGGCCTGGCGCTGGCCGTGGTCAGCACCTTGCTGGTGGTCGCCTGCGCGGTGAGCCTGTTCGTGGGGCCGAGCCTGGGCGTGCTGAGCCTGGGCCGGCACGAGCACGGGCTGCACGCCAAGGCCGCGGCACCGCAATTGGTGCGGCCGGCCGAGAAGCTCGCCGCCGAGGTGCGCGCACGCGAGCGCCAGCTTCACCGCCGCACGATCACCCGCACCGGCCAGGCGCACACGCCGCCGCCGTCGCTGGACCGGCCCAGCGACCGCCCGCTGGCGATCGGCTTCTACGTCAACTGGGACGACAGCAGCTACCCCGCGCTCAAGCGTGCGCTGCCGACGCTGGACTGGGTGATCCCCTCCTGGCTCAGCGTGAGCGGCCCGGACATGGCGCTGCACACGGCGGTCGACGCCAAGGCGCTGAACCTGATCCGCCGCAACAAGCCCTCCATGCCGATCCTGCCGCTGCTGCAGAACGCGGCGAACATGCAGTGGGACGGCGCCGGCCTGGCCAAGCTGCTGGCCGACCCCGCGCGCCGCCAGGCGCGCATCAGCGAGATCGTCGGCTTCCTGGCCGCCTACCATTTCCAGGGCATCACGGTGGACTTCGAGGAAGTGCCGCCGGAGGCACAGGCGGACTTCAAGACCTTCCTCGGCGAACTGTCCGACGCCTTCGCGCCGCACGGCTGGGGCATCGTGCTGTCGGTGCCGTTCGACGACGAGAGCTGGGACTACAAGGGCTTCGCCGACATCGTCGACTTCGAGCTGCTGATGGCCTACGACCAGCACTGGGCCGGCAAGGACCCGGGCAGCATCGCCGGCCAGGAGTGGTTCGAGCAGACCCTGGACAAGCGCATGAAGGAGCTGGACCCGGACCAGACCCTGGTCGCGCTGGGCAGCTACGGCTACGACTGGGCGACCGGCCGGACCGCCGAGGCGCTGACGTTCCAGGACGCGATGGACCGCGCCAAGGATTCGCAGGCCAGCATCGAGTTCGACGCCGACAGCGAGAACCCGCACTACTCCTACAGCGAGGACGACGGCACCGAGCACCAGGTGTGGTTCCTCGACGGCGCCACCGCCTTCAACCAGGTGCACGCGGCCGACGGCTACAAGCCCTGGGGCTACGCGGTGTGGCGCCTGGGCTCGGAAGACCCGTCGATCTGGTCGGTGCTCGGCCGTCCGTATGACGCGCCCGCGCCGAAGGAACTGCAATCGATCGACGCCGGCCAGGACATCGACATCGAGGGCCAGGGCGAGGTGCTGCAGATCGCCTCCACGCCCTCGCCCGGCACGCGCAGCCTCGAGCTGGACAAGGACGACGGCAGCGTCGACGACGAGCACTACACGGCGCTGCCCAGCTCCTACGTGATCCAGCGCGTGGGCACCGCGCCCAAGGAGATTGCATTGACCTTCGACGACGGCCCGGACGCGGAGTGGACGCCGCAGATCCTGGACATCCTCAAGGCCAAGCATGTCCCGGCCACCTTCTTCATCATCGGCGAGGCGGCCGAGATGTCGCCCCGGCTGGTGCAGCGCGAGATCGACGAAGGCCACGACGTCGGCAACCACACCTTCACCCACCCCAACCTCGGCGAAATGCCGCCGGGGCTGGTGTCGCTCGAGCTCAACGCGACGCAGCGACTGTTCGAGGCGCTCACCGGCCGCTCGATGCGGCTGTTCCGCGCGCCCTACTTCGGCGACGCCGAACCGACCACCGCCGACGAACTGGTGCCGATCCAGATTGCCCAGAACATGGGCTACATCTCGGTCGGCCTGCACATCGACCCGGACGACTGGCAGCGGCTGCCGGCCGACCGGATCGTCGACAGCGTGCTGGCGCAGGTCGCCCACCAGAGCGTGGATCGGCAGAGCCGCGTGGTCTTGCTGCACGACGGCGGCGGCGAGCGCTCGCAGACGGTGGCGGCGCTGCCGCGCATCATCGACGGGCTGCGCGCGCAGGGCTACCAGTTCGTCACCGTGTCGCAGCTGGCCGGCCTGAGCCGCGACCAGGCCATGCCGCCGCTGCCGCCCGGTTCGCTGGCGCGCTGGGCCGACCGTTCGGTGTTCCTGACGCTGGGCTGGTTCGGCCATTTCCTGCGCTGGCTGTTCATCACCGCCGTGCTGCTGGGCGTGGCGCGGCTGCTGGTGCTCGGCGGCCTGGCGATCGCCAACTGGATCCGCGACCGGCGCCGCCATGCGCCGGCCGGCGACTTCGCGCCGCGCGTATCGGTGCTGATCCCGGCCTTCAACGAGGAGAAGGTGATCGCCAGCTCCATCGGCCGCATCCTCAAGAGCAAGCACGTCGACCTGGAAGTGGTGGTGGTCGACGACGGCTCCACCGACGCCACCGCCGAGGTGGTCCAGCGCCAGTTCGCCGGCGAACCGCGCGTGAAGCTGATCCGCATCCCCAACGGCGGCAAGGCCAACGCAGTGAACACCGCGTTGCGCGCCTCGCGCGGCGAGGTGGTGGTGGCGCTGGACGCCGACACGCAGTTCGAACCGCACACCATCGCGCGGCTGGTGCGCTGGTTCGCCGATCCCAAGGTCGGCGCGGTGGCGGGCAACGCCAAGGTCGGCAACCGCATCAACCTGATCACGCTGTGGCAGGCGCTGGAATACATCACCGCGCAGAACCTGGAACGCCGTGCGCTGGCGGCGCTGGGCACCATCACCGTGGTCCCGGGCGCCGTGGGCGCCTGGCGGCGCACCGCGCTGGAGGCGCTCGGCGGCTTCCCCGGCGACACCCTGGCGGAGGACCAGGACCTCACCCTGGCCGTGCAGATGGCCGGCTATACGGCCTTGTTCGACAGCACGGCAGTGGCCTGGACCGAGGCGCCCGACACCGTGCGCGGTCTCGCCCGCCAGCGCTTCCGCTGGGCCTTCGGCACGCTGCAGTGCCTGTGGAAGCACCGCCGCGCCACCTTTAACCCGCGCTACGGTGCGCTGGGCCTGGTCGCGCTGCCGCAGGTTTGGCTGTTCCAGATCGTCTTCTCGGTGGTCTCGCCGCTGGTCGACCTGCTGATGCTCTGGCAACTGATCGCCACCGGGCTGGACTACCTGCAGCACCGCGCGCAATTCAACTACGACAACCTGGAGAAGATGGCGGTCTTCTACGCCGTGTTCATGGCCGTGGACCTCGCCGCCGGCGCGCTCGCCTTCGCGATGGAGAAGAAGGAAAAATGGAGCCTCTTGTGGTGGATGGTGCTGCAGCGCTTCGGCTACCGCCAGCTGATGTACTACGTGGTGGTGCGCTCGGTGTGGACGGCCATCCGCGGCCCGTCGGTGGGCTGGGGCAAGCAGGAGCGCAAGGCCACGGTGCAGGCGCACGGGCACGAGTAGCGATGCGCGGCCGCCGAGCCGGCGGACCTCGGCCGGCCGCCATCGCGTGTGCGGTGGCCCGTCAGGCCGCCGGCTCCTCCATCGAGAGCGCCAGCCCGCGCTTGAGCGTCCCCAACGCAACGCGGGTACGGAAGCGCAGCACGTTGGCGTTCTCGATCATCAGCCGCTGCATCAGGGCCTCGTATGCCTGCACGTCGCGCACGGCGACGATCAGCACGTAGTCACCCTCGCCGGTGACGTACCACGCCTCCTGGATCGCCGGCTCCGCAGCGATCCACTGCTTGAGGCGAAGCTGCAGCTCGGGGCGCTCCCGCTCGACCTCGACATCGGCGATCACGGTCAGCGGCCGTCCAGCACACGCCGGATCGACCAGCGCGACCTCGGCCCGGATCACCCCAGCGTCGCGCAACCGGGCCAGCCGCCGCTGCACGGCCGAGGCCGACAGGCCGACCTGTGCGCCGATCGACTCGGCCGATCGACGCGCGTCGGCCTGCATGATCGCGAGGATGCCGCGGTCGAATTTGTCCAGATCGATGGCCATCGGCGGCTATGCCTCGGAGGTCGGGGAGAAATCCTGTTTTGCCCGCAATGAATGCGGCCAGGCGGCGCGGGCGGACCCTAGCATGATCAGCCGTCCCCACTGCAAGACCGGCCCATGGCGACCATCCCTCGCTTCGATCGCATCGCGCAGGCAGCCCGGTACATCGATCCGCTCTTCCTCGATACGCCGCTGGTCCGCGACGGTGCGCTCGACCGCATGCTGGGTTGCCGGTTGCTCGCGAAGATCGAGTTCGCCAATGCGATCGGATCGTTCAAGGGTCGCGGCGCGGAGCTCTTCTGCGCCACCGAACTGGTAGCTGCCGAGGCGGTGTGTTGTGCGTCCGCCGGCAACTTCGGCCAGGGCCTCGCCCGCGCGGCGGCACGGCGCGGCCATGCCTGCACGGTGTTCGCGGCATGCGACGCCAACCCGGTGAAAGTCGAAGCGATGCGCCGCTTCGGCGCGCGGGTGATGCTGGAGGGCGACGATTTCGACGCCGCCAAGGACGCGGCGCGTGTCCATGCGGCCGAAGACGACCTGCGCTATGTGGAAGACGGTGCCGAGGCAGCGATTGCCGAAGGCGCCGGCACCATGGCTCTGGAGCTGCTGCGCGATGCCGACGTCGACACCGTGGTGGTGCCGCTCGGCAACGGCGCGCTGCTGGCCGGCATCGCGACCGTGCTGCGCCGGCTCGCGCCGACCGTGCGGATCATCGCCGCGGTCACCGCTGGCGCGCCGGCGATGAAGCTCTCGCTCGATGCCGGGCGCGTGGTCGCCACCGCGCGCGCCGACACGATCGCCGACGGCATCGCCGTGCGCGCGCCGATCGCCGCCACGCTCAATTACCTGCGCAGCTGCTGCGACGCCACCGTCGCGGTCTCCGAGTCGCAGATCTTCGACGCCATGCGGCTGATCCATCGGCACCTGGGCCATGAGGTGGAACCGGCCGGCGCCGTCGGCGTCGCAGCCGTGCTGGCGCAGCCCCTGCATCACGCCGGCCGGCGCGTTGCGACCGTGCTCACCGGCGCCAACCTTTCCGGCCCGATGCGCGCGCGCCTGCTCGCCGGCTGAGCCCATCCCCTCGACGGAGTCCCCATGAAGCTGCTTTACCAGACCCATTCACCCTACGCCCGCAAGGTGCTGGTCGCCGCCCACGAGCTGGGCATCGCCGACCGCCTCGAAGTCGTCCATCACGAGACCAGCCCCACCCGCCGCAACGCGGAGGTGTTCACCCTCAACCCGCTGGGCAAGGTGCCCGTGCTGATCGATGGCGGGCGGGTGCTGTTCGACTCGAACGTCATCTGCGAGTACCTCGATGAGCTCGACGGGCGGCACATATTGATTCCGAGCGACCCCGCCCAGCACTACCGTGCGCTGCGACTGCAGGCGCTGGCGCAAGGCATGGCCGACGCTGGCATCGCGGTGCGCTGGGAGGCCGAGCGTCGCCCCGAAGCTCTGCGTTGGCCAGCCATGCACGAGGGCCAGCTGCAGAAGGTCGTCGCCGCCTGCGACTACCTGGAGGCCGAGCTCGCCGAGAGCCTTTCCGCGGATATCGGGGCCATCGCGCTGGCCACCACGCTGAGCTGGATCGAATTCCGCGCGCTCTATGCGTTCCAGCCGGGCCGGCCGCGGCTGGCCGCCTGGTACGCGGACTTCTGCACGCGCGCCTCGATGCGCGCCACCGCGCTGCACGGCGACACGCAGGACTGATCGTGGCCATTTACGCCGATGTTCGACCCACCATCCTGGCCGCCATGGCTTCCCTGTGGACCGAGCAGTTGTTCCTGCATGGCTACCTCAGCGACTGGCGGCTGGCCCGGCGACTGGCCGACAGGTCGGCGCCTGACAATCCAGGCTTGGCCGCTGCGCGGGAGCCCGCCGACCCGCCTCGGGTCGCACCGGACGGCGGCGCGGAGCGGCGCGTCTGCCAGGGCATCGGCGATGGCGACATGCGCCACCAGTGAGGCTCACGCGAAAGCGGCACGTGAAGGCGAAGGGGCGCCCCGCGCGCCGGCTACGACGCCTTCTTCCGGCCACTCGCCGGTGGCACAACCGCCGACGGCTCCCAGCCGAACACGCTGCGCCCGCCGTACTCGTGGGAGTGCTCGCGCTCCTGCGCGATGTACTGCTCCACCGACGGCCCTGTGGCGTATTGCTCCAGGCGGCGGGCCTGATCGTCCAGGCGCTTCAGTGCGGCCAGTTGTTCTTCGCGGCCGAGCCTGGCGTTTTCCACCGCCGACTTGAGCACGCCGATGGTGTGGTCGTAGACGCGCGTGGGCACCGGAAACGGGTGGCGGTCCTTGCCGCCATGCGCCAGCGAGAAGCGCGCCGGGTCGGAAAACCGGCACGGCGCGCCGTGCACCACCTCGGCCACCATCGCCAGCGCGCGCACGGTGCGCGCGCCCACGCCCGGCACCTGCAGCAGTTCGGTGAAGTCGCGCGGGCCGTTCTCGGCCGCGGCGGCGAGCGCGCCGTGCAAGCGGCGCGCGACCACGTCGCCGCCGCGCACGTCGTGGTGGTCGGGCATCGACAGGTGGGGCAGCAGGCCCAGTTGCAGCGGCTCGTCGATGGATGGCGCAGGCACCGGCGCGGGCTCGATGCGCGCCAGCTCGCGCGCGATCCCGTCCGGACCGAGCGTCTGCAGCAGCTCCAGCTGCGCCAGGCGCGAGGCCTGCGCGCGGCGGTCCGCCAGGTTCACGATGCGTCCCTGCCCCGGTCCATCGACCGCCGCGTGCGGATCATCGACGAAGCTCTTGAGGTTCTCCGACAGCCAGTGGTAGCGCCGCGCCTGCCGTCGCTCGCCGTTCATGCCCTGCTGCACCACCACCCACTGGCCGTCGTCGCTGACGATGAAGCCGTGCAGGTAGAGGTCGAAGCCGTCCTGCACCGCGGCGCTGTCCACCTTGGCCACCAGCCGGCTGGCGGTGGCCAGCGCGGTGCCGTCGAAGCCGACCCTCTCGCCGATCGCGACCAGTTCACCCGGCGTGGCGCGCGAATGTTTCCCGCGCCCGCCGCAGACGTGGATGCCGAGTTCGTCCGACAACGGCGCCAGCCCGCGCTTGAGCGCGCCGATCACGCTGGTGGTGATGCCCGAGGAATGCCAGTCCATGCCCATCACCGCGCCGAAAGACTGGAACCAGAACGGATGCGCCAGCCGGCGCAGGAGCTCGTCGCGGCCGTACTCGCGCACGATCGCCTCGGCCATCAGCGCGCCCAGCCGCGTCATGCGGTCGGCCAGCCAGCGCGGCACGCGTCCGCCGTGCAGCGGCAGGTCGGCGCTTCCGGATCGTCGGGTCATGCGGATGGGACTCCAGGACAAAGGTGGTGCTGCGTTTCCCTTAGGCTTCCCTGGGGCCGGTTCAGCGACGGCATGGCGCAGGCGCGCCTGCACGAGTATCGCCGATGGCGGCTTGCGCCAGATGAACCCGGGGCTTGCGGGCAGGTCTTCACGGTGCCGCTGGCGGAGTGAGCGGGTGCCGATGGACCGCATCCTCGCCGGCTCGCTAAGCTGGTGCGATCCTCACCCCCGACGCCCTCATGACCGCCGCTTCCGACCGCGCCGCCGACCGCCTCGCCTGGGCCCGCGCCGCCCTCCACGACGACTCGCTCACCCTGGAACCCGCTTCCGCCGACGCCAGTTTCCGCAGCTACTGGCGCACGCATTGCGACGGCGGCAGCTGGATCGTGATGGACTCGCCCCCGGCGCTGGAAGATCCCGCCCCCTGGCTGGCCATCGGTGAGCGCCTGCGCGCCGCCGGCCTGCACGTGCCGGCCGTGCGGGCGCACGACCTGGCGCAGGGCTTTCTGCTGATCGAGGACCTGGGCCAGCGGCTCTACCTGCCCGCCCTGGACGCGTCCAGCGCCGATGCGCTCTACGGCCAGGCGATGGAGGCGCTGCTGCGCATCCAGAGCACGGTCGACGGCTCCTCGCTGGCGCCCTACAACCACGCCTTCCTGCAGCGGGAACTGGAGCTGATGCCCGAATGGTTCCTGCAGCGCCACCTGGGCTACACGCCCGAGTGCGAGGAGTGGGACGTGATCGAGCAGGCCTTCACCGTGCTGCTGCACGCCGCCGCCGAGCAGCCGCGCGTGTTCGTGCACCGCGACTTCCACAGCCGCAATCTGCTGATCGTCGAGCCGCCGGCCGATCCGGCGCCGCTGTCGAATCCCGGCATCATCGCGGCGGAACGCTCGGGCCCCGGCATCATCGCGCCAGAACCCTCGGGCCCCGGCATCATTGCGCCGGGGCTCTTGAGCCCCGGCATCATTGATTTCCAGGGCGCGCTGTACGGCCCGCTCGCCTACGACCTGGCCTCGCTGCTGCGCGACTGCTACATCGCCTGGGACGAGGCGCGCGTGCTGGACTGGGCCGAGGCCTACCGCCGCTGCGCCGTGGATGCCGGCCTGATCGATCCATCGGTCGACACCATGCGCTTCCGCCGCTGGTTCGACCTGATCGGCCTGCAGCGGCACATCAAGGTGCTCGGCATCTTCTGCCGCCTGTGGTACCGCGACGGCAAGCCGGGCTACCTCACCGACCTGCCGCGCGTGCTCGGTTACGTGTTGGGCGTGGCCGGCCGCTACCCGGAACTGGCCGACTTCGCCGCGCTGGTCGAGCGCTGCGTCGGCAGTCGCGACATCACCAAGCCGGTAGCCGCATGAGGCACGCACTGATCTTCGCCGCCGGCCTGGGCGAGCGCATGCGCCCGCTCACCGACCGTCGCCCCAAACCGCTGCTGGAAGCCGGCGGCAAACCGCTGATCGCGTGGCACCTGGAAAAACTCGCCGCCGCCGGCGTGCATTACGTGGTCATCAACACCTCGCACCTGGCCGAGCAGTTCCCCGAGGCGCTCGGCGACGGCAGCCGCTGGGGCCTGCGCATCCGCTATGCCTATGAAGGACCGACGCCGCTGGAGACCGGCGGCGGCATGCTCAACGCGCTGCCGCTGCTGGGCGACGCGCCGTTCCTGGCCGTGAACGGCGACATCCACAGCGACGTGGACTACGCCGCCCTGCCGCCGCAGCCGCAGGGCCTCGCCCACCTGGTGATGGTGGACAACCCCGCACACCACCCGCAGGGCGATTTCATGCTCGACGCCGAAGGCCGCTTGCACGCCGAGGGCGAACCACGGCTGACCTTCAGCGGCATCGGCGTGTACCGGCCGGAACTGCTGCGGGACTGGCGCGCAGTGATCGGCGAAGCGGCCTGCGCGGAGGCGGCGCCCGCGCGCTTCAAGCTCGCTCCGCTGCTGCGGGCGGCCATGGCCGCAGGCCGGGCGCACGGCAAGCACCACCGCGGGACCTGGACCGACGTCGGCACGCCCGCACGGCTGGCCGAGCTCGACGAGCGGCTGCGATAGCGCGACGCATGACATACGCTGCATGGGCTGGTTCTATAGTTGCTCCAGCTACCTACGTACACCATGCCCGCCATGGACGACACTGAACGCATGCGATCCCCACCAGACATGCCCGCACGCGTGCGCGGCTACGACTGGGCAGCGACGGCGCTGGGTCCGCTGGAACAATGGCCGCAGGCGTTGCGCACCGCCGTGGACATCGTCCTCTCCAGCCAGCTGCCGATGGTGATGGCCTGGGGACCCGACGCACAGCTCATCTACAACGACGCCTATGCCGGCTTCGCCGGCGGCCGCCATCCTTCCCTGCTGGGCCTGAACGTGCTGGCCGCCTGGCCGGAGGTGGCCGACTTCAACCAGCACGTGCTCGACGTCACCCTGGCGGGCGGCTCGCTCTCCTTCAAGGACCAGCCGCTGGTGCTGTTCCGCAACGGCCATGCCGAGGACGTCTGGCTCGACCTGGACTACACGCCGCTGCGCGATGGCGAGGGCGTGCCGCGCGGCTTCCTCGCGATCGTGGTGGAAACCACCACTCGCGTGCTGGCCGAACGCGGCTACCAACGCGCCCGCGAACAGGTGGAACTCGCGCTCGACGCCGGCGCGGTGATCGGCACCTGGCTGTGGGACGTGCAGAACGACCGGGTGACGGCCGACAGCCGTTTCGCGCGCAGCTTCTCGCTCGACCCGGCGGAGGCGGCTGCCGGACTGCCGGTTTCGGTCTTCCTTCAGCGCATCCACCCGAAGGACCTGCCCGAGGTGGAAGAGCGCGTCCGGGAGAGCCTGAACACCGGTGCGCCCTACCGCTGCCAGTACCGCATTCTCCAGCCCGATGAGGGCTACCTGTGGGTCGAGGCCTCCGGCCGCTGCGAGCACGACGCCGACCACCGGCCGACCTGCTTCGCGGGCCTGATCGTCGACGTGGGGGAGCGCAAGCTGGCCGAGCAGCAACAGCGCACCATGATCAACGAGCTCAACCACCGGGTGAAGAATACCCTAGCGATCGTGCAGTCACTGGCGGCGCAATCCTTCAGCGGCGCCACCTCGGTGGAAAGCGCGGCCGAGGTGTTCAACGCCCGGCTGATCTCGCTCTCGCACGCCCACGACGTGCTCACGCGCGAGCACTGGCAGAGCGCGCTGCTGAGCGAGCTGGTCCGGCAGATGGCGCGCTCGCACAACTTCCGCGGCAGCGAGCGCTTCGAGATCGACGGCCCGCGCGTGCGGCTGCCGCCGCAGCATGCGCTGGCCTTCGCCATGGCCCTGCACGAGCTGGCCACCAACGCGATCAAGTACGGCGCGCTGGGCGACCGCGGCGGCGGCGTGCGCATCCATTGGCGGGTCACCGACGGCGCGGATGGACGCGTCCTCCATCTGGACTGGGTCGAGCATGGCGGCCCGCCGGTGTCGCCGCCCGCCCGCAAGGGCTTCGGCACCCGCCTGATCGAGCGTTCGCTCGATCCCGCGCGCAACGGCGCGGTGAGCTTCGACTACCGTGAAGACGGGCTGGCCTGCCATATCGCCATACCGCTGCCGGCCGTGCCGGAAGACTGAGCCCTCAGCGCCCGGCCGGGCGCAAGGTGGGCGGCACCGGCAAGGCGCTCACGGCGACCGGTTCGTCCGCGTGCGGCGTGCCGGCCTGCTTTTCAGGTGCGGGCGAGGCCCCGGCTGGCGCGGCCGCAGGAACCAGCGCCGCCGTCGGCATGCGCGCGGCCGGCGCCGGGTTGCCATCCACCACGTCCTGCGACAGCGCCGCCGCCTCCGCCTGCTTGGTCATCACGATGATGCTGATGCGCCGGTTGATCGGATTGTCCGGGTGACCCTTGTCCAGCGGCACCGATGCGGCCAGGCCCAGCACGCGCGCGGTCTTGCCCTTCTCCATGCCGCCGGCCAGCAGCGCGCGGCGCGCGGCGTTGGCGCGGTCGGTGGAGAGCTCCCAGTTGCTGTAGTCCTGCTCGTTGGCGTAGGGCGCATCGTCGGTGTGGCCGGTGATGCTGACGCGGTTGGGCACGCGGTTGATGAAGGTGCCCACCTCGCCGAGGATCAGGCGCGTGTAGTCCTTGAGCTGCGCGCTGCCGGTGTCGAACATCGGGCGGTTGAGCTTGTCCACGATCTGGATGCGCAGGCCCTCGGGCGTGATGTCCAGCAATAGCTGGTCCTTGAACGGCGCCAGCGCCTGGCTCTTCTGGATGGCCGCGTTGAGCTGCTGCATGAGCTCCTGCAGGCGCGCCTTTTCCTGCGCGCGGGCGCGCTTGTCGATCTCTTCCTTGGAGGCCGCGCCGGGCGGGCCGTTGTGGCGATCCTTGCCCGGACCGTGCGACAGGTCCATCGCACCGCCCAGCTGGACGGCCGCGTCGCTGGCGCCACCCGGCCCCATGCGCCCGGGCGGCGCCACGGTCGCGTTGCCCGGCGTCATGCTGGGGTTCTTGAAGTACTCGGAGATCGCCGCCTTCTGCTCGCGCGTACCGGCGCCCAGGATCCACATCACCAGGAAGAACGCCATCATCGCCGTGACGAAATCGGCGTAGGCCACCTTCCAGGCGCCGCCATGGTGGCCGTGAGCCCGCTTCCTCACCCGCTTGATGATGATCGGCGCACCGCCTCCCTCGCTCATGCACCGGCTCCGGCGCGGGCGCCCTTGAGATGGTCCTCCAGGTCCTGGAAGTTCGGGCGCGCATGCGCCGACAGCACCTTGCGCGCGAACTCCACCGCCACCTTGGGGTTGTAGCCGCGCAGGTTGGCCAGCAGGGCCACCTTCACGCACTCGTAGGCCTTGCCGTCCTCGCGCACGCGGCTCTCCATCGCCGCGGCCAGCGGGCCGATGAAGCCATAGCACAGCAGGATCCCCAGGAAGGTGCCGACCAGCGCGCCGGCGATGTGCTCGCCGATGCGCGAGGTATCGCCGCCCAGGTTGGACATCGTGGTGACGATGCCGAGCACGGCGGCCACGATGCCGAAGCCGGGCAGCGCGTCGGCCATCTTGGCCACCGCCTGCGAAGGCGCCTCGGCCTCGTGGTGGTGGTTCTCGACCTCGGCGTCCAGCAAGGCCTCCAGTTCGTGCGGCTCCATGCTGCCGCCCACGATCAGGCGCAGGCAGTCGGTGATGAATTCCACCAGGTGGTGCTCGCCGAGCAGGCGCGGATAGGCCGAGAACACCGGGCTCGCCTGCGGGTCCTCGATGTGCGATTCCATGCCCAGCACGCCTTCCTTGCGCATCACGCCGAAGATGTCGTAGAGCAGCGCAAGCAGGTCCACGTAGTCCTGCTTGCGGTAGGCCGGGCCCTTCACCAGGGCCGCCGCCTCGCGCAGGGCCGCCTTGACCACCTTGCTGGAGTTGGCGGTGAGAAAGGCGCCGATCGCTCCGCCGAAAATGATCAGCAATTCGTATGGCTGCCACAGCGCCAGCAGTTGCCCGTGCGACATCACGTAGCCGCCCAGCACGCAGCCGATCACGATGAAGGTTCCAACCAAGACCAGCATTTCAAACTCCGGGGCGCGCACCTTGCAGCCTCCACGGTTATCGGTCGTGCGGCGGAAAAATTGAACGCGGCAGGATGGGTATGGAATGCCGGCAGGATCCCGGACGCCAGGGCGCTCCGCCCCCCCGTCTGGACGCAGCCCTGGGCGGAATCGATCGCCGGCGCAGGGCGGGCCCGTCGCGGCGGGTGCCGGGCAGGCGAGCGGACGCTGGCCCCAAAAGAAAAAGCCCGGCACGGGCCGGGCTCTTTCGAGGGCTGGGGACCCGGCTAGGGCCGGCGCGCCAGCTCCGGGTTGTCCTTGGTCTGCGGCATCAGGTCCTTCTTCGATACGCCCAGCCACAGCAGGATCGGGCTGGCCACGAAGATCGAGGACAGCGTGCCCACCACGATGCCGATCAGCATGGTGATCGCAAAGCCGTGCACCGCCGTGCCGCCGAAGAAATACAGCGCCGCCATGGTGATACCGGTGAACAGCGAGGTGATGATGGTTCGCGACAGCGTGGTGTTGATCGAGCGGTTGAGGATCTCCTCCGGCTCGGCCTTGCGGGAGAGGCGGAACAGTTCGCGGATACGGTCGAACACCACCACCTTGTCGTTGATCGAGTAGCCGATCACCGCCAGCACCGAGGCCAGCACGGTCATGTCGAACTCGCGCTGCACCAGCGCGATCACGCCCAGCGTCACCAGCGTGTCGTGCACTTCGGTGAGCAGCGCCGCCACCGCGAAGCGCCGCTCGAAGCGGATCCACAGGTAGATGCCGATGCCGATGATCACGAAGATCGCCGCGATCGAGCCGTCGCTCTTGAGCTCGTCGCCGACCTGCGCGGTGACGAAGTTGCGGCTGCTCAGGGTGGCGTCCGGACGCTCCTTCTTGAGCGCCGCCATCACGTCGGCGGCGACCTTGTCGGCCCGGGCCGACTCGCTCTGGCCGGCGGTGGCCGCGGCGGCGGCCTTGTCGTCCTTCGGCTGCAGGCGGATCACCACCTGGCGCGAGCCGCCCAGGCTCTGCACCACCGGGTTCTCGATGCCGGCCTCGTCCAGCGCCTTGCGCACGTCGCCGATGTCGATGGTGTTGGCGTATTTGACCTCCACCGAGATGCCGCCGGTGAAATCCAGGCCGTAGTTGAGCCCGCGGGTGAAGATCAGCACGACCGACGCGATCACCAGCAGGATGGCGATGGCCACGCTGACCTTGCGCATGCGCAGGAAGGGCACGTTGGCGTTGTGGTTGAAGATTTCCATCGTGGGATTCTCTGTACGGAGATTCGTCTCCGGGGTAAAGCGGCCCGTCCGTGGCCGCACTCTTCCATGCTCAGACCGGCAGGCTCAGACCGGCAGGCTCAGACCGACAGCGTCTTGAGCTTGCGGTTGCCGTGGATCAGCGCGGTGATCGCGTGGGTCACGGTGACCGACGTGAACATCGAGGTCATGATGCCGATGAACAGCGTCACGCCGAAGCCCTTGATCGGGCCGGAGCCCATCGTGGTCAGCGCCAGCGCGGCGATCAGGTGGGTCACGTTGGCGTCCAGGATGGTCGCCCAGGCCTTCTCGTAGCCGGCGCGGATCGAGGCATGCGGGCTGGAGCCGTTGCGCAGTTCCTCACGCACGCGTTCGCAGATCAGCACGTTGGCGTCGATCGCCATGCCCAGCGTCAGCACGATACCGGCGATGCCCGGCATGGTCAGGGTCACGCCGATCATCGACATCACCGCGACCAGGATCACCAGGTTGAAGAACAGCGCGATGTCCGCCACCAGGCCGAACAGGTGGTAGTAGATCGCCGCCGCCAGCAGCACCAGTCCCAGGCCCAGCAACACGGCGCGCAGGCCCTGCTTGATGTTGTCCTGGCCCAGGCTGGGGCCGACCACGTTCTGCGAGACGATGTCCATCGGCGCGGCCAGCGAGCCCCCCTTGAGCAGCAGCGCGAGCTCGGAGGCTTCCTTGGGCGTGGCCAGGCCGGTGGTCTGGAACTGCTTGCCGAACACGCCCTGGATGGTCGCGTCGCTGATCACTTCCTGCGTGGTGTGCGGCACGCGCACTTCCTTGCCGTCGACCATCTTGGTGTCGTACACGGTTTCCACATACACCACCGCCATCGGCTTGCCGACGTTGGCGCTGGTGAAGTCGAGCATCTTCTTGGCGCCCGAAGCGCTCAGGGTGACGTCCACCTTGGGCGTGCCGCTCTGCTGGTCGACGCCGGAGGCGGCATCCACCAGCTCGTCGCCGGTGGCGATGATGCGCTTGCTGACCAGCACCGGCCGGTTGGTGCCGCGCTCGTAATAGAGGTTGGCGTCCGGCGGCACGTTGCCGGTGCGCGCCGCCTCGACCGCGCGGGGGTCGCCCGGGTAGCCGATGCCGGCGCGGTACTCCAGGGTGGCGATCGCGCCGATCACCTTCTTGGCCTCGGCCGGGTTCTGCACGCCGGCGAGCTCGACCACGATCTGGTCCTCGCCCTGCTGCTGGATCACCGGCTCGGACACGCCCAGTGCGTTGACGCGGTTGCGCAGCGTGCCGGTGTTCTGGCGGATGGTGGCCAGCGCCAGTTCGCGCAGCTTCTCGGGCTTGACCGTGACGTTGAGCAGGAAGCGGTCGCCGGTGCTGGGGCCGTCCTGCACGATGAGGTCCGGATACTCCGCGCCGATCGTGGTGGCGGCCGTGCTGCGGTCCGCGGCCGAACGCAGCACCACGGCCACGCCCTGCCCGCGCTGGGCGTTGCGCGCGACCGATTCGTAGCGGATGTTCTTCTCGCGCAGCAGGCTGCGGATGTCGTCGGCGTAGCGCTCTTCCTGCTTGTCGACCACCGCGTTCTGGTCCACCGCCATCAGGAAGTGCACGCCGCCCTGCAGGTCCAGGCCCAGCGGCATGGAATTGGCGTGGATGGCGCGCAGCCAGGCCGGAACGGTGGAGGCCAGGTTGAGCGCGACCGTGTAGTTGTCGCCCAGCGCGCCCTTGACCACGTCGGCGGCCTTGGCCTGCACGTCGGCGTTGGCGAAGTCGGCCACCAGGTGGTCGCCGTCGATCTTCAGCCCGCTGTAGGGCACGTTCTGCTGCTTCAGGGCCGCGGCGACCTTCTGCTCGACCGAGCTGTCGAGCGTCGCGCCGTGCGTCGCGATCACCTGCACCGACGGTACCGGCGGGAAGGCGTTGGGCAGCGCGTAGACGATGCCCAGCAGCAATACCAACGCGACCAGCGCGTATTTCCAGCGTGGAAAGTCACTCATGCCTGGGAAGCCCGTTCTCGTTACTTCGAAGGCCGCGGCCCCTGAAGCCGCGGCGGATGGCCTTTGCCGGCCGAGTATCAGGAAGCCTTCAGCGTGCCCTTGGGCAGCACCTGCGACACGGCGCCCTTCTGCAGCTTGATCTTCACGTTGGGCGCGATCTCGACGGTGAGGAAGCTCTCGCCCACCTCGTCCACGCGGCCGGCGATGCCGCCGTTGCTGACTACCTCGTCGCCCTTGGCCAGCGCGGCCACCAGGTTGCGGTGCTCCTTCTGGCGCTTCATCTGCGGGCGGATCATCAGGAAGTAGAAGATCGCGAACAGCGCGATCAGCGGCAGGAAGCTGAAGAGCGGATTGCCCGGTGCGGCGGCGGGAGCGGCCTGGGCGATCACGAGCGGCATCGGAAGACTCATCGTTTCATCCTGCAAGTTGTGGCGTGGGCTCAGGATTTCGGCCAGCGCCGGAAAAAGGTCTTGGATTATGCCATGCACCCCCGGGGCATGCACGGCGCGTTCACGGGCCACGGCGCCGCGCCCGGCGTTTGCAAGCGCCGTCGCCATGGAACGGGCGCCGCCCGGAAAGTTCCGCCAGCGCCCGCCCGAGCGGGGGACTTCAGGCCGCAGCACCCCGCCGCCGGGCGTAGAAGGCGGCGACGAAGTCCTCCAGCGTACCGGCCGCGATCGCCCCGCGCAGCCCGGCCATCAGCCGCTGGTAGTGGCGCAGGTTGTGGTGGGTGGCGAGCGTGCTGGCGAGGATCTCGTTGCAGCGGTCCAGGTGGCGCAGGTAGGCGCGCGAGAAGCCGTTGGCGCAGGCGTAGCAGTCGCAGCCTTCCTCGATCACGCGGGTGTCGTCGGCGTACTTGGCGTTGCGGATGCGCAGCGTGCCCTCGGGCACGAACAGGAAGCCGTTGCGCGCGTTGCGGGTGGGCATCACGCAGTCGAACATGTCGATGCCGCGGCGCACCGCTTCCACGATGTCCTCCGGCCGCCCCACGCCCATCAGGTAGCGCGGTCTGTCCGCGGGCAGCATGGCCACGGTGAAGTCCAGCGTATGGTTGCGCTCGGCCTCCGGCTCGCCCACCGCCAGGCCGCCTACCGCGTAGCCGTCGAAACCGATGCCGACCAGGCCCTCGGCCGAGCGCCGGCGCAGCGGTTCGTACACGCCGCCCTGCACGATGCCGAACAGCGCGTTGGGCGGCTTTGAACCGGCACGTTGCAAATCGTCGAAGGCGCGGCGCGAGCGCTCGGCCCAGCGCAGCGACATGGCCATCGAGTCTTCCGCCTGCCGCTCGGTGGCCGGATAGGGCGTGCACTCGTCGAAGATCATGGCGATGTCCGAGTCCAGCACGGTCTGGATCTTCATCGACACTTCGGGCGACAGGAACACCTTGGAGCCGTCCACCGGCGAGGCGAAGGTCACGCCCTCCTCGGCCAGCTTGCGCTTGTGCGCCAGCGAGAACACCTGGAAGCCGCCCGAATCGGTGAGGATGGGTTTGTCCCAGCCGATGAAGCGGTGCAGGCCGGCGAACTTCTCCACGATGTCCAGGCCGGGGCGCAAGTAAAGGTGGAACGTATTGCCCAGGATGATTTCGGCGCCGAGCCCGGTGAGGTCGCGCGGAGTCATCGCCTTGACCGAGCCGTAGGTGCCCACGGGCATGAAGGCCGGGGTTTCCACCGTGCCGCGGGCGAAGGCCAGGCGGCCGCGGCGGGCCGCGCCGTCGCGGGCCAGCAAATCGAAGGTCATGGAAGTCATCGCGGCATTATCGCATCGCGGCGCGCCTGCTCCCCTCCCCCTGCTTTATCGAGGACGGGCGAGAGAGCCGGGGTGCGCGCTCGGTCCTGGGCAAAAGCCATCGGAGCAGCCTGGATGACCGTCATGGCTAGCCCCGGCCCCTCATCCTGATCCTCTCCCCGCAGGGGGAGGGAACTAGCTCGCGGCGGGCAGGATCAGCATGGCGTCGCCATAGGAGAAGAACCGGTACCTTTCCCGTACCGCATGCCGGTACGCCTGAAGCACGAACTCCCGTCCGGCCAGCGCCGACACCAGCATCAGCAGCGTCGACTGCGGAAGGTGGAAGTTCGTGATCAGCCCGTCGATGCTGGTGATCCGGTAGCCGGGAAAGATGAAGATCTGCGTCTCGCCCGCGAACGGGTGCAGTTGCCCCTCTCTCGTCGCGCTCTCCAGCGCGCGCACGACCGTGGTGCCCACGGCGATCACCCGCCCGCCGGCGGCGCGCGTGCGGCGTACCTTTTCCACCAGGCAGGCGCCCACGTTCAGCCATTCGCGGTGCATGGTGTGCTGGTGGACGTCCTCCACCCGCATCGGCTGGAAGGTGCCCGCGCCCACGTGCAGGGTGACGTAGCCGGTGTCCACGCCCAGTTCGCGCAGGCGCGCGAGCAGCGGCTCGTCGAAATGCAGGCCGGCGGTGGGCGCCGCCACGGCGCCGGGCTCGCGGGCGTAGACGGTCTGGTAGCGCTCCAGGTCCGCGGCGTCGGCGTGGCGCTCGATATAGGGCGGCAGCGGCATTTCGCCCAGCTTCCAGAGCAGCTTCTCCAGCGGCTCGGGCGACTCGAAGCGCAGCTTGAAGAACGCTCCCTCGCGACCGAGCACCGTGGCGCGGCTGCCGTCGCCCAGCTCGATCCGGCCACCCTCCTTGGGCTTCTTGCTCACGCCCAGCTGCACGGTGGCCTCGTGCGTGCCGGTGACCCGCTCGATCAGGATCTCCACCGCGCCGCCGGATTCCTTGTGCCCGTACAGTCGCGCCGGCAGCACGCGGGTATCGTTGAACACCAGCAGGTCGCCCGGGCGCAGGAACGAGGGCAATTCGCGGAAGTGGCGGTCCTCCAGCGCATGCGCGGCAGGGTCCAGCCACAGCAGCCGGCTGGCCGAACGCTCCGGCAACGGGGCCTGGGCGATCAGTTCGGGCGGCAGGTCGAAATCGAAATCGGACTTCTTCAAAGGGTTCTCCGTGCGAAGGCCCGCCTCGCCTTGGCGTCACTCCGCGAAAGCGGGAATGGCGACCGGGCGGACGAGGCGCTCCCGGCGTAACGGCGGCTCACCCGGTTCCCGGGCAAGCACGGCGCGCAGGACGAGCCAGGCGCGCATGATACGCCGTGCTGCGCTGCGCATCGGCTACACACGGCTTATCTGCTAGCTTTGCGGGCTTTGCATCGACTTAGGGACGACCCTGCATGTTCGAGCGCGTACTGATCGCCAATCGCGGCGAGATCGCCTGCCGCGTGATCCGCACCTGCCGTCGCCTAGGCATCCACACCATCGCGGTGTACTCGGAGGCCGACAGGGACGCCCAGCACGCGCGCCTGGCCGACGAGGCCTGGCCGATCGGAGGCCCGCGCCCGGCCGATTCCTACCTGCGCGGCGAGACCATCCTGGAAGTGGCGAAACAGACCGGCGCCCAGGCGATCCATCCCGGCTACGGCTTCCTGTCGGAGAACACCGGCTTCGCCCGCGCCTGCGTCGAGGCCGGCATCGCGTTCATCGGCCCCAAGCCCGAGAGCATCGACGCGATGGGCTCCAAGGCCGCCGCCAAGGCGCTGATGGAGAAGCACGCGGTGCCGCTGGTGCCCGGCTACCACGGCGAGAACCAGGACCCGGCGCACCTGGCCGAGCAGGCGCGCCGAACCGGTTTTCCGCTGATGATCAAGGCCGCGGCCGGCGGCGGCGGCAAGGGCATGCGCATCGTGCGCGGCGAGGGCGAGTTCGCCGACGCGCTGGCCTCGGCCCAGCGCGAGTCGGCCAACGCCTTCGGCGACACGCGAGTGATCCTGGAACGCTACGTCGAGCACCCGCGCCACATCGAGTTCCAGGTGTTCGGCGACACGCACGGCAACGTGATCCATCTCAACGAGCGCGAATGCTCCTCGCAGCGGCGCTACCAGAAGGTGCTGGAGGAGACACCCTCGCCTTTCCTAACGCCTGAGCGCCGCCGGGCCATGGGTGAGGCCGCGGTGGCGGCCGCCAAGGCGGTCGACTACGTCGGCGCAGGCACGGTGGAATTCATCGTCGGCGCCGACGGCGCGTTCTTCTTCATGGAGATGAACACGCGCCTGCAGGTGGAGCACCCGGTCACCGAGGAGACGCTGGGCCTGGACCTGGTCGAATGGCAGCTGCGCGTGGCCGCCGGCCAGCCGTTGCCGTTGAAGCAGGAGCAGATCCACGCGCACGGCCATGCGATCGAGGTGCGCCTGTACGCCGAGGACCCGGAGCAGAACTTTCTGCCCGGCTCCGGCCGGCTGCTCAAGCTGCGTCTGCCCGCGCCCTGCAGGCACGTGCGCATCGACGGCGGCGTGGTCGAGGGCGACACCGTCACCATCTTCTACGACCCGATGATCGCCAAGCTGATCGTGTGGGACGTCGACCGCCCGCAGGCGCTGGAGCGGCTGCGCGAGGCGCTGGCCCGGTGCGAGATCGTGGGGCCGAAGTCCAACATCGCTTTCCTCGAGCGGCTGGCGCGGCATCCGTCCGTGGTCGAGGGCCGCATCGACACCGGCTACCTCGACCGCCATCTGGACGAGTTCCTCGAAGGCGAAGCGGCGCCGACCGACCGCGTGCTGTTCGCTGCGGCCACCGCGGCGCTGCTGCAGGAAGAGCGCAGCGTGGCGGCCAACCCGGCCGATCCGCACTCGCCCTGGGCCAGCGCCGATGCCTGGCGCATCGGCCATGCCGGCAAGCGCGTGGTGGCGCTGTCGCTGCACGAGCAGCGCCATGAGGTCGCCGCGCACGGCCATGGCGGCGACTACCGGCTCGAACACGGCGAGGCGACCTGCGAAGTGCACGGCGCACGCCTGGAATGCGACGCCCTGAGCGCCCGCTTCGACGGTGAGGCGCAACGTCTGGGCGCACTGGTCGACGACAACCGCGTGCTGCTGCACGACGCCGCCGGCCGCCGCCATCGCTTCGTGCGCGCGCCGGCCTTCGCCTGGGCCTCTACCGAAAGCGCAGGCGGCAACCAGGTCGTCGCGCCGATGCCCGGCCGCATCGTGCTGGTCAAGGCCAAGGCTGGCGAAAGCGTGCAGGAGGGGCAGGAGCTGCTGGTGATGGAGGCGATGAAGATGGAGCTCGCACTGAAGGCGCCGCGTGCCGGCATGGTCGAAAGCGTCAGCGCCACCCAGGGCGAGTTCGTCGAGGCGGACGCGGTGCTGGTGCGCTTCGAAAGCTGAGGCGAGCCCCATCTGCTCCCTCTCCCCGGAGGGGAGAGGGTTCAAAGTAAAAGGCGGCCCTCAGGCCGCCTTTCTGTTTACTGCTTCTTCTTCGGTCCGATCATCATGACCATCTGGCGTCCTTCCAGCCTGGGGAAGGATTCCACCTGGCCGTTGTCGCCGACGTCCTCCTGGATCTTCCTGGCCAGGTTCTGGCCCAGGTCCTGATGGGACATCTCGCGGCCGCGGAAGCGGATGGTGACCTTGACCTTGTCGCCCTCTTCCAGGAATCGCAGCATGTTGCGCAGCTTGATCTGGTAGTCGCCCACGTCCGTGACCGGACGGAACTTCACTTCCTTGATCTCGACCTGCTTCTGCTTCTTCTTGGCGGCCTGGGCCTTCTTCTGGGCTTCGAACTTGAACTTGCCGTAGTCCATGATGCGGCAGACCGGCGGGTCGCCGTTGGGCTGGATCTCGACCAGGTCCATGCCGGCTTCCTGCGCGAGGGCCAATGCCTCGTCGCGCGTCAGGATGCCCAGCTGTTCGGAATCCGCGCCGATGAGGCGTACCCGCGGGACGCGGATTTCGAGGTTGCGGCGATTGCCCTTGTTGTCGGTGGTAGCGATACCACTATCCTCCAGAAGAAGTGATGGAATTAGGCCACGCGGAACATCAACGCCGCGTTTCGGCCTCTAGGCGTTCGATGAAGGCGGCCAGCGGCATGCTGCCCAGGTCCTCGCCCGAACGGGTACGCACGGAAACGGCCCCAGCCTCCTTTTCGCGATCTCCGACGACAAGCAGGTAGGGCACTTTCTGCAGCGTATGCTCGCGGATTTTATAGCCGACTTTTTCGTTGCGCAAATCGGCCTGGACCCGGAAGCCTTTGTCCACAAGGGCTTGCGTCACCTCCCGCACATAACCGGCCTGGGCGTCGGTGATGGAAAACACCGCCGCCTGCACCGGGGCCAGCCAGGCCGGCAGGTTGCCGGCATGGTGCTCGATCAGGATGCCGATGAAACGCTCCATCGAACCCACGATCGCGCGGTGCAGCATGACCGGATGGCGCTTCTGCGAGCTTTCGTCCACGTACTCGGCGCCCAGGCGCTCGGGCATCATGAAATCCACCTGCATGGTGCCGACCTGCCAGGCGCGGCCGATCGAGTCCTTCATGTGGTACTCGATCTTGGGGCCATAGAAGGCGCCTTCGCCGGGGAGCTCCTCCCACTGCACGCCGGCGGAGGCCAGCGCCTTGCGCAGCGCGTCCTCGGCGCGGTCCCACACCTCGTCCGAGCCGATACGCTTGTCCGGGCGCAGCGCGATCTTGAGCGCGATGTCCTGGAAGCCGAAATCGGCATAGACCTGCATGGCCTGCTGGTGGAAGGCGGTCACTTCCGGCTCGATCTGCTCGGGCGTGCAGAACACGTGGCCGTCGTCCTGGGTGAAGGCGCGCACGCGCATGATGCCGTGCAGCGCGCCGGAGGGCTCGTTGCGGTGGCAGCCGCCGAACTCGCCGTAGCGGATCGGCAGCTCGCGGTAGCTGTGCAGGCCGGCGTTGAAGATCTGCACGTGGCCCGGGCAGTTCATGGGTTTCAACGCGTAGGTGTGCTTCTCCGACTCGGTGAAGAACATGTTCTCCGCGTAGTTGTCCCAATGGCCGGACTTCTTCCACAGCGAGACGTCCAGCACCTGCGGGCAGCGCACTTCCTGGTAGCCGCTCTTGCGGTAGACGCGGCGCATGTACTGTTCCACCTGCTGCCAGATCGCCCAGCCGTTGGGGTGCCAGAACACCATGCCCGGGCCTTCTTCCTGCTGGTGGAACAGGTCCAGCGCCTTGCCGATCTTGCGGTGGTCGCGCTTTTCCGCCTCCTCCAGCTGGTGCAGGTAGGCCTTGAGGTCCTTGTCGTTGAGCCAGGCGGTGCCGTAGATGCGGGTGAGCATCGCGTTGTTGGAATCGCCGCGCCAATAGGCGCCGGCCACCTTCATCAGCTTGAACGCGCGCAGCTTGCCGGTGTTGGGCACGTGCGGGCCGCGGCAGAGGTCGGTGAACTCGCCCTGGGTATAGAGCGAAAGCTCTTCGTTGGCCGGAATCGATTCGATGATCTCGGCCTTGTAGTTCTCGCCCAGGCCGCGGAAGAACTCGACCGCCTCGTCGCGCGACTTCACCGAGCGCGAAACCGGCAGCGCCTCCTTCACGATCTTCTCCATTTCCGCCTCGATCTTCAGCAGATCCTCGGGCGTGAAGGGCCGTTCGTAGGCAAAGTCGTAATAAAAGCCGTTATCGATCACCGGGCCGATGGTGACCTGCGCGCCCGGGTACAGGCGCTGCACCGCCTGCGCCAGCAGGTGCGCGGTGGAATGGCGCAGGATTTCCAGCGCCTCCTGACTCTTCTCGGTGACGATCTCCACGCACGCGTCGTGGTCGATCGGAAAGCTGGCGTCGACCAGCCTGCCGTCGACCTTGCCGGCGAGCGTCGCCTTGGCCAGGCCCGCACCGATGGAGGCGGCCACGTCCTGCACGGTGACGGGATGGTCGAACGGCTTCTTGCTGCCGTCCGGGAGCGTAACTTCGATCATGGATTTCGAATCCCGGAAATCAAAAAAGGGCATGACGCCCTTTCGTGTACGGAACAAAGGCGTCGGGAAATCAGCGAAGGATGCGGGTAGTTGCCATGTCGCACGCTCGACCTGCGCTCACGCGCCGGCCACCTAGTGTTCGGGTCAGGCCGCTAGTCTAGCCGAAGAACACCGCGCGCGAACGCCGTTGGCCCGGTCCTCACGGTTCCGCCCGCTAGAATGGTCCGTCCCCACCAGGAACCGTAACGGATGCGCATCCTCGTCACCGGCACCGCCGGCTTCATCGGCGCCGCGCTCGCCCAGCGCCTGCTCGCCCGCGGCGACGAAGTCCTGGGTATCGACAACCACAACGACTACTACGACCCGTCGTTGAAGGAAGCCCGCCTGGCGCAGTTCGCCAACCACCCGGCCTACACCCACCTGCGCGCCGATCTGGCCGACGCCGACGCGATCGACCGCGCCTTCGCCGACTTCCAGCCGCAGCGTGTGGCGAACCTGGCCGCCCAGGCCGGCGTGCGCTACTCGCTGAAGAACCCGCGCGCCTACGTGCGCAGCAACCTGGACGGCTTCCTCAACATTCTCGAAGGCTGCCGCCACGGCAAGGTCGAGCACTTGGTCTACGCCTCCTCCAGCTCGGTCTATGGCGCCAACCGCAAGATGCCCTTCGCGGTGGAAGACGCCGTCGACCATCCGGTCAGCCTGTACGCCGCCAGCAAGAAAGCCAATGAGCTGATGGCGCACAGCTACAGCCATCTCTACGGCCTGCCCACCACCGGCCTGCGCTTCTTCACGGTCTATGGCCCATGGGGCCGGCCGGACATGTCGCCGATGCTGTTCGCCGACCGCATCAGCCGAGGCGAGCCGATCGACGTGTTCAACCACGGCAACCACAGCCGCGACTTCACCTACATCGACGACATCGTCGAGGGCGTGGTCCGCACGCTCGACCATCCGGCCCAACCGGACCCGTCCTACGACGCCGAACGGCCCAACCCGGGCACCTCCAGCGCGCCCTACCGGGTCTACAACATCGGCAACGATCAGCCGGTACAGCTGCTGCGCTTCATCGAGCTGCTGGAGCAGAACCTCGGCCGCACGGCGGAAAAGAACCTCCTTCCCATGCAGCCCGGCGACGTGCCGGACACCTGGGCCGACGTCTCGGCCCTGCGCCGCGATGTCGGCTACGCACCCGACACCTCGATCGAAGACGGCGTCGCCCGCTTCGTGAAGTGGTATCGCGAGTATCACGGCGGCTGAGCGTTCGCGGCGGCCGGCGAGGCTGCGCGCCTGCGCTGGCGCAGGCGCGGCGTTTTCAGAACGGCTTGGCGATCACCAGGAAGATCACGCCCAGCAACAGCAGCACCGGCAGCTCGTTGAGCCAGCGCAGAGCCACCGACGCAGGCAGCGCCCCGCCCTTCTCGGCCCGTTTGAGCATCCGTCCGATCACCACGAAGTAGGCCAGCAGCAGCGCCACCAGGCCCAGCTTGAGGTCGATCCAGTGCATGCCGGCCACCACGTTCGGAAGCGTGGATGGAAACAGCCGCCAGCCTTGCCACAGCACCAGCCCGAACAGGAAGGCCAGGCCGAACATGTTGTGCCCGAACTTGTACAGCCGCCGCCCCATCAACAGCAGCCGCGTCCGCACGCCGGCGTCGTCACCGGCCTCGGCGATATTGACCAGGATGCGCGGCAAATAGAACACCGTCGCCATCCAGGCCATGACGAAGAGAAGATGGAAGGACTTGATCCAAAAATAGGTCATGGCTCGAACCCGATGGGAATGCCGCGCCATTGTTGCGGAAGTGGCCACCAGCCTCCACCATCATCCCTGCCGGTCGGACACGATCCCCGCGACCAGACACTCTTACGACGATGAGTCCGCAAAAAATTCCCGATCCGGCCAAGCTCGACCGCATCGTCGCCGAGGCCCGCCGCGCCGCCGAACAACGCGAGCTCGGCTACCGCGAGCGGGCGCTGAAAATGTACCCGTGGGTCTGCGGCCGCTGCGGGCGCGAGTTCACGCGCAGCAACCTGCGTGAGCTGACCGTGCACCACCGCAACCACGACCACGACTTCAACCCGCCCGACGGCAGCAACTGGGAGCTGTTGTGCGTGTACTGCCACGACAACGAGCACTCGCGCCACATCGATCACGTCCGCGGCGCCGGCTATGAAGCGGCCGCGGCGCCGCCGGCCACCGGCAATCCCTTCGCGGATCTGCGGGCCATGCTGGAAAGCAAGAACAAGCGCTGAAACGGCCGCGGGCGCCGGCTCCCCGCACGCGGCCTGAACGTCCGCATCGGCATAGTCTGGCCCATGCAGGCCCGCCTCGCCCGTTCCCGCGCCGCTTTCGCGCCCGCGCTGGCGCTGGTGCTGCTGCTTGTCTTGCGGGTGCTCTGGCTCGGCGCCTATCCGCTGGATTCGGACGAGCCCCAGCACGCCCACGTCGCCTGGAGCATCGCCCAGGGCGCGGTGCCCTATCGCGACGTGTTCGACAACCATGGCCCGCTGTTCGCATTGATCTACGCGCCGCTGATGCATGGCCTGGGCGAGCGCGCTGACATCCTGTGGTGGCTGCGCCTGGCGGTGCTGCCCTGGTACGCCCTCGCCATCGTCGCGACGTGGCGCATCGCGCGCAGCCTTTACCGGCCTGGCTTGGCCGACGCCGCGGTGCTGCTCGCCGCGCTGATGCAGGTGTTCTTCCTCAGGACCGGCCAGTTCCGCACCGATGACGCCTGGACGGCGCTGTGGCTGCTGGCGTTGGCCCTGGTGCTTCCCTCCGGCCGATCCGCGGCGCGCTGGTTGCTCGCAGGCGTGGGCGTGGGCGCCGCCTTGTCGATTTCGCAGAAGACCCTGCCTCTGGTCGGCACCGCGCTGCTGGCGGCTGGCTGCGCGTGGATGGCCTCGCCGCGCAAGCTGTCCCGCCCGGTCGTCAAGCGCGCGGCGGCATGCCTGGTCGGCTGCCTGGCGGTTCCCGCCGGCCTCGTGCTGTGGCTGGGCTCCATGCACGACCTGCTGCCCGCCTGGCGCGATCTCGTCCTGTATGGCCTGGCCTCCACCGGCGGATCCAGCCATACCTGGCGGCAGGCCGTCTACGTAGGATGGCTGGTGCCCGTCCTCGCCTTGGCGACCTACCGCCTGCGCAACATCGACCAGGACCCGGCGCGCTGGCGCACGTTCCTCGCCCTGCACGGCGTGCTGTACGTGTCGCTGATCTGGCTGGCCTGGCCCTTGTCCACGCCGCAGGATTTCCTGCCGGTGATACCCACGGTCATGCTGGTAACGACCGGCGCGTTCGCCTCGCGGTTCGCGGCCGATCCGTCGAGTCCGCGCAGGGGCGGCATCGTGGTGGCGGCGCTGGTGCTCCTGGAGCTGGGCATCCTGGTGTGGCATGCGCCGCCCTGGCGGGACGCGCTGGCCGGCGAGCGGGCCGAACTGGCCACGGTGCTGCGCAGCACCGACCCGGGCGACACCGTGATGGACGCCAAGAGCGGCGCGGTCTTCCGCCCGCGCCCCTACTACCCCGTGATGGAGAGCCTGGCGCTGCGGCGCCTGCGGCACGGCAAGATGCCGGACACGATCGCCCAGGCCCTCGTCGCGCACCGGACCATGGTGGTCGTCCCCGACCGCCTGCCGCCAGCCGATCTGGCCTTCGTCAAGCGCAACTACCTGCCCGGCCCCGCGGACGTCTATGTGGCCGGAAAGAGCCTGCCCGCGGGAGCGCGGCCCTTCGCCATCGCGGTGCCTGGGCAGTACACATTGAGCGACGGCAGGCACCCGGTCGCGATGGGGATCGACGGCAACCGCCCCGCGGACCAATGGAACCTGCCTGCCGGCACCCACACGCTGTCCGGCACGGCCAGCCAGGCGCTGGTGCTCAGCTGGAGCAAGGCGTGGGACCGGGGCTGGCGGCCCCGCCTCCACTGAACTTCCCGCGCGGACGCAGGAAGCCCCGTGGGCCGGTCGTCCGCCAGCGGCATGCGCGGCGCTACTTGCGTGCGGCGATGATCTCGCTCAGGTAATCGGGCGTGCCGGGGACGCGCACCAGGTGCGGGTACTGCAGGCCGCCGTAATAATCCACCGCCACCGTCTGGTAGCCGCCCTGGAATTTGAGCAGCAACTGGATCGGCGACCTGCCGTTCTTCGCCGCGGTGATCGCCTGCTTGAGCACGTCCCTGGAATAGTTCTGGCCGTTCACCGCGACCAGCGTCGCGCCGGTGCTGACGCCGGCCTTGAACGCCGGGCCGTCCCAGCGTACGTCGTTGACCTGGCCGTGGTCGTCCAGGGTCAGGCCGATCGACCAGGCGAAGTTGAACAGATGCCGCGGCGATTGCGGGCGGCTGTCGTACTGCTGCTCGTAGTCGCTCGGCTGATCGGTGTAGACCAGTTTCCAGCCGATGCCTTGCACGCCGTCCAGCAGCGGCGGATCGAGCGCATCGACACGCGCGCGCAGGAAGCTCGCCCAGTCGTATTTCGCCACGCCATCGAGCGCCGCCACCACGTCGTCGAAGGTGTAGGTCTTGGTGACGAAGCTGCCGTCGTCGACGCCGAAGAAGGCCCGCGCGAAGTCGTCCAGCGACTTGCCGTCGTGCGTCAGGGCGCGCAGCTTGGCGTCCACCGCCAGCCACAGCATCTGGCCGCCGCTGTAGTAGTCCTCGCTCATCTGCCAGCTGCGGTAGGGCAGGCTTTCGCGGTGCGCCGCGGTCGGGTCGTTGGTGGTGTCCTCCAGCGTGCGCCACTGGAATCCCTCGCGGTTGCGCTGGTAGTTGGCCGCGACCATGGCCAGCGCGTCGCGGAACTGCGCAGGCGTCCACAGGCCGGCGCGCGCGGTCAGCACGAAACCCCAGTACTGCGTCTGGCCCTCGTACACCCACAGCAGCGAGTCGCCCATCGGCACGTTGAAGTTGGGCGTCCATAGGTCGGCGGGGCGGCGGAACTTGCCGTTCCAGGAGTGGGTGTACTCGTGCGCCAGCAGGTCGCGCCCGGGCGCCGAGTCCTTCCAGGCGGTGAAGTAGTCGGCACCCAGGCCGTTCTCGCTGGACTGGTGGTGCTCCAGCCCGTTGCCGCCCAGTTGCTCCGACAGCGAGAACAGGAAGTCGTAGTGGTCGTAGTGGTGCGAGCCGAACAGCTTCACCGCCTGCGCCGCCAGGTTGCGATGGGCTTGCACCTGCTCCGGCGTCATCTCCAGGTACTTGGGCTCGTCGGCGACCACGTCCAGATGCACCGGCGCCCCGCCGGCGGGGGTGAGGTCGACGCGCTTGAAGTACTGGCCCGCGTAGATCGGCGAATCGACCAGCGTGTTGAACGGCACCGGCTTGAAGGTGATGGTGTCGCCCGAGCGCGAAGCCTGCGCCTGCCCCGCGCGTTCCAGCGCGCTGCCGAACTGCCAGCCGCGCGGCAGCGTCACGCTGGGCGCGAAGACGATGCGGCGGGAGAAGTGGCCGGCCGGATACAGCGCCACCTTGTTCCACTCCAGGTCGAGCATGCGGTCGGTCATCTCGTAGCCGCCGCTGCGGTCGGACAGGTACTGGAAATCCGCATCGATCGAGGACACGCCCTCAGGCACGTCGACGTGGAACGCATACACGTCGTACTCGTCGCGCGTCCATTTCAGCGGCTTGCCGCCGGCGCTCAGCTTCAGGCCCGCCAGCATGGCCACCGGGCCGCTCGGCGAGTGGTCGCCCGGGATCCACTTCGGATACAGCAGCGTCAGGGCGCCGGCCTGCACCGGCAGCGTTTCGTGCACGCGGAAGATGCCCTGGCGTGTGTCGCTGGCATCGACGTGGACCGCCACCGTGCCCGGGTAGGGCGTGTCCTGCGGCGGCGGCACGCGGTCCCCGGCCGCCGGTTGCGCCCCGGCCGAACCAGCGGCGAGCGCCAGCGACAGGGCCAGCACGAGGCGCGACGGACGGCGCGGCACGGCCGACGGGACAGCAGGAAGGGCACGGGACATGGAGGGCTCCGGCAGGCGATGGAGTTCCGGAACTTAGCAGCAACCCCGCCCGGCGCTCATCTGCCGGTCGGCACGGTGCGCGGCGGACCCGCGGCGCCTGGTCCCGGAACCGGCCGGGCGCCCGTGCTATCCGCCTATCGCCGGACAGCCGGCGTCAGGCGCCGCCATGGCCCGCACATTTCCCGACCACATCCCGCCCGTGCCTGGCCAGGCACCCATGGCACCAGGCGGCTGGACCATGAGCGAGATTGACGCTGCATCGCGCGAGCCGTAGCGTCGCGCCGTCCGAATCCTCCGGAGCTCCCATGGGACGCTGGATCCGCCGCATCACGGCTGCCCTCGCGCTACTGGCTTGCGCGGCCGCCCAGGCACAGAGCACGTTGCCCGTCTGGCCCGGCGCGGTGCCCGGCCCGCCGCACGCGACCTATCCGGAACGCACCGTCGCCGATACGCCGCTGGGCACGGTGGTCTTCGACGTGACGACGCCGACGCTCACCGCCTACCTGCCCGATCCCGCGCACGCCACGGGCACCGGCGTCATCGTCGCGCCGGGCGGCGCCTGCCTCGCGCTCGCCATGGACCTGGAAGGCACTGGCGTCGCGCGCTGGCTGCAGCGGCAAGGCATCGCCGCCTTCGTGCTCAAGTACCGCATTCAGCGCAAGCAGCAGCAGGGCATTCCGGCCGACCTGGACCTGGGCAAGGCGTGCCGGGAAGGCATGGCCGACGGCATCCAGGCGGTCAGGCGCGTGCGGCAGAACGCGGCAGTGTGGGGGCTCTCTGCGCACCGGATCGGCATCCTCGGCTTTTCCGCCGGCGCGATGATCGCCAGCGGCGCGCTGCTGCAGGCCGACGCCGCGGCGCGGCCGGACTTCGCCGCGCTGATCTACGGCGCGCCCTTCGGCACCCTGCCTTCCATACCCGGCAGCCTGCCGCCCGTGTTCATGGCCTGGGCCCAGGACGACGACCAGGCCCGCGCGGCAGCGTCCCGCTTCTACGAGGCCCTGCTGGCCGCCGGCCAGCGGCCGGAAGCGCACATCTACGCCAGCGGCGGCCACGGCTTCGGCCTGCGCCGGCAGGGCACCAGCAGCGACCACTGGACCGATGCGTTCCAGGGATGGATGCAGGCGCAGGGCCTCCTGCGGCGTGCCGCCCCGTCGCCGCGGCCGGGGCGGTGAGGCGGCCGACTCAGGGCGACGCCGGCTTGCCCTCGTCGTCCACCGCCCGCTTGATCGCCGCGACGAACTCGCGGCGCGCCTGGACCAGCGCCTTGCCGGTGGCCTGCGGCCAGGCGGCCACCTGGGCGATCACCAGCTTGCGCGCGGGATCGACGTAGACCATCTGGCCGAAGATGCCGATCGCTGCATAGCTGCCATCGGTGTCGGTCCACCACAGATAGCCGTAGCCGCGGCCCGGCTCGTCGACGCCGGTCTGCCGGTGCACCGCGCCCTGCAGCCAGGCCTGCGCGATCACCGGCTTGCCGCCGATGCGGCCGCCATCGAGCATGAACTGGCCCAGCCGCGCGTAATCGCCGAGCGTGGCCGACAGGCCGCTGCCGCCGGTGTCGCTGCCGTCGCACTCGTCCTTGATCCAGTAGGCATCGGCGGCCATGCCGTAGGGCTGCCAGAGGGTCTGCGAGAGGTAGGCGGCCAGCGACCGGTGCGTGGCCCGCTGCACCAGGATGCCGAGCAGGTCGGTCTCGGCGGTGTTGTAGTTCCAGTGCGTGCCGGCCGGCCACTGCCGCGGCATTTTCATCAGGTAGGACAGCACGTGCGCGCGGCCATCCGCGCAGGCGCCCAGGTACATCTGCGCCACGTCGGACCTGGCGTCGGCGTAGTCCTCGTTCCAGCGCACGCCGGAGGTCATGGTCAGCAGCTGCTGCACCGTCACGTCCGCATAGGCGCTGCCGCGCAGCTCCGGAATGTAGCTGCCCAGCGTGTCGCCCATGCTGTGGATGTAGCCCTGCTGCAGAGCGATTCCTAGCAAGGTCGAGGTGACCGACTTGGCCACCGAGAACGAGGTCCAGCGCCGGTCCGGCCCAAAGCCTTTCGCATAGCGCTGCAGGCGGACGCGGCCGTCCTCGAGCACCATCACGCCGGCGATGTGGTAGCGGTCCATGTAGCCGGCGAGCCAGGCCGAGGCATCCCTCCCCGCCACGGCCAGCGGCCGTCCCTGCGGCAGGGCGTGCACCTGCGCACCGTGCGCCGCCCGGTCGCTGGGGAACAACTCGTACATCCGCGGAAAGCGCGCCTCGCGCTGCGCCTGGGTCCAGAACAGCACCCCTTCGCGCTGCTGGCCGATGGTCGGGGCACTGCGCTCAGCCGCCGCCGAAGGCAGCGCCACGGCCAGGCAGACGGTGGCGGCGAAGAGGCCGGCGAGGAGGTTGAGGCGCATGGTGGGAGACCGCAGTGGCACGAGGCCGCCATGTTACCGAGCACGCCCGTGTGACGTCCCCCGTGGTAACCAAGGGAAGGGATAAGCGAGCCCTGCCTCGTTCATCTTCGTCCGCCACAGCAACAAGTAATTCAGGAGGTTCGGGCTAGTCTGTCGTGTCGTCGAATTCCGGCTCGGGACGCTTGGGCAGGGTTCGCACGTGTCTCACGGCAACGCGCGGCACCGGTTGCCTGCCGTGCCGCCATTGCGCGGGACCGCACCCACCGTCCTCGTGCGTCCGACAGCAAAGACTGGCTGCCCCATCCCCCGAGAGGAAAGAGCACGTGTCCGTGTCGCCGCAACTGATGTCGCCTGAAAAAAGTTTCCTTGCCGGCGGAGGTAAGGTGGGCGAGATGATGCGCGCCCACGACTGGTCCCGCTCGCCGCTCGGCGACCCGGTCCACTGGCCGCAGTCGCTGCGCTCGGTCGTCAGCCTGCTGCTCAATTCGAAGTTCCCGATGTTCGTCGCCTGGGGACCGCAGCTGGGCTTCCTCTACAACGATTCCTACGCCGAGATCCTGGGCGCCAAGCACCCGGCGGCGCTGGGCAGCCGCTTCGAGGACATCTGGCGCGAGATCTGGACCGACATCGTGCCGTTGATCGACGCGGCGATGTCGGGCGAGGCGGTGTACCGCGAAAACCTGCCACTGGTGATGAACCGCAAGGGCTTCGAGGAGCAGACCTGGTTCACCTTCTCCTATTCGCCCGTGTGGGACGAAAGCGGCCAGATCGGCGGCATGTTCTGCGCCGTGGCCGAGACCACCGACCAGGTGCTGGCGGTCCGCCACCAGCGCTTCCGCATCGAGCTGGAGGATGCGCTGCGCGACGTCGCCGAACCGCACGTCCTGGCCGACCGCGCCGTCGCCGCGCTGGGCCGGCACCTGGGTGCCCAGCGCGTCGGCTACGCCAAGGTGCTTCCGGGCGAAGAAACCATCGTCTACGAGGCCTGCTACACCGATGGACTCGATCCCCTGATCGGCGGCGCGCCGCTGGCTCCGTTCGGCGCCGGGCTCGTCGCCCGCCAGCACGACGGCCAGACCGAAATCTGCGCCGACGTCGAGGCCGACCCGCAGCACGACCAGGGCGCCTGGCGAGCGATCGACACCCGGGCATTCGTCTCGGTGCCCTTGGTCCGCGACGGCCGTTTCTTCGCCTGCTTCTTCGTCAATTTCCGCGCTCCGCATCACTGGACCCCCCATGAGGTCGCCCTGATCGAGGACGTAGGCACGCGTACCTGGGCGGCGATCGAGCAGGCCACGGCCGAGATCGCGCTGCGCTCGAGCGAGGCACGCTTCCGGGCATTGCTCACCACCGGCGCGTACTCGGTGTTCCGCATGAGCCCGGACTGGCGCGAGCTGCGCGAACTGGAAGGCCAGGGCTTCCTGGCCGATACCTCCGAGCCGAACGAAGGGTGGCTCGAGGCGTATGTCCATCCCGAGGACCAGCCGCAGGTGGCCATAGCCGTTCGCGAGGCCCTGGCGAACAAGGGCATGTTCGAGTCCGAGCACCGCATCCGGCAGGCCGACGGCAGCCTGGGCTGGACCCATGCCCGCGCGGTGCCGATCCTCGACAATGCCGGCGGTATCGTCGAGTGGTTCGGCGCGGCCAGCGACACCACCGCGCGCAAGCGCGGCGAAGAGGCGCTGCGCCAGCTTACCGGCGAGCTGGAGCAGCGCATCGCGATCGCGGTGGAGGAACGCCAGGCCGCGCTCGCCCAGGTCCACGAGATGCAGAAGATGGAGACCATCGGGCAACTCACCGGCGGCGTCGCGCACGACTTCAACAACCTGCTGACGCCGATCCTGGGCGCGCTCGACACGCTTGCGCGCAAGCTCGACGGCGACGAACGCGCCCGCCGCATGACCGCCGCCGGCCTGCAGGCCGCGGAGCGCGCACGGACGCTGATCCAGCGTCTGCTCGCCTTTTCCCGCCGCCAGCATCTGGCGCCACGCCCGGTAGACGTCAGCCGGCTGCTGTCCGGGTTCGCCGACATGGTTTCGCGGTCGATCGGACCCGGCATCCGGCTCTCGGTGTCCTGCCCGCCCAGCCTGCCCCCGGCGCTGGTCGATCCCAACCAGTTGGAGCTGGCGCTGCTCAACCTGGTGGTCAATGCCCGCGACGCGATGCCCGAGGGCGGCGAACTGGCGATCGTCGTCGCCGAGGAACGCGAGCGCCGCAATCCGCGGCTCGGCGAGGGAAGGTTCATCCGCTTCTCGGTCACCGACACCGGCGTCGGAATGGATCCGGCAACCGTCAAGCGCGCCATCGAGCCGTTCTTTACGACCAAGGGCGTCGGGCGCGGTACCGGCCTCGGCCTGTCGTCGGTGCATGGCCTGGCCGCCCAGTCCGGCGGCGATTTCGCGCTCGACAGCCAGCCCGGCCGCGGCACCACCGCGTCGCTGTGGCTGCCGGTGTCGGACCAGGTGCTGGCCGAGGCGGGCGTCGCCGCCAACGACGCGCCGATCCCCCGCGTACCCGCCGCGACCGTCCTGCTGGTCGACGACGAGGACCTGGTGCGCGGCGGCACCGCCGAGATGCTGGCCGACGCGGGCTACACCGTGGTATCGGTCGACTCCGGCTTCGAAGCCTTGCAAAAGGTCAACACCGGCCTGGCCTTCGATATCCTGGTCACCGATTACGCCATGCCCGGCATGACCGGCGCCGAACTGGCGCGCGAAGTCCGCCGCCTGCGGCCGCAGACCCCGGCCCTGATGATCACCGGCTTCGCCACCCTCACCGACCGCGAGGCCGGCGGCCTGCGCCGCCTGGCCAAGCCTTTCCGCCAGGCCGAACTGGCCGGCGCGCTGGCGGACCTCTTGGAGGCGGGCAAGGAGAGCGCGCGCTCGGCCTAGGGCGGCAACCCAACGGCTGCGTGGCGACCCGGGGTGTGCTCAACGCCCGGTTGCGCCCGGCCCGTGCGGAAGTGCGGGAAGACATTACTGACCCAGCCGGTTGATGGCATCGTTCTCGACCACGGCCGGCGGCGACGGATCGCGCGCCAGCGCGAGCATCGCCCGCCCCACCCGCGCAGTCGTGGTCATCTGGCCGGGCAGCAGATGCCCCGCCAGGGCGAGCGCAGGCGCACCAAGGCGGTAAAGCAGGTCCAGCGGCCGGTGTGGCGAGCGGACGCCCTGGACCGGGCGGATGCCGCCCGGGCGCAGCATCACCGTGGTGATCGGCAGCGCGCCCAGTGCGCGCTCGGCCTTGCCCTTGGCCCGCAGCAGCGACAGTCGACTGGCGGCATCCGCGTGGGCGCCGGAGATGTACAAAAACCGCCCGCCGGGATTGCGCTGCGCAAAGACCTCGGCCACGTGCACGGTCAGGTCCACCGTGACATGCCGGTAGGCCGCCGCGGACAGGCCCACCAAGGGAGCGCCTGCGCAGTAGAAGCACGCGTCGAACGGCGCCAGGCGCTCGTGAATCGGGCCGAGGTCGGCAAAGTCCGGACAAACCAGCTCTTCCAGCCGCGGGGCCTGCATGCCCGTGGCACGGCGTCCCAGCATGGCCACGTGCTCCACGTCCGGCGCCCTCAGGCACTCTCGCAACACGCCCTGGCCAACCAGACCGGTCGCCCCGGTGATGAGGATGCGCATCGTCAGACTCCGGCAGTCCATGAACCTACGTGGAAACGGACCCGCTGGATGCGGTCAGCGTGTGCCCGGGACGTTCGCCGCCCAGCCGCGCCGCGCGGTCCGGTCCTCGACGGCCGTAGCCTCGCGGGTGACGCCACGTGCCGCTCCGACGGCCAGGAGGCGCCCCGGTTATCGACTGCCGCCAACGTGACGAGCGACTGGCCGTCCGAACCCCGGGGCTGGGCGACCGTACAGCCGGGTCCGTCTACGTCGCGTAGGCGGTGCCGCTTTGGAACGGCACGCCTGTCGCGGGCAGCGGCAACATGCGCAAGGGCCCGGCCGTACCATGGGCCGCGGTGGCGAATCCACCCGTTCCTTGATGCAAGGGAGAAAGCCGTGCCCATCCGACTGGACCATCTCATCGTTCCCTCGCGCGACCGCAAGGCCGCCGCCGCGCTGCTGGCCAGCCTCCTGGATGTCTCCTGGTCCGGAGACACGGCGGGCGGCCCTTTCAGCCCGGTCTACGTCAACGACGAGCTGACGCTGGACTTCGGCCAGGTCATGGGCGAGTTCTCGCCCCAGCACTACTGCTTTCAGGTGAGCGAAGCGGAGTTCGACCTCATCCTCGGCCGCCTGGTCGACAAGAACATCCCTTACCGGAGCACGCCCATGGGTCCGGTGGACATGCAGGTCCGGCACCAGCACGGCGGCCGCATCGTGTACTGGAGCGAACCGGACGGGCACGCCTGGGAAATCCTGACCTCCAGCTACGCCCGGGCGGCGCTATAGGCGCGGCAAAGCCGCTGCCTGCCCGGCGCACGCGGACGCCCATGCGCAACAGACGGATCAGGGCGCGGCCCCGTCCGCTTCGGCCGATGGCAGGTCGAGGTGAAAGAACCGGTTGAAGTCGCTGGTCGCTCAGGCGGGTGGCTGGGCGGCATGCTTCAGGTATTCGGTCGGGGTGACGCCAAGCACGCGGCGGAACATGCCGATAAAGGCGCTGCTGCTCGCGTAGCCGGCCTCGCGCGCGACGGTCTTGATGGATCGCCCCAGGCTCATCTGGCTGAGCGCCTGGGCCAGCCGGACATGCTGGCGCCAGCGCACGAAGGACATGTGCAACTCGCTCTCGAACAGCCGGGCCAGGGTGCGGCTGCTGGCGCCGGCCCGGGCGGCCAACTGCTCGAGCGTCTCCTCGTGCGAGATCCCGGCGAGCAGCCGCAGGCAGACTTTCCTCAGGCGCGGGTCGGACGGCACCGGTATGTGCAAGGCCGCCTCGTCCGCCGACTGCAGCTCGTGCAGCAACAGCGGCGCCAGCATCGCCATGCGTTCGGCCTGCCTGTCCTCGTGCGCGCTCACGGCGGTCAGGATCAGCTCGCGCAGCAGCGAGGAAACCGACAGCACCCGGCAATGCGGTCCGAACGGCGCGCCCGTCGGCGGATCGAGATAGAGCATGCGCACCGCCACCTGCCCTTCCATGTGGATCTCGTGCTGCATGCCCACGGGGATCCACAACGCACGCTGCGGCGGCACGATCCAGATGCCTTCGCGCGTGGTCACCTGCATCACGCCCGACTTGGCGTAGATCAGCTGCCCGCGGCGGTGCCGGTGCCGGGCGACATGCCATCCGCGCGGGTAGACCTTGGCCAGCGCCGTGATCGGCCACGACGAGCGGCGGCGCGGGTACTGTCTGATTTGCGACACAAATTGGCTCCCTTTCGGAAGACGGACGCATCTAGGCTAAGTCTCCACCCGCACCGCGGGCAACGCATCCTCTGCTGGAGCTCCCCATGACTTCGTCTTCGATCACGCGCCGCACCCTGCTCAAGGCGGGCGCCGCCTTGGCCGGCACCTTGGCGCTGGGCGGCCGCGGCCTGCTCGCGAAAAGGTATCCCGGCACCGAACGGCCCACGCTGGTCGTGTTCTGGTTGAACGGCGGCCCCGCCGGCCTGTTCAACAGCGCCGATGCCTTCCTTGCCAATGGTGCGTTCGGAGTCACCCCGGACAATGTGCGCACGCTCGGCAACGGGCTTCACGTGGACGCCGGCTCGCTGGGGGCCCTGCCCGCGGCCGCCCTGGACCATATGGCCTCGGTGCATTTCCGGCATGGGCTCTACACGCACAATGACGCGCGCGCCGCGGTGCTGCAGCCGGGCGGGCGCAGCCAACTGCTGCGCATGGCCGCAGCCATGCCGGCCACCACGGTCGCCTGCGCCATCGTCAACAACCTCGGCTTGCCGGTCGGCGTCGACGCCAGCCCCGCCGCCGAACGCGGACTCGGCTTCGAACACGTCGCGCGATGGGACCCGATGCGCCGCACCCTTTCATCCGCGCATTTCGATGCCATCCGCGAGGCTTATGGCGTGGCCAGCGACAATATGGCGATCGACGACCAGCGGTCGACGTTCGCGGCGGTGGAAGCACTGGTCCACGAGGGCGCCGGCGTCGTGTTCGCACAGCCGGCCTACACCGGACGGCACGACCGGCAGTTCGACACCCATCACGACGACACCGGAAAAACGGCGCGCGAGATCATGGCGCCGATCACGCCGTCGCTCGCGACCTTCCTCCACCGCACGATGGCGTTGCCGGAACGCAACGTGGTCACCGTGCTGGTCGGCGAATTCAGCCGCACGCTGCCCGGCGCCGACCACGCGAAAGGCGGCACCGCCACGATCATCGGCAAATACGTCAGAACCGGTGCGGCCGGACGCCAGCGCCCCGACGGCTCGCCGCCGGACGACGCACCGCCACCCGAAGCGCTGTGGGCCTACGTGGCCGCCGCCTTGCGCCTAGGTAGCGCAGCGCCCTTCGGGCCCAATCCGCATCCGGGCTTGCTGGTGTAAACCTTTTCCGGTGATACGGGACGCACGTCGGATTTGAGCCCCGTCCCTTTTGTTCGCTCCAGCTGCCGCCCGTTTCTGCCGAGCGGAGCCTTTAAATTTCCTTCGCCCCGTTTAAACCAGCGCCTTCTCGAACCGCCACACTTCGAGGGGAAACACCCCCGCCTGGGTTTCGAGTTCGCTCACCACCGTCCCGGTGCATCTCCACCCCGCCTTTTCGTAGAACCGCGCCGCCCGATGGTTGCCGATGGCGCAGGCGAGCCACGCGACCTCGACGCCCCGGCGGGAGAGGATCGAGACGGCATCGGCCTCCAGAAGCGCGGCCACGCCTCGGCCTCGCCCGTCGGACGATACGAACAATTGATAGAGCTCATCGGCCTGGGTCATGCAGAAGCCGATCGGGCCACCGCGCGGGCCCACGACCCTGACTGCCTGCAGTGCAGCCCGAAGACGCTCCGCGAAACTCTCGCGCGTGCGCAGCCGCGCCAATTCCGCCGGCAGAATCGCGGCGTGCGCATCCTGCCAGCCTTGGTACCAAAGGTCCGCGAGCTGGTCGATCTCGATCTCCTGCGCCTGGCGGACGACTTCGGTGGCGGCACCTGGCTCCATACGTTCTCCCGATTGTTGTGAGCAGCGTCATGGGCTTCGCGTCGCCCAAGCCTTACACGCGCGTGACGCCATGAGGGCGCGCGCCGATGCAGATCAAAGGGATCCCGTCCGGTTCTGCCGACTGCTATGCGTTGCGCCAGTCAAGCCATGACCCGCATCCCACGAGACCGAGCAATCCTGTACGCGCACCCGCGTCCGGAAAGTACCTGCCGGCCCCATTGCGACCAGGCGTTGCCTCGGGCCCGATCGCCCCCAACTCATCGAAATCGGAGCTCCGCGCCCGGCCGGCCGCCGCGGCTTTCGCCCTCCCCCACGCCCACGGTGACCACGTGCCCAACCTGCCCAGCTACCCGCAGTCCCCGCAGAGCACCGGCGACCGCTTCCGCAACCAGGATCCCATGCGGCCCGCGCCGGCGACGGACCGCAACGTCATGTGGGACCTGCTGTTCGACAAGCCGAAGAACACGGTCCCGGCAGCGCCCATCCCGGTACGCCGGTTGACGCGCGACGAACTCGACGCCGCGCCGGATCGCAGCCTGTACCGGCTCGGCCACTCCACACTGCTGCTGAAGCTGCGCGGGCACTGGTGGATCACCGACCCGGTCTTCGCGCAGCGCGCCTCGCCGGTGCAGTGGATGGGCCCGCGCCGCTTCCACGCGCCGCCGATCGCCCTGCGCGACCTGCCGCCGATCCGCGGCGTGCTGCTCTCGCACGACCACTACGACCACCTGGACCGCGCCGCCGTCCGCGCGCTGGCCCGGGCGGGCGCGCGGTTCTACATGCCCCTGGGCGTCGGCGCCCGGCTGGCCGCGTGGGGCGTACCCGCGTCGCTGATCGAGCAGTTCGACTGGTGGCAGGGTGCCGAAATCGACGGACTGCGGATCACCGCCACGCCCGCGCAGCACTTCTCCGGCCGTTCGCTGGCCGACCGCAATCGCACGCTGTGGTGCTCCTGGGTGGTGGAGGACGGGGACGTCCGCCTGTTCTTCAGCGGCGACAGCGGCTACTTCAGCGGCTTCCGCGCCATCGGCGAGCGCTTCGGGCCGTTCGACGTCACCTGCATCGAAACTGGCGCCTACAACCGCGACTGGCCGGGCGTGCACATGCAGCCAGAGGAAACCGTGCAGGCGCACCAGGACCTGCGCGGCCGCTGGCTGCTGCCCATCCACAACGGCACCTTCGACCTGGCGATGCACGCCTGGCACGAGCCGTTCGAGCGCATCGCCGCCCTGGCCCGCACCCATCGAATCGCGCTGGCGACGCCGCTGTTCGGCGAGCGCGTCCAGCTCGATGCGCCGCATCCGGGAACGGCGTGGTGGCGGGCCGTCTCGGAAGCCGATGCGGCCATGTCGCCCATGTTGCAGGCGCCGCGCTGACCTGCTCCGCGCCAAGGACCTTCAGGCCCAGGCGTAAGCTCCCTCCGTCGGCTCTTCTTCAGAGCTTCTGTTCGCCGACCTGATCCAGCACATCCTGCATCGCAGAGGCCAGCGTTCGCGCTGGCCTTTTATGCACGTGGCCGCCGACGTGCAGACAAAGCGTGTGTCCCACCTCGCCCTTTCAGCACGTTAACGCCCGGCCTGCCAATCGCTCACTCAACTGCGCCGCAAAGCGTTCGGCCGCTTCGGGCCATGCCCCCAGGTGCAGGTAGGGCTCGATCATCTCTAGCTCCATCAGCCGGAAGCCGCCGTCGGCCACCACGCCGTCCACGCGGGCGTAGGCGATGTCGGCATGGCCGAGCGCGGCGGTGGCGGCGAGCGCACGTCGTGCGCTGGCCAGCACGTTGGGCGGCGGTTCGGCCAACTGCGAGGTTCCGCCGAAGTCGCTCTGCACGCGGAAGTCGCCGGCGGCCGGACGCTTGATCACGGCATGGCTGTAATGGCCGCCGAAGAAGAGCAGCGACCATTCGCCTTCGGCCAGCACTTCGGGAAGGAAGGGCTGGACCAGATAGCGGAAGTCCCGCGGCAGCGCGGCCAGTGCCGCCTCGAACGCCGGCTCGCCGGCGCGGCCGCGGACGGTGTGCCAGGCGGTGCCGCTGACGGTCGGCTTGACGATGAGCTCCTGCCCCGCCATCGCCCGGGCGCACGCCGGCAGGTCGGCGGCCGTGGCCAGCCGGGTGGGGATGATGTCCACGCCTTGCGCGGCCAGGTCCAGCAGGTAGCGCTTGTCGCTGTTCCAGCGCACCAGCGCGCGGTCGTTGATCAGTGGCACCGGCAGGCGCTCGAGCCAGTGCAGGAAGGCCGCGTAGTGCTGGAAGTAGTCCCAGGTCGAACGCATCAGCACCGCGTCGAAGCCGGCCCAATCCACGGCCGGGTCGTTCCACACGCAGGCGGTAGGCTCGATGCCGCGCTCGCGCAGGCAATCGGCGAGGTGGGCGTCGTCGGGATGGATGCCGGGCACCAGCACGGACGTGGCAAACGCGAGACGGAATCTAAGTGATGCGGGCATGTACGGCCTCCTTCGTTGGAGGGCGCCCTTGGGGTGGACCGGTATCGAGCGTGGCGGACCTAAGCCCGTCGCAGCACCCCTCGATGCCGGTTGCGCGGGATGGAAACGCGCAACGGTCTTCGCTGGCTCGCGGGCGCCGCCTCGGGCGAAAACCGGTGGCCCTCACGCAAACAGGCCGGCATTGCTGCCGGCCTGTTCGAAATCTTGGTGGGCGGTACAAGGATCGAACTTGTGACCCCTACCATGTCAAGGTAGTGCTCTACCGCTGAGCTAACCGCCCAAGAGCCGCGAAGTTTAGCAAGGGCGGGGTGGGATGCCAAGCTTTTAGGGCTGATCAGGTTCGAGGCTAGGCCGGCCCCTCCCAGCCCTCACCCCGGAGGGGAGAGGGAGCTACAGCGAGGGCGCGTCAGCTCTGCATGACCTGCTCGCGCAGCTTGTGGATCTGGTCGCGCAGGCGGGCGGCTTCCTCGAACTCCAGGTTCTGCGCGTGCTTGTACATCTGCGACTCGAGCTTCCTGATCGCGGCCGCCGCCTGCGTGGGGTTGAGGTTGGCGTACTCCCCCGCCCCTTCGGCCACGGCCTTGCCGCGTACGCCCTTGGCCGCCTTGCCGCGGCCGCGGGTGGCGGGTTCGGCGCGCGCGCCTTCCATGATGTCGGCGATGCGGCGCACCACGGTCTGCGGTGTGATGCCATGGGCTTCGTTGTAGGCGATCTGCTTTTCGCGGCGGCGGCTGGTCTCGTCCATGGCCGCCTGCATGGAGCGGGTGATCTGGTCGGCGTAGAGGATCGCCTTGCCGCGCACGTTGCGGGCGGCGCGGCCGATGGTCTGGATCAGCGAGCCGGTGGAGCGCAGGAAGCCTTCCTTGTCCGCGTCCAGGATCGCCACCAGCGAGACCTCGGGCATGTCCAGGCCCTCGCGCAGCAGATTGATGCCCACCAGCACGTCGAACTCGCCCAGGCGCAGGTCGCGGATGATTTCGGTGCGCTCGACCGTTTCGATATCCGAGTGCAGGTAACGCACCTTCACGTCGTGCTCGGAGAGGTATTCGGTGAGGTTCTCGGCCATGCGCTTGGTGAGCGTGGTGACCAGGATGCGGTCGCCCATGGCGATGCGCTTCTTGGCCTCGCCGAGCAGGTCGTCGACCTGGGTGCGCACCGGGCGCACCTCGACCTCGGGATCGACCAGGCCGGTGGGCCGCACCACCAGCTCGGTGACGGCGTCGCCGGACTTCTCCAGCTCGTAGCCCCGCGGGGTCGCCGAGACATAGATGGTGCGCGGCGCGCGCTGCTCCCATTCCTCGAAGCGCAGCGGGCGGTTGTCCATCGCCGAGGGCAGGCGGAAGCCGAACTCGACCAGCGTCTCCTTGCGCGAGCGGTCGCCCTTGTACATGGCGCCGAGCTGCGGGACGGTGACGTGCGATTCGTCCACCACCAGCAGCGCATCTGGAGGCAGATAGTCGAAGAGCGTCGGCGGCGCTTCGCCGGGACCTCGGCGCGTCAGATGCCGCGAGTAGTTCTCGATGCCCTGGCAGAAGCCGACCTCGGCCATCATTTCGATGTCGAAGCGGGTGCGCTGGTCCAGCCGCTGCGCCTCGACCAGCTTGTTGTCCTTGTAGAGCTGCTCCAGCCGCTCCTTGAGCTCGACCTTGATCGTCTCGATGGCGTTGAGCACGCTCTCGCGCGTGCTGGCGTAGTGGGTGCGCGGGTAGACGGTGTAGCGCGGGATCTTGCGGATCGTCTCGCCGGTGAGCGGGTCGAACAGCGACAGGTTCTCGATGTCGCCGTCGAACAGCTCGATGCGCAGCGCCTCGGTTTCCGATTCGGCGGGGAACACGTCGATGATCTCGCCGCGCACGCGGTAGGTGCCGCGGCGCAGCTCCATCTCGTTGCGGGTGTACTGCAACTCGGTGAGCTGGTGGATCAGCTTGCGCTGGTCGATGTGCTCGCCGACCGAGAGGATCAGGCGCAGGCTGAGGTAATCCTCCGGATCGCCCAGGCCGTAGATGGCCGACACGGTGGCCACGATGATCGAATCGCGCCGCGAGAGCAGCGCCTTGGTCGCGGCCAGGCGCATCTGCTCGATGTGGTCGTTGATCGACGCGTCCTTCTCGATGAAGGTGTCCGAGGCGACCACGTAGGCTTCGGGCTGGTAGTAGTCGTAGTAGCTGACGAAGTACTCCACTGCGTTGTTGGGGAAGAACTCCTTGAACTCGCCGTAGAGCTGCGCGGCCAGCGTCTTGTTCGGCGCCAGCACCACGGTCGGGCGCTGCACCTGCTGGATCACGTTGGCGATGGTGTAGGTCTTGCCCGAGCCGGTGACGCCCAGCAGCGTCTGCGCGGCCAGGCCGGCCTCGAAGCCCTCGCTCAACTTGGCGATGGCCTGCGGCTGGTCGCCGGAGGGCTGGTACGGGGAGACGAGTTCGAAGCGATCGGTCATGGCTGACGGATATGCGGGCGGATGGGGCGATCTTAAAGGCGCCCTGCTGACAGGGCCTGTCAGCACGGACGCACGGCGTCGCGGCTTTTCCACCGCTTACCGCGGCTCCGCGGGCGGCCGATGATGCCGGCTCCTCGCAGGGAGCGACGGCATGGACAGGACGCCAGGAAGCGGACGCGGCCGCACGCGCGGCCTGACGCTCGTCGAGCAGGTGATGGTGGTGGCCATCCTGGCGATCCTGCTCGGTATCGCCAGCCCCTCGCTGGCCGGCCTAGTACGCCGCGGGCGCATGCAGTCGGCGCAGACGGATTTCATGCAGGCCCTCGGCTACGCCCGCAGCGAGGCGGTGCTGCGGCGCACGCGGATGGTGTTCTGCCCGACCCGCGACGGCCTGCACTGCAGCGAGGAAAGCCGCTGGGAAAGCGGCTGGCTGGTCGGCGTGGACCGCGGCCACAACAACCAGCCGGACGGGGCGCCGCTGCGCGTCGGCCAGGGCCATGCGCCGCTGCGCATCAAGAGCAGCCAGGCACGACGGCGGGTGGCCTTTCTGCCCGACGGCAGTGCGTCGGGCAGCAACCTCACCCTGCTGTTCTGCAGCCCGGACCAGGGGCAGGGGCCGCTGGGCGTGGTGGTTTCCAACTCGGGGCGCATACGCGGATCGCGCCCCGATGCCACGCAGGCGGCCGATTGTGCGGAGGGCTGACGCCTGGCGTCTTCGCCCGCGCTATACCGGTCGTTCACGACCGCGGTGCCACAACGGACCGTGCCGTCCCATCGAGATCGCATCGTGGCCTACGGAGACCATTCCCACCGCCGCCCTTCCCCGCCCAAGCCGGCGCCGGACGCGGGGCCGCTATTGGCGGCGGCGCGGCAGCATCTGGAGAAGGCGGGCGTGTCGGCCTGCGTGGTGCACAGCCCGGACGGGCAATTGCTGGTGGCCGTCGGTTCGCCGGCCGATCGGCTGTTTGCCTTGTTGGGGAATCGGCCTTCGCCGAGCGGGGATACCGGAGCCTGAGTGTTTCCGGGCCATGCGTGTGCGAGAACGTTTCTCCGGTGCAGCTCTCCGCTCGATCCCCCCTTCCACCCTCGTCGCCTTCCCCCGGCAAGCGGGGGAAGACGACCGGAGATGAAACGCACCTGATTCCCCCTCCTGCGGAGAAGGTGCCCGCAGGCGGGTGGCAGCGCTAACCCGCAGCCAGACCCGGGAGCGAAAGACGCTTCAATTCGGGGCGGCCACCAACAGGCTGAAACCGGTGACCGGCTTGCTGCGACCATACGTAGCGGCACCGACAGTGAACACTTCATGGGTCGACGGGTCCAGGGCCAGCGTGCGTGCGCTCGGCATCGTGGCCACCTTGACCGCCTGCGCATAATGGTCGGCATCGGTCTGATGGATCACGGCCAGCGTTCCTGCGCCGCTCGTGGTCAATACGTTGTGCAACGCCGTGTCATAGACGACAGCATCCGGGCCCTTGTCGATCGGCAGTTTGGCGACCTGCCGGCCATTGTCCGCATCGGTCACGATCATCCAGCCATTGGCGCAGACCGAGAACAGGCGATGACCGGTCGCATCCATGGCCAGACCAGTCGGTCCCTTGCACGGGGCCAGCGGCCAGACGTGCAGCACCTTGCGATGGCGCAAGTCGACTTCGGCCAGCTGGCTTGCATCCTCGAGGTTGACGAAGAGCTTGCCGTTGCCGGCGCTCACCGGGAATTCGGGGTTGCTGCTCAGCGGGATGGTGGCGATCTCCTTGCCCAGCTTGGGGTCGATCACGCTGATCTGGTTGCTGTCGCCGTCCATCGCCAGAACGCTGCCGCTGTCGGCGTCGTAGATGATCGCATCGGGATCCTTGCCGCTGACCGGGATGGTGCCGACCACCTTCAGTGTCGCCAGATCGACCACGCTGACATCGTTGCCGTGCCCGTTGCTGACGTAGGCGCGGTGCAGCGACGGCACGATGGCGACGCCATGCGCGTGCTGCATGCCTCCGATCTCCGTGACCAGCTTGCCGGTGTCGGCATTCACGACCATCACGCGGTCGTTGCGCGCGATGAACAGCTGCCGCGTCTGCGCGGCGAAGCTCACGTAATCCCAGCCGCCTTCGCCGCCCAGCGCGTAGTGGTGCTTAACGGCGTAGTTCGTTGCGGTCGCACCGGTGGCTGCCAGGGAAGGCAGGCTCAGGGCAGCCGTCATCAGGAGGGGCCAGCTGATCTTCTTCATCGCATTGTCCTTGGGTGGTGGTCTGAAGCGGAAAGCGGTCCTGACGCGGAAACATCAGGACAGGGGTTTGCCCGACGGTGGAAAATCCAACTGTACGCGCAGGCCGGGAGCGGCGTCACCGAACGTCAGTGTTGCGCCATGCAGGTCGGCCACGGCGGCGACCAATGCAAGCCCCAACCCGCTACCGGGCGTGCTGCGCGCGGCATCGAGCCGCACGAAACGACCGGTCACGCGGCTGCGCGCTTCCATGGGGATGCCGGGGCCGGCGTCGTCGAGCGTGATGCGGCAGCCGTCCGGTTGCCGCTCCAGCGTGAGCGCGACCGGGGTGCCAGGCGGCGTATGGCGCAGCGCATTCTCGATCAGGTTCACGAGCATCTGTGTGAGCAGCGCCCGGTCGCCCAGTACACGGATGTCGCGAGCGAGGAGGGTGCGCAGCCCCCGGTGCTGGTCTTCCATCAACGGCGCGTAGTCGCCGACCAATCTGTCGAGCAGGTCGGACAGGTCCACCATGCTGAAGCCGGCGCGGCGCTGGCGCGTTTCGATCTGGGCGATCCGCAGCAGGCCGGAGAACGTCGCCAGCACGCCATCGACATCGGCCAGGGCGCGCTCGGCCGCTGCGCGGAAGGTGGCGGTGTCGGTTGCCGTGCAGGTAGCCAGTTCCAGCCGTTGACGCAGGCGGGTCAGTGGCGTGCGTAGATCGTGGGCGATGTCGTTGGAAACTTGCCGCATGCCCTCCATCAAGGTCTGGATGCGCTCCAGCATGGCGTTGAGCGAGTGCGCCAGGCGGTCCAGCTCGTCGCCGCGACTGCTGCCGGAGACACGGGCGCCAAGATCGCCGCTGGCGATGCGCGCTGCGGCCGCGGCGACGGCTTCGACCCGCCGAAGATAGCCGCGCGCCGTGAGCACGCCACCCAGCAACGCCAGGGCCACCGATCCGGCGCCGGCCCATAGGAAGGCTTCCTGCAGGAATACGATCAGCTCGTCGGCATCGTGCCGGTTGCGTCCGACCGCCAGCAGCCGGCCGTCGTCGAGCCGATCCGTGCGTACGAGCATCCGCACCAGGTCTCCTGAGGGCGCGCTCTGCACCTGCGTGGCCCAGCCGAGGCCGGGCCGGGCGTTCAGCAGGTCGCCCGCCAGGCGATGCCCGTCCGCATCGAACAGCCCGTAGTAGAGGGGTCCCTGCGGAGCCTGCGCGACCATGTCGGCAATCGCATGCGCACGGCCGCTGGCAGGTATCGCGACGATCTCGCTGATTTCGTCGCTGACCGATCGCCGCAGCTGCGATTGGACGTAGTTGCGTACCGCCCACCAGGTGATCACGAACAGGAACAGGGCGATCACCGCGAACAGGCCTGCCTGCAGCGCGGCGAGCCGGAAGGCCGAACTGCGCAGGAGGCGAGCGCGAATCGCCAAGGGGGCGTCGGTCATGAACGCTCAGGCGCCGTGCGCAGCATGTACCCGGCGCCGCGAAGCGTGCCGATCAGCTCGCCACTGGCGAAACCGCGGTCGACTTTGCCGCGCAAGCGGCTGATGTGGGTCTCCACCACACTGGTCTGCGGATCGAAGTCGTACTCCCATACATGCTCCAGCAGCATCGTCCGGGTGACCAGTTCGCCGGCATGGCGCATCAGGTATTCCAGCAGATGGAATTCGCGCGGCTGCAGTTCGATCATTCGGCCGTCGCGGCGTATCTCGCGCCTGAGCAGATCCATCTCCAGATCCGCTACGCGCAGCTGGACTACGGCGGGAGTGGCCAGGGGCGGACGACGCGCCAGCGCTCCGATACGCGCAACGAGCTCGGCGAACGCAAACGGCTTGGCGAGGTAGTCGTCCGCGCCTGCCTCGAAGCCCTCGACCCGAGCGTCCACTTCGCCAAGCGCGGTCAACATCAATACCGGCGTGCTGACGTGGGCTTCGCGCAGTGCGCGCAACAGATCGAGGCCTCCGAGGCCAGGCAGCATGCGATCGACTACCAGCACCTGGTGCCGTCCTTCGCTTGCGCAACGCAGGCCGCTCGGACCGTCGTTGGCCTGGTCGACTGCGTGACCGAGGGCGCGCAAGCCCCGGGCCACGTAGTCGCATGTCTCGGCATCGTCCTCGATCAGCAAAATGTCCATGCGCGGGGACCTGGGGCCGCTGTTCCGACTGCCAGCATTACTGCGAGGCCACATGACAAACCGATGACGCCGGGCCGACGCGTCAGTCGCTGTCAAACTGGAAACGGACTCCGGCGAGATAGGTCCGCCCGTAGAACTCGCGCTGGATCGGCCGATCCGAGGTGCCCTGATAGAACGCGTGTGGCGTGTCGAGCAGGTTCTTGGCCTGGAAGTAGATCGACCAATTCTCCGGGAACTGGTAACTCGCGCTGAAATCCATCGAAGTGCGGCTGGCGTTGTAGATGTCGCTGGAGCGACCGGTGCCTATGCCGAACAGGTCGGCCGAGACCGAGTAGGCCGCGAGATTCAGCGAGAGTCCCGCGCGCTTGTAGAACAACATGGCGTTCCATGTGTTGCGCGAGGTCGAGGGCAGCAGCGAATACTCGCCCGGCCGGATCTCGATACGCGAATCGACCCAGGTGTAGTTCGCGCCAGCACCCAGCCCGTCGAGCCAGCCCGGCAGGCCCCGGAAGGTCTGCTGCCAGTTCAGTTCCAGGCCGCGTGCGTAGGAGGAGCCGATGTTCTCGAAGGTGAAGATATGGAACGGCTGGGGATTGCCCGGGTACAGATTGTTGTTGGGAAGCTGTTGCGTGGTCTCGATGGGGACGATGTAGTTGGAGATTTCCTTGTCGAAGACCCCGGCCGACAGGATGCCGCCTTCCGGCAGGTATTTCTCGATGCTGAAATCGAAGCTGTGCGCCGTGGCGGGCTTCAGGGACGGATTGCCGGTGGTGACGATGCCCGAACCCACGTCGATCGCCAGCGCAGGGTTCGCCTGGTTGTAGCCCGGCCGGCCGATGGTCGAGGAATAGGCGGCGCGCAGGACCAGGTCGGGTGACAGTTCATAGCGGAACTGCAGGCTGGGGAAGAAGTTGTGGTAGCTGTGCCTGGTGCTGACCGGGTAGGAGAACGGATTGCCCGCCGCATCCGCGCCGGCGGAGTAGGCATTGCCGCGATCGCGGGTCTCTTCGAAGCGGACGCCGCCGAGTATCCCCAGGTTCCCGTAATTGCCGCTGTATTCGCCGTAGGCGGCGTAGATGTCCTCATGCGCGTCCAGGTATTGCTGCTTGCTGCTGATCACGTCGCCGGGTGCGATCACGCCCTGGCCGAAGACGCGCTGCAACGCACCTGGGATGATGTCCACGCCGTTCTGGTAGTGCCCGTCGTAATAGGTCTCGTAGACGCCGCTGGAGACCGCGGCGAGCGGGAGCGCGGTAGGCGTGAGCGTGTACGGCTGCGCCGTCGTCTGCTTGTGCCGCTGCCGTGCGCTCAACCCGAACTGCAGATCCTGATCAGTCAGGCTGCCCCACTCGACAGGCGTCTTCGAATTGACGGCGTAGGACATTTCGCGGTCGAAGTTGCGGGCCGTGCTGTTGCCGAGGCTGCTCAGCGTGTAGTTGGCTGGATCGAGGTAGCCCGGCGCGCCCGATATCGTGTAGAGCGGCACGTGCCCCGGTCCGGTGGGGCCATAGGAGATCGTCGGAGCGGCAGCCGAAGGCGGGCTGTAGGTGAATGTGGAGTTGTAGTCGAAGGGTTTCTTGTAGGTGCCCTCGACGTAGGCGGCGTGGTAGTCGATCGTGGTGCCGGCCAGCACATTCTGCCCACCGACCATGTAGAACCGCTCGCGCGAGCTTTCCTGCTCGTCGCGCAGCGACCGGGTGATCGCGCCGGGGACGGTCAGGGTGTCCTGCAGCGTGCCACCGGCCTGCGCCGTGGTGTTGCCGTCCGGCAGGACGTCCATGAACTGGCGTTTGTAGCGTTCCGTATAGCCTGCATCGAAAGCGCGCAGATACCACTGATCGTCGTCGTCGGGCTGGTAACCGACATCGAGTGCGTAGCCATGACGCTTGCGGTGCAATTCATAGTCGCGCTGTTCGATGTCGTTCACCGCCTGGTAGGGATGTGCCGCGTCGTTGAAATAGGCGGGCTCGACGTCGTCGATGCCACGCGAATCGATGTGGCTGGATGCGGTCAGCATGATCGAGAACGGGCCGTAGTGGCCGCCGCCGGTCAGCGAGAAATCGGTGATCGGCGTGCCGCGCAGCGACTCGTAGCCCACGCCGGCATTTCCTTCGAAGAACGTGCCCTGCTCTTCGGGAGCGGTCTTGGGCAGCACTTCGATCGTGCCGCCCAGCGCCTCGGCGTCCTGGCTGGGCAGGTTCGACTTGGTGACCTCGACCGCACCGATGAAGCCGGTCGGGATGGAATCCAGCGCGACACCGCGGTAGCCGCCGAACGGCGAGGCGTTGTTGGTCGGCAGCAAGCGAACGCCGGCATAGGTAGTGCTGTTCAGATCCGCATCGAAACCGCGGATGTTGACGTAGCGCCCTTCACCTTCGTCTGTCTCCATCGAGATGCCGGGAATGCGGCGAACGGCTTCGGCCGTGTTCGTGTCCGGCAGCGCCCGGATCTGCTCTTCCGTGCGGATATTGATCAGATTGGGGGCATCCTTCTGGGTCGCACGTGCGACCTCGGCCGACGTGCGCGGAGCCACCACGTGCACGCCTTGCAGGTTCTTGACGATCTCCGCTCCGCTCGCGGCGCCGTTCGCTGCGCCATTGCCATCAGCCGCACTCGGCTTGGCATCGTTGGCGGTGGCTGATGTGCCGGTTGCGTCCAGTGCAAACGCGAAAGCGTGACTTGGTGCACCGAGCGCGCCGAGGCCGGCAAGTGCGGTGGCGTTGAGTATGGCCTTGCGTAGCTTCGCGCTGTGCATCGACGGTGCCCTGGTTGAGGAAAGGTCGTGCGGGTCGTCCAGACGGAATGGACAACACCACGGGTCTCCTCAAACCTAGACGCGCGCAATGACACCAAGATTGCCGATCACATACCAAACTGTAAGGCCAGGCTTTTAGCCCGGAAGCGAGCCGGCTTTGCCCGGGCATCCCGGATGTTCGGGCACAAAAAAAACCCGCATTTCTGCGGGTTTTCATGGTTCCGCGGGACATTGCGGAACTATCAACTGGCGCCCGAAGTTGGACTCGAACCAACGACCCCCTGATTAACAGTCAAGTGCTCTAACCAGCTGAGCTATTCGGGCGGGGCGAGCTGCGTAGTTTGCTTAGCGCCGAACGGGCTGTCAAGCAGCCGGGGCAGCCGTGGCGCCCTCCGCGCGCACGCGGTAGCAGGGCACGTAGGCCGAACCGCCGGGAAGCTTCATGCGGTGCTGGCTGACGAAAGCCTGCAGCAGCGCGTCCAGCGCCCGCATGATGTCCGGCTCGCCGTCGATGTCGAACGGGCCGTGCTGTTCGATCGCGCGCACGCCCTCTTCCTTCACGTTGCCGGCCACGATGCCCGAGAACGCGCGGCGCAGGTCGGCGGCCAGCTCGTGGCGCGGCCTGCCGCGGTGCAGGGCGAGGTCGCGCATCGCCTCATGGGTCGGCCGGAACGGCAGCTGGAAGGCGAACGGGATGTCCAGCGCCCAGTTGAAGAAGAAGGCGTCCTTGGTGTCCAGGCGATGGTTGCGCACCTTGTCCACGCCCTTGACCATCGCCCGCGCCACCGCGGCCGGATCGTCCACGATGATCTGGTAGTGCTGCGACACCTCGTCGCCGAGGCTGAGCTTGAGGAAGCGGTCGATCTGCTCGAAGTAAGCGGCCGATTGCTTCGGGCCGGTGAAGACGAGCGGGAACGGGGTGCCGGCATTGGACGGGTGCAGCAGGATGCCGAGCAGGTAGAGGATCTCTTCGGCCGTGCCCACGCCGCCGGGGAACACCACGATGCCGTGCGCCATGCGGACGAAGGCCTCCAGGCGCTTTTCGATGTCCGGCATGATCACCAGCTGGTTGACGATCGGGTTGGGCGACTCGGCCGCGATGATGCCCGGCTCGGTGATGCCGATGTAGCGGTTGTTGCGCCGGCGCTGCTTGGCGTGGGCGATGGTGGCGCCCTTCATCGGGCCCTTCATGGCGCCCGGGCCGCAGCCGGTGCAGATGTCCATGCCGCGCAGGCCGAGCTGGTAGCCGACCGCCTTGGTGTATTCGTATTCCTCGCGCGAGATCGAGTGGCCACCCCAGCACACCACCAGGTTGGGATCGATGTGCGGCTTCAGGATGCGCGCGTTGCGCAGGATCTCGAACACGGCATGGGTGATGCCGACCGTATCGTCCAGGTCGAAGCCGCCCTGCTCGAGCTGGCTGGACACGTAGACGATGTCGCGCATTACCGCCACCAGCAGCTCGTTGATGCCGCGGATGATCTGGCCGTCGACGAACGCCTGCGCGGGCGCGTGCGAAAGCTCGATCTTGATGCCGCGGTCCTGCTGCAGCACCTGGATATCGAAATCGGGGTACTGCTCGAACATCGAACGCGGGTCGTCGCTGATGTTGCCCGAGGTAAGCACCGCCAGCGCGCATCGGCGCAGCAGCGCATGCAGGCCCGAGCCGCTGGCGTCGCGCAGGCGCGCCACTTCGTTGCGCGAGAGGATGTCCAGTCCGCCCGCCGGCGAGATGCGTGCGCTGACGGTGACGGGCTTGCCGGCGCGGCCGGCGTGGGTGTCGTTCATGCTTGCCTTCTCCTGCCGCTGACGTGTGCCTGCTTCGTTGCCGGCGCCGTGGCGGACCGTCAAGCTTCCCGCGCGCGAAGGGCCAGGGTCAAGCCAAAAAAACCGGCGTCCTCGCGGACGCCGGCTGAAGCCTCTCTTACGAGTCCTGTTCAGAAGCTGTACTTGACCGTCAACGGCACCGACAGCGCTGGGCGAGGTCGTCGTTGTTGTTGATGTAGGCCGGCACGTCCTTCCGGCTGTAGACGCCGTTCTGGATGTGGTTGCTGCAGGTGGCGGTCTTGCCGGCGCAGCTGATGTCGTAGATGTCGTGGCCGTTGGCGTGCACACCGTGGAAATCGGCCGGTGCGCGGCCACCGGGAACGGCTCGCGCTTCTCCATGTCCCAATGCTTGTTCGGCAGGTTCGTGAATTTGTGGACGTCCCGCCGCACCACGCCCTTGTTGCCCTCGAAGATGCCCGGGATCTGCTGGCTGAAGCTCAGGGTCGACGCGCAGGTTCTTACGCCGTCTTGCCCAGGTAGCGCGCGCGTTTGGCCGGCTTGAGCGTGGCCAGGTCGAGCATCACCAGACCGTCGACGCAACCCGAAAAGCCGGGGTCCTCGCCGAAGTCCAGGAACTGCACGCCTTCGGGTTCGACCAGGTCTACGTATTGGCGATAGAGCACTGGCAAGCTCACGCCCAGCGCGTCCAGATGGTGCTTGAGCTTGCCCAGCCCGGCCTGCGCATCGAGCCCTTCCAACGCGTCGCGCACCAGGCCGATCACCGCGGGTGAAACCACGAACGGCTGCCGCGCGCTGGCCAGCCCCGGCGCGCCGAAGTAATGCTGGTGCGCGACCGCGATCCACTCGCGTGCCTCGCGCGGCAAGTTTACGGACATGCTGACCGGGCCGAACAGGTAGCGCAGTTCCGGGTGCCGCTGCAGGTACAGGCCGATGCCCTGCCACAGCTGGTCCAGCGCGCGCGATCGCCAATACGCCGGTGCGATGAAGCTGCGCCCCAGTTCCAGGCCCTGCGCCAGGCGCGACTCCAGGGCCGGCGAGTAGTTGAACAGGCTGGCGGTGTAGAGCCCGGCCAGGCCGCGCTCGGCGATCAGGCGGCCGCCATGGCCGAAGCGGTAGGAGCCGACGATGCGCAGCGCGGACGGATCCCACAGCAGCAGGTGCTCATAGTGGGGGTCGAAGGCGTCCAGGTCGCGCCGGCCGTTGGTCCCCTCGCCGACCTTGCGGAAGGTCAGCTCGCGCAGGCGGCCGATCTCGCGCAGCACGGCGCTGTCGGCCGCGCCCTTGAACAGCCAGGCCTGCTTGCCGTCGTTGAGCTCGGCGAGCTTCTCGCCCTGCGCCATCAGTTCGGCGGCCACCCGTTCGGCCGGTTCCGGGTGGGCCAGCGGCGCCTGCCCGCCGAAGACCAGTCCCTTGCGCCGGCCTACACGGTAAACATGCCGGCGCATCAGCTTCGCGGCCTGTGCGGGCGAACCGCCGCTGCGCTGGAGGAGTTCGTCGGCGCTGACCAGGGCGCCGACGCTGAAGCCGATCCGCCGATGCCCGGGGGCCACCGCCTCGCGCGGCAGCATCGCCGTGCTGAGCGGCTTGGCCAGCATCGAGAGGCCGTAGAACATGGCCGAGTTGCGCGCGGCCACGTGCACCGGCAGCACCGGCGCGCCACTGCGTTTGGCGAGCCGTGCAAAGCCATCGGACCACTGCCCGTCGCGCACGCCGCCGGGCCCCATGCGGGAAACCTCCCCGGCGGGGAACACGACCAACGCCTCGCCCTGATCCAGCGCGCGATAGATGTCGCGCATCTTCGAGGCGGCACCCTTGCCGAACACGTCCACCGGCAGCAGCAGCCGGCGCAGCGGCTCGATCGACGCCAGCCAGTCGTTGCCCAGGATGCGCACGTCCCGGCGCACCGAACCGATCAGGTGCAGCAACGCCAGCGCATCGACCATGCCCAGCGGGTGGTTGGCCACCACCAGCAGTCCGCCTTCCACGGGGATGTGCTCGCGCTCCCGCGGACTGACCTGGTAGCCCGCGCCGAGCACGTCCAGCGCCCGGTCGACGAAGTCGAAACCCTCGACCTTGCCGACGGCATCGAGCACGCGGTTGAAACCCGCCTCGTCGGCCAGGCGACCGAGCAGGCCCGCCATCGGCCGGCGGATCCGTGGATGCTGCGCCAGCCACGGCAGGCGCTCGGTGAGGGTCCGTTCGACGCTGAGCATGACCGCCTCCTCGTGTTTCGCCCATGCTGGGGCCTGATTATGACAGGAGGGCGACGTGTGAAAGACGGCCTCGTCCGCAGTGGGATATGCGGCGGGCGCGCGGTGCGTGCCTTGCGCGGGACGCCGCGCGCTCAGACCTGCATGTGCAGGAATGCCGCCACGCCGCCCATGAACATCTGCACCGACAAGGCGATCAGCAGCATGCCCATCACCCGTTCCAACGCAGTCAGCACGCTCTCGCCCAGCCAACGGAAGAGATAGGTGGAAGAGAGCAGGATCAGCGAGGTCGCCAGCCACGCCAGCAACAGCGCAATGGCCCAGTCGGCCGTCCGGCCCGGCGAGGTATTGGTGAGCAGCAGCAGCGCAGCCATCGCCGAAGGGCCGGCCACGCCGGGAATCGCCATCGGCACGATGAACGGCTCGCCCTCGCCCGCCTTGCCGAAGATGCCGCCTTCCGGCGGCGGGAACACCATGCGGATGCCGATCAGGAACAGCACGATGCCGCCGGCGATGCTGATCGACTCCTGCTTGAGCTGCAGCAGCTTGAGGATGTGCTGGCCGCCGATCAGGAAGCCCAGCAATACGCCCAGCGCGATCAAGAGCTCGCGGATCATCACCCAGCGCCGGCGCTTGGGCGGCACGTGCTTGAGCAGGCTGAGGAAGAACGGGATGTTGCCCAGCGGATCCATGATCAGGAACAGCAGGATGCCCGCCGAAAGGGTGGTCATCTGCGTTTCCATGGAAAGCTCCTTCGGGTGATCGTGGACAGCATGCCATGCGCGGGCGGCATGGCGAGCGCCAGACAGAGGCCCGCTTTCGCGGGACGGAAAAAAAAGCGGGTCAGGCGCCGCGCAGGTCCAGCATCGCGCCGCGCGCGGCAGCGCCTTGCGGGCCGAGCAGCCACACCGCCGCCCGGGCCGCCGCGTCGGGCAGCGGCTGGGTGTTGGGGTCCTCGCCGAAATACGCCTGATGCCGCAGCGCCGTGCGCATCGGCGCCGGCAGCAGCGCATGCGTGCGCACCGCCGTGGTGTCGGTTTCCTGGTGCAGGATCTCGACGAAACGCTCCAGCGCCGCCTTGGACACGCCATAGGCGCCCCAGTGCGCGCGATTGAGCAGGTCGGGATTGTCCAGCACGAACACCACCGAGGCGTCAGGCGCCTTGACGAGCAAGGGCAGGCAGGCCTGGGTCAGCGCGAACGGCGCCGACACGTTGACGTGCAGCGTGCGCAGCCACTCGTCGGGCTTGTGCATGGTGATGGGCGTGAGGCCGCCGAAGCTCGCGGCGCAATGCGCGATGCCGTCGAGCCGGCCGAGATCGCGCTCCAGCCCCTCGGCGAGCGCCTCGTAGTCGCGCGGCGTGGCCGCTTCCAAGTCCAGCGGGTGGATCACCGGCTCGGGCAGGCCCTCGGCGACGATCAGGTCGTAGAGCTGCTCCAGCTGTCGCTTGCGCTTGCCGGTGATCACCAGGGTCGCGCCCGCGCGCGCCGCGCCCAGCGAGACGGCGCGGCCGAGGCCGCCGTAGGCGCCGGTCACCAGCACCACGCGGCCGGCCAGGCTGGCGGCCGCAGGCGCGAAGTCCTGCGGCAGGCGTACGGTCGGCAGGGTCATGCGCGCACCGCGCCGCTGACGTCCGCGGCCATGCGCGCCAGTTCGCCGGAGGCCTTGAGGTCCTCCACGATGTCGCATCCGCCGATCAGCTCGCCCTGGATGAACAGTTGCGGGAAAGTCGGCCAGTTGGCGAAGTGCGGCAGCGCGGCGCGCACCTCCGGATCGGCCTGCACGTTGACGGCGTGGAACGCGGCGCCGGCTTCCTCCAACGCCCGTGCGGCGCGGCTGGAAAAGCCGCACATCGGGAACTGCGGCGTGCCCTTCATGAAAAGAACCATCGGGTACTCGGCGAGCACCGCCTTGATTCGCTCGTTAACGTCCATAGCTCACGGGTTCTACAATGCACTTAGGACCGCAAGTGTATCAGCCGCACCACGACTGCCGCCCGGCAGCGTGCCGGCCTCCCTTCAAGCCGCAGCCCAAGGAGCCCCTCATGGCGATCGAACTTCCCCCCCTGCCTTACGAAAAGAACGCGCTGGAGCCGCACATCTCGGCCGAGACGTTGGAGTTCCATCACGACAAGCACCACCAGGCCTACGTGACCAACCTCAACAAGCTGATCGAAGGCACCGAGTTCGAGGGGATGGCGCTGGAGGAGATCATCCGCAAATCGTCCGGCGGCATCTTCAACAACGCCGCGCAGACCTGGAACCACACTTTCTATTGGCACTCGATGAAGCCCAACGGCGGCGGCGAGCCGAGCGGCAAGCTGGCCGACGCCATCAACAAGGCCTTCGGCTCGGTGGCCAAGTTCAAGGAAGAATTCGCCAAGATGGGCGCGAGCAACTTCGGCTCCGGCTGGACCTGGCTGGTGCAGCGCCCGGACGGCTCGCTGGGCATCGTCAACACCTCCAACGCCGGCACGCCGATCACCGGCAGTGACAAGCCGCTGTTCACCTGCGACGTGTGGGAACACGCCTACTACATCGACTACCGCAACGCCCGCCCGAAGTACCTGGATGCGTTCTGGAACGTGGTGAACTGGGACTTCGCGGCCGGCAATCTCGCCTGACGCGCAGTCACTCCAAAAAAAACGGAGCCGCCCGGCTCCGTTTTTTTTGCCCTGCCGACAGCAACCGCCTCCGCGGCCGGTTCAGCCAGCCGACCGAATGATCGGCCCGGCCTGCTCGGCGCGCCCCAGCGCCTGCGCGATGTTCTCCACTCGCTCCCGCAGGATCGATGCGCTCGGCGCGCACACCGTGGCGTGACCCACCTTGCGCCCCGGACGCGCCTGCTTGCCGTAGTCGTGCCAGTGGCCGTCGATGGTCCGCAGCACAGGGGACGGATCAGGCAGATCGCCGATCCAGTTGAACATGCACGAGAGCCCGCGCGCGCCGGTGTCGCCCAGCGGCAGGCCGAGCACCGCGCGCACGTGGTTCTCGAACTGGCTGGTGTGCGCGCCCTCGATGGTCCAGTGACCGGAGTTGTGCACGCGCGGCGCCATTTCGTTGCCGAGCAGTTGGCCGTCCTTGACGAACAGCTCCAGCGCGAACACGCCCACGTAGTCGAGCCGCTCGGCCAAAGTGCGGGCCAGGTCGGTGGCGCGCTGCTGGAGCGCCTCGATGTCCGGGGCGGGCGCCAGGCTCAGGCTGAGCACGCCGTCGGTGTGCCAGTTGCGGGTCAGCGGCCAGGTGCGGAAATCGCCTTCGCGGCTGCGCACGGCAATCACCGACAGCTCGCGCTCGAACGGCACGAAGGCTTCCAGGATCAGGCCATGCGCGGCCCCCTGTGCGCCCAGCGCGGCCCAGGCGGCATCGACGTCGCCGGGCGTCTTCAGGCGGAACTGGCCCTTGCCGTCGTAGCCCAGCCGCCGCGTCTTGAGGATGGCCGGCGCACCGACCTGGGCAATCGCCCGCCCCAGGTCCGCTCGCGTGTCGACCGGCACGAAGGCAGGCGTGTCCAGCCCGCATTCGCGGAACAAGGTCTTCTCCGCGAGCCGGTCCTGCGCCACGGCCAGCGCGCGCGGCGCGGGCGACACCGCGACGCGTTCGGCCAGCCAGTGCGCGGTCTGGGCCGGCACGTTCTCGAAGTCGAAGGTGACCACGTCGACCATGGAGGCGAAGCGCTCCAACGCGACGTAGTCGTTCCAGTCGGCCACCACCAGCGGCGCGACCTGCCCCGCGCAGGCGTCACCGGCGCTGTCGACCACCAGCGTCTTGATGCCCAGCGGGGCGGCGGCCAGCGCCAGCATGCGCGCCAGCTGGCCGCCACCGAGGATGCCCAGCACGGGTTGGCGGCGCTCGCTCATGCGCGCGGGTCCGGCTGGTCGAGCACGGTCTGGGTCTGCCTGGATCGAAAGGCGTCGAGCGCCCCCGCAATCGCCGGGTCGTGCAAGGCGAGCACCGCGGCGGCGAGCAGCCCGGCGTTCACCGCGCCGGCGCGGCCGATCGCCAGCGTGCCGACCGGGATGCCGGCCGGCATCTGCGCGATGGAAAGCAGCGAATCCATGCCGTTGAGCGCCTTGGACTGCACCGGCACACCGAACACCGGCAAGCGCGTCTTGGCCGCCAGCATGCCCGGCAGGTGCGCGGCACCGCCGGCGCCGGCGATGATCACCTCGATGCCGCGCGCGGCGGCCTCGTCCGCATAGCGGAACAACAGGTCCGGTGTGCGATGCGCGGAGACGACGCGCACCTCGTGCGGTACGCCCAATTCGTCCAGCACGCTGGCCGCATGCTCCATGGTTTCCCAGTCGGACCGGGAACCCATCACCACGCCCACGCGGGCCGGCTTGGCGGTCGAAGTCATGGTTCTGCCATCCCAAAAAGACTATTGTACGGGCTTCTGCAACCGTCACGAACCGCCCCATGGACAAGCGCCTGCTCGACATCCTGTGCTGCCCGGTCAGCAAGACGCCCGTTCGCCCGCTCGCCCGCGGCGAACTGGACGCGGTCAACGCCGCGATCGAGCGTGGCGAGGTGGACACGGTCGCCGGCAGCCCGGTGCGCGACCGGCTGGGCGAGGGCCTAATCACCATCGACCGCAAGGTGATCTACCGGGTCGACGACGGTATCCCGGTCATGCTGCCCGAAGAAGGGATCGGCACGGTCCAGTTCAAGGACTTCCCCGCGGTTGCCTGAGGCGGGCTGTCGGAAAAGTGATCGGCGCCATGCTTTTGCACAAAGCGTCGACTAATGTGTACGGCGGTGCATGACTCGTTCACATTTTCTCGCTTATCGTCGGATTTCGCGCCGCCAGAGCGGTCGTGGTCGTCGGCAAGGGATGCTTCAGGGGTGTGGCGATGAATGAAGCCAATGAAACTGGCAAGGTGGTGAGCCTGAGCCAGCGCCAGGAGTCGGCCGAACGCGTCGGCGACCTGCTTGGCGCCGTGCGGGCGATTGCCGGCCGCCGCCTGCAGCTCCTGTTGGGCAACATGTTCGAGCATGTGGACGATGCCTTGTTCGATCTGGCCGAGAAGGCCGAGAACAACGCCGCCCAGATGCATTACTTCGACGGCATGCGTGAGGTGCGCAAGCGCCGGCCGCTGGTCGAACGCAGTTTCCTCGCCCAGGTCAGCCGCGAGCTGACCGGGCTCTCCGGCCGCGCCGCCCCGGCCTCGGCCGCGCCGCCTTCCCCCGGTCCGGTCGAACTCTCGCTAGTGGCGGAAAACGAGCTGGAGGAGTCGCTGGCCATCACCAGCATGACCGCCAAGTACGAGTCGCGCCTGGCGCGTGATCTGTTCGCCGTCAATCAGCGGCTGTCGGTGATCTGCGGCGGCATCAAGATCGACGAGACCAACAATCCGGTGGCGCCGGCCGCGTTGTCCCAGGCGTTCCGCCAGGCCATGCGCGAGCTGACCGCCGAGATGCGCGTCAAGCTGATCATCTACAAGTTGTTCGACCGTTACGTGCTGTCCGCGCTGGAAGAGCTCTACCAGGAGATCAACACCGAGCTGGTCCGCGCCGGGGTGCTGCCGCAGCTGCGCCACGAGGTGGTGCGGGGTGAGGCGTCGTCCGCGGGTACGGCCACGGGCACCGGCGCGGGTGCCGAGGAAGCGGCGCCGGAGATCGATCCCGAAGCCGCGCTCGCCAGCGAACTGCTGCATACCGTGCGCGCGTTGTTCAGCACCCGCCGCCAGGCCGTCGCCGGCGCCATCGGCGGCGCCGGGGTGCAAGGCCCGCCTGCCGCGGTGCCGACGGCCAACGAGCTGCTCGGCGCGCTCAGCGTGCTGCAGAGCCAGCTCGCGTCCGGCCCCATGCCGAGCGAACATTCGGCCGATCCGGCAGCGCTTGGCCGCGAGGTCCTGCAACTGAAGGAACACCTGCTGGGCCAACTCGGCGCCCTGCGCGGCGAGCGCCCCAGCCAGGTGTCGGCGATCGACGAGGACACCATCGACCTGGTCGGCATGCTGTTCGAGTTCATCCTCGAGGACAACACGCTGCCGGCCAGCATGCAGGTCATGCTCTCGCGCCTGCAGATCCCTTACCTCAAGGCCGCGATCCTAGACCGCCGGCTGTTCGCCCATCGCCAGCATCCGGCGCGGCGCCTGCTGGACGGCCTGGCCGAACTGGCCAAGGGGTGGTCCGAGGAGTCCGACCGCGACCACCGCGTGCACGACAAGATCAAGTCCGTCGTCGAGCGCCTGCTGCACGAATTCGATGACGACATGAGCCTGTTCGAGCGCCTCGGCGCCGAACTGCAGGCCTTCCAGGAACAGAGCCGCAAGCGCGCGGAACTGGCCGAACAGCGCGTGGCCGAGTCGGCGCGCGGCCGCGAGAAGCTCGAGCTGGCGCGCCGCCGCGCCGCCCGCGAGATCCTCGACCGCATCGGCAGCCAGAGCCTGCCTCCGCTGATCCATGGCGTGCTGGCGCGTGCCTGGGCCAACCACCTGGTGCTGACCATCCTGCGCCAGGGCGAGGATTCGCCGGCTTTCGCCGAAGCGTTACGCTTCGTCAACGAATTCATCGCCAGCGCCCGTCCGGTGCACACGACCGATGACCGCCGCACGCTGCTGCGCATGCTGCCGGCCATCGAGCGCGCCCTGCGCCGCGGCCTCGCCAACGTGGCTTTCCAGGAAAACGACATCGAGCGCCTGCTCGACCAGCTGCATACCTACTACCGGCAGCAGTTGGGCGAGCTGGCTCCCGATACGAGCACCGAGGACACGGTGCTGCCGATTCCCGAGAGCATCCAGCCGATCCTGGACGCCGACTCGGCGGAGCCCGAACCCGAACCCAGCCAGGCCGCGGCCGTGATGGGCAGCAGCGAACTGGACCAAGTCGAACAGCTCAAGCCCGGTACCTGGCTGGAGTTCTGCCCGACCGGCGACGCGGTCACCCGCGCCAAGCTGTCATGGATCAGCCCGATGAGCGGCCGCTACCTGTTCGTCAACCGGCGCGGCCTCAAGGTAGGCGACTACGCGCCGCAAGAACTGGCCGCCGCGCTGGCAGCCGGCAGCGCGCGCATCCTGTCGTCTCAGCCGCTGTTCGATCGCGCGATGGGCGCCATCGTCGACCGCCTCAGCCAGGCCGCGGCTGCCGGCACCGATCCGGCGGCCTGAGTTCCTGCCTATTGGCCCTACCGCGCTATGCTTGCCGACTGGCGGGCGTAGAGCGGATGGCCGTCCCCGATATGCACCGCCCCATTCCATCGAACACCGAACGGATGCCGCATGCCTGACGCGCTTTCCCTCGATCCGCCCGAAGCACGGGTGATCGACGCCGATGTCGAACGTGCCTTCGCCGAGGATCTCGGCCATGGCGACGCCACCGCCGACCTGTTGCCGATCGACGCGATCGCCACGGCGGCGCTGACCTGCCGCGAGGATGCGGTGATCGCCGGCATCCCCTGGTTCGATGCCTGCTTCCGCAAGCTCGACGCCGATGTGGCGATCGACTGGCATGTGCGCGACGGCGATCGCGTGACGGCCGGCAGCGTGATCTGCCGCCTTCGCGGACGCGCCCGCGCGCTGGTCAGCGCCGAGCGCTCCGCGCTCAACTTCCTGCAACTGCTTTCCGGCACCGCCACGGCCACCGCAGCCTACGTGGCTGCCGTCGCAGGCACCGGCGTGCGCGTGCTGGATACGCGCAAGACCGTGCCGGGCCTGCGGCTGGCGCAAAAGTATGCCGTGCGCTGCGGTGGCGGCCACAACCACCGCATCGGGCTATTCGACGCCATCCTGATCAAGGAAAACCACATTGCCGCGGCAGGCGGCATCGAATCGGCCGTGGCGGCGGCGCGGCAACTGCACCCGGGATTGCTGCTAGAGATCGAAGTGGAAACCCTGGACGAGCTGCGCCGTGCCATCGACGCCGGCGTCGACCGCATCATGCTGGACAACTTCACCCCCGCGATGATGGCGGACGCTGTGGCCTGCACAGCCGGCCGCGTGCCGCTGGAAATCTCCGGCAACGTGGACCTGGAGACCATCGGGGTCTATGCCCGCACCGGCGTGGACTTCATCTCGGTCGGCGCGCTGACCAAACACGTGCGGGCGGTGGACCTTTCGCTGCGGCTACAGCTGTCGCCCTGACAGCACGCACGATCTTGGAGTGGACGCGCCCGCCCACCCGGCTCGACGGGTACGCAGACCGACGCCAGCTTGCGCCCGATCCACCGCGCCCACACACTGCCCTCATGAACCAGCTTTCCGACCTGATCGCCTTGCTGGCGTTCGCCGCCGTGGCCGGCTTGTGGTTCAAGTCGACCCGCGCCCGCGAGCGCGCGGTGGACGAAGCGCGCCGGCAATGCCTGCAACACGACCTGCAACTGCTCGATGAGACGGTGGGCCTGCGCAGCCTGCGCCTGCGGCGCGTCGACGGCAGGCGCCAGCTGGAAGTGGGTTACGGCTTCGAGGTCAGCGTGCAAGGCGACGACCGGCAGGAGGGCCGTTTGTGGATGCGTGGCGACCGGCTCGCGCGCGTAAGCCTGCCCGGGATCGGCGGGACAGCGCGGGACACGACCGAACCCGCCGCGCCGGCTGCCGGTCCGCAATTGCCGGAGCGCCCCGGCAACGTAGTGCCGCTTCGACCGAGGCGGCCGCGCACCGGGCACTAAGCGGCTGCCGGCGGCATCGGGCTCCCGAGTACCGCCAGAATTCCTTGGCTCGGCCCACGATGCAAATCGCCGCGGCCGGCGCACCAGGCGGCCAGCGGATGATCGCTACTTCACCACCCGCAGGTGCGGCGAGCGCCGTGGCTTGTCGGCGCCGTCCCCGGACGGGCCAGGCCCCGGTCCTTCCGGCCCCGGCCCCGGACCCGGTGCAGGCGGCGGCGTATCGCCATCCTCGGCGGGAAACATCATGCCCTGCCCGTTTTCCTGCGCGTAAAGGGCGAGCACCGCCTGCATCGGGATGCGGATGGCCTGGCTCACCCCGGAAAAGCGCGCCTGGAAATTGATCGAGTCGTTGCCCAGCTCCAGGTTGGCCACGGCACGCATGGCGAGATTGAGCACGACCTGGCCGTTCTTGATCACCTGCGGCGGCACGCGCACGCCCTCGACGGTGGCATCCACCAGTACGTACGGCGTGAGCTGGTTGTCGGTGATCCAGTCATAGATCGCCCGCAGCAGATACGGGCGGTTGGAACTCATCGGCGGTTGACGATCGGTCATCGACCCGCGCCGTTCATGGGCGCATCGCCCGTTCTTCGTTGGTCAGGCTGCGCGCATAGCCCTGGCTGTGGAACAGGCGCTCGCCGTAATCGACGATCGGCTTGCCTTCGCGTCCCAGATCCACGCCCAGCCATGGCAGGCGCCACACCACCGGCGCTACCAGGCAGTCGACCAGGCTCATTTCCGGATTCAGGAAGAACTTGGCCGCCTTGAACAGCGGCAGCGAAGCGAGCAGCTGCTCGCGCAGGCGCTTGCGCGCGGCATCGGCGGGGCGGCCACCGGCTCGGATGGTGTCCACTTCGGGCAGCCAGTCGCGCTCGATGCGCACGGTCGCCAGGCGCAGGCGTGCACGCGAAAGCGGATCGATCGGCATCAGCGGCGGATGCGGATAGCGCTCGTCCAGGTATTCGCAGACGACCGCGGTGTCGTAAAGCGTCAAGTCGCGATCGACCAGGGTCGGCGTGCTGCCGTAGGGATTGAGGTCGATCAGGTCTTCCGGCGGCTTGGCCGGGTCGACCAGCACACGCTCGTAGCTGACGCCCTTGGCCGCGAGCACCAGGCGCGCACGATGGCACTGGATGTCGTCGGCGGTGGTGTACAGGGTCAGTACGGTACGCGAACGAGCGCTTTGCACCATGCGCTTTTCTCCCCTTCAATAAGCGATGCGGCGACGCGCACGCCGCCGCATCCGAGGCTGGCGGACGATCCGGCTTAGTGGACGTCCTTCCAGTATTCCTTTTTCAGTGCATAGGCCAGCAGGGTGAACAGGGCCAGGAACAGGATCACCCAGATGCCGTAGGCGTGGCGCTGCAGCGCGGCCGGCTCGGAAACGTAGGCCAGGAAATTGGTCAGGTCGCGCGCCGCCTGCTGGTACTGCGCAGGCGTCATGCGGCCGGGCTGGGTCAGCTCCAGCTTCTCCACGTCCTCGCTGCCGGGCTTCTTCACCGCGGTCTGCACGCCCTGCAGCTCCCACAGCGGGAACGGCATGGAGGCGTTGGGGAACACGGTGTTGTTCCAGCCCACCGGGCGGCTCGGATCCAGATAGAAGCTGTTGAGGTAGCCGTAAACCCAGTCCGCCGTGCGCGCACGCACCTCGAGCGACAGATCCGGCGGCGCCTTGCCGAACCACTGCTTGGCCGAGTCCTCCGGCATGTGCGAAACCACGGTGTCACCGAACTTGGCGCCGGTGAAGTTGAGGTTCTTCATCACCTCGTCTTCGGTCAGGCCAAGGTCTTCGGCCATGCGCTGGTAACGCTGGAACTTCAGCGAATGGCAACCGACGCAGTAATTGAAGAACAACCGCGCGCCGCGCTGCAGGGACGCCTGGTCACGCAGGTTGACGCCAGCCGAAGGCAGCTCGACGCCGCCCTCGGCGGCCATCGCCGACACGCTTCCCAGCAGCAGGCCCAGCGCCAGCGCGGACGAAAAAAGGAACTGTTTCATCGAGAACTGTCGCTTAGTCATGCGTGGTCACCCGCTCCGGAACCGGCTTGGTCTTTTCCCAGCCAAGGCGCGTGTAGAACCCGAGGAATACGAAGAAGCCGAAGTAGATCAACGTCATCAGGCGGCCGAACAGATTTTCCCAGAAGGTCACGTCGACATTGCCGAACAGCTCGGGAATCAGCTCCGCCGTGATGTCGGTACCGATCGCGCCCAGCCCGAAGAAGGCGAACACGAACAGGCCCAGCGCCACCTTGTAGCCGGTGCCGCGATAGCGGATCGACTTGACCTTGCCCACATCGATCCACGGCAGGGCGAACAGCACGGCGATCGCACCGAACATCGCCAGCACGCCCCACACGGCAGTGCCGAACGCCGAGGGCACCATGCGGACGATCGCGTAGAACGGGGTGAAGTACCACACCGGCTTGATCAGCGGCGGCGTCGCCAGGTTGTTGGCGGCGATGAAGTTGTCGTTTTCCAGGAACCAGCCGCCGAAGGTCGGCGCAAAGAAAATGATGAACGCGCCGATCAGCAGGAAGAAGCCCACACCGACCAGATCCTTCACCGTGTAGTACGGATGGAAGGGAATGCCGTCGGCCGGCTTGAGCGCGTCCCAGCGATTGCCCTTCGGACCCTTCTTGATCTCCACGCCGTCGGGGTTGTTCGAGCCGACCTCGTGCAGCGCGGCGATGTGCAGCACCACCAGCAGCAGCAGCACCAGCGGCAGCGCGATCACGTGCAGCGCGAAGAAGCGGTTCAAGGTGGCATCGGCGGGCAGGTAGTCGCCCATGATCCACTCGACCAGCGTGCTGCCGATGACCGGGATGGTGCCGAACAAGGAGATGATCACCTTGGCGCCCCAGAAGGACATGTTGCCCCACGGCAACACGTAGCCCATGAAGGCCTCGGCCATCAGCACCAGGAAGATCAGCATGCCCAGCAGCCACACCAGTTCGCGCGGCTTCTTGTACGAGCCGTACAGCAGGCCGCGGAACATGTGCAGGAACACCACCACGAAGAACAGCGAAGCTCCGGTGGAGTGCATGTAGCGGATCAGCCAGCCCCACTCCACGTCGCGCATGATGTACTCGACCGAGGCGAAGGCTTCCGCCGCGCTGGTCTTGTAGTTCATGGTCAGGAAGATGCCGGTCACGATCTGGTTGACCAGCACCAGCAGCGCCAGCGAGCCGAAGTAGTACCAGAGGTTGAAGTTCTTCGGCGCGTAGTACTCGGTCATGTGCTTGCGGTAGGCAGGCATCATGCCGGGGGCGCGCTCGTTGACCCAGTCGCCCATGCGGGTGAATACGTTAGCCATCAGCCGGCCTCCTTGGGATCGACGCCGATCTGGATGTGCGTGTCATCCGCGAAATGGTACGGCGGCACCTGCAGGTTCTTCGGTGCGGGCACGCCGGAGAAGACGCGGCCGGAAAGGTCGTAGCGCGACTTGTGGCACGGGCAGAAAAAGCCGCCCTTCCAGTTCGGGTCGAACGGCTCGGGCTTGATCTGCGGGAAAAACTCCGGCACGCAGCCCAAGTGGGTGCAGATGCCGATCAGGACCAACCACTCCGGCTTGATCGAGCGGGTCGGGCCCTTGATGTAGTCCGGCTGCTGGTCGACCGTCGAGTTGGGATCGACCAGGCGCGGCGCCAGGCTCGGCAACACGGCCAGTTGGTCCTTGCTGCGACGGACCACGAACACGGGCAGGCCGCGCCACGCATAGTCGACTTTCTGGCCCATCTCGATCTTGCTGATGTCGGCCACGACCGGCGCACCGGCGGCCTTGGCGCGGGCGCTGGGCTCCCAGGACTTGATGAAGGGCACGACTGCCGCGACGACTCCCACGCCACCGACCACCGAGGTAGTCGCTGTGAGGAAGCGGCGGCGGCCGTGATCGACGACTTCGTTCGCCATCAGGCTCTCCGGTACATGCAATGCCATTGAGATGCGAGCCCCGTTTGGGAGCCTGCAAAAATCGCGTTAGTGTAGCGTCAGGGCCTGGCCCGTACAATCAATCGCACAGGGGACGAAGCCTATCCCCGCGCGCCTCCCACGTCCGGCCCACCCAAACCATTGAAGCCATGAAGAACGCCGCCGGCGCGCTCGCCTTTATCGCCCGCTTCGTCATCCTGGGATTGGCGCTCGCCTTCGTGGTCGGGCTGCTCTGGCCGGGCAGCGGCGACCGCCTGCGCCAGCGCTTCGGCCTTGCCCATGCGCCCGAACCCCAGTCCACGCAGGCAGGGGTGCCTGCGCCCGGCAGCGGGCCGGTTTCCTACGCCGATGCCGTGGCTCGGGCGGCCCCCGCAGTGGTCAACATCTACGCCAACAAGATGGTCACCGCACGCGCCGTGCAGATGTACGACGACCCGGTACTGCAGCGGCTGTTCGGCGGCCTGCCCACCGGCCCGGCCTACAAGCGCCCGCAGCAGGTGCTCGGCTCGGGCGTGATCGTCAGCGCGCAAGGCTACGTACTGACCAACAACCACGTCATCGCCAACGCCGACGACATCCAGGTGCTGCTCTACGACGGTCGCATCGCCAAGGCCACGCTGGTGGGAGCCGACGAGGAAACCGACCTGGCCGTGCTGAAGATCGAGGGCAGCAACCTGCCGGTGGCCCGGATCGCCGACAGCCATGCCTTGCGCGCGGGCGACGTGGTGCTGGCGATCGGCAATCCGCTCGGGCTCAACCAGACGGTGACGATGGGCATCGTCAGCGCCGTGGGGCGGCAACTTTCCAGCTCCAGCGCCGAAGATTTCATCCAGACCGACGCCGCCATCAATCTGGGCAACTCCGGCGGCGCGCTGGTCAATGCGCGAGGCGATCTGGTCGGCATCAATACGTTGTTGATCGGGCGGCAGGCCAACGCCGAGGGCATCGGTTTCGCGATCCCGATCGGAAGCGCCAAGAACGTGCTGGATCAGATCATCGCCACCGGCCACGTGGTGCGCGGCTGGCTCGGCGCCGACTACGCCTTCGTGCCGGTGTCGGCCGACAGCGGCCTGCCCGCGGCGGCCCGCGGAGCGCAGGTGACCGACGTCTATCCGGGCGGACCGGCCGCGCTGGCCGGCATCCAGCCGCACGACATCCTGCTTCGCATCGGCACCGACGACATCCTCGACCCGGCCGACCTGCGCCGACACGAGGCCGCGCTCAAGCCGGGCAGCCAGGTGGATGTTTCCGGCCTGCGCAACGGCGTGCCGTTCCATACCCAGGTCACCCTCGCCCGCAGGCCCCCGCTGCAGACCGGCGCCACGCTGGACGGCTGAGACGCACCGAACGCCCCACGGTCTGGCTCATCGGCCGGAGAACGCCCCCGCCCCTCAGGGACCGCCGGCACCCCGCATGGCGGTCATCGCGCCGTGCACCGCGGCGCCGTAGCGGCGCCGCAGCTCGCCCACGCGCTTGACGTAGACCTGCGTCTCGGCGAACGGCGGCACGCCGTTGTAGCGCTGGACCGCGCCGGGCCCGGCGTTGTAGGCCGCCGCGGCCAGTTGTTCGTTGCCGCCGAAGATCCGCAACAGTTGGGCCAGGTAACGCGCGCCACCCCGGATGTTCTGGCCCGCGTCGAAGGCGTCGAGCACACCCATGTCGCTGGCGGTGCCGGGCATCAGCTGCATCAACCCTTGCGCTCCCTTGAGCGAGAGCGCGTTGGGATTGAAGGCGCTCTCGGCATGGATCACCGCGCGCAGGAAGGCCTCGTCCACGCCCGATTCCACGCTGGCCATGCGGATCGCATCGGCATAGGCGGTGATGTTCAACCGCACCCGACTCCAGTCGATCGTCGAGTGCAGGTTGCAGGCCACGCACGTGGCGATATAGGTGAACAGCATGGTGACCGCGTTGCCGCGGCCGCCGCCCGGGTTCACGTTGGTGTACTCGACCGAGCCATCCGGCCTGGTGACGCGGTAGACCGCGCCGCGGAGCACGCGGTCCGCCGCGGCGGCCGTCGCGTCCGCTGCCACGCCGTCGCGGTAGTTCCACCGCCCGGCCGGGACCATCCGCGCGGTGGTATCGACGGCGCCCTCGACCTGCGCCAGCGATACCGTCCGGGCCGTGGTCTGCACCCAACCATGCACACCCGCGAGCGAGACGGCCGCCGCCGTCGCACGACGCACCGGCCTGGCCGCGGGCGCACTGTAAGAAGCCACCTTGCGGCAACCGCTGTAGCCGTCGGTCGTGCTGCTGAATACCGCTTCGCCGCTGGCACCCATACATCGATACAACGATCGGGCGTGCGCCGTCGGCAACCAGGCCAGGCCCGCCAACAGCACGCAGGCCAGCGCGATCCTGGACAGGATCGTGCGGACCGGGAAAGCGGCGCAGGCCACGCCGGCGCTCTCCCCTTGGCGTTCGGCAGCAGGCATGCCGCGAGTTTGCCCCCGCGGCGGAATCAAGCCAAGCGCCGCCTCGCGGTTTCGTGCGCAGGGGCAAACTTGCCGCCAGCATGACCGGGCGGCACAAGCGGCCGCACCCGGCCGCCGGGCCACGCACCCGCAAGTACTTGATCCGCCTCGCCGCAACTGGCAGCTGCGCGACCACGGGCGTAAACTGCGCGGTTCGGCGCCCCTCGCTCCGGCGCACCACGCACACGGTATACAGGCCCATGAGCGGCAAGCCAGCTCTCACCAAACTCTTCATCAAGACCCACGGTTGCCAGATGAACGAGTACGACTCGGCCAAGATGGCCGACGTGCTCAAGGCGTCCCATGGCATGGAACTGACCCAGGACGAGTCCGAGGCGGACGTCATCCTGATCAACACCTGCTCGATCCGCGAGAAAGCGCAGGAGAAGGTGTTCAGCCAACTCGGCCGCTGGAAGGAGTTCAAACAGGGCGACAAGCCGGTGCTGATCGGCGTGGGCGGCTGCGTGGCCAGCCAGGAGGGCGAAGCGATCATCAAACGCGCCCCCTACGTGGACCTGGTGTTCGGACCGCAGACCCTGCATCGCCTGCCCGAGCTGATCGAAGCCAAGCGCGAGACCGGCAAGCCGCAGGTGGACATCTCCTTCCCCGAGATCGAGAAGTTCGACAAGCTGCCCGAGCCACGCGCCGAAGGACCGACCGCCTTCGTCTCGATCATGGAAGGCTGCTCAAAATATTGCAGCTATTGCGTAGTGCCCTACACCCGCGGCACCGAGATCAGCCGTCCGTTCGACGACGTGCTGGTCGAAGTGGCGCAGCTGGCCGAACAGGGCGTGCGCGAGGTCACCCTGCTGGGCCAGAACGTCAATGCCTATCAGGGCCCGATGCACGACGGCGGCACGGCGGATCTGGCCGTGCTGATCCATGCCATCGCGCGGATCGAAACGATCGGCCGCATCCGCTTCACCACTTCGCATCCGCTGGAGTTCTCCGACTCGCTGATCGAGGCCTACGCCAGCTGCGGCAAGCTCGCCAATTTCCTGCACCTGCCGGTGCAGGCCGGTTCCGACCGCATCCTGGCGGCCATGAAGCGCGGCTACACCACGCTGGAGTTCAAGCAGAAGATCCGCAAGCTGCGCGCGGTGCGGCCGAACATCTGCCTGAGCTCCGATTTCATCGTCGGCTTCCCTGGCGAAACCGACGAGGACTTCGAGAAGACCATGAAACTGATCGAGGACGTCGGCTTCGACCAGAGCTTTTCCTTCATCTTCTCCGCCCGCCCGGGCACGCCGGCGGCCAACCTGGCCGACGACACGCCCGCCGAGGTCAAGCACGCCCGCCTGTCGCGGCTGCAGGCCAGACTCAACGACAACGCGCGGGCGATCAACGAGGCGATGGTCGGCACCGTGCAGCGCGTGCTGGTGGAAAAGCCCAGCCGCAAGAATCCCGACGAACTCACCGGCCGCACCGAGAACATGCGGTTCGTGAACTTCCCCGGCAACGCGCGGCTGATCGGCCAGTTCGTCGACGTCGAGATCACCGAGGCCATGAGCAACTCGCTGCGCGGGCGCGTGCACCTGGCCGAAGACGCAGTTCTCGCCTGATTCAAAGCCCCTCTCTCCCCGGGAGAAGCACTGGGGAGAGGGTCCGGTATCCGCGGCAAGCTCCAGACGAAGCGCTCCGCCCGAACCCTCATCCGCCTCTCGGCACCTTCTCCCAGAGGGAGAAGCATTCACTCCCAAGCATCCCGCCCCTCCCATGACCAACGGCCTCAACGAACGCGACTTCGCCCTCGACCCGGAAGACAACCCCCGGCTCGCCAACCTGTGCGGCCCGTTCGACGAGCACCTGCGGCAGGTGGAACTGCGGCTGGGCGTGGAGATCGACCACCGCGGCAATCTGTTCAAGGTGATCGGCGAAGAGGCGCCGGCGCACGCCGCCGAGAAGGTGCTGCGTGCGCTCTACGCCGCCACCGAAAAGGAAACGCTGACCGGCGCGCAGATCAACCTGCACCTGGCCGAATCGGGCATCGACGCGATCACCGAGGAAGCGGCCGAGGGCGCGCAGGACGTGGTGATCAAGGTCAAGCGCGGCGTGATCAAGGGCCGCGGGCCCAACCAGGCGCGCTACCTGCACGCCATCACCACCCACGACATCAACTTCGGCGTGGGCCCGGCCGGCACCGGCAAGACCTACCTCGCCGTCGCCAGCGCGGTCGAGGCCCTGGAAGCCAACCGCGTGCAGCGCCTGCTGCTGGTGCGCCCGGCGGTGGAAGCCGGCGAGAAGCTCGGCTTCCTGCCCGGCGACCTTTCGCAGAAGGTGGACCCGTACCTGCGCCCGCTGTACGACGCGCTCTATGAAATGCTCGGCTTCGAGAAGGTGGCCAAGCTGATCGAGCGCAACGTGATCGAGATCGCCCCGCTGGCCTACATGCGCGGCCGCACGCTAAACGACTCCTACGTGATCCTGGACGAGGCGCAGAACACCACCGTCGAGCAGATGAAGATGTTCCTCACCCGCATCGGCTTCGGATCGGTCGCGGTGATCACCGGCGACGTCAGCCAGGTCGACCTGCCGCGGCACGTGCGCTCCGGCCTGCGCCACGCGGTGGAAGTGCTGCGCGGCGTCAGCGGCATCAGCTTCACCTTCTTCACCTCGCGCGACGTGGTGCGCCATCCGCTGGTGGCCAAGATCGTGCGCGCCTACGAGGCGTTCGAGCAGGCGGAGAGCGGGGAACAGGGAGCCGGGAACCCCAAGGGCGGCGCGGCGTGAGCGCCAAGGCCGCCTCCCGCAACCCCCGTCAGGCCGCCAAGCCGCCGGCTGGTGTGGCGGCGCCTGCCCCCCTGCTTTCGGTGAGCTATGCGGTCCCCCGCGGGGGCATTCCTGCACCGGCCAGCTTCCGCCAGTGGGTGGCGGCGGCGCTGTGGGGCGCCCGGCGGCGCAAGCCGGCCGAGATCGGTATCCGCATCGTCGGCGCCCAGGAGGGCCAGGCGCTCAACCGCGACTACCGCGGCAAGGACTACGCCACCAACGTGCTCTCCTTCCCCGCAGAACTGCCGCCCGGTGTGAACGTCCCGCTGATCGGCGACCTGGCCATCTGCGCGCCGGTGGTCGCCCGCGAAGCGATCGAACAGCACAAGGCGCCGCGCGACCATTGGGCTCATCTGACCGTCCACGGCACCTTGCACCTGCTCGGCTACGACCACGTCGAAGACGCCCAGGCCGAAGCCATGGAAACGCTGGAAACCCGGATCCTGGCCAGCCTGGGCATCGCCGACCCCTACGCCTGAGCGCCGAGGACCTCCCTCCTCCGTGAAGAGAGTTCCAAAGCGGGCACCCGTGCCCTTGTGCCCTGAATCACCACGCTTTTTCCGCTAGACTCCGGCTTTCCGCCCGTCTGCGGGCGCTCCCACCCGAGTTGATGAACGACGACCCTGGCAGTACGAACGGCCCGGCCCCCCACCGCTCCTGGTGGGATCGCCTGGGCCATCTGTTTTCCGGCGAACCGCGCAACCGCGACGAGCTGATCGAGGAATTGCGCGCCGCCCAGGTCAATGGCCTGCTGTCCAACGACACCCTCACCATGGTGGAGGGCGCGCTCAAGGTCACCGAACTGAGCGTCGATGACGTGATGGTGCCGCGCGCGCAGATCGTGATGATCCCGGCCGATGCGTCGCTGCACGAGATCCTGGCCAAGGTGGTCGAGTCCGGCCACTCGCGTTTTCCCGTACACGGCGAAGACAAGGACGAGATCGTCGGCATCCTGCTCGCCAAGGACCTGCTCAAGTACTTCGGCGATGGCGAGGGATTCGACCTCGGGCTGCTGCTGCGTCCCGCGGTGTTGATCCCGGAATCCATGAGGCTGAACGTGCTGCTGGCCGAGTTCCGGCGCTCGCGCAACCACATGGCGCTGGTGGTGGACGAATACGGCGGCGTAGCCGGTCTCATCACCATCGAGGACGTGCTCGAACAGATCGTCGGCGAGATCGACGACGAGCATGACGACGAGGACGAACCCAGCCTGATGCACGCGCTGCCCGGCGGCGACTGGCTGGTCAGCGCCCTCACCCCGATCGCCGACTTCAACGAGCAGGCCGGCGCCAGCTTCTCCGACGAGGAATTCGATACGGTCGGCGGCATGGCCACGGCCGAATTCGGCCACCTGCCGGAGGTCGGCGAGGAGGTGGTGTTCGGCGGCTTCCTGTTCATTGTCACCGCGGCCGACGACAGGCGCGTGCAGCAGTTTCGCGTGAACCGGCAGGCTACCGATGCCTGAGGCATTCCCGGCAGCCCCGGCTGCTCCCGTCCGGCCGTCTTCTGGCGGCTGGACGCATCCCTGGCATGAGGTGACCCGCTCCCTCACCGGCTTGCTCGGGACCTGCGGAGAGCGAACCGCGTGATTACAAGGTTCTGGCAAGTCTGCCTGGCCCTGCTGCTGGCGGCGGCGCTGTGCCCCGCCCACGCGGGCGTTGCCAACGCCCCCGGCGCGAACCTCGAGGTTTCGCTGATCACCTACGGCCCGGGCGACACCTACTGGGAGCGCTTCGGCCACGACGCCATCGAACTGCGCGACACAGTCAGCGGCGAGGCTTTCAATTTCAACTACGGCGTATTCGACTTCGACGAGCGCGGCTTCCTGCTCAATTTCGCGCGCGGCCGCATGCACTACCTGATGGACGCGGAGCCCACCGGGCTGGACGAGAGCTGGTACGTGCAGGCGGGCCGGTCCGTCACCCGCCAGCGCCTGGCGCTCACGCCCGCACAGGCCGCCGCGCTGCGCGACTTCCTGCTGTGGAACCTGCGCCCGGAAAACGCCCGCTACGACTACGACTACTACGTCGACAACTGCACCACCCGCGTGCGCGACGCGCTCGACCGCGCGCTAGGCGGCGTGCTCGAGGCCCGGCTCACCGCACGCCCCGGCGGCATGACCTACCGCCAGCAGACCGTCCGCCTGATGAGCGCCCAGCCATGGCTGATGCTGCTGCTCGACCTCGGACTCGGTCCGTATGCCGACCGGCCACTCAACGCCTGGCAGGAAAGCTTCCTGCCGGGCGTGCTCGAGCGCGAACTGGCGGCAGTGCGCGTCGGCGATGACGGGAGCACGCGCCCACTGGTGACCGCCACCGACCTGCTCGCCCCCAACCGCCTCGACACGCCGCCCGCCACGGCGCCGGATTTGCGCCTGCCCATGGCATGGGCAGGTCTGGCGCTCGCCGCCGCGTTACTCCTGGCACGCCGCTTCTGGCCCATCGGCTTCGCTCTGCTCGGCAGCCTCTATCTGGTCTCGGCGGCGGTGGCCGGCATCGGCCTGCTCGTGCTCTGGCTGCTGACCACCCACCACGCCGCCTGGGCGAACGCCAACCTGCTGCTGTTCAACCCGCTCGCGCTCGCCCTGCTGCGATCGCCATGGCGTGCGCGCCGCGGCCTGCCCACTTCGCGCCTGGCCAACGCCATCATGGCGATGCAGCTGCTGGCCCTGCTGGCAGCCGTCCTGCTGCACCTGCTCCCGGGCACCGTGCAACAGAACCAGCCATGGCTGCTGTTCGCCATGCCGGTGTGGGTCGCGATGGCGTGGTCGCTGCGTCGATTCACGGGCGCACGCAAGCCATAACGCGCTACATCCCTGCCGATGCGCCCCGGCGCCCACTGTTCCTTCCGGCATCCATTGCCTGGCGTGGGGTCGCCGCGCACTATGCCGCGATGACAGCCATTCAGCCCTCGCCACCCCATCCCGCCGCCGACAGCAGGGTCGTCAACTGCGTTGCCTATCGCGGCGACGGCAGCCGTATCGGTGAGATCACCCTCGATGCCATCAGCGATGTGTTGCGGGAGCCGGGCACCTTCGTCTGGGTGGGCTTGCACGAGCCGGACGAAGCGCTGCTGCTGAAGCTTCAGGAAGAGTTCGACCTGCACGACCTGGCGGTGGAGGACGCGCACAAGGCGCACCAGCGCACCAAGCTGGAGGCCTATGGGGATTCTTTATTCCTGGTGGTGCAGACCGCCCAGCTGGTCGACGGCAACCTCGCCTTCGGCGAGACCCAGATCTTCTTCGGCGCCCGCTACCTGGTGACGGTGCGCCATGGCGCCTCGCTGTCGTACGCCCCGGCACGTCGCGCCTGCGAGCAGGCGCGCGGACTGATGCGCAACGGCCCGAGCTATGGCCTGTACGGAGTGCTCGACTTCATCGTCGACAACCTGCTGCCGATCGTGCGCGACTTCCGCGAGGAGCTTCACCAGCTGGAAGCGGACATCTTCGCCGAGACCTTCAAGCGCAGCACCGTGCGGCGGCTCTACGACATGCAACGCGACCTGATGACCCTGCGCCTGGCAGTTGCGCCACTGCAGGACATCACCAGCCAGCTGGTGCGGCACCACCCTCAGCTGATTCCCGACGAGCTGCGCGTCTATTTCCGCGACGTGTACGACCACGTGTTCCGCGTGAACGAATCGATCAGCGCGATGCGCGAGATGCTGGCCGCGGCGATCAACGTCAACCTTTCGCTGGTCACCTTCGGCCAGAACGAAGTGATGAAGCGGCTGGCCGGATACGCCGCGATGCTGGCCGCACCGACCCTGCTTACCAGCTGGTACGGCATGAACTTCACGCACATGCCCGAACTCAACAAGCCATGGGCCTATCCGCTGGTGATCGCGCTCGTGATCGGCGTGGTCGGCAGCATCTACGTCCTGCTGAAGCGGGCCAAGTGGCTATGAGCCCCGGTTGACGGTGACAAGGAAACGGCGGCCTGGGCCGCCGTTTCTTCATGCATGGCTTAGGCGCGTTCACTGCGCCTGCTTGGTCCCGTCCCCGGAGGTCCAGCGCTTGAGCCAGGCATTGACCGTCTCGTGCCACATCACGCTGTTCTGCGGCTTGAGCACCCAGTGGTTCTCGTCGGGGAAGGTGAGGAACTCGCTGGGAATGCCACGGCGCTGCAGCGCGGTGAAGGCGCCCAGGCCCTGGGTGATCGGGATGCGGAAATCCTGACCGCTGTGGACGACCAGCATCGGCACGCGCCAGTCCTTGACGTGGTCGATCGGGTTGAAGCGCTCGTAGTTCTCGGGATGTTCGAACTGCGTGCCGCCGTTCTCCTTCTCCTCGAACCACAGCTCCTCGGTGGCGTAGTACATCATGCGCGCATCGAACACGCCGTCGTGGTCGACCAGGCACTTCCACGGCTGGTTCCACACGCCGGCGATCCAGTAAATCATGTAGCCGCCGTAGCTGGCGCCCAGCGCACAGGCACGGTCGCCATCGAGGAAGCTGTACTTGTCCAGCGCGGCCTTCCAGCCGGCCTTGAGGTCCGCCAGCGGCTTGCCGCCCCAGTCGCCCGAGATCGAATCGGTGAAGGCCTGGCCGTAGCCGGTCGAGCCGTGGAAGTTCACCGTGACTACGGCGAAGCCCTTCCCCGCGTAGGTCTGCGGGTTCCAGCGGTAGCTCCAGTCGTTGCTCATCGCGCCCTGCGGGCCGCCGTGGATGATGAAGGCGACTGGATACTTCTTGCCGTGCTTGTAACCGACCGGCTTGACGACGTAGCCCTGCACCGTTTCGTCGTTCCAGCCCTTGAAGGTGAAGAACTCGAAGTCGCCCATCCTGGCGTTCTTCAGCCGCTCGGCGTTGAAGTGGGTGACCTGCTTGAGGCCGCGGCCGTTGGCATCGGCAAGGTAGAGGTCGACCGGACGCTTGAGGTCATCGCGCGCCAGCAGCAGGCGGCCACTCTGCAGCGAATAGCCGCCGACCGCCCCATCGCCGACCAGTTTGCTGACCTTGCCGCTGGCTGCATCGATGGCGAACAGCGGATGCTGGCCCTCATCGTCGGCCGTGGCGTAGAGCGTCTTGCCGTCGGCACTGATGGTGAGCGCGCCGGCCGAACGGTCCCATTGCGGATCGAGCTCGCGGGTGGTGCCGCTGTGCAGGTCCATCGCCATGATGGCGAAACGGTCGGCTTCGAAACCGGGCTCCTTCATCGCCAGGTAGTAAAGCGTCTTGCCGTCGGGCGACGGCACCGGGTTGGCATCCCATGCCTTGTTCGCCTCGGTGAGGTTCTGCGGCGCGGCGGAGCCGTCGGCCGGCACGCGGTAGACGTCGAAGTTGGTCGACCACGGCTCGCTGGTGCCGGCGATGCGCGCGTCGAAATAGACGGTCTGCCCGTCGGGCGAGAAGGCGAACTCGCTCTCGTCGCCGAAAGGCTTGCTGGGAACGTCGCCATCGATGCCTCGGCTGAGCAGCGTGGGCTCGGCCGGCAGCATGCCCGTGTCGTCGAAGCGGCCAATGAAAAGCTGGTTGCGCCGGCCGTTCGCCCAGGTATCCCAGTGACGCACGAACAACTTGTCGTAGACGGTGCCGGTGGCCTTGTTCTTTTCGCGGCCGTCGACGCGCTCCTTGGTGCAGGCCAGGTCGGCGCAATCGGTGTACACCTCATAGGAAAGCAGGACGCTCTTGCCGTCCGGCGACAGCTTGTAGCCGCCCAGATCCAGCGCCGCATGGCTGACCTGCACCGCCGCCCCGTGTCCGGCCAGATTCAGGCCACCATCGCCCGTTCCCAGATCCAGTCGCCACAGCTGGGATACGCCCTCGGAGGCCGCTACGTAATAAAGGCGATGCCCATCGGGCGCCCAGCGCGCCGAACCGCCCTTGTCCGCCACCTTGACCGGCGCACCACCCTTCTTGAGGTCGAGCACGTAGATCGCGTTGACGCCCTTGTTCGCCGCGTAGTCCGTGCTGCGCACGCCAAAGGCCGCATAGCGACCATCGGGCGAAAGCTGCGGGTCACTCACCCGGTCCATCATCACCAGATCGCGCACGTTGAACGGGTGCGGCGCGTGGGTTTCCAGGTCTGCGGCGAATGCGGGCGCGGCGAGCAGGCCGAGTGCGAGCGCGGCGAACAGCGGCTTCATGAGACGATCCCCTATGGTTGATCAGCGGGTCACGGTACGGGCAGGCGCGTGGCGGCGCAAGGAAGCGCCTGGTGCCGCAACCGCCTCCAGCACGCGGCCGCGTGCTGTGGATCACAGGCGATCAGGCTAGTTTGGTACGAAATCTGCCTTATTCCGGCGTCTACCAGGGGAATCCACCATGCACCGCACGCAAGCCGTACGAGGCTTCACCTTGATCGAACTGATGATCGTGGTCGCGATCATCGCCATCCTGGCCGCCATCGCCATCCCGGCCTACCAGGACTACACCGTCCGGGCGCAGGTGACGGAGGGCATGAGCCTGTCTACCGGAGCGAAGGCGGCCGTGTGGGATTTCGTGTCCAACACCGGCCGGTTCCCGCCCAACAACCAGTCTGCCGGGCTCGCCAATACCACGTCGATCTCCGGTACCTACGTTTCGGGCGTGGACGTTACGGGTGGCAAGATCCGTGTAGCGTTCGCAGGCCCAAAGGCAAACGACTCCATTCGTACATCTCAGCTGGTTCTCTCGCCGGTGACGCATGTGGGGAGCATCACCTGGACGTGCGGAGGCACGGGGACGACGCTGAAGGCAAAATATCTGCCGTCGTCTTGCCGGACGTGACCTCCTGCTAGGCGCCTTGTTGACAAATTTCGTCAGTAGTCGTCGCTGCGGGACACATGCCCGGATGTCGTCCTGATCACGCTTCCGCAGGCGACGAGCTCAATAAGCACACAGGTTGTAGACATACGTGACGACGTGCACAATCACCCGGCCTAAAGCTATGCGGCAATAAGTAAGCAGCGAGCGTGGCACGCAAGCTGCTTCGAACACCGCGAGCTTCCTGGTCGTTCCTGACCGCAGCATGTGGGGTCCGATTCCGCCTAGGGGGATCCGGGACCGGGGCTCAGGGGGCATCAAACGGTTAGCTAACCAGTACAGAGGAACCACCATGAAGAAGAATCTGCAGAAAGGCTTCACCCTGATCGAGCTGATGATCGTGGTCGCGATCATCGCCATCCTGGCGGCCATCGCCATCCCGGCCTACCAGGACTACACCATCCGTTCGCAGGTGTCTGAGGGCATGAGCTTGGCTGACGGCTCCAAGACCGCAGTGGCGGAGTTCTACTCCAATGCCGGTCATATGCCGACCAGCAACCAGTCCGCGGGTCTCGCCTCCGCCGCTAGCATCGGCGGTAGCTATGTGAGCTCCGTTACTGTCGCTAACGGTTTGATTACGGTTGCGTACGGTGGTTCTGGAACTTTTGGCAGCAAGGCCAATAACCATATCAATGGTGCACAACTCCTGCTTTCGCCGTCGCCCAGCGTGGGCAGCATCGCGTGGGTCTGCAAATCTGGTAATAGCCAGATGGCCGCGAAGTATCTGCCGTCGTCCTGCCGCTAATCAGCCGTAAGCTCGTGTATGTTCGGAAGGGCCGCTCACGCGGCCCTTCTTTTTTGGAATTATCGATGCGCAGGCAAATCATTCTCTCGACGGCGCTCTATGCCGTAATTGCCGTAATCGCCATAGCGGCCTACGCGCCCGGCCTTCATGGCTCTTTCCTGTTTGATGATTTCGCCAATCTGCCCACACTGGGTGCTACCGGGCCGGTGGATAACGCCGCCAGTTTCTGGCGATACATCACTTCCGGTACAGCGGACCCCACAGGCCGTCCGCTGGCCTTGCTAAGTTTCTTGATCGACGCCCAGGACTGGCCTGCAGATCCATTCTTTTTCAAGCGCACCAACCTCGTGCTGCACCTGCTTAACGGACTGCTGTTGTTCCTACTGCTGCTGCGGCTGGGGCGCGCACTGACAGTCAACAGGCCACCCAGCGTTTGTACACGAGCCGACGTGGCGGCGGCGCTCGGTACCGGCCTCTGGCTGTTGCATCCGCTTTTCGTGTCGACAACTCTGTACGTCGTCCAACGTGAAGCCATGCTGCCCGCGACTTTCGTGCTGCTTGGCCTCCTGACGTGGATGCATGGCCGCGCCCAGTATGCGGAGGGCCGCTCCATTGCAGGAACCCTGTGGTGTATCGCCGGCCTCGGTGGCGGCACGCTACTGGCGACGCTCAGCAAGGCCAACGGAGTCCTGTTGCCTCTGCTTGCGTGGATCATCGAGTGGGTGCTGCTCGGGCCCTTGTATACGCACCCAGACACCCTTGCCAACGACGCACAGCGCTCCACGAGCCGCTACGGCCTGGTTCGGGTGTTTTTCCTTTGGCTGCCCTCCCTGGCAATCGTGTGCTGGCTCCTGTTCCAGGGCGTGCCAGACATCCTCGCCGGAGAGACCCACGGGCGGCCGTGGACCATAGGCCAGCGGATGCTCACCGAGCCACGGGTAATCACCGATTACCTGCGTTTGCTGTGGATACCGCCCCCCTATACCAGCGGGCTATTCAACGACCAGTTGCTTGCCTCGCACTCGCTTGTCGATCCACCATCAACCCTGTACGCGATTGCGTTCGTGCTCGCCTTGTTGGCGCTCGGCTTCGGCCTGCGGCGCAGGCGGCCGGCAGTATCCCTGGCGCTGCTGTTCTTCTTCGGCGGGCATTTGGTCGAGTCCACAGTTCTGCCGCTTGAGCTCTATTTCGAGCACCGGAACTACATGCCTGCGATGCTGCTGTTCTGGCCTTTGAGCCTGTGGATCTGCGCGGTGCCACAAGCACGCGCAGGACAGGAACCCGTCCTGCTGACACGGGTCGTACCACGAGCAGCCTTGGCCATATCGCTCATGGCAGTTCTGGCCGTGATGACCCATGCCCGTTCGGATCTGTGGGGCAATACGCGTGAACAAGCGCTGCTTTGGGTTCGGATCAACCCGAGTTCCCCACGCGCGCAAGCCAATGCGGCGCAAGCGCTCATTGCGAGCGGCCATCCGGATCTGGCCATACCTTCACTGCGCCGAGGGCTTTCCCGCTCCCCCGGCGAAATCCAGTTGGCGATAAACCTGTTTGGCGCTGAGTGCCAAATCGGCGGTGTAACCCCGGCGACCTTTGCCGCCACGGAACAGGCGCTGCGATTGACCACCGATCCCGGGACGCTGCTCTCCCATTGGTTCGAGCGCGCGATCGACGGCGCCGCCCATCCGGCCTGTCCGCAAGCCGATTTCTCTCACATAGAACTTCTATTAGAAGCGGCGGATAAAAACCAACGGCTGATGGCGAGCCCCGGGAGGCGTCAGGATGTGGCTTATCTTCAGGGACGTCTTGCGCTTACCCGAGGGCGGGCAAGGGAGGCATTGACGTACTTCGACAAGGCGCTCGATCAGCAGATTCGAGTAGAAGCCGCCATGCGGCAGGCTGCCATACTTGGGTCGGCCGGCTACCCGGAGCTTGGGCTGGCGCACCTGTCGCATTACGACGCCATGCAAGCGTCCGCCGCGAAGTCAGGTGACGCCTATCACCCTCCATTCGGCATGCCGCGCATCCATGCCTGGATTCTGCGCCGACAAGGCTATTGGAATCGGGAGCTGAGCCGGCTGCGCGCTACACTGCTTGAAGATGCACGCAGCAAAGAGGTGAGGAGCGAATGAGGCCATTGAACCAGGACTACGCCCGCGCGCGCATGCGCTCGTGGGGCCTGCTCGGGTTCGCCTTGCTGCTGGCCACCATCGTCTACTGGCCGGGCCTTTCGGGTGGCTGGCTGTTCGACGACTACCCCAACATCGTGGACAACCGCGCCGTACAACCGCCCGACGCCCACCTCTCCAGCCTTGTACGTGCTGCCTTGTCCTCGCCTTCCAGCGAGTTCAAGCGCCCACTGGCATCACTCAGCTTCGCCGCGAACTATCTGGCAGCAGGACTTGATCCATATTGGATGAAGCTGACTAATCTGCTCATCCATCTGATCAACGGGCTGCTGATCTTCCTGCTAACACGCCGCCTGCTTTTTGCCGTGCGGACACGCGCCACCCTGGCATCGGCGACTTCAGGACGTGCCGCACACAATCTCTACGACGGCCGCAGCGGCGTACTGGCGGCGCTGATTGCCGCCGCGTGGCTGGTACTGCCGATCAATCTGACCGGCGTGCTCTATATCGTCCAACGGATGGAAAGCCTGGCCAACGCCTTCGTCCTGCTTGGCTTGATCGGCTACGTCGCCAGCCGGCAACGCATGCTTGCTGGCGGTCGCGGGGTTGTCGGCTGCGTCCTGAGCATCACCCTGCCTACCGCATTCGGCCTGCTGGCGAAAGAAACCGCAGTGATGCTGCCGCTTTACGCGTTCCTCATCGAATGGATCGTCTTCGCCTTCCGTCGCCCTGCATCTCCCTCCGCCCGCGACTGGCGCGTACTGTTGCTGTTCTTCGTCGTACTCATCTTGCCGATGCTTGCCGGCCTGGCTTGGATCGTGCCGCAGGTGCTTTCGCCAGGAGCCTTCTCGACGCGGGATTACACGCTCGGGCAACGTCTGCTGAGTGAAGCGCGCATCGTGACGGACTACATCGGCTGGACCTTGCTACCCACCTCTAATGCGCTCTCGTTCTACCACGATGACTTCCACGCCTCGACCGGATTGCTCCAACCCTGGACCACACTCGCCAGCCTGCTCGCTCTGGCGGCGATGGCGTGGGCAGTCGTGCGCAGCCGGCACAGCCATCCCTTGTTCGCGCTTGGGCTGGCGCTCTACCTCGCCTGCCACCTACTTACCGGCACCATTCTCCCGCTGGAATTGATATACGAACATCGCAACTATTTCGCGAGCTTTGGTCTTCTGCTCGCAGTCGTACCGTTCTTGGCTGCACCGCGCGCGGGAATCGCTGGGACGGTGATGCCCACCTTGCCGAGTGAAATCGACCGCCCTCTGCCAATGTCCTTGCCTCGCTATGTGGCGCTCGGCGGGCTCATACTGTTCTGGGCGGTAAACACAGGCCTGACCGCTCACGCCTGGGGCGATCCGCTGCGTCTGGCGATAGAGCTGGCAGACCGAGCGCCTGACTCGCCGCGAGCCCAGTACGAACTCGGGCGCATGTACATCATTTACTCTCGCTACGAACGCGACTCGCCGTTCACCCGATTGGCCTATGCACCACTCGAACGAGCTGCGGCCATGCCTTCTTCCTCGATCCTGCCGCAACAAGCGCTGATCTTCATGAACTCCCGCATGGGGCTTCCGCTCAAGGAGTCGTGGTGGGACAGCATGATCGCCAAGCTCGGCGCTAGGCGGCCAGGCGTGCAGGACGAGAGTTCGCTCAGTGCGCTAACTCAGTGTGCGCTTGAGGGGCTTTGCCACTTGCCCCCGCAGCGCATGGTCGACGCCTTTCTCGCCGCGCTCTCCCATCCGAACCCCAGCGCCCGCCTGCTAGCCACCTATGGGGACTATGCCTGGAACGCCCTCGGGGACCGCCAACTTGGCTTGAACCTCAGTGAAGAGGCGATGGCTGCACAGCCTGCTGAATCGGCATATCGGATCACGTACATCCGCATGCTCGTCGCCCTCGGGCGCACCAAGGATGCCTTGCACGCATACCAGAAGTTGGAGCAGATGAACATCGGCGGCGAGCTGGACAAGGAACTGCAGGACCTGCGCCAAGCCATAGACACGTTGGATATCCACTCCGCGCGTGGCGGTTCCGACGGTTAACGGGACTTGGGCAAGCGATGCTGATCATCCTCAAAAAGATTTGGACCATCTTCACACCGGCCGAGCGGCGCAAGTCGATACGGATGCTCGTGCTCGTCGTGTTGATGGCCATGGCGGAAACCGCCAGCGTGCTGTCCATCATGCCGTTTCTTTCGGTGCTGGGGCGGCCGGCGATCATTCACGAAACGCCGTTGTTACTAGACCTTTATCGCAGATTGGGTCTAACCGATACGCGCCAGTTCATCTTTCTGCTTGGCTTCGCTTCCATTGCACTCGTCATTGCCTCGTCACTGTTCAAGACAATCACCCTGCATGTGCTGAATCGCTTTGTGCACATGGAACGACACTCCATCAGCACGCGCTTGCTGTCGCGCTACCTCGAGCAACCCTACGAGTTCTTCCTCGTCCATAACCCGTCGATTCTCGCCAAAAATGTGCTTTCCGAAGTCGACCAGCTGTTGTTCGATCTAGTCCAGCCTCTATCACAGCTGCTGGCCCAAGGGGCCGTGCTGTTGGCCATGACGCTGCTGATCTTCTGCTATGACGCTCTGACGGCGATCTGCATCATGGCCACCTTAGCGGTGCTGTACGGCACCATCTACGCGCTGGTGCGTAAACGCCTGGCGCGTATCGGCAACGAGCGCCAGGCGGCGGACGGGCAGCGGTACCAGGCCTGCAACGAAGCGTTAGGTGGCATCAAGGACGTAAAAATCACGCACGCGACCAAAGCCTATCTTGGTCACTTCGAACGCGCCTCCCACCTTTTCTCGCGCCACTTCGCCACCAACGAAACACTGGCTCAGTCGCCTTTGTATCTCGTGGAGGCCACGGGCTATACCGGGCTGATTGTCATCGCCCTGGTGCTACTGCTGAGGAGCAACGACATCGCTCACGTGCTACCGGCACTTGGCCTTTACGGTTTCGCGGCCTACCGGATGTTGCCCTCAGCCCAGATCATGTATCGCGGCTTGGCCAAATTGCGTTTCGCGTCCCCCCACCTGGATTCCATCGCCCGGGACTTGGGCCTGCCAAAGGAGCCGGAAGTCAAGCCCGGCAACGCCTTGTCCCTGCATCGGGAAATCCGGCTGGATAGTATTCGCTATGCCTATCCCTCGGCCCCGGAGAAGTGGATTTTTGACGGGTTCGACCTGGTCATTCCAGCCAACAGTAGCGTCGGGATCGTAGGCAAGAGCGGTGCAGGCAAAAGTACGTTGATGGACATCTTGCTCGGCCTACTGCACCCGCAGGAAGGCGTGATGAGCGTGGACGGCGTGCCCATTACTGCCGACAACGCGGCTGACTGGCAACGCACCATCGGCTACGTGCCGCAGCATATCTATCTCTCGGACGCCAGCGTCGCCGAGAACATCGCTTTTGGCGTTCCCCGGAAGGCCATCGATATGGCCGCTGTGGAACGCGCTGCCCGCGCCGCGCAGATCCACGAATTCGTGGTGAGCGAGCTGCCGCAGGGCTACGACACTTATGTCGGCGATCGCGGCATCCGGCTTTCCGGCGGCCAACGCCAACGCGTCGGCATCGCTCGCGCGCTCTATCGCGACCCGTCCGTGCTGCTGATGGATGAAGCGACAAGCGCGCTAGACGAGCAGACCGAACAAGCCTTGAATGAGGCCATCCGCCAACTGTCGGGGAGCAAGACCGTCGTCGTCATAGCCCACAAAGAAGCTTCGCTGCACTATTGCCAAAATGTCGTGACCGTGGGCGGCAGCACAGGCCAGCTACGTGAGGCTATCTATGGCGCTCCTGAAAGCCCCCGGACGGGCAGGTCATGAGCACTGCGAAAACAATAAGTGATATGACTCAAACGCCCCTGGTTTCCATCGCGCTCGCTACCTTTAACGGGGGTAAATATCTCGAAAAACAGTTGGAATCGCTAATCGGGCAAGACTATCCAAATTTTGAAATTGTTGCCTCAGACGATGGCTCTGCTGATACCACGCAAGAGATACTGCAACGATATGCTTTACAAGACAGGCGCATCCGCCTGCTGCCGCCTCACAAGAATATCGGAATTATTCAGAACTTCGCGCTGTGTTTTTCCGAGTGCCGAGGCGATGTTATTTCACCTTGTGACCAAGACGACGTTTGGTATCCCGGCAAGACACGAAGACTAGTAGAGGCAATGGGCGATGCGTTACTGGTCTATTGCAATAGCCAGCTTATCGATGACAGAGGACGGCCGACAGGTCGCACACTGGCGGATACGCTCAATATGCTTGAAGGCAACGATCCACGCCCCTTCCTCTTTAGCAATTCGGTGCTTGGGCATGCCATGATGTTTCGCAAGCACATACTCTCCAACCATGGAGCCCTCACGCGCGTACCCCACGATTGGTGGCTCGCCTTCGTTGCATCCAATCTAGGTCATATCACCTACGTGGACGAGGTGCTGGTGGATTACAGGCGCCACGGCGCATCCGTTACGAAAGAAGCCTCAACCAGCAAGACGTCTGCGCAACGGAAGAAATTTTTGAACGAAGATTTCCGCCGCCTACGCGCGATGGCGGAATTTCCAGGCGATTATCAATCATACGCGCAATCAATCCGCAACGCTTGGTTGGCTTGGCGTAAAAGTTATCTCGACCTATCCATGTTTCGCGCCGTTTTACGTGACGGCGAAATCACTCACAAGGCTTTTCTCAAGGAGAAGTCCAGGTTTCAATTGGCATTGAAGTACGTGGCCGGCCACCGATTGAAGCACTTACTTCGTCCAAACTACTATCCAAGTTAGTTCCCGCGAAGGCTGGCATCGGACAAACCGAAAAATGCGAGAAAATGCCTCGAATGAAAATTACCTTTGTATTCCCCAGAATTGACCGAAGAAATTTTACAGGCGGACTGTACTGCGCACTCAGGCATGCAAATGAGCTGGTCTTCCGGGGTCATGAGGTATCGGTTGTCGCTTATCCTAAAAGCGCCATGCCTGAATGGATAGACCTGAAAGCTAAGCTGATCGTTCCCTCTAAATTTAAGTGGCCGGGAGGGTTACCGCTCGGCCAAGCCTCGTTGGCGATGACTAGCTACGCCCTGGATTACATTGGTTATGGTTACAAGGGGGATTACTATTCAAGAGCCACGGCACATGCGTTTATGTCGGATATCTTGCCGGAGGCCGATATAACTATTGCGACCTTGTGGGAAACCGCATCACTGGTGGCCAAACATGGAAAGGGACGAAAGGCCTACTTTTGCCAACATTATGAACCACTATTTTTTGACGACCCTGTAGACCGCAGCGATGTCGACGCCAGCTATTCATATGGACTGACATTGATCGCCAACTCTTCCTGGCTCAAGTCTCGACTGGAAAACCGGCTGCTGGCCACTGCCGAGGATAAAAAAGTATATCTCGCCACAAACGCTATCGACCCACAAGTCTTCATGCCTTGCATCCCTGCCGACCGACGCATCGAGGGCAGCTCATCCACGCTACGTATTATCAGCTATGGCGGTCGTGATGCGCGATGGAAAGGGTTTATTGAAATGGCCGAGGCCGTGCGTGCTGCCCGAGCAGCGCTGCCTAGCATGACAATTGAGTGGAACGTTTATGGACCTGCGCTCCTTTCACCCGAAAATCATATCACTCCATATACACATCTTGGTTTCCTAAGCCAGGCCGAGCTGGCATCTGCTTATAGAATGAACGACGTGCTGCTCTCTGCATCTTGGTACGAAAGCTTCCCGCTTTTTCCAATCGAGGCCATGGCAAGCGGATTGGCGGTCATCACGACACCCAATGGCACGGAAGATTACGCGATCAGCGAAGAAAACTGCCTTGTGGTAGAGCCACGTGACGTTAACTCCATAACTCAAGCGATCATTCGCTTAGCTACCGATAGAGCGTTACTAAAGCGAATTGCGTCGTCCGCAACACAAGTGGCCAACGAACATAACTGGAACCTCGCTAGTTCGAAGATGGAGAAGGTCCTGCGCCACATTATCTCCTCGTCGGACGTGCCAACGCCACCTTAAGGTCCTGTAGTGCAAACTGAGCAGAATAAACCGGAGCCTTCAGGCAAGGCATCGATACCCGTCTATTCTTTTGACGTTTTTGATACGTGCGTCTCGCGGACGTACGCTCATCCACGCGATCTTTTCTATGAGCTTGGGCGACGCTTGGCGCCACCGGACTGTGAGGAGCGCGAGCAACGCAAGTTCGCCACCCGCTTTCAGTCCTCCCGCATACGCGCCGAGAAAATGGCACACCGCCACGCGCGTCCTAACCAGACGGTAACGATAGAAGAGATCTATGCACACTTCTCCATGCCTGGCGGTCTACCGTTCGACGCATCCAACCTGATCAGGGCGGAACTCGAGCTAGAGCGCGAAAGCATCTATCCGATCCCAGCGGCGGTATCTCGCCTCGAGAGTCTTCGGAAAGCCGGGCATCGAATCATTTTCATTTCTGATATGTACCTTTCCTCATCTTTTCTCGCTCCTGTTCTGAAGGAATGTGGGGTAATGAAAGATGGCGACATTTTGTATGTTTCTTGCGATGCAGGCATAACAAAGCAACATGGACAATTGTTCCACCATGTGTTGAATGCGGAGCGCCTTGAGGCCGCGCAATTGGTTCATGCCGGAGACAACCCGCACGCAGACATTGCTATGGCCACCAAGGCCAGCATCCGGGCAGAGCATTGGCGGGACGGAATACTGACGTCACCGGAGGCAGCAATGGCTGGCCGTCGCCTTCCCAGGGAAAGAGCCAAATCGTTTCTGGCTGCGCTGGCCCGGCGGCTACGGCTTTCCAACCCCGCAGGCTGCGAAGGCGGACCGCTGGACCATGTGATACACGGCATAGTCGTCCCGTTGCTGCTGGCCTATGTGTCGTGGGTTCTCGAGCACGCGAAACAACACGGCGTACGGCGGCTCTACTTTGTGGCTCGCGACGCCGAGGTGATGCTTCGCATCGCTCAATTGCTGCAAGGCGAAAGTGACGCTATCGAGCTCCGCTACCTTTACGGGTCTCGGCGAGCATGGCTCGGGCCTTCGATAAGTCGGCACGATACCGACTGGCAACGCCTATTGATCATTCCTGGACAGACGAGTAGTCGGCACGACATCACCGCAAGAATGGGGCTGAACGAAGCGGCCCGAGAGACCTTGCGCGAAATGTTGTCTTGTAGCCGCGCAGCATGGGTGGCGAACTTGCCATACGACCAAGCCCGCGGGTTCTTGAGTGAAATAGCGGATAGCGTTTCCGCCATGGAGCTGATTCTCTCCTCGATCGAGCGTGAGCGAGAGGCGGCGCTAGCCTACTTCCGACAAGAGGGCCTGTTCGACGCAACTCCCTGGGCCCTAGTTGACGCAGGTTGGTCCCTAAATGCGCAGGCCGCGCTCAAGCGCATCCTGGCAGCCGCAGGCGGCGCGCATCAGATGCCCTGCGGCTATTACCTGGCGTTGGCTCGGGACCATCTTGATGAAAGCCAAGCCGGTGTCGCGTATCCCCTCGTGCCGAGGGCGGGGTCCATCTTCTCACGTCGCCGCGTCATCATCGAACATTGCTTCTTGCCGTCCACGCACGCCACCACGCAAAGCTACCGCTTGGAAGGAGCTCGCGCGCACCCCGTTTTCGGCCGAGAACTCCGTAGCACGGCGGAGCTCAGCTACGCTGCCGCGCTGCAGGAAGCAGCGCTCTCCGCCGCTAGGCTGGCCTCCAGCGACCCAAGAATCCTGGTCGCGCTGAACGAACACATCGGCGAGATCCTGGCCAATGCCGAAAGACTGCTGCGTCACCCGCACGCAATCGAGGCCAGAGCGATGTCGACTTTTGGCACCGTGGCGGACATGAGGCACGAGATGCCTTTTGTGGAACCGTTGTGCCGCCCTCTGCGCTGGAATGATGTGTGGGCGGTGTTTTCCATGACGTTATCCAAGAAGAAGAGCTTCGAATCACCATCGTTCATGTGGCTGGAGGGCTCTATCGCACTCTCCCCGTGGCACGTCCGCTTGCCGTTGAAACTTGCTCTGCTTGCCGACTCCCTGCGAAACCGCCTGAGGAGCTAGAAGCGAGCGACATCTGCCGGCTTGCCGGCGATATCCTTCCGGTAGGATATCCGTATGCAAGCATCCTCTTTTGCCCTAGTCGTGGGTGCCGGCTTTGCCGGCAGTGTGATCGCACGTGAGCTGGCCGATGCCGGATGGTTGGTGCGCGTGGTCGATAAGCGCATCCACGTCGCCGGCAACGCCTATGACGAACTGGACGCTCATGGCGTGCTGGTGCACCGCTACGGGCCGCACATCTTCCATACCAACGGCGAGCGAATCTTCGACTACCTTTCCCGCTTCACCGAATGGCGCCCCTACGAACATCGGGTGCGTGGCGTGGTGGATGGTCGTGCGTACCCTTTCCCGATCAACAGGGACACTCTAAATCAACTCTATGGCTTGGACCTCGACGACACGGGTGCGGAAGCCTTCCTCGAGCGGGTGCGCGAGCCCAGGGACCCTGTACTCACCAGCGAAGACGTAGTGCTCAACAGCGTGGGCCGCGACCTGTACGAAAAGTTCTTCCTGAACTACACGCGCAAGCAGTGGGGCCTGGATCCTTCACAGTTGAAGGCCGGGGTCGCGGCGCGAATCCCGGTGCGCACAAATACCGATGATCGGTATTTCACCGATACCTTTCAGGCCATGCCCAAGTTCGGTTACACCAGGATGTTCGAGGCCATGCTTGACCACCCGAACATTACGGTGGAACTGGGCGTGGACTTCGAAGACCTCCGCGACAACATGCGCGCCGCGCACGTGGTCTATACCGGGCCGATCGACGCCTACTTCCGGTATTGCTTCGGCCCCCTCCCTTACCGCTCGCTTCGCTTCGAACACGAGCATCTGGCCGGCTTGACCCAGTACCAGGAGACCGGCACGATCAACTACCCCAACGACCACGCCTATACCCGCATCACCGAGTTCAAGCATCTGACCGGGCAGACGCACTCGGGCACGTCCATCGTGCGCGAGTATCCGCAGGCGGAGGGCGAACCCTACTACCCCATTCCGCGCGCCGAAAACGAGGCGCTCTTCAAGCGCTACGAGGAGCTGGCCAAGGCCGAGCGCAACGTCACCTTCGTCGGGCGGCTGGCGCAGTACCGCTACTACAACATGGACCAGGTGGTAGGCGCGGCGCTGGCAGCCGCCAAGCGGCTGCTGGACTGAGCATGCGCATCGCGTTCGTTTGCAAGCGTCGCTACATGGGCAAGGACGTGATCCTTGACCGCTATGCGCGCCTGTACGAGATCCCTCGCCAGCTGGCCCAGCTCGGGCATACCGTCGAGGCTATTTGTCTGGATTACCGGCAGGGCGCGGCTTCTAGGCGTTGGGAACATGAAGCTGCACCGGGGGCGCTGCACTGGGAGTCGCGTTCGTTGGGACACCTTGGATTCGGCCTGTTCGGCCATCCCGCGCGAACGCTGCGACGGCTACGGGCGTTTGCCCCCGACTTGGTGATTGGCGCGTCCGACATCCCGCAGGTGGCGTTGGGTGCCTGGCTGGCGGGGCGCCTGCATGTGCCATTCGTGGCGGATCTGTACGACAACTTCGAGGGTTTCGGGCAGGCGCGTATCCCCGGGATGGTGGGCATGCTTCGGCGCGCAGTGCGACGTGCGGCGCTGGTATTGACGACAAGCGAGCCATTACGGCGCTTCGTGATAGAGGTGTACCGGCCCCATGGCAAAGTGCTGGCGATGCCGAGCTCGGTCGACAAAGCCGTATTCCATCCGCGAGACCAGCGCTCATGCCGCCAGGCGCTTGGGCTGCCGCTGGACGCCAAGCTGGTCGGCACGGCGGGTGGGCTGTATCGGGACAAAGGCGTGGCGGCCCTGTACGCGGCATGGGCGCAGCTGCGAGATGCACACCCGGACGTCCACCTGGTGTTGGCTGGTCCGCACGAGAAGGCACTGCCTCCGCCCACGGGCCCCCGAGTTCATTACCTGGGCGCGCTTGCGCATGACAAGGTGGCCCAATTGTTCGGTGCCTTGGACGTGGGTGCCATCTGCGTGCTGGACACAGCCTTTGGTCGCTACTGCTTCCCGCAAAAGGCCTACGAGATGCTGGCCTGCCGCCTGCCCGTAGCCGCCGCCGACGTGGGTGCGATGGGCGAATTGCTGGCGAACATGCCTGCCTGTCTCTACCGGCCAGGCGACGCCGCAGAACTCGCGAGACGGATCGAAGGGCAATTGGCATCCCCCGTTGTGGCTCAGGTTCCGATCAGGGACTGGCGGGAACTGCTAGCCGACATCGAACCGCAGCTTCGCTCACTGGTGCCGACAGCACGGCAGCTCAGTAGCGCGGATCACAATGCCAGCGCCACGCGCTGGCGATGATCTCCCGCAGTTCCGATTGACGTGGCTGCCAGCCCAGCGCCGCCTGTGCACGCCGATTGCTGGCCACCAATACGGGCGGATCGCCGGGTCGGCGCGGCCGAATGGCTGCGGGTATCGCCCGACCCGTGACCTGCCGCGTCGCTTCGATCACCTGCAGCACGCTGTGGCCTGATCCGCTGCCCAGATTGAAGTGATGTGCGCCCGGATGTCTGTCGAGGAAGGCAAGCGCCTTCAGGTGTGCCTCGGCCAGATCCGCGACATGGATGTAATCGCGCACGCAGCTGCCATCGACCGTATCGTAGTCCGTGCCAAACACCTGCAATTGCTCACCTTGGCCCAACGCGCTTCTCAGGACGTTCGGTATCAGATGCGTCTCGGGCTGGTGCGACTCGCCTAGCTCGCCTTGGGGATCGGCGCCGGCCGCGTTGAAGTAGCGCAATGCGACGGAGCACAGCCCATAGGCGCCGGCCGCGTCTTCCAGCATCCGCTCGACCATCAGCTTGCTCGCACCATAGGGATTGATGGGCCGGGCCGGATGATCTTCATCGATGAGGGCCTGTTCGGGCACACCGTACACGGCCGCCGTCGACGAGAAAATAAAGCGCCCGACGCCGGCTGTCCGAACTGCATCCAGCAAGCTCAGCGCGCCGCTCACGTTGTTGTCGTAGTACGCGTAAGGATCGGTTACGGACTCGGCCACGATCGACGAGGCACAGAAATGCATGACTGCGTCGAAGGATCGTCGTTGGAACAGGCCGGACAGCGCTCCACGATCGCGGATATCCCCTACTACCAGCTCCGCCTCCCCGACAGCGGCGCGGTGACCGGTGGAGAGGTTGTCGAATACGGTCACTTCGCTGCCTTGCTCGAGCAGCAGCTTGACCATGTGCGAGCCGATGTAGCCGGCCCCACCGCAGACCAGGATGCGGGACATCAGCGGCTCTCCTTTTCCGATGGCGTAATACAGTGCATGAGCAGGTCGCCATAGCGCTCGGCCACGGTTTCCCAGTCGATCCATGCCATCGCGTTCCTGCGGATGCGATCCGCCCGGGCCTGCGCCTGCTCTGGATGTTCCAGCGATTTCAACACGGCGTCGGCCAGCGCTGCCGTATCTTTCGGATCCACGCAAACCTGCGCCGCCATTTCGCCAAGCAGATCGACCAGCCCCGGTACGTCGCCTGCGACTACCGGACAGCCGCAACCCACGGCCTCCATCAGCGCCACGGGCAATCCTTCCTGATCGCCGGAACTGTCACGCACGAACGGCGCGACGAACAGCGCCGCCCGGCGATACAAGGCGGGCAGCCTTTCCTGTGGGATTGCGCCTTCGAACGAAACACGGTTAGCCAATCCCAGCGCCTGCACCTGTTCGCGCAGCGCTTGTTCCTCCGGCCCGAAGCCCGCGATACGCAGCCGCACGCTGGGGCGCCGCGCGATGATGTCCGGCATCGCCTGCAGCAGGAAGCGCAGCCCCTTTTTCGCCACCAGTCGGCCCACGAACAGCAGTTCGTCGGACGAACGCGGTTCGTCCGTGGGAACGAAGCGCCCCCGCAGATCCACTCCCATGGGCACGACAGCCATCGCTGGAGCATGTATGCGTTGGGCTGATGCCTCGTCCTGCATTGCGCGGCTGACCACGGTCATGCCTGCCGACGAGGCGGCCACCTTGCGTTTCGATACCGTCAAAAGACGACCGCGCAAGCCGAATAGGTCGCCGCCGTGCGAGGTCACGAGATAGGGCCGCCCTAGCCAGCGGGCGACCATGCCCTGTGGAAGCAGCCAGTGTGCGTGCACCACGTCAACCCGCCTTTGGCGGAGTAGCCGTCGAGCTTCGACGAACTGCGCCAGCACGAAGCAAGGCAACAACAACCACTTCCAACGATTGAGCTTCAGATTCGCCGCGATGCCACCGTTGTTCACTAGCGTCTGGAGACGCCGGGGTGCATAGCGATAACGGATCACATGCACGCCTTCGAACGTTCCGCTCGAGTCGGCCCCGGGCGCGTCGGGGACTATCGCGTATACCTCGAACCGCCGCGCCAGGCGACGGCAGAGTTCATGTACGAATGCGGGCTCCGGGTCTCCCATCCAGCGCGGATAGGTCGATGCCAATACAAGGAGGCAGGGACGATCCGATCTTTCCCGCTGCGTCTCAGGGACCATGCTCTACCCGTTCGGCCAGCACCCGGTAAAAAGCCGGCATGAAGCTGCTCGAGGGCAGCCATGAAAGCGCCTTTCCCGCGAGATTGGCAAACAAGACCAGCACGGCGAGCACCGGAGTCAGAGGCGCCAGCCAACGTCGGCGCTGGAAGATGCTCTCCACGGCATCGCCCAGTGCCAAGGCCGCCATGAGTGCCGCGGTCTCGATGGGTTTGAGCACGGGCTTGCAGGACCGTATCGCAAACCCCTGTCTGCCAAGATAGGTTGCCATGGCGTGGCCGGTGTAGCGCTGGAAGTCGTGGGGCGCGTCATGTATCGGATAAAGGAACGGCATCCATAAGACCAAGGTTCCGCCTGCGCGCAAGACGCGCGCAGCTTCCGCCAGCGCCAGTTCGGGTTGCGCGACATGTTCCAGGACGTCCTTCAGAATGACGGCATCGGCTGACGCACTACCGATCGGCAGGTGCCTTGCGTCGCCGAAAACGTCCGGGCGCGTGCGGTACATGCCCACCGCCGTGGATGGGTAGTCCAGACCCACGTAGAGGGCCTCGGGGTGAAGGCGACTGGCGATATGGCGATCGGCGCAGCCAACGTCCGCGATCGTTCCCCGCAAGGGCCTGAGCGCTTCGTCCAGATCACTCTGCTCATCGCTGATGGCGAGCAGCCATTGGGGATGCAACGGCCATTTGCGGATATGGGATGCAAGCCGACGCAATTGCCGTGCGCGCATGCACTACTCCGTGCGGCGATATGTCAGTGCGGTGATCTGCTCGGACACCAGCCCGATCAAAAACACGATCACGCCGGCACTCCACAGCAGCGTGCTGCCGTTGGTCAGGCGACCGTAGTAGTGATAGGTCCAAAAATAGTTGAGGCACCCCAGTAAAAAGAACACCACGCTCGCCGGCGCAAACAACTTCAACGGCGAATACAGCGTCGCGATCTTGAAGATGATCAGCAGGAACCTCAGCCCGTCGCGCAGCGGGCGGATGTGGCTCTTGCCCACGCGCTGGGCGGCCTTGATCGGTACGTAGGCGACCGGGTAGGCGCTGCGGAAGAAAGCCATCGTGCTGGTGGTGGGGTAGGAGAAGCCGTTGGGCAGCAGGTGCAGGAACTCGCGGAACTTCTCCGCGCGCACGGCGCGGAAGCCGGAGGTGAGGTCGAGCACCGGGTGGCCGGTCATGCGCGTGGCGAGCCAGTTGTAGAAGGTGTTGGCCAGGCCCCGGCCCACGCCCGCCTGGCTGCCCCAGTCGCGGGCGCCGATGGCCATGTCGTAGCCCTCATCCAGCTTGGCGAGCAGGCGCGCGATGTCGGCCGGGTCGTGCTGGCCGTCGCCGTCCATGAACACCAGCCGCTCGCCCCTGGCGGCGCGCGCGCCGCGCTTGATCGCCGCGCCGTTGCCCATCGAGTAGGGCGAGGACAGGCAGCTGACGCCGTGCTCGGCGCAGATGGCGCGGGTGCCATCGGTCGAGCCGTCGTCGACGACGAGAATTTCCGCCTCCGGTTGCGCCGCGCGCAGCAGCGGCAGCAGGCCGGCCAGGGCGGCCGCTTCGTTCTTCGCGGGCAGGATGATGCTCAGGTGCGCCAAGAGGTTCCCCCAGGTGTCGGGCGATCATAACGCGGGCGATCACGGCGAAGGCGGTCGCGGTTCATGCTTGCGGGCAAAGGCACGGGGCAGCAGTGGTGTCGTCCGCCCCCACTGCACAAGCTCATCCGCCCTTGCGTGAACCTATACGGATCGTTTTCGCGACGGTCTTGGCGGCTTCCCAGGTCGACCGCCACGGGCTCCCGGCAGCAGATGACCGCGCTGCCTTTCTAGGGTAAATTCCCTGTCAATAAGGGGGCTTAAGGCCAAAATCTATCATGTCATCCCAATTGCAACCGTCGCTCGCGGGTCTTACCGGCATGGCGCGTCGCCTGGTGTCCGAGGGCATGCTGCCGGAGGCCGACGTCCGCAAGGCGGTCACCGATTCGACCCAGCAAAAGGTCTCGCTGGCCGCCTGGCTGCTGGACCACGGCCTGGTCGAAAGCGTCAAGCTCACCCAGATCGCCTCGGCCGAGTTCGGCATGCCGATGATGGATGTGAGCGCCATCGCCCCCGCGTCGATGCCAGTCAACCTCATCAGCGAGGCGCTGATGACCAAGCACCAGGCGCTGCCGCTGTTCAAGCGCGGCAAGCGCCTGTTCGTGGGCATCGCCGACCCGATGCAGTCGCACGCGCTGGACGAGATCAAGTTCCACTCCAATTGCATGGTGGAACCGATCCTGGTCGAGCGCGGGCAACTTGCGCGCGCCATCGACGGAGCGCTGGCGAGCGCCAACGCGACCATGCCGGACATGGGCCACGACGAGTTCGACGAACTCTCGCTGGAAGCCGGTGACGAGGACGGCGAGCCCGCCACCGGCATCGACGCGACCGGCGGCGACGACGCACCCGTGGTGAAGTTCGTCAACAAGGTGCTGGTCGATGCGATCCGCCGCGGCGCCTCGGACATCCATTTCGAGCCCTTCGAAACCAACTACCGCGTGCGCCTGCGCATGGACGGCATGCTGCGCCCGGTGGCCAATCCGCCGATGAAGATGGCCAGCCGCATATCCTCGCGCCTGAAGGTGATGGCCGGCCTGGACATCGCCGAGCGCCGCGTGCCGCAGGACGGTCGCATCAAGCTCAACCTCTCCAAGAGCCGTTCGATGGACTTCCGCGTGAGCACGCTGCCCACGCTGTTCGGCGAAAAGATCGTGCTGCGTATCCTGGACAGTTCCTCGGCCAAGCTCGGCATCGACAAGCTCGGCTACGAGGAGGACCAGAAGAAGCTCTACCTGGACGCCATCCACAAGCCCTACGGCATGGTGCTGGTGACCGGCCCGACCGGCTCGGGCAAGACCGTGTCGCTGTACACCGCGCTTAACATCCTCAACACCCCGGAGCGCAACATCTCCACGGTCGAGGACCCGGTCGAAATCCGCGTCGAGGGCATCAACCAGGTGCAGCAGAACGTCAAGCGCGGCATGACCTTCGCCGCGGCGCTGCGCTCGTTCCTGCGCCAGGATCCGGACGTGATCATGGTCGGCGAAATCCGCGACCTGGAAACGGCCGAGATCGCGATCAAGGCCGCTCAGACCGGCCACATGGTGCTTTCCACGCTGCACACCAACGACGCGCCGCAGACCGTCGCGCGCCTGATGAACATGGGCATCGCGCCGTACAACATCACCTCCTCGGTGACCCTGGTGATCGCCCAGCGCCTGGCCCGCCGCCTGCACGACTGCAAGAAGCCGCAGAACCTTCCGCCGCACGCGCTGCTGGCCGCCGGCTTCAGCCAGCAGGAGATCGACGATGGGCTGACGCTGTACGAGCCGGTCGGCTGCGAGCACTGCAACGAGGGCTACAAGGGCCGCGTAGGCATCTACCAGGTGATGCCGATGCTGGAGGACATCCAGAAGATCATCCTGCAGGGCGGCAACGCGTTGCAGATCGCGGAAGTGGCGCGCCAGGCCGGCATCAACGACCTGCGTGCCTCTGCGTTGAAGAAGGCCAAGAACGGGGTGACCAGCCTTGCCGAGATCGATCGCGTCACCAAGGACTGAGCGCGGCTAGCGGCGCACACGAGGGATCATTCGCGCGTGGCGTTCGCTCCGGAGCCAGGCCGGAAAGCGCGAAGTTGCGCGGGGGGCCACGAAATAACTGGCCGGATTTGGCATAAGCTGCACAAACGGTCCGTCGCGCAGGCGGCGGCCGCGGATCGAACCACCGGGGGAATCGGGCATGGCTACGGCTAACGCACTCGCCAAGAACGCGCGCGACCTGGGCGCCCAGCGCGCCGAGGTCAGCAGGCTGACCGTCTACGACTGGGTCGCGCTGGACAAGCGCGGCAAGCGCATGAAGGGCGAGATGCCGGCGAAGAACGCCTCGCTGGTCAAGGCCGAGCTGCGTCGCCAGGGCATGAACCCGCAGACCGTGCGCGAGCGCGGGAAGCCGCTGTTCGGCGCCACCGGCAGCACGGTCAAGCCGCGCGACGTGGCCATCTTCAGCCGCCAGATCGCCACCATGATGGCCTCGGGCGTGCCCATGGTGCAGTCCTTCGAGATCATCGCCGGCGGCCAGAAGAACGTCCGCTTCAAGAACATGATCACGGACGTCAAGCAGGGCATCGAGGGCGGCGCCTCGCTGCACGAGGCGCTGGGCAAGTATCCGGTGCAATTCGACGAGCTCTACCGCAACCTGGTGCGCGCCGGCGAATCGGCGGGCGTGCTGGACACGGTGCTTGACACCGTGGCCACCTACAAGGAGCGGATGGAAGGCATCAAGAGCAAGATCAAGAAGGCGCTGTTCTACCCCGTGATGGTGCTGGCGGTGGCGCTGCTGGTAAGCATGATCCTGCTGCTGTTCGTGGTGCCGGTGTTCCAGCAGACCTTCAAGGACGCGGGCGCCGAGCTGCCCGCGCCGACGCAGATCGTGATCTCCGCCTCGCAGTTCATGCAGAGCTACTGGTGGCTGGTGATCGGCCTGATCATCGGCAGCATCGTGGCCGTCGTGATGGCCAAGAAGCGCTCGGTGAAGTTCGCCCACTTCCTGGACCGGCTGATGCTCAAGCTGCCGGTCATCGGCAACATCCTGCGCCAGTCGGCGATCGCCCGCTTCGCGCGCACGCTCGGCGTCACCTTCCGCGCCGGCGTGCCGCTGGTGGAGGCGCTGGACGCGGTCGCCGGCGCCACCGGCAGCGTGGTCTACGGCGATGCGGTGCGGCAGATGCGCGACGACATCGCGGTCGGCCACCAGTTGCAGCTGTCGATGCGGCAGACCGGCCTGTTCCCCAACATGGTGGTGCAGATGACCGCCATCGGCGAAGAGTCCGGCGCGCTGGACAACATGCTGTTCAAGGTCGCCGAGTTCTACGAGGAAGAGGTCAACACCGCGGTCGACACGCTCTCCACCCTGCTTGAGCCACTGATCATGGTGATCCTGGGCGTGCTGGTGGGCGGCATGGTGGTGTCGCTGTACCTGCCGATCTTCAAGCTGGCCGGCACGGTGTAATCTTCGGCAATGCAGGCCCCTCTCCGCAGGGAGGGGGGCCTTTTTCGTGTTCGGGATGGCTAAGCTCTTCGTTCCGCAGAGCGGGAGACCGGCCGCCTCGGCGCCGCGTTTCGCGGCCCGTTTGCCACCGCCCCCCGTCATCGCTGCAACAACTGCCTGGATCCGATGCACATGCTCGAACTTCCGCTCTGGCTGTGGCTTGTCTTCGCCGGCGTACTGGGCCTGCTGGTGGGCAGTTTCCTCAACGTGGTGATACTGCGCCTGCCCGCGCGGCTGGAAGCGCAATGGCGACGGGAGGCGCAGGAGGAGCTCGAGCTGGCAACGCCCGACCAGCCGCTGCCCCCGGGCATCGTGCGCGAGCCATCGCATTGCCCGCATTGCAAGCACCCGCTGTCGGTGGCGGACAACATCCCGTTGTTCGGCTGGCTGTTGCTGCGCGGGCGCTGCCGCTACTGCCGCGCGCCGATCTCCGCGCAGTATCCGCTGGTGGAATTGCTTTCGGGACTGCTCAGCGTGCTGGTGGTGTGGAAGTTCGGGCCCGGCTGGACCGCCCTGGCAGGCCTGGTTTTCACCTGGATGCTGATCGCCATGGCGGGCATCGACCTGCGCACACAGTTGCTGCCGGATCAGCTCACCCTGCCTTTGCTGTGGCTCGGGCTGCTGCTTTCGCTGTTGCCGATGTTCGTGCTGCCGGCGCCGGCGATCCTGGGCGCCGTCCTGGGCTACCTCAGCCTGTGGAGCGTGTACTGGCTGTTCAAGCTGCTCACCGGCAAGGAAGGCATGGGCTACGGCGACTTCAAGCTGCTTGCCGCGCTGGGCGCCTGGATGGGGCCGGGTGCGCTGCTGCCGGTGATCCTGCTCTCCTCGCTGGTGGGAGCGCTGCTCGGCGGCACCTTGATCCTGCTGCGCAAGCACGAACGCGAGATGCCGATGCCTTTCGGCCCGTTCATCGCGATGGCGGGGTGGATCTGGTTCGTCGCCGGCGAGCCGCTGCTTCGCGCTTACCTTCACTTGACCGGGTTGCGATGAACCGGCGGCAGGCTTACGCGGTCGGTCTCACCGGCGGCATCGCGGCCGGCAAGACTGCCGTCGCCCGCCGTTTCGAAGCGCTCGGCGTGCCGGTCCACGATGCGGACGTGGCCGCGCGCGCGGTGGTCGAGCCCGGCAGCGAGGGCCTGGCGGCCATCGTCGCCGCCTTCGGCGCGCAAGTGCTGGATGCGGACGGACGCCTCGACCGCCCTGCCATGCGCCGCCACGTGTTCGCCGATGCGGCGGCCAAGCAGCAACTCGAGGCCATCGTCCACCCGCGCGTGCGCGAATGGCTGCATCGACGGGTCATCGCCGAAACGGCGCCGTACTGCCTGCTGGTCATTCCCCTGCTGGCCGAAAACATGGCGCACTACCGCTGGCTGGACCGCATCCTGCTGGTGGACGTGACCGAAGCGGTGCAGATCGAGCGGCTCTGCGCACGCGACGGCATCGATCGTCCGCTCGCCGAGCGCATGCTGGCGCACCAGGCCAGCCGGGCCGAACGGCTGGCGCTGGCCGACGACATCATCGACAACAGCGGCAGCGAAGCGGCCCTGGAAGCCCACGTGCAGGCGCTGCACCGGCGGTACCTGGCCCTGGCAGCCGGACGGTAGACAGCGCGGTCACGGCGGAAGCGTCTCCGCATCCCGCCACCACGCGGGTCGGCGCCGCGCTAGACGCGTTGCGGACGGCTACTCCACAGGGCAACGGCGCGCAGGATTTCCCGGTCAGCGGGCGCCAGCTGCGCAGGCTCGATGTCGTGCGGGTGCCGCCATTGCAAGGCCTGGCCTTCCACGGATCGCGGCGCGCCCTGCCAGGCATGGACCCGCCACGCGTCCAGCAGCAACTCGCGCTCGCCGTAGCTCCACGGCACCTGGGTCAGCGCAGCGATGTCGGCCGGCTCGATCCGGATATCCAGCTCTTCGTGCAGCTCGCGAGCCAGTCCGGCCTGCGGCGTTTCTCCGGATTCGAGCTTGCCGCCGGGAAACTCCCACATCCCGGCCAGGTGCTTGCCTGGCGGCCGCTGCGCGAGCAGCACGCGTCCGGCCGTGTCGACAAGCACGCCGGCCACCACGTGCATGATGGCCATCGACGATCAGGATTCGCGCACGTACTCGACCATGTCGAAGCTGTACTGGTGCTCCGCATCGGCCTTGTGATGCGTGCGCGAGACCTCGGTCCAGTCGTGCAGGTGCACGCCGGGGAAGAACGTGTCGGCGCCCTCGACCGCCGCGCTGACCCAGGTCAGGTACATGCGCCGGGCATGCGGCAGCGCCGCGGCATAGACCTGGCCGCCGCCGATGACCATCAGCCCGGTGCCGCCGGCGCGCGCCTGTGCCTCCTCGAGCGAGCGCACGGCGACCTGCCCGGGGAACGGCGCCTCGTGCCGGCGCGAGAGCACCAGGTTGTGCCGGTCGGGCAAGGCCCGGCCAATCGCCACCGCGGTGTTGTAGCCCATCAGCACGTACTTGCCGAGCGTCAATTGCTTGAACCAGCGCAGGTCGTCCGGCAAGTGCCAGGGCAGTTGCCCCTTGCGGCCGATGGCGAAGTTCTCATCCAGTGCGGCGATCAGCGAAATGGACATCGAGGCTCCAGGAAGGGTTGGGTGGTGCTACCGGCACATGCAGCGGCAAGGACCGCCAGCCATGATCGTTCGCATTGTAGCCATTCAAGGAGAATACGGAGATGCTCCTCGCCGCCGCTTTGTTTGCCAGCGCCGCATCGGCCGCCGCGCCAGCCGGCGGTGTGGTGGTGCCTACTCTTTACCAGGCAGGCCACTTTTATGCCGTCCCGCGAACGGCCGACGGCCAGTCCTTGAAACTGCTGGTGGATACCGGCGGCGGAGGCAGCGGCGGGATGTACTGGCTCACGCAAGCCGCGGCAACACGGCTGCAGCTGAAGACCGGCACCTGCAAGTTGGGCGGCGAGCCGGTCGCCGTGGCGCAACCGCCTGCATACAAGAGCGGCCGGGGCCTGCCGCCGCCATTGCCGGGTCCGTGCGGCACCGCCCTGATGATCAACGGCGGCAGCTACGATGTGGATGGACAACTCGGCGCGGGCTACCTGCCCGGCCGCGTGTGGACGTTTGACTATCCGGCGCGGCGCCTGACCCTGGAAGGCGCCGGCTGGCACCCCGATCCGGCCAGCCATTCCACCGCGCTGGGATTCCAGCGTAACGCCAAGGGCGAGCTGGCTTCCGGCTTTGCGCGCATCACCCTCCGCGTCGACGGCCAGCCGCTGGACATGCTGCTGGACACCGGCGCCACCGCCCACCCCACCGCCGCGGGTGAGAAGGCAAGCGGTACGCCGACCGTGGGCGGTTATGGCGTGGCCAGCTACATCACCACGTCCATGCTCGAGCATTGGCGCCGTGCGCATCCAGACTGGCGTGTGGTGGACAAGGGCGACGACCTGTTCGGCGCCCAGCGCGCCACCCGGCTGATCGAGGTGCCGCGGGTAGGGGTCGCCGGCTGGTCGGCAGGCCCCGTGTGGTTCACCGAGCGCCCTGACCACGCCTTCCACGTATTCATGTCGAGCATGATGGACAAGCCGGTGGAAGGGGCCGTCGGCGGCAACGTGCTTGGGCACTTCACGATGACGATCGACTATCCGGGCGCCAAGGCGTACTTCCGCTGCGTGACCGGTTGCACGGCATCGCCCTAGCACGACTTTTTTCGCACGCGTGGCCCGGAGGTCTATCGGCCCGGACCATCCTGCGCTCCCACGCCCACGTCCGGCTCGTCGTCGTAGATCGCCACGTGCGGCACGCCGTCGCTGCTGATCCACCCGCGATACATGCCTTCGGTATTGAACGGCATGGCGATATGACCATGGGCATCCAGCGCGATGGCGCCGCCATTGCCTCCCATGGCGGGGATCTCCTGGTTGATCACTTCGGCCGCTGCACGCTCCAGCGGCACGTGCATCAGCGACACCCGCATGCAGATCGCGTGCGCCGCCACCGTGCGGATGTAGAACTCACCCCAGCCGGTGCCCGACACGGCACAGTCGGCATTGGCATAGGTACCCGCGCCGATGATGGACGAATCGCCTACCCGGCCCCAGCGCTTGTCCGTCATGCCACCGGTGGAGGTGCCGGCCGCCAGGTGCCCTCGCGCATCCAACGCCACCGCGCCGACGGTGCCGAAATGCCTGGCCGTCTCCCCGTCCGCATGCGGCTTGCCCTGGCTGTCTTCCCGCAACGCTTTCTGCAGCTGCTGCCAGCGCTGTTCGGTACGGAAGTAGGACGGGTCCACCAGCGTCACGCCCACCTCCCGCGCGAACTCCTCGGCGCCGTCGCCGATCAGCATCACGTGCTGCGACTTCTCCATCACCGCGCGCGCCAGCAGGATCGGGTTCTTCACCCGATGCACCCCGGCCACCGCACCGGCGCGCAACGTGCTGCCGTCCATGATCGCCGCGTCCAGCTCGTTGCGCCCGTCATGGGTGAAGACCGAGCCCTTGCCAGCGTTGAAGTTGGGATCGTCCTCCAGCACCGTGAGCGCGGCGGTGACCCCGTCCAGCGCCGCCCCGCCCGCCTTCAGCCTCGCATAGCCGCTCTGCAGGGCCTTGGCCAGCGCCGCGCGGATCTCCTTTTCCTTCCCCGGATCCAAGTCCCGCCTGACCACGCCGGAGCCGCCGTGGATCACCAGTACGGGCGTGGCGGCATGGCTCATGGCGGCGGCTCCAAAAGCGACGATGGCAAGCAGGCCCCACGCTCTCATGACGGATCCTCCGGTAGACCCACCCACCGGGCGCGTGGGCCATTCACTCGGCCTGGAAGCGTACCTGCCTGCCTTCGAACACCGCGTGTAGACGGCCCCACCGGCTACTCCGGCAAGGCCCGATCCGCGGATACGTGGCGTAACTCCATTGCGGCCGGGCCTGCGGATGGGCCAGCGACAAGCCTGCTTGAAGGGCGATCAGCTCGGCAACGCCTCGAGCCGCGCCCTGCGGAAGCTTCCCGCCGGCGCTGGCCGCCGTACACGATGCCCGTCAGGCCCGTCGCCAGGGCGAGGTCCATGAGCAGGCCCACGGCACGGCGACGGGGAGCCAGGTGGTGGTATTCGCAAACGAAGGCCATGTTTACGAGCGAAACGGATCTTTCCACGGCTTGTTGCCGTAGCTCCCCCAGCCGCCACCAGGCACGCTCCGGCAACCGTGGAAAGCCCGGGCGGCACGGTGGCTTGCGACCTTGGTACGACACGGCGCCCGCCTCTTCCGTCGTATCCTTGGCAGCTGACTCTCCCACCGGAAGGCACTGCAATGGACAAGGTGTACGCAAGCGCGGAGGCGGCCCTCGACGGCCTGTTGTTCGACGAGATGACGATCGCCGCCGGCGGTTTCGGCCTGTGCGGCATCCCCGAGAACCTGATCGGGGCGCTGCTGAAGGCCGGCACCAAGGGGCTGACCATCGTCGGCAACAACGCCGGCGTGGACGACTTCGGCATGGGACCGTTGCTCAAGACCCACCAGGTCAAGCGCGTCTACGCTTCCTACGTCGGCGAGAACAAGGAATTCGAGCGCCAGGTGCTTTCCGGCGAGCTCGAGTTGCACCTCACCCCGCAAGGCACGCTGGCCGAGAAGCTGCGAGCCGGCGGCGCCGGCATCCCCGGCTTCTACACGCGCACCGCGTTCGGCACCAAGCTGGCCGAGGGCAAGGAAACCAAGACCTTCGACGGCAAGGAGTACGTGCTGGAGGAAGCCATCCACGCCGATGTTTCCATCGTCAAGGCATGGAAGGGCGACCGCCTGGGCAACCTGGTCTTCCGCGAGACCGCGCGCAACTTCAACCCGATGATCGCCACCTGCGGCAAGGTCTGCGTGGCCGAGGTGGAGCACCTGGTCGAGGTGGGCGAACTGGACCCGAACAACATCCATGTTCCCGGCATCTACGTCGACCGCATCATCCAGGGCGAGAAATACGAAAAGCGCATCGAATTCCGCACCATCGCCGGCGCCAATACCGGCAAGGAAAGCCCCCTGCGCACCACGATGGCGCGACGCGCGGCGAAGGAACTGCGCGACGGCTTCTACGTGAATCTGGGCATCGGCATCCCGACGCTGGTGGCCAATTACATTCCCGAAGGCATGGACGTGATCCTGCAGTCGGAGAACGGCTTGCTGGGCATCGGCCCGTTCCCTACCGAAGACCAGATCGACCCGGACCTGATCAACGCCGGCAAGCAAACCATCACCACCCTGCCCGGCTCGGCTTTCTTCTCCAGCGCGGACTCGTTCGCGATGATCCGCGGCGGGCACATCGACCTGTCGATCCTGGGCGGCCTGGAAGTCTCGGCCACCGGCGACCTGGCCAACTGGATGGTGCCGGGCAAGATGGTGAAGGGCCCGGGCGGCGCGATGGACCTGGTCAGCGGCGTCAAGCGGGTGGTGGTGCTGATGGAGCACACCGCGAAAGACGGCAGCCCGAAGATCAAGCCTCAGTGCGACCTGCCGCTGACCGGCAAGGAAGTGGTCGACCTGATCATCACCGACCTGTGCGTGTTCGAAGTGGCCAAGGGCCAGGGCCTGACCCTGATCGAGCTCAACGAGGGCGTCTCACTCGACGAGGTGAAAGCCAAGACCGGCTGCGGCTTCAAGGTCGCGTTGGCTGGCTGAAACCCTCACGGCGTGCGCGGCCATGCAGACGCGGCCGCGCACGATCTTCCGCACAACCCGGGACGAGGCTCAGGCCGGCAGCGTATCGGGGAAGCTGATGCGCGCGATGTGCTCGGTGCTGTCGCGTGTCTGCAGTTCCAGCGGCCAGTGGAACCGCTCGCTGATCCGCTGGGCAATGGCCAGCTCGAAGCCATGCCGGTCGATCGCAGGCGCGGCATCGACGCGGTTGGACACCGCGATGGCGCCCGGCAGCACGGTGATGCGGATGGTTCCATGATCGGCCTGCTGGCTGGCATTGCGGATCAACTGCCAGCACAACACCATGAAGACGCGCGGCGAAGCGCGCAGCGCGAAGCGGGCCGGTTCCTCGAGTTCCAGATCGATCGAACGCCCCTCCAGCAGCTGACGCAGGTCATCCAGGCTCTTGCTCAGCACGTCGTTGACGACGAACTCCTCTTCGCCTGCACCCACGTCCGACTCGCGCGCCAGGATCAGCAGCGCTTCGATCAGTGCTTCCATTTCGCGCGTGGCGCGCTGGATGCGCTTGACCGACCGCACACCGAACTTGCTCAGTTCGGACTCGTCCGAAAGCATGTCCGCCGACATCTTGATGACGGTGAGCGGACTGCGTAGCTCGTGGCTGGCGTCGCGCGTGAAGTTGCGCTCGCGCAGGTTGTAGCCCGCGATGCGCGTCGCGAAGCCATGCAGGCCGCGGGCCAGCGACACCACGTCGGCGTCGGCACCCCCGGACAGCCGCGACGGCGCCAGCGCGTCCAGGTCGGGCCGCTCGTCCCAGGCATCGATCACCCGCGCGAGCCGTCCGACTGGGCGCCATTGCCGCCGTGCCGCCAGCCACGCAAGGACGCTGATGACCACGATCAGCACGAACACCGCGGCCAAAGGCGCGACGCTGAACCAGCCCAGCATCACGCAGATCAGCACGCCGAGCAGATGCAGGCCGAAAATGAGCGCAAGCCGGCGATGGAATGCGCCGGCCGGCCCTCGCACCTCTGCGTGTCCCTGTGTCAGACCTCTATCCATGTCTGTTGCTGTAATGCTCACCCCGCTCGGTCAGGCGGTGGCCGTGGCCACTTCCGTTTCCAGGTCGGCAAGACGATAGCCGGCCGAGTGGATGGTGTGCAGCAACGGCCGGTCGAACGGTTTGTCGATCACGCGGCGCAGGTTGTAGAGGTGCGAACGCAAGGTGTCCGAATCGGGCAGCGTGTCGCCCCAGATCTCCCGCTCGATGTCACGGCGGCTGACCACGCGCGGCGATTCGCGCATCAGGATCGCCAGCAGCTTCAGGCCGATCGGCGAGACGGTCAGCTCCTGCCCGCCGCGGGTGAGCCGCAACGTTGCGGTATCCAGCGTCATGTCGCCGACCGTGAGCACCTCGGAGGAAACCTGGCGGCGGTCGCGGCGGATCAGGGCGCGCAGGCGCGCTTCGAGTTCGCGTACTTCGAAGGGCTTGACCAGGTAATCGTCGGCGCCAGCTTCCAGGCCGATCAGCTTGTCTTCCAGCGTGTCGCGCGCGGTCAACATCAGCACCGGAGTGGATTTCTTCGCGTCCTTGCGCAGCTTGCGGCAGACATCCAAGCCATCCATGCCCGGCAGCATCAGGTCGAGCACGATGACGTCGTAGCTGTTGGATACGGCCAGGTGCAGGCCGCTGACCCCGTCGGCGGCGTAGTCCACCGAATAGCCACGGCGCTCCAGAAATTCGCCAACCATTTCAGCGATCTGCCGATTGTCCTCAACCAGCAAGATCAGGCCGGACTGCTCGTCGCGTAGGCTCATGGTCCCTCCGTTGTTTGTTTTCACAAATGTGAAGAGCTAACGATGCGTGGGGTGACAGCAGCGTGAATTTTTTCAGCCTCGATGCAGAACGGGAGCTGGCGCACGGTTTGAAGCGTATTCCTCCGCTTCTTCAGCGCAGCAGCGGCGCCAGCTGCGACCACACCGTATCGAGCACGGCCGGCTCGCCCGCCGCCGTCGGATGCAGGCCGTCCTCCTGCATCCGCGAAGGATCCAGCGCCACGCCTTTTAGCAGGAAAGGCACCAGCGCGGTGCGTTTGGCGCGCGCGAGGTCGACGTAAACGGCGCGCAGGCCATCGCGGTAGCGCGGCCCGTAGTTGACCGGCAGCTCGATGCCCAGCAGCAACACCCGCGCGTGCGCCTTTTGCGCCATGTCGACCATGGCGGCGAGATTGCTTTTCATCGCCTCCAGCGGCAGGCCGCGCAGGCCGTCGTTGGCGCCCAGTTCCAAGACCAGCACGGTCGGCTTGTAGGTCGCCAGCAGTTGCGGCAGGCGATGCCGGCCGCTCAGCGTCGTCTCGCCGCTGATGCTGGCATTGACCACGCGCCAGGGCGGCTCCATCTTGGCGAGGCGTACTTCCAGCAGATGCACCCAGCCTTCGTTCGCGCCGATGTTGTGTGCGGCCGAGAGCGAATCGCCCAGTACCAGCACGGTCTTCGTCGCCGCCGCTTTCGGTGCGGCCGCCTGTGCCAGGCCGCACCATCCGATCAGCAGCACCGCCAGCAGCATGAGGAATCGACGCATGAGCGAACCTTCCCAACCTCTTCTGGAGGCCCGCGATGTTAGCAAGACCGTGCGCGGCCCCGAAGGGCGGCTGGACATCCTGGCCGGCGTGAGCCTGGCGGTGCACGCGGGCGAGAGCTTCGCCATCGTCGGCGCGTCCGGTTCCGGCAAGACGACCCTGCTCGGCCTGCTCGCCGGACTGGACACGCCCAGCGCGGGCTCCATCCGCCTGGACGGCCATACGCTGGAAACGATGGACGAGGAAGCGCGTGCGGACCTGCGCCGGCGGCGGGTGGGTTTCGTGTTCCAGTCCTTCCACCTGCTGCCCGCGCTCACCGCGGAGGAGAACGTGATGCTGCCGCTGGAGCTGGAAGGTCGCGACGACGCGCGCACGCGGGCGCACGAGGCGCTCGCTGCAGTGGGCCTGACGGCTCGCCATCGGCACTATCCGGCGCAGCTTTCCGGCGGCGAGCAGCAGCGCGTGGCGATCGCGCGCGCCTTCGTGCACGGCCCGGGCGTGCTGTTCGCCGACGAGCCCACCGGCAACCTGGACCAACGCACCGGCCGGCACGTGGCCGATCTGCTGTTCGCGCTGAACCGCGACCAGCGCACCACGCTGGTGCTGGTGACCCATGATGCGCAACTGGCCGCACGCTGCGCACGCGGTGTGGAGCTCTCCGAGGGCCGCGTCGCCGCACCGGTCGGCACGCCATGACGCTGCGCAAACCGGTGATGGACACGCACGCTGGCGTGCCATGCCCGGCCGGCATGCCGGTTGCGCTTGGGCAGGAATGCGCAGGATGAAGCTGCTGCGCCTGGCCCTGCGTACCCTGCGCCGCGAATGGCATCTGCCCGAGCTGCGTACCCTGGCCGCTTCGTTACTCTTGGCGGTGGTCGCGCTGGGCGTGGTCGCCACCCTGTCCACGCGGGTGGAACGCGGCCTGCTCGCCAGCGCCGCGGAACTGATCGGCGGCGATGCCGGCCTGGCCTCGCCAGAGGCACTTGCGCCGGCCTATGAGGAACGGGCGCGGGCCGACGGCCTGGCGGCGACCCGCAGCGCGGGCTTTCCCAGCGTGGCCTTCGCCGGCGATCGCAGCCAGTTGCTGGACGTCGCCGCGGTGGACGGCCGCTGGCCGCTGCGCGGCACGCTGGAGCTGGCCGCCCACGGCCGCTCGATGACCGGCCATGGGCCCGCCCCCGGCAGGCTTTACCTCGACCATCGAGCGCTGGTCGCGCTCGGCCTTGCCGTCGGCGACCGTGTGCAACTGGGCGGACTGGAACTGACCATTGCCGCCGAACTGGTGCGCGAGCCCGACGGCGGCGAACTGGTGGCGATGGCACCGCGCGCGTTGATGAGCCTGGCCGATGCCCAACGTGCAGGTTTGCTCGGCACCGGCAGCCGGGCGCGCCATCGGCTGCTGGTCGCCGGCACACCCGCGGCGGTCGGCGACTGGCTGGGCTGGGTCAAGGCGCGCGCCCTTCCGCAGGGCGCGGAGCTGATCACGCCCGAGCAGACCCAGGAACGCATGCGCAGCGCATTCGATCGCGCCGGCGCCTTCCTGCGCCTGACCGCGCTGCTGTCGGCCCTGCTTGCCGGCGTGGCCATCGCGCTGGCGGCCCAGCGCTACGCCCGCCGCAAGACGCCGGAGATCGCCCTGCTGCGCGCCTTGGGCACCGCCCGCGCCCGCGTGCTGGGCCTGTTGCTGTCGACGTTGGGCGCGCTGGCGCTGCCGGCGGCTCTGCTCGGCGTGCTGATCGCCTGGGGTCTGGCCGAAGGCGCCTGGCGCCTTGCCGGCGTGCTGTTCGTGCACGTGCCGACCGAGCTGCCGCTGTTGCCGGCACTGGCCGCCGCGATGCTGGGGCTGGCGGTGCTGGCCGGCTTCGCGCTGCCGCCGCTGGCGCGGCTGGCCCAGGTGCCGCCGGTGGCCGTGTTCCGCGCCAGCATGGCGCGCCGCGTGCGCCGGGTGGATGCGCTCTATCTGGTGCCGGCCCTGGTCGCGCTGGTGCTGATCTGGAGCCAGAGCGGTTCGGCCCGGCTCGCCGGCATCCTGGCGGTGAGCCTGCTCGGCGTGGCGGCGCTCGCCGCGGCGCTGGCGGCGCTGTTGCTGTGGCTGATCCGGCGTATCGCGCCCGGTGCGCATCCGGCGCTGCGGCTGGGCCTGGCCGCGCTGGCGCGGCGCCGGAGCCTGAGCATGGTGCAGGCCACCGCGCTCAGCCTGGGGCTGATGGCGCTGCTGCTGCTCGCGGTGGTGGCGCCGGCGCTGTTGCAGGGGTGGCGGCGCGAGCTGCCGCCGGACACGCCCAACTGGTTCGCGCTCAACCTGCAGGACGACCAGCGCGCCGACTTCGCGCAGCGGCTGGGGCAACTGGGCGCGCAGGAACTCAACATGCTGCCGCTGGCGGTGGGCAAGCTGACCGCCATCAACGGCGTCCCGGTCGACCAGCTCAACTTCGCCGACCCGCGCGCCAAGGAGTGGGTCGACCGCCAGCTGCGTTTGTCCTGGACGGGCGCGTTGCCGCCTTCCAACCGCGTGATCGCCGGCCGCTGGGCCGGCCCTGCGCCGGCCCGAGCGGAAGTCTCCATCGATACCCTGTGGCGCGACATGTTCGCCTTGAAGCTCGGCGATCGCCTGCGCTTCGACGTGGGCGAGGGCTCGCTGGAGGCGACCGTGGGCAGCGTGCGCCAGGTGGACTGGAGTTCGTTCCGGGTCAACTTCTTCCTGCTGCTGGACCCCGCCCACGCCGGCGCGCTGCCGCATACGTGGCTGGCCAGCTTCTACCTGCCGCGAGGGCATGCGCAGGCGCTGGCGCGGCTCTCGCGCGACTACGGCAACCTCAGCCTGGTCGACGTCGAGGCGCTGCTCGACCGGGTGCGCGAGATCGTCGACCAGGTCGGCGGCGCGGTGCGCTGGGTGCTCGGCTTCAGCCTGCTGGCCGGCGCCCTGGTGCTGGCCGCTGCGCTGGCCACCAGCGCAGCCGAGCGCCGCCACGAGGCCGCCCTGCTGCGCACGCTGGGCGCGCGGCGCGGGCAGTTGCGGCTGGCGGCGGCCTGCGAGTTCGCCCTGCTCGGCCTGATCGCCGGCCTCACCGCGGCCATCGGCGCCGCGGGCGCGGGCTGGTGGCTGGGGCGGGCGATATTCCATCTGGACCGCTTCGTGCCGCCGGTGTGGCCCTTGCTGGGCGCGGCGTTGCTGGCCGCGCTGATCGTCATGCTGCTGGGCCTGGCCGGTACCCGCAAGGTCACCCGCACGGCGCCGATGCGGCTGTTGCGGGAGCAGTGAATCGACCGCAGACTGTTGCTTTCACCGGGGCTAGTCGATGAGCGAGCAGCGGAAACCAGCGAACGACCCGAAGCGGCGCAGGATGGCGTCGGGCCTGGGACAAGGCATCGCCATCGGCGCAGCCCTGGGCACCTCCATCGGTGCGTCCCCCGCCAAGGCATGCGGGAGCAAGGACACGCCACCGCCGGGCCGATCCTGACGCCAGCCGAGGCCGACCGCCGTGTACACGCTCTATTACTCGCCCGGCACCGCCAGCATGGTGGTGCACCTGGCGCTGCTCGAAGCCGGCGCGCCGCACGAGCTGAAGCTGGTCGACCTGGACGCCCGGGCGCAGCGCAGTCCCGATTACCTCCGGCTCAATCCGCGCGGATTGGTGCCCACGCTGGTGGTGGACGGTCAGCCCTTGTCCGAGTCGGCCGCGCTGCTGATGCTGCTGGCCGAGCGCCATCCGCAATCGCCGCTCGCGCCGCCCCTGGGCACGCCGGAGCGTGGCGCGTGGTACTCGTGGATCGTGTACCTGAGCAACACGCTGATGTCCTCCTTCCGGCTGTGGTTCTACCCGCAGGACCTGGACGACACGCCGCCGGTGCACGCCGCCGTGCAGCACAAGATCGAAAGCGTGTGGGACCACCTGGACGCGCACCTGGCCGCGCATGGCCCGTACCTGCTGGGCGAGCGCTTTTCCGGCGCCGACCTGCTGCTGACCATGCTGATGCGCTGGTCGCGCAACATGCCGCGCCCGGCCACCGAGTGGCCGGCACTCGAACGGCTGGCCGGGCGCGTGCGTGCGCGCCCGAGCTGGCAGCGCCTGTACGAGATCGAAGGGCTGCGCGAGTGGTAGGCCGCGATAGCGGCGCATCCCGATGACCGCACGGCGCTGGCTCGACCGGCTGAAGGCCGAGTGGCTGCTGCTCGCCTTTGCCTTGCTCACCGTGGTGCTGGGCTGTCTCGATCCGCAGCCGCTGCGCGCCTGGCAGCGCTGGCTGCAGGGGCCGACGCTGGCGGGCCTGGCCGGCCTGCTCATCGCGATCCAGGGCATCCGCGACAGCGCCCTGGTGCAGCAACTGGCCGCGGCGCTCGCCGCACGCACGCACTCGCTGCGCGGCCTGGGCCTGCTACTGGCAAGTTCGGCCGCGCTGCTGTCGATGGTCCTGACCAACGACGTCAGCCTGTTCCTGCTGGTGCCGCTTACGGTGGCGATCGGCGGGCTGTCCAACCTGCCGGTGCTGCGCATGGTGGTGCTGGAGGCGCTGGCGGTGAACGCCGGCTCGACGCTGAGCCCGATCGGCAATCCGCAGAATCTGCTGCTGTGGCAGCACGGGCAGTTGCCGTTCCTCAGGTTCGCATGGGCGATGCTGCCGGCCGCCACGGTGATGTTCGCCATGGTGGCGGCGCTCGCCTGGGCCTGGCTGCCGCGCGAGCGCGTCGAGCTCGCGCCGGAGGCGCTGTCACGCCGGGCCGTGGCCGGCGGCCTGGCGACACTATCGCTGCTGGCGCTGGCGGCCATGGTGGTGCTGATGGAATACGGCCACGCGCTGCTGGGGGCCGGCCTGCTGCTGGCGGTGTTCATGCTCGTCGCCCGCGGCAGCCTGGCGCGGGTGGACTGGCTGCTGCTGCTGACCTTCGCCGCGATCTTCCTGGGGCTGGGGCACCTGGCCGAGCTGCCGCGGGTGCAGGGCGCGCTCGACCGCCTCGACTTCGGCCGGCCGCTGACGCTCTACCTGGGCGGCATCCTGGCTTCGCAAGCGATCAGCAACGTGCCGGCCACGGTGCTGCTGCTGGAGCGGGCGCGCGACCCCATCGCGCTGGCGGTGGCCGTCAACGTGGGCGGCTTCGGCCTGGCGATCGGCTCGCTGGCGAACCTGATCGCGCTGCGGCTGGCGCGCCAGCCGCACGGCTTGCGTACGCTGCACCGGGTGTCGATCCCGTTCCTGCTGGTATGCGCGCCCTTGGTTTACCTGGCCTGGCGTTGGGCCGGGTGAGCCGCGACGGCGCGGCGCAGCAGGCGTGCCTTCCGCGCCGTCCACCCCTGACCTTTGACACTGTCTGACCCATGACTCATGGCCTAGCTTGGCCGGCCATGGCCGCGCCGAGGGACGCGGCCGGCAACGACGCAACCGCCTTCGGGCGAACCACACAGAGGGAAATCCATGTCCAAGCAGTATCTGAAGCCGCTGGCGCTCGCGGTGAGCCTGGCGCTGTCGCTGACCGCCTGCGGCAAGCACGAGGCCGCGGAACAGAAGCCCGCCGCCAGCGCCAGCGCACCCGCCGCCGCCGGCACCACCGCGATGGCCGCCGCTCCCAAGAGCGTATTCGACGTGAGCGAACTGGGCGCGATGGGCGAGGCCTGCACGGACTTCAACCAGTTCGTCAACGCCAAGTGGGTGGCCGCCAACCCGATCCCGTCGGACCGCAGCCGCTGGGGCGCCTTCGACCAACTGGCCGAGAACAGCCTGAACACCCAGCACGACATCGTCGACGCCGCGGCCAAGAACGCCGCCAGCGCGCGGGCCGGCTCGATCCAGCAGAAGATCGGCTACCTGTACGCCTCGGGCATGGACGAGAACGCCATCGAGAAGGCCGGCTTCGACCCGATCAAGCCCAAGCTCGATGCGATCGCCGCGCTGAAGAGCGGCCAGGACGTGGCCGACTACCTCGACAAGAGCTTCGCCGACGGCGACATGCAGGTGTTCCAGTTCGGCTCGGGCGCCGATTTCAAGCACGCCGACATGCAGATCGGCTACGTCTTCCAGAGCGGCCTGGGCCTGCCGACCAAGGACTACTACCTCGACCCCAAGCACGCCGACGAGCGCAAGGCGTACCTGGACTACGTGGCCAAGACGCTGGAGCTGACCGGCGTTCCCGCCGCCGACGCCAAGAAGCAGGCCGACCAGGTGATGGCGTTCGAGACCGAGCTGGCCAAGGCCTCGCTGGCTCCGGTCGATCTGCGCAACCCGGAGAACCAGTACCACTTCGTCAGCGTCAAGGACGCCGACAAGGTCACCCCGCACTTCAACTGGGACAAGTTCTTCGCCGCGCAGGGCGTGACCATCGACAAGGGCTTCTCGCTGTCGCAGCCGAAGTTCTTCGCCGAATTTGACAAGCTCCTGGCAAGCGCGCCGATCGACCAGTGGCAGGCCTACCTGCGCTTCCACGTCGCCGACGACGCCTCGCCGCTGCTGTCCAAGGCGTTCCAGGACAACAAGTTCGACTTCTACGGCAAGACCCTCTCCGGCCAGCCGGAGCAGAAGCCGCGCTGGAAGCGCGTGCTCGGCGCGGTCAACTCCTCGATGGGCATGGCGCTGGGCCAGCTCTACGTCGACAAGGTGTTCAAGCCCGAGGCGAAGGAGCGTGCGCAGGAGCTGGTCGACAACGTGCGCAACGCGCTGAAGGCGCGCATCGAGAACCTCGACTGGATGAGCCCGGAGACCAAGGCCAAGGCCATCGCCAAGTGGGACACCTTCCTGCCCAAGATCGGCTATCCGGAAAAGTGGCGTGACTGGTCGGGCCTGGACATCAAGCCCGGCGCCTACTACGACGACGTGATGGCCGCGGCCAAGTACAACTACGAGTACGACATCCACAAGATCGGCAAGCCGACCGACCGCAAGGAATGGGGCATGACCCCGCAGACGGTCAACGCCTACTACAACCCGACCGACAACACGATCAACTTCCCGGCCGCGATCCTGCAGCCGCCGTTCTTCGACGCCCACGCGGACGACGCCATCAACTACGGCGGCATCGGCGCGGTGATCGGCCACGAGGCCAGCCATGGCTTCGACGACGAGGGCAGCCAGTTCGACGGCGCCGGCAACAACGTCAACTGGTGGACCAAGGACGACCGCGCCAAGTTCGACGCGCGCACCGACAAGCTGGTGGCGCAGTTCAACGACTACACGCCGATCAAGGACAAGCCCGACGCGCACGTCAACGGCAAGCTGACCCTGGGCGAGAACATCGCCGACCTGGGCGGCCTGAACGTCGCCTACGACGCGCTGCAGACGGCGCTGAAGAAGAACCCCGAGGAAGCCGGCAAGAAGATCGACGGCTACACCGAGGAGCAGCGCTTCTTCCTCAACTGGGCGCGCGTGTGGCGTGGCTCGATCCGCGAGAAGCAGGCCCTGCTGCAACTCAACACCGACCCGCACGCCCCCGCTTCGCTGCGCGCGATCGGCGCCCCTTCCAACATGGAAGCGTTCGCCGCCGCGTTCCAGTGCAAGCCGGGCGACGCGATGGTCCGTTCGGGCGACAAGCAGGTGAAGATCTGGTAATTCCGGGCCCCTCCTCCGGGAGGGGCTTGCCAGCAAGCTTCGAACGAGGCCCCGCTCCGGCGGGGCCTTTTTTTTATGCCAACGAACCGGAGCTCTGCTTGTTATTGCGAATCATTATCATTAAAGTTCGCAGCCATCGATAACGCCTGACAAGGACTCCCATGGCCGGCATCACCAGCCGCAAGCACCCGACCCGCCCACTCCCGCTGGCCCGCACCACGGCCGCGGGCCTGCTGGCCGGACTGGCGTTCGCCCTGCCCGCCTATGCCGGCAACACCGATCCGGCCGACCCGCAGGTACGCGACGCCAAGCGCCTGCCCAGCGTCCAGGTCAACGCCACCGCGGGCGCCGACTACCGCGCTGACATGGTCGACTCACCCAAGTTCACCCAGCCGTTGCTGGATACGCCGCAGACGATCAGCATCATCACCCGCGACCTGTTCCAGCAGCAGGGCGCGACCACGCTCACCGAGGCGCTGCGCAACAGCCCGGGCGTGGGCACCTTCTATGCGGGCGAGAACGGCACTACCACCACCGGCGACGGCGTCAGCATGCGCGGCTTCGACGCCTCCGGCAGCATCTTCGTCGACGGCGTGCGCGACTTAGGTTCGATCTCCCGCGACCTGTTCAACATAGAACAGATCGAGGTGACCAAGGGCCCGGACGGCACCGAATATGGCCGCACCGCGCCGACCGGCGCGATCAACATGGTGAGCCGTCAGCCGCTGCTCGCCGACGGCGCCTCCGCTTCGCTGGCCTACGGCAGCGGCCAGCAGCAGCGCATGACGGCGGACCTCAATCGCCAGATCGGCAACCAAGCGGCCTTCCGCCTCGATGCCGTAGGCCAGGACAGCGGCGTGCCGGGCCGCGACCGCGTGCGCAACCGGCGCTGGGGCGTAGCGCCTTCGCTGGCCTTCGGCCTGGGCACGCCGACGCGGGTCTATGTCGATGCCCTGCACGTCAAGCAGAACAACGTCCCGGACGGCGGCATACCCACCATCGGCCTGCCCGGCTATGGCAGTCCCGACCCCACGCGGCCGCAGGTCGGCGCGGCGCCGCGCGTGGACAGCGAGAACTTTTACGGCACGGCGCAGGACCACGACCACGTCACTGCCGACATGCTCACGCTGATCGTGCAGCACGAGTTCGACGCCGACCACGCCTTGCGCAACACCACGCGCTGGGGTCGCACGCGGCAGGACTATCTGCTGACCTCCTTCCTCGCCAACGCCGCCAACCTGGCCACCCCCGAGCTCGCCGATCCCTCGACCTGGACGCTCGCGCGCAGCAATCCGAACTTCAAACACCAGTCCAACCGCATCCTCACCAACCAGACCAACGTCACGGCGAACTTCGCCACCGGCGCGGTCACCCACAACCTCAGCGCGGGCGTGGAGTTCTCCGAAGAGAAGGCCACCAACGTGGGCATCGCCCCGCTGGGATCGAGCACCTGGCCGGCGGCCAACCTCTACCACCCGGATCCGCGCGTGGACGGGCTGCGCTATGGCCCATCCGGCGCCTGGAGCAGCGGCGCCACCGATACCGCGGCCGCCTACCTGTTCGACACGCTGAAGTTCGGCGAGCGCTGGCAGGTCACCGCCGGCCTGCGCGCGGACCGCTACACCACCCGTTTCCATAGCGTCGCGCTGTGTGGCGCCCGCAATGCGCCCGCCTGCGGAGCGCTGCCCGCCGGCACGCCGGTGCCGGGGCTGGCGGCGCGCATCGTCGATACGCTACCCAACGGCAAGCTGGGCGTGCTGTACAAGCCGGCGGCCAACGGCAGCATCTACGCCAACTACGCCGTGTCGCAGGATCCGCCGGGCGGCGCCACCCTGCTGTTGAGCAGTTCGCCCAGCAGCGCCGACAACCCCGCGCTGGAACCGCAAAAGGCCAGCACCACCGAGGTGGGCACCAAATGGGACCTGCTCGACCAGCGCCTGCTCTTCACCGCGGCGTTGTACCGCACCGTGGTGCGCAACGAGCTGACCCAGGACCCGGTCGACCAGCAGTACTACCAGACCGGCCGCAAGCGGGTGCAGGGCATCGAGCTGGGCCTGGTCGGCCGCCTGACCGACGCATGGTCGGCAAGCGCCGGCTTCACCACGATGGACGCGACCGTCACCTCCGGACGAGCGGTAAGCAACGATGGCTCGCGCGACCTCGCCTACACGCCGCGCAGCGCGTTCACGGCGTGGACCACCTACCGCCTGCCCTACGGCCTCACCCTGGGCGGCGGCGCACGCTATGCCGGTGCGATGAAGCGCGGCACCGACGGTGCCATCGGCACGCCGGCCACCACCGGCGCGTATTGGGTCTTCGACGCCATGGCAAGCTGCCCGCTCAACTCCCGCGTGGACCTGCAGCTGAACCTCTACAACCTGTTCGACAAGCACTACGTCGCAGCCATCAACAAGAGCGGCTACCGCTACATGCCCGGCACACCGCGCGCGGCGATGCTGACGGCGAACATCCGCTTCTGATCGGCCACGGCCACCACGGCGGGAGAGCGCCATGCTGATGCACATTCCCGGGATCCTCGACCGCGCGCAGCTTGCGCGCCTGCGCACCGCGCTGGACGGCGCCGCCTGGACGGACGGCCGCGAGACGGTGGGCGCTCAGGGCGCCCAGGTCAAGCGCAACCTGCAACTGCCCGACACCTCGCCACTGCGCCCGGAGCTGGGCCGCGAGGTGGGCGAAGCGGTCGCGCGTCACCCTTTGTTCCATGCCGCCGTGCTGCCGCAGCGCATCCTGCCGCCGCGTTTCAACCGCTACGAGGATGGCGGCCACTACGGCTTTCACGTCGACGGCGCGGTGATGGCGCTGCCCGAGGGCGGACAGTTGCGCAGCGATGTGTCGTGCACGCTGTTCCTGAGCGAACCGGAGGACTACGAGGGCGGCGAACTGGTCGTCAGCGACCTGTACGGCGAGCACGAGGTCAAGCTGCCGGCCGGCGACGCGATCGTCTACCCGTCCGGCAGCCTGCACGAGGTGCGCCCGGTCACCCGCGGCGTGCGCCTGGCGGCGTTCTTCTGGGTACAGAGCCTGGTCCGCGACGATGGCCAGCGGCGGCTGCTGCTGGAGTTGGACACTTCCATCCAGCGGCTGACCCAAAGCGGTGCCGACGCGCGAGCCGTGCTGCAGCTCACCGGCATCTACCACAATCTGCTGCGGCGCTGGTCGCAGACCTGAGCTGGCCGATGGCTCGCTGCGCGTCGTTTCCTCACGACGGCGGGCGAGCGAATCGGCCACAGTACCCGCATCGAGTCCCTCCCCGCGAACGCGGGGGTGGCGCCGGCAGGCGGATGGGACGCTCGTGGGCGAAATGCTCAGGGTGAGCTTCGCAAGCATCCATCCGCCCTTCGTCACCTCTCCCGCGAACGGGACCGATCGGCACGCAGGCCAGCGGTTCCCTCTACACCTTCAGGAGCGGATAATCGGCGCCCCTTCATGCAAAGCGCGGCGGCACGATGTTCGTACCCGGTCAACGCTGGATCTCCACTGCCGAACCCGAACTGGGCCTGGGCACCGTGCTGCGGGTGGAGGGGCGCGGCGTGCAGGTGCTGTTCGCCAAGGCCGGCGTGCTGCGCCCCTACGCGATCGACTCCGCCCCGCTGGTGCGCGCCGAATTCCGTCCCGGCCAGCGCGTGGCCGGCAAGGGCGTGGCCTTCCTGGTCGAACGGGTGGAGATCAAGGAGGAACTGCTGATCTACCGCGGCGAAGGCCGCGAACTGCACGAGGGCCAGCTCGACGACGAACAGAGCGTGAGCCAGGCCGACGACCGCCTGGTCGGCGGCCGCACCGATCCGGTGGCGCAGTTCGAGTTGCGCCTGGAAGGCCTGCGCCGCCGCGCGCAGGCGCGCCGCTCGCCGACCTGGGGCCTCGCAGCGGCGCGCATCGGCCTGGTGCCGCACCAGTTGCGCGTGGCCGGCATCGCCTCCTCGCGCAGGCCGCCGCGCGTGCTGCTGGCGGACGAAGTCGGCTTGGGCAAGACCATCGAGGCGGGCATGATCCTCGCCCGCCAACTGGCCACCGGCCGCGCCTCGCGCGTGCTGGTGCTGCTGCCGGACACGCTGGTCTACCAGTGGTTTGTCGAGCTGCTGCGCCGCTTCAATCTAAGCTTCGCCATTTACGACGAGGAGCGCTGCGAGGCGCTGGAGCAGTCCGACCCGGCGGGCAATCCGTTCGAAGACGAACAACTGGTCATCGCCGACTTCCGCTTCCTGGAGGACAACCCCAAGCGCGCGCGCCAGCTGGTCGACGCCGATTGGGACCTGCTGATCGTCGACGAGGCCCACCACCTCGCCTGGTCGCCCGAGGCCGCCAGTCCGCGCTACACGCTGGTGGAGCAATTGGCGGCCAAGACGCCTGGCGTGATCCTGCTCACCGCCACGCCCGAGCAATTGGGCCGCAGCGGCCATTTCGCCCGCCTGCGCCTGCTCGATCCGCAGCGCTACCACGACCTGGGCGCCTACCTGGCCGAGGCCGATCGCTTCCAGGCACTCTCGCCGATCGCCGATCGCCTGCAGTCGGGCGAGCCGCTGGACGAGGCGCAGCTTGCCACGCTGCGCGAGATCTTCGCCGGCGACGCCGCGCTGCTGGGGCTGCTGCAGGACACCACGCGCCCGGCCGCGCGCGAGCTGCTCGACGCGCTGATCGACCGCCACGGCACCGGCCGCGCGATGTTCCGCAACCGCCGCGCCGGCATCGGCGGCTTCCCGCGCCGCCTACCCGAGTGGCAGCCGATCGAGGCCGACGCGCTGGACGAGAACGCACGCCAGGCGCTGCTGGCCGAATTCCATGCCGACATCCAGCAACCGCCGCCGGCGCTGGAGCTCGATTACGCCAACGACCCGCGCCTGGCCGCGCTGGTCGCCTTGCTCGATGCGCATCCGCGCGACAAGTTCCTGCTGATCTGCCGCAGCCAGGCCAAGGTGCTCGCGCTGGAGGAAGCGCTGCGCACCCGCACCGGCGCCGGCATCGCACGCTTCCACGAAGGCCTGGGCATCGTGCAGCGCGACCGCAACGCCGCCTTCTTCGCCCAGCCCGACGGCGCACGCCTGCTGCTGTGCTCGGAAATCGGCTCGGAAGGCCGCAACTTCCAGTTCGCGCACCGGCTGATCCTGTGGGACCTGCCGCTGGATCCGGACCTGCTCGAGCAGCGCATCGGCCGCCTGGACCGCATCGGCCAGGCCCACGACATCGCCATCCACATCCTCGCCGTCGAGGACAGCGCCCAGCACGTGCTGGCGCGCTGGTACGACGAAGGCATCGATGCCTTCCGTTCCAGCCCCGCCGACGGGCGCGAGCTGCTGCGCCGCTACGGCGAGCCGCTGGTGCGCCTGGCCGACGAACACGCGCGCAACGCCGATGGCCGCGACCAGGAACTGGACGCGCTGCTCGCCGACACGCGCGCCACCCACGAGGAGCTGGCCGCGCTGATCCGCGCCGGCCGCGATCACTTGCTGGAACTGGCCGCCAGCCGCGACCCGCACGCCGACGAGCTGGGCCAGGCGTTCCGCCGCGAGGACGTCGATCCCTCGCGCGACGCCTACGTGCAGCGCCTGCTCGAAGCATTCGGCATCCACGCCGAGGAACTCGGCGGCCAGGTGCTGCTGCTCGATCCCCAGTACCTTTCCACCGACGCCCTGCCCGGCTTCGCCGAGGGCCCGCTCTCGGCCACCTTCGCCCGCGAGGTGGCGCTCGCGCGCGAGGAGCTGCCGCTGCTGCGCTTCGACCACCCGCTGGTGCAGGGCGCGCTGGACCTGGCCCTGTCCGGCGAACAGGGCAACGCCGCCTTCATGGTCGACGACGCGCTGCCGCCGCGCAGCGCGCTGCTGCAGGCGGTGTTCCTGCTCGAATGCGTGGCCGACCGCGCGCTCGACGCCGAGCGTTTCCTGCCCACGCTGCCGCTGTCGGTCACCATCGACACGCGGCTGGCCGAACGCGCCGGCTTCGAGCCCAGCGAGGCAGCCGTGCGCAAGGCCGCCGACCGCAACATCGAGGTGCCGCGCTACCGCAAGTTCCTCGCCAAGCTGGTGCCGCCGATGCTGGAAAAGGCCGAGGCGATCGCCGGCCAGCGCGTCCGCGAGCACATCGACGAGGCGCTTGCCCAGGCCACGGCCACGCTGGACGCCGAGCTCTCGCGCCTGCGCGCGTTGCGCGAGGTCAATCCCTCGATCAACCCGGCCGAGATCGCTACGCTGGAGGCCGAACGCCAGGCACTGCTCGCCGCCTTGCCGCAGTCGCGCCTGCGGCTTGATGCGGTGCGCTTCGTGGCTAGCCCCGATTTTCTGGCGTTGCGGTGAGGTTGGGCCTTACCGCAAGGCTTCCCCATCCGCCCTTGGGGCACCTTCCCCCGTAAACGGGGAAGGATCGCGATCCCCACGTGTGAGCCTTCCCCGGGAAGCGCCGACAGGCGGATGGGGACAACCGGAGTGGAATCTCCCTGCGTTGAGCAACCCGCGCCTTCAGACCACACTGCCGCTCCCACCCAATGGAAACTCGCATGCGCACCATCGGCCTCATCGGCGGCATGAGCTGGGAATCGACCGTCGAGTACTACCGCCTGATCAACCGTGGGGTACGCGACCGCCTCGGCCCGCTGCACTCGGCGCGCTTGCTGCTGGACAGCCTGGACTTCTCGGTCATCGCCGCCTGCCAGCGCGAGGGCGACTGGGAGGGCGCGGGAACGCGGCTGGCCGAGTCGGCCCGGCGCCTGGAGGCCGGCGGCGCCGACTGCATCCTGATCGGCGCCAACACCATGCACCGCGTGGCCGACGCCGTGGAAGCGGCGACCTCGCTGCCGCTGCTGCACATTGTCGACGCCACCGGCGACGCGATCCGCGCGCAGGGGCTGGACACGGTATTGCTGCTCGGCACCGCGTTCACCATGGAGCAAGCGTTCTTCCGCGACCGCATGCAGCGCGATCACGGCGTCCGCTGCCTGGTGCCCGAAACGGCCGGGCGGGCCGAATTGCATCGGTTGATCTACGAGGAACTCTGCGCCGGACAGTTCCGCCCGCAGGCCCGCGAGTACCTGCTGGAACTTATCGCGGGCGGCGTCGGCGCCGGCGCGCAAGGCGCGATTCTGGGCTGCACCGAACTGGGCCTGCTGCTGGGCGACGCCGACGCGGGCGTGCCCGTGTTCGACACCGCCGCCCTGCACGCGGCCGCGGCGGTCGAGTTCGCGCTGGGCTAGGCGCCGGCCGGGCTCCTCAAGGCGCGGTCGCCAGTCGCCCGCGCATACGCCGGTCGACCCCGAACAGCCGGTAGGCGAGGGTCAGCAAGGCCACCCACGCCACGCCCACGTAGAGCGCCACGCGCGTGTCGGCGCTGTAGCCCAGCATCACCAGCACGAACGCCAGGAAGGCCAGCGCCAGCACGCTGCTCGCCGGCCATACGCGCAGCCGGAACGGCAGCGGCGCGGCCTGCTGCCGGCGGAAGCGCCAGTGCGCCACCAGCACTGTGCCCCAGGTCCATACCGTGTTGAACGCCAGGATCGACATGATCATGCCGAAGATGCGCTCGGGCACCAGGTAGTTGAGCAGCACGCCAAGCAGCAGGAAGAAGATCGTGACCAGCACGCCGCGCACCGGCACGCCGCTGCCGCTCAGGCGGCCCATCGCCACGGGCGCCTGGCCCTTGCTCGCCAGGCTGTGCAGCATGCGGCTGCCGCTGAAAGTGGTGGAATTGAAGCTCGACAGCGCCGCGGTGATCACCACGAAGTTGATCAGCCCCGCCGCCTGCGGGATGCCGAGCTTCGCGAAGGTGGTCACGAACGGGCTGCCCTGCGTGCCCAGTTCGTTCCACGGGTAGATCGCCATGATCACGAACAGCGAGCCGATGTAGAAGATCAGGATGCGCCAGATCACCGAATTGACCGCGCGCGGGATGGTGCGCTCGGGCTGCGCGGCCTCGGCCGCCGCCATGCCGATGGTCTCGATGCCACCGAATGAGAAAACCAGCACGGGCAGCGCCAGCACCATGCCGGTGAAACCGTGGGGGAACCAGCCGCCGTGTGTCCACAGGTTGGAGATGCCCACCGGCTGCCCGCCATTGCCCCAGCCCAGCCAGATGATGCCCAGGCCGCCCAGGATCATCAGCACCACGGTGAGCACCTTGATCAGCGCGAACCAGAATTCCATCTCGCCGTAGACCTTCACCGCCATCAGGTTCAGGCCGCCGATCATCGCCACGGAAGCGAACGCCCAGACCCACTGCGGCAGCTCCGGGAACCAGTCCTTCATGTAGATGCCCACCGCCGTGCTCTCGGCGATGCCCACGCCCATCATCAGCACCCAGTAGTTCCAGCCGGTCAGGTAGCCGGCGAACGGCCCCAGGTACTTGTGCGCGTAAGTGCTGAAGGAGCCGGCGATCGGTTCGTGCGCCGCCATCTCGCCCAGCGCGCGCATGATGATGAAGATCATCGCGCCGCCGAACAGGTAGGCGATCAATACCGACGGCCCGGCCAGCTTGATCGTGCTGGCCGAACCCAGGAACAGGCCGGCGCCGATGCACATGCCCAGCGCCATGAAGGTGATGTGGCGCGGCGTCAGCCGGCGCTGCAATTGCTCGCTCATGTAAGGCCCGTCAGGTGGGAAGGATCAGCGCATCAGCCGGCGCTTGGGTTTGAGGGGAAGGCGGCCGCGCCAGTATTCGATCAGCACGTAGCCGCCCAGCATGCCGCCCAGGTGAGCGAAATGCGCCACGCCCGCCTGCGTGCCGGTGACGCCCAGCACCAGCTCGACCGCGGCATAGCCGATCACGAACAGCCATGCCGGCATCGGGATCGGCAGGAAGATCAGCATGACCTTCTCGTGCGGATACATCATGCCGAACGCCAGCAGCAGGCCAAAGATGGCGCCCGAGGCGCCCAGCGTCGGGTAGAAGCCGTGGGTGAACCACTGCACCACCATCAGTTGCGCCAGCGCCGCCACGATCAGGCAGACGAAGTAGTAGAGCAGGAACTCGCGTCTACCGAACAACCGCTCGATCGGCCCGCCGAACATCCACAGCGCCAGCATGTTGAAGGCTATGTGCTGGAAGCCGCCGTGCATGAAGGCATAGCTCACCAGTTGCCAGGGCCGGAAGCCCACCGCCACGACGCCGTCGCCCAGTTGCGCCCAATGATCGGGCCCCCAGGGCCACAGGGCGAAATGCGCCACCAGCACGTCGCCGAGCAACAGCTGCAGCAGGTAGACGGCCACATTGGCGATCAGCAGGTTGCGGGTGACGGGAGGCAGCTGCAAGGGCATGGTCGATCCGGTGGTGATCCGGTGAAGGGTAACCGATCGGCCTGCGGCCGCGGACCACGCGCGCCGGCACGCCCATGAAAAAAGGCCGCCTGTTGGCGGCCCGACTGCGGAAACCCCCGTGGCGCTTCCCACTAACCGTTCTGTGCGATGCCCTCGGGCCGCCGCGCGCCGGCGAAGCGCTTGGCCCAATAGCCTTCATCGAGGCTGGAAACCTCCACCGACTTGCCCGCCGAGGGCGAGTGGATGAAGCGGCCGTTGTCCAGGTAGATGCCCACGTGCGAGATGCGCTTCTTGCCGCGGGTATGGAAGAACACCAGGTCGCCCGGCTGCATGTCGTCGCGCTTGACCTTGATGCCGGCGAGGAACTGCGCGGCCGAATTGGCCGGCAGGCGCAGGCCGATGGCATGCGCGAACACGTAGCGGACGAAACCGCTGCAATCGAAACCGGTGGTCGGCGAGTGCCCACCGCGCACGTAGCGCACGTCGCGCAGCTTCATCGCCAGCGCGACCAGCGCCCCGCGCAGGTCCGAATCCTCCTCGTCAGCCGCTTCCGCGACCGGGTCGCTGGCAGGTGCCGCCGACAGCAAGGCCGAGGGGTCGACCGGCAGGGTCGCCCGGGCGATCGCCGGGGCCAGGCTGGCCAGCGGCATCGGCGCGAGCAACGGCATCGACAGCGGCGTCCGTGCGGAATTCTCAGTGGCTGCATGCACGGGCGCGATCGCGAACAGCGCGGCGAAAAGGGCGGCGGTTACGATCGGTCGCTGGAAGGGCATGCGGGAAAATCCCTTTGCTGTTCTGGGGTTTGGCCGTCAACGCCGGGAGACGAGGCGACGAGGGACCGAAGTTAACAAAGGCTTCCCGCCAGGTTGTTCGATTGACGTTAACTAAACCCTGGCGTTTCGACAACTTCACGCAGGCGCGTGACTGGGCGCACACCCGCAAGCGCGCCAGCGCAGGGAAATCGCGACAATTAGGGAGACATGGACCGCGATACCGGGAGCGGGACCGCCGGCCGGTTGCCGTTCAGCGCCGCCCGAAGATGGCGGTGCCGATGCGCACCTCGGTCGCGCCCTCGGCGATCGCCAGGGGAAAGTCGCCGCTCATGCCCATCGACAGGCGCGGCAGGTCATGTCCCTCCGACGCGGCGACATCGCGCAATTCGCGCAATTGGCGGAAACAGGCGCGTACGGCGCCGGGGTCGTCCGATTGCACGGCCAGGGTCATCAGGCCACGCACGCGCAGGCTGGGCAAGCCGGCCAGCTGGTCCAGGAAGCCGTGCAGCGCATGCGGCGGCAGGCCGTGCTTGCTCTCCTCGGGCGAGGTCTTGACCTGTACCAGCACGTCGAGCGTGCGGCCCTCGGCATCCAGCCGCCGGTGCAGCGCCTGGGCCAGTTCCAGCCGGTCCAGCGACTGCACCTCGCCGGCGAGGCGGGCCGCGTCCTTGGCTTTATTGGTCTGCAGGTGGCCGATCAGCACCCAGCGCAGGGAGAGATCGGCCAGCGCGGCGGACTTGTCGCGCAGCTCCTGCACCTTGTTCTCGCCGAAGCGCGCCAGGCCCAGCGCCGCCGCCTCGCGCACCGCCTCCGGCCCGAAGGTCTTGCTCACCGGCAGGATCGCCACCTCGGCCGGATCGCGGCCGGCCGCGCGGCAAGCCGCATCCACACGGGCGCGCACGGCGGCCCAGCGGGCGGCGAGCGTGTCGTCCGGTTCGCCCATGGACTCAGCCGCGCTTGGCCTGCTCGCCGTGGCGGGCGACCACCTCGGCCACCACCATGCTCACCTTCTTGCCGGTGGGGATGTGCAGGAACTCGTTGGGGCCATGCGCGTTGGAATGCGGACCCAGCACGCCGGTGATCAGGAATTGCGCCTGCGGGAACTTCTCGCCAAGCATGCCCATGAACGGAATCGAGCCGCCTTCGCCCATGTAGGCCGCCGGCGCGCCGAAGTAATGCTCGGAGGCCTCGGCTACCGCCTGCTCCAGCCACGGCGAGAGCTGCGGCGCATTCCAGCCGCTGCCGTCCTTCTCCAGCTTGAAAGTGACCTTGGCGCCGTAGGGTGGGTCCTTCTCCAGCAGCTCCTTGAGGAACTTGCCGGCCTTGGAGCCGTTCAGGGTCGGCGGCACACGCAGGCTGAGCTTGACCGCGGTGAACGGCCGCAACACGTTGCCGGCACTCTCCAGCGCCGGCATGCCGCCGACGCCGGTGACCGCCAACTGCGGCCGCCAGGTGCGGTTGAGCACCAGCTCGACCAGGTCATCGGTGACCGGCCGCATGCCCTCGACGAAGGGGAACTTGTCGTACACCGCCTTGCCGAGCACCTCGGTGGAGCGGCGCGCCTGCTCGATGCGCTGCGGCGGGATCTCCACGTACAGCTCCTCCGGCTTGATCTTGCCGGTGGCCGGGTCCTCCAGCCGCGAGAGGATCTCGCGCAGGATGCGGAAGCTCGAGGGCACCACGCCGGAAGCGTCGCCCGAATGCACGCCCTCCTCCAGCACCTGCACGGTCAGCTCGCCGCCAGTCATGCCGCGCAGCGAAGTGGTCAGCCACAGCTGGTCGTAGTTGCCGCAGCCCGAATCTAGGCAGACCACCAGCGAAGGACTGCCGATGCGCGCTGCCAGATGATCGACGTAGAACGGCAGGTCGTAGCTGCCGGACTCCTCGCAGGCCTCGATCATGATCACGCAGCGTGCGTGCGGCACGCCCTGCTCCGCCAGCGCCAGCAGCGCGGCGAGCGAACCGAACATCGCGTAGCCGTCGTCGGCGCCGCCGCGGCCGTAGAGCTTGTCGCCCTTGAGCACCGGCGTCCACGGGCCCAGACCCTCGGCCCAGCCGGTCATTTCGGGCTGCTTGTCCAGGTGCCCGTACAGCACCACCGTTTCGTCGCAGCCGGCCAGCGTGGCCGGCACGTCGATGTAGATCAGCGGCGTGCGGCCGGGCAGCCTCACCACCTCGAGCGTCGCTCCGGCCAAGCCCGCCAGCTTGCCGCGCGCCCAGCGCTCCAGCAGCGCCACCGCCTGGTCCATGTAGCCATGCTCGACCCATTGGGCATCGAACATCGGCGATTTGTTGGGGATGCGGATGTACTCGACGAGCTGCGGCACGATCTCGCCGTCCCACAAGCCACCGATGAAGCCGGACAGGCGCGCGGTATCCATGGGCGGACTCCTTCAAAACGTACGGGGGAAGCGGCCTAGTGTACCAGCGCACCCCACGCCGACCGGCGACGAGCCGACAAACCGGTGGGGCATCGCCGACACCAGGGGGAGACCGATCCGCGCCGACGCCACGCCGCCGGCCGACGGCGGCCAGTCGCCCTGCCCGCCACACTGGAGATGCGGCAACGATGCCGTCGACCCATCCATCGTCCAGACCACCCAGGGAGGGAAACCCATGCAAACGAAATTCAGCAACCTGCTCGCCGCGCTGGCCGTCGCGGCCTCGTTCGCCCTGCCGGCCTTCGCCGCTACGCCGGTGAACGTCAACAAGGCCGATGCCGCGACGATCGCCAAGTCGCTCGACGGCATCGGGCAGTCCAAGGCACAGGCGATCGTGGCCTGGCGCGAAGCGCACGGCCCGTTCAAGCGCGTCGAGGACCTGGCTCAGGTCAAGGGCATCGGCAAGAGCACGCTCGAGCGCAACCACGATGCCATCCGCTTCAGCGGTGACCTGCCGCCACCGAAGGCCGAAGAGCCTGCAAAGAAGAAGAAGGCAGGATCCCGCCAGGCCAAGGTGGCCCAGGAGAGCTGAGTTTCGGCAGCACGGGAGCGCGGAGGCGCTCTCCCAGCCATGGCAGTGGCCGGCCGTCGCCCAGGGACGGGCATTGGCGGGCCGGCGGCGGCCCGCACGGAAACCAGATCCCGCATCAGCCCGCCATGGCGCTACACTCGCGCGCTTTCCACGCCGCCGGGCCGCCATGATCCTTCCGCGCTATCGCATTGCCCCGTCCACCATTGGAGGCGCCGGCAAGGGCTTGTTCCTGGACGAGGACGTCGCCGCCGGACGCATCATCACCGCCCCCGACGCCATCGACCGTACCTACGGCGCCGAGGAGCTTGCCACGCGGCCGGACCTGGCCTACGCCAGCGCGCGCTGGTTCGAGGAGCGCTACACCCTGTCGCCCGACTGGCCCGACGAGTGCTACATCAACCACAGCTTCGAGCCCACCGGGCTGTGGCACCTGGGCTTCGTGTTCGCCCTGGCCGACCTTGCAGCCGGCACGGAGCTGACCGTGGATTATCGCCACCTGCTGCCGCCGGGGCAGGCCGAGGACTTTATCGACACGGCCAGCGGTGAGAAGATCGTCGGCTTCGGCTGGGCCGAGAGCCTGGCCTCAAGTACCCGCGCGCTGGGCCGATTGTTCCGCTGACGGCCCGCCACACGACCGACGATGTCCACCATTCCCACCCTCGAGACCCCGCGCCTGCGCCTGACCGCGCTGGGCGAGCGCCACTTCGACGACTACGCCGCGATGCTGGCCGACCCCGACAGCACCCGCTGGATCGGCGACGGCCAGCCGCTGGACCGCACCGGCGCATGGCGCTCGCTGGCCATGCTGCTCGGCCACTGGGAATTGCGCGGCTGCGGCATGTGGGCGCTGGAACTGAAGGACAGCGGCCAGTTCGTCGGCCGCGCCGGCCTGATGTATCCGGAGGGCTGGCCCGACCTGGAAATGGGCTGGATGCTCAAGCCCGAGTTCCGCCATCGGGGCTATGCCACCGAGGCGGGCCATGCAGTGCTCGATTTCGCGTGGAACCAATTGCACGCACCGCGCGTGATCAGCCTGGTGCGCATCGGCAACGAAGCGTCCGATCGCGTCGCCGAACGGCTGGGTGGCGAGCACATCGAGGACATGGACTTCTACGGCAACCACAACCACGTGTTTGCCTATTACCCGCCCTACCGCGAGTCGCGGCGCGCCTGGGCTTGATGGGGCCTGCGCAAGCGCCCCACCCCGGCCCACATCCCCTACATGCCGCCCCGGCGCGGTGCCAGCGACCGGCCCACGGCCGCCAGCGCGAACAGGCGGGCGATGCGGGTCCAGCCCACCGCGACCACGGCCAGCTCGGTGAGCAGCAGCGCGAGCAGGAAGCCGCCCAGGCCCACCGCCGTGGTGTGGATACGGCCCACGCCCAGGGCCAGCGCGATCGCATAGCCGATGGCGCCGATCACCAGATAGCTCGACAGCGTACCCAGCGGCCGGCGGATGAGCTGCACACACCCACGCCCCAGCGCGCGCGTCGCCGAGCGCAGGCCCGGATCGACGATGAAAGCGGCGCGCGCCGAGTCGGCTACCGCGTGGGCAAGCACCAGCAACACCGCCAACACCCACAGCGCCGTGTGCTGGAACCGATCGGCCGCGCTTTCCAGCACGGCCTGCTCGGCCTGCTTGTGCGCCACGCCAAGGGCCATCGCTCCAAGGCCGACCGCGATCGCGTACGGCAGCAACGACCACAGCAGCACGCGGAACATGCGGCCGTATTCGATCACGCCCGACTGCAGCAATTGGCCCAGCCCCAGCACGCGCCCGGCGCGGCCAGCGGCCACCGCCATGCCGGTGAGGAACGGGCCGAGCAGCAGCGCCAGCACCGTGGCCAGCACCAGCGAGCCATGGAACCAGCCGCTGTTCTGGCCCAGTGCCGTCATCGTGTCGCCGAACATCAGCGCGTCGAACTGCCTGGCCCAGTCCGCCGCGTGCACGGAATGGTCGAGCAGGTCGGACAACGCCCCCCACAACGGCAGGGCTACCACTGCGGTAGGCAGCAGCAGGAACACCAGCCACAGCAGCAACAGGCGCCACTGCATGGCGGCCAGCGGCGCGCGCAGCACGGCGCCCACATCGATACGTCGAGCGTTCGAGGTCATCATCACAGCGACACCAGCAGCGAGTAGAGGGCCTGCATGAGGGCGGCGAAGTCGGCGCTCCAACGGCGCGATGCGGCGCCATCGGGCTGGGTGGTGCGGCTGTCGTTCAACTTGTCCGCATCCAGGTAGATGCGCCGCTGCGGATCGAGTTCGGCCGACTCGACCTTGGCCGGGCCGGTGAAATCGAAGCGGGCCCAGCGGCGGTCGTCGTTCCACTTGAGTTCCTGGTGGCTGCCGTCGGCGAAGGTCACCCGCAGGATCTGCGGCACCGGCGCACCCTCGCGCACCACGCTCACCGTGCTGTGCCAGGGGAAGGGTCCGGTACCGGGCTTGGCCTGGGGATGGGCCTTCTTCCAGTCCTCGCGCTGCCTGGCGATCCGCTTGTCCAGGGCCGCACTGTCGCCGTCGCTGTGCTTGCCGCCGGCGGGCATGCTGCCGGCGATCGGCAGGACCTCTTCGGTGTCGATGCTGGCCACGCGGTCGTCGATGTGTGCGGTGCCGTAGACGTACTGGTCGAACACCTCGTTGACGTTCTTGGCGTCGCCCGAGACGTCGATCAGCGTGGCGCGCAGATCGGCCGCCGAGGGATGGCGGAAGTGCCAGCGGCGGTAGTACTCGCGGAACGCACGCTCCATCACGTCGTGCCCCAGGCGCTCCTCCAGGTCGTGCATCGCCGTGGCGGTACGCGAATAGACGGTGCCGTAGCTGCCGCTGGAATAGCGGTCCCAGGAGTTCTCGCCCAGCGGGTCATACGGATGCTTGAGATCGGCGCTCAGGCGTTCCATCACGAAGCCGGTCATCGAGGGCGCCAGGCCCAGCCGCTTGAGGCCCGCGGTGGTCAGGTCGAGGTTCTGGCCGCGCGCGCGCAGCATGCGCTGGTCCCAGTATTCGTTGATGCCCTCGTCGAGCATCGGCTCCTCGAATTCGTTGGACGCCAACAGGCCATAGAAATAGCCATGGCCGAACTCGTGGATGGTGACGAAATCGATCGCGTACTGGCTGATCGTGCCGGGCGTGACCTCCTTGTAGCCTTCGGCCGTGAAGAAGGTCGGGTACTCCATGCCGCCCGCCTCGGAGGCGTTGTACGGCGGCACTACCGCGGTCAGCGTGCGGTAGGGATAGGCGCCCAGCGTGTCGGAGAAATACGTCAGCGAATCGGTGCTGGCCTTGAGCACCGGCTGGGCGCTGGCGGCGTATTCGGGCGGATAGAGCACACGCACCGCGACCTTCGGGCTGCCCGGCCCCTGCCAGCTGCTCTCGAGCACCTTATAGCCCTTGGCCGCGACCCAGGCGAAGTCGTGCACGTCGCCCTGCACGTAGTGGTAGGTGGTCTTGCCGTTGGCCGTGACCGGCGCGCCCTGCTGCTCGCCCACCGCGCCGACGGTGTAGTCGCTGGGCACGGTCATGGTGACGTCGTAGCGGCCGAAGTCGGCGTAGAACTCGCTGTTGAAGTGGAACTCGTGCACGTTCCAGCGCGCCTGGGTGGCGCCGCGCTCGCCCGGCAGCTCCAGCACGCCGATCTTCGGGAACCACTGCGCGACCAGGTTGAAATCACCCCACCAGCCAGTGCGCTCGACCACGCGCGGCAGCTGGCTCAGGAAGTCGATGTCCAGTGTCAGCGTGCCGCCCGCCGGCACCGGCTGGGCCAGATCGATGCGCGCAACGGTCTGGTCCGTGGAGGGACCGCCGTCGGGGTGCACGAACTCCCATTTGAGCGCCGTGCCGCCCTGGCTGACCTGCTTGAGGTCGATCCAGCCCCATTGCCCTTTCTCGAGCTTGGCCGCGCCGCGCGAACCGCTGTGTGCGGTCAGCACCTCGCGCTCGGTGAAAAAGGTGCTGCCTTCGTTCTGGAAGGCGTTGAGGTAAAGATGCACGTAGATGCTGCGCACCTCGCGGTCGCTGCGGTTGCGCCAGGCGAGCTGTTCCTTGCCGGCGATCGCGTGCGTGGCCGCATCGAGGTCGGCATCGATGCGGTAGTCGACCACGCGGTCGGACAAGGTCGCTTCCTGGCCGGTGCGCGGCCCGCCCCAGGCGCCCGGGGCACTGGGCAGGCTGGGCGCGGCGGCGTTCGCGGGTGCGAAGGGAATCGGCGCCGCCACGGCGGTGGTCGCCGCCGGCGCTGGCGCGGCGGCCTGGGCATGGGCCGGGTGTGCAACGGCGGCGGCGCCCAGCAGCGCGAGCACGCCCAGCCACCCGGTAACGGTCGGTCTCATCAAGCGATCTCCCCTTCATGCCGGGCCGTCGGCCCGTGTGATGTCCCCGGAACGGACGGATGCCTCCCCAGCATCCGCCGCAAGCGCGCAGCGTGCGGCATCCCCATGCGCCCCACATAGGCCAAAGGTCACGCCCGGATCACCTATCGGCGACCGACACCCCCGCGCGAGCGGAGCACTCAGCGGTCGTCGCGCGTCCAGACGGCGCCCTGTTCCTGGCGCACCGGGAAAGCCGCGATCGGTTCGTAGGCCGGCGGACGGGTCACCGCGCCGGTGCGCAGGTCGAAGCGCGCTCCGTGGCGGGGGCATTCGACCTCGAAGCCGAGCACCTCGCCGCCGGCAAGGTCGCCGCCGTCGTGGGTGCAGACATCCTCGACCGCGTACAGGCCGCCATCGATGTTGTAGACCGCGATCGGCGTATCGCCGTCATACACCACGCGAAACTCGCCCGGCAGCAGCTCGCCGGCCGCGCAGACGCGCACCCAACCTTCCACGGCCGGAGTCATGCGGCCGCTCCGGCCAGTTCCTTGACCAGCAGTTCGAAGCGCAGGTCGTCGCGGCGCGGCAAGCCGAAGCGCTCGTCGCCGTAGGGAAAGGGCTTGTAGGACCCGGTGCGGCGGTAGCCGCGGCGTTCGTACCAGGCGATAAGTTCGGCACGCTGCACGATCACGGTCATTTCCATCACGCGGCAGTGCCACTCCTCGCGCGCGACGTTCTCGGCCTGCGCGAGCAGCAGCTTGCCCAGGCCGCCGGTCTGTTGCGCGGGGTCGATGGCGAACATGCCGAAATAGGCCGCATCGCCCTGGCGCTCCACGTGGCAACTGCCCAATAGGCGGCCGTCGCGCTCCAGCAGCACGATGCGGCTGTCGGGGCGCGCGATCACGGCGCCGACGTCGTCTGCGTCGGTGCGCCTGCCGTCGAGCAGGTCCGATTCGGTGGTCCAGCCGCGCCGGCCGGAATCGCCGCGATAGGCCGATTCGACCAGCGCGACCACGGCGGGAACGTCCGCCGGAGTGGCGGTGCGGAACGTGGGAGGGGAAGGCTGGGTGGTCATGGCGCCCATGATAACCAGCGGCCGCCCATGCGATCGCTGATCTGGCGCAAGCGGGCTCGGGTCGCGGGCCAGGCGCGGCCCGGATCGATCACATGAGCAGCTTGCGCACCTTCTGCAGCGCCGTGACGAACACGTCCACCTCGTCCATCGTGTTGTAGAAGGCCAGCGAGGCACGCAGCGTGGCGGGCACGCCGTAGTGCTGCATCAGCGGATGGGCGCAGTGATGGCCCGAGCGCACCGCCACGCCCTCCAGGTCGAGCAGCGTGGCCAGGTCGGTCGATTGCGTGCCTTCGATCAGGAAGGAGAGCACCGGCTCCTTTTCGGCCGCCTCGCCGAACAGCCGCAGGCCGGGGACCCCCTGCAGCCGCTCGGTCGCGTAGGCCAGCAGTTGCTGTTCCCAGGCGTGGGGGGCATCCAGGTCGAGGTCGCGGTAGTAGTCCACCGCCGCCCCCAGGCCGACGAAGCCGGCGATGTTGGGCGTGCCGGCTTCGAACTTGTGCGGCGGATCGGCGAAGGTGGTGCCGTCCACGCGCACCTGCCGGATCATGTCGCCGCCGCCGAAGAACGGCGGCATCGCATCCAGGTGCGCGCGGCGCGCCCACAGCGCGCCGGTGCCGGTGGGACCGAGCATCTTGTGCCCGGTGAAGGCGTAGAAGTCGCAGCCCAGCGCCTGTACGTCCACCGGCCGGTGCGGCACCGCCTGGGAGCCGTCGACCAGCAGCGGGATGCCGCGGCGCGCGCATTCGCGCGCGATCTCGCGCACCGGGTTGACCGTGCCCAGCACGTTGGAGACGTGCGCCAGGCAGGCGAGCTTGACCTCCGGCGTGAGCATCTCCAGGTAGCGCTCGACGATGAGCTCGCCGCGCTCGTCGATCGGCGCGAACTTCACCGTGGCGCCGCTGCGCTGGGCGACCAGCTGCCAGGGCACGATGTTGGCGTGGTGCTCCATCAGCGTGGTGAGGATCGCGTCGCCGGGCTTGAGCTGCGGCAACGCGAAGCTGTAGGCCACCAGGTTGATCGCCTGGGTGGTGCCGGAAGTCAGCACCAGTTCATTGCGTGAGGGCGCGTTGATGAAGCGGGCGAGTTTGTCGCGTGCCCCTTCGTAGGCGAGCGTGGCCTCCTCGCCGAGCTGGTGCACGGCGCGCGAAACATTGGCGTTGTGCAGGCGATAGTGCGCGTTCATCGCCTCGATCACCGCCGCGGGCTTCTGGCTGGTGTTGGCGTTGTCCAGATAGACCAGCGGCTTGCCGTGCACGCTGCGGGCGAGCAGCGGAAAGTCGGCACGCACGCGCTCGACATCGAAGGCGGCAGGCGCGCTGTGTACGTGTGCGGCGGTGGCGGCCATCGGTGTCTCGCTTTGTGAAGGATTGATCACGATGTTTTAGCCTGCCGAATGTGAAGAAAAGCTGGGCTTGCGTCGGACCGCGCCTAGCCGGGTGCCGCCCCCCCCTCCGGCAGTGGAGCTGGTCACCCGGGAAGCTGCGCCAGCAATTGTTCTACATGGCTACGCAGCGCCTGGTCGGGCAACGATTCGAACGGCACGCGGGCGAAGGCGGCGGTCAGCAGCGCGCGGGCCTGCTCACCCGGAATGCCCCGCGAGCGCAGGTAGAACAGCGCCCTTTCGTCGAGCTGGCCGACGGTGGCGCCGTGGGCGGCCTTGACTTCGTCCGCGTAGATTTCGAGTTCGGGCTTGGTGTCGATTTCCGCCTGCGACGACAGCAGCAGGTTCTTGTTGCTGAGCGTGGCGTCGCTGCCGTCGGCGCCGGCCTCGACCACGATCGCTCCGCGGAATACGCCACGCCCGCGGCCGCCGGCCACGCCGCGCCAGGTCGACGAGGACGAGGTGTCGCGCGCCTTGTGGTGGATCGCCAGCTGCGTGTCCATGTGCTGGCGTCCGTTCGGCAGGAACGCGCCATCGGTGTGGAACGCCGCGCCATCACCCACCAGTTCGGCGCGCAGGTCGTGGCGCGCCAGCGCGCCACCCAGTTCCAGCGCGTGCAGGTGGACCTGGGCGCGCGCATCGAGGCGATAGTGGCTGCGGCGAACCAGACTGCTGCCCGTGTCCGCCTGTTGCAGCACGAGGTGATGCAGCTTCGCGCCGGCCTGCAGCGCAAAGTCGGCCACGCCGGTGCCCAGATGCGCCTGCCCGCCGCCGGACAGATGCTGTTCGACGAGGGTCAGCTCGGCGCCCTCGCCCAGTTCGACCAGGTTGCGCACGTGCCAGGCCAGATCGCCTTCGGCGCCGGCGCCGACGAACACGAGGCGTACCGGGGCCGACACATGGATGCCGGCACCGATGCGCAGCACCACGCCGTCGGAGGCAAAGGCGGCATTGAGGCGGGCGAACGCATCGCCCGCCTCGCGGTAATGGCGAGACAAGGCGAAACGCAAGGGCTCGGGCGCCTCAGCCAGTGCCCGCGACAGAGGCCTCAGATCGACGCCCTCGGGCAGCCCGTCGAATACGGAAAGATCGGCGCGGAAGACGCCGTTGACGAATACCAGCGCGGGCCCTTCCGAACCCGGCAACGCGAGCAGGCCGGCTTCCACCGGCCGCTCGAGCGCCAGCGCATCGCCGCTGGCGAAACGGCGCTGCCCCAGGGCGCGCAGCGCGGTGTACTTCCAGGCCTCCACGCGGGTATCGGGCAACCCGGCATCGACGAAGGCATCGCGGTTCCGGCGGCGCGCCTGGTCCAGCCAGGCGGTGGCGCTGGCCGGCAACGGCGCCTCGGCCAGCGCGGCCACGAACGGCGTGCGGGCCGGCTGGCTCATGCCGAGGCTCCAGCCGGCTCGCTGTGCTGGCCGATCCATGCGTAGCCGCTCTTTTCCAGCTTCAGCGCGAGGCTGCGGTCGCCGCTCTCGACGATGCGCCCGCCGGCCAGTACGTGCACGAAGTCCGGCACGATGTAGTCGAGCAGGCGCTGGTAGTGCGTCACCACGATGAACGAGCGTTCCGGGGAACGCAGCGCATTGACGCCCTCGGCCACCTGCTTGAGCGCATCGATGTCCAGGCCCGAGTCGGTCTCGTCCAGGATCGCGAGCTTCGGCTCCAGCAGCGCCATCTGGAAGATCTCGTTGCGCTTCTTCTCGCCGCCGGAGAAGCCCTCGTTGACCGCACGGTTCAGGAGCTCCGGCGAGAGCTGCATGATCTTGAGCTTCTCGCGGACGAGCTTGAGGAACTGCATCGAGTCGAGCTCGGCCTCGCCGCGCGCCTTGCGCTGCGCGTTGAAGGCCGCGCGCAGGAAATAGGTGTTGTTCACGCCGGGGATCTCCACCGGGTACTGGAAGGCCAGGAAGACGCCGGCGGCGGCGCGCTCCTCGGGCTCCAGTTCCAGCAGGTTGCGGCCCTCGAACAGCACCGAGCCTGCGGTCACTTCGTAGCCTTCGCGCCCGCACAGCACGTTGCCCAGCGTGGACTTGCCCGCGCCATTGGGGCCCATGATCGCGTGCACCTCGCCTGGCTTCACCTCCAGCGAGAGGCCCTTGAGGATGTCCTTGCCCTCGACGCGGGCGTGCAGGTTGTCGATCTTGAGCAGGGGCGTGGGCAGGTTCGGCGTAGGCATGGTCGGGTCCATCAGGAAGACAGGTTCGCGAGCGCGGCAAGCGCGTCTTCGCGGCGGTTCCAAGGCACGAACACGTGGTCGTGCAGGAACGCGGAAACCGGGTTGCAGGAAATGCCGCGCGCGGCGAGCGCGGCCGAGACGGCGGCCATCATGCCCACCGCGTCGAGACTGGACTCGACGCCCAGGGTGATCTGCGCCCACAGCAAACGGTCGGCGACGACCTCCCGGCCCTCCAGGTCGTGGTCGACGATCAGCGTGACGCCCTCGTCCTCGCGGAACATCATCAGCGCCTCGGGGATGCGCGCGGCAGCCTGGTCGTGCGCGACGAACAGGAACCGGCGCGGCGCCGGATGCAGGCGTGGGTTCAATCCGGCCAGCAGAGCGCGCAGGTCGGTGCCGCCGGGATGCGTGCTGGTGGCGGCAGTGGTCATCCGACCGCGCCCTCCAGCGAAACCTCGAGCAGCTTCTTGGCCTCCACCGCGAACTCCATCGGCAGCTCGCGGAAGACCTGCTTGCAGAAGCCGTCGACGATCATCGAGACCGCGTCCTCTTCGCCGATGCCGCGGCTGCGGCAGTAGAAGAGCTGGTCGTCGGAAATCTTCGAGGTGGTCGCCTCGTGCTCGACGATGGCGGTGGGGTTCTTCACTTCCATGTAGGGGAAGGTGTGCGCGCCGCACTTCTTGCCGATCAGCAGCGAGTCGCACTGGGTGTAGTTGCGCGCGCGCTCGGCGCCCTTCTCCACCTTGACCAGGCCGCGGTAGCTGTTGGAACTGCGCCCGGCGGAGATGCCCTTGGAGACGATCTTGGACTTGGTGTCCTTGCCCAGATGAATCATCTTGGTGCCGGTATCGGCCTGCTGGAAGTGATGCGTCAGCGCCACCGAGTAGAACTCGCCCACCGAGCGGTCGCCGCGCAGCACCACGGACGGATATTTCCAGGTCACCGCCGAGCCGGTCTCGACCTGCGTCCAGCTGATCTTGCTGTCGGCGCCCCTGCAGTCGCCGCGCTTGGTCACGAAGTTGTAGATGCCGCCGACGCCGTTCTCGTCGCCGGGATACCAGTTCTGCACGGTGGAGTACTTGATGGTGGCGCCTTCCAGCGCGACCAGTTCGACCACCGCCGCATGCAGCTGGTTCTCGTCGCGCCGCGGCGCCGTGCAGCCTTCCAGGTAGGAGACGTGCGCTCGGTCCTCGCAGACGATCAGCGTGCGCTCGAACTGGCCGGTGTTCTGCGCGTTGATGCGGAAGTAGGTGGACAGCTCCATCGGGCAGCGCACGCCGGCCGGCACGAACACGAAGCTGCCGTCGGAGAACACCGCGGAATTGAGCGCGGCGAAGAAGTTGTCGCCCTGCGGCACCACGCTGCCCAGGTACCTGCGCACCAGTTCCGGATGCTCGCGGATCGCCTCGCTCATCGAGCAGAAGATCACGCCGGCGTCGGCCAGCTGCTTGCGGAAGGTGGTGCCGACCGAGACCGAGTCGAACACCGCGTCGACCGCCACGCCGGCCAGCGCCGCGCGCTCGTGCAGCGGCACGCCCAGCTTCTCGTAGGTCTCCAGCAGCGCCGGGTCGACCTCGTCCAGTGACTTGGGCGCCTTCTTGGGCGCGGAGTAGTAGCTGATCGCCTGGTAGTCGATCGGGCTGATCTTGAGCTTGGCCCAGTCGGGCGTGGGCATGGCCTGCCAGTGGCGGAAAGCCTCCAGGCGCCATTGCGTCATCCACTCCGGCTCGCGCTTGATCGCCGAGAGTTGGCGAATGGTGTCTTCGTCCAGGCCCGGCGGCAGGCTGACGCTTTCGATGTCGGTGACGAAGCCGGCCGCGTAGTTGCGGCCGAGCGCTTCGGCGACCTCGGCGTTGTCGCGCCGCGCGGCGCCGTCGGTCCGGGTTTCGATGGATTCAGCACTCATGCGTGGGTCCTGCCTTTCAACTCGCTCAGCGCCACGGTGGCGACCGTCGGGCGCAGCGGCTGCAACATGTCCGCCAGGCTCACCGCGCGCAGCGCACTGTCCAGTACGTTGTTGATGCGCCGCCAGCTGCCGCGCACGCCGCACTGCGCCTCGCGCTCGCACTGGCCCTCGACGCTGCACTCGGTCATGCCGATCGGCCCTTCCATCGCCTCGACGATCTGCGCCAGGCTGATCTGGCCCGCCGGCCGCGCCAGCCGATAGCCGCCGTTGACGCCGCGGAAGGATTCCACCAGCCCGGCATGGCCGAGCGACTTCAACAGCTTGCTCACGGTCGGCAGTTCCAGCCGGGTCTCCTCGGCGATCTGCGCGGTGCTGAGCACGTCCTGCGGATGGGTGGCGATGCAGGTCATCACCACCGTGGCGTAGTCGGTCAGGCGGCTGACGCGGAGCATGGGGAGTCGAGCCTCGTTAATTCAGACCAAAATGGTACGGATTAGCCGTGCCGGCGTCAATCCGCTTTCGCTCGGCATCGAGGCCGCCTGGCGGCACACTGCGCGTGCATGGACTCGCCCGCCCACCCTGCAATCGCCTGGCCCGGCTTCGACGCCGAGCGCGCCCTGGTGTTGCCGCTGCTGGCTGGACTCATGGCCACGCCGTTCGGCGAACGCTGCCAGATCGACGGCGTGCGACTTGCGCGCAAGCAGGAGTTCCACGTCACCCTGCTCGACCGGCAGATGGCCCGCGCCGCGGCCGGCTACGGCGAGCCGCAGCTGCGCGCGCTTTACGCAACGCTGCAGTGGACGCCGCGGCGCACCGGCCGCTACGCGCTGTTGCACGAAACCAAGCGCAGCGGCAGCGGCCTGCTCGAGTGCTGGTCGCTGATCGAGCACCTGCAGTTCCCGGCGATGCGCTCCTTCCGCACGGTACTGGCCCAGGCACTGGGACCGGTCTTCGACGATCCCGTGCCGCACGTGACGCATTTCGTGCGTGGCGACCCCAACGGCATCGGCGTGCCGCACGTCCGCGCTCTGGACCGGCTGCTGGTGCGCGCGGTCGTGCCCTGACCATCACCCGCCCCGCACGGCCGCGGCCGCACACTCGCGCCGTCCAGCGAACTTGAGGGCGAGCCCCATGCAAGAACCGATCGAACCCGGCTACATGGTCTTCGTCGCCGATGGCGATGTCGGCGTCGGCGCCGTGCGCGAGGTCCATGCGGACAGCAGGGAGCTGGTCGTGAACATCGAGAACGGCGGCGATTTCACACTACCGGCCAAGGCCATCCGCGACGTGCACGAAGGTAAGGTGATCCTGGACATGGAACACCTGCCGCCAGCCATGCGCCAGGCATTGAAGCACCCGCACGACGCCGAGGACCCGGACTACGAAGCCACCGATGCGCAGGACGAGACGCCGGGCCAGTGACGCCCGGCGAGCACAGCGAGAAGGACAGGATGCTCGCCGGCGAGCTCTATGACGCCAGCGACCCCGAACTGCAGGCGGACCAGGCCGCCAACCACCACTGGCTGGCGCGCTACAACGCCGCGCTCGCCGAGGGTCCGGCCCGATGGCATGCGCTGATCAAGGAGCGGCTCGCCGCGGTGGGCGAAGGCAAATCTCAAGGCGCCGTTGCGACGTCGAATGCGTAGCCGGTGGCCTGCGCGGCGGGCCGCTCACGATAGGCCTGGGCGAATGCGGCCAGGTGCCGATAGGGCGCCACCGGCAGGGTATCGCGGAATACCAGGTGCTCGAGGAGGCAGAACAGCGAAGCTTCCAGCAGGCTCAAGTCCCGCGGGGGCAGGCCCTGCAGCACCGCTGCCAGGTTGGCATCCAGCCAGGCCAGCGCGTTGCGGAAACCCTCGGCCGCCTTGGCGAAGTAGACGTTCTCCGCCGGCAAACGCGCCAGCTGCATGCCGAAAACCAGCTGCACCTGTGCGCCCATGCCGTGCCAGATGAGCTCCTGCGCGTTGCGCGCACGCAGGTCGGGCAACTGGTCGGTCCACACGATGCGCAGGCCGTTGGTGGCCAGCGGGACCAGCGCATGACAAATGTTCTCCGCGCCGAACACCGGCCCCTCCCTCAGCACCAGCACCGGCAACTTCAGCGCGGGGTTGCCCGCATAGTCGGCCGGATCGCGCGAGGCCAGATCGTGCACGGGCACGAACGCGCAGGCGACGCCCAGCTCCGCGGCGAACAGCCGCGCCAGCCGGGTGAAGTGCGAGCTGCTGCGGCCGACCAGGCGCGGCCGTGGATCGCGATCGGAACTCATGGGCATCCTCCGGTGGCCATGCCAATGTAAGGCATGGCTTGCCTGCCCACCGTGCACTCAGACGGCGGCCGCCGCCATTGCCTTTGCCGCAGCGCAGTGCTCGCTGTCGGGCCCCTCGATCTGCCGCACTTCACACTCGAGGTCCCACTCGTCCCCGTGCAGCGCCAGAAAGCGCTGGGTCAACTCGATCGCATGCGCCATGGAATCGGCCTGCAGGATCGCGTAGCCGCCGATGACTTCCTTCGCCTCGGCGAACGGGCCGTCCGTGCGTGACAGCCGGCCGCCCTGCAGTCGCACCCGGACGCCTTCGGCGGTGGGGCGAAGCCCGGCGGTATCGACCAGTGTGCCTTCACGGGTCATCTGCTCGATCAGCCTGCCCATGTCGGCCATCAGCTGCTCGCTGGGCAGCCTGCCGGACTCCTGGATCCGGATCATCGAAAGGAAGCGCATGGTGGGTTCTCCGTGGTGGACGCGCCGCCGCGGCGCGACTCACGGTGCGACGTACCGGCGCGTGCGGGATCGACACCGCACGCACCGGATGTCACGGGCCGTCCTCGACGAGACCAAGAAGCGCTACTGCCGCCTCCGCGGAAGCGGAGCCGGCGCGCTCTGCGCAGCGTTCTGCACCGGCGGCTCGGTGCGATCGAGGCGCTCGTACCAGGAAGGATCCGTCCGGCGTTCGAAATACCGCTGGTGCGGCGTGAACTCGTTGCGGTTCCTCAACGCGAGCCGGTGGCCGTCGATGTGCACCCAATACCACTGGCCGGGCGGCACCGGAGAGGTCGACACGTAGACGAAGCGGGCGTCGTACTTCCCGTCCGCGCGCGGCGAAGTCTGCAGGCCCAGGTTGATGACGAACTGGCTCGCGACCGCGCGGCCGTGATCGTTCGCCGGATGGGTGATCATCTGGTCCAGCGTGCTTCGCAGCAACCGGTCGTACCGCGGAGCCAGGTCGACCGCAGGCGAAACGTCGGTGACCTTGCCATCCCTGTTGACCTGCACCAGCACCGGCATCACCCGGGGCGTGAACTGGTTGATGGACATCTGTGCCGCCATCGCACCCTGGCCGGCCGACAGCGTACCCAGCAGCAACAATGCGCAATGCCGTTTCATGGAAACCTCCTTGGTTTGCCACCCCGCCTGACGATCGTAGTCCTGTAGCAGCGGCCCCGCCAGCGAACAATCAACGCAATCGGCCGCATCCGTAACGGCTGTGTCGAATTCCTCTCCGCCCGTGCGTCGTTAGGCAAGTCCTCCCGGAATGCAGCCATGCCCTCGCCCAGGCTCTATGCCCACCCGTTCTCCTCCTACAGCCAGAAGGCCCTGATCGCCCTGTACGAACACGGCACGCCATTCGAGTACCGCTCGCTGGAAGATCCCCTGGCTCGTGAAGAGCTGGCTGCGATGTGGCCCCTGCAACGCTTTCCCATCCTGGTCGACCAGGAGCGCGTGGTGCTGGAGGCCAGCTGCGTCATCGAATACCTGGACGTGCACTATCCCGGCCCGAAGCGGCTGGTCCCGGCGGAACCGAAGGCCGCGCTGGAAGTGCGCATGCTCGACCGCTTCTTCGACAACTACGTCGCGACGCCGCAGCAGAAGGTCGTGTTCGATGCGCTACGTCCCGAGGGCAGCCGCGACCCCTATGGCGTGAGCGAAGCCAAGGCCCAGCTGGAACGCGCCTATGCCTGGCTCGACCACCATATGGACGGGCGCGAGTGGGCCGCGGGCGAGGACTTCAGCCTGGCCGACTGCGCCGCCGCGCCCTTCCTGTTCTACGCCGACTGGACCCATCCCGTCGCCCCGGCCTTTTCCCGCGTGCGCGCCTATCGCAGCCGCTTGCTGGCGCGGCCGTCGTTCGCCCGCGCGGTGGACGAGGCCAGGCCCTACCGCGCCTATTTCCCGCTCGGCGCGCCCGATCGCGACTGACCGATCCTGCGGAGACCCGACATGACCTCGCTCACTCCTGCCGCCGAACTGGCCCAGCGCAACCGCCTGCGCTTTCCCAACGAAAGCGAGGCCTACCGCCGCGCCCGCCAGGCGCTGCTGGTCGAAGAGATCGAACTGCGCCGCCATCTGGAACGCGTGGCCGAACAACGCCGCGCGCTGCCGCCCGGCGGCGAGGTCACCGGCGACTACCGCTTCGAGGGCGAGGCCGGGCCGCTCCGCTTCGCCGACCTGTTCGGCGACAAGCAGACGCTGGTGGTCTACAGCTACATGTTCGGCCCGCAGCGCCTGCGTCCCTGCCCGATGTGCACCTCGCTGCTCAGCGCCTGGGACGGCGAGGCGCCCGACATGGAACAGCGCGTCGCCCTGGCCGTGGTGGCCCGCTCGCCCATCGAGCGCCTCGCTGCCTTCAAGGATGAACGTGGCTGGCGGCACCTGAAGCTGTACTCGGACCTGGACGGCGCCTACAGCCGCGACTACTTCGGCGTGGATGCCGACGGGGGTGATGGCGACCAGGCGGCGTTCAACGTGTTCACCCGCCGCGACGGCACCATCCGGCATTTCTGGAGCGGCGAGATGGGACCCGAAAGCGCGGACCCTGGCCAGGATCCGCGCGGCGCGCCCGACCTGATGCCGCTATGGACCGTGCTCGACTGCACGCCGGAAGGACGCGGCACCGACTGGTACCCCAGCCTGGACTATCGCGGTTGAACGACCGACCGCCGCGCGCTACCGGCCTCGGCCGTCGTGATCGCCATCGTGCCGCTGCACCAGGCCCTGCCCGCTGGCCTGCTCGTGGTAACCCTGCTTGGATGCCGCCTGCGGCTGGCGCCGGTTTTCGATGTCCTTGGCGTCCTTCTTCATGCCTTCCTTGTGCTGGGCGTTGAGCTTCTGCTGATCGGGGCGCATGGCTCCTCCTGTTACAACCGGATGATGCGGATCGGCACGCCGGATCCGGCCACCCGGCGTACCGCACCGCCAGGCTAGGCGAGCGCGCGTTAGGGTTCGCGCATCACCACGTGAGCCGGCATCGACGGCACCAAGGCACATGCGCCGGCCATGGATGCGTGCGCGCGGCACCCTATGTCGTCCGTCTTCACGCGCTCAGGAAGGCGATGGGTGATCGTCGTCCGATGGCGGCCTCCGACCTCATCGCCGCGGCCAACTCATGCAGCAGTTCGCCCAGCGCACCGGCCCGGATTGCGTGCGGCGCTCCTGCAGTCGCGTTGCGGTGCGCTACGATGCCGCCCCCTTCGCCAAGGACAGCCGCCACCGTGGCGCATTATGACGGTCCCCTGCTGACGCGACCCGTCGCCGGTTCGCTGCTCGACGCGCGCGATGCCGGCACGGGCGAATGGAGCGGCTCGCTCGACCTGGGCCGCACGAACGGCATCGCCCGGCTTCACGCGGACCAATGGCAGTGGGGCGGACGCAGTTATCCCTACCCGTCCGGGCTGAAGGACCGCACGGTCTACTGCTGGGATGGCGAGGCGTTCGAGCCGGTGTCGCGCTACTCCGGTTCGCTGATCAAGCTGGTGCCCACCGAGTGGGGACCACCGACCTTCGAGATCGACGGCATCAAGATGCTGCCCACGTCCAAGGCATCGCCGCTGGATGATGCGCGCCGCAAGGTGGAACTGGTCCAGCCGCGGGGCAAGGTGGTGCTCGATACCTGCGGCGGCCTGGGCTACTTCGCCGCGTGCTGCCTGGAGGCGGGCGCAACGCTCGTCCGTTCGTTCGAGAAGAACGCCGACGTACTGTGGCTGCGCACGCTCAACCCATGGTCGCCCGATCCCGATGCGCCAGCCAGCGGCGGACGCCTCGAGCTCGTGCACGGCGACGTGTCGCAGGCGATCGCGCAGATTCCGGATGCCTCGGCGGACGCATTGCTGCACGACCCGCCGCGCTTCGGCATCGCCGGGGAACTTTATTCGCAGGCGTTCTATGGCGAGCTCGCGCGCGTGCTCCGGCGCGGTGGGCGGCTGTTCCACTACACCGGCAGCCCGAACAAGCTCACCAGCGGCCGCGACGTACCGCGCGAAGTGGCCCGGCGGCTGGAATCCTCTGGCTTCAAGGCGCAGCTGGCGCTCGATGGCGTACTGGCGACGCGGCGCTGAGTGGTGGTTTCGTGCGGGTCGCTTCAATCGATCCTGTGCAAGGCCGAACCCTTGTGCATGGCGACATGTTCGGTCTTGTCGCTGCGGATCTCGTACTGAGGGTCTTCTTCGCTGCAATGCCGCGTATGGCCCTTGTAGTCGGTGTCGCGCGTGTGCACCTTGATGATCCTGCCGGTGACGTGGCCGGCCTCGGAGTTCCAGCGCACGTGGTCGCCAACCTTGAACGGATGCTTCATGAGGACCCCTTTGCGATGTGCGCCAGGCGGGTTGGCCGCGGAGCGCAAGGCGCCCGCGGCCGTGGGCGCTATTTCGCCTGCAGGCTGGTCATGACCCGCTGCGCATCCGCGTGGGCGTCGGCCAGCGTCGTAGCCTTCGTTCCATGTTCGGCCTGGTCGAGCGCCTCGCGCAGGCGGGTCTCGGCGGCCTGGTCGCCCTTGGCGTCGACGATCGCCCCCTGCCCCATGCCCTTGCACGGATTCTCTTCCTGCGCGTCGTAGCCCGCGCCGGAAGGGCCGGCCAGGCAATTGATGACGTGGTGCAGGTGCGCGTGCGCCATCTTCAGATCCGCGGCGCCGAGCGCCATGCCGGCATGCGCGTTGGCCGTGGCAACCTGCTTGGCTACGGCATCACTCTTCGCCTGGGTGGCGACCGGCAGCGCGGCCGCCAGCAGGAACACGGGTATCCATCGAATCGACTTCATCGCCATGACACACCTCCGGGACAACACGGCATCCGCCGCGACCGCTGGAGCATAGTCCTGCCAGGGCAAAGAGGAAGCATGCACGGCCCAGGCTTTCCTGCCCCGGGGCGGCGCCGTAAAGCCGCCACGCCCCAAGCAGCGGATGCCTTGCACGAAGCCGCTGGCCGGGCCTCTCACACGTATCCGAACAGCGGCGGGAAAAGCACCACGACCACCGCCGCCCAACCGGCATACACGTACAGGTAGTGGGTCTGCCAGCGCTCGAGGCTGGCGAATGCCGCGCGCCTGCGCAGGAAGCGCAGGTAGAGCACGGCCGACCAGGCCAGGTTGGCCAGCAGGATCACGTTCTCGCCCAGCGCGGCCACGCGGTTGGGGGTGAACCCGAACTCGCCGATGCGCGCGACGATCGCCCACAGGGCGAGCGCGTCGGCCAGCAGCGCGCTCGCCAGGAGCACGACCTGCACTACGTCGAAGGCGCCGGGAGGAGCCTGCGGATCGCGCGCGGAAAGCGAATATAGCAGCAGGCCCAGCACCAGTACGAGCAGCAGGTCGAAGGCGATCAGCACGTTGCGCTCGATCTCGATGCCGCGACCGGTCCACAGCACCGTGCCCAGAAACACTAGCAGCACCGCGGTGAGGATCGGCGCGAACAGGCGCGTCAGCACCGGCGCCATGTTCTCGATCACGCTCTGCTTGGCCTCCACCAGCCACGAAGCGACCAGCACGGCACCGGCGGCGCCGCACGGCAGCAGCCAGGTGGCGAACACCGGCTCGGCCTTGAGCCCGATCGCCTCGAACATCATCGCCATGAACGCAGTGAGCACGCCGCCGCCCAGGGCGATCAGCACGTAGTAGATGAACAGCTCGCCGGAAAAACGAATGAAGTCCATCCGCCCGCCGCCCTGGAGCCAGCGGCCGCCGGCGTAGGCGATGCCGACCGGCAACCACAACGCGATCGGCAGGTGCAGCACGGTCAGCGCTTCGGTGGCGCCGTTCAGCCTGAAGGGGTAAAGGTTGGCGAACACCGCCGCCGCGGCGAAAGCCACCGCCAGCCCGCCGAGCATCCGCCAGCCCAGCTGGCGCTTCCAGGCGAAATAGCCGGCCAGGAAAGGCAGCACGAACAGTCCCAGGTTGCGGGCGTAGAAGCCCACGTCGCGGTCCAGCCGCATCCCGAACAGCGCCGGCAGCTTGATCGCGGCCGCGGCGGCCAGCGCAAGCCCGAAGGCGGCCAGCGCATCCGTGCGCACGCGGGCGGGCGACGCACCGTCCGGCGCGGCGACCACCAGCTGTTTCCACAGGCGCTCGGAATGTTCGCGCGCGAATTCCCGCGAGAGGGCGTCCAGGTCGCCCATGCGCTTGACCGCCACCAGGAAGGCCTCGTCCGGGGCCAGTCCGGCGTCGGCCAGGCCCGCCACCTGTTCGCGCAGGTGGTCTTCCAGTTCGGCGACGTCGACGGCGTGGATCGCCTGCCGCCGGCGCAGGTAGCTGCGCCATTGCTCGATCTGCGCCTCGAGCGATGAAGCCTGGGCGGATGTAGGCATGGGTCAGGCTCCCTGCGGCAGCGGTGCGGCGAACGCCCGAGGGCCGGCCGGGTCGGCGACGGCGAGCGCGTTCCAGATGGCGTGCAGCGTCGCGTCCACCGCCAGCCACTGGCGGCGCTCCTCGGCCAGTTGCTCGCGGCCCGGCGGCGTGAGGCGGTAGTACTTGCGGCGGCGGCCGCTTTCGGCGGTTTCCCAGCGTGCCTGGATGTGGCCGAGCCGTTCCAGTCTGTGCAGGACGGGATAAAGCATGCCGTCGGTCCACTCCATGTGGCCGCCGGAGAGTTCGCGCACGCGCTGGATGATCGCGTAGCCGTAGCTGTCGCCCTCGGCCAGGATCGCCAGCACGATCGGGGTCGAGGAGGCGGCTACCAGGTCCTTGTTGATCGCCATGGACGGTCCGCTGCAGCGGGGTCGGGATACCCGCTTTACCTCGCGGCACTATACATCGAAGTACTATGCATGCAACGGATCGCGTTGACGGTGACCCTCGCGCTCCGCAAGGCCATCCGCCTTACGTCTCTCCTCAGCGGGAAGGACCGGGTGAGTCCCCATTCGATCGCTATATCCAGGACGTCCCTTCTCCGCTTGCGGGGGGACCAACAGAGGATGGGGCCGCTCTTGGCCGCGCAATGCCCGCCACACCTATCGTGGCCGCGATCGCCGACATCACTTCAGGCGCGTGCATCGACCGGATCGTTTGCATCCACCGGCCGCTTCCCGTGTAGATGAACCCCACGGATGCGGGCTCAAGCGCCGTGCATTGCCTCCCGGGACGGGCAGGCCGATGATCGCGGACATGGCCCCAGGGCCGATTCTGCGGTGCAGCCTGGAAGGCGCGGCACTCCCACAGTGGAGCCCGTTTTCACATTCCCGATGGCAGCCTGCGGGCCTGGCCGGCCTTCGCGGGCTTGGCGCCGGAAACAGACACAGCCTGAGGGAGCCTCATGAGCCAGGTAGTAGTGCACCGACTGCCCCTTGGGAGGGGCCTGTCCGCGGCCCTGACGAGCGGCGGCGTACTGGCCGCGATGACCGCGTATTCGGCCGCATCCGACGGCGGTCTCGATCGCTCCATAACCTCCGCCATCAACCTGGCGACCCGCGGCCATCGCCTGTTGGACCATTTCTTCCTGGCGCTGGACGAAGGCCCGTTCCTGTCCGGCTCGATCCTGGTGGGGCTGGTCTGGTACTGCTGGTTCCAGTACCCCGCGATCCACGAGCGCGCCCAGCTGATGGTCGGCACCTTGACCGCGCTGGGTTGCGGGCTGGCCAGCCGGCTGTTCCAGTTGCTGCTTCCCTCCCACCTGCGGCCCTTGCATGACCCGTTGCTGGCGTTCCAGCTGACCGCAGGCGTGGAGCCGAGCAAGCTGAGCGGCTGGAGTTCGTTCCCCAGCGACCATGCCGCCGTCTTTGCCGGCCTCGCCTACATCCTCTACCGCAGCAACCCGAGGGCCGGCCTGATCGCGGCAGCGGCCGCACTGCTGTTCGACTTCGCCCGCATCTATCTGGGCTACCACTACACCTCCGACGTCATCGGCGGCACCGCGCTGGGCGTGCTGGGCGTGGCGCTGATGCTCAACCCGCCGATGCTGGCCGCTGGCCGCTGGGTGCTGCGCTACGAAACGACCCATCCCGGCCTGTTCTATCTTTGCGCTTTCGTGATCACCTTCGGCCTGGCCGACCTTTTCATCGACATCCGCGTGATCGCCTCCGGGTTCGCGCACGACATGGGCTTCCAGAAAGGCTGACGCGCGGCAACCCGCGCAGAGGGCACCGTGCGGGGCGCCGCAGCTTGTCCTCCTGCATGTCTGCGCAGGCGGACGAGTGGTCAGATCGGGCGGCTGCACCCGCCAGGATGTTTTCGGCGCATCCTTTGCCTCTACCGCAAACCAAGGGAGCCATGCCATGAAGCCTTCGACCAAGCTCGCCACGCTCGCCCTCCTCGCCGGCGCCGCCCTCGCCTCGCCGGCGATCGCCGCCCTGAAGGAAGGCACGCAGGCGCCCGATTTCACCGCCTCGGCCTACCTCGCCGGCCAGCCTTTCACCTTCAAGCTCGCCGACGCGCTCAAGCAGGGGCCCGTCGTGGTGTACTTCTTCCCCGCCGCCCACACCTCCGGCTGCAACCTGGAAGCCCACCTCTTCTCGGTGGCCATCGACAAGTTCAAGGCGCAGCACGCCACGGTGATCGGCGTGACCGCCGGCAACACCGACCAACTGGCCGCGTTCTCCAAGGAAACCGAGCACTGCAGCGGCAAGTTTCCGGTAGCGGCCGATCCCGGCGCGGCGATCGCCAAGCGCTACGACGCGCTGCTGCCGATGCGGCCGGGCTGGTCGGACCGCACCTCCTACGTGATCGCCCCCTCGGGCAAGATCACCCACGTCTATTCGAATCTCAGCCCCAACAAGCACGTGCAGGAGACGCTGGACGCGGTGAAGGCGCTGGAGAAGTAGCTGCCCGCCACCACGACGGCGCACGCTACCCGCGTCGGGTCGACCGGCCTATCGCCGGTCCGCCCAGCCCATCGGCTCGCAGCAGTCGCCAACGCAATCGGCCATGAGCCTGCGCGGCACGGCGATCGAACCGCCGCCTGGCCGCGCACGCTTTTGCGACCCTGAGGCCGATGCCCGCCAAACGCCTGACCAGCGAGCCCGTCGGGGGTTGGTCTGGCTGATGCCAGCCGGCGCGGGTTCCCGATGACACCATCCTCGATTGCGCCTGCCCGCACCTCGGGCAGCGACCCCACTCGGCCGGGTAACCCGGCGTGACCATCGCGCAGCGGTGGCAGAGGTCCGCGCCACCGAATCGATCAGTCAGGCGACGCGAAAACCGCCCGCTACCGCCCGCACTTCGCCCCGGGAGCGGGCCAAGATGGGTGGCTTGCTCCCCAACACGCAAGGAATCACCGGGATGAAAGCGCTGTTCATCGTGCTGTGCGCCATGCTTGCCACCACCAGCGCGCGGGCGAACCGCGAAACCTGGCAGCCCGCACCGGGCCGCGAGCAGATTCCGATCTGGCCAGGTGCGGTCCCCGACCGGCTACCGGTGCCCGGACCGGAAAAGATGACGGTGAGCACGGGCTTGATCGCTGGCCGGCCGGCCACCGCGGTCACCAACGTCACTCGACCGACCATGACCGTCTATCCGCCGAGGGGAAAGAACACCGGCGCCGCGGTCGTGGTGCTCCCCGGCGGCGGCTTCCAGATTCTCGCCATCGACCTCGAAGGCACCGAGGCCTGCGACTGGCTCACCGCCAACGGCATCACCTGCGTACTCCTCAAGTACCGCGTGCCGGGGCCGCCCTACGACTGGCATTGCGATTGCCGCCCGCACAACTACATGGTGCCGACGATGGCGCTGGAAGACACCCAGCGGACCATCGGCCTGGTCCGCCACCATGCCAGGGAATGGCACATCGACCCACACCGGATCGGCGTCATGGGCTTCTCCGCGGGCGGCTTCCTGGTGGCCGAGGCAAGCACGCTCTACAAGCGGCGCCTGTACAAGCCAGTGGATGCGGCCGACCAGGAAAGCATCCGTCCGGATTTCGCCGCTGCGATCTATCCGGGCCATCTGGCGAAAGACGGCAAGCTGAACCCGAACGTGCCGGTCACCCGCGACACGCCGCCGACCTTCGTGCTGCAGGCCGAAGACGACCACGTGGATGGCGTGGACCAGGCGTTGGTCTATTACACGGCGCTGGTGAAGGCCGGCGTGCCCGCCGAACTGCACGTGTACGCCCAGGGCGGCCATGCGTTCGGGCTCCGCCGTACCAAACTCCCCATCTCGTCCTGGCCCGAGCTGATGAAGACGTGGCTGCATGGCATCGGCATGGTGCCGTAACTCATGTCCATTGCGAGAGCATCGAACGCGCATGAGTGCGCCGCCGCTGATCGGGTTCTGGGCACGACGCCAGCGCACCCGAAAACCCATCAGCCGGTGGCGCCCTCGTCATCAAATGACCGTCCCCGAGGGGAAGGGCGCGGTGGAAACACCGCGCCCGTTCGCTGCCTACCCGAACTTCAGAGCTGGAAGTTCGAAATGCGCGTCGCCCAGTTGCTGAGGGCGCCGCGCGTACCGCCGCACTGGAACAATGGCGAGGTCAGGTACTCGGCCAGCGTGCAGGAGTGCGCGATGTATTCCGACGCGGTCCAGATCGTGTTGCCTTCGGCTACCGCGGCGCCGTAGTCGCCCCAGCGCGGGCGGCCGCGGCCGAGGTAGGGGATGCCGGTGAAGCCGTCCCACGGACCGGCGCCGGCCGCGGCGATGTGCACGTCGCCGGCGCCCTTCTTCGCGTCGAGGCTGGCGTAACCCGCGCTCGGATAGTCGTTCGGGCCGACGACGGTGAAGGCGATCACGCCCCGCCCGCTCTGAGTCACGGCCGAGCTGCCGTAGGTCAGATTGGCGTCCGGCAGGGCCAGCGTACCGTTGGCGAAGACGCCGCCGTTCTTGGGATCGATAACGAAGTAGGCCACGCCCGAACCGTGGCTGCCGTCACCCAGCAGCACGTCGGTATCCAGCGTGCCCCACAGCTTGCCGTTGGCGAAGCTGACCTGCTGCATGCGCGAGTCGTTCACCGCCAGCTTGCGCGGCGCCGAATACACGATGTTCGGATAGCCGAGAAAGTTCGGTGCGCAGCCCGCCGTGGCGAAGCAGTCGCGCAGCGGCGTGCTGCCCGGCTTCTGCTGGGCCAGGCTGGTGGGCACGGCGTAGGTCTGCACGGTCACCGGCGAGACGTCCAGCGCCAGTGCCTGCGGCGCGCTGTCGATGGCCTTGGTGTTCGACACCGCCCACAGCCACACCGTATTGGACATGCCATCGTTGTAGAACACCGCGTCGGAGCTCAGCAGGTACTCGGTCCCGCCGTGCGCACCGGCGTATTGCCCGCCCGAGGAAACCGCCGGCCAGACCGTGAACGCCGGTGCCGGCACGCTGGGATCGCCGGCGTCGAACAGCACCACGTTGGGCGAGGAGGCGCCCGCCACCAGCGCCTGCTTGGAGATGGCGTAGATCTGCGAGCCGTAGAAGCCGGGGCCGAAGAGCGCGAACTCGTTGGTGGTGAGGAAGATGGCATGGGCATCCGCGCCGATGTGCGGATAGTCGCCCAGGCAGAAGCCGCCGTTGCAGCCATGGTCCGGCGTGCCCTGCGTGCCGTTGTTCTGCACCGGCAGCTGGTAGATGTTCCACGCACCGGTCGGATCGGCCGTCTGGCTGACCGCGATGTCCAGGTGATTGGTGCCCGACAGCGCCGACGTCGTACCCACGCGATCGAGCGTCAGCACCACCTGGAACCAGCGCTGCGTATCGGCGTCGTAGTAGCACGAAGGATCGGTGATGCTCGGCCCGTAGGCGCCCGTGGCGCGGTTGATCGCCGCCGGGTAGCCATAGAAGGTGTTGAGGTCGACCGGGCCGACCAGCTCGTGGCCCGAACGGTCGTAGATCGCCAGCACGTCATTGACGCTCTCCACGACGAAGCCGTTGCCGGCGCACAGGCCCTGATCCGGCGGCTCCACCGAAAACTGGTTGCCGTTGTTGGCGTAACGCTGGTCGTGGAAGTCCAGCCCATCGAAGCCGCCCGCCAGTTCCGGGTTGGACTTGGCGCGCCAGGCTTGTCCACCACTGTTCAGGCCGGCATGGGGCCCATGCGAGATGGTGCGATTGACGACCGGGCCCTTGCCCAAGTCGCCTGCGCCATCGCCCGAGTCGGCATTTCCTGCCGTCATCGCCGGATCCTGTTCCAGGCTGGTCAAGGGCGCCCCGCCCAAGGTGCTGCTGACGGGCACCGTGGTGGCGCCTTTCTGCAGCTTCAACGTCGTGGGAGCGGTCGTCCCCAGGGCGCAGGTAGCAAACGCCATCGCCGCCAGGGCGATGATCAGTCGCGTCTTCATAAACGGTCTCCTTGTCGTCCCTTAATCGGTTAGGTGACCGCGTCCCCCTGTAAGGCGCCGCCGTCGATCAGGCCGACGAGCGTCTACGCAAGTACGCGCATGGAACCATGCGCGCGCGCCACGATACTCGCGCCGGCAAATCCTTGTCATCGGTTATTGCGTGAAGGTGGCGAGAAGGTTTTGGCGGCTGCTCGCCGACGGAGGGCCGGCGTGCCGGCGCCGTCCCCGGCGGCCCAACGAGGGATCGCCCAGGCCTTTCGATGTCTTGCAAATTCCCGGCGGGCATTCCCATAGTCGGCAATGCACCACGACAGGTGCGATCACCAAGAGGATTTTCCGTCCATGAAGAAAGCCGCCCTGGCTCCAGCGCTCGTCTCGCTCGCCTGCCTGCTGTCCGCCGCCGCATTCGCCCGCCCGCCGATGGGCCAGGATGCCGCCAAGGTCACGCCCGACATGGTCCAGACCGGGTCGGACATCCCGGCCGCATGGAAGGCGCCACAGGGCGATTTCGACTACGTCAAGCGCGAGGTCATGATTCCGATGCGCGACGGCGTGAAGCTGCACACCGTGATCGCGATCCCCAAGGGCGCACGCGGCCTGCCGATGCTGCTCGAGCGCACGCCCTACAAGGCCAGCGGTTTCATGCCCGAGAACAGCCCGCACCTGGCCGATGCCGTGTGGTCGGGCAACAAGGACTGGGCCGACGGCAGCACCATCCTGGTCTGGCAGGACGTGCGCGGCAAATACGGCTCCGAAGGCGACTACGTCATGACGCGCCCACCGATGGGGCCGCTCAACCCGAGCAAGACCGACGACACCACCGACGCCTGGGACACCATCGACTGGCTGGTGAAGAACGTCAAGGAGTCCAACGGCAACGTCGGCATGATCGGCTCCTCCTACGACGGCTGGACCGTGGCCATGGCCCTGCTCCATCCGCATCCGGCGCTGAAGGTCGCGGCGCCGGAGAGCCCGATGATAGACGGCTGGATGGGCGACGACTGGTACCACTACGGCGCCCTGCGCCAGGTCAACCTGGACTATTTCACCGGCCAGACGACGGTGAAGGGCGAAGGTGAAAGCGTCCCGCGCGAGAACTACGACGACTACACCAACTTCCTGGAGGCCGGCTCGGCCGGCGCCTACGCCGAGGCCCACGGCTTCAGGCAACTGCCCTGGTGGAACCGCTTCGCGGCGCACCCGGCCTACGACGCGTTCTGGCAACTGCAGGCGCTCGACAAGCTGCTCGTCGCCCATCCCTCCAGCGTGCCGACCATGTGGCTGCAGGGCCTGTGGGACCAGGAGGACATCTACGGCGCCGTGCATGCCTGGGAGGCGCTGCAGAAGGCCGGGCACGGCCCCAACAATCATCTGGTGATGGGCCCGTGGTGGCACAGCCAGATCAATCGCGACGGCTGGGCCATCGGGCCGCTCAAGTGGCCGGGCGACACCACGGCGCAGTTTCGCCGGCAGGTGCTGATTCCCTGGTTCCAGCATTACTTGCGCGGCACGCCGCTGCCCAAGCCGCTGCCCGAGGCGATGATCTACAACCCGGTCGCGCAGCGCTGGGACAGCTTCTCCGACTGGAAGCCGGCCAGCGAACAGCGGCTCACCCCGCTCTACCTGCAGTCGGACCTGGGTCTGGGCTTCCAGGCGCCCGCCGGCGGCAGCGACAGCTACGTCTCCGACCCGGCCAAGCCGGTGCCCTACCTGCCGCGCCCGATCCCGCAGAAGAACGACCGCTGGCGCACCTGGCTGGTGCAGGACCAGCGCTTCGTGGTGGACCGGCCCGACGTGCTCTCCTACGTCACGCCCGTGCTGACGACGTCCGTGACCGTCCAGGGCGCGCCGATCGCCGACCTGTTCGCCCGCACCACCGGCACCGATGGCGATTTCGTGGTCAAGCTGATCGACGTCTATCCGGGCACGTATCCGGCCGATCCGGCGATGGGCGGCTACGAGCTGCCGGTCTCGCTGGACATCTTCCGCGGCCGCTATCGCAAGAGCTTCGCGGAGCCCTCGCCGATCCCGGCCAACCAGGTGCAGGAATACCGGTTCCGCCTGCCGACCGTGAACTACGCCTTCCTGCCGGGCCACCGGATCATGGTGCAGATCCAGTCCAGCCTGTTCCCGCTCTACGACCGCAACCCGCAGACCTATGTGCCCAACATCCTGTTCGCCAAGCCGTCGGACTACCGCAAGGCGACGGTGACGATCGAGCATGGGGCGGATGGGCGCAGCGCGGTGCTGTTGCCGGTGGTGTCGGGGGCGACGCACGGCGGCTGAAGTGGGGCCGATCCGCGACGGCGTCCCGCGTCGTCAACGGTGACAGCGCCCGCGCAACGCGGACCCAGCGAGCCCGCACGGGCTCGCCGGTCCTTCCCCAATCCGTAGGGCAAGGTGCGACCTGCCTACGCAGAGCGGCGACACGCTGCGAAAGCCGGGTCGCGGACGAGGCGCCATGGATGGCCCGAATAAGGGCGGGCGTGACTACGCCTCGTCCGCCGCCTCCGGCGCCTTGAACGCCTTGCTGTAATAGCCGGAAGGATCGAAGCAGCAGACCCGCCGCTTGCCCGAGGCGAGCATGTCGCAGGCATCGGCGACCCGTTTCGCGCGGGTCGCCTGCTGCCTGGCGGAGGTCATCCAGTGGATCCAGTCCACGCGCGCCAGGGTGGTCGTGCTTTCCCAGGTGGTCCACGCCCCGGGGGTGTCGTCCAGCGCCCGGCGCAGGTCCGGCGGCAGCTCCGGCTCCGGTTCCCTGGCCACAGGCGCGATCTCGAGCGCGACCGTGTCGCCGATGGCGACCCCAGCGGCTTCGCGAAGCGCCTTGTCCACCTTGAGCCAGTGGCTCAATCGGCCATCCGGCTCGAGCGTGGCGGTGAAGGCGTGGCCGTTGAGGGTGCCCTGCACGCTCGTCCTTCCCCGCCGCGGCAGCGCGGCGCTGGCTTCCGCGGGCAGCACGACGAACGCCCACGACGCGTTCCGGGGTTCGGCCGGGCGCAGCAGCTTGGCAGCGAATCGGAAAGCGTCGGCTTTCTTGGCCATATCGGGCTCCCCGCAGCTCAGCCGAACGGCTGCTCGATGGACGGGCTTTGCGGCGTGAACCAGCGCGCGCCATCGGCGCCGACGTGCATATCGTCCTCCAGCCGCACGCCGAACTCGCCGGGGATGTAGATGCCGGGCTCGTCGCTGAAGGTCATGCCCGGTTCGATCCGGCGCGTGTTGCCCTGCACGAGGTAGTACCACTCGTGCATGTCCATGCCGATGCCATGGCCGAGGCGGTGCGAGAAATAGGTGTAGCCAGGGCCGTAGCCGGCGTCGGTGATCACCTTGCGCGCGGCGGCGTCCACCGATTCCATCGTGGCGCCCGGATGCGCCGCGGTCAGCGCGGCCCGCTGCGCCTTGCGCACGATGTCGAACACCCGCTTCATCTTGTCGCTGGCCTTGCCCAGGGTGAAGGTGCGGGTGAGATCGCTCATGTAGCCTTCCACGTAGCAGCCATCGTCCAGCATCACCGGCGTGCCTTCGCGGATCACCTGCGGTTCGCGCGAGCCGTGCGGCTGCGCGGTGAACTCGCCCACGTTGATGCTGGCATCGCCGCGCAGGCCCATGCGCGCGTAGCCGGCCTCCACCCACGCCGCGATGTACTGCTGGGTCATGCCCGGCTCCAGCCCCTGCCAGATCGCCTTGTACAAAGCCAGCGTGGCGTTGCACGCCACCTGCATCAGGGCGAGCTCGGCGGGGCTCTTGATCGCACGGCAGCCGGCGGTGACCGGTGTGGCCGGCACCAGCTTCACCTGCGGCATGGCCTCGGCCAGGCCGGTGGCGCGGAAGAACGGCACCTTTTCCTCGATGCCCAGCACGCCGGTGCCGGCATGCCTCTCGCGCATCACCTGGGCGACCAGCGCGTAGGGGCTTTCGTTCTCCTGCCAGGTGCGCACGTCGTGGCCGAAGCGGATCTGTTCCAGCGCGCGGCTGCGTTCGAATGCAGGCGTGACGTACACCGGATCGCCCGAGCGCGGCAGCACCATGCCCATCAGCCGTTCGCTGGTCCACCAGCGCATGCCGGTGTAGTAGTCCAGCGTGGTGCCGCCGTCGAGGTAAATCGCATCCATCCGGAACCGGCCCATCAGCTCCTGCGCCCTGGCCAGTCGGGCGCGGCGCTCGGCGTCCGTGATCGGCACCACCTGCGAGGCGACCGGCTGCAGCGCGAGGATCGAAGGCGGCAGCTTGATGGCGTCCGCCGCAGCGTCCTTCGCACTGGCGGTAGCGCCGAGCATCGCCGCCGGCAGTGCGGCAACGCCCAGGGCCGTGGATTGCAGGAAACGGCGGCGGCCGGGGCTCGCGGTGTCAGGGCAGTTGTCCATGGTTCTCTCGCAGTGGAGGGGGATGACGGCGGATCAGGAGCATCCAGCCATTGTTTCGCCCCGGGGAATCTACCTTGACCGCTGCGTCCGGCCCAGCCGACTCCGTTCTCACCCGCGCCAGTTGGCATGCGCGCGCCAGAACTCCACGCTGCGCCGATAGGCCTCCCGATCCAGCGGCACGCCCGAGCCGCCCTCCTCCACGCCAAGCGCGTTGCGCATCATCGTGATGGGCGCCATCGGCGTCTCCTCGGGCTCGGCGGTATACATGCAGCCGACCACGCCCCAATCGCCCTTGATCGGCGAGCCTTCCTTCGCCAGTTGTTCGCGGCTGTAGAGGATCGGGATCAGGTAGCCGGCCACCGGCGGCTCCAGCCCTTCGAACCAGCGCACCAGCACCGGCAGCTCCTCCCGCGTGCGCGCTTCGTAGTCCGAGCGCAGCAGGTGGCGGTTGTCGTCGGTGATGGGCACGGCCAGGCATCGGGTCGAGGTCCAGTTGCGATGCACATGCAGCTTGCAGAACGGCGCGTAGCCGTCGATCACCTTCAATGGCGGCTCCTGGTTGAGCCGGCGCTCGAACGCCTCGGGCGTGCAGTCCTGGATGGTGTTGCGGCGAGGTTCGCGCGGGAACAGTCGTGGCAGGGCGAAGTCGCTGAGGACGATGGTCATGGGCGTGATGGCATGGACGGACCCCCCGCATTATCCGCGCAAGACGGTGCCTATCGCCGCGATCGGAAAAAGCAAATGGCCTACACGCAGCCGCCCCGTCAGACTGGCTACAAATCCGCACGATGCTTTGCCACTGGAGGAAACGACCATGTCCGCATCCGGAAAGAAACCCCAAGCCGATTCGACCACGGGCGCCGGCGCGCCGGCCGTGAGCGACCGCAACGCACTGACCATCGGCGCCGATGGCCCGATCGTCCTGCATGACGTGCATTTCCTGGAACAGATGGCGCACTTCAACCGCGAGAAGGTTCCCGAACGCCAGCCGCACGCCAAGGGCGCCGGCGCGTTCGGCGTGTTCGAGACCACCGAAGACGTGTCCAAGTACACCCGGGCGGCGCTGTTCCAGAAGGCTGCCCGGACCGACGTGCTGGCACGCTTCTCCACCGTGGCCGGCGAGATGGGTAGTCCCGACACCTGGCGCGACGTGCGCGGCTTCGCGCTCAAGTTCTACACCGACGAGGGCAACTACGACCTGGTTGGCAACAACACGCCGATCTTCTTCCTGCGCGACCCGATGAAGTTTCCGCACTTCATCCGCAGCCAGAAGCGGCTGCCCGACTCCGGCCTGCGCGACAACCACATGCAATGGGATTTCTGGACGTCCAACCCGGAAACGGCGCACCAGGTCACCTACGTGATGGGCGAGCGCGGCCTGCCGCGAACCTGGCGCCACATGAACGGCTACGGCTCGCACACTTACCTGTGGATCAACGCCGCGGGCGAGAAGTTCTGGGTCAAGTACCACTTCCACACCCGCCAGGGCATGGCCTTCTTTGACAACGCTCAGGCCGCCGCCATGGCCGGGCATGACGCCGACTACCATCGGCGCGACCTGTTCGACGCGATCGGGCGCGGCGACTTTCCCGCCTGGGATCTGTCGGTGCAGGTCATGCCCTACGCCGAGGCGCGGGACTACCGCTTCAACCCGTTCGACCTGACCAAGGTCTGGCCGCACGGCGACTACCCGCTGATCAAGGTCGGCACGCTGACGCTCGACCGCAACCCGGAGAACTTCTTCGCCCAGATCGAGCAGGCTGCGTTCTCGCCAGGCAACACCGTGCCGGGCATCGGCCTGTCACCGGACAGGATGCTGCTCGGCCGCGCGTTCGCCTACGCCGATGCGCAGCGCAACCGCATCGGCACGAACTTCCACCAGTTGCCGGTGAACCAGCCGAAAGTGCCGCTCAACACCTACCTGTTCGATGGCCAGATGGCCTATCACCACAGCGGCGACGCGCCGGTGTACGCGCCCAACAGCGGCGGGCGCAGCTGGTCAGACCAGACCGGACCGGTGGCCGACGGTTGGGAGGCCGACGGCGCGATGGTGCGCAGCGCCTACACCCTGCATGCCGAGGACGACGACTTCGGCCAGGCCGGTACGCTGGTGCGCAAGGTGTGGAACGACGCCCAGCGCGCACAGTTCGTGGACCAGGTCGCGGGCAGCCTGCTCGGCGGCGTGCGCAGCCCGGTACTGGAACGCGCCTTCGCCTACTGGAAGAGCGTCGATGCGGACATCGGCCGGCGGATCGAGGACAAGGTGCGCGCAGGGCGCGCGACTGAGCCGGCCGAGGGCATGGGCGAGGGCTGAAGAGGAGGGCGCGGGTCCCCGCCCGCGCCTATCCGCTGTCGGAGGACGCGCGCCGGAGTCGATCGGCGCTGCGACCGGGACATCCAACACCCCTGGCGGCGATCCGCCGGATGCCCTCCGGTGCGCGGATGGCCCGCACGCAACGTACGACGCGAAAACCGCTCAAGTCTCCCTACCCGCTGCCGATACACGCCTGCCATCCCGCGCACCACGGCGGGTTGTGCCGTATCCCCCGTCCGGCCAGCGGTAGAGAACACGACAAAACATGGGCTCACCACTCAAGAAGATTCCTGCCTCCCGGGCCATGCTGGGCATGTACGTGCGCCGGATCGAGGGCAAGTGGCGGGACCACCCCTTCTGGCGGCGCTCCTTCCTGGTGGCCGATGCCGAGGCCCTGAAGCTGCTGCGCGCGCTTGGCCGACAGGAGATCTGGATCGACACGCACAAGGGCCTGGACGAGGAGGGGCCGGCATCGCCCCAGCCCAGCCCCGAGCTGGCCCCGGCCACACCCGACGCACCCTCCGCGCCGGAAGTCGCGCGCTCCGACTTCGGCGACGACATCGTCCGTGCCGAAGCCATTCGCGACCGCGCCAAGCTCGCCGCCAAGGCGCTGTTCGAGGACGCCCGCATGGGCCGTGCGTTGCGGATGGAAAACCTCCCCAGCGTGATCGAGGAAGTGGACAACGCGATCGCGCTCAACCCGGCGGCCATGCTGAGCGTGGTCCGCCTGAAGAACAAGGACGACTACACCTATCTGCACTCGGTCGCCGTCGCCGCGTTGATGATGGCGCTGGGCCGCAGGCTCGGCTTCGAAGGCGCGGAGCTGACCGAGCTGGGCCTCGCCGGCCTGCTGCACGACATCGGCAAGGTCGGCGTCCCCGATGCGACGCTCAACAAGCCGGGTCGGCTCGATCCGCTGGAATGGGCCTCGGTCCGGCAGCATCCGCAGATCGGCTGGGACATCCTGCGCCGCGAGTCCGCGGCCGGCCCGATGGCGCTGGACGTGTGCCTGCACCACCACGAGAAGACCGACGGCAGCGGTTACCCGCACAAGCTCGGCGGCGAGGCGATCAGCCGCGTCGCGCGCATGGGCGCGATCTGCGATGTGTATGACGCGATCACCTCCGACCGCCCTTACAAGCGCGGCTGGGAGCCGGCCGAGGCCATCCGCCGGATGGCCGAATGGCAGGAAGGCCACTTCGACCGGGCCATCTTCCACGCCTTCGTCAAGCTGATCGGCATCTACCCCACCGGCACGCTGGTGCGGCTGGCCTCCGACCGCCTCGCCATGGTGCTCAGCCAGAGTGGCGGCAGCTCGCTCACGCCGACCGTGCGATTGCTTTGCACCCTGCCCGACGGCGAGCCGCTGGACTCCATGGAGATGGAACTGGAAGACGGCGACGACCGGATCGTCGGGATCGAAGACCCGGCCCAATGGAACTTCCAGGTGCCGCAGCTGCTGCGGGCGTGATCGCCCCCCGGCAGCCGACCGGCAGCGATGGCTCGGCGGGACATGGCGCACCAGGCGCCCGCGGCAGATGCACGCGCTCGGCTGCAGGCCCGATGCAGTGCCCGCCGCCCCGGACACCGTCGTCGAGCTGTGCCTCGCCACGCTAGACTGCGCGCATGACCGCCGACCACCTCACCCTGACCCGTCCCGACGACTGGCATCTGCACCTGCGCGATGGCGCCCTGCTGGCCGCCGTGCTGCCGCATACCGCCCGCCGCTTCGCGCGCGCCATCGTGATGCCCAACCTGAAGCCCCCGGTGGCCACGGTGGCGCTGGCCCGCGCCTACCGCGAGCGCATCCTGGCCGCGTTGCCCGCGGGCATGGCGTTCGAGCCATTGATGACGCTGTACCTCACCGAAGCCACGACGCCGCACGACATCGCCGAGGCCAGCGCCAGCGGCTTCGTGCACGCGGTCAAGTACTACCCGGCCGGAGCCACCACCAACGCGGCCAGCGGCGTCAACGACCTGCGCCGCTGTTATGCGGTGTTCGAGGCGATGCAGAAGCACAAGCTGCCCTTGCTGATGCACGGCGAGGTCACCGATCCGGAAGTCGACGTGTTCGACCGCGAGCCGGTGTTCGTGGAGCGCCACCTGACCACGCTGCTGCGCGATTTCCCGGCGCTGCGCATGGTGCTCGAGCACATCACCACGCGCGAGGCGGCGCAGTTCGTGCGCGACGCGCCGGCGCACGTCGGCGCCACCGTCACCCCGCAACACCTGCTGATGAACCGCAACGCCATTTTCGCCGGCGGCCTGCGGCCGCACAGCTACTGCCTGCCGGTGCTCAAGCGCGAAACCCATCGCCAGGCGCTCGTCGAGGTGGCCACCAGCGGCGATCCGAGCTTCTTCCTGGGCACCGACAGTGCGCCGCATCCGCGCCACGCGAAGGAAAGCAGCTGCGGCTGCGCCGGCATCTATTCCGCGCATGCCGCCATCGAGCTCTACGCTGAAGCCTTCGAGGCCGCCGGTGCATTGGACAAGCTGGAGGCCTTCGCCAGCTTCCACGGCGCGGATTTCTACGGCCTGCCGCGCAACACCGGCACCATCACCCTGCGCAAGCGTCCATGGACCGTGCCCGAGGAACTCGATTTCGGCGGCGTGCCCGGGGTGCCGATGCGCGCGGGCGAAACCGTCGGCTGGCAGTTGGAGGCCTGAACCGACTCGCTGCGGAGTGCAATATCCGCCGGGCCACTGAAGCCGTTCATAGCGCTCTCTCCCCGAGCATCCGGGGCACATCGTCGAGAACTTGCGCGGCGCCCCGTTAACGCTTCTTGAGAAAGCGCATATCGCCCAGATGCTGGGAGTGCCAAGACTTCCTCCCGCAGGGGCCATGCTCGACACCCTCAGAAACTGGCGCGTGCGGCGCATCGTCGACCGCCGCCCCATCGCTGAACCGCTATGGCAGGACGCGCTGCGCCGATGTGCGCCGGCGCGCCGGCTGGGCGCATCCGACCAGGCGGCGCTGCGCGTACTGGTTACGCTGTTTCTCGAGGAAAAGTCGCTGGAACCGGTGCAAGGGCTTGAACTGGACGATGCCGACCGCGTCCTGCTCGCGGCCCACGCCTGCATACCCATTTTGAACCTGGGACTGGATTGGTACGACGGCTGGCGCAGCGTCATCGTGTATCCGGACGCCTTCATTCCCCGCCGCACGCGCACCGACGCGGCGGGCGTGGTGCACCAGACCCGCAGCGTGATGGCCGGCGAGGCCTGGGGGCGCGGGCCGGTGATCCTGTCGTGGGCCGACGTGCTCGATGCGGGAAGGAAGCCCGGCCGCAACGTGGTCATCCACGAGATGGCCCACAAGCTCGACATGCTCAACGGCGAGGCCAACGGCTTTCCGCCCTTGCACCGCCGCATGGATCGCCGCGCGTGGACGCAGATTTTCTCCGAGGCGTGGAACCGCCTGCGCGACGATCACCGTGACGGGCTGCCCCTGCCGATCGACCCGTACGGCCTGGAAAGCGAGGCGGAGTTCTTCGCGGTGGTCAGCGAGCAGTTTTTCGAGGCGCCGGCCAGCCTGCGCGAGCATCTGCCGCAGGTGTATCGGCAGCTCGAGCTGTTCTATCGGCAACACCCCTATTGAGGATGCTCGATAGATACGTCGACGCTTCCGGTCGCGAAGAAGGAGGCCATGGAACTGGCCCTGAAAGTCGTGGGGAAGCTCTGGAGCGGCGGCGAGAAAAAACGCGACGGAGGAAACCGGTCCCGTCTGGATGAGGGCTTGAGTCACCTGGTTACGTTCGCGCCGTGCCGCTACCGCGGTATGGCCGCAACGATCGTGGAAGACCGCGCGCCGCCTGGATCCCTCTTATGCGGGCCCGACCAGGTGGCTTGACGTACCGATGGCTCTAGCGATCCGCGGAACCCTTGCCCTAGCAAGCTTGGTGCTCGTCCATGCCAGGCCCCGCCGGCCAGACGCGGATAACCCTCAGCTAACGACTGCAAGCGCATGGTGTCGAGGCTGTCAGCCCTTCGCGCAGACAGGAGGCTTTTTTTCCGAGCGCGATGCCCTAGCGCCATCGCCGCCCGAGTGCGGCCCAGGAGCCGTACCGTGTCGCATAAGCAACCTGCCACATCCCTGTCCGACATCCACGACATCTACCAGGGCGCACGCCCCGCCCGCTCCGCAGATCAGGCCCTCGCCTATAAGCGGGTTCCCTTTTCGCCGCGCGACGAAGGGCATCCGGGCCGCACGCCGGAGCGCCCACCGATCAAGAGCAAGGTGCGCCGCTAGCCGCAAGGTGGGGCGGGCCATCGGCGCACTTCCGTGCCGCTGCGGCCGCAGCACCTCGACCAAGTCGCCTGCATAGCAGCCGCCTCCGGAATGGGCGGGCGTTCGGCTGCGCGAAAGGGCAAAGAACAAGTCCATTCCAGTGCCGCTACGTGGTGATCCCGCGCTCGCGCTCCCCCGGGCGCATCCGCGAGAACAGGGACGTGTTCGACTTCGCGCTGGATGCGCACGACCTGCAGACGATCGCAGCCATGTTGGGGGACAGCGCATCGGACCGGACCCTGACGCCCTCGACTGAGCAGGCGGCGTTCGTGCGCGGGACTTTTCCGCAAGGTCGTAGCCTATGGCAGCCGCGCCCGACGGGCGGCCCGGCCTACTTCCCTGCGGTGTCGGAATCGCTGCGCGCCACCTCGACGCCGGCGGTCCGCCCGGCCTCCGAGACCCGTGACGGCCGGGTCTCCGGCATCGTCAGGAACACCGGCAGCACTGCCAGCGCAACCACCGCGATCATCGCGCCGGGCACGAGCGGCCAGCCCGTCAGTCGGATCAGGAGCGCAGCGAGAAAAGGCGTGAGGCCTCCGAAGATGACCGTCGAGACGGTCACCCCGAGCGCCAGGCCGCTGAGCCGTCCTTCGCCGGGGAACTGCTCGGCAGTCGCCGGGGCGCCGACCGCGCTGACGCCGCCGGCGAGGCAGGCCAGCACGACGGCGCCGACCACGATCTGCTGCTGTGCGCCACCGGTCATCAGGCCGAACATGCCCAGCGGCAGCAGCGTGCCCGCGAGCGCCAGTCCGACCAGCACCGGCTTGCGCCCGACCCGGTCCGCGAGCGCGCCGGTGATCGGCGTGACGAGGATGACCGCGACCGCGGCCAGGGTCGACAGCCCCAGCGAACGGCCTTCGGCCGCCAGGCCCGACGAACTAAGGAACGCCGGCACGTAGGTGATGCCCACGTAGTACGTGATGGAGCCCAGCGCCGAGACGGCGAACGTGCGCCACAAGGCCGGCCGGTAGTGGGCGAGCGTGTGGCCGAGCGGCGAGTCGGGCACGCTGCGCTGCGCCACTTGGCGCAGGAAGTCCGGGGATTCGTCCATGGTCGAGCGCGCGAACCATACGCCGCCGGCCAGCACCGCGCCTACGAAGAAAGGGATGCGCCAACCCCAGGCATCCAGATGCGCGGGGCTCAGGGTACCCACCATCAAGGCCGACAGCGCCACCGCCAGCAACGCGCCGACCTCGCTGGAGGCCGCCGCCAGCGAGGTGACCAGGCCGCGCCGGTCACGCCGCGCGCCTTCCAGCAGGTAGGCGACCACGCCCGTGTATTCGCCGCCCACCGAGAACGCCATGAAGCAGCGCAGCAGCATCAGCAGTCCACCCGCCGCCGGCCCGAGGGTGGCGTAGCCGGGCAGCAGCGCGGTGGCTAGCATGGCCAATGTCATCAGCATCATCGACAGCAGCAGCGTGCGCCTGCGTCCGATGCGGTCGCCGATGTGCCCGAACACCATCGCGCCCAGCGGCCGCATGCCATAGGCCACCGCGAAGCCGCCGAGCGTGGCCAGCAATGAACTGTCTCCACCGCCGAAGAACACCCGCGACAGCACGGTCGCCAGGTACAGATAAAGGGTGAAGTCGTACCACTCCACCACCGTGGAAAGCGCCGCGATCGCCATCGAGCCGCGCGAGACCGCGGGCGCGCCTTGCTGGTCGGTCCAGGTCATGCGGGCAAATCGCCTCGAGTAGACGTGGCACCGATGGTAACGCTCGCTGCTGCACGCCTTTGGAATACGTGCGCGGTGAACCGAGCGCACACTACTGTCGCCGGCAGCTCCCCAGGAATGGAAGGTCCTGTATTCACTTGCACGGGACCCGCAATCCCCACGTGCGCAAGCTGGGACACCGCCCGAGCCGGCCTTCTGGGTGCCCGCTTACTTTGCGCCCGTCGTTGCCGGCCACACTGCGGCCTTGGCCACTCCGTCGAGGTCGCCGGCCAGGCGCCAGAAACATTCGGCCAGGGCGCCCGATGACAACCTCAGCTCGGGCTCGTCGATGCCGCGGGGATCGGCCAGGAGGGCAAGCAACCGCAACTGGTCGCGGGTCTGGAGCAGGGCCAGGTGCGCGTCCTCGGGCAGCAGATAGCCCTCGGGCATGAATCGGGGCGGTTCGGTTCCTTTGCGCTTGGGCATGGAGTACTCCCTTGATGCGGCCTACCGACGGGCGGCATTCGGCCCTGTCTTCCGTGGCGAACTGCGAGGAGCGGCGCCAGTCGACAGCCTCCCAGGCTGTGGCTGAGCACCTATCGGATCACCCGCCGCCCACGGCACGGTCCTCGGGCTTGCGAACCTCGAACAGACCTTGGAGTCTCGATGCGCCGGACGAGCCGCATCCCAGAGGATCAGCACGCGTCAGCCAGCTTTGCCGGGTCCTCGGTCGCGGGAATCACGGTGAATCCACGACCGACTCACTTCCTGCTTCGTGAGTTAGCCGCCGGTGGGTCAGCCTCGCCGGCGACGTAGCGCTCGGCCGCCTCCCTGACCACCCAAGCGACGGACACCTTCTTGGTGGCTGCAATACGTTCCAGCTCTGCATAGATATCGGCAGGAAAGCTCACGGTCGCCCGGGTGATGTCTTCCGTACCGATGCGAGGCTTGGCCACGACTCGAGTCTTCTGCATGTCATCGCCTCATCGGTCTTTGCACCACGTTACACCACAATGGTGCGAAATGGAACATGACCGAATGCGAGGATGCCCGCCGCCTCCCCGCGTCTCACGGCCCGTGGCTGGATGCGCCCGGTGCCGCTCGATACCGGTGGTCGTCGAACATCGCCGGCAACCACGAGTAGCGCAGCCTCGCTCTCGTGCCCGCTGGCTGCGCCGGGATGGCCATCTCGCTCACGTAGTGGCGCAGGGTTTCTCCCAGCGCGGGGTCGGGTACCGAATCGAGCAACCATGCGTGCACGACCGATCCGTCCGGCCCGAAGGCCAGCAGGTAGTCGGCAAAACCCGACTGCGGAGCAAAGCGGCCATTCGGCATGACCACGGATCTCTCTTTGAGCTTGGGCCGCGCCGCCTTGCCGTCGAAGTGGCTGCCGGTACCCGCGCGGATGTCCGCGTCGTGCTGGGCGATGAAGGCGGCCACGTCCGGCATCACCTGCGGAATGCTCGAGCGCCCCAGCTTGTCGAGGATCCGCTGCACCAGCTCGGCGGTGTACCCCTCCGGCGGACGCTGGCCGTCAGGCAACAGCGTGGCGTAGTGGGCGAAGACCTGCGCCCAGATCATGGCCTCGCGATACTTGCGGGTATCCAGTTTGATCTCCGCCATCTTGGCCATCGCGAGCAGGCTGCCGCGCAGCGCGGCGTTGCCCAGGTACAAGGTCGCCTTTTCCAGGTCCTGGGGCACGGGGCCGCCCGATGCGTGCGGACCCATGTGGTACAGCGATCCCAGCAGATAGAGCTCGCTCTGGCCGTCGTTCTGCGCGTCCTTCTCGAGCTTCGCGAGCGCCTGCTGGCGCTCGGCCAGCGGCTGCTGCGGATCGAGAACCACGGACCACGCCACCGTGGAATCGCTTTGATCGGTTGTGGCGGCCGCAGCCGGCCCGGCAAGCCCCATCCCAACCAGCAAGCACGCCAGCGCGACCGCGTGGCCAAGCCGAAAACCTGCACGAGGCATGAGTCTTCCCCTTGAGTCAGCTCGGGCAGCATAAAACGGAACGCGCAGATGAAACGCGCGGCCGCCCGGATGAGCGGGGACGCTCAGCCTGGACGGGTCCCGATGGAGCGCCTGTGTGCACGCCGGGAAGCTGTGCCGGCGCAGACATGCGCTCGGCCGGACGTCCGCGCGCCGCGGTCAGGGCGTGATGTCGAACTGCGCCTGCCCAGGCGCCTGCGAGCTGCCGCCGACCCACACCGTGTAGCGGGTGGGCTCCACGACCTGGCGGCTGTGGACGTCATAGAAAGACAACTCCGCAAAGCCGAGCTCGAAGCGCACCTGCCGCGACTGGCCGGGTTTCAGCGTCACGCGCTGGAAGCCCTTCAGGCTGCGCACCGGCTGCTCGACGCTGGCGCCGAGGTTGCGCACGTAAAGCTGGGCGACCTCGGTGGCCTCACGCTTGCCGGTATTGGTCAGCGTAGCGGTGACCGTGACGAGGTCCCGCGCATCCGGCCGGTTGGCCTCGGCGAGCGGCAGCGTGCTGCGCGACACGCGCACGTCGGAATAGGCGAAGCTGGTGTAACTCAGTCCGTGGCCGAACGGGAACAGCGCATCGTTCGGCACGTCGATGTAGCGCGAGACGAAGCGCGTATCGCCGCCACTGGGCGGCCTGGACAGGTCGGCATCGCCGGCCGGGCGCCCGGTCGGGAACTGGTCGTAATACAGCGGCTCCTGCCCGACCGCGCGCGGGAAGCTCATCGGCAGCTTGCCGCTGGGCGCCACGTCGCCGAACAACACGTCGGCCAGGGCATGGCCCGCTTCGGTGCCAGGGAACCACACCGCCATGATCGCCGGCACGTGCTTGGCGGCCCAGTCCAGCACCAGCGGCCGGCCGGAGAACACCAGCAGCACCACCGGCTTGCCGGTCGCGGCGACCTGCTCCAACAGTTGCTGCTGGTTGCCCGGCAGGTCGAGGTGGACGCGCGAGCCGGCCTCGCCGCTCATTTCCGATGACTCGCCCAACGCCATCACCACCACGTCGGCCTGGCGCGCCGCCTGCACGGCGGTGTCGAAGCCGGCCGTCGACTCCGTCAGAATGTCGGTGCCGTGCGCGAACAGCACGCGGCCACCGTGCTGCTGCATGCGCCGCTCCAGCGCCTGGCGCAGCGTCACCACGTCAGGTACCTGCGTTGCGCCGCCCCACGCGCCCTGCATCTCGTTGGCGGCGTCGGCGAGCGGGCCGATCAGCGCCACCGATTTCACGCCCGGGTCCAACGGCAGCACCGGCCGCCCCTGATCCGGCGCGTTGCGCAGCAGCACGAACGATTCCTCGGCCGCACGGCGCACCAGCGGGCGGTTTGCGGGCAACGCGTGCGTCACCTCGGTGCCCGACGCGTAGGGGTGCTCGAACAGCCCCAGCGCGAACTTGACCCGCAGCACCCGGCGCACCGCCTCGTCCACGGTGGCCATGGAGAGCCTGTGCTCGGCCAGCAGCTTGGGGATCTGCGTGTCGTAGAAGTGGGACATCATGTCCACTTCCACGCCCGCCTCCAGCGCCTTTTTCGTCGCCGTGGCGGCGTCGAGCGCGATGCCGTGATGGGTCAGTTCCATCACCGCCGTGTAATCGCTGACCACGAAGCCGTCGAAGCCCCATTCCTTGCGCAGGATCTCGTCCATCAGATACGGGTTGGCCGTGGCCGGCACGCCGTTGAGCGCATTGAACGAGCTCATCATGGTCGCCGCGCCCGCCTCGACCGCGGCCTTGTAAGGCGGCAGGTAGACCTGTCGCAGGCGGATGTCGGACATGTCGGTGGTGTTGTACTCGCGCCCGGCCTCGGCCGCGCCGTAGGCGGCGAAATGCTTGACCGAAGCGGCGACGCTGTCCGGCCGGGACAGGTCGGTGCCCTGGTAGCCGCGCACGTAGGCGCGCGCCATCGCCGAACCCAGGTAAGGATCCTCACCCGCACCTTCGGTCGAGCGGCCCCAGCGCGCGTCGCGCGAGATGTCCACCATCGGCGAATAGAACCACTTCACGCCGGCGGTGGTCGCTTCGGTCGCGGCCATGTGCGAGAGCTGCTGGACCAGCGCGGTATCCCACGACGCGGCCAGGCCCAGCGGCACCGGATAGATCGTGCGGTAACCGTGGATCACGTCCGCGCCGAACAGGATCGGAATGTGCAGGCGGCTGTGCAGCGCCGCGTCCTGGAAGGCGCGCGTCTTCTGCGCGCCGATCACGTTGAGCATCGAACCGAGCCGGCCTTGCCTGGCCAGCGCCATGGCGTCGACCCGGGTCTGCGTCTCGGGGTTGGCGGCCAGCGCCTGGTCGCCGTTGGCGGCGGTCGGCGCGCTGCTGCCCTGGTCGTTGTACTGCACGAGCTGGCCGATCTTCTCCTCCAGCGTCATCTGCTTGAGCAGTGCGTCGACGCGCTGCTCGACCCCGGGCGAGGCCAATTGCGCGTTCGACGGCGCCACGGCGTGCTGCACCGGCGCGGCGACCGCATCGGCACGGGCGCCGACACAGGCAACCGCGCCTGTGCACAGCAGTGCGGCAACAAGCAGACGCAGACGAAGGAGCGATGATCGTTTCATGGGCAAGAAGGGTATGCGAGCGGCAGCGCCCGCTTGAGCGTGGAAACCGTTTACAGGACCGGCCGTGAAAAGATCCAGACCCGACCGGAGCTCCCTTCCGACCGAGGCCGCACGTCTCGCCACACGCCTGTCCCCTGACCTAAAAGTATCGGGCGCGACAGCCAAGCTTGTGTGGAGCGTTGGCTCAGGCCCGAGCAGCAGCGCGATTTTGATGGCACCGGCGGCTGCGACGGGATTGCGTTATCGCGCCGCCGGCGCGTCCAGCCAGCCGCCGGAGAAGCCGGCCTCCCGCAAGCCCTTGCGGATGTAGGGATTGCGCCGCATCACCTTCCACACGAAATCGCTTCGCCAGTTCTCGATCATCAGCACGATCGGGCCTTGGTCGATGCCCAACTGCACGGTGTCGACCCAGCCCAGCCCGGGTACGAGCCGGCCCGTGCGCAGCTCGGTCTTGGTGTGGAAGCTCAAGTTGAAGGCGTCGACGAAACCGTAGCGGTCGTAGATGTACTTGCCGTAGCGCTGCTTCATCGTCGCCAGCGCGGGAACCACGAGCTCCGGCGCGAAGGCGATCGAGCCGCCTGCCGCGGTAGGCGCGATGGTGCCATCGTCGGAGATGTAGTCCAGCCCGGCACCGCGTGCCGTGTAGCCCTGGAAGCTGCGTTCCCGATCGCCCTGCTCCACCACGATGCCGCCGGGCCCGTTGCAGGCGGTCAGGCCCCACACGTTGGCGCCATAGCCGGTCCAGCCGCCGGGGTTGGCGACGGCGTAGTTGCGCTGGGCATACACGGCGCGGCGGCTGTTCTGGAAGTAGTCCAGGCCATGCGCGCGGTTCCAGTCGTCCTGGATGCCACGGAAGTCGATCCACACGTGGCTGTACTGGTGGCCGAACAGCGGCGCGAAGTTCAGCAAGGTCACGCCCTGGAAGCTGCCCCAGGTGCGATCGTAGGTGGCGGTCCAGGCCTTCCACGCATCGTCGCCGACCGGATGCGTGGGCGAACCCAGCGCCAGCACGTAGATCAGCATGCCCTCGTTGTAGCCCTGCCAGTCGTGCGGGATGAACTGTCCGCCCGGCGTCCAGCCCATGCTGATGAGCGGTTTGCGCGCCTGCAGCCAGGGCCAGTCCACGCGCCGGTAGATGGTGTCTGCCAGTGCGCGGATTTCGCGCTCGGCCGGCGTGTCGCGGTCGTAGTAGGACTGCGCGAACAGCACGCCGCCCAGCAGCAGCGCGGTGTCCACGGAGGAGAGCTCTACCCAGCGGGCCTCGCGCTTGCCGGTATGCAGGTCGAGGAAGTGGTAGAAGAAACCGTGGTAGCCCGTTGCGTCGTCCTCGCTCGCGTTCTGCGGCGCGTCCTTGAAGAAGCGCAGCGTCGCCAGCGTGCGTTCGATCGCCTGCTCGCGGCTGATGTAGCCGCGCTCCACGCCCACGCCATAGGCGGTCAGGCCGAAGCCCACCGCGGCGATGCTGGCGAAGGATTCGGGTGAGGGATAGTGGTCGGGCACCAGGCCGTTGGCCGGGTTGGCGCTGTCCCAGAACCAGTCGAAGGTGCGTCGCTGCAGGTCGTCGATGAGCTGCTGCTGCGCGACCGGCAGGTTCTTGTAGTGGGTGATGGTCGCCGTGGTGGCGGCGCGCGAAGGCACCGCGGTAGCGGCGGCAGCCGCCGCCAGGGCGGCCAGGCAGAAGGTGCGCAGGTGTGTGAGGGTCATCCGGTCAGCGATCGTGTCGATGTCGCCGTCGCTCGATACGGGGGGACGGCGATGAAGAGTTGGCCGGCCCGGGATCGGCCGGCCGCCTCGCCCACGCCGCCGGTGCGGCGTGGGCATCGGAGAGCTAGAAGCGCAGGCCGAGCTCGAGTTTCACCGTGCGCGGTACGTAGGTGATGTTGCCTACGGGGTCATAGGACGCGAGGGTCGGCAGCGGCTGGCCGTTGGCCGAGCGGGTGGTGTAGAGGATGTCGGTGTAGTTGTTCCAGTTGAACACGTTGAGCACGTCGAAGCGGCCGTACAGCGTGACGCCGTGGCCGAGGTCGAAGTCCTTGGTCGCCTGGAAGTCGACATCGCGGTAGCCGAATATCTTGCCGCCGATCAGGAACCGCCCGGTGCCCTGCGGCTGTACGCCCTGCGGCGAACAGGTGCTGCCGTTGGGGAAGACCACGTCCGGGTAGCAGCCGATGAAGTTGCCCGGGATCGGCGTGGCCAGCGTCAGCTTGGCCGACAGCGTGAGCCCCCACGGGCCGTCCAGCGAACCGGTGGCGACGAAGCGATGCTTGGCCGCCGCGTTGGAGAGGATGAAGGGGTACTGCCCGATGGTTTCTTCGTCGAACGCATAGTGCTCGTTGACGTCGCGGTTCTGCTTGGCGTGGGTGTAGGTGTAGGCAAAGGTCGCGCCCCAGCCCGATTCCTTGGTGTAGGGCTTCTCGGCCGACAGCAGCACCTGCGTGGTGCGCGTCTCGATGCCGTTGTTGCCGATGATCAGGCTGCCGAAACCGGGGATGCCGTTACCCCACGGCTGGCTGCCGCCCTGCCAGAAGCTGCCGTCCGGGCGGCGGTTGCCGAGCGTATAGACGAACCCGTCGTAACTGAGGATCCGGCTGACCGCGGCGCTGGTGTTCCAATCGCCGACCTGGTTGCGCATGCCCAGGCTGAACTGGTCCGAGTGCGGCGCACGCAGCTTGTTGTTGACCATGTCCACTTCCTGCCCGGTGTTGCTGGAGGCGAGCAGCGCCTGCAGGTTGGCCAGGCCGTTGAGGTAGGCCGGGTTCCAGGCGAAACAAGGCGTGCCACCCTTGTGGCACAGCCCGGTGGCCGGATCCTGGAAGAACACGTTCACCTCGGGCAGCGCGGACTTGGTCTGCTCCACCTGCAGGTAGTCGTACAGGTCGCGGTCGTAGGCGCGGCCGACGCCGCCGAAGATCACGTGCTGCTGGTCGCCGTTCAAGTCATAGGAGAAACCCAGGCGCGGCTGCACCTCGCCCTTGTCTGCCTTGCGGTTGTGGCCGGTGCTGATGTAGTCGTTGACGTTCACGCCGCCGGCCGCCAGCGACTGCGCGTAGGTCTGCCCGGCCGGGGCATTCGGGTCCTGGCTGTTGAGCGCCGCGACGACGTTGGCCGGGGTGACGTAGTTGAGGTAGGACGGGTTGCGCTCGTAGTCCCAGCGCACGCCCAGGTTGAGGGTGAGCTTGTCGTTGACGGCCCAGTCGTCCTGCACGTAGACGCCGAACTGCTTGTCCTTGGACGTGGCGACCGGGTTCAGGCCCGGCACGGGATTGGGAAAGAACGCCTTGTACGGCGTCGCGCCGGTACCGGTCGGGTCGACGTTGTAGAAGAACTGCGGATTGTTGAGACCGGCGTCCTGCGCGTTGAGCGTGACCTCCTTGTACTTGGCGCCGAGCTTGATGACGTGGTCGCCGTGCCACTCGAAGTCGTTGAAGGTCAGGTCGTCCTGGATCGCCGGGCCCTTCTGGCCCTTCTTCTGCGTCGCCAGCGCGTTGGCCGCGCCGGTGAACAGGATGGCAGCGTCGTTGTCGGGGCCGAAGGTGTACGCCTGGCCGTTGCCGAAGTTGAGCGGCGTGGGATTGTTGTAGGCCCGCTCGTGGGTCAGCAGCAGCTCGTTGAAGTACGCCTCACCGCTGTGCTGCCAGCGCAGCGTCAGGCGGGTGTCGTTGTTGATCGCATCGATGCCGGCCGAGGCCGCGGTCTGGTTGCCGATGTTGTCGTACTGGTTTTCCTTGCGGACCTGGCCGGTGAGTTCGAAGCGGTCGCGGTCGGTCGGCTCCCAGTCGAGCTTGGCGAAATAGAGGTCTTCCTTGAACGGCAGGTCGCCAGGGCCGAGCTGGGCGGCGGCGGCGGGCGGCAGGAAGCTGGCCGCACCGGGAATCGAGCCGGGCACGATGGTGACCGGCGTGTCGAACCGCTTCGCCTCGTACGTGACGAAGAAATGCATCTGGTCGCGGATGATCGGGCCGCCCAGCGCGAAGCCGTATTCCTTCTCGTGCGAGGGCGTCTTGTGATCGGCGGCGTCCTCCGCGGGCGTGCGCGCGCGGAAGGCATCATGGGTGTAGCGGCCGAACACCTCGCCATGGAAATCATTGGTGCCGGACTTGGTCTGCGCGGTCACCGCGGCGGAGGAGATCTGGTCGTACTCCGCCTTGTAATTGGAGGTGATGACCTTGTACTCGCCGATCGCCAGCTGCGGGAACGGGTTGCCCTGGCTGTTGAACTGGCCGCTGACGCCGCCTTCCTTGACGTAGCTCTTCTGGCCGACGCCATCGATGTAGACGTTGACCGAGCTGGTGTTCTGCGCGCCGCCGCGAAGTTGCGTGTGGCCGGAGGAATCCACCTGGAACACCATGCCCGGCACGGTGTCGGCAAACTCGAGGAAGTTGCGCGACACCTGCGGGATGGTCTGGATCTGGTGCAGCGAGATGGTGTTGCCCACTTCGGAGGTCTTGACCTCCTGCAGCGTGGTCGCGGTCACCGACACGGCGCCGAGGTTGGCCGCATTCGCGACCGAGGGTGCGGCGGGCGCCGCCGGTGCGGCCTGCAGGTTGAGTGTGGCGGTGGAGGCCACTGTCAGGGTGACCGTCCGCTCCGAGCCGGGACCGGCGTCGACCTGGTAGGTGCCGGGCTGCAGGCCGGGCAGCGCATAGCTGCCGTCGGCGCCGGTGCGTGTACGGCGCACCTCGCCGGTAGCCACATTGCGGGCGGTGACCTGGGCGTTGGCCGGGCCGGTGCCGCGCAGGGTGGCGTTGGCCGTCTGTGCCCACGCGATGTCCGGGGCGGTGGCCAACGTAGCGAGCGAACCGGCGATCAGGCTCGCCAACAGGCCTTTTTTCGCCAAACGTAAGGTCTTTTTCATCGCTGCCTACCTTGAGGATCGGGGTGCGACGAATATTAACTCAAAGTTATGACGAAGCCGGCGTGACGCCTCAAGCCAGGGGGCGAATCAGGCAAGCGTCACCGGCCCAGCACAGCCCCCACGAGCGGGCCCGACGCCCGTCAGGCGCCGCCATGTGCTCGTGGCCGGCGGCAGCGCACGGCGCACGCGACGGGCTTGGCCGGTCATGTCTTCTTTATGCCCCACGGGAAGTTCCTCTATCCCTGTCGGGCGGAGCGGTGCGATCAGCTTATTCGCGACATCCCCGGCGAGCGCCCCGCAGATGAGGCGCTCGCTTGAACGGGGTGGGCGGAGCCTAGGCGTCCTTACGGGACCCATCTACCTCCGCATATTCACCATGGCGACCCGCAGCCCCCTCGCCTGGACCGATGCCAAACCCTGCTCGGGCGTGTTGGCCGTTGCCTGGGGTGCCATCCGGCAACGCGAGCCTTCCGACGGCATGGACCGCTTGCAGTACACGTTCACGATGGCCACGGTCTCGCTGTTGGCGTCGATCAACTGGAACTGTCGGGCTACGCCCGGGCCGGCGGAGTTGTCGATGGCCACGGAGACGACCGGCTGCTGGGCGAGGCCCTGCATGCGCTGGGATTCCAGCTGGTCGGCCGCCCGCCGCGCCTGCACGTATTGCCCGTGGGTATGGCCGACCAGCGCCTGCAACTGGAAGCCCGCGTCCAGGTGGGTGACGTAGGTCTCGTAGGCACGTTCGCCGGTGACGACGACGTTCTGCAGCTGGGTGGTCTGGTTCTGGGCGAGGCTGACGCCGCCCACGCTGGCGAGACCGAGTGCGCTGGTCATGGCAAGGATTAGCTTTTTCACAGAGGCCTCCCGACGGACGCCGATGTCCGTGGAGCGATCCTGGACTCCAGCCCCGGCGCGAGCTTGAGGAAATCCTGCGGGATGTGCGTGGATTCGATGAGGTTTTCATGGATGCGCCGGCTGATGGAACCGGAAACGCTGGAACCATCCACGGTCGAGGGGCCAACCATCCGATGGTTGCTGCTGGAGCGGGCAAGGCCGACCCGCGCCAGGGCTCCCGCCAGGGAGTGACCCAACGAGCACCGATGGCGGCCTACCGTCGAGGGCCACTGAGCCCTTCGGCCCCGCTGGCGCTCGACAAGGAACCAGACACGGGGACGCTAGCCCGTCGGAACCTGTCCCCTCGCCGCCTCCGAAGTCACGCTTTCACAACACCAGGCAACACCCACCGCTGGATAATCCCAGCCCGTGGCCCCACCACCGACCAGCCCTCGAGTGGACTACGCGTTCGGCGACATCCGCGTCGAGCCGACGGCGCACCGCGTGCTGCGCGACGGGCACGAGCTCGACCTGGAGCCGAAGGCCTATGCCGTGCTGCTGCAGTTCCTCACCCATCCAGGCGAGCTGATCAAGCACGACGACCTGCTCGATCGCGTGTGGGGGCACAAGTACGTCACCGCGGCCACGCTGAGCCGGGTCATCTCGCAGTTGCGCCAGAAGCTGGGCGACGAGGCGGCCGAGCCGCATTACATCCAGACCGTGCATGGCCTCGGCTATCGGCTGATCGCCCGTGTCGCGGCAGGACACGCACCGGACACCTCCGTCGACAGGCTGGACGCGCCCGGCCCACCCCACCCAACGGACCGCGACCGGCTCACCATCGCCGTGCTGCCGTTCGTCAACATGAGCGGCGAGCTCGAGAACGAATACTTCAGCGACGGCATCGCCGAGGAAATCCTGAGCCTGCTGACCAAGCTGCCGCAGCTCAAGGTGTCCTCGCGCACCTCCTCGTTCTTCTTCAAGGGCAAGGAGGCCGACCTGCAGATGATCGCGGCCAAGCTAGACGTCGGCACGGTGCTCGAGGGCAGCGTGCGCCGGGCGGGCAACCGCGTGCGCATCAACGTGCAGTTGATCGACGTGGCGTCCGATTCGAACCTTTGGGCAGAGACGTACGACCGCGAGCTGCGCGACGTGTTCGCCATCCAGGACGACATCGCCCAGAGCATCGTCGATGCGCTGAAGGTGACGCTGTCGCCGAAGGAGCGCCGCGCGATCCAGTACGTGGCCACCGCCGACGTGCAGGCCTACGACGACTACCTGCGCGGGCGCAAATACTTCTACGCCTGGAACCGCCGCGATTCGCTGCGCGCCATCGAGATGTACGAGCGCGCCATCGCACGCGACCCGAAATATGCCGCGGCCTGGGCCGGCCTGTCGGATGCCTATGTCATGCGCCATCGCTTCCTGGACCGCAACCCCGAGCACGTCGCCCGCGCCATGGACGCCAGCGAGCGGGCCCTGCAGATGGATCCGGACTCGGCCGAGGCGCATGCCTCGCGCGGCCTGGCGCTGTACGTCAGCCAGCGGTTCAAGGAGGCCGAGCGGCAGTTCGAGACGGCGATGATGCTCAACCCGAACCTGCTCGAAGGCTGTTTCATGTACGGCATGATCTGCAGCTCGCTGGGCAACTTCGAGAAAGCCGCCTGGCTGTACCTGCGCGCCGCCGAAGTCAGCCCCACCGACTACCTGCCCCAGGTCTACCTGGCCCAGGCGTACAGCGAGATGGGCCGCAAGGATGACGAGAAGAAAGCGCGCCTGCGGGCGCTCGAACTGATCGAGCGTACCCTGGGCGTGAATCCCGACGACGCGCGCGCCCGCTACATGGGCGCCGCGAGCTTCGCGGCGCTGGGCGAGAAGGCCAAGGCGATCGAATGGGCCAACCTGGCGCTGCGATCGAGCGAGGACGAGCCCATGATTTTCTACAACGCCGCCTGCACGTTCGCGGTGCTGGACGAACACGACCGGGCCATCGATTTGCTCGAACGCGCGGTAGGGCTCGGCTGGGGCGATCGGGCGTGGATGGCGAACGACAGCGACCTGGCGTCGCTGCGCGGCAAGCCGCGGTTCCAGGCGCTGCTGACCAGCTTGAACTGAGGCGTGACGACACGGCGCGGCCGCCGGCTCGACAACCAGGCTGGCAGGAGAAGCGCAAGGAAGTCATCGGGACGAGCAGCGTTCGGCGCCATTCACGCATGCCCGACGTAGCGGGGATCAAGGTGCGCTCCCTTCGGCGCCTCTGGCATGCACCAGGAGGACGCGGCCATGTGGTTCGATTCCATTGCATCGACCGACGAGCCCGGCAGGCGGGAGCTGCAGGGCTTCGTTTACAGCGTGCGGGATTTCCTGGCCTTCGTCCTTGAGCAAACCGACGCCTTCGGGTTCCTGTGGGAGAGCCATCCGGAGCTGCGGGAGCAAGCACGCGAGACCTTCGCACTGGACGTGGCGGAACGTGGGGTTCCCGAGCTCCTGCAGGCCATCGACGAAATCCCATCGGAGGCGCTGCATGCGCACGGCCTCGAAGGGCGACCCTTGCGATTCAAGCTGCGGGTGCTCAATGCCGTGGCCAGTCTATGGCCCCGCCTCAAGCCGCAACTGTCGATCCGCGACTGGCTCAAGAAGATCATCGACGCCATCGACGCCATTCTCGGATCGCTGGTCGAAGCCGCCGGTGGCGCAGGCGGCATCATCAAGGAGTTCAAGGACGCCTTGTCCGCATTGGCTTGAGAACCGGCCTTCGTTGTCGCCTGGCCAGGGGCGCACTCCGGCTCAGGCGTCGATCGCCGCGTCGCGGGTTTCGTTGTCCGGGAAAACCATGAAAACGAAGAACGGCACGCCCCGCGCGTGCCAGTCGCGGGCCACGCCGGCCAGATGGTCGCGATAGGCGGCGTAGACCTCGGGCGCCTGGGCGCGCAGGACATCGGCATGGTCGAGCACCAGCACGTAGCCTGGCGCGGACAGCCAGCCCAGGTCGCGCAGGCCGGCCGTGGCCGTCGGCCAGTCGTCCGCTGGCACGGGGAACTCGAACACCTGGGCCAGGCATTGCACGGCGCGCGCGTGGCTCGCGCAATCGCGCAGGTCGATCCGGCTCAGGCGCAGGCCGGCGCGGGCCGCGTCATCCACCAAGGTCATCGGGTCGTCGGGCACGACGCGGTAGATGCCATCGCGTCCGGCATCGTGCAGGTCGATCTGCAGGACTTTGCTGGTCATGAGCGAGCGCTCGGGCGGCCGGGATCATCGCCTCATACGCGCAGGAGCGTGTGGGATGAGCGAAGAGGAGCCGTTCTACAAGTAAGCTTCCGTTCTGGTTCCGGGCTCAAGTGGGGCCGGTTATCCCGCCACAGCGTCGGGAGCGCGCTCGCTTTCAACCAAAGCGACGCAGCCGATCGATTTCATCGCGACTCAAGGAAAGCACGCATGAAAAAGGCCATAGTCGGAGTACTTCTCGCCGCCTTTGCGGTAGTGGCCCACGCCAGCACTTCGAAGGATCTCGAATCGTCCGCCGTCGTCGACGGAACCATCGTGCTGGCGAAAGACGGCACGGTGCAGGCCGCGGAGATCAAGGACGAACCCAAGTACGGCAAGCCGATCGCGGACATGGTGCGCAAGGCCGCGTCGCAATGGCTCTTCTACCCCGTGCTACGCGAAGGCAAACCCGTGGCTGCCAGGGTCAGCATGCATGTCCGTGTCGTGCTCCAAAAGACAGCGGACGGCAACTACAGCGCACGCATCAAGGGGGCCACGTTCGGCGACATGGACAGGAAGTCCACCGATGCGCTGCGCATCGCCGAAGGCAACAAAAACATCCCGCCAAGGTATCCCCAGGATGCTCTCCGCGCTCACGCGCAGGGAACGGTGTACCTCGCCCTGCGTGTCGACCGTAGCGGCCATGTGACCGACGCCATCGCCGAGCAAGTCAACCTCGCCAACATCGGCCGGGACAGCATCCTCAGGCAATACCGCGACCTGATGGCCAAGGCCACGCTCGAAGCGGCGAGGCGCTGGACCTACCAAGTGCCCACGACGGGCCGGCTGGCCAGCCAGGACAGCTGGACGGCGCACGTCCCGGTCACGTTCACTCTGAACGACTTGCCCGCGCCGCCTACCGACCCCGTGTGGAAGACCTATGTCCCGGGCCCCTACACGCAGGCGCCCTGGAGCGACAAGCCCGACATGGGCGGCGTGGACGCCGTGGCCAACGACGGCGTTCGGACCGAAGGCGCCGACCCCGTGCTGCTGCCTTCGCCCCACCACGGTTGAGCTGGCAGGGAAGCGCAATCCGACCCGGGTTTGCGCATCGTGGCCCGCGGATACCCGGCCGGTCAGCGACGCAAGCAGGAAAATGCGAGGCGGCCGGCTTGCCGAGCCTGGCGGCAACCACTGACACCTGCCCGCCCCTGCTGCCGAACACGTTGGCCCGATTCGTCCGCAAGCGGTCCGTGGTCGTGCTCGTGGGCGCGTGGGCCGGTACCTAGAGTGGCGACTCCCAACCACTGGAGTCGCGCCATGTCAGACACCCCCGCCGTCCTCGTCATCGACGTCCAGCAGTCCTTCCTGCATGCGCCCTACTGGCGCGAGGACGACGTGCCCGCCTTCCGCCAGCGCCTGGTGCAACTGCTCCACGGTGCCGCCGAACGGGGCTGGCCGATCGTGCGGATTCTGCACGAGGACGACGATGAGAACTTCCGCGCCGATTCTGGCCTGGTCCGTCCGCTGGACTGGGTGCCGGAGCAGCATGCGGCGGTGTTCCACAAGCGCGTGCACAACGCCTTTACCGACACGGAACTGGAAGCGTGGCTGCGCGAACGCGGCATCCGCCGGGTGATCGTCACCGGCATCCGCTCGGAGCAATGTTGCGAAACCACTTCGCGGGTCGCCTCCGACCTGGGCTTCGAGGTCGATTACGTCACCGAGGCCACGCTCACCTTCCCGATGGTCCACGCCCGCACCGGCCGGCATTACGATGCGCAGGACATCAAGCAGCGCACCGAACTCGTACTGGAGGGCCGCTTTGCCCGCATCCGCACCGTCGATGACGTCCTCGCCGATCACTGAAATCTGTTTCGTGCTGCCGCCGGCGTTGCTCCTGCTGGACCTCGCCGGCGCCGCCGATGCGTTCCGCATGGCCGGCGCGCAGGGCTTGCCCTTGCGGCTGCGCATGGTGGCGCCCGTGCGCGAGGGCGAGTCCGCTTCGACCGGCCTGGGCGTGGGCCTGTCCGGTGTCGAGCCGTTGCCCGAACAAGTGGCCGACGACGTCCTGGTCATCGTGTGCGGCGCGGTGGGCGATGGCGGGTCGGTGCTGTCGAACGAGGGCAGCCGCAAGCTGGTGGACTGGTTGCGACGTTGCGTCAGCGGCCGGCCCGTCGCCTGCGTCTGCTCCGGTGCGTTGCTGGCGGCCGCCGCCGGCCTGCTGAAGGACCGCTGCTGCACCACGCATCACACCCTGCTCGATGCGCTCCGGCGGCTGGAGCCCACGGCCGACGTGCTGGACAGCCGGGTGTTCGTCGAGGACCGTGGCGTGTACACCAGCGCGGGCGTCACCGCCGGCATCGACCTCGCGCTGCACCTGATCGCCGGGCTGGGCTCACCGCGCCTTGCCGCGGTGGTGGCACGGGAGATGGCCGTGTATCTGCGCCGCGCACCCGGCGATCCGGCGCTGTCGCCCTGGCTGGAGGGGCGCAACCACATGGACGCGCGCATCCATCGGGTCCAGGAGGCCTTGGCGCACGCGCCCGCCGAAGACTGGCCGCTGGCGCGCCTGGCCGAGGTCGGGCACATGAGCGTGCGCAGCCTGACCCGGCGGTTCCGCGAGGCCAGCGGCATGTCGATCCACAGCTACCACGCGCGCCTGCGGCTGGCCCTCGCGCGGCAAGCCCTGGCCGCGGGCGACACGGTCGAACGCGCCGCGGAGCGGGCGGGCCTGGGTTCGGCGCGACAGTTGCGCAGGCTTTGGTCGGCCGGCGCCGACGGCACGCCAGCGACGGTGCGCAGAGCCTGAGCAGGCCGGATCCCTTCTTCTCGCGGCGCAACGGTTTTCGGGCGCCCGAGATCGGCTGGTGCATTTGGCCCGCCGACTCTGGCAGGCTTGGAAGGCACTCGACGTCAATCACGGGCATGCGACATGGAAGAGTCAGCACTTACGTTCGTCTCGTTGGACGACCGCATCGAAGCACTGCCCGAGCATCCGTCCTATCAAATCATGCCCACCCACCGCGTGCGGTGGGGCTACGCCCTCGTGGCTGTGTCGGGCACGTTGGCCCTGCTCCTGGGGAAGATTTGGTCCCACACACCTTGGGTGGCGTTCGCGATGCTGGCGCTACTCGCGATCGAGGTCGGAGGGGTGATCGTCGTGATCACCGCGCAGCTTCCGAGCTTCAAACTCACCTTTGCCCACCAACGTCGGGAATATGCCGAAACCCTGGACTTCGACCTGCCCCACCATGACGGCCTGATCGCCTGGCTGCGCTCCTTCCCCCAGGGGCGCCTGGCCGCCATGAGCACCTTTGCCAACCATCGGCTCGAGCGCTTTCGTAGCAAGCTGCCCTTGATGACCGGCGGTATCGAAAAGCTCGGTGCGCTGCCTGTTCTGGCCGCGCTCGTGGTTCAGTTCAAGGATATGCAGTGGCCGCCACACCCTAGCTGGTTGCAGATCGCCCTGTTCGCGGGACTCATGTTCTTCTACTGGTTGTGCATGCTGCTGCTGAGCCAACGATTCCGGCTGGAGCTCTACGACGCTCTCTTGAAGAGAGCGCTGGAGACGCACGCCACTGGGTCCAGGAATAAGTGAGCCGGCCCTTCGCCGACGCTTACTTCAATAAATACAGCCGCTTCAGCCGAGCATCTGAAATTTTTCTGAGCAGGGTCTATTTTGGAAAAGCTCGCTCGTCGCTCAGATGAGAGACGCCACTGGGGGCGGGCTCAAACCAGGAGAAAGACGATGCGAGTCATGGTGTTTGCGAAAGTCGCCGAGATCGGCGATCTGAGTGCTCCCACGCCCGAGGAGCTCGAGGCGTTCGCGGCGATGGACCGGTTCACCGAGGAATTGGTCGAGGCCGGCGTATTCGTCGCCGCCGCCGGCCTGAAGACCGGCGCCGAAGCCAAGCGGCTGACCTACGACGGCACCGAGCTTGCGGTCGTCGACGGACCGTTCTCCGAGAGCAAAGAGGTGGTGGCCGGCTTCTCGATCTGGCAGGTCAAGGACATGGACGAGGCCCTGGCCTGGGTGAAGCGCTCGCCGATGACGGCCGGCAGCGTGGTCGAGATCCTGCCGTTCTACGAGGCGGAGGATCTGGCCCAGTTCGTGACGCCCGAGGAACTCGCGGCACCGCGCGGCGGGGAGCGTGGCAAGCTGGGCGTCGCTTGAATGGTGTCGGGGTGATGCGCCCGCGCAAGCCCTTGCGGGAAGTCCCGTTCCGGGAACGGGGTCGGCTTCACTTCCGACAGGCGTGCGTGGCCGATCCCACAGCGTGAAGCGGTCCTGAGTGCCACCAGACCACGAAGCTAAACGCGATGCTCCGGTAATGGCCAGACAACCCCGGCTCACGTCGTCCAGCGCGGCAACAACCGGTTGCCCTGCTTTCTCGACAACGCTGACCGCCGGCGCTATCTGCCTCTGTTGGGCGAGGCCTTGCTTGGGACCGGCTGTGCCTGGCCACTTCAAGGGACGGAGGGAACCAATAGACCCGCCCTCCAGGCGGAACCCTACCGCAGTCGTCCGCTCCACTGGCTGCGCGGGCAATCGCCTGCCGCCGCAGCATCAGCTTTTGGTGGCCCCCGTGTGCGGCTCCGCCCGACGCACGGCGGCCAGCCCTCGTGCGAGCTCATTCTTGCGGAACGGTTTGGTCAGCCTTGTCAGGTGAGGCGCGACACCTTCGGCTTCGGCGTAACCGGAGACCAGCAGGATGCCGACCTCCGGGTGTTCGCTCCGCACCCGCCTCGCCAGCTCGGTGCCGGTCATGCCGGGCATGAGGTGGTCGGTGACCAGCACGTCCGGGCGCAGGCCACCGCGAATGAGCGCCAGCGCCGCCTCCGCTGAAGGGCATTCGCTGACCGCGTAGCCGAGGCTGACCAGCATATCGGCCGTGCTCATGCGCACCAGCTCCTCGTCATCGACCAGCAGCGCAGAGCCGACGTGCTGCCCGCCTGCGCTGGCCTCGGCGACCGGGCCGGCCGTCTCCACCGGCATCGAGCTGACCGGCAGCCACATCTCCACCTGCGTGCCCACCCCGCGCTGGCTCTGGATGAGCAGGGCACCGCCAAGCTGCGAGGCCAGCCCGTGCGCGGACGACAACCCCAACCCGGTGCCCTTGCCGACGCCCTTGGTCGAGAAGAACGGCTCTACCGCACGCGCCAGCGTTGCCTCGTCCATGCCTACGCCGGTATCGGTGACCGACAGCCGGATGTACCGACCTTGGGTGAGGTTGGCGCGGTGGCCGGAACCGACCTGCTCCAGCTCCGCGGCGATGCGCAGGGAGCCGCCCTGAGGCATCGCGTCACGCGCGTTCACCGCCAGGTTGAGCAGCGCCATCTCCAATTCGTTGGGATCGGCATGCGCCAGTGGCAGGCCGGGCTCGGCTTCCACGACCACGCTTATCTGGGGACCGTTGGCGCGCGCGATCAGGTCGACCATGCCGCCGATCAGGCTGGCGACGTCCACCGCGGTGGCCTGCAACGGCTGGCGGCGGGCGAAGGCGAGCAATCGCTGCACCAGCAATTTGGCCCGCTCGGCCGACTGCATCGCGGCGGCGATGAACCGTTGCTCGCGCTCGGTGCCCATGCCGCCGTGCTGCAGCAGGTCCAGCGTACCCATGATGGGCGTCAGCAGGTTGTTGAAATCGTGCGCGACGCCACCGGTCAACTGGCCCATCGCTTCCATCTTCTGCGAGTGGCGCAAGGCTTCCTGTGCCGCCTGCAGCTGCGCGTCACGGGCACGATCGGCGGTCTTGTCGCGACCGCTGGCGTAGATCAGCGGCCCCTCGCGCGCGGTCACCCACGAGATCCATCGGCACGATCCGTCCCGGTGCCGGTAGCGATTCTGGAACCCGGCCAGGTTCTCGCTGGCGGCCCTCTCCAGCGCGTCGAAACTGGGATCGATATCGTCGGGATGGACGAACTCGAGGAACGAGTGGCCCACCAATTCCTCTTCACGCCAGCCGAGGATGTCCGTCCAGGCGGGGTTGACCGCGCGGACCACGCCGGCCATGTCGGTCACCAGCAGCAGGTCGCGCGAATTTTTCCACGCACGGTCGCGCTCGGCGGTGCGCGCTGCCACCCGTGCCTCGAGCGTGGCGTTGAGTTCGCGCAGGCGCTCCTCGATGAGCTTGCGCTCGGTGAGGTCGACCGTGACCACGAGTACCGAGTGCGGCCGTCCATTCTCGTCGTTCAGCCGGGTCAGGCTGCTGTTGGCCCATACCACGGTGCCGTCCGGACGCAGGTAGCGCTTGTCCAGCGAAACCGTCCGGCCAGTCTCGACCACGCTCCGGAAGGCGGCCAGGCTCGTGGGGAGATCATCGGGGTGAGTGATCCCGGCGATGCCTCCTACGAGCACGGCCTGCCGGTCACGACCGAGCATCCGGCACAGCTCGTCGTTGACCCGCATCGGGCGCCCCTCGAGCGAGACCTGCGATAGCCCGACCGCCGCCTGCGCGAAGATCACCGAGAGTTGCGTGGCGCTGTCACGCAGCTCCGCCTCGATGCGCTTCTGCTCGCTGATGTCATAGGCCAGTCCGTAGAACCCCTGCACGCCGTCCTCGGTGATGCGCGGCACGTACTCCATGCGCAGGTGCCTGGCCGGGCCGTCGCTATAGGGAAGCAGTTGCTCGAAGCTCACCGCCTCGCCCGAGAGCGCCCGCTCGATCCACGGCGCGAACAAGGCATAGGCATCCTCACCCACCACCTCTCGCACGCTCCGCCCCGCGATGCCGCGCGGGCGATCCGGAAACCAGCGCTCGTAGGTTCGGTTGGTGAAGCGGTAACGGCGATCCGCGTCGACGTAGGCCACCAGCACCGGCAACGCATCGGCCAGCGCCTGCAACTCGCGCTGGTCCCCATTGGCGGTCGCTTCGGCCTGCTTGCTCGCACTGACGTCGCGCGAGATCACCAACAGCTGCTCGGGCTGCCCGTCCGGGCCGCGGATGGGCGTGACGACCACGTCCCACCAGCGCGGCGTCCCCTTGAGGGTCGGTGCGTAGCCTTCGAAACGACCGGTCTCGCCCTGCCTGGCGGCCTGCACCGCCGCAAGCGCCTTGGCGTGGTCGTCGCCCTTCCAGAAATCCGTCCATCGCACGCCGCGCAGGGTGGCGAAGTCCTCGACCTCCATCGCGCCCAGGCCGCCATCGTTCATGAATTCCAGGCGTGCCTCCAGATCGAGCACCTCGATGCAGTCGGCCGCGCTCTCGAGCACGCGCAGCCCGGCCTGGACGCGAGCAACCCTCTCCTCATCAGGCCCAAGGGCCGGCAGCCGAGGCGGCTCTGTGGTCGAGCCTTGCTTGCGGTTCTGCGTCAAGGGCGTTTTCCCCCAGCCTTGGCACGTAGTTGAAGGGATCTTAGGCAGCGGCGGCTTGGGTATGCGTGAAGGGGGAAGCCAGGTCAGAGTGCACTTTCCGTGCTCTTCCTTGGGCGGCCGATCTTCGCCGGACCAGCACGGCGCCCCAGCTGCGCTTCGATGGCGGCAGCGCGGCCTGTATGAGAACACCAACGGCCTGCTGCGCCAGTACCTACCCAAGGGCACGGATCTGTCGGTGTATTCGCAGACCGAACTCGACGCGATCGCCCAAGGCATGAACACTCGGCCACGCGCCACGTTGGGGTTTCACTGCCGGGCGGAGATGGTCATGCGCGCGCTGGGGCGGCATGACCTTGCGCAGGCGATCGATGACGCACTTCTAACTTGACTCCCCCTTTTTCGGGTCAGCCGCTCAGGAAAGCGCCCCTGCGATTGCTAGACTGGCCGCCCTGATCCCCCGGCACTGATCCATGTCCGATCCGGTTCGACTGGCCACCTACCTGGCCGACCTGGCCCGGTGCTCGCGCATCGAGGCCGACCAGTACGTCAAGGGCGGCTATGTGTCGGTCGACGGGCGCGTGATCGAAGATCCGGCGTATCCGGTAACGACGCAGGTCGTTGCGCTCGATCCCGCCGCGAAACTGGAAACCGTCGAACCGGCCACGATCCTGCTGCACAAGCCGGTCGGCTACGACGCGATCAAGGGCCGCAAGGCCGCGGCAGGTCTGGTGCAGCCGGGAACACGCTGGCCCGATGACCCTTCCGGCGTGCGCCTGCTCGAGCGCCACTTCCATCGCCTGGTGCCGCTGATGCCGCTGGATACCGAGGCCAGCGGCTTGATGGTGCTGACCCAGGACGGCCGCGTGCGGCGCCAGCTGACCGAAGACCGCGACGAGATCGAACAGGAGTTCGTGGTCGAGGTCAGCGGCCAGATCGTGCCCTATGGCTTGTTCAAGCTCGGCCACGGCCTGCAATACCGCGGCCGGCCGCTGCGGCCTTGCAAGGTCAGCTGGCAGAACGAGATCCGCCTGCGCTTCGCGCTCAAGGGCGTGCAGGAAGGGCAACTGCGCGACATGTGCTCGCAGGTCGGCCTGGACGTGGTGGCGATCCGGCGCATCCGCATCGGCAAGGTGCCGCTGGCCAAGATGCCCGTCGGCGCCTGGCGCTACCTGCCCGCCGGCGAACGCTTCTGAGACAACCGCGGCTCAGGAACCGCGCACGCGCAGCGTCAGGCCCTTGAGGAAATTGCGCAGCAGCTGGTCGCCGCACGGGCGGTAGTTCTTGTGTCCGGGCTGCCGGAACAACGCCGACAGTTCCGGCTTGGACACCGGCAACCCCGCCTCGGCGAACACCTCGTGCATGTCCACGTCCTTGAGCTCGAAGGCCACCCGCAGCTTCTTCAGCACCACGTTGTTGCTGACGCGCTTCTCCACCGGCCGCGGCGGCACGCTCTCGTCCCTGCCCCGACGGTGCAGGATCAGCCCGTCGAGGAAATGCGCGAGCACCTTGTCGTTGCAGGGCCGGTACCCGGGCTCGTCTTCCTTCAGCAGGAAGGCGCGCACGTCGTCCTTTTCGACCGCGAACGACGGATCGGCCAGGCCGATGATGTCGCCCACCTTGTTGTCGCTGAGGTCGAGCATGTAGCGGATGCTGCGCAGGATGTCGTTGTTGATCATCGATCACCGGACGGTTGGGGCAAGCCGCCAAGTGTATGGATGGAGAAACCGCAAAGCAGCAAACACACGGCTGCGTGTCGCTGCCTCGCTGTGCGAGGTGTGAGAGACACTCGTAGATCGAGCCTCGGCTGAGGTGGCTTGAGCGCGTCCTTGAGCGAAGTGCCAAAGACTGCGCTATCGCCCCATGCCTTGCTATCAGTCAGGCCAGCCGCACGTTGTCGGGAAGCACACTCTGATCCGGATTTTCTGACGGCCACCGCGGAAACAGACGAGTGTTTGGGCAGCAAAAAGGCCGCTGCCACGGCCCTAACCAGAACGGTGACTGGCGCGCTCCTGGCGCCGATCGACCGAAGCGGATGGCGGGCTCAAGAACCCAGGACTCCTCACACCCGCCATGCGTACGCCGGGAAAAAAAACTTTGTGTTTATTGGCAGCGAAATGGTGAACCCTTTAATTTGTTTAACCTGAGGATTTTTTGTTGAGTTTAATTAGCGCATCGCTGATGCGCTCAGTAACTGCCCTCTCCAGACACGCCCCTTCCAGTAACGATTGATAAGGCTTACTTACTTTGCGCATTAGCCTTATCTCGCCGTTATTGGTGATTTTAAAAATCCCCTTGTCGAAGAGTCGGTGAAGATCTGCTCGTAAGAGAATTCCGTTGCGCGGCGTTTCGGCACCTCGACGGCTTGACGGGATAATGTGGGCTGCCTCCAGCACATCTAAGGTGCTTTCTCCTGAAATTGCGCAACGACTATCCAGCTTCAGTAGCGCATCCTTGAATTTTGACTGCTTCCTTTTTATACGCTCAATAGTTTCTTTCTCCAGAAATTTTTGGAGCCCATTTGAGACCCAGTTGACGGCGCCATTGTAATAGCTGTCATCTGCGTCGTCCCATTGCGCTTTTCCAGATGTTTCGGCCGACCTTATGTCAAGTGTTGATTTTCCGAACCTGACTATCTGCGGGTCTAAATGCTTGTTTGCATCCCTGCGGTAAAGAATGACAAGCCTATATAAGCCACTTTTCAGTCGGGTAATACTGCTTTGAGTTTTATACTTGACGGACAATCCAGTTTCAAGCAGGAGCTCTCTGGTTGAATTAATGGGCCGTTGAAGTTCAATTTTGCCGGGGTCTACAGCCAAAACTTCTTCTGTGGCGTCCCAATAAATTGTGATCGTCATGGCTCAACATCCTCCGAAAAAAAGCGACGGCTTGGTTGTTTTGGCGCGTAAACTAACTTCGCTCTCTTAACTGTAGAAGCCTAAAGGGATATCTTTGAATCGCCCAGGGTTCCGTAGACACTCAGGACCCTCGTTGCGCGTAGCGCCGTTCGAACTCTACAGGCGACAGGTCGCCGTTTGAACCGTGGCGGCGTTTGGGGTTGTAGAACATCTCGATGTAGTCGAACACGTCGGCG
>NZ_DASZBH010000009.1:0-216918 GCF_035944355.1 Frateuria sp. | reverse complement strand
CTGTCTCAGCACTGGTGTGGCATTCTTGGCGGCAGCCCTGCTTGGGCTCGGCTTAGTTGGCTTCGCTCGGTAGTTGAGGCAATCGTCTAACATCTCGTTCAAGGCGGACGGCTTCGCCGCCGCTTAACTCCAGCGTTAGGCAGCCATTGAGACATGCTCGATATTTTTATAAAAATATGTGGTGGCATCTCGGTGCTGGGCGCTGCATTTGCGCTGTTGTACAAAGGCTTTCGGCTGCTGTTCCCTGTAAAGGCCTCGATCTCCTACACGCTTAGCTTCGTCGGCGGACGCGACTCTCTATCTGTCACGGTAATAAATCACTGTGCCGCGCCAGTCTACGTTCGCACTTGCAATGTTCGTTGCACATATTCATTTTTCGCGCTCATACGCAGGCACCTTGGCAACCCGCTCCTAGCACCTCGCCTCTATCCAAACTTGAGGTACAACAGTGCAGTGTATGAACTAGTAGGCAAAGACCCCGTCAAGCTCGAACCTGGGCAACTCATAGAGCTGAAGCGAGAGATCTATGAGCATCCACTCAACGCACTATATGGTCCAATGCTTATCGCATTTGTCAAACTCACGAACGGTCGCGTGGTGCGCAGCAAACGTATGCCATCACCACCCAGATGGCGCACAGTTGGTAGGCACAACCGCACGCCGGCCTAACCAGTCATCCAAGCGGACGGCTACGCCACCGCTTAACTCAAGCGTTAGACAGGGGACGGCAGGATGCACAATTTGGCAGCTTTGGCGATCGCCTTCGGAGCAAGTTTTGGCGCGGTCTTGGTGGTCGCGTTGCTTTTTCGCGTCGGCGGCAAAAGCCCGAACTACCGCAACATCGTCGCTATTCCAATCGGCATCACTATCGCCGAGGCGCTACGTCTGGCATGGCCTATGTCCGACCTTGTGTTTCTATTCGTTCTCGGTGTGGCGGTTGGCGCGTCTGTCGGTGTGGCGCAGTTCGTTGGTACGCACCGCAGCGTCTAACTGTTCGTTCAAGGCGGACGGTTTCGCCGCCGCTTAACTCCAGCGTTAGAGGCGATATGGATCATCAAGGAAAATTCAGCAAGGCAGCGTTCGTACGCTGGGTTTGGCCTTCTGCATTCGGCCTCGCCGCAGTGTGCTTTACTCTTTCTTGGTTGGGCGCGCACAGGGCGCACTCTGCTCTATTCGCTTTGGGTTTTTTTGCCATCGCTTTGCGCAGCCTGTTGAAGCCCGTCGGAGCCTCATCTCAACGCCAAGTTGGGTCATCACAGGTCGTGGGTGCAAGGGCTGCCGCGCTGGCATTTGGCTTCATCGGCCCGATCCTCATAATTGTCGGAGCCTTTCTGCAATAGGGCCCGTCTCTAACGATCCGTTCAAGCGGATGGCTCCGCCGGCGCTTAACTCCAGCGCCAGGCCCACAGGGAGAGAAAAGTGATCCGAAGCACCGCACTGCTTGTCTATGCCACCCTACTCATGGGGCTGGTGGCTGGTCCCGCCCATGCGTCCGGTAACTGCAAGCTTGCCCTCGAACCCACCACCCGCGGATTCTTCCTGAATCCCACGCTGGAAAAGGTCGTAGTCGCCAAGGCAACCCCCACCACGCCGGGCAAGCCTTGCGTGCTGCAGGCCGGGGATGAGCTCTTGCAGGTCAATGACCAAGTCATTTCTGGCGCCAACGCCAAGCAGGTCATGGCTTACTGGAAGGGCCTACCCAAGGATAGCGAGCGCACTTTCAAGGTCCGCCGCGCCGGGGCGATCCTGACGCTGGTGGCCAAGTGACCGGGGCGGGTCCCAACGCGTCCAAGCCGACGCCGCTTAGCGGTGCGGCTCAACTCAGGTGTAGGTTTCTATGGAAAGCACACTCAAGCGGCGAATTATTTGGTTTGCCGGCCTGAGTGGTTTGCACCTTCTTCTGTATCAGACGTCGCTCGCGCCACACACTCTCGGCGGGATTGTCCTGTTTCTGAGCTGGCTGCCTTGGCTCCCGCTTGCTTGGGCACACATCGCGGTGGCAACGCATCTGCTGCCAACGCCCACTGCTCTTGGTCTCGTTTGGTGCGCGGCGGTTTGGCTTGCGTTCTATTGGTTTTCGGCAGGGCAGCTCATCAAGCTATCTAAAATTTCGCCCAAACGGACGGGATAGTTCCCTGTTCGATGTACCCCCAGCATCCAACGCCATCGCTGCACGGCTCCTGCCACTGTGGAGCTGTGCGCCTTACGCTACCGTCGGCGCCCGAATCGGCCACGAGTTGCAATTGCTCGTTGTGCCGGCGCACGGGAGGGATCTGGGTCTATTACCCGCTAGGGACGGTGTCCATACAAGGTCATCCCAAGCATACGGAAAGCTATGTTTGGGGCGATCGAACCCTGAGGAACTTCCGCTGCAGGACATGCGGCATTGTCACTCACTGGGAACCGCTCGAGCCTGAGCCTGGCGCCCGCCACGGGGTGAACCTGCGCAATTTCGAGCCGGCGCTCTTGGAGTCCGTGGTGGTCAAGCGCTTTGACGGGGCCGATACCTGGAAATTCCTCGACTGAGCGATCCGACGCAAAGGGCTTCCATGGCAGGCATCCTGGTCCGGTTCTGGCTGAAGCGGTTCGCGCTGGTGTTCCTGCTGGCGTGCCTGGGGCTGGGGCTGGTGGAGTTCATCCAGCATGGTCCGGGCAAGTTCGCCTATGGGTCGGTCGTGGCCTGGGGCGCGGGCGCGGCGCTGCTTGCCGCGTCGCTGGCCACGTACTGGGCGTACCGGGTGCAGTGCCGCGTGGTGTTCAAGCAGCCTGCCGAGTAGTGAACCGCGCTAACGGGTCGGCCGGTAGGGCTGCTCCTGCAGCAGCCTGGCCAGGTGCGCCGCGTTGCAGGCCTGCGTCTTGATGGCGCCGGCCAGCGCTTCGGGTGTGTGGTCGAGGTCGATGTAGTTCTTCTTGTGCATGGCCTCGCCCACCCAGTAGGTGGAGCTGCCGCCGGGGATGGAGAAGCCGACGTCGGCCAGCGCCTGGTAGAGCTCGGCGGTGACGTGGTGGGCGCCGTCCTCGTTGCCGACCACGCTGACGATGGCCACCTTGCCGAACGTGGGATAGATGCCGTGCGGATCGATCTCGCTGAACACGGCATCGAGCCGTTCGAGCACGCGCTTGGCGATGCTGCAGGGCTGGCCCATCCAGATCGGCGTGGCCAGCGCGAAGATGTTGGCCTGGTCGATGCGTTTGCGGATCGCCGGCCATGCATCGCCCTGGCCTTCGTCGGTGCACACGCCGGGCTTGATGTCGTGGTCGACCGCCCGTTCGTAGGCCGTACTCACGCCGTAGCCCTCGAGCGCACGCAGCACCTGGTCGAGCAGCTTCTGGGTCGAGGAAGGTTCGCTGCCGCGCTTGAGCGTGCAGTTGAGGCCGAAGGCGGAGAGCATGGCGGCTCCTTGGCGTGCAGGAGCCTACGAGGCTGCGCCCGCCGATGTCGATGTTTGGTCGCAGGCCGCTGATCAGCGCGCTGCGGCTGCCACGCCTGCCGCCGGCGTTGCCCGCAGGAAGCGCTCGCGCAGCCGACGCTCGCACGGCTGCGAGAACCAGCGGGCCAACGCCGCGCCCAGCAACCAGCACGCCACGAAGGCTGGCAGGTACCAGAGGAAACCCGTGCGCGGATCGGCGCCGCTTGCGCGGTACAGCCGCACGATGGCGAACACCACGAACATGTGGCTCAGGTAGATCTCGTAGCTGAGCCTTCCCCAGCTGCACAGCCAGCGCAGGCCCCGCGGCACGCGCGGCGGCTGGCTGCGGAAGGCCACCAGCAGCGCGAGCGTCGAACCGGTCAGCACCAGCATCACGCCCTCGTGCAGCAGCGGCCACAGCCAGCGGCCGCCCAGCGTGGATGCCAGCAATCCCAGCGCGCCGAGCCAGCGCAGCGCCCGACAGGTCGTGGCGGACGGGCGCTGCGCCCGCGCCATCCCGATCGCGCCGAGCACGCCGGTGGCGATCGCTGCCATCCCGGGCAGGTAGGCCTTCTCCTGCCAGATCTCGTTGCCCGCGAGCGCCGCGTGCGTCCAGGGCAGCGACAGGGCCAACACGGCCAGCGCCGGCGCCAGTACCCACGCGCGCCGCGCCAGCAGGCAGGCCAGCGGGAAACCGAGATAGAAGGCTTCCTCGATGGACAGCGACCACAGCACGTCCCAGCTGCCCGGCAGGTAGCCGGTGCGGCCTTCGTACCAGTTGAGGTAGAGACCCAGCGCCGCGGACACGGCGCCGCCGAGCGACTGCCCCGCGCGATGGATGGTGTAGTCGGCCGCGCCCAGCCCGTGCAGCAGGGCGAGCACCGCCAGCAGCACCAGCAGGCACGGCGCGATGCGCGCGAAGCGGCGCGCGTAGAACGCCTTCAGCTCGATCCGCGCCAGGCCGCCCCAGCGCTCCAGCGCATGGCCGGCGATCAGGAAGCCGGACACCACGAAGAACACGAACACCGCCTCGTAGCCGTTGTAGTTGAGCGATTGCAGCAGGCGCACCGGCAGCACCTCGGCCAGGGCCGAGGTCTTCAAGGGCATGCGCATCGGCAGGCCCAGATGGTTGAGCAGCACGAACACAATCGCCAGCCCGCGCAGGAGGTCGATGCCGGCGTTGCGTGGCGGGTGTGCGTCCCGTGATCGTGGAGTGCTCATATGTCCGCCGGCTGGCGCCGGGTGCGTGCGTTTCGGGACCGGCCCGGCGCCGGGTCCTGGCCGGCTGCGGCGCTCATTGGCCGGGCGTATGCAGCACGCCCTCGTCCTTCAGGCTGAAGGGCGTGAAGCGGGTGCCTTCGTCGAAGGTATCCACCCCTTCGCGCGACTTGAGGAAACCCACCACGGCGTAGGTGAGCGGCGTGAGCACGACCTCCACCAGCACCTTCATGGTCCAGTTGAAGGCGATGACCTTGACGATGGTCTGGCCTTCCCAGATGCCGCTGAAGGCGATCGGGTAGAAGGTCAGGCTGTCCACGCCCTGCCCGACCAGGGTCGAGCCGATCGTGCGGGTCCACAGCATGCGGCCGCGGGTCCACAGCTTCATCCGCGCCATCACGAAGGAGTTGGCGAAGTCGCCCAGCCAGTAGGCAATGAGCGAGGCGAGCGCGATGCGCCAGGTATTGCCGAACACCAGCTCCAGCGCCGGCTGCAGCTGCGCGTTGAACGGCTCGCCGGCGCTGGCCGGCATGCGGATGATCGCCTGCGACATCAGCGTGGCGAACACCATGGCGCCGAAGCCCGCCCAGATCGCGCGGCGCGCGCGGGCGTAGCCGTACACCTCGGTGAGCACGTCGCCGAAGATGTAGCTGACCGGAAAGAACAGGTTGCCGGCGCCGAAGGAAAGCGCACCCAGCATGGGCAGGCTCACCGTGCAGACCTTGGCCGGGCCGATCAGGTTGGAACACAGCAGCACGGCAACCATGCCGGCGACGAGCATGTCGTAGTAGCGAAAGCCGCGCAGCGGCGCGGCGGGTGCGGTTGCTTGCATGGGGCCCCCTTGGCAAGGGGCAAAGGATACCCGGGTGGGAGGGGGCGAGGCTTCTGCGTCCTTTTCCCTCCGGGGGAGGGTTGAGGTGAGGGCCGGGGTCGCCGGGTATACGCCGGCTGTCGTACTTACGCTGCGCCTCCGCGACTTGGCTCGCCTGCGGCGGGCTTCCGAGCGCCTGTCGGCGCCCGGGTCACTTTTCTTTGCTGGCCCAAAGAAAAGTAACCAAAAGAAACGGCCTGGTTCGGCCCGGGGGGAGAAAAGAGCTAGGTGCCTGTTTGCCTTGTCGACAAAGTCTCTTGCTCATAGAGGAGCTGCAGCCGCTTTACCGCGGGCGCTCGGGAGTTGAGGCAAGAGAGGGTTGCCGGCAATACATTGCCCGTCGCACGGATGGGAGCGTGTGAAGCTCGCACCCACTTTTCCTTACATGCGGAGCATGCAGCCCGTCACTGGCCTCCATAAGGACCAGAGATCGCCAAGCGTAGCGTCATACCTCCCTTGCCCCAGCTCCCGAGCGCCCGCGGTAAAGCGGCTGCAGCTCCTCTAAGAGCATGCGACGCATCCACCAAGGCGAGCCGGCACCTAGCTCTTATCCCTCACCGGGCTTAGCTAGGCCGTTTCTTTGGTTACTTTCTTTGGGCCAGCAAAGAAAGTGACCCGAGCGCCGAAGGCGATCGGAAGCCCGCCGCAGGCGAGCCAAGCCGCGGAGGCGCAGCGCAAGTACGACCAACGTTCACCGTGTGATCGACATTCCCGCAAGTCCGGGCGCTCTCCCCGGAAAGGAGAGGGAGCAGAGCTACTCGTCGCCCAGATCAGCACCAGGAAACAACACCTCGGTAAAGCCGAACTTGGAAAAGTCGGTGATGCGCGACGGATACAGCCGCCCGATCAGGTGGTCGCACTCGTGCTGCACCACGCGCGCGTGGAAGCCCTCGGCCGTGCGGTCGATCGGCGTACCCTGCGGGTCGATGCCCTGGTAGCGGATCAGCGTGAAGCGGCTCACCGCACCGCGCAGGCCCGGCACCGACAGGCAGCCCTCCCAGCCCTCTTCCATGTCCTGCGAGGCCGGCGTGACCAGCGGGTTGAGCAGGATCGTGCGCGGCACGGCCGGCGCATCCGGGTAGCGCTCGGAGGCGTCGAAGCCGAAGATCGCCAGTTGCAGGTCCACGCCGATCTGCGGCGCGGCCAGGCCGACGCCACCGGCCGCTTCCATGGTGTCGAACATGTCCTGGATCAGGCTGTCCAGTTCGGCGCTGCCGAGCATGCTCTTGGGTACCGGCGGGGCGATGCGCAGCAGGCGCGGATCGCCCATTTTCAGGATCTCGCGGATCATTGGCGGCCTCGGTATCGAACGCGTTGACCTTTCAACGGACTGCGGGCGCGCGGGCGGATTGCAAGCATGCCCCACGCTGCGGGCAGGCTCAGCGGCTGCCGAACACTTTCTTCAGCAGGTCGGTGGTGCGGGCGGCGGGATTGCGGCGGATCGACTGCTCCTGCTCGCCGATCATGGTGAACAGGCCATCGAGCGTACGCGAGGTCACGTAGTCGTCCAGGTCGAACGGGTTGCCCTTGCCGCGCTCCTTGCCGCCGAGGCTGCCCAGCGAACCGAGCACGCCGCCCAGGCCACCGCCGCCGGCGACCAGCGCCTTGTACTTCTTCGTGGCGCCGACGCGGTCGGTGGCATCGGCGACGATCGGCCGGATGCGCGCGGCCAGCGCATCGCCCGCGACGCGGCGGAAGAAGTCGGTGGCGGCATGGTCGCCGCCGGTGAGGATGCCGCGGGCATCCTCGAGGGTCATCTTGCGGATGGCCTCGCCGAAGATGTCGGCCACCTGCGGCACCGCCTTTTCCGCCGCGCGATTCATGCTGAGCTCGAACGCGTCCACCTTGGCGCCCTGCCCGAGCTGGCGGGCCAGCTGGCCGGCCTGCTCGAGCTTGCCTGGCAGCGGAATGCGCACCTTGGCGTTGCCCCAGAAGCCGTCGGTGCGCCCGAGCGAATCGATCGCGCTGGTGGTGCCCTTGGCCAGCGCTTCCTTAAGGCCGGCGGCGATGTCGCTGCTGGGCAGGCTGGCGGCGGCCCCGGTGTTGCCGTGGCCGGCATGCTTGAGCTGCTTGAGCAGGCTGTCGAACTGGCCGGCGGCCGGCGCCGGCAGCGCTGCGCCGGCCAGCAGCAGGGCGAACAGTCCGGCATGAAGGCGATTGAGGCGCATGGGCGATCTCCACGGGACGTCGTGGCGAGTGTACGCGCGCGGACGCGGCGGGACCGTGTCGGCATTCGACCCATGGCTGATGCGCACGGGCCCGCTTCGGCATTGACCCTCGCCCCAGCGGGGACGACCCTTGCGCTATTCCGCCGGAGAGCCATCCATGCGCGACCACGCCGCCGTCCCTGCCGTTCCCGCCAGCCCCGCCGGCAAGCTGCTGTGGGCCGCGATCGCCATCGTCGGCGCCTGGTGCCTGGGCGTGGTGGCCCTGCGGCGCGGCGAGCCGATCAACGCGATCTGGCTGGTCGCCGCATCCATCGCGGTGTTCGTCATCGGCTATCGCTTCTATGGCCGGTTCGTCGAGTACTCCGTGCTCAAGCTCGACCCCAGCCGCGCCACTCCGGCGATGCGCCATCCGGACGGGCTGGACTACGTGCCGACCGACAAGTGGGTGGTGTTCGGCCACCATTTCGCGGCGATCGCCGGCGCCGGCCCGCTGGTCGGCCCGGTGCTGGCGGCGCAGATGGGCTACCTGCCCGGCACGCTGTGGATCCTGTTCGGCGTGGTGTTCGCCGGCGCGGTGCAGGACTTCATGATCCTGGCGCTGTCGCTGCGCCGCGACGGCCGCTCGCTCGGCCACATGCTGCGCGAGGAACTGGGGCCGGCGCCGGGCGTGGTGGCCATGTTCGGCGTGCTGGTGCTGATGATGATCGTGCTGGCGGTGCTGGCATTGGTGGTGGTCAAGGCGCTCACGCACAGCCCGTGGGGCACCTTCACGGTGGCCGCGACGGTCCCGATCGCGTTCCTGATGGGCATCTACCTGCGCTTGCTGCGGCCGGGGCGGATCCTGGAAGTGTCGATCATCGGCCTGGTGCTGCTGCTGGGCTCGATCTGGCTGGGCCGCGACGTGGCAGGCTCGGCCACGCTGGCGCCGCTGTTCGATATGGACGCGAAGGCCTTGGCCTGGTGGCTGATCGGCTACGGCTTCGTCGCCTCGGTGCTGCCGGTGTGGCTGCTGCTGGCGCCGCGCGATTACCTGTCCACCTTCCTCAAGATCGGCACGATCGCGCTGCTGGCGCTGGCGATCTTCCTGGCCGCGCCGACCTTGCAGATGGCGGCGGTGACACGCTTCATCGACGGCACCGGGCCGGTATTCCAGGGCGACCTGTTCCCGTTCCTGTTCATCACCATCGCCTGCGGCGCGGTGTCGGGCTGGCACTCGATCATCGCTTCGGGCACTACGCCCAAGTTGCTGGCCAACGAGGGCCAGGCGCGCATGGTCGGCTACGGCGGCATGCTGATGGAGGCCTTCGTAGCCATCATGGCGCTGGTTGCCGCCGCCTCGCTGCACCCGGGCGTGTATTTCGCGATGAACTCGCCGGCGGCGCTGATCGGCACCACCGCCGAACATGCGGCGCAGACGATCAGCCAGTGGGGCTTCGTGGTCACGCCCGACCAGCTCACCCAGACGGCCAGGGACATCGGCGAGGCGAGCGTGCTCTCGCGCGCCGGCGGCGCGCCGACGCTCGCGGTGGGCATGGCGCGGCTGCTGCACGAGATCGTTCCCGGCGGCGGCATGATGGCGTTCTGGTACCACTACGCGATCCTGTTCGAGGCGCTGTTCATCCTCACCACGGTGGATGCCGGCACGCGCGTGGGCCGCTTCATGATCCAGGAGATCGCCGGGCTCATCCACAAGCCGCTGCAGAACACCGAATCGTGGACCGGCAACCTGCTCGCCACCGCGATCTGCGTGGGCCTGTGGGGCTATTTCCTCTACCAGGGGGCGGTCGATCCGCTGGGCGGCATCAACACGCTGTGGCCGCTGTTCGGCATCGCCAACCAGACGCTGGCGGCGATCGCCCTGATGCTCGCCACCGTGGTGGTGGTCAAGTTGAAGCGCGAGCGCTACGTGTGGGTGCCGGGCATCCCGGCGATCTGGCTGATCGTCTGCACGCTGGCGGCGGGCTACGAGAAACTGGCCGGGCCGATCAGCTTCACCGCCGCCGCCCGGAAGTACGCCGCTGCAATGGCCGAAGGCAGGCTGCTGGCGCCGGCCAAGACGCCGGCGGAGATGCAACGGATCGTCACCAACAACTACGTGGACATGGCGCTGACCGGCCTGTTCATGCTGCTGGTGGTGGCCATGGCGGCGTTCACCCTGCGCACCATGCTGCGCGCCTGGCGCATCAACCACCCGACCGCGCACGAGGAGCCCTACGTGGCGGTGGACGCGGTCGCGGCCGACGCGCCATGAAGCAGCTGCTGCTCACCGTCTGGTCGCGCGCCGTGCAGACCGCACGCCTGTGCTGCGGCGTACCCGACTACGACGCCTACGTGCGCCACCTGCGCGAACACCATCCCGAGCGCCCGGTGCCGAGCTACGCGGAGTTCTTCCGCGAACGGCAGGCCGCCCGCTACAAGGGCACCGGCGGGCGGTGCTGCTGAGGGGCGGGGAACGGGGAACGGGGAACGGGGAACGTGAAGGGCCGCGGAGCGATCGGGAATGACTGTCGTAGCGTGGCACCAAGGCGCGGCTTCCGGTTCCTTGTTCCCTGTTCCCTGTTCCCTGTTCCCTGTTCCCTGTTCCCTGTTCCCTGTTCCCTGTTCCCTGTTCCCTGTTCCCCGTTCCCTGTTCCCCGTTCCCCGTTCCCCGTTCCCCGCCCCATCACACCTCGTGATGCAGACCTTCGGCCTCCAGCGCCGGACCGCGTCGTGGCGCCAGCTCCACCAGATACATCGCCCCCAGCACCAGCGCGCCGCCGGCGAGCATGCGCCAGCTGAGCGCATCGGCCCCCAGCGCGACGGCGAAACCGGCGGCGAATACCGGCTCGGTGGTCATCACGATGGCCGCGCGCGCTGGCGGCAGGTGCGCCTGCGCCCAGGTCTGCATCAGCATGGCGCCGGCGCCGGCGACCAGCGCCATGTAGAGCACGGCGGCCCAGGCCGCGCGGTCGGGCGGCAGCGCCGGTCCCTGCGGCAGGGTGGCGAGCACGCAGACCACCGCGATCGCCGCCACCTGCACGGCCGACATGCCGATGGCGTCCGCCTCGCGCGACCAGCGCCCCAGTCCCACGATGTGCAGCGCATACAGCGCCGCGGAGGCCAGCGTCAGCCATACGCCCAGGTCGACCGACACGCCGTGCAGCGAGAGCAGCGCCAGCCCGCCGGTGGCCATCGCCACCGCCAGCCAGACCACGCCCGCGATGCGCTCGCGCAGCAGCAGCCAGGCCAGGATCGGCGTGAACACCACATACATGCCGGTAGCGAAGCCGCTGACGCTGGGCGCGATCAGCTTCAGGCCCCAGGTCTGCAGCAACTGGCCGCTGCCGTAGACCAGGCCCAGCAGCAGGGCACGGCCCAGCTGCCGGCCTTCCAGCCGCCACACCGGTCGCGCGAACAGCATCAGCATCACCGCCGCGGCGACGACGAAGCGCACGGCGAGAAAGTCCACCACGCGCATGCGTCCGACCACGTCCTTGATCAGCACGAAGGTCGAGCCCCACACCGCGGTCATGGCGATGAGGCCGGCGGTGGCCGCGAGCGTGCGTGGACGTGCGGCGTTCATCGCGCGGACCGCCGCCGCGCCCTGGCGAGGCGCCAGAGCTGGCCGGGTACCTGCGCCGCGAAGTGCAGCCAGATGCCCAGCCACACCGCGGCGGCGACCAGCGGATTGCGCGCGGCCGGATCGAAGGTGCGGAACCACCGCCACATGCCGCGATGCTTGTGCCGGCTGACGAACACCGGCCGGTGCCGGCTCGAACCGCCCTTGCCGTGCAGCACGCGCACGTCGCCGGCCAGCAGCACCGCATAGCCTGCGTCGCGCGCGCGGCGGCACAGGTCCAGGTCCTCGAAGTGCAGGAAGTAGCGTTCGTCGAAACCGCCGAGCTCAACGAAGACCTTGCGCGGCAGCAGCATCAGCGCGCCAGACACGGCCTCGGCAGCGACCACGCCCGACGGCACGGCGCCTTCGATGTTCATGCCGCCGCGCGCCCCCGCCAGGGTGGCGAGCGCACGTCCCAGCAGCGGGTCGCGCCGGTAGGAGGCCGGGTCGGGCGTGCCGTCGGCCCCGCACACCACCGCGCCGACGATGCCCGCTTCGGGGTGGGCATCGAGGACGTCGAGCATGCGCGCGAGCGTATCGGGCTCGAGCAGGCAATCGGGATTGAGCACCAGCAGGTGCTCGCCGCGCGCCGTCGCGGCGGCCCGGTTCACCGCCGGCCCGAAGCCGAGGTTGGCGTGGTTGTAGATGACCTTCAGGCGCGGCTCGTGGGCGTGCTCGCGTTCGACCGCCTGCGGCATGCCGTCGGTCGAGCCGTTGTCGACGAGGATCAGCTCCAGCGGCAGCGCGCTGCCGAGCGCCCGCCGGGCGCAATCGCGCAACGAAGGGCCGCTGTCGGCGCACACCACGATCACGCTGGCCGGCAGCGTCCTGGGAAGGGGATTGGGAGTGGACACCCGGCAAGTATGCGGGAGGCGTGCGGCGGGGAGAACGGGGCCCTACCGTGCACCGCGCGCCGGTCCTTCCCCGCGAACGCGTGAAGGGTTCAAGCGTCGCCACGGATCAGTACTCTCCGAGCACTTCCCGCCAGGCCATCGCCGCCCCCGCTTCGCGCGCCAGCCAGGGTCCGTCGTGCCATCCGCACAAGGTCCAGCCGCGCAGGCGATGGCTGCGCCCCCGGTCACGGTCCACCAGTACCAGGCCGCGCGGCGTACCGGCGACGAACCAGCGCCCGTCCGGGCTGAACGATGCGCGCGCCAGCACGCGATCCACCGTGCCGCCGCCGGCCAGGACATAGCGTCCGGACTCCCAGCGTGCCTCGCCGCCACGCGGATCGGGACAGCTGCCTTCGGTCCACTGCGGCGCGGCCAACTCGACGACCACCGCCCTGGGACCGATCGGCGCCAGCGCCAGGCTGGGCCAGTCGCGCAGCTCCGGCTGGGCGACCTGCTCGCGCCGACCGCGATCGAGCCAGGCCTCCAGGCCCGCCAGCAGGGTGAACCCGACCAGCGCCCCGAGCAGCGCCATCGCCCAGGCGAAGGCATCGCCACCCAGCGCCCGTTGCGCGGCGAACAACACGCCAGGCAGTCCCCAGCGCAACGCCCGGCGCAGCAGGCCCGCAGGCTCCTGCAGGCGCTCGCCGGCGATCAGCAGCAGGGCCGCGATCGCCAGCAGCAGCGGCAACCCCAGCCACCAGGGCAGCAGCGCCAGCAGCAGTAGCCACGCCGGCGCATGGAGCCAGCGCGCGCTCATGCCCGCCTTCCGGCGGCGGCGCTTGGGCTCAGCCGCACCACACCCGTGCGTTGCGGAACATGCGCATCCACGGCGAATCCTCGCCCCAGGTCTCCGGGTGCCAGCTCATCTGCACGCTGCGGAACACGCGCTCCGGGTGCGGCATCAGGATGGTCACGCGACCGTCGGCCGCGGTGAAGCCGGCCAGGCCGCCCGGCGAGCCGTTCGGGTTGAGCGGGTAGTTCTCGGTGGGCTTGCCGCGGTTGTCGACGAAGCGCACCGCCGCCTGCGCCTTGGACGGGCTGCACGCGTAGGGAAAGCTCACCCGGCCCTCGCCGTGCGCCACCGCCACCGGAATGCGCGAGCCGGCCATGCCCTTGAAGAACAGGCTGGGTGAGTCGAGCACCTCCAGCGTGGCCAGGCGCGCCTCGTACTGTTCCGAGGCGTTGCGCACGAACTTCGGCCAATGCTTGGCGCCGGGGATGATGTCCTTCAGCTGCGACAGCATCTGGCAACCGTTGCAGGCGCCCAGGGCGAACTTCGAAGGATCGTTGAAGAAGGCCTCGAACTGCGCGCGCATCGCCTCGTTGTAGAGGATCGAGGTCGCCCAGCCGCGGCCGGCGCCCAGCACGTCGCCGTAGGAGAAGCCGCCGCAGGCGGCGAAGCCGCGGAAGTCGGCGAGTGCGTGGCGGCCCGTCGCGAGGTCGGACATGTGCACGTCCACCGCGTCGAAGCCGGCGCGGGTGAACGCCGCGGCCATCTCGACCTGGCCGTTGACGCCCTGCTCGCGCAGGATCGCCACGCGCGGGCGCGCGCCCTTGGCGATGTACGGCGCGGCGACGTCTTCGGCAGGGTTGAACGAGAGCTTCGGCGTGATGCCCGGGTCGGCGTCGTCCAGCCGCCATTCGCACTCGGCATCCGCGCTGACCGGGTTGTCGCGCAGGCGCTGCATGGCGTGGCTGGTCTGGTTCCAGGCGCCGAACAGCGCCGTCCAGTTCCACTTGAACAGCGCCTCGTTGCCGAGGAACAGCTTGATGCCGAGCTTCTCCTTGGGCCGGCCGATGCGGTGGCTCATGCCGGCCAGGCCGTGCTTGACCAGCAGCGCCTCGAAGGCCTCGCGGTTGGCGCTGGCCACCTGCAGCACCGCGCCGAGCTCCTCGTTGAACAGCGCACGCAGGGTCGCTTCGGCCCAGCCGTCGAGGTGGAGCTCCAGGCCGCAGTGGCCGGCGAAGGCCATCTCCAGCAGGGTGACGATGACGCCGCCGTCGGAACGGTCGTGATAGGCCAGCACCAGGCCGGCGCGGTTGGCCTCCTGCACCAGCTCGAACAGCGCCCGCAGGCGCTTGGCGTCGTCCAGGTCCGGCGGCAGGCCGCCGGCGCGGTTGAACACCTGCGTCAGCGCCGAGCCGCCCAGGCGGTCGCGCCCGGCGCCCAGGTCGAGCAGCCACAGCTCCGAGTCGCCGCGGTCGAGTTTGAGCTGCGGCGTGAGCGTGCGGCGCACGTCGCCGACGCGGGCGAAGCCGGTAATCACCAGCGACACCGGTGCGATCGTGCGCTGCGGCGTGCCTTCATCGGACGCGCTGACGTCCTGCCACACGGTCTGCATGGAGAGCGAGTCCTTGCCGACCGGAATGGCGATGTCCAGCGCCGGGCAAAGCTCCATGCCCACCGCCTTGACCGCGTCGAACAGTGCGGCGTCCTCGCCGTCATGGTTCACCGCGGCCATCCAGTTGGCAGACAGGCGGATCTCGCTTAAGTGTTCGATCGGCGCCGCAGCCAGGTTGGTGATCGCCTCGCCCACCGCCAGCCGCGCGGCGTCGGCGCTGTTGAGCAGCGCGACCGGCGCACGCTCGGCCATCGCCATCGCCTCGCCCTGGTAGCCGTCGAAATCGGACAGCGTGACCGCGCAATCGGCCACCGGCACCTGCCAGGGACCGACCATCGGGTCGCGGTGGTTCAGGCCGCCGACGGTGCGATCGCCGATGGTGATCAGGAAGCTCTTGCTGCCCACCGTGGGCAGGCGCAGCACGCGCTGCACCGCCTCGTCCATGCCGATGCCGGACAGGTCCGGCAGCAGGTCCACGCGCGGCTTGATGCGGCGCGCGTCGCGGTGCATGCGCGGCGGCTTGCCGAACAGCACATCCATCGGCAGGTCGATCACGCTGAGGTCGCGGCGCGGGTCGGCCACGCGCAGCACGCGCTCGGCGGTAGCGGCGCCGACCACGGCGAACGGGCAGCGCTCGCGCCGGCAATAGCCTTCGAACTCGGGCAGGTCGTCCGGCGCGATGGCGAGCACGTAGCGCTCCTGCGATTCGTTGCTCCACACCTGCATGGGCGAGAGCGAGGGATCGTCGCAGGGGATCTTGGAAAGATCGATCTGCCCGCCCACGCCGGCGTCGTTGAGCAGCTCGGGGATCGCGTTGGACAGGCCGCCGGCGCCGACGTCGTGGATGCTGACGATGGGGTTGGCCTCGCCGCGCATCCAGCAGCTGTCGATGACCTGCTGGCAGCGCCGCTCCATCTCGGCGTTGTCGCGCTGCACGGAGGCGAAGTCGAGCTCCGCGCTGGAGGCGCCGGAGGCCACCGACGAAGCGGCGCCGCCGCCCAGGCCGATCAGCATCGACGGGCCGCCCAGCACGACCACCGCGTGGCCCGGCTTCAACTCGCGCTTCTGAACATGATCCCTACGAATGTTCGCCAGGCCGCCGGCGATCATGATCGGCTTGTCGTAGCCGCGGCGCACGCCGGGTTCGCCGGTCTCGTGCTCGTAGGTGCGGAAGTAGCCGCCCAGGCAGGGGCGGCCGAATTCGTTGTTGAACGCGGCGGCGCCCAGCGGGCCGTCGCGCATGATCTCGAACGCGCTGGCCATGCGCGGGGGCAACGGGCGGTCCACCTCCCACGGCTGCGGCGCGCCGGGGATGCGCAAATCGGACACCGAGAAGCCGGTCAGGCCCGCCTTGGGCTTGGCGCCGCGGCCGGTGGCGCCCTCGTCGCGGATCTCGCCGCCGGCGCCGGTGGCCGCGCCCGGCCAGGGCGCGATGGCGGTCGGGTGGTTGTGCGTTTCCACCTTGATCGCGTAGTCGACCTGCTCCTCGTGCGCGCGCCAGACACCTTCGCCGTCGGTGAAGAAGCGCTTGCCCTGATGCCCCTCGATCACCGCCGCGTTGTCCTTGTAGGCCGACAGCGTGTGCGCGGGCGAGCGCTGGTGGGTGTGCTTGATCATGGCGAACAGGCTCTTGTCCTGTTCCTCGCCGTCGATCGTCCAGCTGGCGTTGAACACCTTGTGGCGGCAGTGCTCGGAATTGGCCTGCGCGAACATGAAGAGTTCCGCGTCGGTCGGGTCGCGGCCCAGCTCGGCGTAGCGATCGGCCAGGTAGTCGATCTCGTCCTCGGCCAGTGCCAGGCCCAGGCGCGCGTTGGCCGCGGCCAGCGCGCCGCGCGGATCGTCGCCCAGCGCGATGTGCACCAGCTCGCCCGGCGTGCCGGCCAGGAACAGGCCCTGCGCGTCGGCCAGGTCGGTGAGCACCGATTGCGTCATCGGGTCGTGCAGCACTTCCAGCACGGCGGCGTGCGCGGGCGTGCCGGCATCCGGCAGGCCGGCCACGGTCCAGGCGGTGCCGCGCTCGACCCGGCGCACGTCGAAGCCGGCGCCGTGCAGGATGTCGGTGGCCTTGCTCGACCAGGGCGAAATGGTGCCCAGGCGCGGCACCGTCCACAGCGTGGCAGGTTCCGGCGCGGCGTCCTTCGCTTCGAGCACTTCGAGCAGTCGGCGGCGCTCGTCGCCTTCGGGCGCATGGCCGGCGTCCAGCACATAGACGAACCATGCCGCCTGCACGCGTGTGCCGCGGTGCACCGCATCGAGGCGTGCGTTGAGGCGATCCAGACGAAACGGCGAAAGGGCGCTCTGCCCGTCGAAAGCGATCATGCGGGGGAATTCGGCGCGGGAAGGAAGACGCCTATTCTACCCGATGCCGCCGGGCGGCCCGTCGACCCGCCCCGAACGGGCGCCGCCAGCGGGCTCAGCCGCCCTTGTCGCCCTGCTGCAGCAGCTGGAGCAGCTTGTCCGGCGGCACGTAGCCGCCCAGCACCATGCCGTCGGGGCCCAGTATGGTGGGGGTGCCGGTGACCCCCAGCCGCACGCCCAGGTCGAACTCGTCCTTGACCGGATTGGCGCACTGTGCCGGCTTGGGCTGCTTGCCCTGCTTGGCGGCGGTGAACGCGGCCTTGCGGTCGGCGGCGCACCAGACCGACACCATCTCGCTATAGGTGTCCGTCGGGTTGCCGGCGGTGGTGGTGACGCCTTCGCGGGGCCAGGCCAGGTACTCGACCGCGATGCCTTCGGCATTGAGCTGGGCGATGTGCGAATGGAACATGCGGCAGTAGCCGCAGTTGACGTCGGAGAACACGGTGACGGTGTACTTCGGGTGCGGCGGCGCGAATACGATGCGCTGGGCGGCGGGCACCTTGGCCAGCTCGCCCTTGCGGAAGTCGGCCCAGGCCCGCTCGCTCAGGTTGCGCCGGCTGCCCAGGTCGACCAGGTCGCCGTTGAGCATGTACTTGCCGTCGGTGCTGACGTAGACCAACTGGCCCGAGCCGATGACCTGGTAGAAGCCCGGCATCGGCGCCGGCGCGATGGAGTCGATCTGCACGCCGGGCGCGAGCTTCTGCAGCGCCGCGCGCACCACCTGCTCGGCCGCCGGCTTGGCCGTGGCGCCCGCGCCGTTCTGGTTATCGGCGGCACAGGCAGCCAGTGCGAAGGCGCCTGCGAGCAATGCGAAAGACAACTTCTTGAACATCGGAGACCTCGCGGCCGCGGAGAAGGCGGCGATGAAACCGGAATTCTTGCACAGGGGACGTGAGGCAGGCCCCTGCGTGGATCACCGAAATAGGAGCGGGTGGGCGGCCGCGACGCCAGGGCGAGGGCGCCTCAGCCGCGCGGATGATGTTGCGCGTGCAGGCGCTTGAGCCCTTCTTTCGCCACCAGCGTGTAGATCTGCGTGGTGCTCAGCGAAGCATGGCCCAGCAGCAGCTGCAGCGCGCGCAGGTCGGCGCCGTGGTTGAGCAGGTGGGTGGCGAAGGAGTGCCGCAGCACGTGCGGGGAGATCCGCTTCGACTCGATGCCGACCGACAACGCGTGGCGCTTGACCAGAACCCAGAACATCTGCCGGGTCATGCCCTCGCCGCGCTGGCTCAGGAACAGCGCCGCGGGCTGGCGACCCTTGGCCAGCGCCGGCCGCGCCTGGGCCAGATAGGCCTCGATGCGCTCCAGCGCCACTTCACCGACCGGCACCAGCCGGTCCTTGCCGCCCTTGCCGGTGATCCGCAGCACGCCCTGGCGCAGGTTGAGCGCGGCCAGCGGCAGCTCCACCAGCTCGGACACGCGCAGGCCCGAGGCGTACATCAGTTCCAGCATCGCGCGGTCGCGCACGCCCAGCGTGGTGGCCAGGTCAGGCGCGGCCAGCAGCGCCTCGACCTCGCGCTCGGCCAGCGCCTTGGGCAGGCTGCGCGGCATGCGGGGACGCTCGATCAGCAGGGTCGGGTCCTCGAAGCCGGGCATGTCGCGCGCCAGCTGGCCGTAGAAGCGGCGAAAGGCCGACTGGCGACGCGCCATCGAGCGCACCGCGGCGCGCTGGCCGCCGTGGTAGGCGGACAGGTCCTCCCGCCGCGCCGTATGCAGGCCGCGTCCGCGCACGGCGAGCCAGCGCGCCAGCCCTTCCAGGTCCTGCCGGTAAGCCTGGAGGGTGCGGTCGGCCAGGCCATCCTCCGACCACACGCGCTCCAGGAAGGCGGCAATGCTCTGCTGGTCGGCTTGGGTGATACTTGCGTTCTTTCCCTGCATGCACCGATGCTCGCCGCCCGCTGCGGCGGGCGCAAGCGAAAACCCGATGAGTCCAGCACACGCCTCCGCTCCCTGCCCGCTCTGGCGGCGCCTGACCGCGCTGGTCTACGACCTGCTCGCGGTGGTGGCGATCGTGATGGTGGTGGGCCTGGTCTGCCAGCTCGCCACCGGCGGGCGGTTGATCCAGACCGGCGCGCACACCGCGATCGCCTGGTGGTACCAGCCCTTGCAGGCGCTGGTGGTGGGTGCCTACTTCGTGGTTTCCTGGCTGCGCGGCGGGCAGACGCTGGGCATGCGGCCCTGGCATGTCCGCCTGGTCGCGGCCGGCGATGGCAGGCTCGCTTGGACCCAGGCCTTGCGGCGGGTGGTCGTCGCGGCGCTGCCGCTGCTGCTGCTGGCGCTCGCGCCGTGGCTCGGATTGCGCATCGCCGCGTGGGCGGTGGTGGCCGGGTGGGCGCTGTGGTTCGCGCCGGCGCTGGTCGATCCACGGCGCCGCGCCCTGCACGACATGGCCGCCGGGACCGAGCTCAGGATCGGCTGAGCGCTTCACTCCGCCACGGCCGTGCTTGCTGTACAAGGTCGGCATGGAGAGCCTCTCGCCGCGGCGTGACGACGCTGAACTGCTGCGCGCCAACCGCGACTTCTACGAGGCGCTGTGGGCGCAGGCGCGGCTGGTCGAGCCGCAACGCTTCAACACCTGGCCCTTGGTGCATGAACTGACCGCGGCCGCGCCGCGCCGGCTGGAGGTGGCGCCCGGCCTGCGCCCGCGGCTGCCGCTGGAAGGCACCTGCTTCGTCGACCTGAGCCATGCGGCCCTGCGCCAGCTGCGCGCCCGCGGCGCCGACGCCATGCACGGCATGATCGGCGCCCTGCCCTGCGCCGACGCACGGTTCGACCTGGTGTGCGCGTTCGACATCCTCGAGCACGTGGCCGACGACGAGGGCGCCCTGCGCGAGCTTGCGCGCGTGGCCGCGCCGGGCGCGACGCTGCTGCTGTCGGTGCCGCTGCATCCGGAGGCGTGGACCGCCTTCGACGAGTTCGTGGGGCATTGCCGGCGCTACGAGCCGGCGGGCATCCGCGCGCGGCTCGCGGCGCACGGCTTCACCCTCGAGCGCAGCGCGGTCTACGGCATGCAGCCGAAGTCCTCGCGCCTGCTCGAGCTCGGCCAGTGGTATCTGATCCACCGGCGCGAACGCGCGATGTGGTGGTACAACCGGGTGTTCATGCCGCTGGGGCTCAGGTTCCAGAAGCCGCTGCGCTGGCGCGAGGGTCTTGCCGATGACGCCGGCGTGGACGAGGTGCTGCTGGTGTGCCGGCGCGACGGATGACGGCGCGACCGGCTGCTATGCGCCGCCGCTGGGCTGTGCGTCGCCCTGCCCCCGCGCCGACACCATGCGGCACTGCAGCAATTCTTGCGCGAAGCCACTAGACTCGGCTTTTCGACGGCAGCCGACTTCCCATGCTCTACCAACTCCACGAGTGGCAACGCGCCTTCATGGGCCCGATGAGCTACTTCGCGCAAGCCAGCGCGAAGATGTTCAACGAACCAGGCAGCCTGCTGGCGCAGTTGCCCGGCGCCGCGCGCTGGGCCGCCGGCTGCGAACTTTTGTACCGGCTGGGCAAGGAATACGAGAAGCCCGTCTTCGGCATCCATGAGATCCAGGCGCACGGGCAGACCGTGGCGGTGGTGGAGCAGACCGCGCTCGAACTGCCGTTCTGCCAGTTGAAGCGCTTCAAGCGCTTCAGCGACGACCCGGCCACCCTCGAAGCGATGCGCGGCCAGCCGGTGGTGCTGGTGGTGGCGCCGCTTTCGGGCCATCACGCCACTTTGCTGCGCGATACCGTCCGCACGCTGCTGCGCGACCACAAGGTCTACGTCACCGATTGGATCGACGCGCGCATGGTGCCGGCCGAGGCAGGCATGTTCCGTCTGGACGACTACGTCGGCTACGTGGAACAGTTCATCCGCCACATCGGCGCGCGCGAGCTGCACGTGATTTCGGTGTGCCAGCCGACCGTGCCGGTGCTGGCGGCGGTTTCCCTGATGGCCGCGCGCGGCGAGGAGACGCCCCGCAGCCTGGTGATGATGGGCGGACCGATCGACCCGCGCCAGAGCCCGACCAGCGTCAACGACCTGGCCACCCAGCAGCCGCTGTCCTGGTTCGAATCGAACCTGATCCACACGGTGCCGGCCAACTACCCCGGGCGCGGCCGCAAGGTGTATCCGGGCTTCCTGCAGCACGCGGGCTTCATCGCGATGAACCCGGGCCGCCACCTCTCGTCGCATTGGGACTTCTATCTCGACCTGCTGCGCGGCGACCTGGACGACGCCGAGGCGCACCGGCGCTTCTACGACGAGTACAACGCCGTGCTGGACATGCCGGCCGGCTACTACCTGGACACCATCCGTACCGTGTTCCAGCAGTTCCTGTTGCCGCGAGGGCTGTGGGACGTCGCCGGCGAGCGGGTGAACCCCGGCGCCATCACGCGCAGCGCGCTGCTCACCATCGAGGGTGAACTGGACGACATCTCGGGCCTGGGCCAGACCGGGGCGGCGCACGGGCTGTGCACCGGCATCCCGGCCGAACGGCACGCGCACAGGGTGATCGAGGGCGCCGGCCACTACGGCATCTTCAGCGGCCGCCGCTGGCGCGAGATCGTCTACCCGCAGGTGCGCGACTTCATCCGCACGGCCCAACGCGCCGGCTGATCGCCAGCCGCGGCCCTGGTCCTTCCCGCCGCGTTCGCGGGGAAGGATCAGGACGTGGATACCGCAAGGGCCGGTCGGCGAGCGGCCTCACGCGCGCGCGAAGAACGCGGCGAACGCCGCCACCGTGCGGGCCACGCCGTCGTCGTCCACGTCCAGGTGGGTGACCAGCCGCAGCGTGGGCAGGTAGCCGATGCTGATGCGGACGCCGGCCTCGCGCAGGTGGACATCCAGTTCGCGCAGGCGTTCGGCCGGCACTTCGACGAAGACCATGTTGGTGTGCTGGCCGAGCAGCCGCAGGCCCGGCAGTTCCGCCAGCTGCGCGGCCAGTCGCGCGGCGCGCGCATGGTCCTGCGCCAACCGCGCGACATGATGGTCGAGCGCATGCAGGCCCGCCGCTGCGAGCATGCCGGCCTGGCGCCAGCCGCCGCCGGCGACCTTGCGCCAGCGCCGCGCCTTGTCGATCAGCGCGGCCGAACCGGCCAGCACCGATCCGACCGGCGCACCCAGCCCCTTGGAAAGGCACACCGACACGCTGTCGAAGTAGCGGGTGATCTCGCCCGCGGGCACGCCGCAGGCCACCGCCGCGTTGTACAGCCGCGCGCCGTCCAGGTGCAGGGCGAGGCCCCGCTCGCGGGCGAAGTCGTGCGCGGCGCGCAGGTAATCCATCGGCAGCACGCGGCCGTGCCAGGTGTTCTCCAGCGCGAGCAGGCGCGTGCGGGCGAAATGCGGATCGACCGGCTTGATCGCCGCCTCCACGCGGTCCAGCGGCAGTCTGCCGTCGGCGTCCTGCACGATCGGCTGCGGCTGGATCGAACCGAGCACGGCGGCACCGCCGCCTTCGAACTTGTAGGTGTGCGCGTCCATGCCGACGATGTATTCGTCGCCGCGTTCGCAGTGCGACATCAGCGCCAGCAGGTTGGACTGCGTGCCGCTGGGCACGAACAGCGCCGCCTCGAAGCCGAGGTCGGCGGCCACGCGCTGCTGCAGCGCGTTGACGGTCGGGTCTTCGCCGTAGACGTCGTCGCCCACCGGAGCGTCGAGCATCGATGCGCGCATGGCAGGCGTGGGCCTGGTCACCGTGTCGCTGCGCAGATCCACCCAGTCCACATGCCACCTCTTCGTCGCCGCAAAGAACGCAGCTTCGCGCCCGCGCGCGCGCGTGGCAAGCGTTGGCCTGCGGGCGAAAAAAAACCCGCGAGACTCGCGGGTCGGGATGGTGGGTCGTCCGGGACTCGAACCCGGGACCAATAGATTAAAAGTCTACTGCTCTACCAACTGAGCTAACGACCCATCGAGGCGGACGGGCGATTTTATGGGCTGGTACGCGATGGCACAAGCAAACCGGCGGTGCACGCCGGCGCTTCGGCGCCCGCGATCAGGCGTAGCGGGTCGGATCGGCGAGCCCGGCGGCGCGGAAGCCCTCGGCACGCAGGCGGCAGGCATCGCAGTGGCCGCAGGCGCGGCCTTGCGGATCGGCTTGGTAGCAGCTCACCGTCTGCGCGAAATCCACGCCCAGGCGCCCGCCCTCGCGTGCGATGTCGGCCTTGCTCATGTGCATCAGCGGCGCATGGATGCGCAAGGACGCGCCTTCGACGCCGGCCTTGGTGGCGACGTTGGCCAGCCGCTCGAAGGCCTCGATGAAGGCAGTCCGGCAATCGGGGTAGCCGGAATAGTCGACCGCGTTGACGCCGCAGAAGATGTCGCTGGCGCCGAGCACTTCGGCCCAGCCCAGCGCGATCGACAGCATGATGGTGTTGCGCGCGGGCACGTAGGTGACGGGAATCCCCTCGCCGCCGTCGGCCGAATCGGTCGGTACGTCGATGTCGGCGGTGAGCGCCGAGCCGCCGATGCTGCGCAGGTCGACCTGCACGGTCTTGTGCTCGGCCGCGCCGAGCGTGCGGGCGACGCGCCCGGCCGCTTCCAGCTCGGAGCCGTGGCGCTGGCCGTAGGCGACGCTGAGCGCGTGCACGGTGAAGCCCTGCTCGCGCGCGATGGCGAGGGTGACGGCCGAGTCCATGCCGCCGGAAACGAGCACGACGGCCTTGCGTGGGTTGGTATGGGACATGAAACGGTTCCTTGCATGCGGCCGGTCACCGGCCGGAAGGCGCTCGCGGCGGCACAGGCCACGGCGCGTATGGCGATTCCCGCCTCGAGCTTGGACAGGTGCGATGAAGGCACAGCCCGCCCATCGGCAGAAGAAGCGATCTCAGTGGCCCGGCGCGTCGTTCCAGAGCAGCTTGTGCAACTGGAGCTGGAAGCGCACAGGCAGGCGGTCTTGGAGGATCCATTCGGCCAGCTCGCGCGGCTGCACCGCGCCGTGTACCGGCGAGAACAGCACCATGCAGCGCCGCTCCAGCGCGTGCTCGGCGACCACGCCGCGCGCCCATTCGTAATCGGCATGGCTGGCGATCACGATCTTTAACTGGTCGTGCGGCGACAAGTGGTCGAGATTGGCCCACAGGTTGCGCGCGCATTCGCCCGAATCGGGCGCCTTCAGGTCCATCACCTTGCGCACGCGCGGATCGACGGCGGACACGTCCAGCGCGCCGGAGGTTTCCAGCGACACCTCGTAGCCGGCGTCGCACAGCCGTCGCAGCAGGATCAGGCAGCGCTTCTGCGCCAACGGCTCGCCGCCGGTCACGCAGACGTGGCGCGCGCCGTGCCGTGCCACCTCGGCGAGGATGTCGTCGATGTCGTGCCACTGGCCGCCGTGGAAGGAATACTCGGTATCGCACCAGACGCAGCGCAGCGGGCAGCCGGTCAGGCGCACGAACACGGTGGGCCAGCCGATCGCGTCGGCTTCGCCCTGGATCGAATGGAAGATCTCGGTGATGCGCAGGCGCTCGGCCGGCATCGGCACGACGGGCGCCATGCCCGCGTCGGTACTGCTCACGACCGCCTCAGCGGATCGCCGATTGCAGCTGCAGTCGGCGCAGGCGTTCCTGCGCCAGGCTGGCGGCGCGGGAACTGGGGTATTTGCTGGTGACCGATTGCAGCGTGGCCTTGCCGGCGTCGGTCTGCTTGAGCTCGAGCTGGCTGTAGCCGACCTTGAGCAGCGCGTCGGGCGCCTTCTCGCTCTGCGGGAACTGCGAGAGCAGCCGCTGGAAGGCCTCCAGCGCCACCGGGTAGTTCATGGTCACGTAGTACGACTCGCCCAGCCAATACCAGGCGTTGGGCGTGAGGCTGTTGTCCGGGTACTGCTGGATGAAGCCACGGAAGCCGCGCGAGGCCTGGGCGTAGTCGCCCGCACGCAGCGCCTTGAAGGCGGCGTCGTAGGCGGCCTGCGAGGCGGCATCGGGAGCCGCGGCGGGTGCGCTGCCCGCGCTGGCGGGCGCGGCGGCCGTCGACGGCGCCCCAGTGGCCGGCGCCGGCACCTTGGCGGCCGAGCCGGATGAAGCGGGAGCGCCTGGGCCCGCGGCGGGAGTATTCGTGCCGGCGCCCTTGCCCTCGAGGCGGCCCAGCCGCGAATCGAGGTCGACGTACTGCGCCTTGCTCTTGTCCTGCATATCCTGCAGCTGATGCTGCAGTTCCTCGACCTGGCCCTGCAGCTGCTGCACCTGCGCCTGCAGTTGCTGCACCTGGTTGACCATGCCGGTGCCGCCCTGGTTCTGCGCCTGCGCCTGCTGCTCGAGCCGCGACACGCGGTCGGCGAGGCTCAGGCGGGAGTCCTGCGCCAGGACCGGGACGGCAAAAAGCATGGCGGACGCGATCGCGCCCGCCATGCCGAGCCTGGCCATGAACTGCTTAGCCAGTGCGGTCTTCATTACTTCGCCGTGTAGACGATCTCGACGCGGCGGTTCTTGCTCCAGCAATCCTCGTTGTGCTCACGGCACACCGGCTTTTCCTTGCCGTAGGAGATCACTTCGAGCTGGCTGGCCTGGCCGCCGTTGGCCTGCAGGGCGTCGGACACGGCATTGCCGCGGCGCTCGCCCAGACCCAGGTTGTATTCGCGGGTGCCGCGCTCGTCGGTGTTGCCTTCCAGACGGATGTGCGATTCCGGACGGTCCTGCAGGTACTTGGCGTGGCACGCCATGATCTGCTGGAACTCCGGCTTGATCTCGGTCTTGTCGAAATCGAAGTACACGACGCGCTGACGCAGGCAGGCGTCGGTGTCGAGGTCGGCCGGGGTGTACTTGTTGTTGGTCTGCGCCGGCTGGGTGACCGGAGCCTGCTCCGGCTGGGGCTGCGGCTTGACTTCCTGCTTCTTGGAGCAAGCGGCCGCGCCAACGCAGAGCAGGGCGACCAGGGCGACGCGAGCGGTCTTATTCATGGGTGATGTTCCTTCAAACGGGTTTGAGTTCCGACAGTCAATGACGATTGCGGTTTCGGGTGGTGGTCGCCGGTGGTCCGGCTTGTTGTGTGACGCTTGGTACTGCCGCGGGCCAGGCGCTAAAGGCCCTGGCGACCGATTGGCCAACGCCCTTTGGGAGGCGCCCGCCAGAAGCGAACTGACGCCGAAGCGTCGTTTCGGCCCATTCCATGGCCGTTCCGCCGGACGCGTTGGCGCCCAGCGGTCAATAAAACTCAACGCTGCCGGTACGGGCCCCAGGCCGGTTCGCGTACGTCGCCGTCGGACAGCACGAGACGTTGACGGACCTGGCCATCGGCCGAAACGGCATACAGCACGCCGCGGCGTCCTTCCGTGGCCGCGTACAACAGCATGCTGGCGTTCGGTGCGAAGCTCGGGGAGTCGTCAATCGGGCCGGGCGAGATGAAGCGCACCTGCCCACCCAGACTGCGATCCATAATGGCAATACGATACACGTTCCCGTTGCCCTGCACCATGGCGATCTGCTTGCCGTCGTAGCTGACGTCGGCGTTGGCGTTGTTCTGGCCCTGGAAGCTGATGCGCGTGGGCGTGCCGCCGGTGGCGGGCATCTGGTAGATCTGCGGCCGCCCGGAGCGGTCGGAGGTGAAGTAGATGCTCTGGCCGTCCGGCGCCCAGGTCGGCTCGGTATCGATCGACAGGCTGTGGGTCAGGCGCGTCTCGTGGCGGCTGGCCATGTCGATCACGTAGATCTCCGGGTTGCCCACGAAGGAGAGCGACACCGCCAGCTTGCTGCCGTCCGGCGACCAGGCCGGCGCGCCGTTGATGCCCTTCTTGTGCGCGGCGATCAGCTGGCGCGAGCCGGTGGTGACGTCCTGGATGTAGACCTGCGAGTTGCCACTCTCGAAGGACACATAGGCGATCTTCTTGCCGTCCGGCGACCAGGCCGGCGACAGCAGCGACTCGCGCGAGCGGGCCACGACCTGCGGGTTGTAGCCGTCCGAATCGGCCACGATCAGCGAGTAGGTGGTGTTGTTGCCCAGGCCCACGGCGGTGACGTAGGCGATGCGGGTCCAGAACGCGCCGCGCACGCCGGTGATCTTCTCGTAGATCGCGTCGGCGATCTGGTGCGCCACGCCGCGCAAGTCGCCGGCCGGGGCGGTATAGGACTGCGCCAGCAGGTTCTGCTGCTTGTTGACGTCCCACAGCTCGTACTCGACCTTGAGCAGGCCGCCGCCGGCGTCGCTGATGCGCCCGACGGTGATGTAGTCCTGCTTGAGCAGCCGCCAGGTGGCGAATTTGATGTCCGCGCCGCGCGAAGGCGACTCGACGATCTCGCTCTTGGCCAGCGCGCGGAACTTGCCCGAGCGGTTGAAATCGTTGCGGATCACGTCGGCCACGTCGGTGGGCAGCGGCGCGCCGCCTGCCTGCGCGAACGGCACCACGACGATCGGCGTGGCGGTCTTCAGGCCGCCGACGATGTCGACGTTCAGCGACTGCGCACCCGCCGGCGCGGCGGCAAGAAGGGCCACCAGGCACACGGCGGCAAGGGACAAGAGCGATTTCAGTTTGCGCATGAAGGACTCACTGCGGCCGGAAGGTAAGCGTGATTTCGCGCTGGAAAACGCTCTCGAAACCCTTGTAGGGCAAGGTTTTCGTGCGCAGCACGGCATTCTCGATGGAGCGCTTGCCGGCGTCGTCGTAGGGACAGCCCGCATCGACCTTGGCGCTCATCACGTCGCCGCCGGGCAGCTGCACGATGTGCACGACGCACGGAACATCCGGCATGTTATCCGGACGTAACCAGTTGGGCGTGACCGCATTCTGAATGGCAGCTAGATACTGATCCGTCAGCGCGCTGTTCTGGGCGTTGTTGCCGGTCTGGCGCTGTGCCGCGTTGGGCAGGTTGGCCTCGCCGGTGTCCTGCGCGTTCTTGAGGTCCTCCATCTGCTGCTTGGCCTGTTTGGCCTTGTTCTCCAGCTTCTGGCGGGCCGCCGCGGCGGCGTCCATCTTGGCGAACAGCTCGTCGAGCTGCTTTTTCTGCTCTTCCTTTTTCTTGGCCGCCTGCGCGTCCAGCTCGGCCTGCCGCTGGCGCTGCTTTTCTTCCTGTTCCTTCTTCGCGTCTTCGGCCTTCTGCAGGGCGTCGGCGACGACCTTTTCCTGGTCGACCACGTCCGGATGCTCCGGCGGCGGCGGCAGCGTCTTGATCTGTGGTGGCGGCGTCTGCACCTGCGGCGGCGGTACGCTGGGCGGCGGCGGCGTGGTCGGCTCGCGCTTGGCGTTCTTGACCGGCTTGGGCGGCGGCGCGCCGGTGGGGCCGATCAGCGTGGCCTCGATGACCGGGCCCTGCAGCTGGAGCGGCTTGGCGCAGGTGATCGGGTTCCAGCTCGCCGGCAGATGCAGCGCGCTGAACAGGCTTTCGTAGAACGAGCACGGCACGATCGCCAGCGCGAGGAAGCCGACGATACCCAAGTGCAGTACGGCGGAAAGGACGACCGCCGTGGAAGTGCCCTTATTTTCCCGCATTGCCCGCGCCCGCGCCCTGCGGCTGGCTCATCAGGCCGACCTTGCTGACGCCGGCCTGCTGCAGATCGGCCAGCACCTGGTAGACGCCTTCGTACTTGCCTTCGCGGTCGCCGGCCACCAGCACGCTGATGTCCGGGTTGGCCTTGACGAAGGCGCCGACCTTGGCCTGCATGGTGGCGACGTCGACCGGCTCCTTCTTGGCCCCTTCCAGGGTGAGGAACAGGCTGCCGTCGGCGCCGACCGAGATGATCACCGGGTTCTTCTTGTCGGCCAGCGACTTGGCGTTGGCCTGCGGCAGGTTGACGTCGACGTTGGCGTTCAACATCGGCGCGGTGACCATGAAGATGATCAGCAGCACCAGCATCACGTCGATGTAGGGCACGACGTTGATCTCGGACTTGAGCTTCATGCGCTTGTGGCGCGCGGCGTTTCGCATGGCCATGGCCTGCCCCTCAGAGCGCTTCGTCGGTCTGGATCTGCCGCTGCAGCACCGAGGAGAACTCCTCCTGGAACACCTCGTAGCGCGAAGCCACGCGCTCGACCTTGTTGGCGTAGCGGTTGTACGCCCACACCGCCGGGATCGCGGCGAACAGGCCCATGGCGGTGGCGATCAGCGCCTCGGAGATGTGCGGGGCGACCACGGCGATGGTCACGTCCTTGACCTCGCCCAGGCCCTGGAAGGCGCCCATGATGCCCCACACGGTGCCGAACAGGCCCACGTAGGGGCTGATCGAGCCGACGTTGGCGAGGAATTCCAGATTGCGCTCGAGCCGGCCGATCTCGCGCGTGCCGGCCACGCGCATGGCGCGCTCGGTGCCCTCCATCACGATGCGCATGTCGTTCGTCTTGCGCTGGCGCTGGCGCGCGAATTCGCGGAAGCCCGATTCGAAGATGGTCTCCAGACCGCCATTGTCGGCATGGCGTGCGCTGACTTCACGGAACAGGCCCGCCAGGTCGCCACCCGACCAGAAGCGTTCCTCGAACGCCTCGGCGTTTTCCGTCGCCGCCTTCATCTGCGAATACTTGCGGATGATGATGACCCACGACAGGAAGGAGAACACCAGCAAGAGCAGCATCACCAGCTGCACGGGCAGGCTGGCCTCGGCGACCAGCTTGAAAATGTTCAATCCACCGTTCATGGCTTGGGGGTTCTCCGCATGCTCAGGTCTTAGAGGGGTCGAGGCCGGGGATGAGGTCGGCCGGGATCGGCGCCGGGCGCATGCGGCGGAGGTCCACGCAGGCGACCCGCACCTGGGCGCGGACCAGCTCCGTGCCGTCCGCCCGGCCGATCGCTTGACCGAACAGGATACTGGCTGCGCGCCATTCTTGGATGGCGACCGTCACCGACAGTTCATCATCCAGCAGGGCCGGGCGCAGGAAATCGAGCTCCATCGAGCGGACCATGAAGGCCAGGCCGGTGGCCTCCTTGAAGGCCAGCTGGTCCACGCCCTGGGCCCGCAGCCACTCGCTGCGGGCGCGCTCGAAGAAGCGCAGGTAGCTGGCGTGGTAGACCACGCCGCCGGCATCGGTGTCTTCCCAGTAGACGCGGACGGGCCAGGTGAAGGGGGCTGTGGGCATGTCGGATCCGTGTAGTGAAGTTGGTCGCAAGAGCGCCCTTGAGGCACATCCCCGTGGAACGGCAGAGGGAACGCCTACCGCGCTCGATCCCGGGGTTGCGGCACGTTGCCCGCAGCACGGAGGGGGCGAGCCGGGGCTCAGCCTTCCACGCCGTCACCGAACATGTCGCCGACCATGGTCTGCCGCGGCGGCGGGTTGCGTCCCAGGTGCCGCCAGGCCTTGGCGCTGGCCATGCGCCCGCGCGCGGTGCGGACCAGGAAACCCTGCTGGATCAGGTAGGGCTCGACCACGTCCTCCAGCGTACCGCGGTCCTCCGACAGCGCGGCGGCCAGGGATTCCACGCCCACCGGACCGCCGTCGAAATTCTCGATGATCGTGGCGAGCATGCGCCGGTCCAGTTCGTCGAAGCCTTCGGCATCCACTTTCAGCATGTCCATCGCCGCCTGCGCCGCCTCGCGGGTGATCCTGCCGCCGGCGCGCACCTCGGCGTAGTCGCGTACGCGGCGCAGCAGGCGGTTGGCGATGCGCGGGGTGCCGCGAGCGCGGCGGGCGATTTCGGCCGCGCCCTCGGCCTCGCACTCGATGCCCAGGATGCGCGCCGAGCGGCGCACGATGGCCGTGAGCTCGCCGGGCGAATAGAACTCCAGCCGCTGCACGATGCCGAAGCGGTCGCGCAGGGGAGCCGTAAGCAGGCCAGCGCGCGTGGTCGCGCCGATCAGCGTGAACGGCGGCAGGTCCAGCTTGATCGAGCGCGCGGCCGGGCCCTCGCCGATCATGATGTCGATCTGGAAGTCTTCCATCGCCGGGTAGAGCACTTCCTCCACCACCGGCGAAAGGCGATGGATCTCGTCGACGAACAACACGTCGTTCTTCTCGAGGTTCGTCAGCAGCGCGGCCAGATCGCCGGCGCGCTCCAGCACGGGCCCGGAGGTCGAACGGATGTTGACGCCCAGTTCGTTGGCGATCACGTGGGAAAGCGTGGTCTTGCCCAGGCCCGGCGGCCCGAAGATCAGCACGTGGTCCAGTGCGCCGCCGCGCCGCCTGGCCGCCTCGATGTAGATCGACAGCTGCTCGCGCACCGCCTGCTGGCCCAGGTAGTCGTCCAGGCGCTTCGGGCGGATGGACGCCTCCAGCGCCTCGTCGTCGAGCTGGGCGGCGGGAGTGATGATGCGGGCCTCGGTCATGCGGGGATTATGGCCGAGGGGAACGGGGAACGGGGAACGGGGAACGGGGAACGGGGAACGGGGAACGGGAACATCCTCTCGCAACCGACATCAAGAGGATCGGCAAAACCACTGGCCCCGGCACACCGGCGCCTGCACGTTCCCCGTTTCCTGTTCCCCGTTCCCCGCTCTTCAGATCTCCACCTGCGCGCCCAGTTCGATCAGCCGGTTGCCGGGAATCTGGAAGAACGCGGTGGCCGGCAGCGCATTGCGCGCCAGGAAGGCGAACAGCTTGTCCCGCCACGGCGCCATGCCGGGGCGGCGCACGTCGGCGACGATGGTCTCGCGCGAGAGGAAGAAGGTGGTGTCCATCAGGTCGAAGCTGAGCCCGGCGCGGCTGCACAGCGACAGCGCCTGCGGGATGTTCGGGTCCTCGGCGAAGCCGAAGCGCAGCTCCAGGCCATAGAACTGGCCTTGCATGGGCGTGATCTCGATGCGCTCGTCCGCCTCGGCCACCGGCGTCTCCAGGATCTGCACGGTCAGCATCACGTTACGCTCGTGCAGCACCTTGTTGTGCTTGAGGTTGTGCAGCAGCGCGTGCGGCACCGCGTGCTGGTCGGCGGTGAGGAACACCGCCGTGCCGGGCACGCGCAGCGGCGGATGCTCGGCCATGTTGGCGATGAACGGCGCCAGCGCCAGGCCGCCCTGCTTGATCTCGCGCACCACCAGTTCGCGGCCGCGCCGCCAGGTGGTCATGATGGCGAACAGGAACAGGCCCAGCACCAGCGGGAACCAGCCGCCGTCCGGAATCTTCAGCGTATTGGCGCCGAAGAAGGCCAGGTCCACGCACAGCAGCGCCAGCGCCAGCGGGATCACCACCGCCAGGCTCCACTTCCACATGCGCCAGGCCACCAGCATCACCAGCAAGGTGTCGATCGCCATGGTGCCGGTGACCGCGATGCCGTAGGCGCCGCCCAGCGCCTTGGAGGAACCGAAGCCGACCACGGTGAGGATCACCATCACCATCAGCGCCCGGTTCACCCAGGGCAGGAAGATGTGCCCGATCGCCTCGCGCGAGGTATGCACCACCTGCATGCGCGGCACGAAGCCGAGCTGGATCGCCTGGCGCGTCACCGAGAACGCGCCGGAGATCACCGCCTGCGAGGCGATCACCGCCGCCGCCGTGGCCAGCAGGATCATCGGATAGCCGGCCCAGTCCGGCACCGCGTGGAAGAACGGGTTGACCGCGGCCTTGGGCTCGTGCAGCAACAGCGCGCCCTGGCCGTAGTAGTTGAGCAGCAGCGACGGCAGCACGAAACCGAACCAGGCCGCGCGGATCGGGAAGCGGCCGAAATGGCCCATGTCGGTGTACAGCGCCTCGGCGCCGGTCACGCACAGCACCACGGCGCCCAGCGCGACGAAGGAGATCGCGCCGTGGGAGGCGAAGAAGCGCACCGCGTACCAGGGCGACAGCGCCCTTAGCACGTCCGGCGACTGCACGATGTTCCACAGGCCGACCGCCGCCAGCGCCATGAACCACAGCGCCATCACCGGCCCGAACAGCGTGCCGACCTTGGCCGTGCCGTGCCGCTGCAGCCAGAACAGGAACACGAGCACCAATACCGCCAGCGGCACCACCCAGCGCTCCAGCGCCGGCGCCATCACCTCCAGTCCCTCGACGGCCGACAGCACCGAGATGGACGGCGTGATCACGCCGTCGCCGAAAAACAGCGCCGCGCCGAGCAGCGCCATCAGCATCACCACGCGGCGCGCCGCGGGCGAGCCGCCGATCGCGCGCTGGGCCAGCGTCATCAGCGCCATGATGCCGCCCTCGCCGCGGTTGTCGGCGCGCATCACCAGGCTTACGTACTTGATCGCCACCACCGTGATCAGCGCCCAGGTGACCAGCGAGAGCACGCCCAACACGGTGCTTTCGGACGGATGCAGGCCGTATTCCGGTCGGAACACCTCGCCCAGCGTGTACAGCGGACTGGTGCCGATGTCGCCGAACACCACGCCGATGGCGCCCAGGATCAGCGTGCTCTTGGCGCCGTGCAGCTGTTGGGCGCCGGCGTGCGCGTGGCTGCCGGATGTATCGTTCATGGCTTCGCTTCAGGCACTGAGCGCGGCGCGCAGGGCCTTGCGGATGATCGCCTCGGCGTCGTCGCCCTCGGCCGCGACCTTCTGCACCAGCCGCGCCACCTCGGCGGGCTTGTAGCCGAGCTGCTGCAGAGCCACGGTGGCTTCGCCGGCCGGGTCGAGGGGTGCCCCCGCGTTCCGGCCGAAGACGCCCGGCGCAACCACGCCCATGCCCTCCACACGGTCCCGCAGTTCGACCACGATGCGTTCGGCGGTCTTCTTGCCGATGCCCGGGATCTTGGTCAGCGCCACGACGTCCCCGGCTTGCACCAGCCGGGCGAAATCGTTGGTCGACACGCCCGAGAGCACCGCCAGCGCGATCTTGGCGCCGATGCCCGAGACCTTCTGCAGGTTTCGGAACAACGCCCGCTCGGCCTCGTGCAGGAAGCCGTACAGCGCGACGCTGTCCTCCTTCACCGCGTGATGGGTGAGCAGGGTGACTTCCCTGCCCGTGGGCGGCAGGTCGTAGATGGTGGACATCGGCGCTTCCAGCTCGTAGCCGACGCCGCCCACGTCCACCAGCAGCCAGGGCGGCTGCTTGGAGACCAGGATGCCGCGCAGTCGTCCGATCATCGCCGTCTCCAGGCCGTGCGGGGAATGCCCACGCGCGCGAGGCTCGCGCGCGTGTGCGCATGGGTTACCGCGATCGCCAGCGCGTCGGCCGCGTCCGGCTGCAGCGGACCTTTGAGGCCGAGCAGCACACCGATCATGTGCTGCACCTGACTCTTGTCGCCACGGCCGCTGCCGACCACGGCCTGCTTGATTTCGGTGGGCGCGTATTCATGCACTGCCAGGCCCTGGGCCGCCACCGCGCAGATCGCCGCGCCGCGCGCCTGGCCGAGCTTCAGCGCCGAATCGGGGTTGCGCGCCATGAACACCCGCTCGATGCCGCATTCGGCCGGCCGGTGGCTTGCGATGATCGCCGTCAGCTCGTCAAAGATGCGTTTCAGGCGCAGCGGGAAAGTGTCCTCGCCCGCCACCGCCAGCGCCCCGTGGCACACGTGGGCGAGCTTGCCCGCCGCGTCGACGTCGATGATCCCGAAGCCGGTGCGCTGGCTGCCGGGGTCGATGCCGATGATGCGGGTGGAGGAAGGGGAACGGGGAACGGGGAACGGGGAACGGGCGAGATCCGCCTGCCCACCGTTCCCCGTTCCGTGCTCCCCGCCCGCCCTGCTAGCCATCGCTTGGCAACAAGGCGTTGTGATAGACCTCGCTCACGTCGTCCAGCGCGTCGAGGCGCTCGAGCAGGTCGGTGAGCGGCTCGAGCACGTCTGGCGGCACCGCGACGCGGTTGTTCGGGCGCATGCCCACGCCTGCGTGCAGCGCCACCAGGCCGGCATCGGCCAGCGCCTGCTGCACCGCCTCGAAGTTCTCCGGCGCGCAGATCACCGTGCTCTCGCCGTGCTCGTTGACCACGTCGTCGGCGCCCGCTTCCAGCGCCGCCTCCAGCACCTTCTCCTCGGCCGCCTCGTCGCCGCCGGTGGCGAAGGTGAGCTCGCCGCAACGGGTGAACTGGAAAGCCACCGAACCGGAAGTGCCCAGGTTGCCACCGTGCTTGGTCAGCGCATGGCGCACGTCGGCCACGGTGCGGGTGGGGTTGTCGGTGAAGCATTCGATGATCATCGCCACGCCGCCGGGGCCGTAGCCTTCGTAGCGCAGTTCCTCGCCGCCGCCCTCGGCACCGGAGCCGCGCTTGATCGCGCGTTCGATGGTGTCCTTGGTCATGTTGGCCGACAGCGCCTTGTCCACCGCCGCGCGCAGGCGCGGGTTGGCGGCCGGGTCGGCCACGCCGGCGCGGGTGGCGACGGTGATTTCGCGGATCAGCTTGGTGAACACCTTGGCGCGCTTGGCGTCCTCGGCGTTCTTGCGGCCTTCGATGGACGGGCCTCTACCCATGGCGGGAAAACCTGAACAATGGACAAGCGGGCGATTTTACCCCAAGCCGGCGTGGCCCCGGCAAACGCCGGGACGGCTCAGCCGGCGGCCCGCTCGAAGCGGCCCTTGCGCAGAAAATGCGCGACCTGGCGGGCCACCTCGGCCGACAGCAGCAGGCCGGTGTGGCTGGTCTCGACCACGCAGTGGTCGGCCAGGCCCGGCAGTTGCGTCTCGGCGACCGCCACGGTGCCGTCGTGCGCGCCTTCCATGTGCGCCAGCATCGCGCCCAGGCCGATCGGCACGCGGCCGGCGATCATGCCGACCTCCCGCTCGCCGTCCCAGCGTTCCAGGCCGTGTTCGAGCAGGTCGCGGCTGTGGCCCAGCAACGCCTCGCCGCCCTGCCCGAAGCCGGCGAAGCCGCGCGCCGCGGCGCTGCCCTTGAGCGGCGAGCCGAGGCAGACGATGCGCCCCGGCGGCAGTCCGGTGGCTTCCCGGCAGGCCTGCAGCGCGAGCAGGCCGCCCAGGCTGTGGCCGACCAGGTGCACCGGCCCGGATGCGTGGCGCTGCATGTGCGCATGCAGGCGCTCGACGATGCGTTCCTGCGTCGCCACCACGCTCATGTAGTCGAAACGGTCGACCGCGAAGCCCGCCTCGGCCATCCGCCTGTGCAGTAGGGCCAGCGCGAAGCCGCGCATCCACAGGCCGTGCAGCAGGATGATCTGGTCGGGCATGCTTTGGGCTAGGCCGGGAACGGGGAACGGGGAACGGGGTGTCAGCGGCCAGCTTCAGACCCGGTTGCCAGCCAAGCCTCCTGGTCGCACGCGGGCGGAAAAACGGGAAGCTTAACGTTCCCCGTTCCCCGTTCCCCGTTCCCCGCCTCTCACAGCCACATGCAATTCCTTCAGCTGCGCCTCGGCCACCGGCGAGGGGGCGTCGGTCATCAGGTCCTGCGCGCTGGTGGTCTTGGGGAAGGCGATCACGTCGCGGATCGACTCGGTGCCGGCCATCAGCGCGGCGATGCGGTCGATGCCGAAGGCCAGGCCGCCGTGCGGCGGCGCGCCGAACTTGAGCGCCTTGAGCAGGAAGCCGAACTTGGCCTGCGCCTCCTCCGCGCCGATGCCGAGCAACTCGAACACCGCGCTCTGCATCTCCGGCCGGTGGATGCGGATCGAGCCGCCGCCGATCTCGTTGCCGTTCAACACCATGTCGTAGCCGCGGCTGACCGCGGTGGCCGCGTTGGCCTTCAGATCGGCGATGTCGTCGACCTTGGGCGCGGTGAACGGATGATGCAGGGCGACGTAGCGCTGCTCCTCGTCGTCGTACTCGAACATCGGGAAATCGGTGACCCACAGCGGCTTCCAGCCCGCCTGGACCAGGCCGCGGTCCTTGCCGACCTTCAGGCGCAGCGCGCCCATGAAGTCCGACACCGCCTTCCACTTGCCGGCGCCGACGAACACGATGTCGCCGGTCTGCGCGCCGGCGGCGGCCAGCACCGCCTCCAGCGCCGCGTCGTCGAGGAACTTGGCCACCGGCGAGCTCACGCCCTCGCGGCCCTTGGCGCGGTCCTCGACCTTGATCCAGGCCAGGCCCTTGGCGCCGTACTTGGCGACGTACTCGGTCAGCCCGTCGATGTCCTTGCGCGAGAGCGTGGCGCCGCCGGGCACGCGCAGCGCGGCCACGCGGCCGGCCGGATCGTTGGCCGGCTCGGCGAACACCTTGAACTCCACGCCCTTGAGCGCGTCGGCCACGTCGACGAGCTCCAGCGCGATGCGCAGGTCCGGCTTGTCCGAACCGAAGCGGCGCATGGCCTCGGCATAGGTCATGCGCGGGAAGGTGGCGTCCAGCTCGACGTCCACCACCTCCTTGAACACGTGGCGGATCATCGCCTCGACGAAGTCCTGCACGTCCTTCTCTTCGACGAAGGCGAACTCCAGGTCGAGCTGGGTGAATTCCGGCTGGCGGTCGGCGCGTAGATCCTCGTCGCGGAAGCAGCGGGCGATCTGGTAGTAGCGGTCGAAGCCGGCCATCATCAGGATCTGCTTGAACAGCTGCGGCGACTGCGGCAACGCGTAGAACTGGCCCGGATGCACGCGGCTGGGCACCAGGTAGTCGCGCGCGCCCTCGGGCGTGGCTTTGGTCAGGATCGGCGTCTCGATGTCCTGGAAGCCGCGTGCGTCGAGGTACCTGCGCAGCGCCTGCACCAGCCTGATGCGCCGGCGCATCATCGCCTGCATTTCCGGACGGCGCAGATCGAGGTAGCGGTAGGTCATCCGCAGGTCCTCGTTGGGGTTCTCGTGCAGCGCGAAGGGCAGGTCCTTCGCCGCGTTGAGCACCTCGACCGTGTCGGCCAGCAGCTCCACCGTGCCGGTCCTGAGCTTGTCGTTGACCGACAGGCGCTTGCGGATCGTGCCGGTGACCTTCAGGCAGTATTCGTTGCCGACCTCGCCCGCCACCGCGAAGGCAGCCGCGTTCTCGCGCTCGATCACCACCTGGGCCAGCCCCTCGTGGTCGCGCAGATCGACGAAGGCGACGTGGCTCTGCAGGCGGATCGTGTTGACCCAGCCGCACAGGGTGACGGTCTGGCCGACCAGCGACTCGTCGATGAGGCCGCAGTGATGCGTGCGCATAGGAAGGGAAACTCCGGGGCTCGATGCAAGTGGACGTGCGAACGGGCGATTTTAGCATCGGCCGTAACCATCGATGGCCACGAGGGCGTCCTTGGGCTTCCCGCTGCTCAAAGCCGCGTACGGCCCGCAGCCTCGCTCGGCGCACGGCTCCAGGAAAAGCCCTTCACGCCGGGCTCGGCTTGTGCAAGCCGAACGGAACCGAAGCGGCGCGCGCTCAGTCGCCGCTGGCGGCGGCGGGCTTGCTCTCGGCAGCCGGCGCGGGAGCCGGAGCGGGGGAAGCCGCCTTGGCCTCGCCGTCGCCGGCCAGGTTGCGCTTCTTGTCGCCGTCCTTCTTGAAGTCGGTTTCGTACCAGCCGCTGCCGGCGAGCCGGAACGAAGGCGCACTCACCTTGCGCTGCACGCGCGGCGCCTCGCAGGAGGGGCAGCTGGAAGGATCGGGATCGGAAAGTTTCTGCAGGCGGTCGAAACGGTGCCCGCACTGGACGCATTCGAACTCGTAGATGGGCATGGCTTGTACTACTCCGGGCAGGACGCCCCGTGAAACGGCTGGGCGCATTATCGAGTCGCCCGTCCCAATTTCAACGGTGCGTTTCCGTGCCGCACGCCTTGGCAGCGGCCAGCCGCGCGGAGTAGCCTGCCGCGACCCAATCGCAAGGCCACACGGCGTCCCGCCTGGACCCAAAGCCTGTCGGCCCGATCGCCCCTCGCATTACAGGAGTTTTCCGTGAAGCCATCCCGCGCCCTTCCCCGCCTTGCACTCATTCCCGCGGCGGTGCTGCTCGCCTGCTCCGCCGCCCACGCCCAGGACAGCGCTCCGGCGGCGAAGAAGGCCAAGAACCTAGGCACCGTGATCGTCACCGGCACGCGCGCGGACAACCGCACCGAGAGCAGTTCGCTCACGCCGGTGGACGTGGTTTCGGCCAACCTGCTCAAGCAGACCGGCACCTCCGAACTCTCCACCGCGCTGGCGCGGGTGATCCCCTCGCTCACCTTCCCGCGCCCTTCCGCCGCGGACACCGCCGACTCGCAGCGCCCCGCGCAGTTGCGCGGCCTCTCGCCCGACCAGGTGCTGGTGCTGGTCGACGGCAAGCGCTGGCACCCGGGCGCGATCATCCTGACCAACGGCGTGCTGGGCCGCGGCTCGCAGGCGGTGGACCTCAATACCATCCCGATCGACGCGATCGACCACATCGAGGTGCTGCGCGACGGCGCCTCGGCGCAGTACGGCTCCGACGCCATCGCCGGCGTGATCAACATCGTGCTCAAGAAGGGCGCGCAGGGCGGCGACGTGTCGCTCTCCGGCGGCCAGTACTCCGCCGGCGACGGCCGCCAGTGGCAGGGCACCGCCAACGCGGGCGTGCCGTTGGGCGAGAACGGCTGGGCGCGTTTCACCGTGCAGGACGGCCACCAGGACTACACCAACCACGCCGGCCCCAACCGCACGCGGCCGCAGGAAGGGGTCACCCAGCGCTACGGCGATCCGGCGGTGACCGACCACAACCTGATGCTCAACGCGCAATATGACCTTTCGCCCGCGGCGCAGCTCTATGCCTTCGGCCATTTCGGCCGGCGCCTGACCGTCTCGCCCGCGTTCTTCCGCAACCTGTCCAACGCCAACTCGGTGCCCGCGCTCTATCCCAATGGCTACCTGCCGCTGGAGAACGCCGACTCCACCGACCGCTCGCTGGTGGTGGGCATCCGCGGCAAGACGGCCGGCGGCTGGCGCTGGGACGTGTCGGGCAACTACGGCGGCAACCGTGTCTCCTACGCCACCTCCAACTCGCTCAACCGCGCCTACCTCAACGACTTCGGCACCACGCCCACGCGCTTCCACGACGGCATCCTGGACGACGCGCAGCAGTCGCTGGACATGGACGTCGCCAAGGACCTGTCGGTGGGCTGGCTGCCCAACGACGTCACGCTCGCCTTCGGCGCCGAGTACCTGCGCCAGAGCTACCAGATCCGCGCCGGCGACCTGCCCTCGTACTACACCGGCACCTCCGGCCGCTCCGGCGGCGCGCAGGGCTTCGGCGGCTACCAGCCGGTCAACGCCGGCTCGCATGCCCGCCACGACGTGGCCGAGTACGTGAGCCTGGAGACCAACCTCACCGACCGCCTGGGCACCTCGCTCGCGGTGCGCCACGAGGACTATTCGGACTTCGGCAACACCACGTCCGGCGCCCTGGCAGGCCGCTTCGACTTCACCGACCACTTCGCCCTGCGCGGCAGCGCCTCCACCGGCTTCCGCGCGCCGTCCCTGGCGCAGCAGTTCTACTCGTACACGTCCTCGCTGTATTTCGGCGCGGGCAATTCGCTGGGCCTGCCGGCCGGGATCTACAACACCGGTCTGGTGTCCTCGACCAGCCCGATCGCGGTGCTGCTGGGCGGCGAGCCGCTCAAGCCCGAGAAGTCGCGCAACCTGACCTTCGGCGCGGTGTGGAGTCCGGCGGAAGGGCTGGATTTGAGCGCCGACGTCTACCAGATCCGGATCCGCGACCGCATCACGCTGTCCAGCACCATCCCCACCACCTCGCCCGCGGTGCGCGACTACCTGGCCGCCAACGGCATCGCCAACACCAACTTCAGCGGCATCTCCTACTTCACCAACGCGGTGGACACGCGCACCCGCGGCATCGACCTGGTGGCCAGCTACCTGTTCGACGTGGGCGACGGCGCCACGCTGCACAGCACGGTCAGCTACAACTACAACCAGAACAGGGTGACCGACGTGCGGCCCAATCCGGCCGTGCTCGATGCCCTGGGCGTGAGCTTCAGGCGCATCGACCGGCGCGACCAGTACGGCCTGCTCGCCGACACCACGCCGCGCAACAAGCTGATCTTCAACTGGCTCTACACCAATGGCGCCTGGAGCCTGGACAGCACGCTGACCCGCTACGGCAGCTTCACTTCGTACAACTCGACCAACGCGGCGCTGGACCAGAAGTTCGATCCCAAGTGGGTGTTCGATCTGGCGCTCAACTACACGCTGGACCGCTGGGCCTTCACCCTGGGCGCCGACAACCTGTTCGGCGCCTACCCCAACCGCGTGATCCCCGCCAACGACAACAACGGCACCCTGCCCTACACGGTGTTCTCGCCGTTCGGCTTCAACGGCACCTACGTGTACGGGAAGGTGCGCTACAGCTGGTAAGGCCTCGGCCGGTCCCGGCGGGCTAGCGCCGGGACTTTCGGCCAGGGCGGCGACGTTCAAAAGAACAAGGGCAGGAGCCGGCATCCCCGCGAGCCCCTCCCCTCACCCCAGCCCTCTCCCCAGAGGGGAGAGGGGGCAAGAGCTTCGCGTCAGGCGGCCTTGAAGGCCAGGTGTCCGCCCTCGGCATCCACGTGGATGGTGGTGCCGGGGGCGAAGCGGCCCTCCAGGATTTCCCTGGCCAGCGGGTTCTCCAGCTGCTGCTGGATGGCGCGCTTGAGCGGCCGCGCGCCGTAGACCGGATCGAAGCCCACGTTGCCCAGCAGCGCCAGCGCGTTGTCGCCGATGTTGAGCTTGAGGTCGCGCTCGGCCAGACGCTTTTCGAGATACGCCAGCTGGATCTTCGCGATGGCGCGGATCTGATTCTTCTCCAGCGGCCGGAACACCACCAGCTCGTCCAGGCGGTTGATGAACTCCGGGCGGAAGTGCGCCTGCACCACGCCCATCACCGCCGCCTTCATCTTGGTGTACTGCTCCTCCGCGTCGCCGCCGGAGTCGGCCGCGTCCTGGATCATCTGCGAGCCCAGGTTCGAGGTCATTACGATGACGGTATTGCGGAAGTCCACCGTGCGGCCCTGGCCGTCGGTGAGGCGCCCGTCGTCGAGCACCTGCAGCAGGATGTTGAACACGTCCGGATGCGCCTTCTCCACCTCGTCCAGCAGGATCACGGCGTACGGCCGGCGGCGCACCGCCTCGGTGAGGTAGCCGCCTTCCTCGTAGCCGACGTAGCCCGGAGGGGCGCCGATCAGGCGGGCCACGGAGTGCTTCTCCATGAATTCGCTCATGTCGATGCGCACCATCGCCTCCTGGGTGTCGAACAGGAATTCGGCCAGCGCCTTGCACAGCTCCGTCTTGCCCACGCCGGTGGGCCCCAGGAACAGGAACGAGCCGTACGGACGGTTCGGATCGGACAGGCCCGCGCGGGCGCGGCGGATCGCGTCGGACACGGCACGCACGGCCTCGTCCTGGCCGACCACGCGCTTGTGCAGCGCCGCTTCCATGTGCAGCAGCTTCTCGCGCTCGCCTTCGAGCATCTTGGATACCGGGATGCCGGTCCAGCGCGAGACCACCTCGGCGATCTCCTCGTCGGTGACGCGGTCCTGCACCAGCTTGAATTCCTGCTTCTCGGCGGCCTGCGCGGCGGCGAGCTGCTTCTCCAGTTCCGGCAGGCGGCCGTACTGGATCTCGCTCATCTTCGCGTAGTCCTGGCGGCGCTGGGCGGTCTCCAGCTCCAGGCGCGCGGCCTCGATCTGTTCCTTGATCTTGGTGGCGCCCTGCAGCGCGGCCTTCTCCGACTTCCACACCTCGTTCAAGTCGGAGAACTCGCGCTCGAGCTTATCGATGTCGCTCTCCAGGTCGGCCAGGCGCTTCCTGGAGGCCTCGTCGGTCTCCTTCTTGAGCATCTCGCGCTGGATCTTCAGCTGCGTGAGGCGGCGCTCCAGGCGGTCGAGCTCCTCCGGCTTGGAGTCGATCTCCATGCGGATGCGGCTGGCCGCCTCGTCCATCAGGTCGATCGCCTTGTCCGGCAGCTGGCGGTCGGTGATGTAGCGGTTGGAGAGCGTGGCCGCGGCGACGATCGCCGGATCGGTGATCTCTACGCCGTGATGCACGGCGTAGCGCTCCTTCAGGCCGCGCAGGATGGCGATGGTGTCCTCCACGCTCGGCTCGCCGACGAACACTTTCTGGAAGCGGCGCTCCAGCGCAGCGTCCTTCTCGATGTACTTGCGGTACTCGTCCAGCGTGGTGGCGCCGATGCAATGCAGCTCGCCGCGCGCCAGCGCGGGCTTCAACATGTTGCCGGCGTCCATCGCGCCCTCGGCCTTGCCGGCGCCGACCATCGTGTGCAGCTCGTCGATGAACAGGATCACCCGGCCTTCCTGCTTGGCCAGATCGTTGAGCACGGCCTTGAGGCGTTCCTCGAACTCGCCGCGGAACTTGGCGCCGGCGATCAGCGCGCCCATGTCCAGCGCCAGCACGCGGCGGTCGCGCAGGCCCTCGGGCACCTCGCCCTTGACGATGCGCTGGGCCAGGCCCTCGACGATCGCGGTCTTGCCCACGCCGGGCTCGCCGATCAGCACGGGGTTGTTCTTGGTGCGCCGCTGCAGCACCTGGATGGTTCGGCGGATTTCCTCGTCGCGGCCGATGACGGGATCGAGCTTGCCGCTCTCGGCGCGCGCGGTCAGGTCGACGCAATACTTCTCCAGCGCCTGCCGCTGGTCCTCGGCGTTCTCGCTCTGCACCTTCTCGCCGCCGCGGACCTTGTCGATCGCCGCTTCCAGGTCGGCCCTGGTGGCGCCGGCGGCCTTCAGCGCCGCGCCGAGCTCGCCCTTGTCCTCCAGCGCCGCAAGCACGAACAGCTCGCTGGCGATGAACTGGTCGCCGCGCTGCTGCGCCAGCTTGTCGGTGAGGTTGAGCAGGCGGGTCAGGTCGTTGCCGACGCTGATGTTGCCTTCCTGCCCGCGCACCTGCGGCAGGCGGCCGAGGATTTCGCCGACACGCTCGCGTAGCGCCGGCACGTTGACGTGCGCCTGGGTCAAGAGCGGCGCGGTCGAGCCGCCCTGCTGGTCGAGCAGCGCCGCCATCACGTGCGCCGGCTCCAGGATGTTGTTGTCGCGGCCCACGGCCAGCGACTGCGCGTCCGCCAGCGCCTGCTGGAAACGCGAGGTGAGTTTGTCCATCCGCATGATGTGGATTCCTCGGAAAAACGGGCGGCCCCCGGCCGCAATGCGCAGAAGATGAGGGCGTCTCAGTGCCCTTCAAGACGGCGGGGCATCTGGCCGGCGCACGCCGGCGGCACGTATCATTTTCCGCTCGGCCAGCAGGGACGCCTCGTGACGAAACTTTCCGGATCGCGTGCATGAGCCGCCTGGCCTGGGCGACGTTCAACGCGCTGCAACTGCTGTTCACCCTGCTTTGGACCGCCGGCTGGATCTGCCTGGCGCTGCTGGTGCGCGTCGTCACCGGCGGGCGCCGCTGGCCGCTGCGGATGGCTGCGCGCTGCTGGGCGCCGGGGCTGCTGCACGGCGCCGGCGCACGGCTGGAAGTGCACGGGCTGGAGCGGGTCGACTGGTCGCGCCCGCACGTGTTCGTGGCCAACCACCAGTCGATGATCGACATCTGCGCGCTGTTCCGCGCGCTGCCGGCGCCGGTGCGCTTCATGCTCAAGCAGGAGCTGGCCAAGGTGCCGTTCGTGGGCTGGTATGCGCGGGCGATGGGCATGGTGTTCATCGAGCGCGCCAGCGCGCGCAGCTCGGCGCGGCGGCTGCATGCGGCGGTGGGCGTCGTGCGCGCGGGCGCCAGCGTGTGCGCCTTTCCCGAGGGTACGCGCAGCCGCGACGGCGGCGTGGGTGCGTTCAAGGGCGGCGCTTTCCAGCTGGCGATCGAGGCCGGCGTGAGCGTGGTGCCGGTGGCGATCGAGGGCAGCGGCCACGTGCTGCCGGCGGCAGGTTTCCGCGTGCGGCCGGGAACCATCGTGCTGCGGGTGGGCGATCCGCTGCCCACGCAAGGACTGGCGCCGCATGATCGCCATGCGCTGGCCCAGCAGGCCCGCGCAGCGGTGGTGGCATTGCTGGAAGGAGGCGCCGTTCAGTAGCGCAGCAGCGCGTGCAGCGGCCCGTCGCCACGCCAGCGCGCGCGTCCCTGCAGCGCCGGCAGCTCGATCACCACGCCCGCGCCCACCAGCGCCACGCCGAGCCGGTCGAGCAACGCCTGCGCCGCGGCCAGCGTGCCGCCGGTGGCCAGCACGTCGTCGACCAGCAGCGCACGCTCGCCCGGCTGCAGCGCATCGGCGCGCACTTCCAGCCGGTCGTGGCCGTACTCGAGCGCGTAGTCCATGCCCACCACCGGCAGCGGCAGCTTGCCTGGCTTGCGCAGCGGCACGAAGCCGGCGTTGAGCTTCTGCGCCAGTGCGGCGCCGAAGATGAAGCCTCGCGATTCGATCCCGCACACCGCCCGCACGCCTTCGCCCAGCCAGGGTTCGGCCAGCGAGTCGATGCAGCGCGCGAACGCGCCGGCATCGGCGAGCAGCGGCGTGACGTCGCGGAAGACCACGCCCGGTTGCGGGAAATCCGGCACGGCGCGGATCAGTGCATCCAGGTCTCGCATCATCGACTCCGGTCCTTACCGTTCCTGCGCATCGTGCCGAGCAGGATGCCGACCAGCGCGAGCGCCAGGCCCAGCCAGTCGCCACCGCCGGTCGGACGCCTGAACAGCAGCACGTCCAGCACGAAGGCCAGCGCCGGCTGCAACAGCAGCAACAGGCCCACCAGCGAGGCCGGCAACAGCGGCATCGTGCCCACCATCAGCAGCCAGGCCAGCACCTGGCCGAAAAAGCCCAGCGCCAGCAGCGCGCTCCAGCTGTGCGCCGTCACCAGCGCGAACGCGTCGCCCTCGGCCAGCCCCCAGAGCAGGAGCAGCGCGGCGCTCAGCAGGCTCATCAGCCCGAGGAACTGCGCCGCCGGCAGCGCCGTATGCCCCGACAGCGCGCGCCGGAAGCTCAGCAGGTAGACCGTATAGGCCAGGCCGCTGGCCAGCCCCAGCCATACGCCGAGCCGGTGCCGCGCGTCGAACAGCGACCAGTGCGCGCCGACCAGCAGCCACAATCCTGCCAGCGCCACCGCGATGCCCGGCAGGAACCAGCGCCCCAGCCGCTCGCGATAGACCCACCAGCCGACCAACGCCATCAGGAACACCTGGAAGTTGGTCAGCAGGGTGGCCACGCCCGGCCCCACCCAGAGGATCGACCGATGCCAGCAGATCAGGTCCAGCGAAAAGCCCAGCGCCGGCAGCAGCGCCAGCACGACGTCGCGCCATCGGACTCGCACCCAGCGCCGCGTGAGCGCCACCCTGCCGAGCAGCATCGCGCCGCCGAACAGCATGCGGTAGAACGCCGACACGGTCGGCGCCACCTGCGCCAGCACCACGAAGATGCCGGTGGTGGAAAGCAGCATCGCGCCCAGCGCCATGCGGCCGACCGCGGCCGGCGGCGCCAGCGGCGTCGCGGTCGTGGAGACGGATCGGTTCACGGCGAATCGGTGGCCAGTTGCGCGTCGCCGTCCCAGTCGCCGAGCGCCGCGCGGGCCTCGGCCAGTTGCGCCTCGACCGCGCGCACCACCGCCTCGGCGGCGCCGGCGGAGGATTCAGGCACCATCACCGCGACGTAGTCGATCGCCGGCAGCTGGCCTACCGCGCCGGTCAGGTATTCGCCGGCGATGAACGCGGGAATCTCCTCGCGCTCCAGCGCATCCTTGACCAGATGGGCGTCGATCAGGCTTTCGGCTCGGTAGGCGATGCGCATGCGGCCACGCTACTGCGCACCCCGGAGAGCGGCAAGCCCTGGCGCCGGAAGCGCGAAAACGGAGCTGCCCACAGTGGATTCGACCAGGGACATGCGCAACTCAGGGTAAACTCCCCGGTTTCCGCCCAAGCTTGCCCGAGCCGCACCGATGTCCAGCGAAACCTCCGCCGCCGAAACCAACCCGGGTACTGCAGCGAACGTGCAGAGGGATTTCGTGCGCCAGATCATTCGCGAGGACCTGGCCTCCGGCAAGCACCACGCTATCCGCACGCGCTTTCCGCCCGAGCCCAACGGCTACCTGCACATCGGCCACGCCAAGGCGATCTGCCTGAACTTCGGCATCGCGCGCGAGTTCGGCGGCTGGTGCAACCTGCGCCTGGACGACACCAACCCGGGCAAGGAAGACCCCGAGTTCGTCGAGGGCATCAAGGAGGACGTGCGCTGGCTCGGCTACGACTGGCACGAGCTGCGCCACGCCTCGGACTACTTCGACGTGTTCTACCGCGCCGCGCTCAAGCTGATCGAGGACGGCAAGGCCTACGTCGATGACCTGTCCGCCGAAGAAGTGCGCGAGTACCGCGGCACGTTGACCGAGCCGGGCCGCGATTCGCCGTACCGCGACCGCTCGGTCGAGGAAAACCTCGATCTGTTCAAGCGCATGCGCGCCGGCGAGTTCGCCGATGGCAGCAAGACGCTGCGCGCGAAGATCGACATGGCCTCGGGCAACATCAACCTGCGCGATCCGGCGCTCTACCGCATCCGCAAGATCGCCCACCAGAACACCGGCGACGCCTGGCCGATCTATCCGATGTACGACTTCGCGCACGCGCTGTCCGACGCGATGGAAGGCATCACCCATTCGCTGTGCACGCTGGAGTTCGAGGACCACCGTCCGCTGTACGACTGGTGCGTGGACAACGTCGACCTGACCGCGCACCCGGCGCTGTGGCAGTCGGTGGTGGACGCCGGCCTCGAGGCCAAACCCGCCAAGCCGCGCCAGATCGAGTTCTCGCGTCTGAACCTCTCCTACTGCATCACCAGCAAGCGCAAGCTCGCGCAGCTGGTCAACGAAGGCCTGGTCGACGGCTGGGACGACCCGCGCATGAACACCTTGCGCGGCCTGCGTCGGCGCGGCTTCACCCCGGCCGGCCTGCGCCTGCTGATCGAGCGGCTGGGGATCAGCAAGCAGAACAGCGTGATCGACTACGCCATCCTCGAGAACTGCGTGCGCGAGGACCTGGACGCCACCGCGCCGCGGCGCATGGCCGTGCTCGATCCGCTCAAGCTCACCATCATCAACCTGCCTGGCAGCCACGAGGAAAGCCTCACCTTCGCCAACCATCCGAAGGACGAGAGCTTCGGCGCGCGCGAGGTGCCTTTCGCCAGCACCTTGTGGATCGAACGCGAGGACTTCGCCGAGGTGCCGCCCAAGGGCTTCAAGCGCCTGGTGCCGGGCGGCGAGGTGCGCCTGCGCGGCGTGGGCATCGTCAAGTGCGAGGAAGTCATCAAGGACGACGCCGGCGACATCCTCGAACTGCGTTGCACGCTCGACCCGGAGTCGCGCGCCGGCCTGCCGGGCGCCGACCGCAAGGTCAAGGGCACCATCCACTGGGTCAGCGCGCGCCACGCGGTGGCCGCCGAGGTGCGCATGGTCGACCGGCTGTTCAACGTGCCGGCGCCCGACGACGAGAGCGACGGCAAGAGCTGGATCGAGCACATCAACCCGGACGCCAAGCGCGTCGGGCGCGGCTGGCTGGAGCCGGCGGCGGCGCAGGCCGAGCCCGAGCAGCGCTTCCAGTTCGAGCGGCTGGGCTATTTCGTCGCCGACCGCCTCGACCATCGGCCGGGCGCGCCGGTGTTCAACCGCACGGTGACGCTGCGCGACACCTGGGCCAAGCAGGCCGGCGCCTGAGCATGCTGCTGCCGCTCCAGCTCCATCTCACCCTGCCGCCCTGGGTCGGCGAGGTGGCCGATACCGGCCGCCGCTACCTCAGCGACGAAGACCGCGTGGGGCTGGCGATCGAGCTCGCGCGCCAGAACGTGGCGCGCAGCCACGGCGGGCCGTTCGGCGCGGCGGTTTTCCACGCGGACGGCCGCCTGGTTTCCGTCGGCATCAACCGCGTGGTGCAGCAGACCTGCTCGGTCGCGCACGCCGAGACGATGGCCTACATGCTCGCGCAGCAGCGCCTGGCGAGCTTCCGCCTCAACGCCGGCGACAACGGCCGCTTCATCCTGGCCACTAGCGCGCAGCCCTGCTGCCAGTGCTTCGGCGCCACGGTGTGGGCAGGCATCGACGAATTGCTGATCGGCGCGCGCGGCGAGGACGTCGAGTCGCTCACCACCTTCGACGAAGGCCCGCTGCCGGCGGACTGGATCGCCCAGCTCGAACGCCGCGGCATCGCCGTACGGCGCGACATCCTGCGCGAGCAAGCGCGTACGGTGCTGGCCGACTACGGCAAGAGCGGAGCGCACTATTGAGCCGGCTGCGCGCCGCCTTGCCGTTGCTGTTGCTGGTAATCGCCGGCGTGGTGCTGTTCGCTTCGGGCGCGCTGGACCGGCTCAACCCCGAGCAGCTCATCGCGCACCAGAACGAACTGCAGCAGCAGATCGCGGACAACCCGTGGCTCAGCCGGCTGGCCTACATCGGCCTGCTGACGCTGGCGATGGCGACCGGCATTCCGGGCACCGTGATCATCATCTTCGCCGGCGGCTTTGCCTTCGGCGTGGTCGAGGGCACGGCCTGGTCCTCGGTCGGCCTGACCCTGGGCTCGCTGATCCTCTACCTCGCCAGCCGCTACGCCTTCGGCGGCGGCAGCCGGAACCCGCCGCCGCTGGCGGCGAAGCTGCACCACGGTTTCGAGCGCCACCCGATCAGTTACACCTTGTTCCTGCGCTTCGTGCCGGTGGCGCCGTTCGGTTTGATCACTGTCTGTCTGGCCTGGCTGCGCTGCCCGCTGTGGCTGTTCGTCGGCGCCACCTGGCTGGGCGGCACGGTGGCGCTGGTGTTCGAGACATCGATCGGCGCCGGCCTGGGCCGGGCGCTCATCCAGAGCGACCGCATCGGCCTGGGCCTGTTCATGCACCGGGAAGTGCTGCTGCCGCTGGGCGCGATCGCCCTGCTCGCGCTGGTGCCGCTGCTGATCGGCCATTTCACCCGGCGTCGGCGGCAGCCGCAGGGCGATTGAAGGCCGGCCGCCTCAGGCGCCGCGATGCCTAGCCCGCGGTGCCGTGCCTTCGCCGGGGCGCCCTCGTTTGAGGAGTCGATCGGCGGCCGGCTGGCTCATGGCTCCATCACCGGCTCGCAGCGCACCTCGCAGCGCACCGAATGGGCGAGGAAGCACTCGGCATGGGCGTCGCGGTGCAGCTGCTCGATCTGTTCGCGGCTGGGCCGCCGGTCGCCGGAGAAGTCCACTTCAGGCCGCAGCAGCACCTCGCGCATGACGATGCGGTTGCGCTCGTCGCGCCCCATGGTGCCGGCCGCCGCGTCGCGGTAGCTGTCCACACGCCAGCCGTCGCGGGCGGCCAGGCTGAGGAACCACAGCATGTGGCAACTGGCCAGCGCGGCGACGAAGGCCTCCTCCGGGTCCACCGCCGCCGGATCGGACATCGGCACCGGCACCACTGCGGGCGAGGACGACATCGGGATCTCCAGGCCGCCGTCGAAGCGCACGCTGTGCAGGCGGCTGTAGCGGTTATCGAGGAAGGTCTGGTCGCCGCGCGTCCAGCGCAGCTCGGCGGTGTGCTTGCCCATGGGCGTCTCCGGCGGTCGGTGCGCGCCATGGTATCGGTCCGGCGTTCCAGTGCGCGGGGGAAAGACGGGCGGCGGCGCCGGGGGACTGAAACAGACCTCCCGCGGAGCGCTCCCTGCGCCCGCCCCGATGAGCCGCCTCAGAGTTTGCGGCGGAAGTACAACCAGGCGCCCAGGGAGAGCAACAGCGCCGGCAGCAGGTTGGCCGGCAGCGGCGGCAGGCCGTAGATGGTGGCGAAGTTCACCAAGGCCTTCTGCAGGAAGTACCAGCCGATCGCCAGCAGGATGCCCACGAAGATCCGCTTGCCCAGGCCGCCCGAGCGCAGCGCGCCGAAGGCGAACGGCATCGCGCACAGCACCAGCACCAGCGTATTGAGCGGGTAGAGCACCCGACCCCAGAAAGTCACCGCGTAGATGCCCGGGTTCTGCCCGTTGCGGGTGAGATAGGTCATGTTGCGGTACAGGTCGCGCATCGGCAGGTATTGCGGCTGGATCACCGACTGCTCGAGCACGCGCGGGTTGAGGTGCGACTCCCACGGCTCGCTCGCCGCCGAGCTGCTGTGGGTGCCGGCGGCGTCCAGCGTGGTGGTGCGCACGCCTTCGAGGGTCCAGCGGCGGCCGTCGTTCTGCGCGCTGTGGGCCCAGTCGAAGCGGCTGACCTGGCCATCGGGCGTCAGCGTGAAGACGCGCACGTCCGCCAGCTGCACCACGTTGTGTCCCTCGACCTGCTTGATCAGCGTCGCCTTGGCGTTGATCACCCGGTCGCCGTCGCGCGCCCACAGACCGGTGCTGCCGGACAGGCCCAGGTTGTTCGCCTTCATGCGCAGCTGCATGGCCTGCGCCTGCTGGTCGCCCCACGGCGCGGCGGTCTCGCCCAGGATGGTCACGCCCACCGTGAGCACCGCCACCACGCCGGCGGCCGAGGCCGCGATGCGCAGCCGCGACATGCCCGCCGCGCGCAGCGCGGTCAGCTCGCCGCTGGCGCCCAGCGCGCCCAGGCCCATCAGGCCGCCGATCACGGCGGCGAAGATGAACATCTCGTACATGCGGCGCGGGACCGTCACCAGCACGTAGCTGATCGCGTTGAGGGTGGTGAAGCCGTTGCGCCCGACCAGGCCGAGCTGGCGCAGCAGCTGCGTCACCGCGTCGAAGCCGGTGAGCACCAGCCACACCGTGAGCAGCGAGCCCAGCACCGTCATGCCGACCAGGCGGTCGACGCGCTTGATCGAGAGCTGCATCAGGCCACCGCCCCGCGCGGGCCGCGCGGCTTGCGCGGAGCGTACTGCTTCCAGAACAGCCAGGCCGCCAGCGCCAGCGCCAGCAGGTGCACGAGGAGCAGCGACAGCGAGTTGGCCCAGTGGCCCTTGCCGATCTGCGCGCGGCCCAGCGCCAGCAGCAGGTAGTAGAGATAGAAGCCGAGCAGGGCAAGCAGCACCCGCCCGTAGCGGGGCTCGCGCGGGCTCTGGCGCGAAAGCGGCAGGGCCAGCATCAGCAATACGAAGGCCATCGGCGGCGCATGCACGCGCCAGGCGAACTCGGCGCGCGCGTCGGGCGAGGCGGAGGTGGCCAGCGCCCAGGTGCCCTGCGAGTGGGCCGGGTCTTCCTCGTCGTCGGCCTTCACCTCGGACAAGGCCACGTCGTTGCGCGCGTACTGCATGCGCCACCAGTCGTCGCGGCCGAGCGGAATCTTGTATTGCCAGCCGTTGCGCAGCGCCATGAAGCGGCCCTGGCCGTTGCTTTCCTGGTAGAGCTGGCCGCCTGCGGCGGTGACCAGCTTGATCTGGCGGGTGCCGTCCTTGTCCACGCTCTCGCTCGCCACGAAGGTCTTGCCCAGCACGCTGCCGTCGCGGTTCAGCGACTCGACGAAGATGATCCCGCCCTTGCCGGGCAGCTCGGTAAAGCGCCCGGCGTCCAGGCCTGCGGCGATCACCGAGCGGTTGGCCTCGGCCACCAGCGCATCGGAGGTGCGCACCGCCCACGGTCCCAGCCACAGCGAAACCAGCGCGGTCACCAGCACGATGATGCCGGCCAGGATCGCCACCGGCCGGAGCAGCCCGCGCGGCCCCATGCCGGAGGAGGCCAGCACGTGCATCTCGCTTTCGCGGTACATGCGGCCCAGCGCCATCATCGCGCCGAGGAAGCCGGCCAGCGGCAACAGGTTGGTCAACCCGTCCAGCGTGCGCAGGCCCAGCACGGGAAATATCACGCTGGCCGGGAAGCTGCCGCCGGCCACCTGCTGGAGCACCTTCGCGAATGTCGTGCCGGTGATGATCGCCAACAGCACGATCGTGGTGGCGGCGACCGTCTGGGCCAGTTCGCGCAGGAAGTAGCGGTCGAGGATGCTCAGCATGCGATAGGATTGAGGGTCTCGCACCGCAGGCCGGCGCCGAACGCCAAGTCTAGCCGGTCCGCCCTCCTTCTTCGCTTCGCAGGACCCTCTCCGATGACGCTTCAGTTCAGTCTGGTCGCCGCCAGCACCTCGCCCGAAACCGTCGAAACGCCCTGCCTGGTGGTCGGCGTCTACGAGAACGGCCTGCTCACCAGCGCCGCCGCGCGCGTGGACGGGGCCAGCGAAGGTGCGATCAAGCGCCAGGTGGAAAGCGGCGACATCAGCGGCAAGGCCGGCAGTACCGCCGTGCTGTATGCGCCCGCCGGCGTGGCCGCCCGTCGCGTCCTGGTGGTCGGCCTGGGTGCGCAGAAGAGCTTCGACGCGGCGCGCTACCAGAAGGTCCACCTGGAAGCCGCCCGCGCGCTGGGCAGGCTGCCGGTCGACACGGCGGTATCCTTCCTGGCCGACCTGGACGTGCCCGGCCGCGACGCCGCCTGGCGCGTGCGGACCGCGGCGCTCGCCGCCGACCATGCCGCCTACCGCTATACGGCCACTTTCAAGCCGCGCGAGAAGGCCGCGCAGCCGGAGCTGCAGTCGGTGGCCTTCGTCGCCGCCCACGAGGCGCAGCCCGGGCTGGACCAGGCGGTGGCGATCGCCCAAGGCGTGCGCTTCGCCCGCGAGCTGGCCAACCTGCCGCCGAACATCTGCAACCCCTCCTACCTCGCCGCACAGGCCCAGGCTTTCGCCGACGCCAACGAAGGTGTCAGCTGCCGCGTGCTCGACCACGAGGCGATGGAAAAGCTCGGCTTCGGCTCGTTGCTGGCGGTCGGCCGCGGCTCGGCCAACAGGCCGCGCCTGATCGCGCTGGAGTACAAGGGCGGCAACGAGGGCGACAAGCCCTACGCCTTCGTCGGCAAGGGCATCACCTTCGACTCCGGCGGCATCAGCCTCAAGCCCGGCGCCGGCATGGAGGAGATGAAGTTCGACATGGGCGGCGCCGCCGGCGTGCTGGGGGCCTTCGTCGCCGCGGTGAAGATGCGCCTCGAGCTCAACCTGGTCTGCGTGGTGCCCGCGGCCGAGAACATGCCCGACGGCGACAGCTACCGCCCCAGCGACGTGTTGACCAGCCTCTCGGGCCTGACCATCGAGGTGCTCAACACCGACGCCGAGGGCCGCCTGATCCTGTGCGACGCGCTGACCTGGACCGCGCAGACCTACCAGCCCAAGGCCATCATCGACGCGGCCACGCTCACCGGTGCCTGCGTCATCGCGCTGGGCAAGCACGCCAGCGGCCTGATGAGCAAGCACGACGAGCTGGCCGCCGAGCTGCTCGCCGCCGGCGAGGCCACGCTCGACCGCGCCTGGCGCCTGCCGCTGTGGGACGACTACCAGGTGCAGCTCGAATCGGGCTTCGCCGACGTGGCCAACATCGGCGGCAAGAGCGCCGGCGCGATCACCGCCGGCTGCTTCCTGTCGCGCTTCACCGAAGGCCAGCGCTGGGCGCACCTGGACATCGCCGGCACCGCCTGGGACGAGGGCCGCAAGGGCCTGGCCACCGGCCGCCCGGTGCCCCTGCTGGTGCAGTGGCTGATGGACCGCGCGGGCTGAGAAGATCGAGGAACAGGGAACGGGGAACGGGGAACGTGCGGGTTCACGTGGTGCTGACGCCCGTGGCACGATGGGCGTCCGCAACTGCAGCGATACCAGCCCGCCGCAGCCCACATGTTCCCCGTTCCCCGTTCCCCGTTCCCCGACCAAGATGCCCCGCGCCGACTTCTACCTGATCGACAAGCCGCGCTTCCGCGAACAGCCGCTGCTGCTGGTGTGCGAACTGGCGCGGCGCGCGTATGCGGCGCAGCAGCCGACGCTGATCCTCACCCGCGATTTCGAGCAGGCCGAGGCGGTCGACACCCTGCTGTGGGACTTCGACCCGGATGCCTACGTCCCGCACCAGCTGGCCGGCGACGAGGACGACGAGCACACCGCCGTGCTGATCGTGCCGCCCGGCATCGACACGCCCGACCGCCCGCTGGTGATCAACCTGCGCGAGAGCTGCGCCACCGGGCGCTTCGAGCGCGTGCTCGAAGTGGTCGCCGCCGACCCGGCCGAGCGCACCGGCTCGCGCGAGCGTTGGCGCGATTATCAGCACCGCGGTTTGCAACTGGCGAAGTACGACATGTAGCGAGGCCCGCGGCGGCGTTATGCTCGCCCTATCTTCGGGCAGGGGCCGGACGATGGATCAGCGGATCGAGAGCCAGGCGATACCGTCGGTGATGGCCGGGCGGGCGCGCGGCGGACGCCTCACACAGCAGGACGCACTGATTTGCCTGCACGACGCGGCGTCCGATGCGCGGTTGCTGGTGCTGGCCGACGGCATGGGCGGCGATGGCGCCGGCGAGCTGGCCTCCGCGGCCGTCGTCGACACCGCCCGCCGGTTCTGGAACCAGGGCCAGTGGCGCGAGCAGCCCGGCCCGCTGTTCCTGGAAGCGCTGTGCCAGGCGGCCCACGCCGGGCTGCGCCGGCACGGCGAGGGCCTGGTGGGCGCGGAGCCGCATTCGACCGTGGTCGCCCTGCTGATCCGTGGCCGGCGCGCCTGCTGGGCCCACGTGGGCGACAGCCGGCTCTACCGCTTCCAGCATGGGCACTGCCTGGGCCGCACCGAGGACCACAGCCTGGCGCAGCTCAAAGTGGCCCGCGGCGAGCTCGCGCCCGAAGCGATGGGCCTGGATGCCGACCAGCACGTGCTGCTGCGCGGCCTGGGCGGCCCGCAGCCGCCGCAGGTCGAGCACGGCTTCGCGGCGATCCGCCCGGGCCAGTCGTTCGTGCTGTGCAGCGACGGCGTATGGGAGCGGCTGTCCACCGCCGAACTGGGCCGGCTCGCCCGCCGGCGCAACCTGCGCCGTGCGTTGCACGAGGCGCTGGCGCGCGCGCTGGAGCGCGGCGGCGCGGACGGCGACAATGTGTCGTTGATCCTGGTCCGGATAGGCTGGATGACATGGTGGCGCGCCCGTGGCCGGGCGCGGCGGGCGTCGCCGGCTGGCCGCGACGCGGCCAAGGCCGACGGGATGGGTGTGGAACAACTATGAGGGTATTCGTGCAGAACTTTCGCTACGTGCATTCCGCACAAGTTCGCCGCGCGCTGGTGCTGGCATCGGGCGTGCTGCTCGCCGGCGGCCTGGGCGGATGCGCCGAGCTGAAGGCGCGCATGGGCGGGCACACCGCGCCGGCACCGGCGGCAGCATCCGCGCCGGCCCCCGCCTCACCGCCACCCGTCACCGACGAGGCACCGCCTCCCTCGCTGGCGGCCATCGTCAACCAGCAGCTGCAACTGGGCCACTACGCCGAAGGCGAGCGGCAGCTGCGCCGCTTCCTCCAGGTCAACCCGGATGACCGCGTCGCGCAGGCCCTGCTGCGCCAGCTCACCGCCGATCCGGAACAGGCGCTGGGCCACGCCTCGCGCGAGTACGTGGTGCAGCCGGGCGATTCCTACAGCACGCTGGCGGCGCGCTACCTGGGAGACGGCGGACGCTTCCTGATTCTTGCGCGCTACAACCGTTCGGCCAATCCCTCCGTGCTGCGCGCCGGCCAGAAGTTGCGCCTGCCGGCTTCACGCCTGGCCTCGGCCGAGGTCCCGGAAGGTGCAGCGCAGGAACAGCACGCGGCTCCGGCCAGCGCATCGAACGAGGCCCGGGCGCGTCGGCTGCAGGACGAAAGCGTGGCGCTGCTGCACAAGGGCCAGCGCAGCCAGGCGCTGGAACGGATGGACGAGGCGCTGGATGCCGATCCGGGCCTGCCGGCCGCCGGCGCCGACGCGCAGGCGCTGCGCCAGCAGTTGGTCTCGGTCTACCACCAGCGCGCCATCGTGCTCTATCGCGACCAGCAGCTGGACCAGGCGATCTCGCTGTGGAACCGCGTGCTGTCGATCCAGCCGGACTTCGAGCCGGCCACCGTCTATCGCGCGCGCGCGCTCGAACTCAAGCAGCGGCTCAAGCAATTCTGAACCCGTCCGTGGCCGGCACGCGACGCTCCTGACGTAGCCGAGGCCGGCTAGTCGCGTGCCGCCTCGTCCTTGGCCCGCTCCGACGCAGGCAGGATGCGAGTGGGCAGTTCCAGCGGCGCGGTGGGGGCGGCGCTGGGCCGCCGCGGCCGGCGCTCGCGCGCCTGCAACGCGTTGCACATCAGGTTGAAGGCGGTGAAAAGGCGGCCCAGTTCGTCGTGCCGCACCAGCCGGATGCGATGGCTGAAATCCCCGCGGCCGACCCGCAGCATGGCCTCGCCCAGCACGTCCAGCAGGCCGAGCAGCCGGCGGAACAGCCACCAGGCGGCGCCCGTCACGGCCAGCAGGGTCACCAGCAGCACGGCGGCGATCGCCTTGAGCGTGGTCTTCTGCGCCGCACGCAACGGCGCGTCGCTGACCCCCAGTCGCAGCTGACCGACCTGGGCCGACTGGTAGCGGACCGGCACGTCGAACACCAGCATGTCGCCGGGATCGCTGCCGTCGGGGATGCGCACGCGGTAACTGGTGATGTCGCCCTCGCCCGGCAGGAAGCCCTCGTTGGTGCGCGCGGGCAGCGGGCGCCCCTGCTCGTCGGCGCGGGTGCTGGCGATGACTTCGCCGTAGCGGTTGGCGACGGCGAGGTAGTAGATCTGCCGGTTGCGCGAGATGTCCTGCACCAGCGCGCGCGTGGCTGCGCGATCGTCCAGCAGCAGATTTTCCGCCGCCTCGCTGGCCACCATGCGGCCGAGCGATCGCCCGAAGTCCTGGGCCAGGCCGGTCACGGCGGCGTTCTGCCGCGCGTAGATCGCGGCCAGACCGATCAGCAGGGTGAGGCTGAGCACCGCCGCCAGGATGCCGGCCCAGCGCAGCCGCAGCGAGATCAGCCGCGTGGCGAGGGGCTTCTCGTGCAGGCGCTCGTACTCGCGCAAGGCCAGGCGCAGGTCGTCGACCAGTTCGGCGCCCCGCTGGTAGCGGTACTGCGGCGCCGGCGCGAGCAGGGTCTGCACGACGTCGAGCAGGATCGTGGGCGTGAACGGGTCGCGCGGCTGCAGCGTCGGCTGCGGCAGTCGCTGGCGCTCGACCAGCAGGCGCTTGACGTCGCCGGTTTCGTTCCAGGGCAGCTTGCCGCTCAGCAGCCAGTACAGCATCACGCCGAGCGAGAACAGGTCGCTGCGCGCGTCGGTACGCTCACCGTGCAGGTGCTCCGGCGCCATGTAGGCCGGCGTGCCGCCGACTTCGCGCCGCGGCGCGCCCGGCGAACGCGGGTCGCGCCGCTCGGCGATGCCGAAGTCGCTGACCTTGGCGTGCTGCCAGCCGTCGGAGAGCATGATGTTCTCCGGCTTGATGTCCTGGTGGACGACGCCCTGCGCATGGGCGTAGTCCAGCGCGCTGGCGACCTGTTCGACCAGGCCGATGATCACCGGCAGCGCGGGAAAGCCCTCGCGCGCCACGCGGCTGGCCACCGTGTCGCCGGAGAGCCGCTCCATGGCGATGTAGGGTCGCCCATCGTCCATCTCGCCCACGTCGAACAGGGTGACGATGTGTGGATGGGTCAGGTGACCGACCGCGCGCGCCTCGGTGAGGAAGCGCGCCCGGTACGCCGGGTCGGCAGCGACCGCGCTGCGCAGGCACTTGATCGCCACCTTGCGCTCGATCTCCGGGTCGAAGCCCGCGTAGACCACGGCCATCGCCCCGGCTCCGAGCACGCCCTCGATGCGGTAGCGCCCCACCGCCGGCGGGATGCTCCGTTCGTTCGCGATCGGGATCAGGCCAGCCACCATGCCGCCAGCCCCAGGACCACCAGCGCCGCGACCCCCAGCCCGATCCAGCGCCACGCGCGGCCGCCGGCGTCACGTTCACGGGTGAGGAAGGTGAATTCCACTTGGCCGAAGCGCACGCGGTCGCCGTGCCGCAAGGTGGCCTCGTGGACGCGCTTGCCGTTCACGAACGTTCCGTTGGTCGACAAGGTGTTCATGACCACGTACTCGTTGCGCTGGTTCATGATCCAGGCGTGCGAGGCCGAGACGCTCAGGTCCTCCAGCACCACGTCGTTGTCGCCGCGCCGACCGACCGTCTGGCGACCCGGGCGCAGCGAAATGCGCCGCCCCAGGAAATCGCCGCTGGCTCCCTCCAGCACGGGCGAGGCGGCGCTGGCCCCGCCCAGCACGACAGGTGCGGCCTCACGGGCTAACTGGCGCAGTTCCTCGGCGGAGAACAGCCGGGTCCCCTGCGGACCGGAGGAGCGCCTGGAGCGGGGGATTGCAGTGGGCTGGCCGTGGCCGTCCATCAGAGAACCTCGGTGGAAAGTCCGCGCACTATAACCAAGCGTCCGTCATCAAGGCATGGGGAAGCCTGGCCGTGGGTGACCGCACCGGACTGTGACTGCGTTCACCCAATCCGCCGGAGGTTCCCGCGGGGCGGCTGGTCGCTCCGTACGAACGCCCGCCCTGACATCCGCTCCAGAAGCGCCGCCATCCACCGGGTGGACCTCCTCCCCTGCCTTCGCGGGAAAGGTTCGGACGCGGCCGTGAAATTCGCGTGGAGGCGCCAGGCGCACAGGCCAAGGATGGCGCCTCCACGGAACGCCTAGTCGACCGCGTTTATCACGGCCAGGAAATCACGCCCATAGCGCTTGAGCTTGGCCTCGCCCACGCCGCTGACCTCCGCCAGCTCGTCCTCGTTGGCCGGCATGGCGCGCAGCATGGCCAACAGGGTGGCGTCGTGGAACACCACGTAGGGGGGAACGCCCTGCTGCTTGGCCAGCCGCGTCCGCAGCGCCCGCAAGGCATCCCACAGCGGCTGTTCGTAGGCCTCGATGCCGAGGTTGGCGCCACTGCCCTTCTCGAGCGCGCTGAGCTGACTGTCGCGACGGCGGCGCGCACTGCGCGCGGGACGGGCGTCCTCGCGCAACAGCACGCGCTGGCCGCCGGTGAGCACCGCCCGGCTGGCGGAAGTCAGGCGCAGCGTGCCGTAGCCCTCGGCGTCGGCCTCCAGCAGGCCGGCGGCGAGCAGCTGGCGGAACACCGAGCGCCACCCTTTCTCGTCCGTATCCGCGCCGATGCCGAAAGTGGTGAGCTGGTCATGGCCTAGTTGCCGCATGCGCTCGCCCTCCACGCCGCGCAGGATGTCGATCACGTGGCCGGCGCCGAAGCGCTGGCCGCTGCGGTAGACCGCCGAGAGCGCCTTCTGCGCGGGCACGGTGGCGTCCCAGGTCCGGGGCGGCTCGATGCAGTTGTCGCAGTGGCCGCAGGGGCCGCGGTAGTCCTCGCCGAATGCGCCCAGCAGCAGCTCGCGCCGGCAGCGCGTGGCCTCGGCGAAGGCGAGCAGGCCCTCGAGCTTCTGCCGCTCGATGCGCTTGCGTTCGTCCGCCGAATCGGACTGGGCGATCATCTGGCTCATCGTCACCACGTCGGACAGGCCGTAGAGCATCAACGCCTCCGCCGGCAGGCCATCGCGGCCGGCGCGGCCGGTTTCCTGGTAATAGCCTTCCATCGAGCGGGGCAGGTCCAGGTGCGCGACGAAGCGCACGTCGGGCTTGTCGATGCCCATGCCGAAGGCGACCGTGGCCACCATCACCACGCCGTCCTCGCGCAGGAACCGCTGCTGGTTGGCCGTGCGCACGCGCGCATCGAGGCCCGCGTGGTAGGGCAAGGCCTCGATGCCGGCCTCGGCGAGCCAGGCGGCCGTGTCCTCGACCTTCTTGCGGCTCAGCGCATAGACGATGCCGGCCTCGCCGCGATGGCCGTCGAGGAACTGCATCAGCTGCGTGCGCGGGTTGTGCTTGAGCGCCACGTGGTAGCGGATGTTCGGGCGGTCGAAGCTGGAGACGAACTGGCTCGCATCGCGCAAGCCGAGGCGATCGACGATCTCCTCGCGCGTGCGCGGGTCGGCGGTGGCGGTGAGCGCGATCCGGGGAACCTGTGCGAAGCGTTGGTGCAACACGGCAAGTTCACGATATTCCGGACGGAAATCGTGGCCCCACTGCGAAACGCAGTGCGCCTCGTCGATCGCGAACAAGGCCAGTTCGACCTGCTCGAGCAGGCTCAGGAAGCGCGGCGTGAGCAGGCGTTCGGGAGCCACGTAGAGCAGCTTCAGGCCGCCGGCGAGCAGCCGCCGCTCGACCTCGCGCTGGTCCTCCGCCGCCAGGCTGGAGTTGAGGTAGGCCGCGGCCACCCCGGCCTCGCGCAAGGCGTCGACCTGGTCCTGCATCAGGGCGATCAGCGGCGAGACGACGATCGCGGTGCCCGCGCGCAGCAACGCGGGGATCTGGTAGCACAACGACTTGCCGCCGCCGGTGGGCATGAGCACCAGCGCGTCGCCACCCTCGGCGACCGCTTGCACGATCGCCTGTTGCTGGCCGCGGAAACTGGAATAGCCGAAGACGCTGTGGAGAAGTTCGAGGGCGCGGGAAGACATCGTGCGCATGCTACCAAAGCACCCCGCCATCTCCGTCGGCGCCGGGCGTGGCCAACCGTAAGCTGCTGCGGATCGAAGACGTAGGGATGCGACAGCAAGGCTGCTGCGGCTAGGCGGGCAAACCCCACAGCGCGCGATCCAGATCGGCATCCAGGCCGAAGCGCGACAGCGGTACGCGGCCATTCTTCACTTCGATGCCCTCGGCGCGCAGCAGGCGGCATTGCTCGCGGAAACCGCGACTGCCCGGCGGCAGCGCGACCTGCCCGCTGGCGCGCAGTACACGGTGCCAGGGCAGCGCGATGTCCGACGGGGTCTGGCCGAGCAGCTTGCCGACCAGCCGCGCGCGCCCGGGCAAGCCCGCACGCGCCGCGATCGCGCCGTAGCTGGCCACGCGGCCGCGCGGTATGGCGGCGATGGCGGCATAGACGCGGGCGTGGCTTTCCTGCATGAGCCGTCACTTGGGCAAGATGGGGCGGCAGGTTACCATCGGCCCCGCCTTCAGGAGCCTTGCCCCATGCGCCATTTCGAAGCCGTGCGTTCCCACGTCGGCAGCCAGTACGCCCTGCGGCAGAACGACCCGTATCTGATCAGCTTCGACTTGACGCTCCCGCTGGGTCGCCACCAGGGCATCTACCTGGCGGAACTGGAAGACGAGAGCGGTCGGCGCTACCTGCGATTGTCCACGCCGATCGGGCCACTGGCCGGCATCGACCCGCGCCGCTGCCTGCGGTTCAACTGGGAGCAGCGCACCGGCTTCCTGGCGGTGGCCGATCTCGATGGCTCGCCCTACCTGCACCTGTGCGAGAACCGTCCCTACGAGTTTCTCGACGGCACCGAGCTGGAGCGGCTGATCGCCGAACTGGGCCTGCTCGGCGACCAGCTGGAGCAGGTCATCGCCAACGAGGGCGACAGCCTGTAGGCGAGCGGCCGCGCCACGCGGCCGGCCTGGGCTCAACCGAACGCGCGCGCCAGGCGCACGAAGCCGTAGGCCAGCAGCGCGGTGATCGGCAAGGTCAGGATCCACGCCCACACCATCCGTTCGACCACCGACCAGCGGATCGCGTTGAAGCGCTTGGCAGCGCCCACGCCCATGATCGAAGCGGACACGTTGTGCGTGGTCGACACCGGAATGCCGAACGCCGACGCGGTGAGGATCACCGCCGCCGAGCTGCCCTCGGCCGCGAAGCCGTTGATCGGGTGCAGTTTGACCATCTTGTGGCCCAGCGTCTTGATGATGCGCCAGCCGCCGCCAGCGGTGCCGGCCGCCATGGTCAGCGCGCACACCACCGCCACCCAGGCCGGCACGTCGAAACCGCCCTGCGCCGAGCCGGCTATGCGCAGGAAGCCCAGCCAGCGCGGCAGGCGGTCGAACTGTCCCGCCGCGGTGCCGCCGGCCAGCGCCAGCGCGATGATGCCCATGCTCTTCTGCGCGTCGTTCATGCCGTGCGCCAGGCCCATCGCGCTGGCCGAGACGATCTGCGCCTTGCCGAAGAAGGCGTTGACGAACGGCGTGCGCCCCAGCCGCTGCAGCCAGCCCTTGCGGTTGGCCAGCCAGGCGAACAGCGCGTAGAGCGCGCCCATCAGCAGGAAACCGATGATGAAGCCCATCAGCGGCGACACCACCATCGGCACCACCACCTTGGGGACCACGCCCTTGCCGGACCACCAACTTCCCTGCGCCCAGATCACTGAGCCGAAATTGCCGCTGGCCGCCGCGATCGCCGCGCCGACCAGCGCGCCTACCAGCGCATGGCTGGAACTGGACGGCAGCCCCCACCACCAGGTGATCAGGTTCCACACCGTGGCCGCCAGCAGCGCACAGATCAGCAACTGCGGGCCGGCATCGACCACATGGGTGTCGATCAGCCCGGCGGCGATGGTCTTGGCCACCGCGGTGCCCCACAGCGCGCCGACCAGGTTGGTCACCGCCGCCAGCAGCACCGCCTGGCCAGGGCTAAGCACCTTGGTCGCAACCACCGTGGCGATGGAGTTGGCGGTGTCGTGGAAGCCGTTGATATAGGTGAAGGCGAGTGCGATCGCCACCACCGCGAAGACCAGGCCGATGCTCATGCGCTGGCCGTCCCTTAGGAGTTCTTGAGGACGATCGAGTAGACGATGTTGCCGACGTCGCGGCACTTGTCGATCGCCTTCTCGATCAACTCGAACAGGTCCTTGGCGAGCATCGCCTTCATGGCGTCGTGGCCTTCCACGTACAGCGTGCGGTAGGGCGCCAGCAGCATGCGGTCGCCTTCCGATTCGAGTGCCTGCAGGCGGTCCTGCAGCTTCTTGACCGGGTCGATGCGCAGGCCGCGGCGCAGCTCGCCGATCATCTCCACCACCACGCTGACCGATTCCTCCAGCACGCAGGCGCGCTGGGCGAAGTCGACATCCGCCACCCGCTCGGCCACCACCGAATAGCGCTCGGCGAATTTCTCGACCGTCTTGGGAATCTTGTACAGCGCGGAATTGAGCGCCTCGATGTCCTCGCGATCCAGCGCAGTGACGAAGGTGTTCACCAGCTCCTCGCTGATCTGCGCGGCGAGCGCCTTCTCTCTCGCGCGCGCGCCCGTGAAGTCGGCCATGACCGGTGCGCGCGCCTTGTTCGCCAGCATCTGGTGCAGCGCCTTGGCGCTTTCATGGGCGGCCTCGGCGCTCTGTTCGAGCAGGCCATAGAACTTGTCGCCCTTACCGAAAATGGTCTGCAGTGAAAACATGCGCGTGCCTGGGATGGAAGGAAGGTCAAACGACCGCCCATGTTACAGGAGCTGCCCGGTCAGCCGCACGGCAGTGCGGCCGCACCGCCTTCACCGGCCTTGCACGTACCGCTGCGGCACGTGCGGGCATCCCGTACACTGCGCTCCATGCGACCCCGAAGTACCCCGCCGCGATGCTGACCGACATCGCGCTCGTCATCCTGCTGTCGGTCTGCAACGGCTTCTTCGCGCTCTCAGAGATGGCGCTGGTCGCCTCGCGCAAGAGCCGCCTCAAGCAGATGGCGCAGGGCAGCCGCCGCGCCCGCGTCGCACTGCGCCATGCCGAGGCGCCGGAGCATTTCCTCTCCACCGTGCAGGTAGGCATCACGCTGGTGATGCTGGTCACCGGCGCGGTGGCCGGCGACCGGCTGGGCACCCGCTTCGCCGGGCTGCTGCAAGGCGGCCGGGTAGCCTGGCTGGCGCCCTATGCCCACGTGGCTGGCATTGTGCTCGGCTTCGTGGTGATCTCCTACATCCAGATCGTGGTCGGCGAACTGGTGCCCAAGCGACTGGCGCTTTCCTCGCCGGAGAAGCTCTCGGTGGGCGTCGCCGTGCCGATGCTGGTGCTCTCGCGCATCACCGGGCCGTTCGTGTGGCTGCTGAACCGCTCCAGCGGCCTGCTGCTCAAGCTGCTGCGGGCGAACGACCAGGGCCGCGGCGCCGTCACCGAGGAGGAGATCCGCCTGCTGGTGGCCGAAAGCGCCGAGCAGGGCGTGCTCGATCCCGACGAACACAACATGGTCAACCGCGTGCTGCGCCTGGGCGACCGTACGGTCGACAGCGTGATGACCCCCCGCATGCGCATCGCCTGGCTGGACCAGGCCGCCTCGCGCGAGGAGAACATCGCGGTGATGCGCGAGACGCCCTATTCGCGCTACCCGGTCTACCGCGACGACGAGAGCGAGGTGGTCGGCGTGCTGGAGGTCAAGAGCCTGATCGGCGGCATCGCCGGCGACACGCCGGAACTGTTCCGCCAGCTGGCCAAGCCGCTGTACGTGCCGGCCACCGCACGGGCGATGGACCTGCTGGAGGAATTCCGCGACGCCGAGACGCCGATGGCGCTGGTGGTCGACGAGTACGGCGACATCGAGGGGCTGGTCACGCTCAACGACCTGCTCGCGGCGGTGGTCGGCGCCAGCCAGCTCGGCCACGGCGGCAGCGAGGAGCACCCGCCCATCGTGCCGCGCGAGGACGGCAGCTGGCTGGTCGACGGCTCGCTCTCCACCGACGACCTGCGCGAACTGCTGCACGTGGACCGTCTGCCCGGCGAACGGGAGCACGAGTACCGCACCGCCGCCGGCATGGTGATGACCGCGCTGGGCCACATCCCGCAGACCGGCGAGGTGTTCGCCTGGCGCGGCATCCGCTTCGAGGTGCTGGACCTGGACGGCGCACGGATCGACAAGCTGCTGGTGACGCCGGCGCCGCGCATCGAGACGGCGGACGACGCGCAGTAGGCGGCCCTCGGCCCTCCATCGTTCGGCTCTTCACGCCCCGTTTGCTAGGCTCGAGCCTGATGCCTCCAGCCAAGCCCGCCACCGAGGCCGCGTCACTGCCGGCGCCACCGTCGCTCGGCCCCGACCGGCGCTGGGCCCTGTTCCTCGACGTCGACGGCTGCCTGCTCGAGTTCGCCGACGATCCCGCAGCAGTCGTCGTGTCGTCCGCGCTGCGCGGCCTGCTGGATGCGCTGCACGAGCGCCTCGGCGGCGCGCTGGCGCTGGTCAGCGGGCGGGGCGTAGCCGATCTCGACCGACTGTTCGACACGCCGCCTTGGGCCATGGCCGGCCTGCACGGCTACCAATTGCGCCAGGCCGACGGCCACTGTCGCGAGCTGGCCGTGGATCCCGCCGACCAGGCACGCATGCGCGCCGCCGTGCAGGCCCTGGCCGCGCGCCTGGAGGGCGTGCAACTGGAGGACAAGCACCACGCCATGGCGCTGCACTGCCGGCGCGCCCCGGCGCAGCTGCCGGCGTTGCGCGAGGCGGCCCGGGCGGCGGCCGCCGACCTGCCCGGCTACGAGCTGCAGCCGGGCGACCTGGTGATGGAGTTCAAGCCGGCCGGCGTGGACAAGGGCCGCGCGGTGGAGGAGCTGATGCGGCACGCGCCGTTCGCCGGCCGCACACCGGTCTACCTGGGCGACGACCTGACCGACGAACACGCCTTCGCGGCCGTCAACCGCGCCGGCGGCATCAGCGTGCGCGTGGGCCAGCGCGAGCCGAGCCAGGCGCGGTTCACGTTGCCTAGCCCGCGGGCCGTCCAGGCTTGGCTGGAGCGGGTGCGGGACGCGCCCGGCGAACCTGCGGAACCCGATGGAGTTACGACCGATGCCGACACCGATGGAGGGCAACCCGCCGCCCGCCTGCCCTGAGCCGGCGGTTTCCGGCGGCGTCGTCCTGGCGACGCCCGTCCGCTGTCGCCCGGGAGCCGTGCGATGAGCCGCACCGGCAAGAAGCCCGGCCGGCTGGTGGTGGTTTCCAACCGCGTGGCGCTGCCCAAGCAGACCGCCACCGGCGGGCTCGCCTCGGCCATGCGCGCGGCGCTCCAGGAGCGCGGCGGACTGTGGTTCGGCTGGAGCGGCAAGCTCGCCGCGCGCAGCGCCGAGGAACTGCATCGGCTGAGCGACGGCCCCATCGACTACGTCACCATCGACCTTGCCCGCGCCGACCACGACGATTTCTACGCCGGCTTCGCCAACCGCACGCTGTGGCCGCTGTTCCACTATCGGCCGGACCTGGTGGACTACCAGCGCAGCCATCTGGAAGGCTATCTGCGCGTCAATGCGGTCTATGCCGACGAGCTGGCCAAGCTGCTCGACCCGGACGACGTCATCTGGGTGCACGACTACCACCTGATCCCGCTGGCGGCGATGCTGCGCGAGCGCGGCGTGCGCAACCGCATCGGCTTCTTCCTGCACACGCCGCTGCCGGCCGCGGCCCTGCTGATCGCCCTGCCCAAACACCGCGAGCTGCTGGAGACGCTGGCCAGCTACGACCTGGTCGGCCTGCACACCGCGCGCGACCTGCGCGCGCTGGAGGACTATTTCCTGCACGAGGTCGGCGGCGCGATGCGACCCGGCGGTCGTCTGCGCGCAGCCAACGGGCGGCTGTTCCGCGCCGGTGTGTTCCCGATCAGCATCGACACCGCCGAGGTGGCCGAGACCGCGCGGCGCGCGGCCAGCGAGCCGGGCGTGCAGCAGCTCTACGAGAGCCTGGACGGCCGCGCGCTGATCATCGGCGTCGACCGGCTGGATTATTCCAAGGGGCTGGCCGAGCGCTTCGAGGCCTTCGCCGGCGTGCTCGAGCGCTCGCCCGCGCTGCACAGCCGCGTGACCTTCCTGCAGATCGCGCCGCCCTCGCGCGGCGCGGTGCCGGAGTACCGGCTGATACGCCGCGAACTGGAGCGCAGCGCCGGGCACATCAACGGTAAGTTCGCCACGCCCGAGTGGGTGCCGATCCGCTACGTCAACCAGTCCTTCCCGCACACGCTGCTGGCCGGCTACTACCGGGTGGCGCGGGTGGGCCTGGTCACCCCGCTGCGCGACGGCATGAACCTGGTGGCCAAGGAGTACGTCGCCAGCCAGGATCCGAAGAACCCGGGCGTGCTGGTGCTCTCGCGCTTCGCCGGCGCCGCGCAGGAATTGACCGAGGCCTTGCTGGTCAACCCCGCCGACACCATCGAGGTGGCCGATGCGCTGGAGCGTGCGTTGGCCATGCCGCTGCGCGAACGCATCGCGCGCTGGCGCGGCATGATGGACGTGCTGCAACGCCACGACCTGACCGCCTGGCGCAACGCGTTCCTGAACGCGCTGACCGGTTGAGCGGCCGCCTTCTTGGCCGGCCGCACCCAAGCGGCCCTGCCGGGATCAGGCTACGCTTAGCCCGGTTCACCCAGGGGAGTTCGTCATGCAACTGCGCTTCGCCGTCCACCCCGGCCTGCTGGCCATGCTGCTCGCCACCAGCGCCGCCCTGCCCGCCGCCGATGCGCCGCAGGCGAAGTACTCCAACTATCCCAGCGAGACGCCGGCGCACTTCACGCCCGCCACGGACAGCTTCGACTACACGCGGCGCGAAGCGATGATCCCGATGCGCGACGGCGTGAAGCTGCACACGGTCATCCTCGTCCCGAAGGGGGCCAGACACGCCGGCATCCTGCTCACCCGCACGCCCTACGACGCCAACGCGCTCACCAGCCACACCATGAGCGGCCACCTGGCGCCCATGCTCCAGGGCTACGACAACGCCACCGACGTGGTCGTCGAGGACGGCTACATCCGCGTGGTGCAGGACGTGCGCGGCAAGTACGGCTCGGAGGGCGACTACGTGATGAACCGTCCGCTGCACGGGCCGCAGAACCCGACGCCCGTGGACGACGCCACCGACACGTACGACACCATCGACTGGCTGGTGAAGAACGTGCCCGAATCCAACGGCAAGGTGGGCACGCTGGGCATCTCCTACGACGGCTTCGAGCCGTTGATGGCGCTGGTCCATCCGCACCCCGCGCTCAAGGTCTCGGTGCCGATGAACCCGATGGTCGACGGCTGGATGGGCGACGACTGGTTCCACCACGGCGCGTTCCGCCAGCAGAACATGAGCTACGTCTACGAGCAGACGGCCAGCCGCGACAACTCGATCAAGTGGTGGACGAGCTACCACGACCAGTACGACCTCTTCATGCACTACGGCTCGGCCGGCGCGCTGGGCCAGGCCTATGGCATGGAGCAGTTGGGCTTCTGGAACAAGCTGCTGGCCCACCCGGCCTACGATGCGTTCTGGTCCGACCAGGCGGTCGACAAACTGCTCGCCAGGGAGCCGCTCAAGGTGCCGGTGATGCTGGTGCACAGCCTGTGGGACCAGGAAGACATCTACGGCGCGCTCGCGGTGTACCGCGCGATCAAGCCCAAGGATACCGGCGGCGACATGGTCAGGCTGGTGATGGGCCCCTGGCATCACGGCCAGGAGATCGACGAGGGCAGCTCGCTGGGCGCGATCCGCTTCGGCAGCGACACCGCCAAGTACTTCCGCGAGCACATCCTGCGCCCGTTCCTGGCGCAATACCTCAAGGACGGCGCGCCCAAGGCGGACCTCGCCCCGGTCACCGCCTTCCAGACCGGCACCAACCGCTGGCAGCGGCTGGACCGCTGGCCGCTTTCCTGTGGGCAGGGGTGCACCGCCAGCAGCCGCGCGTTGTACCTGGAGCCAGGCCAGAAGCTGGGCTTCGACACGCCGGCCGGCGGCAGCGCCTACGACGAATACGTCTCCGATCCGGCCCGTCCGGTGCCCTACCGCGCCCGCCCCAGCCAGCCGATGGGCTACGACAACGGCCTGACCTGGTCGCAGTGGCTGGTCGATGACCAGCGCGAGGCCTCCGGCCGCACCGACGTGCTGACCTACGTCTCCGAACCGCTGACGGCGCCGCTGACCATCGCCGGTGCGCCCGAGGTGCATCTGGTCGCGTCCACCAGCGGCACCGACAGCGACTGGGTGGTCAAGCTGATCGACGTCTACCCCGATCAGGTCGCCGAACAGCCGGAGATGGGCGGCTACCAGCTCGCCGTTTCGATGGACATCTTCCGTGGCCGCTACCGCACGGGCTTCGACAAGCCGGCGCCGCTGGCCGCGAACCAGCCGCTGGACTACCGCTTCGCCCTGCCCGCCGCCAACCACGTGTTCCTGCCCGGCCACCGGCTGATGGTGCAGGTGCAGTCGAGCTGGTTCCCGCTCTACGACCGCAACCCGCAGACGTTCGTGCCGAACATCTTCAAGGCGCAACCGGCCGATTACGTCAAGGCGACGCAGCGCATCTACCACGCGCCCGGCCGGGCCAGCTTCATCGCGCTGCCGGTCGTCGCCCGCTGACGGTGCTGACCCTTCCCCGGCGCAGCCGGGGAAGGGTCAAGGACTGGACCGCAGGGGACCGTTCAGTCGAACAACGTGAGGTCCGCCATGCGTCCGCTCTCTTTGGAGTGGAGCGCAGCCTACCCGGGCGCCGCAGACAGTCCCTGCTGGAGCAGCAGGCGATGGCCGCTCGGGTCCTTAAGCATCGCCATCGCCTGGCCGTCGAGGTCGACCACCGGCGCCCCTGCGCCGCCCGGGAGCCTGGCGAGCAATGCCGGCAGGTCGTCCACCTCCAGCACCAGCCGGTCGACGACCCGGTCGTTGCCGGCGGCATGCGGACGCGAGCGGTTTCCCGGCGGCATGCGGTAGCCGAGCAACTCCAGGTGCGGCGGTCCACCCCGCGCAGCTTCCAGGCCCACCACGTCGACGTCGGCCCCGTGCAGGCCGTCGAGCCGGTCCTGTTCGGGGCCCCGGTTGTGCGTGCGTACGCTCGGGCGCCAGCCCATCCGGCCATAGAAGTCCATCGACGCCTCGGCATCGGCCACGGCGATGGCCGAATGGTCGATGCCCAGGAACAAGCCCGGCACCTGCCAGCAGGGCGCGCCCACGCCGGCGGGAAAATGGATCAGTTCCAGCGGGTGCCCCTCCGGATCGCGGAACTTGAACGCACTGACGCCGCCGGTGTTGGCCGGTAGCGTCTGCGGGCCGCCGACGCTGATCGGCGCGAACGAATGGCGGCCCAACCGTGCATAGGCCGCCGGCATGTCGCCCACCACGATCGCCAGGTGCTGGAAGCACAGGTCCGACGCGCCGGCCTGAGCGGGGTAGGCCGCGCCGGGCGGATCGAACGCCACCAGCTCCAGCTCCTGCACACCCAGGCGCAAGCGCGCCACCCGCGCGCACGCGCCGGGAACGCCCATCAGTTCGCCCCAGCCCGGCCCGTCCATGCGCACCTGTTCCATCACCGAGAACGCCAGTGCCTCGCGATAGAACGCCACCATGCGCGCGAGGTCGCCGACGTTGCGGCTGACCCGCCGCAGGCGCAGCACGCGCCCGTTCATGGCCGCTGCGCGCCGCGCGTATTGGTGTAGACCGCGAACAGGGTCTGCGAGGCGCACAGGAACAGCCGGCAGTGGTTGCGACCGCCGAAGCACAGGTTCGAGACCGGGCTGGGCACCCGGATCCGGCCCAGCAAAGTGCCCTGCGGATCGAAGCAATGCACGCCGTCGTCGCTGGCGATCCACAGGTTGCCCTGCTCGTCGCAGCGCATGCCGTCGGCATGCCGGCCGAGGAAGCAGCGGCCGTTCGCCAGACGGGTCACGCCGTCGCTGCCCCGCTCGACCTCGAACACGCGGATCTGCCGTCTCGGTTCGGCGACGAACTGCAGCCCGGTCTCGGCCACGTACAGCCGCGTTTCGTCGGGCGAGAAGCACAGTCCGTTGGGTCCCTCGAAGTCGTCGGCGACCACCCGCAGGCGGCCGCTGTCCGGATCCAGGCAATACACGTTCGCCGGCAGCTCGGCGTGTTGCTTGCCGCCCTCGTAGTCGGTCTGGATGCCGTAGGGCGGATCGGTGAACCACACGCCGCCGTCGGATTTCACCACGACGTCGTTGGGCGAGTTCAGGCGTTTGCCGTCGTGACGTTCGGCGAGCACGGTGACGCTGCCGTCCAGTTCCGTGCGCGTGACGCGGCGGCCGCGGTGCGAGCAGGACACCAGCCGCCCTTCGCGGTCGCGCGTGTGGCCGTTCTCGAAATCGGAGGGTTCGCGGAAGACCGACACGCCGCCGCTGTCGCTCCAGCGCAACACGCGGTTGTTCGGGATGTCGCTGAACAGCAGCTCGTCGCGGTCGGCGAACCACACCGGCCCCTCCAGCCAGCGGAAGCCGGTGGCGAGCGTCTCCAGCGATGCATTGGGAAGCGCCAGCGCCCTGAAGCGTGGATCGACGATCTCGAAGTCAGCCATCGCCCTCGTCCACTGCGTTGGCCGGACGCCCGCGCGCGGTGGGCCGGTCCAGCTGCACCAGCATCAGCACCGCCGGCACCTCGCCGAGCGTGCCTGAGCGATGCCCCTTGCGCCCCCGCGCATCGGCCGCGCAATGCTGGTCGCCGCCGAAGGACACCTCGCCCGCGCCCATCTCCACGCGATGGCCGTCCATGCTTTCGACGAACCAGCGGCCGGACAGCGGCACGATCCACTGCGGCTTGGGATTCTCGTGCCACTCGCCGACCCAGCCCACCGGCAGCACGGCGAACACCACGCTGGCCTGGGCCGTGCCTTGCGGCGCGTTCCACTGCGGCGCGGCGCCGCCCATGCTCTGGCGCTCGAAGTGGTCGGCCACGCAGCGCGACTGGTGGCTCGTGCCCTGCTCGTCGGTCCAGATGCGCCAGTAGGTCAGGCGCGGCGGCGCGGATGCATCGGCGTTCACGGCGTGTCTCCGGGCGGCAGGGCCGGCGCGGTGCCGGCCGGGGTGTAAACCGGCGTAGAGGACAGCGGGTGCGTCAGCACCGCCCGCGCCGGCGCGAGCTGCGTACCGAAGGCGAGCAGCAGCATCCCGCCGGCCACGCAGAAGTTCTTCAGGAAGTCCCAGAAATGCGCGCGCGCCGCGCTGTCGCCGCGGGTCCAGAAGTCCGGGTAGGCCCAGAAGTTGTGGTAGAGCAGCGCGGTCGCCACGCAGTAGAGCCCGAGCAGGAATGCGGCCAGGCGATCGTGCCAGCCGGCCAGGATGCAGGCCGGGCCGAGCAGCTCAAGCGACATGCCCAGCACCAGCAGCACGGGGCCGCCGGGCAGGAAGCTCGAGTTGGCCTGCTTGAGCGCGCCTTCCCAGTTGAAGATCTTGTCCATCGCGCTGAAGGGGAACAGCACGACGAGGAAGATGCGTATCAGCAGCGGCAGGCCGACGAGGTCGATCCAGCTCATGCCACCCTCCTCGTGCGTGCAAGGAGGCCGTGCGTCTCCTGTTTCCATGATGGCGCGGCGGGCATGAGGAACGCGCTCGTTTCCTTGCGTGCGCCCGCCGCCAGGAGGCATCCGTTCATGCGCCCAGCCGCTCCTTCAGGTGGTCGGCCACGCGCAAGGCGTTGGCGATGATCGTCAGCGTGGGGTTCACCGCGCCGATCGAGGGAAAGAAGCTCGCATCGGTGACGTAGAGATTGTCCAGCTGGTGCGCCTTGCAGTTGAGGTCCAGCACCGAGCGCGCCGGATCGGTGCCGAAGCGCAGCGTGCCGGCCTGGTGCGCGGTGCCGCCGATGGGGATCTCCTTGCCCAGCTGGAACTTGCGCTCGAGCAGCTGCGGATGCTTGCCGGCGCCGCGCACGAGTTCTTTCAGCTTGTGCTTGAGCCGCTCGTGCGCCTGCAGGTTGTTGGCATGCTGCTCCAGCGTCACGTGGCCGTCCGGGCGCAGGCGCACGCGGTTCTCCGGCCGTGGCAGGTCCTCGCTGGAGAGCCAGAAATCCAGCGCGTGATGGGCCATCTGCTCGAACGGGAGGTCCGGCAGCCACTCCAGCCAGTCCGGCAGCGCCTCGCCGCGGATGGTCTGCGGATGCGACTTGCCGGTCATCTGGATCAGGCCCAGCGGATAGTCCCAGTCGTCGGCGCCGAAGTAGTAGTCGGCGACCGCGAGCGTCTTCTCGAACACCGTGTCGTTGCGCTCGCGCGAGAGCGCCAGCATCACCGACTGGTTGTGCCGCATGTAGTTGCGCCCGACCTGGTCCGAACCGTTGGCCAGGCCGTTCGGATGGCGGTCGCTGGCCGAGCGCAGCAACAGCAGGGCCGAACTCAGCGCGCCGCAGGCCACCACCACGATGTCGGCCGTGTACACCTCCTGCTGCTGGTCGCGCTGCACGTTCACCGCGGTGACGGTGCGCCCGCTGGGGTCGGTGTCCAGCGTGTGCACGTAGGCACCGGTCAGCAGCGTCACGTTCGGGTGCGCGGCCAGGGTGGGATCGACGCAGATCACCTGCGCGTCGGCCTTGCCGTTCAACAGGCACGGATAGCCGTCGAAGGCGGCGCAGCGGATGCACACGCTGGTCGGCGACACCACGCCGTCACGCTCGTCCAGCAGGATGCCCAGCGGCATGTGGAAGGGGCGCACGCCCTGCCGCGCGAAGCTGTCGTGCAGCTCCTGCAGGCGCGGTTCGTGCGACACCGGCGGATGCGGGTAGGGGGCGCTCGCAGGCGGCTCGGTCGGGTCCTCGCCACGCTGGCCGTGCACGTGGAAAAGCTGTTCGGCCTGCGTGTAGTAGGGCTCGAAATCGGCATAGGAAAGCGGCCATGCCGGCGAGATGCCGTCGGCGTGGCGCAGCTCCTGGAAATCGCGTTCGCGCAGGCGGAACAGCGCCGCGCCGTACATCTTCGAGTTGCCGCCCACGTAGTAGTGCAGCCCCGGATGGAACAGCGTGCCGTCCTTGTCGTACCAGCTTTCCTTGGCCACGTAGGCACCGTCGACGAACACCCTCTCGGGGTCCCAGTTCTCGATGCCGCGCTTGAGGTAGCCGCCACGCTCCAGCAGCAGGATGCGCTTGCCGGTCGGCGCCAGCCGCTGTGCCAGCGAAGCCCCGCCGGGCCCCGTGCCGATCACGATAACGTCGTAGTGCTCTGGCATGCCGTCTCCTGCGGATCGCGGCGGCGGCCGCGCTTGGGGTCGCGGACGCGGGCCAGCGCTTCGCCGGCGCGGCGCGCATCCACAAGCCAGCATGCGCGCCGCGATGTGGTCCCGCCGTTGACGCCCGGCGCGCGGCGGGATCAGCGCTGCGGCTCGCGGCCTGCCGGGAGCACCGCCTCGGCGGCCACTTCGATCATCAGCCCCGGACGGAACAGCGCATCGATCTTCACCAGCGTGCTGGTCGCCGGCGCATCGGCGCACTTCGCGCAGCACGTCCAGGTGACTTGAGATCGGTGACGTACATGTCGGTGCGCACCACGCGCGCGAAGTCCAGCCCCGCGCTGTGCAAGGCGACGCGCAGGTCCTGGAACACCTGCACGCACTGCGCGCGGAAGTCGCGGCGCCGACGATCCTGCCCTGGCGGTCCATCGCCACCTGGAAGGGGATGGACACCCACCGTCCAGGCGCGATCACCACGCGCGAATAGCCGTGCGCGGGCGGGTCGATCGCCCGCATCGCCTCCTGCGCACGCACTTCGCCGGCTACTGCCAGCGCGGCGGCCGGCAGCGGCATGGACCGGGACCGGCCGGGACGTGGCGGGGTCGATCGACGCATCGAGGCTCTCCTTGCGAGGGAGGATGCCGGAGCTTGGCAAGCGTCCGGTTACCGGCCGGGGCTTCCCCGCCGCGCCCGCTCGGTGTAGAACCGCTCCCATCGTTGCCAATCGAATGACTGCCGCATGAGCGACACGAACTTCCTGATCCGTCTGGCCGAGGACGACGACGATTTCATTCTGGGGCTGGTCCCGCGCTTCGTGGATTTCCCGCTGCCGCCCTGGCGCAAGCGGCACGAGTGCATCGACGGCATCCGCAAAGACCTGCTGCGGCACCTTGAGGACGGCACCGCCAACGACTTCCTGTTCGTGGCCGAGAACGAGGAAGGCGAAGTGGTGGGCTTCATCGAACTGCAGAAGACGCAGGACTTCTTCACCGGCCGCACCAACTGCCACATCAACAACATCGCCGTGGCCCCGGCCCACGAAGGCCAGGGCGTGGGCAAGGCGCTGATGGCGCATGCGGAGGCGTGGGCGCGCGAGCACCGCTGCGCGCTGATCACGCTGGCGGTGTTCCCTGGCAACGAGCGCGCGCGTGCGCTGTACGAGGCCGACGGCTTCGCCACGGACCTGCTGCGGCTGGCCAAGCCGGTGCGATAGCTCAGGCGGGTGGCGCTAGTCACCCTCGTCGGACTCACCGGGCTTGCCGGTGCGGGCCTTCGCGGCAGCCTGGGCCGCGACGTCGGCGGCGTGCCAGATGGCCAGGCGTCGGCCGAGGAAGGGCTGCTGGTAGAGCGGCTTGGCCGCGTAGTCGTAGTGCCGGTAGCTGCTGATCACCCAGCCGTCGGGATGCGCGGTCGCCCAGGCCGCGACCTGGGCCTGGCTGCGCGCGGTAGGAATGGGCGCAGTGAGGCGGCCGGCGAAGGTGTACAGCCCCTGCTGCTGACCGGCATGCAAGAGCGGGATGCCGGCCCGCTGCGCCGACGCGACGCGGGCGGCGGCGGCCTGGACCGCATAGCGCGGCCCCAGCCCCAGCACGAAGGCTGCCTTCGCCAGCGCCACCAGTACCAGCGTCGCCACCGCCGCCGTCGCCGCCGCGGTGGGGCGCCGGCCGCGCGCGAGCAATGCCGCGCCCAGCAACGCCGCGCCGCCCAGGCAGGCGTAGGCCATGACCGATGCCTGCGGCGCCAGGCGCGCCAGCGCGACGGCGAACCCTACGGCAATGACCAGCAGCACCAACCCCACGCGCCAGCCGACCACCCGCCAGCGCCCTGTCGCCAGCCTCGCTCCGGCCGGCAGGGCCAGCGCCGGCAATAGCGGCAGCAGGTAGTGCGGCTGCTTGCCGCTGATCAGGCAGAACACCAGGAACGCGGGCAGCGTGGTGGCCAGGGCGAAGCGGTCGAGCAGGCGATGGGCGGGCGCCGCCGCAGCGTCGCCAGCCGGCGCGCCGCGGCCCAGGCCGAACGTCCACGGCAGCATCAGCAGCGGCACGATCGGCAGGTACCAGGCCGGCCCGCGGTCGTGCGCGAAGCTTTCGGCGACCCGGCCGGCGGTCTGCTTGAGAAAGATCGCATCGGCATACGCCTTGCCGCCGGCGCGCGCCGCCGGCAAGGCCCAGGCCAGCGCCAGCACGGCCGCTCCCACCAAGGCCAGCAGCAGCGCGAGATAGTGCCGCCCCAGCCGCGCACGCACCGCCGGATGCCACCAGGGCGCCAGCAGCGCCGGAAGCCCGCCGACCAGCAGGCTGACCGGACCCTTGGCCAGGATGCCCAGACCCAGCCCCAACGCCAGCCACACGGTGCCCGACCGCACCCGCCCGCGCGCCAGCCATACGCCGCCCAGCCAGGCCGACAGCACGCAGAGGGTCAGCAGCAGGTCGAACATCACGGCGCCGGCGAAACCGGCAAAGGCGACGCAGCCCAGCCATAGCCACGTCGCCTTCGTCGCCGTCCGCGCATCCGCCGAAAGCGCGAAGGCCAGGCCGCGCAACGGCGGCAGCGTGGCCAGCGCCAGCAACACCTCCAGCAGGCGCGCGGACCAGGCATGCACGCCGGTCACCTGCCAAGCCAGGTTGATCAGCCAGAACAGCAGCGGCGGCTTGTCCGGGTAGGGCGCACCGTCCAGCCACGGCACCAGCCAGTGGCCGCCGGCGTGCATGGTCCACGCCACCGCCAGGTAGCGCGTCTCGTCGATCGGCACCGGTGGCAGGAAGAACGCCGGCAGCACCAGCGCCGCGCACGCGGCGACTCCCAGCAACGCATACCCGCCGACCGGACGCTCCACGGGAAAGTCCTGTGCCTGGCCACCCCGCCGGGCCGCCCATCGGCCCCGCTACCGGCCGCAGCCTAGGTAGGCTGCCGTCGCGGACCGATGACGGCGGCGTCATGCGCGGACCGCCAGGCCCCGCCGCTGGTCAGTAGCTGCGTCCGTCCACCGCCACGCGCTCGAGCCCGTCCAGCGCCACGCCCTCCAGGCAGCGCACGTTGATGGCCGCCATCGCCTGGCCGTCCGGCGCCTGGCCCAGGCCGAACGGCGCACAGCCGCAGGTCGGGCAGAAGCGGTGCTCGATGACGTGCTTGTTGAAGGTGTAGGTGGCCATGTCCTGTTCGGGCGTGGCCAGCGTGAGCTGCCCGCGCGGCACGAACCACAGGAGGTAGCCCTTGCGGCTGCAGTGCGAGCAGTTGCACTCGATGGCCTTGTCCAGCTCGCCTTCGACGTCGAAGGCGATGCGTCCGCAATGACAGCTGCCGTGGTAGCGCATGATGGCCCCCCGTGTCGTGGCGAAGGCCCCATTGGAGCACGCGTGCGTGCCGGATGGGCGGCGCGCCCGCTAGGCCGCGCCGGACTTCGCTACGGGCCGCAGGTAACGCCCGGCCAGCGCGGGCATCACCAGCAGGTTGAGCATGGTGGAGGTGAGCAGGCCGCCGAGGATCACGATCGCCATCGGCCCTTCCACCTCGCGCCCGGGCTCACCGCTGCCCAGTGCCAGCGGCAGCAGGCCAAGCGCGGTCACCAGCGCGGTCATCACGATCGGCGTGAGCCGTTCGCGCGCGCCGCGCAGCACGGTGAAGCGGTTCCAGTGCGCGCCTTCGGTTTCGATCAGATGCTCGTAGTGGGCCAGCAGCAGGATGGTGTTGCGCGCGGCGATGCCGAACAGCGTGACGAAGCCGACCAGCGCGCCAATGGAGAGCACGCCGCCGGTCAACGCCGCGGCAATCACGCCGCCGACCAGCGCAAAGGGCACGTTGGCGAGGATCAGCGCCGTGCTGCGCCGGTCCGGAAAACTCAAGAGCAGCAGCGCGACGATCGCCGCGCCGGCCAGCGCGCTGTGCAGCAGCAGGGTGTGTTGCGCCTGCACCGCGCCCTCGGCGGCGCCGCCGAACTCGACGTAGTAGCCGGCCGGCAGCTTGAGCTGGCGGTCGAGCGCCGCGCGCGCCTTGGCGACGAAACCGACCACGTCGGCCGAGGCGGGCGTGATCGCCAGCACCAGCCGGCGGCGACCGCCTTCGTGCTGCACGCTGGCGCGGCCCTTGACCAGGTCGACCGCGGCCACCTCAGACAGCGGCACGCTCTGCCCGTCCGCCGCCGGCAGCAGCAGGTTGCCCACCGCCTCGGGGTCGTGCGAGGCGATGTCGTCGAGCGTGAGGCGGATCTCCACCGGCTGCACGCCGCGGTACACCTCGCCCACGATGACGCCCTGGTGCGCGGCAGCGACCGCGTCCAGCACGTCGGTCATGCGCATGCCACGGGCGGACAGCCGGTCGGGATCGGGCGCGATGCGCATGGTCGGCACGCTGGGCGACTCGGCCAGCCGCACGCTGCCGGCGCCTGGCACGCTCCGCACGATCGCCTGCGCCTGCGCGGCGAGCGCATCGAGCCGGTCCAGATCCTGGCCGTACAGGCTGAGCGTCACCGGCGCGGTCTCGCCCGAAAGCGACTCGCTGATGCGGTCGCCGAGGAAGGTGACCACTTCGGAGGTCAGCCCGGGATAACCGTCGAGCAGCTTCTTGAGCGCCGTCTCGATGCGGATCTGCGCGTTTGCCGCCAGGCCGGGCTTGAGCTCCACGTGCAGTTCGCCGCGATTGGGCGGCCAGGTGTCCTGCACCGCCTCGGCGCGGCCCATCTGCAACGACACGCTGGCCACGCCGGGAATCGCCAGCACGCCGCGGCTGATGCTCTCGCCGATGCGGTCCATCTCTTCGAGCGAGGCGCCCGAAGGGCCGGTCACCTGCAGTACGAAGTGGCCCTCGCGGAACTCCGGCATCAGCGAGGCGCCGAAGAACGGCAGCGCCGCCACCGCCAGCACGCCGATCAGCAGCACCGCGACCAGCAGGCCGCGGCCGTGCGGCATGGTGCGTTCCAGCAGGTGGTACTGCGCCAGCTTCATGCGCTTGAGCCAGCGCGGCTCGCGATGCCGCCGCCCGGGGCGCAACAGCAGCAGGCACAGCGCCGGCGTCACCGTCAGCGCCACCAGCAGCGAGGCGAACGTGGCCAGCAGGAAGGCGCCGGCCAGCGGCGCGAAGAAACTGCCCTGCAGGCCCGGCAGCAGCAGGATCGGCACGAACACGAAGCCGACCACCACGGTGGCCAGCACCACCGGCCGGCGTACCTCGACCGAGGCGGCCAGGATAGTCTCGATGCGCGGCGCGTCGCGCCCGGCCACGCGCAGGCGGCGGTCGATGTTCTCCACGTCGATGATGGCGTCGTCCACCACCACGCCCAGCGCCACCGCCAGGCCGCCCAGCGTCATGGTGTTGATGGTCCAGCCGAGGTAGCGCAGCGACAGCACGGCGAGCGCCAGCGACAGCGGGATGCTCACGAAGGAGATCAGCGCCGTGCGCCAGTCCTTCAGGAATAGCACCAGCACCACCAGCACCAGCACGGCGCCGAAGGCGAGCGCGTTGCGCATGTTGGCCAGCGCCACCTCCACGAAGGTGGCCGGCCGGTGCAGCGCCGGCACCAGCGTCACGCCCTGCGCCGCGAGCATGGGTTTCAGGTCGTCCAGCGCCTTCTCCACCGCGCGGGTGACTTCCAGCGTGTTGCTCCCGTACTGGCTGGTCATCGCGATGAGGATGCCGGGGCGGGCGTCGATGCGCGCGTCGCCGAAGGCCGGTGCGGCGGCCACGCTCACGTTCGCCACGTCGGCCAGGGTGATGTTGCGGCCGGCATGCCGGGTCAGCACCGTGCGACCCAGTTGCGCCGGGTCGGCCAGGCCGCCATCGGCTTCCAGCACCACGCGCTGGTTGGGCGTGTCGACGTAGCCGGCGCCACGCACGCCGGTGGCGGCGGTGGCGGCCAGACGCACGTCCTCCAGCGTGAGCCCGTAGGCGGCGAGCCGGTCCGGGTGCACGCGCACGTCCCACTCGCGCACGCCACCGCCGAACACGATCGCATCGGCCACGCCGGGCACGGCGAGCAGGCGCGGTTTGATCGTCCAGTCGGCCAACCCGCGCAGCGTGATCGGATCGAGCTTGTCGCTGATCAGGCCGAACTTGAGCAGATCCATGGTCGAAGACGTCATCGGGCTCAAGGACGGCGCGTGCACGCCGGCCGGCAGGTTGGCCGCCGCCTCGGTGACGCGCTCGGCCAGCAGCTGGCGGTCGCGGAACGGATCACTGCCTTCCTTGAACACCACGTCGATCACCGCCAGGCCCTGGATCGACTGCGAGCGCACCACGTCCACGTCGGTGGTGCCGTTGACCGCGTTCTCGATGGTCTGGGTGACGCGCTGCTCCACCTGCAGCGCGGTGAAGCCGGGCGCCTCCACCTGCACGGTGGCCTGCGCCGGCACGAAGTCCGGGAACACGTCGTACTTGGCGTCGAATACGCGCTGCACGCCCAGCGCCAGCACCAGTATGGCCAGCAGGACGACCCAGCCGGACGCGCGCAAGGCGCTGCGGATGATCGCGGCAAGCATCGGTCAGTCGCCCTCTGAGGCCTCGCCGGGCGCCGGCGCGGCATCCACCGCCACCAGCGCCTCGGCGCCCTGCACCACCACGCGCTCGCCCGGCTTGAACGGCGCGCCGACCAGCCAGCCGGCCGGCGTCATCGCACGCGGCGTCACCGCGCGGCGCTCGAACTGGTCGCGACCGGTGGCGACATAGGCCCAGTCCTGCCCGTTCCAGCGCACGATCGCCGCGCGCGGCAGCAACACGCCGCGCACCGGCGGGCCGTCGGACTGCAACTGCGCGGTCAGCACCATGCCCGGCACCAGCGGACCGGCATCCGCTTGCAGCAGCCAGCCGGCGGCCAGGCCCGATGTGCTGCGCGGCAGCCGACCCAGCACCTGCGCGGGCGCGTCCACGCCGTGCGGCATCTGCAAGGTCGCCGCGCGCACCTGCATGGGCGCGTCCGGACGGCCGAGCGGCTCGGCCTTGAGCAGCACCTGCTGGCCGGCGACCAGCGCTTCGATCAGCCGGTCGCGGCGCTTCGCATCCATGTCCTCCAGATCGTCGCCCCAGACATTGCGTAACGCGATGCGCGCCTCGCGCAGCCGCGCCTGGTCGGCGACCGCCTGCGCCTGCGCCGCCTCCAGCGCCTTGCGCGAGGCGTTGCCCTGCGACGCGAGCAGCGCGCGCGTGCGGGCGGCCTCGGCACGCGAGGCGTCGGCGGCGGCCTGCGCGGCGGCGACATCGTCGACCGCCTTGGCCAGCGGCACCGGATCGAGCACATCGGCGACGGCGCGCGTGGTCATCGGCATCTGGCCATCGGCCAGCGTGGCCAGGCGCAGGCCCAGGCGCGATTGTGCGGCGGCATCCAGCTCGGTGGCGCCGACGGTGCCGGTAAGCGAAGCGAACAGTGCCAGGACGGCGAGCGACAGGGATGGCTTCATGGGGATTCTCCTGCGGGAACGGCCTTCCCATCTTTCATCGCAGCGGCTTGCGGGCCGGGCTGCGGGCCCTCGTTCTTGGCCGCGGGCGCGAGCGGATCGCGGGTTTCCATGGGCCGCCACAACGCGGCTTCCTCGGCATCCAGCGGCGTGCGCAACGCATCCTCCAGCGCGGCCTCGGCCTGCCAGGCGGCCTCGAGCGCAGCGAGCGCGGTCTGCTCGGCGGCGAGCGCGGACAGGCGGGCGGCGAGCAGCGCGGGGCGGTCGATGGCGCCCAGCGCGAAGGCATGCTCGGCCTGCGCGCGGGTGCGCTCGGCGGCCTGGCGCCCGGCACGCGCCGCAGCCAGCGCCGGCAGCGCAGTGGTCAGCCGGGCGCGCGCGGCGTCGATGGCGCCGGCGATGTCCGCCTGCACCGCGCGCACGTGCGCCGCGGCCGTCTCACGGCGCGCCCGCGCCTCGGCGATCGGCCCCTGGTTCTGGTTGAACACCGGCAGGCTCAGGCTGGCGTTGAAGGTGAGCTTGCGCATGCCGTGGTCGTAGGTGTAGCCGGGCCCCAGCGACAGCTGCGGGTACTGGTTGTGCACCTGCTGGCGCAGCTCGGTCTCGCGGCTGGCGTAGTCGACCAGCGCACGTTCCAGGTCGGGGCGCGCGAGCAGGGCCTGGTCGGCGAGCGTGTCCAATTGCGCCGGCGTGGGCGCGGTCGGCTGGTCGAAACCCTCCCAGCGCAGGTCCAGGCCTTCCAGCGCGCTGGAAGGCAAGCCGATGGCGCGGGCCAGCTGCGACTGGGCGCCGGCCAGGCGCTGCGCGGCGGCCGCCTGGTCGCTGCGCGCCTGCGCCAAGGTCTGTGCGGCCTGCAGGGCGACCTGCGGCTCGTCCTCGCCCAGCGCCACGCGCTGGCGGGCGGCCTGCTCCAGCGCTTCGGCCGCGGCCATCGTGCGGGCGGCGAGCGTCTGTTGGCGCTGCGCGATGCGTTGCTGCACCAGCGCATCGCGCACGGCGCTGCGTACCTTCCACAGGCTCTCGGCGTAGTCCAGCCGCGCGCCGCGCACGCCCTGGTCGGCCAGCTGCACGCGCAGGCGGCGGCGCAGGCCGCCGTCGAGCAGGAAGTCGGTGCTAAAGCCCCACAGCCAGGGCGCACTGCCGGCCTGGGCCTGGGTATAGCGCTCCAGTGCCAGGCTCAGGGTTGGATTGGGAAGCGCGCCGGCCGTGCGCACGGCGGCGCTGGCCTCGGCCAGGTGGCTGCGCGCCTCGTCCACGTCCGGGTTGAGCGCCAGCGCCGCCAGCACCAGCTCGGCGCGGCCATAGCTCGAGGGCGGCCACTGCCCGTGGTCGCGCGCAGGCAGCCACGGGCGCAGGCGCGCGGCAAGGGTCGGGTCGTCCAGCCGGCGCGCCTGCCACTGCGCCCGCGTCGCGGCCGGATCGACCGGCGCGGGGCGATAGGTGGCGCAGCCGCCGAGCAGGGTCGCGGCGGCGCAGGCGGCCAGGCAAAAAAAAGGATGGCGCATGGCGCCATCCTCGCAAGCCGTGCTTAGCGCTGTCTAAGGCCGCCGCGGCTGGCGCGGCGGCCCGTATGCATCAGCCTTCGGCGCTCTCGCGCTGGTCCAGGCGCTGGGCCAGGCGGTCGATGTTGGGCAGCGACAGCAGGTGCGCGTAGATCCAACCCAGCACGCCTTCGCGGAGGAACTCGTGGGCGGTCTTCTCGTCGAGCTGGCGCAGCTTTTCCTCGTTGACGACGAACAGGCCGTTCAGGTTGATCGACTTGCCGTCCTTCTCCAGGCGGATATTGCGCGGCTCCAGCAGCTGGTGCTTGCGCAGCTGGTCCATGAACCAGTGGGTGCGCGTCACGTGCTGCTGGAACTCGCCCAGGAAACCCACGGCGTTGCTCAGCATCTCGCTGTCGCTGCCGTCTTCCTTGAACAGGCGGTCGCCCTCGTCGCTGCCGAAGCCTTCATAGGCCTCGTCGAGGAACACCGTGAAGTCGTCGCCCTCGGTCCCGGCCGGCTTTTCGGCCAGGATGAACGGATAGCGGCGCACGAAGGCCGGCACGTAGACGTTGGTCGCCCAGCGGCCGTTCTCGTCGACCAGCAGGTTTTCGTTCTGGCGCAGGCCGAGGAGCGCCATCGGGCCGGCATCCTCCATGCTCTGCCCGGCGAACAGGATCGGCAGGTCGCGCGCGGCAATCGGGAACTCCGCGCCGGTCAGCGGCACCGAGTGCGCGGCCGCCGCGAACTTCAGGCTCGGGATGCCCTTCAGGCGCAGGTCCTTGTGCTGGGTGCGGTTGAGCGGCACCGGGCGCTCGTAGAAAAGTACTTCAGCCACGTCTTGTTACCTCTGCCCCGCCGTGCCGGGGCCGCCACCGATGGCCACCCCTCCCAAACCCGGCGTCGGGTCGCGAACTTGCCACTATATCAGCGCCCAGGCGCGCGGGCGAATCCATCTCCCCGCGGCAGATCTGCCAAGCGCGTCAAATGCTTATGCGCGCGCTGTCATCGACTTGGGCTATGCTGGATCGTGAGCGCATCGTTGCATCGACCTACGCCCGAACCTACGAACTGGCTGAAGGAAACCGCATGCTGATGGAAGTGCCGCGCCGGGATCTCAACGCGACCCGGGTGCTCTCGCTGGACGCCGCCGGCCGCATCCTCGACTGGATCAGCTGGCAGGACGCCGTTTGCCTCTATGTCCGCGAGGCCGTGGCCTGGACCTTGGGCGATCCCTGCCTGACCGTGCACGGCGGCCACAACCGCGCCCGCGGCGAGCGCAGCCGCCTGGACCTGCACCCGATCGTCGCCAGCACCGGCCATTGCCGCGACCACGCGATCGATCCGGCGCCGGCGCTGACCAACACCGCCTTGTTCGCCCGCGACCGCCATCTCTGCCTTTACTGCGGCAACCAGTTCGCCCGCGGCGAGCTGACCCGCGACCACGTCGAGCCGGTCTCGCGCGGCGGCAAGGACGAATGGGAAAACGTGGTGAGCGCCTGCCTCGCCTGCAACCTGAAGAAGGCCAACCGCACGCCGCAGCAGGCGCACATGCCGCTTTTGGCCGTGCCTTACCGGCCCAGCTGGGTGGAGCACCTGATCCTGTCCAACCGCAACATCCTGGCCGACCAGATGGAGTTCCTGGTCAGCCACCTGCCGCGCGACCGGCGCGGAGCGATGGCCGCCTAGCTGTCCGGGCCGGCGTGCGCCTCCCGGTGGTCGGCGCTGGCCTGGGCGAGCTCGCGGTCGATCTCCCTGACCTCCTCGCAGGCCTCCTCCGCCTCCTGCTGGGACCGCGCGCGGCGGCTGGCGTCGTGGCTGCGCCGGGCCTCCTCCTCCTTGCGATGGGCCAGCTTGCGGTAGTTCTCGCGGATGCGCTGCAGCGCGTCTTCGTCCAGATCGTCCAGGTCGATCAGCGAATTGCGCGCCTCGGTCGCGCGGATCAATTCATCCAGCTTGATCTGCAGTGCGGCGCTGTCGCGGTTCTGGCTGTTCTGGATCAGGAACACCATCAGGAAGGTAATGATGGTCGTGCCGGTGTTGATCACCAGCTGCCAGGTATCGCCGAAGTGGAACATCGGCCCGGAGGCGGCCCATACGACGACGACGAAGGCGGCGATCAGGAAGGCCGTCGGCCTGCCCGAATAGCGCGCGGTCGCCTCGGCGAAGCTGCGGAAGGCCCGGGAAAGCTGGCTCATGGCTCGCGTCCTCAAGGAGACGTCGGCGCAAGCTTGCGCAGCAATTTGTATGGTCAGCGTGCAGGCTGGCCGCGGGCGTTCATGTTGCCGCCCTTGCCCCGCCCTGCCGCTGGACCAACAATACACGGATGATCGACCTCTCCCGCTATCCCCATCTGGCCCGGATCGAGACGCCGGACGACCTGCGTCGCGTGTCCGACGCCGAGCTGCCCGCCGTGGCGGCCGAGCTGCGCCAGTACCTGATCGAATCGGTCGCCAGCTCCGGCGGCCATTTCGGCGCGGGCCTGGGCGTGGTCGAACTTACCGTGGCGCTGCACCACGTGTTCGACACGCCGCGCGACCGACTGGTGTGGGACGTGGGCCACCAGTGCTACCCGCACAAGATCCTCACCGGCCGGCGCGACCGCATCACCACGATCAAGAAGAAGGATGGCCTGGCGCCCTTCCCGCGCCGCGAGGAGAGCGCCTACGACACCTTCGGCGTGGGCCACTCCTCCACCTCGATCTCGGCCGCGCTGGGCATGGCCATCGCGGCGCAGCGGCGCGGCGACGAGCGCAAGTTCGTCGCCGTGATCGGCGACGGCGCGATGACCGCCGGCATGGCCTTCGAGGCGCTCAACCACGGCGGCGACGTCGAGCCCAACATGCTCGTCGTGCTCAACGACAACGGCATGTCGATCAGCGAGAACGTCGGCGCGATGACCAAGATGATGGCGCGCGCCATGGCCAGCCGCCGCCTCAACGCCGTGCGCGAGCGGGCCAAGAAGGCGATCCCGCGGCAGTCGCTGTTCGGCCGCTTCTTCAGGAACTGGGAGGAGCACGCCAAGGGCATGTTCCTGCCTTCGACGCTGTTCGAGGAGCTCGGCTTCCACTACACCGGCCCGATCGACGGCCACGACATCCCGGCCCTGCTGCGCGCCCTGCGCACGGTCAAGAACCTGCCCGGGCCGCAACTCCTGCACGTGGTCACCACCAAGGGCAAGGGCTACGCGCCGGCCGAGCAGGAGCAGATCGAGTATCACGCGGTGGGCCCGTTCGACCCGGTCGCCGGTGTGGTGAAAAAGGGCGCGCCGGCCAAGCCCACCTACACCGACATCTTCGGCGACTGGCTGTGCGACATGGCCGCCGCCGACGAGCGCCTGCTCGGCATCACGCCGGCGATGCGCGAAGGCTCGGGCCTGGTGCGTTTCTCCAAGGCATACCCCAAGCGCTATTTCGACGTGGCGATCGCCGAGCAGCACGCGGTGACGCTGGCCGCCGGCATGGCCTGCGAAGGCGCCAAGCCGGTGGTGGCGATCTACTCGACCTTCCTGCAGCGCGCATACGACCAGGCGATCCACGACGTGGCGCTGCAGAACCTGGACGTCACCTTCGCGATCGACCGCGCCGGCGTGGTCGGCCCCGACGGCGCCACGCACTCGGGCAGCTTCGACCTGTCGTTCCTGCGCTGCCTGCCGAACATGCTGATCATGGCGCCGGCCGACGAAAACGAGTGCCGAACGATGCTGACCACCGGCTTCGAATACGAAGGCCCCGCCGCCATCCGCTACCCGCGCGGCACCGGCCCGGGCGCAGCCGTGCGCAAGGAGCTGGACACCTTGCCGATCGGCAAGGCCGAGCTGCGCCGGCGCGGGCACGGCCTGGCGATCCTCTCCTTCGGCGCGATGCTCGCGCCCGCCTCGGTGGTGGCGGCGGAACTGGACGCCACGCTGGTCAACATGCGCTTCGTCAAGCCGCTGGACGAGGCGATGATCCTGGAGCTGGCCAGGACGCACGATGCCTTCGTCACGCTGGAGGACAACGCCATCGCCGGCGGCGCCGGCTCCGGCGTGGCCGAGTGCCTGGCCGCGCACGGCCTGGTCAAGCCGATCCTGCATCTGGGCCTGCCGGACGTCTATCTGGAGCACGGCAGCCGCGAGGAAGTGCTCTCGATGGCGGGCCTGGACCTGCCCGGCATCCGCAACGCAATCCGCGCGCGCTTCCCGCAACCGGTCGCCACGATGGCGGCCAGCGCGGGCTGAAGGCGCCCTACGCCGATCGCCCACCGGTCACGCGGTCGCGCCCCTCCAGATCCTGCGCGGTGAATATCTCGCGGTAATCCGCCGCTCCGAGCAGGGCGCGCGCCGCCGCGCCCTGGTCCCAGCCGTGCTCGAACAGCAGCCAGCCACCCGGCGCGAGGTACGCCTGGGCAGCGGCGACGATGCGCCGGATGTCGTCCAGACCGTCCGGACCGGAGGCCAGCGCGCCGGCCGGCTCGAAGCGCAGGTCGCCCTGCGCCAGATGCGGATCGTCCGCGGCGATATACGGCGGGTTGGAGACGATCACTTCGAAGCACGTGCCGGCCAGCGGCGCGAACCAGTCGCCATGGACGAAGGCTGCGTTGGCGATGCGGTTGCGCACGGCATTGCGCCGCGCCACGGCCAGCGCATCGGCGCTCGCGTCGGTCGCGGTGACCCGACCGTGCGGACACTCGCGCGCGATCGCCAGCGCGATGGCGCCGCTGCCGGTGCCCAGGTCGAGCACGCGCGGCGACCCGCCCGGCGGCAGCAGCGCCAACGCCAGCTCCACCAGCAATTCGGTCTCCGGCCGCGGGATCAGCGTGGCCGGATCCACCTCCAGCTCCAGCGTCCAAAAGCCGCGGCGGCCGGTGAGGTAGGCCACCGGCTCGCCCGCCTTGCGGCGCGCGGCCAGCGCGGTGAAGGCCGAAACCTCGGTGTCGGCCAGCGGGTCGTCGGCGTGCGCGATCAGCCAGCTGCGCGGCTTGGCCAGCACGTGGGCCAGCAAAATTTCTGCATCGGCACGGTCGCCAAGAAGGATGGCGGCATCGGACAGGAGTGCGCGGACATTCGTCATCGGGAAGGCTTGCGGGCGGGGCGCCAGTGTAGCCACGCCGCGCGCTGCCGCACCCGTCCTCCTTATCCGTCCAAAGAAAACGCCGGGCGTTGCCGCCCGGCGTTCGGTCACGGCAGGCGCCATCCTCAGTGCAGGATGGCCTGCGGATCCTGCTTGTCCGCCAGCGCGGCACACAGCAGGGTGCGCTCGGTGGTCTGGGCCAGGCCGCGCTCGGCGCCGGTGACGTCCTTGGCGCGCGTCCTGAAGAACGCCTTCAGGCGGTCGGCCTCTTCCTGCGAGCAGCCGCCACCGCCCATCAGCGCGGGCAGGCGGCCACCGGCGAAGCTGCCGGTGCGGGCGACGATCTGGTCGTAGTGGCCCACGGCCCAGTTCCACATCGCATCGCGCTGGGCGCGCGTGTCGCGGCCGCCGCGCAGCAGCGCCGCCATCTCGCCGACCTTGACCTGCTTGTCCAGCGCGAAGTTGCGCACCTGTTCGGCCAGCGCCGGATCCTCGACCGCGCTCAGGCCGGCCAGGATGGCGTTGCGCAGGGCCGGGTCGGAAGTCTTGGGAAGTTCGGCGATCAGCGCGTCGACCGCGCTCTTGCCGTGCTCCTGCACCGCCACCCCGAGCGCCGTGTCCAGCAGGTCCGGATCGGCCGCGCCCAGGTCGAGGCGACCATCGGCCTTGCGCTTGAGCGCGGCGTCACCCTGCTTGAGCAGTTCGGTGCGCACCTGCGGCAGCTTGACGCCGATCGCGAGGAATTCCGCCAGCGTGCTGCGCAGCAGCGAGTCGCCGTCGGCCTCGCCCGGCTTGCGGTGGTAGCCGAGCAGTTCCATCCGCGGCAGATAGGCGGACGAAGCCCATGCACGCAGCGCGGCGCGCTGGGCATCGGTGCGCGCCAGGTAGCGGTTGATCCAGCCGAAGCCGCCCAGCGGCGCGGTGGCCACCTCGCGCACGCGCGAAGCGGTCAGCGGCTTGAGCGCGGCCAGCAGGCTGCCGGCGTCGAGGTCGCCGTGCTGGAAGCTGGCGTCGGCCGCGTCGGCGTAGGCCAGCTGCTCGGCGTCGGTCAGCTTGCCGACCTGTCCGCCCAGCCGCGCCAGCTCGTCCTTGCCCATGCCGAAGCGGTAGTAGCCGCTGGCGTTGGCGTTGGGCATCACCCAGGTGTTCGCCGCCGCGCCTGGCAGCACCATGCCGCCCTGCGCCTTCTGCAGCAGTTCGCAGGCGACCTTGCTGCCATCGGCGGTGCCGTAGCGCACGCACACCGGCACACCCCACACGTGCTTCGCATCGCCCTTGCTGCCGAACGGCAGGTAACGGCTCTGGCTGAGCTCCAGCACGGTCTGGCCGCCCTGCTGGCTCAGCCTGGTCTGCACGTAGGGCACGCCGGGCTGGTTGAGGAAGCTCTTGAACGCCTGCCTGAAGTCCTCGCCCTTATCGGCCGCCTTGGCGATCGAGTCGACCAGGTCGTCGGCGGTAGCGTTGCCGAACTTGTGGTCCTGGATGTACTGGCGCATGCCCTTCTGGAAGGTCTTCTCGCCGACGTAGCCCTCGAACATGCCGAGCACGCTGGCGCCCTTCTGGTAGGTGATCGAGTCGAACGCGGTCTCGATGTCGCCATTGCCGGTGATCGGCTGGCGGATCTTGCGCGCGGTGACCAGGCTGTCGTTGGCCATCGCGCCCTGCGCGCCACGCACGCGGTCCAGGTCGGCGCGGTAGTCCGGGTGCACCTTCATGGTCACCTTCTGCTGCATCCAGGTGGCGAAGGCCTCGTTGAGCCAGATGTCGTTCCACCAGTCGGTGGTGACCGTGTCGCCGGTCCACTGGTGGGCCAGCTCGTGCGCGTTGACGTTGAACGAGCCGCGCACGTATTGCGCCGGGGAATCGGGATCGAGCAGCAGCAGCCAGTCGCGGAAGGTCACCAGGCCGGCGTTCTCCATGGCGCCGGCGGAGAAGTCCGGGGCCGCGAGCAGGTCGAGCTTGTCCCACGGATAGCCGAAGCCGTAGTAGTCCTCCAGCGTGTGGATGATGCTCGGCGTCTCGGACAGCACGTGCCGCATGCGGTGGCCCTCGCCCTTGGCGGCGATGCCGCGCAGCTCGAGCGGCGTGGCGCGGTAGGCGTCCGGCGAGATATCCGGGCCGGCCACGATGTCCCACGGGCCCACGCCGAAGGCGACCAGGTAGGTCGGCAGCGGCTTGGTCTGCGAGAAGGTCAGCGTCTTCCAGCCGTTGCCGGCGGGCGCTTCCTTGATCTGCTTGGTGTTGGCCACGCCCTTCTCGTCGTTGGGTATGGTCAGGCTGATGTCGAACGGCGTCTTGAAGTCCGGCTCGTCGAAGCCGGGGAAGGCATAGCGCGCGCTGATCGGCTCCATCTGCGTCATCGCGTAGGGCACGCCTTCGTGGCTGACCTTGTAAAGGCCCTGCAACTGCATGTTGAGCGGCGCGGTGTAGTCGAAGGAAAGGGTCAGCTGCTGCGGCTTGAGAGTGCCGGCGAAATCGACGCGGACCACACCTTCCTTGGGCGCTGCCTCGACGTACCTGGCCGCGTGCGTCTTGCCGGCCGCGTCGGTCACGCTGACCTTGGCGACCTTAAGGTCGTGTCCATGCAGCCAGATGTGGTCGGAAGCCTGCTTGAGGTCCACCTTGATGACCGTGGTGCCGGAGAAATCCTGCTGGCGCGGGTCCACCTTGAAGGACAGCGCGTAGGACTGCGGCACCGCCCAGCGCGGCAGCTTGCCGTGCGGCACCGGTTCGTTGGTGGCGGCGAAGGCGGCGGCGCAGCAGGTGGCGAGCGCGGTGAGCACGAGCGGGCGGACGAGTCGACGCATGGCGGTTCCCCAGGGGACGGTGAAGGCAAGCCTCGGAAGCTAGGCCGGGCATGACTTGTGACACAGTGCCAAAAGGCATGGCCGGGCTGGCGATGCCGTGAAGCGCGTCCCGGGTTCAAGGCGGTTGCCCCACCTTCGCGGCTGCGCCCGAAGGAGAGAGGCTGGCCGCCTTGCCGGCATGGGCGAGGAAGAAAAAGACCCGCCGATCGCGCTCGGCCGAGGATTGTCCGGATCGATCACCGCCGTCACAATCATAGGCACGACATATCGAATCCGGCCATGAACCTGCGCGATCTCACCTATCTGGTCTCGCTGGCCGAGCACCGCCATTTCGGCCGTGCCGCCGAGGCGAGCTTCGTCAGCCAGCCTACGCTATCGACCCAGATCAAGAAGCTGGAGGACGAGCTGGGCGTGGCGCTGGTCGAGCGCACGCCGCGCAAGGTGCTGCTCACCGAGACCGGCCGCGAGATCGCCGGCCGCGCGCGCGCGGTGCTGGCCGAGGTCGACGAGATTCGCGCGATCGCCCAGCGCACGCGCGACCCGGAGGCCGGCAAGCTGCGCCTGGGCGTGTTTCCCACGCTCGGGCCCTACCTGCTGCCGCACCTGGTGCCGCTGGTGCGCCAGCGCTTTCCGCGGCTGGAACTGCTGCTGATCGAGGAAAAGACCGAGCAGGTCATCCGCATGCTGCGCGAGGGGTCGCTGGACACCGGGCTGCTCGCCCTGCCCCTGCACGAGGAAAGCCTGCATGCGGAATTCCTGTTCGAGGAGCCATTCGTGCTGGCGGTGCCGGACGACCATCCGCTGGCCCGGCGCAAGGCGCGGCTGAAGCTCGCCGACCTTGAGGACGAGAGCCTGCTGCTGCTGGAGGACGGCCATTGCCTGCGCGACCAGGCGTTGGAGCTCTGCCAGCTCGCCGGCGCCGGCGAAAAGGTCGGCTTCCGCGCGACCAGCCTGGAAACCCTGCGCCAGATGGTGGCCGCGAACGTGGGTATCACGCTGTTGCCGACCCTGGCGATCAAGCCGCCGGTGGCGCGCACCGGCAACGTGCAGTTGCTGGAGTTCGCAGGAAACGCGCCGAGCCGGCGCATCGCGCTGGTGTGGCGCAAGAGTTCATCGCTCGGGCCGTTCCTCAAGCGCTTCGCCGACGTCGTGCGCAGCCTGCCGGCCGGCCTGCTCAAGCCGGAGCTTTGCGAACCCGCCGGCGCCGCGCGGCGCAAGCGCGCCTGACCAACGTCCACAGGGGAAAAACCGATGCGGCGGCTGCTGTGGTTCGCGCTCTTCGCGGCGCTAGGCTGGGGCGCGCTCGGCTGGTGGGCGCATCGCCCGCTGCATCCGCCTGCCGGCGTGCTCGCCGCGGATGCGCCGGAGCAAGTGGACCTGGACCAAGGCGCGACGCTCCAGCGCGGCGACGTCACCTTGCGCACGCGCGCCCACTTCGCGCTCACCGCGCGCGTGCTCTCGCGCGAGGACTACCGTTTTGACGCCGGCGCCTCGCTCGCGCCGATGGACCTGGCGCTCGGCTGGGGCCGCATGTCCGACAGCGCGGTGCTCTCGCGCATCGACATCCGGCAGTCCGGCCGCTTCTACTACTGGCATGTGGACGAGTTCCCGATTCCGCGCCGCGAGATCGAGACCTCCAGCGCCAACATGCACCTGATCCCCGCCGACGAGGGCGTGCGTCGCTCCATGGAGCGCGTGCGCCAGGGCGAGCTGGTGCACATCGAAGGCCTCCTGGTCGATGCCAGCCGTCCGGACGGCTGGCGCTGGCGCACCTCGCTCAGCCGCGAGGACACCGGCGATGGCGCCTGCGAGCTGGTGTACGTGGAGGCCTTGCAGCCGGTCGCGCCCTGAGCCCGCCGCCGGCCACGCCTGCGCCAGGCCTTACTTCGCGCGGTGCGCCAGCATCGCCATGCGCTGCGCATCGGCGAGCACGCCGTGCAGGATGCGCAGCTCGCGCTCGTCCGGCTGCGCACGCTGGAACAGCCGACGCAGCCGCAGCATGATCGTGGCCGGCTCGCGCCCCTTGTGGAACTCGATCTCTTCCAGCGTCTGCGCCAGGTGCTCGAAGAAGCGCTCCATGCGCGATGCGTCGGCGGGCGGCTCGTCGTGCTCCGGCGGCGCCGGCAGGGGCGTCTCGCCCAGCATCGCCAGGCGCTGTTCGTAGGCCATCACCTGCACCGCCTGGGCCAGGTTGAGCGAGCTGTAGTCCTCCACGCTGGGGATGCGCACCATTGCGTGGCAGCGCGCCAGCTCCTCGTTCTCCAGCCCGGTGCGCTCGTTGCCGAACACCAGCGCCACCTGCCCGCCGCGGGCGGCGGCGGCCAGCGCCTGCGCCGCGCCCTCGCGCGGGGTCAGCTCCTCCAGGTTCACGCCGCGCCTTCGCGCCGACAGGCCCAGCGCGAAGGTCACGCCCGCCAGGCCATCGACCAGCGTGCCATGCACCTTCGCCTCGGCCAGCACGCTGACTGCATTGGCCGCCAGCGCATCGGCCTCGCGGCTGGGGAAATCGGCCGGCGCCACCAGTTCCAGCCGCGTGAAGCCCATCGTGCGGATCGCCCGCGCCGCACTGCCGATGTTGCCGGGATGCGAGGTGCGCACGAGCACGAAGCGGAAAAGGGCAGCTAGGTCAGTCATAGCGGAAGACGGCTGGCGAGGGGGCGCAAGAATAATCCATGCGAGCGAACGCTCATGCGCTCGGCGCGGGTTGACGTCAGGCGCGCGACCCGAGCGCCCACCGGGCGAGGACCGGCGCGCGCGCCAGGATCCCAGCAGCGAGCAGGGACTTGGCGAGGTAGTAGAGGGCATGGGCGCGCATCGCCTGATCCATGGAAAAGAGCGCCGCACGCCCATTCGTGGATGAGAAGACCTGCGCTCTCGCCCATACGTCAGCGAGGCCCGCGACACCGTCCCCAAGCCACCACAAGGCCATCAGCACGCTACCTGCCGTGGCCAGATCGACGGCCGACAGCCCGGTTGTTTCGACCTGTGGCAACCGGGCGACCACCGCGCCAGCGATCCGGTAAGCCGCACACCACACCAGGACAGATAACGCCGCCATGGCGGCCATGATGTAGACCACGCCCCCTTGCGCACCCAGTTCGTTGACCTGCTCGAGCCTGTACCAGAAGAACAGCCCGCTCAACGCGCTGAAGCACAGCCACAGGGCGAAGAACCGCAAACCCACCGCGACCCACTGGCGAAGGGCCATGTCCTTCCCTTCCTAGATCCCCGCCCCCGGGGAGCGGCCAGTATGCCCGATCGCAGGGCGCGCCTTTTCCCGTGTCTGCTAGAATCGCCGGCCGCAATCCGCTCTTTATCCAAAGCCGAAGCCATGCCCAGACCCGCCGTCACCATCGCGGCACGTGCCGCGCGCGCCGCAGGCAACGTGATCCTGCGCTACATGAACCGCATCGACGGCCTGCACGTGGTCGAAAAACACCGCATGGACTTCGCCTCCGAGGTCGACCGCCTGGCCGAGGCCGAGATCGTCAAGGAGCTGCGTCGCGCCTACCCCGAACACGCCATCCTCGCCGAGGAAGGCGGCGCCAGCGGCAAGAACCCGCTGACCTGGGTGATCGACCCGCTGGACGGCACGCACAACTACCTGCGCGGCATTCCGCATTTCTCCGTCTCGATCGCGCTGGTCGACAAGGGCGTGCCGGTCTACGGCGTGGTGTTCGATCCGCTGCGCGACGAATTGTTCACCGCCAGCAAGGGCGACGGCGCCTATCTCAACGACCGGCGCATCCGCGTGTCGCGGCGCGAAAACCTGGGTGGCGCGATGATCGCCACCGGCTTCCCCTACCGCCAGCGCGAGCATCTGGACGCGCAGCTGGCGATGACCCGCGCGCTGCTCGGCCAGGCCGAGGACATCCGCCGCTCCGGCTCCGCGGCGCTGGACCTCGCCTACACCGCCGCCGCACGCTACGACGGCTATTTCGAGATCGGCCTGAAGCCCTGGGACATGGCCGCCGGCGCGCTGCTGGTGCACGAGGCGGGCGGCCGCTACGGCGACTTCGCGGGACGCGACGGCCTGCCCGCCAGCGGCAACATCATCGCCGGCAACCTCAACGTGGCCAAGGCGATGACCGACGCGATCGGCGCCCAGGCCACGCCGGCCTTGCTCAAGGCCTGAGCCGAGCCACCGGGATCGACAAGGGCGCCTGCGGGCGCCCTTTTCTTTTGCGCGGCGGGTCCGTTCCCATGGCCGACCAAACCCACCTGCCTGCCTGACCACCAGGCGGACGCTGCTGTAGATCTTTCCAGCCGAAGCGGTTTTTTCCAGCCTCGCCAATGCCGCGCTCCGCTGCATGGCGCACCTCGCGCTGGCATCCGCATTGCAACGCCCTTGCCGTCCGAAGGACGCCACGAAGCTTCGCGCCGTCCTGGCGAGCGAGGGAGCGTTCGCCGCCATCGCGGCACCTGCGTGCCGATGGGCGGAAGCGCGTGCGGACGCTGCCGCACCCGCTGTTTTCCGCTGGACGCCGGGAGGGCGGCCAGCCGGCCTTCAGAACAAGAACTGGACTTATCCACGGAGACATATCCCATGAACCGGCAACAGTACCCAGGCAGTCGATCCAACGACGGTAAGTACGCGAGCCACGCATCCAACGACGGCATCGATGGCGCCCGCGGCAAGCTCAGCGTGCGCGAGGCCGGCCGCAAGGGCGGCCTGCGCGTGCGCGAACTGATCAACCGCGGCCGCCAGGTCGAGGCCAGCCAGAGCGAACAGCGCCCCCACTGACGCAGCACAGGAGAAACCGCGATGACCCAGCAGAAGAACCAGCCAGGCAAGCACGCCGGCGGCAGCCAGCACGACAAGGGCGAGATGACCGTGCGCGAAGCCGGCCACAAGGGCGGCGAGATCGGCGGCCACAAGGGCGGCGAGCGCACGCGCGAACTGATCCAGGAAGGCAAGCAGGCCGAAGACCGCGGCGGCAGCCGCAAGTAAGCGACAGCGAGGCGACGACATGAAGCACAGCGACAACCAGCGCGACAAGGGCGACATGACCGTGCGCGAGGCCGGCCAGAAGGGCGGCCACAAGGGCGGCGAGATCCGCAAGGAACAGCTCGGGCCGGAAGGCTATTCGGAGCTCGGCCACAAGGGCGGACAGCGCGTGCGCGAGCTGATCGACGAGGGCAAGCAGGCCGAGAAGAAGTAGCCGGGGAGGCGCCCCGGCCGCTGCCCGAGCGGGCTTGGGGCGCCTCAGCCCATCTCGCGCAGGAACTCGCGCAGGAACGGCACCGTGATGCGCCGCTTGGCCGCCAGCGAGGCCTGGTCCAGCTTGTCCAGCAGGCCCAGCAGGGCGGCCAGGTCGCGCGCGTAGCGGGCGAACAGCCAGTCCAGCACGGCCTCGTCCAGGCCGATGCCGCGCGCGGCCGCCTGCTCCCTGAGCACCGCCCGGCGCTCGGCGTCGTCCAGCGGCCTGAGCGCGAATTGCGTGCACGCGCCCAGGCGCGAGCACAGGTCGGGCAGGCCGATCCCCAACTGCGCCGGTGGCGCGTCGGCGGCGAACAGCATGGCGCCGCCTTCGGCGCGCACCTGGTTGTAGAGGTCGAACAAGGCGTGTTCGGCGGCGCGCTCGCCGGCCAGCACCCCCAGGTCGTCGATCGCCAACAACTCGCTGCTGCCCACGCCGCGCAGGGCGCCGATGTGTTCGTGCATGCCGGTCAGCGGCAGGTACTGCACGCGCCGGCCGGCCGCGCTGGCCGCCTGGCAGGCCGCCAGCAACAGGTGGCTGCGGCCGCTGCCGGAGGGACCGTGCAGATAGACCCACGGCGCGCCCGGCGTCTCGACCAGCATGCGCACCGCGGCCAGCGCGGCGGCATTGGCGCCGGCGTGAAAGTGTTCGAAGCGCTGCCTGCGCGGCCAGCGCAGCGCGAGCGGCAGCTGCGGGATCATGGCGACGCGCCGCCGTCCGGACGGCGCGGGGTGGCGACGGCCGTGCTCGCCTGTCCCTTGCCCTCGCCGCCCGGGGTGTCCAGGGTGACATTGACCTCGGCGATCACCGGGTCTTCCGGCCCGGCCTCGGTGTACAGCTCGCTCAGCCGGTAGCGCTCCAGCAGATAGCGCAGCAGCACCATGATCACCGAGGCCGCCGGCAACGCCAGCAGCACGCCCAGGAAGCCGAACAGGTAGCCGCCGGCGAGCACGGCGAAGATCACCGCCACCGGGTGCAGGCCGATCTTGTCGCCCACCAGCTTGGGCACCAGCACGTAGCCTTCCAGCAACTGGCCGACCACGAACACGCCGCACACGATCAGCGAATGCGTCCAGTCGCCGTACTGCACCAGCGCGGCGACGATCGCCGCGCCGAAACCGACCATGAAGCCCAGGTACGGCACGAAGCTCAGCAGCCCGGCGACCATGCCGATCAGCGGGCCCACCGACAGGCCGACCAGGGTCAGGCTGCCACCGTAGTAGATGCCCAGCGCCAGCATCACCAGCAGCTGGCCGCGCACGAAGGCGCCCAGCACCGCGTCGGACTCGCGCGCCAGATGGGCCACCGTCGGTTGCACCGAGCGCGGCAGCACGCGGTCGATGTAGGCGATCAGGCGGTCCCAGTCGCGCAGCAGGTAGAAGCTCACCACCGGGATCAGCACCAGGTTGGTCAACCACATCACCGCGCTCAGGCTGGACCGCGAGACCGTGCCCAGCACCGTCGTCGCCACCGCGCCGATCGAGCCGATGTGCGCGCGGATCGCGGCCATCAGGCGGCCGGTGTCGAAGGCATCCGGATCGAGGTTGAGCTTGTGCTGCAGCCAGGGCAGCGCCACGTTCTGCGCCCAGTCCACGTAGTGCGGCAGGTTGCGGATCAGGTTCTCGACCTGGTGGGAGATCAGCGGCACCAGGAGCAGCAGCGCGCCGGTCAACAGCAGCACCAGCACGAAGAACACGATGCTCACCGCCAGCGTGCGGTTCATGCCCACGCGCTCCAGCCGGTCGGCTAGCGGGTCGCCGAGGTAGGCCAGCATGCCGGCGATGGCGAAAGGCATCAGCACCGGCGCCAGCAGCCAGATCAGAAAGCCGATCACCAGCACGATCGCGAGCAGTTGCCAGCGGCGGGAAAGGTCGTGGGTCACACGCAGGCCTCGGGAAGTAGGAGATCTGTCATCGTCGGCCGGACCGCCCGCTCAGCCGTGAAGGCGCGCGCCCTCAGTGCAGCCACTGCAGGCTGGCGTCAGCCCCTGCATGCGGCGCGCCCTGGAGCACCCGGCCGCCGGCCGCCAGGCTGCTGGCCAGCGCAGCGGTCGGCACGCTCGACTTGACCGCGAACAGGAAGCCGTCGTTGTCCGCGCCGAGCGTGCTCACTTCGCGCACCGTCGGGTCGGCGCGCAGCAGGGCGAGCAGGCTGGCGTACGCCTGCGCCGAGTCGACCTTGCCGACCCAGATCTTGCCGTTGCTGATGCTGGCGCCGATCACGTTGAGCTGCTTGCCCAGGCGATCGGCCAGCGTGTTGCCGGCGTCGGCCAGCAGCGCGTCTTCGCTGACCGCCTGGTCGCTCCACGGCTGCGGCTTGCCGCCGGACACCAGCGTCCAGCTGGCGCTGGCGCCCTTGAGCTTGCCGACCAGGATCAGGCCGGTACGGTAGCGCTGGGCGACCTGCGCCAGCGCGGCCGGATCGGCGCCGGCCAGCGCCGAGGCATCCGGCGGGCTGGCCGGATCCGGATAGGCCAGCGTGTAGCCGTGCGCCGCCGCGGCCTGCGCCAGTGCGCCGAGCGCATCCTTGCCCAGCAGGCTGCCGTCGCTGCCGTGCACCAGGGCCAATACCGGCGGCTTCACGCCGGCGGCCGGCACGCCCAGCTGGGTGACCAGCCGGCGCACCGCGCCGGCGTCGAAATTCACCTGCAGCACGATGCCGGTGCCGGCACGCTGGTACTGGAACTGCTGCACCAGTCCGGGCGCACCCTTCAGGGCTTCGTCGTAGCCGGGCTTGTCGCGCAGGTCCTGGCCGCCGGCGACGCGCTCGAGCACCTGGCCCAGCGCCGTGCCGAACGCCTGGTCGCGCTGCGCCTCGCTGGTGTCGGTGACCGGCACCACTACGGCGTAGGGCGAGGCCGGCGCAGCCGTCTGGGCGTGCAACGGGATGGCGGCGAAGCCCAGCAGCAGGACCGCGAGCAAGAGGCGTGGCAGACGCATGGGGAAGCCTCATCCTTGGGAAGTACTCGAGGGGAGTCTGCCCAATCCGGCCGGCAGCGTCCATCGCACGCGGCCGCGGGTGCCGTCCTGCTAGAATCCAGCGTTTCTCTCAGCTGCCGGTGGCCGCCATGTCCGACGCCCTCACCTACCGCGCCGCCGGCGTCGACATCGACGCGGGCAATGCCGTGGTCGAACGCATAAAGCCGCTGGTCAAGCGTACCTTCCGGCCCGAGGTGATGGGCGGGCTGGGCGGCTTCGGCGGCCTGTTCGACCTGGCCGGACGCTACAAGGAACCGGTGCTGGTGTCCGGCACCGATGGCGTGGGCACCAAGCTCAAGCTCGCCCAGCAGCTGGGCCGCCACGACAGCATCGGCATCGACCTGGTCGGCATGTGCGTCAACGACGTGCTGGTGCAGGGCGCCGAGCCCCTGTTCTTCCTGGACTACTTCGCCACCGGCAAGCTGGACGTGGAGACCACCGTGGCCGTGGTGGGCGGCATCGCGAAGGGCTGCGAGCTCGCCGGCTGCGCGCTGATCGGCGGCGAGACGGCCGAGATGCCCGACATGTATCCGCCGGGCGAATACGACCTGGCCGGCTTCACCGTCGGCGCGGTGGAGAAATCGCAGCTGCTCTCGGGCGAGGCGATCGTCGCCAGCGACGTGGTGCTGGGCGTGGCCTCGTCCGGTCCCCACTCCAACGGCTATTCGCTGGTGCGCAAGATCCTCGAACGCGCCGGCCGGCCGCTCGACCTCGACCTCGGCGGCGTGAAGCTCGCGGACGCGCTGATGGCGCCGACCACCATCTACGTCAAGCCGATGCTGGAATTGCTCGGGAGCCAGCCCGTTCACGGCATGGCCCACATCACCGGCGGCGGCCTGAAGGAGAACATCATCCGCGTCGTGCCCGAGGGCCTGGGCCTGGCCATCGATGCCGACGCCGTCGTGCTGCCGCCGGTGTTCGACTGGCTGATGCGCGAAGGCAAGGTGGCGCGCGAGGAGATGTGGCGCACCTTCAACTGCGGCGTGGGCTTCACCGTGATCCTGCCGCGCGAGGCGGTCGACGGCGCCGCCGCGATGCTGGCCAAGCACGGCCTGGCCAGCCGCGTGATCGGCGAAGTGGTGAAGGCGCACGGCGACGAGCGCGTCCATATCGGTTGACGCCGGCTTCTCTTGTCGGGCGCCGTTTCCGCGAAAGCGGGAATCCGGTTCCGCCGTCCGGCAAGAGGCCAAGATGGATTCCCGCTTTCGCGGGAATGACGCCCTCCCAAGCTTCGCAGCACGATCGGTCGCCATGCCCCACCCTCTCCGCATCGCCGTCCTCGCCTCCGGACGCGGCAGCAACCTCGCCGCGCTGCTGGCCGCGCGCGAGCGCGGGGAACTGGCGGCCGAGTTCGTGCTGGTGGCCAGCGACAAGGTCCAGGCCGGCGCCCTGAAGCTGGCCGAGGCCGTGGGCATACCCACGCTGGTGCTCGATCCGAAGGCCTATCCGGACCGCCGCGCCTTCGACCTGGACCTGTTCGGCCGGCTTGCCGCCAGCGGCGCCGAGCTGGTCGTGCTGGCCGGCTTCATGCGCATCCTGGATGGTGAGGCGATCGCGCCCTGGGCCGGACGCATGCTCAACATCCACCCTTCGCTGCTGCCCAAGTACCGCGGCCTGCACACGCATCGCCGCGCGCTGGAAGCGGGCGACCTGGAACACGGCGCCAGCGTGCACTTCGTCACTGCCGAGCTCGACGGCGGCCCGGTGGTGGCACAGGCCAGGCTGCCGGTCGAGCCGGGCGAGGACGAACAGCATCTGGCCCAGCGCCTGCTGCCGCTGGAGCATCGGCTGCTGCCGGCGACCGTCGGGTTGATCACCCAAGGCCGGCTGGGCTGGCGCGATGGCGCGCCTACGTTCGACGGCCAGCCGCTGGCCGCGCCGTTGCGGCTGGGCCCGCAGGGGCTGCTGCCTGCCTGAACCTCGAGTTCAGCCAGCGGCCGGCACACTCGGCCGCATGACATACCGACTTCTCCTGCACAGCATCCTGGCACTCGGCCTGGCCGCGGCCAGCAGCCTCGCGCTGGCCGCCGAACCGCATGCCTTCACCGCGACCTACGCCGTATCGAAGGACGGCTCACCGCTGGGCCGCGCGACCGTGACGCTCAAACCGGCCGGCCATGGCCAGTGGGAATACAGCAAGCACATGCAGGGCACTTCGGGTCTGGCCGCCATGCTAGGCGCCAATCTGGCCGAAACCTCGCGCTTCCGCTGGAGCGGCGACGTGCCCGAGGCGATCAGCTACGACTACCGCATGGACGCCTCGATCAAGACCAAGCAGCGCCACCTGGCGGTGGACTGGGCCAGCCGACGGGTCACGGTGGACGAAGGCAAGGGCGCTCAGACCTACGCCGCGGTGCCGGGCATGGTCGAACGCAACACCACGGCGCTGGCGATCGGCCTGGCGCTGCGCGACGGCAAGCACCAGATCGAGCTGCCGGTGGCGGTACGCCAGGAAATTGAGCACCAGCAGTTCAAGGTGGCCGGCAAGGAAAAAGTCAGCGTACCGGCCGGCAGCTACGAGGCGGTGCGGGTGGACCGCACCGACGCCGACCGCGGCTTCAGCGCCTGGTATGTACCGGACCGTTATCCGCTGCCGGTCAAGCTGACCCAGCACGACGGCGGCGACCTGACGATGGAGCTGGTGAGCTTCCAGTAGCCGCCCGTCCGTCCTTGAGCTGCGCAGGCCGCAGCGGACGGGCTCAACTCGGCAGACGGCGGATCTTCGCGCCGAGCACGCCGAGCTTCTCCTCGATGTTCTCGTAGCCGCGGTCGATGTGGTACACGCGGTCGACCACCGTGTCGCCGTGGGCGACCAGGCCGGCCAGCACCAGGCAGGCCGAGGCGCGCAGGTCGGTGGCCATGATCGGCGCGCCGCTCATGCGCTCCACGCCCTGGATGATCGCGGTGTTGCCTTCCAGCCGGATGTCGGCGCCCAGCCGCTGCAATTCCTGCGCGTGCATGAAGCGGTTCTCGAACACCGTCTCGGTGATCACGCCCACGCCCTCGGCCACGCAGTTGAGCGCGGTGAACTGCGCCTGCATGTCGGTGGGGAACGCCGGGTACGGCGCGGTGACGATGTTGACCGCCCTGGGCCGGCGGCCGCCCATGTCCAGCTCGATCCAGTCCGGGCCGCAGGCGATGTGCGCGCCGGCTTCCTCCAGCTTGGCCAGCACCGCGTCCAGCGTGTCGGCGCGGGCGCCGCGGGCGCGCACCTTGCCGCCGGTCATCGCGGCGCCGACCAGGAAGGTGCCGGTCTCGATGCGGTCGGGCAGCACCTCGTACTCGGCGCCGTCCAGGCGCTCCACACCATGGACGACCAGCGTGGCGGTGCCGATGCCCTCGATGCGCGCGCCCATCGCCATCAGGCAGTGCGCCAGGTCCACCACCTCCGGTTCCTGCGCGGCGTTCTCGATCACCGTGGTGCCCTCGGCGAGCGTCGCCGCCATCAGGATGTTCTCGGTGCCGGTGACCGTGACCATGTCCATGGCGATGCGCGCGCCCTTCAGGCGCTTGGCCCGGGCGCGGATGTAGCCGTTCTCCACGGTCACCTCGGCGCCCAGCGCCTGCAGGCCGCGGATGTGCTGGTCGACCGGGCGCGAGCCGATCGCGCAGCCGCCGGGCAGCGAAACCTCCGCCGCGCCGAAGCGCGCCACCAGCGGCCCCAGCACCAGGATCGAGGCGCGCATGGTGCGCACCAGATCGTACGGCGCCACGTAGCTTTCGATGGTGCGCGGGTCGACGTGCATCTTCATGCGGTCGTCCAGCACCAGGTTCACGCCCATGCGGCCGAGCAGCTCGATGAAGGTGGTGACGTCGTGCAGGTGGGGCACGTTGCTGATCGTCACCGGGCCGTCGGCCAGCAGGCAGGCGGCCAGGATCGGAAGCACGGCGTTCTTGGCGCCGGAGATGGCGACTTCGCCGTGGAGCGGCTCGCCGCCGCTGATGAGGATCTTGGCCATTGGGTTCGGGATTTGGGATTCGGGATCTGGGATTCGGAAGAGCGGGATACGGGACGTCGACGGAAATCGCCTCTAACGATTCCCGGTTCCCGATTCCCGGTTCCCTGCTTCATCAGGCGTCAGCGTCTTCAGCGCCAGCGCATGGATCGCCCCGCCCATCAGCTCGCCCAGCGTGGCGTACACCATGCGGTGGCGGGCCAGCGGCAGCTTGCCGCCGAACTGGCTGGCCACGACGGTCGCTTCGAAGTGCACGCCGTCGTCGCCGCTGACCAGCGCGCGCGCGCCGGGCAAGCCGTTTTCGATCAATGCCTGGATGCTGGCAGGGTCCATCGGGAGGGTCCATCGGTGGCGCGTGGAGCGGGATTCACAACGTCTACTGAATCCAACGCGTGGCCATATGACGTTAAAATGCGAATATGCCATGGTAATGGAATTCCCCTGGCGCAGAAATGCCGACGGCTTCCGTCGCTCCGAAGAGACCGCATGAACGCTCGCATCGCCGCTCCCGCCGCCAACCTGGACCCGGACGCCATCGCCCGCAGCGCGCGCACGGTGATCGCCACCGAGGCGGCGGCGATCCGTGCGCTGGGGCCGCGCATCGACGGCGGCTTCGTCCAGGCCTGCCGGCTGATCCTGGCCTGCCGCGGGCGGCTGGTGGTCACCGGCATGGGCAAGTCCGGCCACGTCGGGCGCAAGATCGCCGCCACGCTGGCCTCCACCGGGACGCCCTCGTTTTTCGTGCACCCGGGCGAGGCGAGCCATGGCGATCTGGGCATGATCCAGCCCGACGACGTGGTGCTGGCCCTGTCCAATTCCGGCGAGACCGACGAACTGCTGTTCATCCTGCCGGTGATCAAGCGCCAGGGCATCCCGCTGATCGCGATCACCGGCAACGCCAGGTCCTCGCTCGCGCATCAGGCGGACGTGCACCTGGACGCCAGCATCTCCAGCGAAGCCTGTCCGTTGGGCCTGGCGCCCACCGCCAGCACCACCGCGGCGCTGGTGATGGGCGATGCGCTGGCCATCGCCCTGCTGGAAGCCCGCGGCTTCACCGCCGAGGATTTCGCCCGTTCGCATCCGGCTGGCAGCCTGGGCCGGCGCCTGCTGCTGCACATCAGCGACATCATGCACACCGGCGAGGGCATCCCCGCGGTCGCGCCCGGCGCCAGCCTGACCGAGGCGCTGATGGAGATGACCCGCAAGCACCTGGGAATGACCGCCGTGGTCGACGCCGATCGCCGCCTGCTGGGCGTGTTCACCGACGGCGACCTGCGCCGCGCGCTGGACGACGAGGGCGTGAACCTGCGCGGCGCCACGGTCGAGGCGCTGATGACACGCGGCCCCAAGACGATCACCTCCGACAAGCTCGCCATCGAGGCGGCGCAGCTGATGGAAAAGCACCAGATTCATGCGCTGCTGGTGGTGGACCAGGAGCAGCGCGTGGTCGGCGCCCTGAACATCCACGATCTGCTGCGCGCCCGCGTCGTCTGATTCGAAAGCGGGGAACGGGGAACAGGGAACGGGAAACACCGACAACGCCGCGACCCGCCCTTTTCCTCGCCCAACACGTTCCCCATTCCCCAGTCCCCGTTCCCAGCCCTTATGGCCTACCTCGCCAACCTTCCCTCCGACCTCATCGCCCGCGCCGCCGACATCCGCCTGGCGGTGTTCGACGTGGACGGGACGCTCACCGACGGACGCCTGTACTACGGCGAGGACGGGCGCGAGACCAAGGTGTTCTTCGTGCAGGACGGCCTGGGCCTGAAGCGCCTGCAGGTGCACGGCGTGCAGGTGGCCATCATCAGCGCCCGCATCAGCCACCCGGTGGCGCTGCGCGCCGAGGAACTGGGCATCACCCACGTCTACCAGGGCCAGGGCGACAAGCGCGCCTGCCTGCTTGAGCTGCTCGATGCGCTCAAGCTCGCGCCCGAGCAGGCCGCCTTCGTCGGCGACGACCTGCCCGATCTGCCAGCCATGCGGGTAGCCGGCCTGGCCGTGGCGGTGGCCAATGCCCACCCTTGGGTCGCCGAACAGGCGCACTGGATCACCAGCCGCCCGGGCGGCCAGGGTGGCGCGCGCGAGTTCTGTGACCTGGTCCTGCTGGCCCAGGGCAAGGCCGGCAACGAGAAGGAGCGCTGGCGGTGAAGGATTGGCTGCGCGACCGCCGCCTGGCGGCGGCCATCGTCGCGGTCGCGCTGCTGGCCGGCGCCACCCAGCTGCTGCTGTGGTGGATCGGTCCGGCGCCCAAGGCCAACGAGTTCGTCGGCCCGCCGCGCTCCGGCTACACGCTGACCGACTTCAAGCTCGACCAGTACGACGTGGACGGCCTGCCCAGCTTCCGCATCGCCGCGCCGCACCTGGAGCGGCGCGAAGGCGACGATTCGCTGTACATCAACGCGCCGGTGTTCGAGCTGCCATCCAACCAGCCCGGCGTGCCCGACTGGCATGGGCATTCGCTGTACGGCTGGGTCAACCACGACGGCACCGAACTGAAGCTGCAGGGGCCGGTGCACCTGGAGCGGGCGGCTTTCGACGATACGCCGCAGACCACCATGGACACCTCCGAAGTCACCGCCTGGCCCAAGCAGAACCGGCTGGAAACCGCCGAGCCGGCACAGCTGGTGCAAGGCGGCACTAGAATCCACGGCATCGGCATGCGCGCCGACCTCAACGACAAACACCTGGAGCTGCTCAATGACTTCCACGGCATCTACCCGCCGCGCGGGCGCTAGCCTGGCCTTGCTTGCGCTGGGATGGCTGGTGGTCGCGCCGGCGCACGCGAAACAGACCGACCGCAGCCAGCCGATGGACGTGAAGGCATCGCACTTCGATGGCTTCCAGAAGCCCAACAGCGTGAGCACGCTCAAGGGCAGCGTGGTCATCACCCAGGGCACGCTCAAGGCCACCGGCGCAGAAGCCAAGGTCTATTTCGACGCCGATACCCAGATCGACCGCGTGGTGCTCACCGGCAGCCCCGCGCACATCCAGCAGCTGGACGACAACGGCAACCTGATGCACGGCGAGGCCTCCAGCATCGACTACCAGTCCAGCAAGGGCCTGGCGGTACTCCAGGGCAACGCCTCGGTCACCCAGCAAGGCCGCGGCGAGGCCCACGGCGACCGGCTCACCTACGACACCCAGACCAGCCAGATGACCGGCGACAGCGGCGGCGACGGCAGCGTGCACCTGATCTTCCAGCCGAAGAGCGCCCCGGCCGCCAAGCCTGCGCCAGCCGCCAGCGGCGGGAAGCCCTGATGCTCGCTGCCGAAGGCCTGCAGAAGCGCTACCGGTCGCGCCAGGTCGTGCGCGATTTCGGCTTCTCCATCCGCCAGGGCGAAGTGGTGGGCCTGCTCGGCCCCAACGGCGCCGGCAAGACCACCTGCTTCTACATGGTGGTGGGGCTGGTGGAAGCCGACGGCGGCAGCATACGGCTGGACCGCCAGGACATCACCGGCCTGCCCATGCACGCGCGTGCGCGCATGGGCATCGGCTACCTGCCGCAGGAGGCCTCGGTGTTCCGCCGCCTGAGCGTGGCGGACAACATCATGGCGGTGCTCGAGCTGCGCGAAGGCCTCACCGCGCGCCAGCGCAACGAGCAGCTGGAAGGCCTGCTGGACGAACTGAAGATCGCCCACATCGCCGACCAGAAGGGCATCAGCCTCTCCGGCGGCGAGCGGCGCCGCGTGGAAATCGCCCGCGCACTGGCCGCACAGCCGCGCTACATGTTGCTGGACGAACCTTTTGCAGGCGTCGATCCGATCTCGGTGGGCGAGATCCAGCGCATCGTGCGGCACCTGAAGGAACGCGGCATCGGCGTGCTGATCACCGACCACAACGTGCGCGAGACGCTGGGCATCTGCGACCGCGCCTACATCCTGAACGACGGCGAGGTGCTCTCGCGCGGCACCCCTGCGCACATCCTTGCCGACGAGAAGGTACGCGAGGTGTACCTGGGGCGTGAATTCAAGCTGTGACGCAGGCTACGGCCTTAGGGCCGCGGGAGCCTGTCATCGCTATGGTCGCGTCACAGCCGCCGGGGTAGGATGAGACCGTACCCTTCCCCAACGGCTGGCATGAAACCCGGGCTCCAGTTCCGCCTCAACCAACAGCTGACCCTGACGCCGCAGTTGCAGCAGGCCATCCGTCTGTTGCAGCTCTCGCAGCTGGAGCTGGAAGCGGAACTGCGGCAGATCGCCGAGGGCAATCCGCTGCTGGAGTTCGAGGAAGAGGCGGCGCCTGGCGAGACCGAAGAAGAAGAAAGCTTCAGCCCCGCGGCGGTCGAAACCCCCACCGTCGACCACAACGCCGACGAAGTCGCGGACTGGGCCGAGGCCGACGCGCCCGCGGAAACGCCGATCGACTTCTCGCTGGGCAGCGCCAGCGGCTCGGGCAGCCGCGGCGAGGAAGATTTCGAACCGCAGAACGCCGCGCCGGAGACCCTGCAGGAGCACCTGCTGTGGCAGCTCAACCTGTCGCCGTTCACTTCGCGCCAGCGGCTTATCGGCACGATCATCATCGACGCGCTCAACGCCGACGGCTACCTCGCCGAAGGCCTCGAAGGCGTGCTCGCCGCGCTGCCGGCCGACCTCGACGCCAGCGCCGACGAGGTGGAGGCGGTGCGCCGCCAGCTGCAGCGTTTCGACCCCACCGGCATCGCCAGCCTCGACCTGCGCGACTGCCTGCGCGTGCAGCTGGAACAGTTCGACGCCGCCACGCCCCATCGCGACCTGGCCATGCAGATCGTCGCGGGCGAACTGGAGCTGCTCGCGCGCAACGACGTGCCCAAGCTCGCGCGCAAGCTGCGCGCCAGCGAGGACGACGTGGCCGCCGCCGCGCTGCTGATCCGCAGCCTCGACCCGCGCCCGGGCGCGGCGCTGGACGCCACCCCGGTCGAGTACGTCGCGCCGGACGTCTACGCGTACAAGGAAGGCAACCGGTGGAAAGTCAGTCTGAATCCTGACTGCCAGCCGCGGCTGGGCCTCAACCAGCACTACTGCAGCCTGATCGCGCAGGCGCGCGGCGAGGACGCCAGCTGGATGCGCGGCCAGTTGCAGGAGGCGCGTTGGCTGATCAAGAGCCTCGAATCGCGCGCCGAGACCTTGCTCAAGGTGGCCGACGCCATCGTGCGCCGGCAGAGCGCCTTCCTCGACTACGGCCCCGAAGCCATGCATCCGCTGGTGCTGCGCGAGGTGGCCGAGGAAGTCGCCATGCACGAGTCGACCATCTCGCGCGTCACCACGCGCAAGTACATCCACACGCCGCGGGGCACCTTCGAGCTGAAGTATTTCTTCTCCAGCGGCGTGTCCACGGAGGACGGCGGCGGCGCATCCGCCACCGCCATCCAAGCCATGATCAAGAAGCTCATTGACGCGGAGGACACACGCAAGCCGCTGTCCGACCAAGCGCTGGCCGAGGAACTCAACCGCAAGGGCATCCAGGTCGCGCGCCGCACGGTCGCCAAGTATCGCGAGGCCCTGCGCATCCCCAGTTCCAGTGAGCGCCAGCGCGCAAAATGAACGGGCCCTTGGAACCGGCCCTACCGCTCCCATACGGATGAAAGACCGGCACGCCGAACACCCGTCGGCATGCGAACCCGCCGCCCCATGGGCGGCTTGTACCAGAGGAGGCGAACCATGCAGTTCCAACTCACCGGCCAGCAGATCGAAGTCACCCCCGCCTTGCGTGCGCACGCCACATCGCGACTCGATCGCCTGACCCGCCTCGACGAAAAGTGCCTCGGCCTGACCATGGTGCTGTCGGTGGACAAGCTGCAGCACTGCGCCGAAGCCACCCTCAGCACCACCGGCGCGGCCCTGCATGCGGCCGCCTGCGAAGCGGACATGTACGCGTCCATCGACGTGGTGTTCGACAAGCTCGCGGCACAGCTGCGCAGGCACCGCGACAAGATGACCGACAAGCACCCGCAGCAGGCCCGCGAGGCACGACAGTTCGGCTGAGCGCCCCGCGTCCGCGAAGAAGACCCGCCCCCACGGCGGGTCTTTTTTTATGCTCCCACCCCACCGCTCTCCGCCCTTCCCCGGCCGCACCGCAGGGAGGAGGCCGCAATCTCCTGCCCCAACTGGCACAATGCCCGCTGTCGCCTATCGGGCAGGAAACCAGTTTGGAACGGCTCACCGCACGGCAACTCTTCGACGGCGTCCACGAACGCATGGGCCTGCGCTGGGTATCGGGCATGCGTGGCGAAGGCCGCATGCTCGAACCCGGCGCCACCGCCACCCGCCGGCCGTCGCTGATCGGCTACCTGAACGTGATCTACCCCAACAAGGTGCAGATCATCGGTACCGAGGAGCTCAACTGGCTCGACAGCCTCGACTCGCGCCAGCGCTGGGAGGCGATGCACAAGATCGCCGCCTACCAGCCGGTGGCGCTGATCGTGACCAAGGACCAGCCGATTCCCGCGGACCTGCGCGAGGTCGCCGAGGAAACCCACACGCCGTTGTGGATCAGCGCCAAGCGCGGCCACGAACTGCTGACCTGGATGCAGTATCACCTGGCGCGCATGCTGGCGCCGCGGATCACGCTGCATGGCGTGTTCCTGGAAGTGTTCTCCATCGGCGTGCTGATTACCGGCGAATCCGGTTCGGGCAAGAGCGAGCTGGCGCTCGAACTGATCAGCCGCGGACACCGGCTGGTCGCCGACGACGCCACCGAATTCACCCTGATCGCGCCGGACGTGATCGACGGCACCTGCCCCGAGCTGCTGCAGGACCTGCTGGAAGTACGCGGCCTGGGCGTGCTCAACGTGCGCGAGATGTTCGGCCACACCGCGGTCAAGCATTCGAAGTACCTGCGCCTGGTGGTGCACCTGAAGCCGTTGCGCGAGGGCGAGGACATCGACGCGATGACGCGCCTGACGGGCGACACCAGTCACCGCGAGATCCTGGAGGTGCCGGTGCCGATGATCACCATCCCGGTGGCGCCCGGCCGCAACCTGGCGGTACTGGTGGAAGCGGCGGTGCGCCACCATATGCTCAAGAGCAAGGGCATCGACCCGGCCCAGACCTTCATCGACCGCCAGGCGCATCAGATGCGCCGGCTTCCGCCATGGTGAGAGCCGTGAACCCCAGCGACCACACCCTGCCCAACACGCTCAACGACCCCACTGCCGTCCACCTGGTCGTGCTCACCGGCATGTCCGGCGGCGGCAAGACGGTGGCGCTGCGTGCGCTGGAGGACCTGGAGTTCTACTGCGTGGACAACCTGCCCAGCGGGCTGCTGCCGCAGCTGGTGCAGTCGGTGCGCCGGGAAGCCGGCGGCCGCCGCGCCCGGCGTATCGCGGTGGGCGTGGACGTGCGCAACCGCGGCGAGGATTTCGAGCACATGCCGCTGGTGCTCTCCGAACTGGCCGGCGCGGGCGTGCACGTGCACCTGGTGTTCCTGGATTGCCGCGACGAAGTGCTGATCAAGCGCTATTCGGAAACCCGCCGCCGCCATCCGCTGGCCTTGCGCGGCGTGTCGCTGGCCGACGCGATCGCCGAGGAGCGCCGCCTGCTGCGTCCGCTGATCGCCATCGCCGAGAAGGTGATCGACTCGAGCGACCTCAACGTTCACCAGCTGCGCCGGCTGATCGCCACCGGGTACGCCGCGGCGACCGAAGGCCTGACGCTGATGTTCCAGTCCTTCGCCTTCCGCCGCGGCCTGCCGCTGGACTCGGATTTCGTCTTCGACGCGCGCTGCCTGCCCAACCCGCACTGGCAGCCGAAGTTGCGACCGCTTTCGGGCAAGGACGCGCCGGTACGCGAGTTCCTCGAGGCCGACCCGCTGGTGGGCGAATACTTCACCGACACCGCGCGCTGGCTCGATGCCTGGCTGCCGCGTTTCGAGCAGGACGACCGCAGCTACGTGACCATCTCGATCGGCTGCACCGGCGGCCGACACCGATCGGTCTACCTGGTCGAGCGCCTGGCCGCGCACTACCGCGCCAGGCGCGAAGGCGTACTGACGTTCCACCGCGAGCTCGAATGATGAGTGCACGTACTTTCCCGGGCTGGACCAGGCCATGAGCGTCGGCGTGCTCCTGATGACCCACGAGGCGGTCGGCAAGGCGCTGATCTCGGCCGCCCACCACGTGATGCCCAAGCTGCCGCTCAAGGTCGAGGCGGTGGAGGTGCCGGCGCAGGCCGACCCGGACGTGATGCGCACGCTCACCGCGCACCACGCGCGCGCGCTGGACCAGGGCGAAGGCGTGCTGGTGCTGGCCGACCTGTATGGCGCCACGCCCTGCAACATCGGCCTGTCGCTGGCCTCGCTCGGCGTGCGCCTGCGATGTGTGTCCGGGCTCAACCTTCCCATGCTGCTGCGCGTGCTCAACTACGCCGAAAAGCCGCTGGACGAATTGGCACAGATCGCCGCCCACGGCGGCCGCGGGGGAATCTTCATCGACCATGCTTGAACAGGATCTCGTCGTCTCCAACAAGCTCGGCCTGCATGCGCGCGCCTCGGCCAAACTGGTGCAGCTGGTGCAGGGCTTCAAATCCACCGTGTGGCTCGTCAGCAAGGGCCGTGAGGTCAACGCGCAGAGCATCATGGGCGTGATGATGCTCTCGGCAGGCATCGGCACGCCGCTCACCGTGCGCGCCGAAGGCGCGGACGAAGCCGATGCCCTCGCCGCCGTCGTAGCGCTGTTCGAGCGCAAGTTCGACGAGGGGGCCTGACGTGAGAGCGGGGAACGGGGAACGGGGAACGGGGAACGGGCCGTGCCATGCAAGCGGCGCCGCCTTCGCTCCGCCGGGAGCGTGCCCTGATACGCCCGGTCGCCGCGAACTGCATGTTCCCCGTTCCCCGTTCCCCGTTCCCGGCGGCTCCGGCGGAGCCGCCCCATGAGGCAACTCCTCTCCGGCACCCCCGCCTCCCGTGGCATGGCCCTTGGCCGCGCACGGCTGGTGCAGCCGAGCCGCTACCTGGTCGACACCCGCCCGTTGGGCGAGGACGAAATCGAAGAAGAGCTCGACCGCCTGCACCGCGCACTCGACACCGCGCGGCAGGAACTGCACGAGCTGCGCGGCAAGCTGCATGGCGCGCTGGCGCGCGAGGTCAACGAATTCATCGATGCGCACAGCCTGTTGCTGGACGACACGGAGCTGCTGCGGGGGCTGGACGACCTGGTGCGTGTCGGCCACTACCGCGCCGGCGTGGCGCTGAAGAAGCAGCGCGACCGCCTGGCCAAGGTGTTCGAGGCCATGGACGATCCTTACCTGCGCAGCCGCCGCGAGGACGTCGACCAGGTCATCAACCGGGTGATCTCCGCGCTGCAGCGTCAGACCAGCCGCGAGGAGCGCAAGCTCGCCGCGCGCGTGGGCGAGGTCCTGGTCGCCGACACCATCGCGCCTGCCGACATGGCGCACTTGGTCGGCAACGGCTTGCTCGGTGTGGTGGCAAGCTCGGGCAGCGCCTACTCGCACAGCGCGATCCTGGCGCGCAGCCTGGACCTGCCGATGCTGGTCGGCACCCGCGACGCGCTGGCGACCATCCATGACGACGACCTGATCCTGCTCGACGCCGAGCGCGGCGAAACCATCGTCCATCCCACCGCGCAGGACCTGGCCCGCTACCGCGCGTGGCAACGCGAGGCGGCCGCCGAGGGCCGGCGCCTGGCCAAGCTGGCCAACGCGCCGACGCTCACCCGCGACGGCGTGCAGGTCAGGCTCTTCGCCAACGCCGAGACGCCGGCCGACATCGCCACGGCGCGCGCCCGCGGCGCCGACGGCGTGGGCCTGTACCGCACCGAGTTCCTGTTCCTCAAGCACAAGGGCCTGCCCTCGGAGGACGAGCAGTTCAACGCCTACCGCGACCTGGTGCTGGGCATGGGCGGCCTGCCGGTGACCATCCGCACGCTGGACCTGGGCGCGGACAAGGCCGATGCCGCGGGCCTGGCCTTGCGCGGCGAGGACAACCCCGCGCTGGGCGTGCGCGGCGTGCGCCTGTCGCTGCGCTACCCGGCGGTGTTCACCACGCAGATCCGCGCCATCCTGCGCGCCGCCTGCTACGGCCCGGTGCGCGTGCTGGTGCCGATGGTCACCCAGCCGGACGAGCTGATCGCCGTGCGCACGCTGTTCAAGCTGGCACGGCAGGATTTGAAGCGCGAAAACGTGGACCTGCCGGAAAAGCTGCAGCTCGGCGCCATGATCGAAGTGCCGGCCGCCGCGCTCAACGTGCGCGCGCTGCTGGAGCACGCGGACTTCCTCGCCATCGGCACCAACGACCTGGCCCAGTACGTGCTCGCCGCCGACCGCGGCAACGACGGCCTGGAGAACATCTATAACCCGCTGCAGCCGGCGCTGCTGCGCCTGATCGCCTACGTCATCGCCGCCGGCCGTCGTGCGAACAAGCCGGTGAGCCTGTGCGGCGAGATCGGCGGCGACGTCGGTTTTACCGCTCTGCTGCTGGCGCTGGGCCTGTGCGAATACAGCATGCATCCCAGCCAGATCCTGCACGTACGCGATCGCCTGGCCACCCTCGATCATGCGAACCTGCGCCGCCAGGCCCACTACCTGCTGCGGGCCCGCACCCACGAGGAAGTGGCGGCTATGCTGGCGCCGCTGGCCGGCTGACGCCGGGGAAGAAGGATCCCGGCGGCCCGCTTCGCCGCCGCCATCCGCCAGCGAGCTGCGTGCGTGTTGGAACGCAGTCGGCGAGCTGGCGTCCGCTAAGAACTCGAAGCTTGCCCTTCGGGCGGGTTTCCGTGCCGATCCGCCGCACGCAGCAGGATCAATCGGGCATTTCCGGCAAGTCGAACACCAGCACTTCAGCCTGGTTGCCCTGCGCGATGATGACTTGCGGCTCGTCGCGATAGAGCAAGGCGTCGCCCGCCTTCAATGCGCGGCCGTTCACCGTCGCCCGGCCCCGCACGAGGTGGACGTAGCCCAGCCGGCCCGGCGCCAGATCCAGGTTCGCCGCCTCGTCGCCGTCGAACAGGCCGGCGTACATGCTTGCATCCTGGTGGAGGGTGATCGAGCCGTCGCGGCCATCCGGACTCACCAGCAGGCGCAGCCGGCCACGCTTCTCCTCATCCGGATAGGTCTTCTGCTCGTACGAAGGCGTCAGTCCGCGCTGTGAGGGGATGATCCAGATCTGCAGGAAGTGGGTGACACCCTCTTTGTCGTAGTTGAATTCCGAGTGGGTGACGCCGGTGCCCGCGCTCATCCGCTGCACCTCGCCGGGCACGATGCTGGCCGCGGTGCCCATCGAGTCCTTGTGGCCGAGCGAGCCTTCCAGCACGTAGCTGATGATCTCCATGTCGCGATGCCCATGCGTGCCGAAACCCTGGCCCGCCTGCACGCGGTCCTCGTTGATCACCCGCAGCGGACCCCAGTGCACGTGGGCGGGATCGAAATAGTTCGCGAACGAAAAGCTGTGCCAGGAATCCAGCCAGCCGTGGTCGGCGTGGCCGCGTTCGGCGGCGGGGCGAAGCGTGATCATGCGGATTCTCCTGTCTGTCGCGTCCGCAGCGGTACGGTCACCGGATGGCGGCGTGGTTTCTACGAAGTGCAACCGTAGCGATTGCAGTACGGCTCCGCGGGACCGGCCGTGAAGCCGATTCGCGGAGGCGCCGGAAGAACAGACCACCGGCTGACGCCAGGACCATCGTGCCTCGCACGGCTGCAGGCCTCTAACGTAGGGCGCCGGTGGTGGCACGGGAAGACCTGGTTCGGCATCAGACTGTTTCCGCAGCTGCGACATTCCTGGAGGCGGCCTCGCGCTTGCTCGCCCGGAACACAAGAACCCCATACGTCCCGGCGGTCGAGGGCAAAAAAAAGAGCCCCGAATGAGGGGCTCTTTCCGTACCTCGAAAAAGGTGTTCTTCAGAACGGGATGTCGTCGTCGTCGAAACCGCCGCTCTCGGCCGGAGCCGGCGCGTTCTGGCGGGGGGCGTTGCCGTAGTCGTTGTCGCCGCCGCGGGACTGGCCGCCGCCGTAGTTGCCGCCGCCCTGGCGCTGGCCGCCCTGCGGGCGCTCGCGGTAGCCGCCGCCGCTGGAGCCGCCGCCTTCGCCGCCCATGCCGCCGAGCATCTGCATGTCGTTGGCGATGATGTCGGTGCTGTAGCGCTCGACACCGCTCTTGTCGGTGTACTTGTCGGTTCGCAGGGAGCCCTCGATGTAGACCTGGCGGCCCTTCTTGAGGTACTCGCCGGCGATCTCGGCCAGCTTGCCGAACAGCTTCACGCGATGCCATTCGGTGCGTTCCTGGCGCTCGCCGGACTGCTTGTCGGTCCACTGCTCGGAGGTGGCCACGCTGAGGCTGCACACCGCGGTGCCACCGCCGGTGTAGCGGACCTCCGGGTCGGCGCCCAGGTTGCCGACGATGATGACCTTGTTGATGCCGCGTGCCATGTGGATTCCTCGCTGTGCTGGCGGCCGGCGCGGGCCCGCCTCGTCTTGGGTACCGCCGGCGGGGCCGGCGGCTCGATCCCTATCATAATTGACGTTCCGCTCCCGGAGCGCCGCGGCCGTGTCCGCCATCGCCACGCCGCGTTGCCCGCCTGCGCCGCACGCACCCGCGCGTCCGGTCTCGCTCAGAGCGCCGGCGCCGTACCGCCCGCCGCGGCCGCGGCCTGTTCGGTCGCATGGCCTGCCGCCACCCAGGCGTCGAGTCCGCCGCGCAGCGGGCGCACGCGGCGATAGCCCCGCTCCATCAGCAGCTTGGCCGCCTTCGCCGCGGACACCTCGTTGGGACAGTTGCAGTACAGCACCAGCTCGCGCTGGTAGGGCACGCCGGCCAGCAGGGCTTCCAGAGCGAGCGGTTCGAACGCGAGCGCGCCGGGAATCGTGCGTCCATCCAACGCCCGCGAACCGGCCGCGCGCACGTCGAACACCAGCGGCGGCCGCGACGAACGCAGGGCGTTCGCCAGCTCATCCACCTCGATGCGGCCCATCCGCAGCGCCACCAGCAACCGGCGGCGCTGCCACCACTTGAACAGGATGTAGGCGCCCAACAGCGTGCCCAGCCATTTGGCTGCCAGCGGCCCGGTGCCCTCGAACACCGCCAGCGCGCGCTCCACGCCGTCGGCGAAGACGTAGCCCAGCGCCACCGCCGCGCCCGCCCACAGCAGCGAGCCGAGCGCATCGAACAGCAGGAACCGCCGCGGCGTCAGGCCCATCGCGCCGACCAGCGGGGGTGCCACCGTGGACAGTCCCGGCACGAACTTGGCCACCAGCAGCACCGGCGCACGCCAGCGCTGGAAGCGCAGTTCCGACTGCTTGACGCAGGAATCGGGCGAGAGCGAGATCCGGCACAGCGTGCGCATCACGCCGGCGCCGTAACGACGCCCTGCCATGTACCAGGCGAAGTCGCTCGCCAGGCAGCCGGCCAGCGCAACCAGCAGCACGCCGCCCAGCGGCAGCTGGCCGCCCGCCGCCAGCGCGCCGGCCACCACCAGCGTCGGCACGGCCGGCAGCGGCAGGCCGGCCTGCTCGATCAGCACGTTGAGGAAGACCAGCAGCAGGCCGTATTCGGCGATCAGCGCGACGATCTGGTGGGCCACGGCAGCGGCTTCGCTAGGGAGTGGATGCGCCGCATATGGGGGCGCCATCCGCGCGGGGCAATCGCCCTGGCGTCAGGCCGCCGGCTCGGCCACCGCACCGGCGGCGATGCGCCGCGCGCCGAAGGCCACCAGCGGCAGCCACAGGAGCGTGGTGGCCGCCGCGCACTCGAACACGCCGCCCACCCCCAGCCGGCCCAGCGCGATGCCGCCGACCGCTCCGCCCACGAACGCACCGATGAACTGGCTGGTCGAATAGGCGCCCATCGCCGCGCCGCGCAGGTGCGCCGGCGCCAGTCGCGAGACCAGGCTGGGCAAGGCGGCCTCCAGCAGGTTGAAGGCCGAGAAGAACGCCGCCGCCGAGACGCCGAGCCAGGCCACGTGCGCGCCGGACCCGGCGAAGCCCAGCAGCGACAGCCCGATCACCGCCACACAGACCAGCACGATGCGCAGGCTCTGGCCGATCTCCTTCATGCGGTGCAGCGCCGCGCCCATCACCAGCGCGGCGATCACCATGACCGGCAGATACAGCTCCCAGTGCCGGCTCGCCGGCAAGTGCAGCCGTTCGGCCAGCAACAGCGGCAGACCGACGAAACTCGCCGTCAGCAGCAGGTGCAGGAAGAACACCGAGCCGTTGAGCACCAGCAGGCGGCCGTCGCGCAGCATCGCCAGCACGCCGCCCAGGCTAGCCGCCGCCGGCGCCCGCGCCCGCTCGGGCGTGGGCACGATCAGCCACAGCAGGACCAGCGAGGCCAGCGCCAGCACCGAAGTGGCGCCGAACAGCCCGGGCAGCCCGCCCACGGCCTCCAGCGGAGGCCCCAGGATCAGCGCCAGCAGGAACGACAGGCCGATCGAGACACCGATGATGCCCATCACCTTGCCGCGCTGCTCTTCGCGCGTGAGATCGGCGGCCAACGCGGTGCCGGCGCCGGCCACCGCGCCCATGCCCTGCAGCGCGCGCCCCACGACGATGCCTTCGAGCGTGTGCGACAGCGCCGCCACCAGCCCGCCGGCGGCAAAGATCAGCAGGCCCAGGGTGATCGCGCTCTTGCGCCCGACGCGGTCGGACAGGAGCCCCAGCGGGATCTGCAGCAGCACCTGGCCCAGCCCGTACACGCCCAGCGCCAGGCCGATCATCAAGTCGCTGGCGTCCGGCATCTGCTTCGCGTAGAGCGAGAACACCGGCATGATCAGGAACAAGCCGAACAGGCGCAGGCTGATCACGCAAGCCAGGGTCAGCGCGCTGCGGCGCTCGAGGGAGGTGAGCTTGCTCACCGGGACGACCGGGGAAAAGAAGGCATCGGCCCATTATACGGGGCACCCCGCGGCGCCACTTGCGGCGCCATGTCGCGCCGGCGCACGCGGCGGGCCTGGCCCTATAATCGCCCGTCTTGCCAACCGGACGCCCATGCTCCCGATGCCCGCCGACGCCAGCCGAACCGCCGACTTCGCCGCCGTGCGAGAACTGGCCGCCGCCGACATGCAGCGCGTGGACGCGCTGATCCGCAGCCGGCTGGCCTCCGACGTGGTGCTGATCAATCAGATCGCCGACCACATCATCGCCGGCGGCGGCAAGCGGCTGCGCCCGATGCTGCACGTGCTGGCCGCCGGCGCCGCGGGCTACGCGGGCGAACAGCACGTCAAGCTGGCCGCCGTGATCGAGTTCATCCACACCTCCACCCTGCTGCATGACGACGTGGTGGACGAATCCGACCTGCGCCGCGGCCGCAAGACCGCCAACGCGCTGTGGGGCAACGCCGCCAGCGTGCTGGTGGGCGATTTCCTCTACTCGCGCTCGTTCCAGCTGATGGTGGAGCTGGACGACATGCGCGTGATGCGCATCCTGGCCGACACCACCAACACCATCGCCGAAGGCGAGGTGCTGCAGTTGCTCAATATCGGCAATGCCGACGTGGACGAGACGGCCTATCTGGCGGTGATCGAGCGCAAGACCGCGGTGCTGTTCGCCGCCGCCACGGAGCTGGGCGGGTTGCTCGGTGGCCTGCCGGCCGACCAGATCGCGGCGCTGCGCCGCTTCGGGCTGGAACTGGGCTATGCCTTCCAGATCGCCGACGACCTGCTCGACTACCTCAGCGACGCCGATACGCTGGGCAAGAACATCGGCGACGACCTCGCCGAGGGCAAGCCCACGCTGCCGCTGATCTATGCGCTGGAGCGCGCCACGCCCGCGCAGGCGCAGTCGATGCGCCATGCCATCGAGCACGGCGGGCTGGATGCGCTGGATGACATCGTCAATGCCATCCGCGGCAGCGGGGCGCTGGAACGCACCCACGCGCGCGCCGTGCAACACGCCGACGCCGCACGCGAGGCGCTCTCGGCACTGCCGCCCTCGTCCTACCGCGAGGCGCTCAACGCCCTGGCGGACTACTCGGTGCAGCGCAGCTTCTGAGGCGCGTTCGGACGCGCACTACGCTTCGCCGCCTTCTTCCGCAACCTCAACCTCGGCCGCCCGGGAAGCCCCCGACCGCGTGCGGTTCTTCGCGGCTATGGAAGACCCGGGTCGGCCTATCGAGGCCGCGCCGTTGCAGCGATACCCGGCGTCATGCACGAGCGCTGTGCGACTTTGTTGCGCGTGGTCGAGCGCCGCGGCTGAGCAACGAGTCCTTCCCCCGCGTACGCGGGGGAAGGCGCCGAAAGGCGGCTGGGGGCGCTCTTGAGCGGGATGCTCGGCGACGCCCTTCGCAAGGCCCCCTCAATGCGTCCTTAAGGCCGCCGGGCGAAGGCTGCATCCAGCCAGTCGTGCATCATGCGGTAGCTGCGCGCAGCGGCGCGCGCGTCGTACTTGCAGCCAGGGGAGTTCTGGTCGGTCTCGGTGAAGCAGTGCACCGCGTTGCCCAGCACCACGAACTGCCAGTCGGCCTTGCTCGCCCGCATCTCGTCCATGAAGGCGTCGGCGTCGGGCATGGTGCCCTTGTCGTCGGCGCCGTTCATCGCCAGCACGCGCGCCTTGAAGCGGTCCGGCCGCGAGGCCTTGCCGGCGGCGAGCGCGCCGTGGAAAGACACCACCGCCGCCAGGTCGGCGCCGCTGCGCGCCAGGTCGAGCACGGCCGAACCGCCGAAGCAGAAGCCGATCGCGGCGAGCTTGCCCGGGTCCAGCGGCGCCTTGCCGGCCTGCGCCTTCAGCTGCGCCAGGGCGAGATTGATGCGCCGGCGCATCAGGTCGCGGTCGCCGTAAAGCGGCTGGACCGCGGCCTTGGCCTGGTCGTCGTTCTTCGGACGCACGCCCTGGCCGTACATGTCGGTCAGCAGGATCACGTATTGCTTGCCGGCGATCATCTCGGCCTTGGCGACCGCCTGGTCGTTCACGCCGTACCAATTGGGCACCATCACCAGGCCGGGGCGCGGAGTGGAGACCGCGTCGTCGTAGACCAGCACGCTGTGGAAGCGGGTGCCGCCGTCGGTCCATTCCACGGGGCGATGCACCATTTTCGCGGACGCGGCAAAGGCCAGGGGAAGCGAGAACAGGGCGAACAGGATGCGGCGCATGATGGCGGCTCCGGGTGGGTGGGTCGGCGCTCCGCGCCAGGCGCCGCGGCATCCCGCCGCGGTTGGGGAATCTTCCTATCAGCGGCCGGCGGCGTGCGCGGCGAACCGGCGCTTGAGCGGCGCAAGATGATCGGCCAGGCGTACGCCCAGCGCACGTGCGGCCACCAGCGGCAGCGCCTGCCAGGCGTAGATGCGCGCCAGCGCATCGAAGCTCCAGGCGTCCAGCGTGTCGGCGCTGCGTCGGCGACGCGCATAACGGCGCAACACGTGTGCCGCGGCGATATCGCGGCCGGCCTCACGCGCGGCAACGAGCGTGTCGCGCAGCTCGGCCACGTCGCGCAGGCCCAGGTTCACGCCCTGCCCGGCCAGCGGATGCACCGCGTGCGCCGCGTCGCCGAGCAGCACGAAGCGCTCGGCCTGGTAGGCGTCGGCGAGCTGCAGCCTCAACGGGAAGGCGGCGCGGCGCGTGGCCGTGAGCACCCGGCCCAGCCGGAAATCGCAGGCGATGCCGAGCTCGCCGCAGAATGCCCCGTCCGCGAGCGCGAGCACGCGCTGCGCCTCGGCCTCGGGCAGCGACCACACGATCGAGCTGCGCCCGTCGGCCAGCGGCAGCAGCGCCAGCGGCCCGCCCGGCAGGAAGCGTTGCCAGGCCGTGTCCTGGTGCGCCCGCTCGGTGGCCACGTGGGCGACCACCGCGCGCTGGCCGTAGTCGCGCCCGTGCGTTTCCAGTCCGGCCATGCGGCGCAAGGGCGAACCCGCGCCGTCGGCGGCGACCAGCAGGCGTGCCGCCACGCTGGCGGTCTCGCCCGCTTCCAGTTCCAGTTCCACACGGTCTTCTCGCGCCTGGTAGCCGGTCACCTGCGCCGGGCACAACCGCTGCACGCCGGCCGATTCCAGCGCCTGCCACAAGGTCCACTGCACCAGGCTGTTCTCGACGATCCAGCCCAGCCAGGCGTGTCCGGTGGCGGCGGCGTCGAAGTCGATGGCCGCGCCGCTGCGCGCGTCCCACACGTGCATCCGCGCGTACGGCGCGGCACGGCGTTCGCGGATGGACCGCCACACGCCCAGTTCGTCGAGCAGCGCGATCGAGGAGGGCGCCAGCCCGACCACGCGCAGGTCGACCTCGTCCTCGCCATGCCAGGGGGCCGGCGCGCGGGCCTCCACCAGGGCGGTGGCGAAGCCGGCCCGCGCCAGCGCCAGCGCGGCGGCGGCGCCGACCATGCCGCCGCCCACCACGGCCACGTCCAGCAGCGGCGCGCGGCGGCGAGCTTCGATGCGCGCGCTCACGGCGCACGCTCCAGCACGGCCTGCGGCGGCGCGCCGCGGAAGCCCATGCCGCGTCTAAGCAGCGCGTCCTTCAGCGGCGGCACGCGATCGCAGGCGAGCAGGGCCAGCGAGCGCAGCGGCGCCAGCGCCGGCTGCGGCAGACAGGCGAGCCGGACCAGGCCGTGGCTCATCGCCATGGTGCCCTCGCGGTCGGGTTCACGGCGCGCGGCATAGGCATCGAGCAACCGCCGGTCGCCGGGGTCTTCCGCACCCGCGACCAGCTCGGCGAGGGTCAACGCGTCGCGCAGGCCGAGGTTGAAGCCCTGCGCGCCGATCGGATGGATCGTCTGCGCCGCATTGCCGACCAGCACGGCGCGCGGCGCGGTCAGGCGCGCGGCGGCCACGCGGCGGATCGCGTAGGGAAAGCGCCGGCCCGGGCGCGTCAACCGTCCCAGCCGCCAGCCGAAGCGGCGCTGCGCCAGCGCGAGGTAGTCGCCATCGTCCAGCGCCGCCACCGCCTCGGCCTGCCCTGTCGGCACGGTGAGCACCAGGCCGCAGCGACGCTCCGCCAGCGGCAGCAATGCGACCGGCCCCTCCTCGCCGAAGCGCTCGAACGCGCGATGGCCGTGCGCGCGCTCGGGCGTGACGGTGCAGACGAACAAGGTCTGCCCGTAATCGTGCGTGTCGGCCGAGATGCCCAGCTGCGCGCGCACGAACGACTCGGTGCCGTCGGCGCCGACCAGCAGCGGCGTGTCGATGGCCTGTATCTCTTCGGCCGTGCGCACCCGGGCGCGCCAGCCCTGCGGCAGCGGTTCGACCGCCTCCAGCGTCGCCGGCGCCAGGCGCCTGAGCAGCCTGCATTCGTCCAGGCGGCGCAGCAGCGCGGCGCCTAGTTCGCGCGCCGGCAGGGTCCAGCCCAGCGCATCGACGCCGGCCTCGCGCGCGCCGAGCCGCACGCTGCCGAACTCGCCCGCGCGGCTGACATGGATGTGCTCGATGGCGGTGGCGCGCTCGCGCGCGTGCTTCCACACGCCGATCGCCTCCAAGCCATTGACCGTGGCGCGGGCCAGCGCCAGGTTGCGCTCGTCGTAGCTGGGCTGTAGGTCGGCACGCGGCGCCGCGGTCTCCACCAGCAGCGCCTCCACGCCGGCCGCGTCCAGCGCTATCGCCAGGCTGGCGCCGACCAGGCCGCCGCCGACGATCAGCACGGGCCCGCGGGAAGATGTGGGGTCATTCATGCGCCGGATCATACGGCCGAACGCGAAGGCATCGCATGAGCCGGCCGGGCTTGGGCTAAACTAGCCGTTCGCCTTTCACTACTTCACGCCGCTGCATACGGAGCACCTCATGGCTATGACGCGAAACCAGCGCCTGGGCATCTTCCTGGCACTCGCCCTGTTGATGGCCATCACCCGCGGCGCGATCCGCTTCTACCATTTCGAGATCTTCCCCGATGCCAGCTGGGCGGTGTTCTTCCTGGCCGGCTTCTGGCTGCGCGGCGCCGGCCGCTGGGCCTTCCCGCTGCTGATGGCCGAGGCGGTGCTGGTGGATTACCTGGTGATCGCCGGCCAGGGCCTGAACTTCTGGAGCCACTACTGCGTGTCGCCGGCGTACTGGTTCCTGATCGCCGCCTACGGCGCGCTGTGGCTGGGCGGCAGCTGGCTGGCCCGGCGCGGGCAGCGCCTCACGCTGTCCACCCTGGGCCTGGCCGTGGCCGCGTTGCTGGTCAGCGAAGCGGTCTGCTTCATCGTTTCCAACGGCAGCTTTTACTGGCTGAGCAACAGCGTGCCGGCGCCGCGCAGCATGGGTGCATGGTTCGCCAACATGGGCGACTGGTACCTGCCGTTCCTCGGGGTGACCGCGATGTACGTCGGCCTGGGCGCGCTGCTGCAGGTGCTGGCGACCCAGCTGACGCGCGCGCTGGCTCACGCCCACGCGCGCTGATGGGCAATCGCCTCTCGAAGATCTACACCCGCACCGGCGACGACGGCAGCACCGGCCTGGGCGACGGCTCGCGGGTGCCCAAGGACTCGGCCCGCGTGGCCGCCTACGGCACGGTCGACGAGCTCAACAGCGCGATCGGCATGGTGCTAGCCTGCGAAGGCGTTCCGGCCGAGGTACGCGAAGCGCTGATCCAGGTGCAGCACGACCTGTTCGACCTCGGCGGCGAGCTGTGCATCCCCGGCATGGCGATGGTGCAGGACCGGGACATCGCGCGGCTGGAAAGCGTCCTGGACGCCCTCAACGAGCCGCTGCCGCCGCTGAAGGAATTCATCCTGCCCGGCGGCGGCATGGCCGCGGCCTGCGGCCACCTGGCGCGCACCGTGTGCCGGCGCGCCGAACGCGAGGTGATCGCGCTTGCGCGGGCGGAAACCGTGCGGCCGCAGCCGCAGCGCTACCTCAACCGGCTGTCGGATCTGTTGTTCGTGATCGCCCGCGTGCTCGCTCGTGCCGGCGGCCACGGCGAAGTGCTCTGGCAGCACGAACGGCGGCCCCGGGGCTAAAGGCCTCCCATGCTGCGGCTCTACACCCATCCGGCGTGTCTCGAGCATGATCCCGGCCGCGGCCATCCCGAATCACCCGCACGCCTGCAGGCGGTGCTGGCGGCGCTCGACCGCGACCGCTTCGCCCCGCTGGACCGGATCGAGTCGCCGCGGGCCAGCCGCGAGGCGCTGGAGCGCGTGCACGCGCCGGCGTACGTCGCGCGGATGCTGGCGAGCGCGCCCGCCACGGGCCTCGTGCAGCTGGACGAAGACACGTACCTGTCGCCGGGCTCGGCCGAGGCCGCGCTGCGCGCCGCCGGCGCGGTGGTGGCCGCGGTCGACGCGGTGCTCGACGCATCGGCCAGCCGCGCCTTTTGCGCGGTGCGTCCGCCGGGCCACCACGCGACGGCCGACCAGGCGATGGGCTTCTGCCTGTTCAACAACGTCGCCGTGGGCGCTGCGCACGCGTTGGCCGAGCGCGGCCTGGAGCGCGTGGCGATCGCCGATTTCGACGTCCACCACGGCAACGGCACGCAGGACATCTTCGCGCAGGAGCCGCGGGTGCTGTTCGTCTCCAGCCACCAGTGGCCGCTCTACCCAGGCAGCGGCGCCGCCGGGGAAACCGGCGTGGGCAACCTGGTCAACGCGCCGTTGCCGCCGGATACCGGCTCGCGGGCCTTCCGCCAGGTCTGGGAGGAGATGCTGCTGCCGCGTCTGCACGCCTTCGCGCCCCAACTGCTGCTGGTGTCCGCCGGCTTCGATGCGCACCGTGACGACCCGCTGGCGCAACTGCAACTGGAAGCCGACGACTACGCCTGGCTCACCGCCCGCCTGCTGGACGTGGCCCGCACGCACGCCGCCGGCCGCGTGGTCTCCACCCTCGAAGGCGGCTACGACCTCGGCGCCCTCGCCGCCTGCGCCGCCGCGCATGTCGGTGCGCTGATGGGCTGAACGGATCCGGTCGCCGGCGGGAGCGCCCGGGGCTTCCTGCCGGGCAGGCGGCCTTTCTGCTAGCTTTACGCGTCCCACCGACCGCCGACAGCCACCGTGACGCCGAGCCACTCCCCGCGCGCCTTGCCACCACGCCGCCTGCTCGCGGTCGCCGCAGCCATCGCCCTGTTCGGTGGGCCGGCCCAGGCCCACGCGGCACCCGCCAGGATGCACGCCAAGGCGGCCACGGACGAGGGCGTGCCCAGCTGCCCGCTCGGCGCGTTCCACTGTGCGCCCCGGCCTGAAAATTTTGCGATGTGCCACCCCAACGCCTTGCTGGAGTTCTACGACCCCACGCTCCCGCGCGATCCGACGCAACGCGAAACCTCCGACACCGACGTGCACGCCACCCATGTCGACAGTTCCAACCAGGCGGTCTACCGCCTCTCGGGCAACGTGCGCATCGCGCGCGCCGACCAGCTGCTGCGCGCCGACCGCGTCGACTACAACGACACCACCACCGACTACGACGCGCAGGGCAACGTGCGTTACCAGGAAGCCGGCGAGCTGCTCAGCGCCGACCGCCTGCGAGGGAACAACCAGGCCAGCCACGGCGTGGCCGACAACGTGCGCTACCAGCTGCTGCAGTCGCGCGGCAACGGCACCGCCGCGCGCGGCGAACTGCTCGACGCCCAGCACAGCCGCTACAACCAGGTCACCTATTCCACCTGCGACGTGGGCCACCACCTGTGGGAGGTGCGCGCGAAGGACCTGAAGATCGACAAGGCCAACGGCCGGGGCACCGCCCGTAACGCCACGATGCGCTTCGCCAACGTGCCGTTTCTGTACCTGCCGTGGTTTTCCTTTCCCATCGACCACCGGCGCCAGAGCGGCTTCCTCTACCCGACGTTCGGCGGCTCGAGCCGATCGGGCACGATGTTCTCGATCCCCTATTACCTCAACCTGGCGCCCAATTACGATGCCACGCTGGAGCCGCGCATCTACACCCAGCGCGGCACCGTACTGGCGGGCGAGTTCCGCTACCTGTTTCCGGGCACGGCCGGGCAGCTGAACGCCGAATACCTGCCCAACGACCACGGCCAGGACACCGAAAACAGCACGCCGACGCAGGGCCGCGACCGCTGGCTGCTCAAATACAGCGACTACACGCACCTGATCGGCCCGTGGTCGTTCGGCACGAGCATCAACCGCACCTCCGACCGCAACTACCTGCGCGATTTCGGCAACGACCTGTACACCTCGGCCATCGGCACGCTGGGCTCCAGCGCCTACGTCAGCGGCGGCGGCAACTGGTGGAACGCCTCCTTCGGCGCGGACAGCTACCAGAACGTCGATCCCTACCTGCCCGACACCGTGGTGCAGTACAAGCGCTGGCCGCGCGCCACGCTGGGGCTGGACCTGCCGATCAATCGCTGGCTCGAGTTCGGCGCGAACACCGAAGCGGTGGCCTTCCGCAAGGACGACGTGATCGAGGGCAAGCGGCTGGACCTGTATCCCTACCTGGCCGCCGACTTCCAGGGCGCCGCCTGGTTCGTGCGGCCGAAGCTGGCCTACCGCTACACCGCCTACCAGCTCGACGGCGACTACCAGCGCTATGGCTATGCCGGCCTGCTCGGCGGCACCGACGTCTCCCCGTTCGACCGGCGCTCGCCCAGCCGCGCACTGCCGATCGCCAGCCTCGACACCGGGCTGATCTTCGACCGCTCGACCTCGCTGTTCGGCACGTCCTACACGCAGACGCTGGAGCCGCGGCTCTACTACCTCTACGTGCCCTACCGCAACCAGAACGACCTGCCGCTGTTCGACACCACGCGCATGTCGTTCGACTACTGGCAGCTGTTCTCGCCCAACCAGTTCTCCGGCGCCGACCGCCAGATGAACGCGAACAACCTGACCGGCGCGCTCACCACCCGCCTGCTGGACGACAACGGCGTGGAGCGGCTGTCGGCCAGCTTCGGCCAGATCCGCTACTTCGCGCCGCAGCGCGTGCAGTTGCCCAACAGCAACACCACCACGGCGGCGCCGACCGACTGGACGCGTTCTGACTACGTGGCCCAGTTGGACATCCAGCTCAACGACCGCTGGCGCCTCAACAGCGCCTACCAGTGGAGCCCGAACACCCGCCAGACCGATCTGGGCACACTGGGCCTGCAACGGCGCATCGGCACCGACGGCATCTTCAATTTCTCCTACCGCTACCGCCGCGACCTGGTGGAGCAGTACGACAGCTCGATCGTCTACCCGGTTTCCGAACGCTGGCGGCTGCTGGGCCGCTGGGTCTATTCGGTGCGCGACCGGCGCACGGTGGAAGCGCTGGCCGGCGTCGAGTACGACAGCTGCTGCGTCGCGGTGCGGGTGGTCGGGCGCCATTACGTGGTCGCGGCCAGCCCCTTCACCGACCAGGGCCGCACCAACAACGCGGTCATGTTCGAACTGGTCTTCAAGGGCCTGGGCGCCTTCAACGGCCAGACCGAGGCCGTGTTGCGGCGTGGTATTCTTGGCTATCAATGACGGCGCGCCGCGAACTTTCCGGCGCCGTTGCGATCCACGGTTGTCAGCCGGTCCGCACCGGCGGCAAGGCACCGTCCCCTCCCACCATCGCCGTCCAGGCGATTGAAGGTTCCGACCGATGAAGCACCCTTCCGCGCTGCTCCTCCTCGCGCTCGTTGCGGCTACCGCCCTGCCTGCACAGGCCCAGCTCCTGCCGCAGTCGCAGGCCGGCGCCACGGCCTCCGGCACGCAGCCGCTGGACCGCATCGTGGCCGTGGTCGACGAGAACGTGATCCTGCAGAGCGAACTGGACGATGCGGTCCGCTCGGTCAAGCAGCAGTACGCCAGCAGCCCCGGCCAGCTGCCGCCGGACGACGTGCTCGATCGCCAGGTGCTCGACCGGCTGATCCTGATGAAGCTGCAGGTGGCCAAGGCCGACGACCAGGGCATCCGCGTTTCCAGCGCCGACATCGACCAGGCGGTGTCCGCGGTCGCCCAGCAGAACCACATGAGCCCCGAGCAGCTGCAGCAGGCGGTCGAACAGAGCGGGCAGGGCTTCGCCGCCTTCCGCAGCCAGCTGGCCGACCAGCTGGTGGTGCAGCGCCTGCACGACAGCGTGGTGCGCGACCAGGTCAACATCACCGACAGCGAGATCAACAACCTGCTCGCCAGTCCGGCCTACAAGGCCGGCGAGGTGCACCTGGCGCACATCCAGATCTCGATTCCCGCCGGCGGCGGCGCGGCCGACATCCAGGCCGCCCAGGCCAAGGCGCAGCAGGCGCTCGATGCGATCAAGGGCGGCATGGATTTCCATGCCGCGGCGATACGCTATTCCGACGCCCAGGACGCGCTCGAGGGCGGCGACCTGGGCTGGCGCAAGGTGGACGAGATCCCGCCGGCGTTCGCCGACACCATCGCCGGCATGAAGCCCGGCCAGGTCAGCGCCGCGCTGCGCGGTCCCACCGGCTTCCACATCCTCAAGCTGATCGACCAGCGTGCCCCGGGCCGCCAGGTGGTGACCGAGTACCACGCGCGGCAGATCCTGATCCGTCCGACCGAGCTGGTCACGGCCGAGCAGGCGCACCAGAAGGCGCAGGACCTGTACAACCGCATCGTCGACAAACACGAGGACTTCGCCAAGCTGGCGAAGGAGAACTCCAAGGACCCGACCACCGCCAACGCCGGCGGCGACATGGGCTGGTTCCAGCGCGACCAGTGGGGCAGCACGGTCGCCCAGCAACTGGCGCAGCTCAAGGACGGCGAGGTTTCCCAGCCGTTCCAGAGCGAAGCGGGCTGGCACATCATCCAGCTCGAGGGCACGCGCAAGAGCGACGTGACCGAGGAATCCGAGCGCAACCAGGCGCGCCAGGCGATCGGCAACCGCAAGGCCGAGCAGGCCTACGAAGACTTCCTGCGTCAGCTGCGCTCGGACGCCTACATCGACATCCTGGTGCCCGCGTTGAAGGACCCGGACGCGCGGGCCAACAGCTGAGCGACCCCTTGCACGCCGGCCTGCCGCGACTGGCCCTGACCGCCGGCGAGCCGGCGGGCGTCGGTCCGGAGCTGCTGGTGCGCCTGGCCGCCATGCCGCTGGCGGCCGGGACCGTGGCCATCACCGACCGCAACCTGCTGCAGCGCGCCGCGCAGCGTTGCGGCGTGGCGATCGCCCTGCACGAGGACGACGGCCGGCCGCGCCCGCACGAGCCTGGCAGCCTGCGCGTGCGGCACGTACCGCTCGCGGTGGAAGAGCGTCCTGGGCATCCCGACCCGCGCAATGCGCACCACGTGCTCGCCACGCTCGCCGAGGCGGCCGACGGTTGCCAGGCCGGCCGCTACGCCGCGGTGGTCACCGCGCCCTTGCAGAAGGCAACGATCAACGACGCGGGCATTCCCTTCAGCGGCCACACCGAGTTCTTCGCGCAGCGCGCGGGCGCCGACGTGGTCATGATGCTGGCCAGCCCCGAGCTCCGCGTGGCGCTGGCGACCACGCACCTGCCCCTGCGGGCCGTGGCCGACGCGGTCACCGCCGACGCACTGGAGCGCACGCTGGCCATTGTGCACGGCGAACTGCAGCGCAAGTTCGGCCTGGCGCGACCGCGCATCGCCGTGCTCGGCCTCAACCCGCACGCCGGCGAAGGCGGCCACCTCGGCCACGAGGAGCGCGACGTGATCGAACCGGTGTTGGCGCGGCTGCGCGGGCACGGCATGCAACTGCTGGGGCCACTGCCCGCCGATACCGCCTTCGTCCCCGCCATGCGGGAGCGCTACGACGCGGTGCTGGCGATGTACCACGACCAGGCGCTGCCGGTGCTCAAGAGCGAAGCGTTCGACCGCACCGTCAACCTCACCCTGGGCCTGCCCTTCATCCGCACGTCGGTCGACCACGGCACCGCGCTGGACCTGGCCGGCACCGGCCGCGCGGATCCGTCGAGCCTGGTCGCGGCGGCCCGCATGGCCATCGACCTTGTTGCGCGCAGCGCCACAACGCCCCTTTCTCCCCTCCGGGGAGAGGGCAAGGGTTGAGGGCCAAGGCTTGCGAGAAACTCCCATGAACGCCCGCCCCAAGAAAAGCTTCGGCCAGCACTTCCTCCACGAGAAGCGCTACATCGAGCGCATCGTCAGCGCCATCGCGCCCCGGCCGGACGACCGCGTGGTCGAGATCGGCCCGGGCGAGGGTGCGCTCACCTTGCCGCTGCTCGCTGCCGCCGGGCGGCTTACGGCCATCGAGCTGGACACCGACCTCATTCCCGATCTTGCCGCGCGCGCCGCCGGCGTGGGCGCACTGGAAATCGTCCACGCCGACGTGCTCAAGGTGGACCTCACGTCGCTGGCGCAGGACCTGGGCGCGCCGCGCGTGCGCCTGGCCGGCAACCTGCCCTACTACATCTCCAGCCCGATCCTGTTCCATTGCGTCGACCACGCCGCGGCGATCGAAGACATGCACTTCATGCTGCAGAAAGAAGTGGTCGACCGCATGGCGGCCGAACCGGGCAGCAAGGTGTACGGCCGGCTGTCGGTGATGTTGCAGCTGGCCTGCCGCGTGGAACCGCTGTTCACCGTGCCGCCCGGCGCCTTCCGCCCGCCGCCGAAGGTCGATTCGGCGGTGGTGCGCCTGGTGCCGCTGCCGCCGCACGAGCGCCACGACGCTGATCCTCAGCGCTTGTACGCGATCGTGAAGGCCGCCTTCGCGCAGCGTCGCAAGACGCTCTCGAACGGCCTCAAGACCTTGCTCGACAGCGCCGCGATCGCCAGTGCGGGCGTCGATCCGAAGGCGCGCGCAGAAACGCTCGCGCCGCAGGACTTCGTACGCCTGGCCAAGCTTCCCGCCTGAGGCGCGCGTGCACGCGCTGGCCGGCGCCAGGCCGTACAATCGGCGGATGAATCCCAAACCTTCCTACACGATCGACGTGCAGGTCGAAAGCCGCTTCGTCCCCGATCAGTCCAAGCCGCACGACAACCGCTACGTATTCGCCTACACCGTGACGCTGCACAACGCCGGCGACGTGGCGGCGCGCCTGCTCACCCGCCACTGGGTGATCACCGATGCCAACGGCAAGGTGGAAGAAGTACGCGGCGAAGGCGTGGTCGGCGAGCAGCCCTGGCTGCGGCCAGGCGATCGCTATCAGTACAGTTCCGGCGCCGTGCTCGACACCATCGTCGGCACCATGCAAGGCAGTTACCAGATGCTCGCCGACGACGGCACGCGCTTCGAGGCGCCGATCGCGCCGTTCACGCTGTCCATACCGCGCACCTTGCACTGATGATGGCTGGCACAACCGAGGGTTCGCCTCCGATGGCCCGGCTCTGGATGCACCAGCTCCCAATGGACACGTTCTGATGGCGACATATGCAATCGGCGACGTGCAAGGCTGCTATCCGGAGCTCTCGCGCCTGCTCGACAAGCTGCGTTTCGACCCGGCGCGCGACCAGCTCTGGTTCTGCGGCGACCTGGTCAACCGCGGCGGCCAGTCGCTCGAGACGCTGCGGTTGATCCATCGCCTGCGCGAGAACGTGGTGGTCACGCTGGGCAACCACGACCTGAGCCTGTTGGCGATCGCCCAGCGCAAGCCCGATGCGCAATCGCGGGTCAATCCGGAGTTGCGCGAGGTGCTGTTCGCCGACGATGCGCCCGTGCTGTTCGAATGGCTGCGCAGCCAGAAGCTGATGCACTACGACGAGGCGCTCGGCTGGGGCATGGTGCACGCTGGACTGGCGCCGTCGTGGACGCTGCGCCAGGCGCTGCGCGCGGCGCAGGAGGTGGAGCGCGAGCTGTCCAGCCCGCGGCATCCGCGCCTGCTCCGGAACCTGTTCGGCAACCGCCCGGCGGCCTGGTCGAGCCGGCTGCAGGGAGTCGAGCGCTTCCGCGCCTCGATCAACACGATGACGCGGATGCGCTACTGCGACGTCAACGGCCGCATCGACTTCGAAGCCAAGGGGACGCCCGGCACGCAGAAGCCGGGGCTCTATCCCTGGTTCGCCGTACCCGGCATGCGCCGGCGCGAAGTGAACATGGTCTGCGGGCACTGGTCCGCGCTCGGCCGCTTCGCCGGGCTGGGCGTCTATGCCATCGACACCGGCTGCGTGTGGGGCGGCCAGCTCACCGCGCTGCGGGTGGACGACGAGGAGCCGCAGTACGTCACGGTGAACGCGGAACCGCATCGCAAGCGGCAGCCGGGCGGCGGGGACTGAGCTTCGGCGCTTCCCTTTGCCGGAGGCGCTCGTCAGGCTTCGAGACGCCCCCGACAGGGCTCGCCGCGAAGCCCTCGTCCCGATCCTCTCCCGGCGGAGAGGATCGGAAGCGGCATCAGGCCAATTGGCCGTGGCAGTGCTTGTACTTCTTGCCCGAACCGCAGGGGCAGGGATCGTTGCGGCCGATCTTGGCGCCTTCGTGCTGCACCGTGCCGCCGGCAGCGGGCGGCGTTTCCGCGCCGAGCGCATTGACCGGCGCACCGCCGCCACTGGCGAGCATCTGCTGCTGCAGGCGCGCGGCCAGGCGCTGCTGCTCGGCCTCCATCGCGGCCACTTCCTCCTCGCTGCGGATGCGGATGCGCGCGAGCATCTGCACCACTTCATGCTTGATGCGCTCGAGCATGTCCGAGAACAGCTCGAACGACTCGCGCTTGAACGCCTGCTTGGGATCCTGCTGGGCGTAGCCGCGCAGGTAGATGCCCTGGCGCAGGTAGTCCATGCTGGCCAGGTGTTCCTTCCAGGCGTTGTCCACCACGCTCAGCATGACGTGCTTCTCGAGCTGGCGCATGGTGTCGGCGCCGATCTGCGCCTCCTTCTCGGCGAACGCCTTGTCCATCGCCTCGCGCACGTGCTCACGGATGGCCTGGGCATCCAGCTCCTGCTGCTGCTCGACCCAGGCCTTCAGGCCCGTGGTGACGCCGAACTCGCTTTCCAGCGCACGCTCCAGCCCGGGAATGTCCCACTGGTCGTCGATGCTGTCCGGCGGCACGTGGCGGTGCACGATGGCCTCGACCACGTCCTCGCGGATGTCGGCGATGGTGGCCGAAACGTCCTCGCCCTCCAGCAGTTCGTCGCGCTGGCGGTAGATCACCTTGCGCTGGTCGTTGGCGACGTCGTCGAACTCGAGCAGGTGCTTGCGGATGTCGAAGTTGTGCTGCTCGACCTTGCGCTGGGCCTTCTCGATCTGGCGGCTGATCATGCGCTCCTCGAGCGGATCGTCCTCCTTCATGCCGAAGCGCTTCATCCAGCGCACCAGGCCCTCGCCGCCAAAGATGCGCAGCAGGTTGTCCTCTAGCGCCAGGTAAAAGCGCGAGGAGCCCGGGTCGCCCTGGCGGCCGGAGCGGCCGCGCAGCTGGTTGTCGATGCGCCGCGATTCGTGCCGCTCGGTGCCGACGATATGCAGGCCGCCGGCGGCGATGACCTGCTCGTGACGCTTCTTCCATTCGCTCTTGACGCGCTGGCGGTCGACCTCGGAGGCGTCCGCCGGCAGCGCGGCGAGCGCGGCCTCCAGGCTGCCGCCGAGCACGATATCGGTACCGCGGCCGGCCATGTTGGTGGCGATCGTCACCGAGCCGGGCGCGCCGGCCTGCGCCACGATCTGCGCCTCGCGCTCGTGCTGCTTGGCGTTGAGCACCTCGTGCGGCACCTTGGCCTTGGTCAGCAGCTCGGACAGCAGTTCGGAAACCTCGATCGAGGTGGTGCCGACCAGCACCGGCTGGCCGCGCTTGTGGCAGTCCTTGATGTCCTCGATCACCGCGCGGTACTTGGCCGCCTGGCTCAGGAACACGATGTCCAGGTTGTCCTTGCGGATCATCGGCTTGTGGGTGGGGATAACCACCACTTCCAGGCCGTAGATGGTCTGGAACTCGTACGCCTCGGTGTCGGCCGTGCCGGTCATGCCGGCCAGCTTCTTGTACATGCGGAACAGGTTCTGGAAGGTCACCGTCGCCAGCGTCTGGTTCTCACGCTGGATCGGCACGCCTTCCTTCGCCTCGACCGCCTGGTGCAGGCCGTCGGACCAGCGGCGACCGGCCAGGGTACGGCCGGTGAACTCGTCGACGATGATGACTTCGCCGTCGCGCACGATGTAGTCGACGTCGCGCTGATAGATGCCGTTGGCGCGCAGCGCGGCGTTGAGATGGTGCACCACCGCCAGGTTCTTCGGGTCGTACAGGCCGCTTTCGGCCTCGATCACGCCGGCCTTGCGCAGCAGCTCCTCGGCGTGCGCCATGCCCTCCTCGGACAGGTGCACCTGCTTCTGCTTTTCGTCGACCCAGTAATCGCCGGCGGCGTCCTCGGCCTGCTGGCGCACCATGTGCGGCACGATCTTGTTCACCGCCATGTAGAGCTGCGGGGAATCCTCGGCCGGGCCGGAGATGATCAGCGGCGTGCGCGCCTCGTCGATCAGGATCGAGTCGACTTCGTCGACGATCGCGTAGTTGAGGCCGCGCTGGTAGCGCTGTTCCTTCGACAGCGCCATGTTGTCGCGCAGGTAGTCGAAGCCGAACTCGTTGTTGGTGCCGTAGGTGATGTCGGCGGCATAGGCGGCGTGCTTGTCGCCGTGGTCCATGCCCGGGTACACCACGCCCACGGACAGGCCCAGGAAGTTGTAGAGCTTGCCCATCTGCGCCGAGTCGCGGCGGGCCAGATAGTCGTTCACGGTGACCACGTGCACGCCCTTGCCTTCCAGCGCATTGAGATACACCGGCAAGGTGCCCACCAGCGTCTTGCCTTCGCCGGTGCGCATTTCGGCGATCTTGCCCATGTGCAGCACCATGCCGCCGATCAGCTGCACGTCGTAGTGGCGCATGCCGAGCACGCGCTTGGCGCCTTCGCGAACCACGGCAAAGGCTTCCGGCAGCAGCTTGTCCAGCGTTTCGCCCGCTGCAACGCGCTGCTTGAACTCGTCGGTCTTGGCGCGCAGTGCCGCGTCTTCCAGCTTCTCGAATTCGGGCTCCAGCGCATTGATGCGCGCCACGGTCTTGGAAAGCTGGCGCAGGACGCGCTCGTTGCGGCTGCCGAACAGGCTGGTCAGGGCACGATTGAACATCGATCTTCCGTCGTTGGAGGCTCAAGGCCCGCGGGGGCCACGGGCGAAAGGAGGCATGTTACTACAGGCGCCTCAGCCGACCGGGATGGCGGCAGGGCGTGGGGGATTCAAGGTGGAGCGCGGCGTTTTGTGGAGCGCCGCACCGGCCCGGCCCCGCTCGGGGAAAGGCCTTTGGCGGCGGCCCCAGGAACACCGAGCGCACGAGCCCCGCCCTCCCCCGACCCGCCGGCCAGAGGGGAAGCCGCGCAGCTTGGAAACTCGGACCAGGGGCGCCTAGCGGTGGCTCTTTACGTAAGCCAGCGGATTGACCACGCGGCCCTTGTACCAGACCTCGAAATGCACGTGCGGGCCGGTGGAGCGCCCGGTGGAACCGGCCAGGGACAGCACCTCGCCCACGTGCACGCGCTGCCCGGGCCGCACCAGCAGCTTGCTGTTGTGCGCGTAGCGGGTCATGTAGCCATTGCCGTGGTCGATCTCGACCACCTTTCCGTAGCCGCTGCGCTCGCCCGCGTAGGTGACCATGCCCTCGGCGACCGCATGGACGGACGAACCGAACGGCACGGCGATGTCCAGCCCGGTGTGGCGTGCGCCGTGGCCGTCGAACGGATCCGGGCGCACGCCGAAATAGGAGGAAATGTAGCCCGAAGCCGGCATGCCGGTAGGCTTGAGGTTGGAGTCGATCTTGGCGTCCAGCAACAGGCTCTGCAGCGCGGACAGCTGCGCCTGCTGGGCGTCGAACTGGCTGGCGAGCTGGTCGATGCTGGCATCCAGCCTCGGCGGCAAGCCATAGGCGCTGCCGGTGGCGTCCTCGATGCCGCCGACCGCGGGCGGCTGGTCGAAATTGAATTCCTCTGGATCGAGCTTGCCCACTTCGGTCAGCCGCTCGCCCAGGGCATTGAGCCGGGTGGACTGCGCCTCGAGCTGGCCGAGCTTGACGGCCAGCGCATCGAGTTCGCGCTGGGAATCCTTGCGCACGCCCGCCAGTTGGGCGTCCTGCTGGTGGACTTGCTGCTGCAGCTGGCGGATCTGCGCCAGCGCGCGGTCGTGCGGACTGGCAATGGTGAGCGCCACCGCCGCGCCGAGCACGCCACACCCGATCACCGCCGCCGCAGCCATGCCCGCCAGCCGCCAGCGCAGCCGATGCTGGCCGAGATCGAAGGTTTTGGGCACTTTCCTGGAGCGGGATACGAGTATGATCTGCATTGTTTTTCTTCCGATGCCGGCACCATGCAGCGCGCCGATCCCCCCGCTTCCCGCCGACCTGACCGTGGTCCCAGACCACTGGCCGAATGCGGTTCGTTCGCCTCGCTGGCCAGGAAGGCCGGTGAACTGGAAGCGTTGGATCGTGCCCTGCGCCAGACGCTGCCGACACCTTTGCGCGAGCAGGTACGGTTCGCCCACCTGCGCAACGGCCGCCTCGCCTTTCTGGCGTCCTCACCGGCCTGGGCGGCACGCCTGCGCCTGATGCAGACGCAGATACTCGCCACCGCCCGTGCCATCGGCACGAGCGCCAGTTCGGTCACCGTGAAAGTGGCTCCCCCCCTACCGGCCGCAACGGAGCCGGATCGGTCAAAACCGCTTTCGCCTGCCGCAGCCACTCATCTCAAGGCTGCTGCAGCCTCCATCACAGACCCGGAACTGAAGGGACTGTTCCTCGATCTGGCGTCCATTGCCGAAACTGCTGGATTCCCGGTCGCCAAGGACTAGCAGGCGCGGGGCCCGTGTCTTCGCGAAGGCGCCCCGGCGGGCACCGCTTCCCCTGACCGCCTCATGGCGGTGGGAGGTTTTATAGCACGGAGGAAGGGCAGGTACACCCTGCAACGTCGCCAGAGCGTGAAGCCAAGCGTATCGGGCAGGCGGTCCTGGTCACAGAAACGAAGAAGGCCGCCTTGACGGCGGCCTTCTTCCAGCGTTCCGGCGACGGCTTAGATGGCCTGGGCCGGATGCGCGTAGGAGATCGGCGAAACGGCCGGATCGTCCTGGTAGACCACCTCTTCCCACGCGGTGGGATCGGCGATCAGCGTGCGCAGCAGCTTGTTGTTGAGCTCATGGCCCGACTTGTGCGCGTGATAGGCGCCGATCAGGCTGTGGCCGAGGAGGTAAAGGTCGCCGATGGCGTCCAGGATCTTGTGCTTGACGAACTCGTCCTCGTAGCGCAGGCCATCCTCGTTGAGCACGCGGTAGTCATCCAGCACCACGGCGTTGTCCATCGAACCGCCCAGGGCGAGGTTGTGCTCGCGCAGCATCTCGATGTCGCGCATGAAACCGAAGGTACGCGCGCGGCTGACTTCCTTGACGAAGGAGGTCGTCGAGAAGTCGATCTCGGCGCGGGAGGTGCGCTTGGAGATGATCGGGTGGTTGAACTCGATCGAGAAGCCGACCTTGAAGCCTTCGAACGGCTCGAAGCTGGCCCACTTGTCGCCTTCCTGCACCTTCACCGGCTTCTTGATGCGAATGAAGCGCTTGGCGGCGTTCTGCTCCTCGATCCCGGCCGACTGCAGCAGGAATACGAAGGGACCCGCGCTGCCGTCCATGATCGGCACTTCCGGGGCGGACAGCTCGACGTAGGCGTTGTCGATGCCGAGGCCCGCCATGGCGGACAGCAGGTGCTCGACCGTGGAGACGCGCACGTCGCCCTTGACCAAGGTGGTGGACAGGCGCGTGTCGCCCACGCAATCGGGGCGCGCGTGGATGTCGACCGGGGGATTGAGGTCCGTGCGCCGGAACACGATGCCCGTGTTCGGTGCGGCGGGACGCAAGGTCATGTAGACCTTGTCGCCGGTGTGCAGACCCACGCCGGTCGCACGAATGATGTTCTTGAGCGTACGCTGCTTGATCATTTTTTATTGGTACCAGTGTGGGCAGCAGCCAATCAGGGGACCGATGCTAACACAGTCTTAACTAGCCGCGATAGCAAACCGTACCGTACAGTCTGGTCGCCTCTTTAGATTTCCTTCATTTGTGACCGTCGTCACGAGGCGGCGCAATCCCCGGTTTCTCAAGCAGTTACCGCGACACGTCCCCTGCGCCGGGAGGACGGGTACCCGGCGCAAGGGGACGGACAGGCCGACGGCTCCGTGCCGGCCGGTGCGCGCGCCGGTCCCGGCGCGCTGTCTTCACTTCGGAATCATCGACCGTCGCGGCAGTCCGCACCGGGCATTGCCTGCCCGGGACGCATCATGCTCTGACCGGCTGATCTGGCGATTCGTTCAATCTTCGCAAGCGTCTCCTTGGAAATTCGCTCAATCGGCCTGACGGCGCAGGAAGGCCGGGATGTCCAGGTAGTCGAAACCCGCATCATTGCCCTTGGCTGGCGGCTCCGCCCGGGTATGGCTGCTGACCACTTCCGGGGCGGCGTAATCGACCACTTCGTTGCCGGTGCCGGTGCGCAGCACCACCGGGCGCGGGCGCTGGCGCATCTCCACCTGCTGGGTGGCGACCGGACGCGCCGGCTGGCGGGCGGCTGCGGCTCGGTTCAGGCCGGTGGCGACCACGGTTACGCGCACGTCGTCCTGCATCTCCGGATCGAGCGAGGTGCCGATCACCACGGTGGCGTCTTCGCTGGCGAAGTCGTGGATCACGCGGCCGATCTCGTCGAATTCGCGCATGGTCAGGTTCGGGCCGGCGGTGACGTTCACCAGGATGCCGCAAGCGCCGTTCAGGTTGACGTCCTCCAGCAGCGGGTTGTTGATCGCCGCCTCGGCCGCGGCCTGCGCACGGTCGTCGCCGCGGGCGGTGCCCGAGCCCATCATCGCCATGCCCATCTCGGACATGACCGTGCGCACGTCGGCGAAGTCGACGTTGATCAGACCTGGCGCGGTGATCAGGTCGGCGATGCCCTGCACGGCGCCCTGCAGCACGTCGTTGGCCGCCTTGAAGGCGTTCAGCAGGGTCACTTCACGGCCGAGCACCGAGAGCAGCTTCTCGTTCGGCACGGTGATCAGCGAATCCACGTGCTGGGAGAGGTCCTCGATGCCCTTGAGCGCCACCTGCATGCGGCGGCGACCCTCGAACGGGAACGGCTTGGTGACCACCGCCACGGTGAGGATGCCTTTCTCCTTGGCCAACTGCGCCACCACCGGGGCGGCGCCGGTGCCGGTGCCGCCGCCCATGCCGGCGGTGATGAACACCATGTCCGCGCCCTCGAGCATTTCCTCGATGCGCTCGCGGTCCTCCAGCGCAGCCTGGCGGCCGACTTCCGGATTGGCGCCGGCGCCCAGCCCCTTGGTGACGTTGCCGCCGAGCTGCAGGTGGGTGCGCGAGCCGCAGTTCTTCATCGCCTGCGCGTCGGTGTTGGCGACGACGAATTCGACGCCCTCGATGTTGGCGTTGAGCATGTGCGCCACGGCGTTGCCGCCGCCGCCGCCCACGCCGATGACCTTGATGACCGCGTTGGGTGCCAGTTTTTCGATCAGTTCAAACATTTCCCGTCCTCCGTAGAGCTTCGTTGTCGTTGTAACCGCGGGTCCGGCGTCCTGCCTGGCCTTCGGTGGTGGGCGAACCTCCATTCTCCCGCGGTGGCGCTCCGCGCCGCCGCTTAGAAATTCTTGGTGATCCAGCCGCGCAGCTTGTCGACCAGCCCGCCGACGCTGCCGCCGACCGGGTGCGCGACGCGCACGCCGCCGGCGCGCGCGCCGTGCAGCAGCAGGCCCACCCCGGTCGAATGCAGCGGGTTGGCGACCACCTCGCCCAGGCCGGTCACGTGCTGCGGCACGCCGATGCGCACCATCTTGTGGAAGATCTCCTCGGCCAGCTCGAGCGCGCCCTCCATCCGCGAGGCGCCGCCGGTCAGCACCACGCCGGCGGCGATCAGGCTGTCGTAGCCGGAGCGGCGCAGCTCGTCCTGCACCATCTCGAAGATCTCCTCGTAGCGCGCCTGCACGCTCTGCGCGAGCGACTGGCGGGCCAGCCGGCGCGGCGGGCGGTCGCCGACGCTGGGCACCTGGATGGTTTCCTCGGCGTGGGCCAGTTGCGCCAGCGCGCAGGCGTACTTGATCTTGATCTCTTCGGCATGCGCGGTCGGCGTGTGCACGCCGTAGGCGATGTCGTTGGTGACTTGGTCGCCGCCGACCGGCAGCGACTTGGTGTAGCGGACCGAGCCCTGCGTGTAGATGGCGATGTCGGTGGTGCCGGCGCCGATGTCGACCAGGCACACGCCGAGCTCGCGTTCGTCGTCCGTGAGCACCGCCTTGGCGCTGGCCACCGCCGACGGCACCAGCTCGTCCACCGCCAGGCCGCAGCGCTGGATGCACTTGGTGATGTTCTGCACCGCCGCCGCGGCGCCGGTGACCAGGTGCACCGAGGCTTCCAGCCGCACGCCGCTCATGCCGACCGGCGAGCGGATGCCGTCCTGGCCGTCGATGCGGTATTCCTGCGACTCCTTGTAGAGCACCTTGCGGTCGGCCGGGATCGCCACCGCGCTGGCCGCCTCCAGCACCTGCTCCAGGTCGCCGGGGGTGACCTCGCGGTCGCGGATCGCCGCGGTGCCGTGCGAGTTCTTGGTCTCCAGGTGGCTGCCGGAGATCGAGGCGAACACCGAGCGGATGTCGCAGCCGGCCATCAGTTCCGCTTCTTCCACCGCGCGCTGGATCGAGTGCACGGTGGACTCGATGTCGACCACCGAACCGCGCTTCATGCCGCGCGAGACGTGCGAGCCGATGCCGATCACCTCGATCGGTTCGCCCGGCTCGTATTCGCCGACGATGGCGGTCACCTTGTGGGTGCCGATGTCCAGGCCGACGACCAGTTGCTTGTCGTTGCGCGTCTTCATAGGGTCATGCTCATGTACGGGGCGCGCCCGCGGCGGGTGCGCTGGCGGCAGCTGGCCAGCGCACGGCGAAACCGTTGGTGTAGCGGAGGTCGACGTAGGCGAAGGCGTCGGCATGGCCGGCCACCACCTGCGGGTAGACGTCCAGGAAGCGTCGCAGCCGCTTGCCGGCCTGGGCGCGGTCGCCCAGCACGATCTGCGCGCCGCTGGCGGCGGTCAGGCTCCAGCTGCCGCGCTCGGTGAGCGCCGCGCCGGTTATCTTCAGCGAGGTGCCGGCGAAGGCCTTGAGCGCCTCGGCATAGAAGCCGACCACTTCGGGCATCTGCGCATCCGGTCCGCGCAGGTCCGGCAAGGCGGCGTTGGCGGCCGCGTCCGGCGCGTCGAACAGCACGCCCTGGCGGCTGATCAGCCGCTTGTCGTTCCAGCGCGCGAAGGGCTGGCGCTCGTAGATGCGCAGGATCAGCGTGTCCGGCCAGCGCTTGCGCGCCTCGACCGATTCCACCCACGGCAGCGCCGCCACCGCCTGCTGCACGGCATCCAGGTTCAGCGCGAAGAAGCCGTGGCCCAGGCGCGGGCGCACTGCGTCGCGGATCTGTTCGGCGCTGACGTGCTTGAACTCGGCCTGCACGGTCAGCTGCGTCACCGGCCAACGGTCGGCCGCGAACCAGCCGCGCAGCACGCCGACGACCGGCAGCGCGACCAGCGCGACGGCCAGGCACCAGGCGACGAGGCGGATGGCGCCTTTCACAGGGTGCCCCCGTCGGGATCGCCCGGGGAACGGGCAGCGTCGGGCAAACGCTCTGCGCTGGGCACGGATGAACCATCCGAAGCGCGGTTGGCGGCGTCACTGGACCTGCATGTTCCCCGTTCCCCGTTCCCGGTTCCCTGCTCCTTGAAACTCGTCTCCAGCACCCGCCAGCACACTTCCTCGTAGTCGATGCCGGCGGCCTTGGCCGCCTTGGGCACCAGCGAGTGCGAGGTCATGCCCGGCGCGGTGTTCACTTCGAGCAGGAAGTTGCGGCCGCTACGGTCGCGCATGACGTCAACGCGGCCCCAGCCGTGGCAGCCCAGCGCGTCGAAGGCCTCGAGCGCCAGCGCGCGCAGTTCGTCCTCGGCCGCACCCTCGAGTCCCGGGCAGAGGTACTGGGTGTCCTCGGCGACGTACTTGGCGTTGTAGTCGTAGAACGCGCCCTTGGGCACGATGTGGATCGAAGGCAGCACCTGGCGGCCGAGGATGGCGACGGTCATCTCCTCGCCCTCGATCAGGGTTTCCATCAGCAGGTCGCCCGGGTAGCGCGCGGCAAGTGCCACGGCGCTGTCCAGCTGGCCTTCCTCGAACACGCGGGTGACGCCCACGCTGGAACCCTCGCAGGCCGGCTTGACGATCAGCGGGAAACCCACCTGCCTGGCGGCCGCGTGGATGGCGGCCGCGCCCGAGCCGCGAGCCAAGGCGACGAACTTCGGCGTAGGCAAGCCGAGCGATTGCCACACGCGCTTGGAGCGCACCTTGTCCATCGACAGCGCGGAGCCGAGCACGCCCGAGCCGGTGTAGGGCACGTTGAGCGACTCCAGCGCACCCTGCAGCACGCCGTCCTCGCCGCCGCCGTGCTGGCCGTGCAGGATGTTGAACACGCGCGCGAAGTGGCCGGCGCGCAGCGCGTCCAGCAAGGCCGGGATGCCGTCGATGGCGTGCGCGTCGACGCCGCGGCCCGTGAGCGCCGCCAGCACGTTGCGGCCGGAGTCCAGCGACACCTCGCGCTCGGCGGAGCTGCCGCCCATCACCACGGCCACGCGGCCGAACTGCGCAGGGTCGGTGATACGCGGCGCGCCGGGATTTACGATTCGGGATTCGGGATTCGTAGCGGCCATCATTCGGCCCCTCTGGTCTTGAGTTGGCCGGCCTGCGCGATCTCCACCGCCGCTGCGCCGATGTCGCCGGCGCCGAGCAGCAGCAGTAGATCACCGTCGCGCAGCAGCGTCGGCAGGGTGTCCTTGAAGTCGCGCGGATGCTCGATCAGCACCGGGTCGACCTTGCCGCGCGCTCGCACGGCGCGGGCCAGCGCGCGGCCGTCGGCACCGGCGATCGGCGCTTCGCCGGCCGGGTAGACGTCGGTGAGCACCAGCACGTCCGCTTCGGCCAGCACGTTGGCGAAATCGTCCAGCAGATCACGCGTGCGGCTGTAGCGATGCGGCTGGAAGCCGACCACCAGGCGGCGCTCCGGCCAGCCGCCGCGGGCCGCCGCGAACACGGCGGCCAGCTCGCGCGGATGGTGGCCGTAGTCGTCCACCAGCAGCACGCTGCCCTGCTCCAGCGCAAGCTCGCCGCGGCGGTGGAAGCGCCGTCCCACGCCCTGGAAATTCTCCAGCGCGCGCGCGATCGCCTCGGCGCCGACGCCCAACTGCCAGCCGATGGTGGCGGCCGCCAACGCATTCAACACGTTGTGCCGGCCCGGCAGGTTGAGCGTCACCGGCAGCGGCTCGGCGCGATTGGGCAGATGCAGGTCGAAGCGCATCTGGAAGCCGTCCTGGCGCACGTTGGCCGCACGCACGTCGGCGTCGGCGGCGGCGATGCCGTAGGTCATCACGCGGCGCGTGGTGTCCTTGGCCAGCTTCGCCACTTCCTCGTCGTCGACGCACAGCACGGCCAGGCCGTAGAACGGCAGGCGGTGCAGGAAATCGGCGAAGGCCTTCTTCACCTGCGCGAAGTCGCCGCCGTAATTCTCCAGGTGATCGGCGTCGATGTTGGTGACCGCCGCGATCACCGGCGAGAGCAGCAGGAACGAGCCGTCGGATTCGTCCGCCTCGGCCACCAGGTACTGGCCGGTGCCCAACCGCGCGTTGGCGCCGGCCGCGTTGAGCTGGCCGCCGATCACGAAGGTCGGATCGTAGTTGGCCTCGGCCAGCACGCTGGCGACCAGGCTGGTGGTGGTGGTCTTGCCGTGCGTGCCGGCGATGGCGACACCGCGGCGGAAGCGCATCAATTCGCCCAGCATCTCCGCGCGCGGGATCACTGGGATGCGCGCGGCCCGCGCGGCGACGAGCTCGGGATTGTCCTGGCGGATCGCGCTGGAGGTCACCACCACGTCCGCATCGCCCACGTGCGCGGCCTCGTGGCCAACGTGCACGACGATGCCGAGCGCCGCCAGCCTCTGCGCCGTGGGCGAGTTGGCCTTGTCCGAGCCGGACACGGCATAGCCCAAGTTGTGCAGCACCTCGGCGATGCCGCTCATGCCCACGCCGCCGATGCCGATGAAGTGCACGCGGCGGAAGGTGCTCATGAGGTCTTCGTGCGCGAGCAGGCGGCGCGGGGTCATGCGGCCACCTCCAGGCAAGCGCGTGCGATGGTCTGCGCCGCGTCCGGCTTGGCCTGCGTGCGCGCAGCCTCGGCCATCGCGGTCAGCTGGCGGCGGTCGGCGAGCAGCGCGGCGAGGCGCTGCGCGAGTTGCTGTACGTCCAAATCACGTTCCTGGATCAGTTCGGCGGCGCCGGCCTGCACCAGCGCCTGCGCGTTGCCGGTCTGGTGGTCGTCCACCGCGTGGGGGAACGGCACCAGCACGGCGCCCAGGCCCGCGGCGGTGAGCTCGGCGATGGTCAATGCGCCGGCGCGGCACACGGCGAGGTCAGCCCAACCGTAGGCGGCGGCCATGTCCTCGATGAAGGGCAGCACGTCGGCCTCGACGCCGGCCTGCGCGTAGGCCTGGCGCGTCTCGTCCAGGCCGCGTGCGCCGCATTGGTGGCGCACGGCGGGGCGTTGTTCGGACGGCATCAGGGCAAGCGCCCGGGGCAGCGCCAGATTCAGCGCGCGCGCGCCGAGGCTGCCGCCCAGCACCAGCAAGCGCGGCCGGTCGGCACGGGCGGCGAAACGCTCGGCAGGAGCCGGCAACGCGGCGATGCTCGCGCGCACCGGATTGCCGACCCATTCGCCGTTGGGCAAGGCATCGGCGAAGCCGGCCAGCACGCGCTTGGCGAAACCGGCCAGTTTGCGGTTGGTGTAGCCGGCCACGCGGTTCTGCTCGTGTACCAGCAGCGGCGTGCCGGTCAGCCGCGCGGCGACGCCGCCGGGGCCGGCCACGTAGCCGCCCATCGACAGCACGCTGCGCGGACGCACGCGGCGCAGCACGCGCAGCGAGGCGACGAGCGCGCGCGCCAGCATCAGCGGCGCCAGCAGGCGCGTCTTCCAGCCCTTGCCGCGCAGGCCGCCGACCGCAACGGTGTGCAGTTCCAGACCATGCGCCGGCACCACCCGCGTCTCCATGCCGCCGGCCGCGCCCAGCCAGGCCACCGGCACGCCCTGCGCGCGCAGCACGTCGGCCACCGCCAGGCCGGGGAAGATGTGGCCGCCGGTGCCGCCGGCCATGATCAGCACGGGACGGTTCGCGCTCATGCCGCCACCGCCTCGCGCTCGCGCGGCGGCGCCGCCGCCGCCGCGTTCGCGTCCGCCACGGCGATGGCCGGCATGCGCGTAGCCATCTGGCGCGCATCCAGCGCGCGGTTGATCTCGAAGGTGGCCCGCAGCAAGACGCCGGCCATGGCGCAGGTCAGCAGCACCGAGGAACCGCCCGAGCTGATCAGCGGCAGGGTCAGGCCCTTGGTCGGCAGCGCGCCGAGGTTCACGCCGATCGACACCATCGCCTGCAGGCCGAGCATCAGGGAGATGCCGAAGGCGACGTAGCCGGCGAAGCGCTGCCCCACCTCCACGCCTTTCAGGCCCAGGTACAGGCCGCGCCCGACCGCGAGCGCGAACAGCCCGACCACCAGCAGGATGCCGGCCAGCCCGAGTTCCTCGCCGATCACCGCCAGGATGAAGTCGGTGTGCGCCTCGGGCAGGTAGGAAAGCTTGAGCACGCTCGAGCCCAGCCCCACGCCGGTCCACTCGCCGCGGCCGATCGCCATCAGCGACTGGGTGAGCTGGAAGCCGTCGTTGAACGGATCCTTCCACGGGTCCATGAACGAGGTCAGCCGCTTCATGCGGTAGCTCTCGCTGGTGGCGGCGATCGCCAAGAGCGGCATCAGCGGCAGGCCCATCAGCATCAGGTAGAGCGGACGCGCGCCACCCAGCCAGACCATGCCGATGGTGACCGCGATCACCAGCGTGGCCGAACCGAAGTCCGGCTGCGCCAACAGCAGCAGCACGATGACGCCGGCCACCAGCACCGGCCGCAGCAGGCCCCAGAATTTGGTTTCCACGCTTTCGCGGTGGCGCACCAGGAAGCTCGCCACGTACACCACCAGGATCAGCTTGACCGCCTCGACCGGCTGGAAGCTCAGCACGATCAGGTTGAGCCAGCGCCGCGCACCGTTGATACGCATCCCCAGGTGCGGCACGAACACCGCCAGCAGCATGGCGACGCCGAGGATCAGCAAGGGGAAGGCGTACTTCTCGACCTGCTTGAGTTCGGTGCGCATGGCCGCGCCGGCCAGCAGCAACCCGAGCGCCAGGTAGAACAGGTGCTTCTTGAGGTAATAGAACGCGCCGATGTGCTGGCTGTCGGCCACGGCGATGGAGCTGGAGGTGACCATCACCACGCCCATGCTGGCCAAGCCGACGAGCGCGACCAGGAGCGGCAGGTCGAAGCTGCCGCGCGGCCCGTGCCGCTTGATCGCCTGGCTGGAACCGAAGCCGAACATGGGTCAGCGCACCTTCAACGTGGCAAGGCCGATCAGCACCAGCACGACGCTGATGATCCAGAAACGCACGATCACCCGCGGCTCGGGCCAGCCCTTGAGCTCGAAGTGGTGGTGGATCGGCGCCATGCGGAAGATGCGCTTGCCGGTGAGCTTGAAGCTCGCCACCTGCAGCATCACCGACACGGTCTCCAGCACGAACACGCCGCCCATCACGATCAGCACGATCTCCTGGCGCACGATCACCGCCACGCAGGCCAGCGCCGCGCCGATGGCGAGCGCGCCCACGTCGCCCATGAACACCTGCGCCGGATAGGTGTTGAACCAGAGGAAGCCCAGCCCGGCGCCGGCCAGCGCGCCGCAGAAGATCGAGAGCTCGCCCGCGCCGGGGATCGAGGGAATCCCCAGGTACTCGGAGAACACCTTGTTGCCGGCCAGGTAAGCGAATACGCCCAGCGCGCCGGAGACCAGCACCGAGGGCATGATCGCCAGGCCGTCCAGGCCATCGGTGAGGTTCACCGCGTTGGAGAAGCCGACCACCATGAAATAGGCGATGACCACGAACATCGCGCCCAGCGGCACCGCCACCTGCTTGAACAGCGGCACGTACAGCGCGGTCTCGGCCGGCAGCACCGCCGCGCGGTAGAGGAGCACCGCCGCCGCCAGGCCGAACACCGATTGCCAGAAGTACTTCCAGCGCGAGGCCAGCCCGCGGCTGTCCTTGAGCACCAGCTTCTTGTAGTCGTCATAGAAGCCGATCGCGCCGAAGGTCATCAGCACGGCCAGCACGATCCACACGTAGCGGTTGTGCAGGTCGGCCCACAGCAGCGTGGCGATGGCGACCGCCAGCAGGATCATCACCCCGCCCATGGTCGGCGTGCCGGCCTTGACCAGGTGCGTCTGGGGACCGTCGCTGCGCACCACCTGGCCAGCCTTCAGCGCGGCCAGCCGCATGATCAGGCCGGGACCGAGCAGCAGCGACATCGCCAGCGCAGTGAGCGCGGCCATGATCGTGCGGAAGGTGATGTACTGGAACAGGTGCAGGGCGGTGAAATGCCGTGCCATCCAGTCGGCCAACTCAAGCAGCATCAGTGGAGCCTCCGGAGGCGTTCGTGGTTTGTTTCAGGGCGGCGACCACCTGCTCCATGCCGGCCGAGCGCGAGCCCTTGACCAGGCAGGTCACGCCCTCGTGCAGGTGCCCGGCCAGCGCAGCGGCGAGCGCGGCCTTGTCCGCGTAGTGCTCGGCGCCCGCACCGAAGGCCTGCACCGCCGCCAGGCTCAGCGTGCCCACGGCGAACAGCCGCTCGATGCCCGCCGCCTTGGCCCGCGCGCCGATGCCTGCATGCAGCTCGCGCGCCTCGGGCCCGAGTTCGGCCATGTCGCCCAGTACCAGCCAGCGTTCGCCGGTGGCCAGCGCCAGCGTGTCGATCGCCGCGCCGACCGAGCCGGGGTTGGCGTTGTAGCTGTCGTCGACCAGCGTCCAGCCGCCCCGCATCGCTTCCAGGCGCAGCCGTCCGGCGACGCCGGGCACGTGCATCAGGCCTGCCGCGATGGTCGCAAGCGGCACGTCGAGCGCCAGTGCAATCGCGCTGGCCGCCAACGCGTTGGCGACGTTGTGGCGTCCGGCCAGCGGCAGGTTCACCTCGGCCTCGCCCTCACCCGTGCGCAGCACGAAGCGCGAACCGTCCACACGCTGCTCCAGGATGGTCGCGCCTACGTCCACCGGCGCGCCCAGCCCGAAATGCAGCGTGCGGCGCGAGCCGGCCAAGCCTTCGAAGAAGCTGGCGAATGCGTCGTCGGCGTTGATGATCGCCACGCCGTCGGCCGGCAGCGCCTGGTACAGCGCGCCCTTGGTCTCGGCCACGCCCTCCAGGCTGCCCATCCGCTCAAGATGCGCCGGCGCGATGGTGTTGACCAGGCCGATGTCGGGCCGTGCGATGGCAGCGAGGTAGGCGATGTCGCCGGGCTTGCCCGCGCCCATCTCCAGCACGGCGTATTCGGCGTCGGCCGGCATCGCCAGCAGGGTCAGCGGCAGGCCCAGCTCGTTGTTGTAGTTGCCCGCGTTGACATGGGTACGGCCATGGCGCGAGAGGATCGAGGCGGTCAACGTCTTGACCGTGGTCTTGCCGTTGGAACCGGTGATGCCGACCACGCGCACGTCGCGCTGCGCACGCACCGCGCTGGCCAGGTCGCCAAGCGCAAGCTGGGTGTCGTTGACCAGCACCTGCGGGATGTCCACGTCCACCCGGCGCGTGACCAGCGCCGCGGCGGCGCCGCGCGACGCCGCGTCACGCACGAAGTCGTGCCCGTCCACGTGCTCGCCCTTGATCGCGACGAACAGCTCGCCGGACTGGAGCTTGCGCGTATCGATCGCCACCCCGGCGACGTCCAGGTCGGCGCCGAGCAGGCGGCCGCCGGTCCACAGCGCGATCTCGGATAGGCGCATCATGCGTAGGGCTCCTTCACCGGACCGGCGAGGGCGGCGCGCGCGACCGCCAGGTCGTCGAAGGCGCGCTTGCCGGCGGCGCCTTCCTGGTAGGTCTCGTGGCCCTTGCCGGCGATCAGCACGACGTCGTCCGCGCCGGCCTGCGCAATGGCCTGGGCGATGGCGGCCGCGCGATCCCGCTGGACCGCCACCGGCGGGCGCATGCCGGCGAGGATCTGCGCCACGATGGCGTCGCCGTCTTCGCCGCGCGGGTTGTCGTCGGTGACGATCGGTACGTCCGCCAGCCGCTGGGCGATCGCGCCCATCTGCGGGCGCTTGCCGGCGTCGCGCTCGCCGCCGCAGCCGAACACGCAGACCAGCCGTCCGGCGCAATGCGCGCGCAGCGCGGTGAGCGCCTGTTCCAGCGCGTCGGGGGTATGCGCGTAATCGACCACCACCAGCGGCTGCCTGCCGTCGCCACCGATCCGGTTCATGCGCCCGTTGACCGGCACGAGCGACTGCACCGCCTCGACGAGCGGGTCGAACGGCTCGCCCAGTGCACCCAGGCAGGCGATCACGGCCAGCAGGTTTTCCACGTTGAAGCGGCCGAGCAGCGGGCTGTGGACCGCCTGCGCCCCCCAGGGCGTGCGCACCGCGAACGCCAGCCCCTCGGCCGACGTGGCGATGGCCTGCGCGGCGACCTCCGCGCCGGTGGCATCCGCAGCGCTGGTGCGCAAGAGCCGCACGCCGGCCGGCAGGCGCGTGGCCAGCTCGCGGCCGAAGGGGTCGTCCACGTTGACCACCGCAGCCTTCAGGCTGGGCCAGGCAAACAGCTTGGCCTTGGCCGCGCCATAGGCCTCCATCGTGCCGTGGTAATCGAGGTGGTCGCGGGTGAGGTTGGTAAAGACGGCGACCTCGAAATCGACGGCGCCCACGCGGCCCTGCTCCAGCGCATGCGAGGACACTTCCATCGCCACGTGCGTCGCGCCCTGGTCGCGGAACCGCGCCAGCAGGCGCTGCACGCTGATCGCATCCGGCGTGGTGCGCTCGCCCTCGTCCAACTGCCCGTGGAAACCGGCGCCCAGCGTACCGATGCTCGCCGCGCGATGGCCCAGCCGCGCCAACGCCTGGGTGATCAGCTGCACGGTGGAGGTCTTGCCGTTGGTGCCGGTGACGCCGATGAGGCGCAGGGCGCGCGACGGATGACCATAGAAGCGGGCGGCGATCTCGCCCAGGCGCGCGTGCAGCCGGTCGATCCACAGCACCGGCACGCCGGGCGTGAAGCCGGCCACCACGGGGGTTTCCGCCAGCACCAGCGTGGCGCCACGCGCCACCGCATCGGCGGCGAAGGCGATGCCGTGCGCGCGGGCGCCGCGCAACGCCACGAAGGCGTCGCCCGGCCGCGCCTGGCGCGAGTCGAGCGTGAGGCCGCCAATACGAAGATCGCCGAGCGCACCGGCGTCGGCGAAACCTTCCAGCAAGGAGGCCAGCGAGGCGGCGCTCATGGCTGCTCCTCCACCGAGCCGTCGTCGGCCGGCCGGTCGGTGGGCGGCTTGCTGCCGGCCAGGCCGGTCGGGCTCATCAGCGGTCCGCCGGCATACCAGCGGCCGATGTTGTCCGGCGGCACGTCGAGCAGGCGCAGCGCTCCTTCCATCACCCGCGCGAACACCGGCGCGGAAACCATGCCGCCGTAGTAGCTGCGCTTCTGCGGATCGTCGATGACCACCACGCCGACCAGCCGCGGATGGCTGGCGGGCACCACGCCGGCGAATGCCGCGGTGTAGTTGTTGCGCGAGTAGCCGCCGGCCGCAGCCTTGTGCGCCGTGCCGGTCTTGCCCGCGACGATGTAGTTGGCGATGCGCGCCGTGGTCGCGGTGCCGCCCGGGGCGGTCACCGTCTCCATCATCTGGATGACCTCATCGGCGACCTGGCCGGAGACGATCGCCTTGGGCTCGTTGTCCGCTCCCTTGATGAAGCTGGGCGAATGCATCACGCCATGGTCGGCCAGCGTGGCATAGGCGTTGGCCAGCTGGAGCGGCGTCACGTTGAGGCCGTAGCCGTAGCCCATGATGGCCTTTTCCAGCGGACGCCAGTCGCGGCCGATGCGCAGCAGGCCGGAGGATTCGCCGGGGAAACCGCTGTTGGTGCTGTTGCCGAAGCCGAAGGCGCGGTAGGTGCCGTACATCAGCGACGTATCCAGTTCCATCGCGATGTGCGCCGCACCGACGTTGCTTGACTTGGTGATGACGCCGGTGGGCGTCAGCAGGCCATAGTTGTGCGTGTCGTGGATGTCGTGCCCCTGGAAGTACCAATGCCCTCCGGTGGTATCGATCAGCGGGCTGGTCGGCGTGAACTTGCCGCTGGACAGCGCTGCGCTCATCAGGATTGGCTTGATCGTCGAACCCGGTTCGAGCAGGTCGGTGACGGCGCGGTTGCGCCGGTCGGAAGCCTTGCTGCCGTTCACTGCGTTGGGGTTGTAGGTCGGCAGGTTGACCATCGCCAGCACTTCACCGGTGCCGACATCGAGGATGACCATCGAACCGGACGCCGCATTGAACTCGGTCAGCGCGTTCTTCAGCTCGTTGTAGGCGAGGAACTGGATGCGGCGGTCGATGCTGAGCGTGAGGCTCTTGCCCGGCTTGGGCTCGCGCACCTGCTCGACGTCCTCGACCACGTGGCCCATGCGGTCGCGGATCACTCGCTTGGCGCCCGGCTTGCCGGCCAGCCAGTCGTCGAAGGCGAGCTCCAGGCCCTCCTGGCCATGATCATCGATATTCGTGAAACCGAGCACGTGCGCGGTCACCTCGCCCGACGGGTAGTAGCGGCGGTATTCGCGCTGGCCGTTGACGCCGGGAATGCCCAGGTCCAGCACGGCCTGCGCCGCCTCCGGCGGCATCTGCCGGCGCAGGTAGACGAACTCGCGGTCGGCGCGCTGGGCCAGGCGCTCCTTGAGCTCGCCCGCGTCCACGCCCAGCGCGGCGGCGAGCGCCGGGATGCGCTCGTCGTTCTCCAGCACCTGCGCCGGATTGGCCCAGATCGAGACCACCGGCGTGGACACCGCCAGCGGCTCGCCGTTGCGGTCGAAGATGGTGCCGCGCGAAACCGCGATCGGCACTTCGCGCAGGAAGCGCGCATCGCCCTGGTCCTGGTAGAACTGCTTGCGCACCACCTGCAGGTCGAACGCGCGCGCGACCAGCCCCAGCGAGGCCAATACCAGCACGCCCACCACCAGGGTCATGCGCTTGCGCGCGCTCGGGCCGGCACCGCGGCGGCGACCGGAAGACGGCGGCGCGGTCGGTCGGCGCCAGCTCATCGGCGCACCAGCTGCACGTCCTGCGGACGCGGCGTGACCATGCCGAGCTTGGCGCGCGCTTCCTCGTCGATGCGGCGCGGCTCGGCCCAGGTCGCCTGCTCCAGCTCCAGCCGGCCGTATTCGATGTTGAGTTCGTCGCGCTGGTTCTGCAGGCGGGTCAGTTCGACGAACAGCACGCGGCTCTCGTGGCGCGTCCACACCACGCCGATCGCGCTGACCAGCACGGCCAGCAGCAGGAGCGTCAGCAGGGAGCCGGCCAGCGCCTTCATGCCAGCTTCTCCGCCACGCGCAGCACCGCCGAGCGGGCGCGCGGATTGGCCGCGAGTTCCCGTTCGGACGGAAACCGCGCCTTGCCGACCGCAGCCAGCCGCGCGGGTGCCGCGACCACCGGCGGACCGCGCCGGCTGCCCTGCACGCGGCCGGCATGGTCGCGGATGAACTGCTTGACGATGCGGTCTTCCAGCGAATGGAAGCTGATCACCGACAGGCGGCCGCCGGTCTTCAGACGCTCCAGCGCGGCGGCGAGCCCACGCTGCACGGACTCGAGCTCGCCGTTCACGCGGATGCGCAAGGCCTGGAAGGTGCGCGTGGCCGGATGCTTGCCCGGCTCGCGACGGCCGATCGTGCGCTCGACCAGCGCGGCCAGCTCGCCGGTGCGCGCGATCGGCGCTTCGGCGCGGTTCGCCACGATGGCGCGGGCGATCTTGCGGCTGAAGCGCTCCTCGCCGAAGGTCCACAGCACGTCGGCGATCTCGCGCTCGTCGGCATGGGCGAGGAAGTCGGCCGCGCTCTCGCCCTGGGTGGTGTCCATGCGCATGTCCAGCGGCGCATCGGCCATGAAGCTGAAGCCGCGCGCGGCCTCGTCCAGCTGCGGCGAGGAGACGCCGAGGTCGAGCAGCACGCCGTCCAGGCCGGCGGCGGTTTCGTCCCATTCGGCCAGCTCGGCGAAATTGCCGTGGCGGATCGCCACGCGGGGTTCGTCCGCGAAGGCCTCGCGCGCGGCGGCGACGGCAACCGGATCGCGGTCCATCAGCAGCAGCCGGCCGGCGGGACCCAGGCGCGACAGCACCGCGCGTGCGTGACCGCCGCGCCCGAAGGTGCCATCCAGATACCGCCCGCCTGCCTGCACGGCAAGGCCCTCCACCGCTTCGTCCAGCATCACCGGGATGTGCCGCAACTCGGCCACGCCGCACCTCCCGCTCGTCAAAATCCCGCCCGAACACCCGCGCCTTACAGGCGCAGGTCCGCCATGTCGTCAGTGATGTCGTCTTCGCCGAGGGTCTGGCGGATCTTGGCCAGATGCGCCTGCTCGCTCCACAGCTCGAACTTGTTGCCCATGCCCAGCAGCACCGCCTTCTTCTCGATGCCGGCGGCAGCGCGCTGGCTGGCCGGCAGCAGGACGCGCGAGGCGCCGTCCGGCTCGACCACGGTCGCCGCGCCCACCAGTTTCATCTGCAGGTTGCGGTGCGGCGCTTTGACCATCGGCAGCGCGTTGACCTGGTCGCGCACCTTTTCCCACTCGGCGTAGGGGAACAGCCACAGGCAGCCCGTTTCGAAGGGGCTGTAGGTGATCACCAGCCGATTGGCGCAGGCGCCCGCGACCAGCTCCCGATACGCGGTCGGGATGGCCAGTCGGCCCTTGTCATCGACGGTAATGGCGGTTTCGCCCTGGAACACCCGTAGACCCCACTCGTTCCCACAATTTCACACAGGGTCCCACCATACGTCTCGCCTCTTGAGACGTCAAGGGATTTTTGCTTGCGAATCAAGGAGAAAGGCAGCAGTGTGGACGTATTTCCAGCCATTTAAGAGGAAGGTCGGCAAGGTGCTTGAAAGCTAGGGATTTTTCAAAATGCCTTGCGAGCCACATCAGGGCGCTGCCGCCGGTGGAGAGGGCTGAACATGTTCAGTGCACGCCCGTCCCCGGCGGCACGAAACGCAAAAGGCCAGGGCAGCGCCGTGTTCCGCGCCACCCTGGCCTTTCCCGGCGGCACGCCAGGGGCGCACCGCCGCACAAGAGGTGGAGCCGGCCTGTAAGCCGGGTTCTGTACGCCTTGCGGCGCGACAGTCATTCCTCTCGGCCAGGCGTCGCCGCCTGGCTCCAGCGACCTACCCGGGAACAACGCGGGCCGCGTTATCGTTCCCCTATTCGGTCTTGCTCCGGGTGGGGTTTACCGTGCCGTGCGGCGTTGGCCCCGCACGCGGTGCGCTCTTACCGCACCCTTTCACCCTTACCTGTGCCCTTGCGGGCCATCGGCGGTCTGCTCTCTGTTGCACTGGCCGTCGGCTCGCGCCGCCCAGGTGTTACCTGGCACCCTGCCCTGCGGAGCCCGGACTTTCCTCGACGCGCTCTCGCGCGACGCGACTGTCCGGCCGACTCCACGGGCAATTGTAGTGCCCCCGGGTCAGGAATGGGGACTGGCGAACGAGCGCGTGAAGCCAGGCGACCGGCCGGACGCCGCCACTCTAGGAAGCCTCGTACAGGCTCTTGCGCGGCGCGCCGGTGATCGCGGCGGCCATTTTGGCGGCCTTGGCGGGAGGCAGCTCCTCGCGCAGCAGCGCGAACACGCGCTGGCCTTCGGCCAGGCGCGCATCGGCTTCCTCACCGCGGCCACCGACCAGGAGCACGCACTCGCCGCGCTGCTGGTCGGAGTCCCCCTCGACACGGGCAGCCAGATCGGCGAGCGGTTCGCCGATCACGGTCTCGAACAGCTTGGTGAGTTCCCGCGCCAGCACCGCCTCGCGCGCGCCGCCGAAAATCTCGCGCATGTCGGCCAGGCTTTCGGCCACGCGGTGCGATGACTCATAGAAGATGAGCGTGCGCGACTCGCCGGCGAGCTCCTGCAGGCGCGCACGCCGCGCGGCCGCCTTCGGCGGCAGGAAGCCCTCGAATACGAAACGGTCGCTGGGCAAGCCCGCCACCGACAGCGCCGCGATCGCCGCGCAGGCGCCGGGCACCGGCACGCAGCGGATGCCGGCCACGCGCGCCGCGCGCACCAGGCGGAAGCCCGGGTCGGAAACCAGCGGCGTGCCGGCGTCGGAGATCAGCGCGACCGATTGCCCATCGAGCATACGGCGCACCAGCGCATCGACCGCCTCGCGCTCGTTGTGTTCGTGCAACGCCACCAGCGGCGTATCGATGTTGTAGTGAAGCAACAGCGGGCGGCTATGGCGGGTGTCCTCGGCGGCGATCACGTCGGCCGCGCGCAACGCGGCCACCGCGCGCGGCGAGAGGTCGTCGCGGTTGCCGATCGGCGTGGCCACTACCGACAGGCTGCCGGGCGGGACAGTGGGCATCGAAACTCCAAATGGCGCGCAAAGGGCGCGCGGCACGATCGGCTATGATCGCTCACCATGTCGATCACGACCAAGGGACACTCCATGCGACTGCTCCGCGCCGCCGGCCTCGGCCTGCTGATCGCCCTGGGTGTGGGCGCCTGCGTGCCGACGGCAGTCACCCGCTCGCCGCAGGAACTGGCCGCTGCGCAGCAAGCCGAACAGCTCGTGCGGCAGGGCCAGTTCGACCAGGCGGCGCAGGCCTATCTCGCCCTCGCGCAGCAGACGGGTGATCAGGACCACTATCGCGTACTGGCCGCCGAGGTCTACCGCGAGGAAGGCGCCCTGGAGCGGGCCGCCCCGCTGCTGGATCAGGTGCGCCGGGCGCGCCTGCAGGGCGAGGACGCCGCCCGCTACGACCTGCTCCGCGCGGAACTGGCGCTCGCCCACCACGACGCGCATACCGCGCTTGAGCTGACCACCCAGCCGACGCCGGTCCCGCCCGCGCTCGAATTGCGCCTGCTCGAACTGCGCGCACAGGCCATGGCAGCCAGCGGGGACCTGTGGGGCGCGGCGCGCACCCGCGTGCAGATGGATCCCCAGCTGGAAGGCCTGGACCATACGCAGAACCGCAAGCAGATCCTCGACCTGCTCGGCCGCCTCGGCGCCGAACCGCTCAAGCGCCGCGGCGCCGCCATGAAGGCAGGCGATCGCATGCTGCCCTGGATCAACGAGGCGCTCACCCAGCTCGGCGTGCCGGTCGCACAGCCGCAGCCGGATCTCAACCAGCCGGTGGGCACCATGCTGCCCGGCGCCAACGCCAACGTGCGCGAGGGCTACCGCATGCCTGCGCGCGTCGCCTTGCTGCTTCCGCTGGGCGGCAACTTCACCGGCGCCAGCAGCGCGATACGCGAAGGCTTCTTCGCCGCCTACGCCGATGCCGCGCGCAACAATGCGCCACGCGCCAACGTGCGCGTGTACGACAGCGGCGGCACCGCCGACGGCGCGCTGAAGGCCTACCAGCAGGCCGCAAGCGACGGTGCACAACTGATCGTCGGGCCGCTCACCCGCGCCGAGGTCGCCGCCGTGTTCGGCCAGGCGAAGCTGCCGGTGCCGTTGCTCGCCCTCAACCACCCCGACGACAAGAGCCTGCCGGCCGGCGGCGCCACCGAGTTCGGCCTGCTGCCGGAAACCGAGGGGGCGCTGGCCGCCGACCACATGGTCGAGCGCGGCCTGCACGGCGCCTACGTGATCGTCTCCGACGACGATTTCGCCCAGCGCGCCGCGGGCGCCTTCAAGGCCGAACTGGAGGCCCGTGGCGGGCACGTCGCGGGCATGGCCACGCTGCCACCGCCCGGCAAGGTGAACTACGCCAACACCATCGGCGGCCTGAACATGCCCAAGTCGGCCATGCCCGTGCCGGCGCCCACGTCATCGCCGGCACCGACCACGGCCGCCTCGGCACCCGCGCCCGCCGGCAGCACCGCAGCCGCCGTGGCGCCCCTCGCGCAGCCAGGGGTGGATACCGGCATCTTCATCAGCATGCGCCCCGAGCAGGCGCGCCTGCTGCTGCCGCAGATGCAGATCGCGCACATCGGCTTGCCCGTGTTCGGCACCTCGCACATCTATGCCGGCGTCGACGACGCGGCCGCCAACCGCGACCTGGACGGCATGGAGTTCTGCGACGCGCCCTGGCTGTTCGACGCCCAGCCGGGCCTGCCCAGCCACGATGCCATCGCCGCCCAGTTGCCCGCCGCGCGCGGCACCTCGGCACGATTGTTCGCCTTCGGCATGGACGCATGGAACCTGGTGCCGTACGTGGACTGGTTGCGTGACCATCCCGGCAGCTACCTGCCGGGCGCCAGCGGCCAGCTCGCGGCCGACCAGTTCGGCCGGGTGCGGCGCGTGCTGGTCTGGGCACGTTTCCAGGATGGCCTGGCACGCCCGCTGAGCGGCAGCCTGCAGCTGGACGACGTGCCTTCGGCGGCGCCGCCGGTGGATCAGAACGGCAACCTCCCGGCGCCCGCCGGTTCGGCTGAGCCCGCGCCGACCGGCCACTGATGCGCGCCGCCGGCGAAGCCTTCGAGCAACGCGCCTGCCGCGAGCTGGAGCGCGCCGGGCTCACGCCGCTGGCGCGCAACTACACCACCCGCCACGGCGAGCTGGATCTGGTCATGCGCGAGGGCGACACGGTGGTCTTCGTCGAGGTCCGCTACCGCGTGCGCGCCGGCCATGGCGATGCCGCCGCCTCGATCACCCGCAGCAAGCAGGACAAGCTCGTCCGCACCGCGCAGCTGTGGCTCGCCGCGCACCCGCAGCACGGCCACCGGCCATGCCGTTTCGACGTGGTGAGCTACGACGGCCCGGCCGACGACGCACGCATGCACTGGTTGCGCGGCGCGTTCGAAGCCGAATGAGGCGAGCCTTGCGGTGCGCGCGGGCAAGCGGCAGCGCGATCGGGCGTGCGAGCCCGCGCCTCGGCGAGGCGCTACGCTAGCCCGATGCCATTGCCCGCTCCCCTGACCGACGCGCTGCACGCGATCTTCGGCCCCGCCGCCTGCTCGACCGGCCTGGCCGAGCGCCTCGCCTACGCCTACGACAACTCGCGCCTCAACGCGCCGCCCGATGCCGTGGTGTTTCCCACCACGCACGCGCAGGTCGAGGCCCTCGTGCGCGCCTGCCGCGCGCATCGGGTGTCGCTGGTCGCGCGCGGGCGCGGCAGCAACACCACCGGCGCGACGGTGCCGGTGGAAGGCGGCGTGGTGGCGAGCTTCGAGCGGATGAACCGCATCCTGCGCATCGACCCGGCCGACCGCCTGGCGGTGGTCGAACCGGGCGTGCTCAACGGCGACCTGCAGCGTGCGCTGGCTCCGCACGGGCTGTTCTGGCCGCCCGATCCGACCTCTTCGCCCTGGTGCAGCATCGGCGGCAATCTGGCTTGCAACTCGGCGGGGCCGCGCGCCGTTAAATACGGAACGCCACGCGAGAACACGCTGGGCCTGCGCGCGGTGGCCGGCAGCGGCGAGGGCTTCCGCTGCGGCACCTACACCAGCAAGGGCGCCACCGGCTACGACCTCACCCGCCTGCTGATCGGCTCGGAAGGCACGCTGGCGCTCATCACCGAGGCCACCCTCAAGCTCACGCCCCGGCCCTCGACCATCCGCACCCTGCGCGCGACCTACCGCGACGTCGGCGCCGCCGCACAGGCAGTGGCGCGCATCATGGGCCAGCCGGTGACGCCGTGCGCGCTGGAATTCATTGACGAGACGGCGCTGCGGCTCGCCCACGCCCACGCCGGCGACGCGGTGCCGCTGGCCGGCGCGCTGCTGATGATCGAAGTCGACGGCGAGCCGGACGCGCTCCACGCCGCGGTGGCCGCGGTCGCCGACGCCGCCCGCGGCGAAGGCCTGGAGACACTGCACGTGGCTGCCGACGCCGACGAGGCGCAACGGCTGTGGGCCGCACGCAAGGCGCTTTCTCCGGCACAGCGCACGATCGCCCCGGACAAGATCAACGAGGACGTGGTGGTGCCGGTCAGCCGTCTGCCCGCGCTGGTCGAGGGCATCCGGCGACTGGCCGCCAGGCACGAGGTGCTGATCGTCAGCTTCGGCCATGCCGGCAACGGCAACCTGCACGTCAACCTGCTGCCGCGCGACGCGGCCGAACGCGGACGCGCGCACGCCTGCCTGGCCGAGGTGTTCGCGCTGGTGGTCGAGCTGGAAGGCACGCTCTCCGGCGAGCACGGCATCGGCCGCAGCAAGCGCGAATTCATGCCGCTGGCGCTGGAGCCGGCGACGCTGGCGCTGATGCGCGGCGTGAAGCACGCATTCGACCCCGACGCCATTCTCAACCCGGGCAAGCTGTTGCCATGACGCCTAGCGTGCGACATGCGCCACCAGCCACCCGCATGGATGCCGGCGCATGAGCGAACTCGACCGCCCGCTCGACGAAATCCGCGCCTGCCAGCTGTGCGCCGCGCAGTTGCCGCACGGCGTGCGGCCGGTGCTGCAGGCCTCAGCCAGCGCACGCCTGCTGATCGTCAGCCAGGCACCCGGACGCAAGGTGCACGCGAGCGGCGTGCCGTTCGACGACGCGAGCGGCGACCGCCTGCGCGACTGGCTGGGCGTGGACAAGGCCACCTTCTACGACGCGCGGCGTATCGCGATCGTGCCGATGGGGTTCTGCTTTCCCGGCAGCGCACGCGGTGCGGACCTGCCGCCACGCCGCGAGTGCGCGCCCACCTGGCACCCGCGCCTGCTGCCGTTGCTGAAGAAGGTGGAGCTGACCCTGGCGATCGGCCGCTACGCGCAGGTCGGTCTGCTCGGTTCACTGGCGGCAGCCAGCCTGACCGACACAGTGCAAGCGTGGCGCGCCCACCTCGCCCAGGGCGTGCTGCCGCTGCCGCATCCGAGCCCGCGCAACCAGCTGTGGACCAAACGCAACCCGTGGTTCGCCGCGGAGTTGCTGCCGGTGCTGCGCGACCGCGTCGCCCGCGCGCTCGCCCACCCGGCGACCCGTCGCTAGGCGTCGCTTGCGGCGTCGGTCAGCGGCGGGCGAAGAGCAGGTGCAGGCCGAAGGCGACGAACACCGCGCCGGCCAGGCCGTCGATCCAGCGCGCCAGCCGCAGGTAGCCCCGCCGCATCGCCGGCAGCGCGAAGAACGCGGCCACCAGGGCGAACCAGGCGAAGGTCTCGGCCACGATCAGCGCCCACAGGCCCCAGCGAGCCGCCGCGCTCACGCGATCGCCCAGGAAGGCCGAGAACACGCTGCCGAAATAAACCACCACCTTCGGATTGGCCAGGTTGGTCAACAAGCCTGCGCGCAGCGTGGCCAGTTCGCCGCCGGGCGCGGCCCTGGCTTCGCCGTGCACCGCCGGCGCATGCGTGAATGCGCCGCGCAGCATGCGCAGCCCCATCCACAGGAGGTACAGACCGCCGCCGACGGCGATCAGCTGCTGCAGCCACGCCAGCCGGTGCAGCACCAGCTGCAGCCCGAGCAGCGCCAGGGCCGACCACAGCGTGATGCCCAGGGTGATGCCGAGCACACCGAACAGCGCCTGCCGGCGCGAGCGGCTGACGGCGGCCTGCGAGACGAAGAAGAAGTCCGGTCCCGGACTGAGCAAGGCGACCAGATGGACGATGGCGATGGTGAGGAACAGATTCATGGGCGCCTGGCACGCGAATGGACGAACGAGTTTAGGCCGCCGCCGTTCCGGCGTCGTCCGCGACGCGTAGATCCAGTGCGTGAGCGGGACCGAGAAGCGTTGTTTCCTGCTCGCGGTGATGCGGCTTTTGCCTGCGCACCATCGCATGGGCGAGCGCCCGCCGACGCGATGCCCAAGCACGCGCGCGCCGACCGTGCCGCGCTGCGCCGCGCCTTGCCCGTCCGCAGCCGATTCTCTAACCTGCCGAGCTTTGCGGCCAAGGGCGGTTTCCGCGGCTTTGCAGGGGAAAAGCACATGCGAAACAGGGCTCCATGAACATCAAGCTGCGTCTGATCGCGATGAACTTCCTGCAGTTCTTCGTTTGGGGTTCCTGGCTCACCACCATCGGCGCCTACTGGTTCCAGACCCGCCACTGGGGCGGCGCCGAATTCGGCGCGATTTTTTCGACCATGGGCATCGCCTCGCTGTTCATGCCGGCGATCACCGGCGTCATCGCGGACAAGTGGATCAACGCCGAGCGCCTCTACGGCGTGCTGCACCTGGGCGGCGCGGCGATGCTTTTCATCGTGCCCACGATCGACAATCCGGCCACGCTGTTCTGGGTGATGCTGGTCAACATGTGCTTCTACATGCCGACCATCGCACTGTCGATCACGGTGGCCTACAACGCGCTCAAGACCGAGGGCGTGGACATCGTCAAGGTGTACCCGCCGATCCGCGTGTGGGGCACGGTGGGCTTCATCGTCGCGATGTGGGCGATCAGCCTGCTGCACATCGAGACCTCGCCCGAGCAGTTCCACATCGCCGGCCTCGCCTCGGCGCTGCTGGGCCTTTATGCCTTCTCGCTGCCGGCCTGCCCGCCGCGCGACACGCGCCACACCTCGATGGTGGACGTGCTCGGGCTGCGCTCGTTCGCGCTGTTCAAGAACTACAAGATGGCGGTGTTCTTCCTGTTCGCGATGGCGCTGGGCGCGGCGCTGCAGCTGACCAACGCCTACGGCGACACTTTCCTGCACGACTTCGGCAAGGTCGACGCGTACAAGGGCCTGATCACGGTGCGCTACCCGAACATCGTGCTGTCGATCTCGCAGATGTCCGAAACGCTGTTCATCCTGGCGATCCCGTTCTTCTTGAAGCGCTTCGGCATCAAGACCGTGATGCTGATCAGCATGGTCGCCTGGGTGCTGCGCTTCGGCCTGTTCGCCTACGGCAACCCGGCCGAACTGCTGTGGATGATCGTGATGTCGAACATCGTCTACGGCATGGCGTTCGATTTCTTCAACATCTCCGGCTCCCTGTTCGTGGAGGGCCAGGCCGACCCGAAGATCCGCGCCAGCGCGCAGGGCCTGTTCATGCTGATGACCAACGGCGTGGGCGCGGTGCTGGGAAGTTCCATCAGCGGGCAGGTGATCGAGCGGTTATTCACGGCGCCGGACGGCGCCCTGCAATGGCACGGCATCTGGCTGAGCTTCGCCGGCTACGCGCTGGTGGTGGCGGTGCTGTTCGTGGTCCTGTTCCGCCACAAGCACATCCCCGAAAACGCGGCGCGGGCGAACCTGGGGCAGCAGGTGGGCATCTGACGAACTGTCGCGCCCGCCTGTTTGTTGAGAATTATTTTTAACAACGTGCGCATCCCCGCCGGCGTCATGTTCTGGCGCGCACACACCAAGCGGCGCGGTTGAGCGTCTGGGACGCCCTACAATAGGCCGATGCAGATCGGCCCCTACCGCATCGACCCGCCCGTGGTGCTCGCGCCCATGGCCGGGGTCACCGACAAGCCTTTCCGCCTGCTGTGCAAACGGCTGGGCGCGGGCCTGGCCGTGTCGGAGATGACCACCGCCGATCCCAAGCTCTGGCACACGCGCAAGTCGCTGCACCGCATGGACCACGCGGGCGAGCCCGAGCCGGTCAGCGTGCAGATTGCCGGCTACGATCCGGCGATGCTGGCCGAGGCGGCGCGCTTCAACGTGGCCAACGGTGCGCAGATCGTCGACATCAACATGGGTTGCCCGGCCAAGAAGGTGTGCAACGTGTGGTCGGGCTCGGCGCTGCTGCAGGACGAGCCGCTGGTGGCGCGCATCTGCAAGGCGGTGGCCGAGGCGGTCGGGGTGCCGGTGACCTTGAAGATCCGCACGGGCTGGGACCGCGAGCACAAGAACGCCCTCACCATTGCCCGCATCGCCGAGGACAGCGGCATCGCCGCGCTCTCGGTGCACGGGCGTACCCGCGCGGACAAGTACGAGGGCGAGGCCGAGTACGAGACCATCGCCGCGGTGAAGGCCGCGGTGCGCATTCCGGTGCTCGCCAACGGCGACATCACCACGCCCGAGCGCGCCCGCCATGTGCTCGAGGCCACCGGCGCGGATGCCGTGATGATCGGCCGCGGCGCGCAGGGGCGGCCGTGGATCTTCCGCGAGGTCGCGCACTACCTGGCCACCGGCCAGAAGTTGCCCGAACCCGGTCCGGCCGAGGTCGCCGCCATCCTGCTCGGGCACCTGGAACACCTGTACGCCTTTTACGGCGAGCCTGCGGGCGTGCGCATCGCACGCAAGCACCTGGGCTGGTACGCCAAGGACCGGCCGGAGAACGCGGCGTTCCGGCATGTGGTCAACCGGGCGGAAACCGCCGCCGACCAACTGCGCCTGACCGCCGAATACTTCGCGGGCCTGGGCGAGCTCCAGCGCGTCGCGGCCTGACCCTCCGCCGATACGAGCCCTCTCCCCGCCGGGGAGAGAAAGCAGATCCCGCGTCACGGACCGCGCCGCGCAACGACGATCGAACAACCGGGCCCGTTTGGCCGTCCAGCCGTCCGCCGCCTGAACGGGCATGCAAGCTTCACCCCGGAATAGTAGGCTGGCCTGCAAACCGACGCCGCCGCGTGTATCATGCGCGGCTTCTTTATCTCTGTATCCGAAAGGAAGGATATATCCCGCGATGAGCAACTACCTCTTCACCTCCGAGTCGGTCTCCGAAGGCCATCCCGACAAGGTCGCCGACCAGATTTCCGACGCCGTCCTCGACGCGATCCTCGCGCAGGACCCGCGCGCACGCGTGGCGTGCGAGACGATGGTGAAGACCGGCGTGGCCATCGTCGCCGGCGAGATCACCACCTCCGCCTGGATCGACCTGGAAGGCCTGACCCGCAAGGTGATCCTGGACATCGGCTACGACTCCTCCGACGTCGGCTTCGACGGCGCCACCTGCGGCGTGCTCAACCTGATCGGCAAGCAGTCGCCCGACATCAACCAGGGCGTGGACCGCAAGAAGCCCGAGGAACAGGGCGCCGGCGACCAGGGCCTGATGTTCGGCTACGCCACCAATGAGACGAAGGACTTCATGCCGGCGGCGATCTACTACTCGCACCGCCTGGTCGAGCAGCAGGCCAAGATCCGCAAGAAGAAGAATTCGCCGCTGCCGTGGCTGCGCCCGGACGCCAAAAGCCAGGTGACCCTGCGCTACGAGAACGACGCGGCCGTCGCGATCGACGCGGTCGTGCTCTCGACCCAGCACGATCCGGGCGTCAAGCAGAAGGACCTGATCGAGGCGGTGCGCGAGGAGATCCTGAAGCCCGTGCTGCCGGCCAAGCTGCTGCACAAGGGCACCAAGTTCCACATCAACCCGACCGGCAAGTTCGTGATCGGCGGCCCGGTGGGCGACTGCGGCCTGACCGGCCGCAAGATCATCGTCGACACCTACGGCGGCTGGGCCCGCCACGGCGGCGGCGCGTTCTCGGGCAAGGATCCGTCCAAGGTCGACCGCTCGGCCGCCTATGCGGCGCGCTACGTGGCCAAGAACATCGTGGCCGCCGGCCTGGCCGACCGCTGCGAGGTGCAGGTGTCCTACGCCATCGGCGTGGCCGAGCCGACCTCGATCTCGGTGACCACCTTCGGTACGGGCAAGATCTCGGACGAGAAGATCGAGAAGCTGATCCGCAAGCACTTCGACCTGCGTCCGTACGGCATCATCAAGATGCTGGACCTGATCCACCCGATGTACCAGCAGACCGCCAGCTACGGCCACTTCGGCCGCCAGCCCTACGAGATGAAGGCCGCCGACGGCTCCACCTTCACCGCGTTCTCGTGGGAGAAGACCGACAAGGCCGAGGCGCTGCGCGCCGACGCCGGCCTGAACGGCAAGCGCAAGTAAGTCCGGCGCTGGTCGTGCACAAAAAACCCCGCGGCCTGCCGCGGGGTTTTTGTTTGTCTGCCTGGCGGCGAAAGCTCAGTCCTGACCGCCCTTGGCGCCCGCGCGATTGGCCAGCTTGATCGTGCCGTTGTGCGCATGCGAGGTACGGCCCTTGGCGCGGCAGATGCCATGGTGCGCGCGACAACCGTGCGTGGCGGCCCTGCCGCGGCGCGCCGCGTGACGCGACGCGGCCGAGGGGGTCGGGTCGGCTTCGGCGTTGGCGATCGGCGAGAGCGCCGCCAGCACGCGGTGCGCCATGCCTGGCGCGGGCTCGCCCGCGGCCGCCAGCGCGTCCGCCTCGCTCTGCTCGAAGCCGGCATCGAGCAGGTTCGCCATCAGCTGGTCACGGCGGGCCGCCGTCTTGCCTCCCAGCACCACCGCGAACAGCCGGTGGCCATCGCGCATCGCCGTGGAGGCGAGGTTGAAACCCGACGCGTCGGTGAAGCCGGTCTTCAGGCCGTCCATGCCGGGATAGCGGTCCATCAGATGGTTGTGACCGCGCACCAGCTGGCCGTTGAAGTTGAATTCCTTGACGGAGAAGTAGTGCGCGTACTGCGGGAAATCCTGGAAGAGCGCGCGGCCCAGCGTAAGCAGGTCGCGCGCCGTGGACCAGTTGTTCGGATCGGGCAGGCCGGAGGCGTTGTCGAAATGCGTGCCGCTCATGCCCAGCAGCGCGGCCTGCGCGTTCATCATGTCGGCGAAGCCTTTTTCGTTGCCGCCGATGCTTTCGGCCGCCACGGTCGCCGCATCGTTGGCCGACTTGGTGACCATCGCCAGGATGCAGTCCTCCACCGTGATGTTCTGGCCGACGCGCAGGCCCAGCTTGCTCGGCGCGCGGTTCGCGGCCCAGGCCGACACCGGCAGGCGATCCTCGAGCGTGAGCCGGCCGGCCTTCAGTTCGCGGAAGGTCAGGTAGAGCGTCATCATCTTGGTCAGCGACGCCGGATAGTTGCGCTCGTCGGCGTTGACCTGGCCCAGCACGCGCCCGGTGGTGGCATCGACCACGATGGCGGCCTGCCCGGCGTGCGCCGTGCCGGCAAGGAGCCCCAGCAGGGTGATGAGGATGAGGGCGCCCAGCCGGCTGGGCAGAAATGCATCGATGGTCATGCCAGATCCTCGCTGCGCAATGGCAGCGTTTTTGTCGCGTAGAGGCGACCTTAATGCGATCGGCGCCATATTTCCACGGGAAAGCCCGAACTTTGCCGGGCAAATGACTGTTGTGTCGATGCTTTCGTGATGGATTGCCGCTGCCCGGACGGGCGAAGCGGGCTCGACGGCGGTCTGGGAACGCGCTGGCTGCCGGCCACAGGGCTACTCCCCGACCGCCGCCAGCGCTTCCTCGCGCACGCTGCGCATGCCCGCATTGAGCGTGTCCGGCCTCATCGCGATCACCGGCTGCAGATAGGTATCGAGCACGCGCCTGGCAGCCGCGGCGTCGTGCAGCTTGAGCAGGGTGAGGTACAGCCGCGAGGCGCTCTCGATGGTATGGGCGTCGGTGTCGCCCAGGGTGCGGGCACGGCCCTCCAGCGCCTTGGCGTGGGCGTCGCGCGCCTCTTCCCAGCGTCCGGCGCCGGCATCGATGCGGCCGACCAGGTCGTAGGTCGCCAGCGTCATCGGGTGGTCCTCGCCCAGTTGGCGGCGCAGGGCGGCGAGCACCTGCTCGCCTTGCGTGCTGGCCTCGGCGTACTGGCCGTTCTCGCACAGCAGGCTGGCCAGGCTGCCGCGGGCGTAGAGGGTGCTGAAATGCTCGGGACCGAGGGTGCGCATGCGCCCGGCCAGGATGGCGCGCTCCATCGCAATGGCCTCGCCGTAGCGGTCCTGCTTCGAGAGCAGCCGCACCATGTCGGTCATGGCGTCGAGCGTGTGCGCGTTGTCAGGGCCCAGCACGCGCCGGTAGCCCTGGATGATCGCGTCCAGCCGCTCGTGCACCTGCGCCATGGTGTCCGGATCGAGCGCCAGCCGCACCTCGTTGGACGCCGCCAGCGCGCGCGCCTGCAGGGTGGCCGGATGGTCCGCGCCCAGGCTGCGCTGGCGGACCTGCGCCACGTCCTGGGCCAGCGCGAGCGAGCGTTCGTATTCGTTGTCCTGCGAGTACAGCAGCGTGGCCAGGGTCAGGGTCGTGGCGAGCGTTTCCGGGTCGTTGATGCCGAAGGTCTGGCGGTACAGCGGCACCAGTTGCTCCAGCTCGGCGCGCGCGCGGTCGCGCTGGCCGAGCTGGGTCAGCGTTTCGACCCGGTCGCGGCGCAACCGCAGCAGGCCTTGGTTGGTGGCCGGCAGCAGCGGCGCCAGCCGCGCGTAGAGCGCCTCCTGCCGTTCGAGCGCCTGCTTGAGCTGGCCCTGCGCGGCGAGCACGCGGGCGCGCCCGGACAGCGCCGCCACTTGCAGCGGGTCGGTCGGCGGCAGCGCGCCAGCCGCCGGCAGCGTGCTGTCGTAGACCTGCGCGGCCTGGTCTGGCTCGCCGCCGCGATAGAGCGCCTCGCCCAGATCGATGCGCGCCGAAAGCAGCGCGGCGTCGCCGGCGGGCAGGCGCTGCCGGCGCACCTGCACCACCCGGCGCAATTCCTCGGCCGCGTGGCTGTAGCTGCCGATGGTCAGCAGCACGCGCGCCAGCGACTGGCGCATGTCGGCGGCGAGCAGGGGGGCGTCGGCGAAATCCTTGTCCAGCCGGGCCAGCGCATGGCTCACCACGTAAGTGTCCAGCGCGTCGCGTGCCGGCCCGGACGAGGCGATCCCGGCAAAGGCCTGGTCCAGTCGTGTGCGGTCGATCGATGGCCTGCCCGGGTCACCGAGACGGGCCATTACCAGCGCGCGCGCGCTGCGCGTCATGGCGTGCCCCATCGCGTCGATGTCCACGCTCTGCAGCATCGACTGCTGGAAGTCCACCATGCGTTCCAGATCGTGCTGGCGCTGTTCGGCCAGGCGTTGCGCCGCGCGGGTCTGCACCAGCGCCAGCAGTGAGGCGGTCAGCCCGGCCAGCACTGCCAGCAGCACCATGCCGGCGGCCGCGAGCGGCCAGCGATTGCGCTGGGCGAAGCGGCGCAGCCGGTACCACTGTCGGCCGCGGCGCGCCTTTACCGGCCGCCGCGCCAGGTAGTAGCGAAGGTCCTGCGCGAATTCGGCCACGCTCGCGTAGCGCTCGCTCACCTGCCGGCGCAGGGCCTTGAGCACGATCGCATCGACGTCGGCGGGAATGGTGCGGCGCGACCGGTTCTCCTCCGGCGATTCGCGCAGGCTGCGGCTGGGCGCCGTCACCTGGCCGCCGACGATCGCGTTGGACAACAGGTGCGGAGTGACCAGGTGCTGGTAGGGACGGCGCCCGGCGACCAGCTGGTAGAGCACCACGCCCAGCGAATAGACGTCCGCCGCGGTGGTCAGCGGCTGCTGTTCGATCTGCTCGGGGCTGGCGTAGGCCAGGGTCAGCGCATGCGCCGCGGTGGCGGTGGCGAGCACCTGGCCGCCCTCCTCGATGATGCGCGCGATGCCGAAGTCCAGCAGCTTGGGCGTGCCGTCGGCGGTCACCAGGATGTTGGCCGGCTTGATGTCGCGATGAATCACCAGGTTGCGATGGGCGAACTCCACCGCGTCGCAGACCTTCAGGAACAATTCGATGCGCTCGTTGAGCGGCATCGAGCGGGCGTCGCACCACTCGTCGATGCGCTGGCCCTGGACGTACTCCATCGCCAGGAACGGCCGGCCGCCGTCCATCATGCCGCCATCGAGCAGACGCGCGATGCCGGGGTGCTCCAGCCGAGCCAGCAGGCTGCGCTCCTGACTGAAGCGCTCGTGCAGGACCGGCGAGCCTTCGGCGGCGGCGTGCAGGAACTTAAGCGCCACCTGCTGGGTAAACCCTTCGTCGCACCGCTCGGCCAGGTACACCATGCCCATGCCGCCCTCGCCGAGCAGGCGCAGGATGCGGTAGTTGCGCGGCGCGGTGGCCTGCGTCTGGCGGCCGCTCAGGTCGGGCGAAGCGGCGGCCGGCGCGAACGGCAGGGTGGCGGTATGGGTGCGCTCGATCGCCTCGAGCATCCAGCGCACCTCGCGCTCGAGTTCCGCGTCTTCTCCGACGCGCTCGACGACGAGCGCGTCGCGCTCGCCGGCGTCCACCTCCATTGCAGCCAGCGCGATGCGCTTGGCCGCGGCATAACGGTCCGTCAGCTGCCTTGCCATGGCCATCCCCCCGGAGTCCGGAGGGGGATTATGGCGCGGATTTCACGGGTGAATCACATGCCGCGGCGGCCACAAGGGCGCCCGCCACCACGCTGCCGGCCTGTGGCGCCTGGAAATCAGCGGTGCGCATGGCTTCCCCTGACGTGCCCGGCGCGGGTGCCTAGCAGCTTTGAAGACTTCTTTGTTGCTCTTTCAAAGCTCTCGGAGCTTGGAAAGTGTGCTTTCGTTCTTCGCGGAGGAACGAAAGCGGCTAGGACGGAACAGCCGCCGCGGGAGCCATCTGTGCGTAACCGTCATGCGCCGTGGCGGGCTCCTGCAGGATCTCGACAACTGGTCAGACGTCGTTCCCGCGCAAGCGGAAATCCACGTTGACGTTTCGCCAGCCAAATGGATCCCGCTTGCGGAGGAATGACGCTCGGAAGCTTTCGAGGTAACGCGCCACAGGCGACTGGCGTCGTGTTCGCGGCTGGCGTCAGACCTTGGCCAGGATCCTCACGTCGGCCGAGCCGCCGGCGCGGAAAGCCACCGTGCGCGAGCCGATGCGCTCGAAGCCCAGATCGATGTTGTCGCCGCCGACGTCGAGCCGGTGCAGGGTCAGCCGGTCGACCCCGTCGGGCAGACTGGGCCGGTCGATGCGCACCTCGCCGCGGCGTCCGTCGACCTCCACGCCCAGGCAGGCCTGCAGCATCATGAACATCGACCCGGCGGCCCACGCCTGCGGCAGGCAGGCGACCGGATAGGCGATCGGCGGTTCGCCGGTGGCGCGCGGGAAGCCGCAGAACAGTTCCGGCAGGCGCATGCCGAAGTGCACCGCCGCCTCGAAGGTCTCGCCCAGCAGGCGCACCGCATCGTCGCGCTCGCCGTAGTGCGCCATGCCGGCGGCGCACAGCGCGACGTCGTGCGGCCATACCGAACCGTCGTGGTAGGACATCGGATTGAAGCGCGCCTGCTGCGTGGCCAGCGTACGCACGCCCCAGCCGCCGTCGAAGGCGGCGGTGCGGAACTGCCGGATCACCTTCTTCGCGCGCCACAGCTTGGGCAGGCCCACGTAGAGCAGATGGCCCACGTTCGAGGCGCGCACGCGGCACAGAGTGTCATTGCCGTCGCGGGCGATGCCGTAGTTGGACATCTCCTCGTCCCAGAACAGGTCCTCCACCGCTTTGCGCATGGCTAGCGCGCGGCGGCGCCAGCGGTCGGCGTCCTCTTCGTTGCCGCGGCGCTCGGCCAGTCGGGCCATGGCGCGCAGCGCGGCGTACACGTAGCCCTGCACCTCCACCAGCGCGATCGGCGCCGGCGGGATGCGCCCGTCCGCATGGAACACCGAGTCCTCGCTGTCCTTCCAGCCCTGGTTGAGCAGGCCGCCCTTCTCGCCCTGCGCATAGGTAAGGAAGCCGTGCCGGTCCCTTTCGCAGGTGCGCTCGATCCAGCCCATCGCGGCGGTGAGCGTGGGCCACAGCCTGTCGATGAATACCTCGTCGCCGGTGCGCTCGGCGTAAGCCCCGGCGAGCATCACGTACAGCGGCGTGGTGTCGACGCCGCCGTAGTAGCGGCCGAACGGCACCTCGCCCAGCTCGGCCATCTCGCTCTTGCGCGTCTCGTGCATGATCTTGCCGGGCGCCGAATCGCGGAACGCGGAAGTCTCGTGTGCCTGGTGCTCGGCAAGGTAGCCGAGCACGCCGCGCGCCAGCCCCGCGTCGAGCCACAGCAGCTGCAGCGCGGTGATGATGCCGTCCCGACCGAACGGCGTGGCGAACCAGGGAATGCCGGCGCAGGGATAGGGCCCGGTGGGAAATTCGCTGACCAGCAAGGCGATGTCCGCACGCGAGCGGTCCAGCCAGTTGTTGAACAGGCGGGCGTTGCTGCGCGGTCGCGCGCCGTGGACGCGGCGCTTGCGCATCGCCTTGCGGGCCTTGGCCGCGGCGGCGCGGTAGCGTTCGCGGCCCGGCTCCACCGCCTCGGGGCCGACTTCGATGAAGAGCTCGGTGGTGCTCAGGCGCGGCAGCGTCAGGCCGAGCTCGGCCGTGCGGCCGTCGAGCCGGTCTGGTGCGGTGGAGAAACTGATCACCGAGCGGCGCATCACGCCGTCCAGCCCGTCGTAGCGCAGCGCCACCCTGCCGCCTTCGACCTCGGGCGGATACAGCATGCCGCGGCGCGCCCGCGGCGTGCCGCGCACCTCGAAGATGTCGCGGAAATCCGCCTCGAAGCGCAGGGTGAGCGTCACCCGCACTTCGGAGTCGTCGTAGTTGACGCAGGAGATGCGCTCGTACATGCGCGCCCCCCAAAGGAAGCGCTCGCGCTCGAGGTGGATCACGCCCTGCGGCGTGGCTCGCTCGCCCATCGGCGGCAGCGGCTTGTTCGACAGGTTGGAGGTGAACAGCACGTTGTCGTGGCTGATCGCGGCGCTCAGCAGCGACGGCGGCCTGCCGCCCAGGTCCAGCGCGAAGGCCGACAGCATCCGCGTGTCGTTGTGGAACAGCCCGTCGGCCGCGCCGCGGATGTCGCCGAAGGCATCGCACACCACGAAGGTGTCGCCCGACTTCAGCGAGTACTGCCCGCGCGCGGTGCCGGCCGAAGGGGTTTCGTCGTCATGGGTCGCCTCAGTCATCACCTTGCCTCGTAGGCCAGCGGCCAGGCGGGCAACGCGGGGGCGACGCGGCAGCGGCGTTCGTACAGGTCCACGTAATGGCTGGCCATGATCTCGGCGGAAAAGCGCCGCTCGAAGGCGGCGCGCACCTGGCGGCGGTCCAGTTCGGGCAGCCGGCGCACGGCCTCGACCGCCTCGGCCTCGTTTTCGACGATGAAGCCGCTGACGCCGTCCTCGATCACCTCGGGCACGGCGCCGCGGTTCCAGGCGATCACCGGCGTGCCGCAGGCCATCGCCTCGATCATCACCAGGCCGAACGGCTCGGGCCAGTCGATCGGGAACAGCAACGCGGCGGCGTCGCCGAGGAACTGCTCCTTGTCGCCGTCGCCGATCTCGCCGACGAACTCCACCAGCGGATCGCCCAGCAGCGGCTGGATCTCCTGGTGGAAGTAGGCGCGGTCGGCCAGGTCCACCTTGGCCGCGATCTTCAGCGGCATGCCGCTCCTGCGCGCGATGGCGATGGCGCGGTCGGGCCGCTTCTCCGGCGAGATGCGGCCGAGGAAGGCGAGATAGCCGCCGCGGGGGTGCAGGTGCGGGCGATGCAGGTCCTCGGGCAGGCCGTGCGCCACCGTGCCGGCCCAGTTGGCGAAATGCAGCGGACGGCGCTGGTGGTGCGAGATCGATACCAGCGGATAGTGCGGCCAGCGCCGGTACACCTCGCCCAGGTCCTTCAGGTCCAGCCGTCCGTGCAGCGTGGTGAGGGTGCGGCCGGCACAGTCCTCGAACATCGGGAAATGCAGCATGTCGACGTGGAAATGCAACACGTCGAACTCGTCGGCGCGGCGCCGCACTTCCTGCAGCATCGACAGATGGGCGGCCAGTTCGGATTTCTGCTGTGTGGGGTCCAGGCGGATCGCCTGGTCGCGCACGGCCACCAGTTCGGCGCGGGTACGCGCGTCGGCACTGGCGAACAGGGTGACCTCGTGGCCGAGATCGACCAGCGTGTCGGTGAGCCAGGAAACGATCCGCTCGGTGCCGCCGTAGAGCCGCGGCGGCACCGATTCGCAAAGTGGGGTGATCTGGGCGATGCGCATGAATACCTCGGCGTCGCCGGCTTCCAGCCCGCGCACGCGTTGTAGGGCCTTGGGTCGCGCCGCATCCGCCAGTCCCGCATCCGTCAGACCACATCCATTAGGTCCGCGTCCGTTAGAATTGGCGAATGTCCCTGATCCAATTGCAGCACGTCGATTTCAGCATCGGCGGCCCCCTCCTGCTTGCCGATGTCGACCTGTCGATCGAGCGCGGCGAACGCGTCTGCGTCGTGGGCCGCAATGGCGAGGGGAAATCCACACTGATGAAGCTGATCGCCGGCCAATTGCAACCCGACGACGGTGAAGTGAGGGTGCAGGGCGGCGTCACCATCGCGCGGATGGCGCAGGAAGTGCCGCAGTCCACCGCCGGTTCGGTGTTCGACGTGGTGGCGCAAGGCCTGGGTGACCTGGGCCATCTGCTGGCGCGCTACCACCATCTGCTGGCCGCCGGCCTGCACTCGGACGACTCGTTCGCTGCGCTGGGCGAAGTCCAGCACGAAATCGAATCGCGCCAGGGGTGGGACCTGGACCGGCGCGTGGACGAGGTGCTGGTGCGGCTCGAGCTGCCGGGCGACACCGATTTCGCCGCGCTCTCCGGCGGCATGAAGCGTCGCGTGCTGCTGGCGCAGGCGCTGGTGACCAAGCCCGACGTGCTGCTGCTGGACGAGCCGACCAACCATCTGGACATCGAGGCGATCGGCTGGCTCGAGGGGTTCCTGAAGTCATTCGACGGCTCGATCGTATTCGTCACCCACGACCGCAGCTTCCTGCGCGCGCTGGCCACGCGGATCGTCGAGATCGACCGCGGCCAGCTCACCGACTGGCCCGGCGACTACGACAACTACCTGCGCCGGCGCGAAGAGCGCCTGCACGCCGAAGCCCAGGCCAACGCGCTGTTCGACAAGAAGCTGGCGCAGGAGGAAGTGTGGATCCGCCAGGGCATCAAGGCCCGGCGCACCCGCAACGAGGGCCGCGTGCGCGCGCTCAAGGCGCTGCGCCGCGAGCGCGCCGAGCGGCGCGAACTGGTCGGCAACGCGAAGATGACGCTGGCCAATGCGCAGGCCTCGGGCAAGAAAGTGGTCGAGCTCGACCACGTGCACCAGTCATACGGTGGACGCGTGCTGATCGAGGACCTGTCCACCACCGTGATGCGCGGCGACCGCATCGGCATCATCGGGCCCAACGGCGCGGGCAAGAGCACGCTGCTCAGGATCATGCTGGGCGAGCTCACGCCCGAGCGCGGCACGGTGGAGCTCGGCACCGGCATCCAGATCGCTTATTTCGATCAGCACAGGGTGCAGCTGGACGAGACGCTCAACGCGCTCGACAACGTGGCGCAGGGCCGCGAATACATCGAGCTCGGCGGCCAGCGCAAGCACGTGATCGGCTACCTGCAGGACTTCCTGTTCTCGCCCGAACGCGCCCGCGCACCGATCACGCGGCTTTCCGGCGGCGAACGCAACCGCCTGCTGCTGGCCAAGCTGTTCTCCCAGCCCTCCAATCTGCTGGTGATGGACGAACCGACCAACGACCTGGACGTCGAAACGCTGGAACTGCTGGAAGAGCTGCTGGCCGACTACACCGGCACGCTGCTGCTGGTCTCGCACGACCGCGCCTTCCTGGACAACGTGGTGACCAGCACGCTGGTGCTCGAGGACGAAGGGCGCGTGGGCGAGTACGTGGGCGGCTACAGCGACTGGCTGCGCCAGCGGCCTGCCACGCCGGCGCCTGCCCCGGCGAAGAGCGCGCCGGCGCCTGCCTCGAGTCCCGCGCCTGCACCGGCGCCTGCCCTGGCCCCGGCCCGCCGCAAGCTGAGCTTCAAGGACCAGCGCGAGCTGGAGCTGTTGCCCGCCCGCATCGAGCAGCTCGAGAACGAGGTCGCCGGGCGCTCCTCCGCCATGAACGAGCCGGCGTTCTTCCAGCAGGACAGCGCCGCCATCGTGCAGGCCAACGAAGCGCTGGCGAGGCTGCAGGCCGAGCTCGACGCCGCCTACGCGCGCTGGAGCGAACTGGAAGGCTGAGGCTGCTGCCCTTCTCTCCGAGGAGAGAAGGCGTGGCGTCTCAAGGTGCTTCCGGGAGCGCAGGCAACCACAGGCACGCCAGCGCGCCGCGGCTTGCCGTCATGCCGCGGCGTGAGCGCCACGCCGTGCGTCCGGACCCGGGCTTGCCGTCGCTGTGGCAACGGCGCCACTGCCGGGTCGGCTCACCCAGGGGCTACGTGGCCTTGCCATGGTGCGTACGCCCACACGGCTAGTTTCGCCTTCCTGCCCCCTTCTTTCCCCCACCGGCCGCGTGCAGCCACGCGGCCGGTGCCTGCCTGCAGGAGCGAGCCCATGAAAGCTGTGGTCTACAACGGCCCGCGCGACATCGGCGTGGCCGACGTGCCGGATGCGAAGATCGAGAAGCCTACCGACGCACTGGTACGCATCACCAGCAGCAACATCTGCGGCTCGGACCTGCACATGTACGAGGGGCGCACCGACCTGGAACCGGGCAAGGTGCTCGGCCACGAGAACCTTGGCGAAGTGATCGAGGTCGGCAACGCGGTCGAGCGCGTCAAGGTGGGCGATCGCGTGTGCCTGCCGTTCAACGTCTCCTGCGGCTGTTGCGAGAACTGCGAGCGCGGCCTGACCGCCGCCTGCCTGGTGATGAATCCCGGCAAGGTCGGCGCGGGCTACGGCTATGCCGGCATGGGCCCCTACCGCGGCGGGCAGGCCGAACTGCTGCGCGTGCCGCATGCGGATTTCAACTGCCTGGTACTGCCGCCGGATGCGCAGGAGAGGGAAAACGACTACGTGATGCTGGCCGACATCTTCCCTACCGGCTACCACGCCACCGAGCTGGCCGGCGTGATGCCGGGCGATACCGTGGTGGTCTATGGTTCCGGCCCGGTCGGCCTGATGGCGGCGTACTCGGCGATCATCAAGGGAGCCAGTAAGGTCATGGTCGTGGACGCGCACAAGGACCGCCTGGCGCTGGCCGAGCAGATCGGCGCGATCCCGATCCACGACACCGAGGACAGCGGCGTCGATCAGGTGCTCGAGCTGACCCAGGGCAAGGGCGCCGACCGCGGCTGCGAATGCGTCGGCTTCCAATGCTTCAACTGCGCCGGCCACGAGGTTCCCAACCTGACCATGAACAACCTGGTCCGGGCCGTGCGGGCCACCGGCTCGATCGGCGTGGTCGGCGTGTTCATGCCGCAGGATCCGGGCGCCGCCACGGAGCAGGCCAAGCATGGCCAGATCGCCTTCGACTACGGCCGACTCTGGGAGAAAGGCCAGCGCCTGGGCACCGGCCAGACCAGCGTCAAGCAGTACAACCGGCATCTGTGCAAGTTGATCGAAGCGGGCAAGGCCAAACCCTCTTTCATCGTGTCGCACGAGCTGCCCTTGGCGAAGGCGCCCGAGGGCTACCGGCACTTCGACGCCCGCGATGCGGGCTGGACCAAGGTCGTGCTCAAGCCGGCAATGGCCTGATCGCTCAACCGGTGTTCTGCAGACCCTGCGCCACGCCGTTGACGCAGGCGACCAGCGCGCGCAGCAGGGCCTCGTCCTCGCTGCCGCCCGCGCGCCAGCGGGCGAGCAAGTCCACGGTGAGCAGGCTCATGGGGTCGACGTAGGGGTTGCGCAGGCGGATCGACACCGCCAGGCGCGGGTTGTCGGCCAGCAGCGCATCGCCGCCCTTGAGCCGGAGCAGCCAGCGCCGCGTACGTTCGAACTCCTCGCGTATCAGCGCGAAGAACGGTTCGTGCAGGTCGCCGGCCAGGCGCGAGAACGCCTCGGCGATGTCCAGGTCGCACTTGGCCAGCACCATCGCCACGTCGTCCAGCGCGTTGACGAGGAACGGCCAGTCGCGCGCCATCTCCACGAGCGCCTGTTCACCGAACGCGGCAGCGCCCTGTTCCAGCGCGGCGCCCAGGCCGTACCAGCCGGTGATGATCGAGCGGCACTGGGTCCAGGCGAACACCCACGGGATCGCGCGCAGGTCGTGTACGCCACGCATGCTGCGGCGGCTGGCGGGGCGCGAACCCAGGGTCATGCGCTCGACCACGTCGATCGGCGTCGCGCGGCGGAAGTACTCGACGAAGCCTTCGCGCTCGACCAGCGCGCGGTAGTGCCGGCGGCTGTGCGCGGCGAGCGCCTCCATGCGTTCGCGCCAGGCCGCTTCGCGCGCTTCATGCGCGCGCGGGCGCAGCGAGGCGCGCAGCACCGCGCTCACGGTCTGCTCCAGGTTGCGCAGAGCCAGTGCGCGGATGCCGTACTTGCGGTGGATCACCTCGCCCTGCTCGGTCACGCGCAGCACGCCGGCGACCGAGCCGCGCGGCGAGGACAGCAGCGCCGGCGCCATGCGCCCGCCGCCGCGGCTGGCCGAACCGCCGCGGCCGTGGAAGAAGGCCAGCTGGATGCCGGCTTGCCTGGCCACCTCCAGCAGTTCCACCTGGGCGCGCTGCAGCGCCCAGCGCGAGGCCAGCGTGCCGCCGTCCTTGCCGCTGTCGGAGTAGCCGAGCATCACCCACTGGCGGTCTCCGCGCGACTGCAGGTGGGTCCGGTAGACGGGGTCGGCCAGCAGCGCGCGCAGCGTGGCCGGCGAGTGGGCGAGATCGTCGATGGTCTCGAACAGCGGCGCGATGTCCAACGGTACCGTGCTGTCCGTTTCGCCCTGCGAGGCGCCGGACGACACGGCGGGCGCTACCAGCCCGCCGTAACGCGCCAACGACAGCACGGCGAGCACGTCGGCGGCCGAGCGCGCCATGCTGATGACGTAGAGCCCGATCGCGCCGCTGCCGTAGCGCCGGCGCGCGTCGCCCAGGGTGACGAACACGTCGTATAGGCCGGTCACCACCTCCGCGTGGCTGATCGCGAAGCGCGCCCGGCCCGCCGCGTAGCCGGACAGTTGCTGCGCACGCTCCTGCGCCGGGCGGCCGGGCCATTCGTCATCGCTCAGCAGCGCGGCCAGTGCGTCGTCGTGCACGCGCGAGTCCTGCCGCACGTCCAGCCGCGCCAGGTGGAAGCCGAAGGTGCGCACGCGCCAGACCAGCCTTCGCACGGCGTAGGCGCCGGCATGCAGGCCGCGATGGGCGAGCAGGCTGCGATCGATCAGCTGCAGGTCGTCCAGCAGTTCGGCAGGCGAGGCGTAGCCTTCGGCGTGATCGTTCTCGCCGGTCGCCTCCAGCCGCGCACCGATCAGCGTGAGCAGGCAGCGGTAAGGCATGTCGGCATGGCGGGGGCGGATGCGTGCGGCGGCCTGCGGGAAGCGCTCGCGGTAGTCGGCCAGGCGCGCGGCGAGTTCGTCGTCGACGCCCACCCGGCCTTGGGTCTGGCTGAGCAGGCGCGCCAGCGCGGCGACGTCGGCGATGTAGTGCTCCAGTACGTGCGCGCGCTGGGTAGCGAGGCTGGCGGCGATGGTGTCGGCGCCGACATTGGGATTGCCGTCCATGTCGCCGCCGACCCAGCTGGCGAAGCCGAGCAGGCGTGGCAGCGGCGCGGCGATGCCGTAGACCGCCTGCAGCGCATCGGCCAGCGATTCGTACAGCGCCGGCACGATGCGGTAGACCGGATTGGCCAGGTAGAAGCCGACGTGGTGGTGCTCGTCCTGCACGGTGGGGCGCACCGGCGAGGCTTCAGCGGTCTGCCACCCCGCCGACAGCGCCATGAAGATGCGGTCCTCGTCCTCGGCGCGCTCCTGCGGCGTGCGGCTGGAGTCGAAGCCGTCCACCAGCGCGCGCACGATCGCCTGCTCCTTCTCCAGCAGCGAGCGGCGTACGGCCTCGGTGGGATGGGCGGTGAACACCGGCTCGATCCACAGCCGCGCGAGCCAGTCGAGCAGCTCCTGCGCGCCGACGCCCTCGGCCTTGAGCCGGCCCAGCGCGTCAAGCAACGATTCGGGTTGCGGCGCGCTGCCTTCGCGCTGGTAGTCGCGGCGGCGGCGGATGCGGTGCACGCGTTCGGCGGTGTTCACCGCCTGGAAGTAGGTGGCGAAGGCGCGCGCCAGCGCCTCGGCGTCGCCGCTGTGCAAGCCGTCCAGCGCGCTGGCCAGCGTGGCCGGCGGTTCGCCCTCGCGGCGACGCCGGATGGCGGCCTGGCGCACCGCCTCGACCCGCGCGAAGAACGCCTCGCCGCCCTGCTCGGCCAGCATCCGCCCGACCAGCCGACCGAGCTTGCCGACATCCTCCCGCAGGGGGCCGTCGTGCGGCAGGTAGTCGGCGTCGCGGCTGGCTTCCATGGGATCCTCCGGTGGGCGTCGATGAACACTACCGCAGGATGCTGCGGTGCAGCACGATCAAGGGCGCGAGAGGGTTTCGTGCACGGGCGTGGGCAGGCCGTCGCGCCTGCAAAGGGGCGGCGGCACGTTATAATGCGCCTCTTTCGTGCCCACCGAGGGGCGCTGCGACCGTCATGCGACGGCCAGGCTCGGCGGGCATATGCAGCAACGGCGCTCACCCATGCGGACCTTCGCCCGCAGAGGCGTTGGTTCCCCAAAGAACCGGAGACAAGCATGAACGCCGCCATCCAGGCCCACCCCAACCACGATTACAAGATCCGCGACATCTCCCTGGCCGATTTCGGCCGCAAGGAGCTGGACATCGCCGAGCACGAGATGCCCGGCCTGATGTCGATCCGCCGCAAGTACGCCCCGCAGGCACCGCTCAAGGGCGTGCGCGTGACCGGCTCCCTGCACATGACCATCCAGACCGCGGTGCTGATCGAGACGCTCAAGGACATCGGCGCCGACGTGCGCTGGGCCTCGTGCAACATCTTCTCCACGCAGGACCACGCCGCCGCGGCGATCGCCGCCTCCGGCACGCCGGTGTTCGCCTGGAAGGGCGAGACGCTGGAGGAGTACTGGGACTGCACGCTCGATGCGCTGTCCTTCCCCGACGGCAAGGGCGGCTTCTTGGGTCCCCAGCTGGTGGTGGACGATGGCGGCGACGTCACGCTGCTGATCCACAAGGGCTACGAGCTGGAGAACGGCAGTGACTGGGTCGACACCGCCTCGGGCAGCCACGAGGAGCAGGTGATCAAGAACCTGCTCAAGCGCGTGCACAAGGAGCGTCCGGGCTACTGGCACACCGTGGTCAAGGACTGGAAGGGCGTCTCGGAGGAGACCACCACCGGCGTGCACCGCCTGTACCAGCTGGCGCAGGAAGGCAAGCTGCTGATCCCGGCGATCAACGTCAACGACTCGGTCACCAAGAGCAAGTTCGACAACCTGTACGGCTGCCGCGAGTCGCTGGCCGACGGCCTGAAGCGCGCGATGGACGTGATGCTGGCCGGCAAGGTCGCGGTGGTATGCGGCTACGGCGACGTCGGCAAGGGCTGCGCGCACAGCCTGCGTGCCTATGGCGCGCGCGTGGTGGTCACCGAGATCGACCCGATCAACGCGCTGCAGGCGGCGATGGAAGGCTTCGAGGTCAACACCGTCGAGAGCACGCTGGGCCGCGGCGACATCTACGTCACCACCACCGGCAACAAGGACGTGATCCGCCTGGAGCACATGCAGGCGATGAAGGACCAGGCGATCGTCTGCAACATCGGCCACTTCGACAACGAGATCCAGGTCGATGCGCTGAACGCCTCGGGCGCCGAGCGGCTCAACATCAAGCCGCAGGTGGACAAGTACACCTTCAAGGACGGTCGCGCGATCTTCCTGCTGGCCGAAGGCCGGCTGGTGAACCTCGGCTGCGCCACCGGCCACCCGAGCTTCGTGATGTCCAACTCGTTCTCGAACCAGACGCTGGCGCAGATCGACCTGTGGGCGAACAAGGACCTGTACGAACCGAAGGTCTACATCCTGCCCAAGAAGCTGGACGAGGAAGTGGCGCGCCTGCACCTGGAAAAGATCGGCGTGAAGCTGACCACGCTGACCGCCGACCAGGCGGCCTACCTCGGCGTGCCGGTGGAAGGTCCGTACAAGGCCGAGCACTACCGCTACTGATCGATCCACTCCGACGACGAAGGGCCGCAGCGATGCGGCCCTTTTTCTTTGCGCGGCCCCGCGAGCGCCGTCCTGCGCCACGCCATCTATCGCTTCATCGCGATGAACGTATAGAATGTCGGCCACGCACCGCAGGAACCCACCGATGCCGCCCATCAGCTTCGAATTCTTCCCGCCCAAGACCGACGAGCAGCGCGCGCAACTGGATCGCGCCGCACAGGTGCTCAAGGCGCACGCGCCCGACTACGTCTCGGTGACCTTCGGCGCGGGCGGTTCGACGCTGAGCTACACCGCCGACACGGTGGCGCGGCTGCACGGCGAGCATGGCCTGCAGGTGGCGCCGCACCTGTCGTGCATGGGCGGCACCCGGGCGGAGATCGCCGCGCTGCTGGACGGCTACCGCGGCGCCGGTTACCGGCGGCTCGTGGCGCTGCGCGGCGACCTGCCCTCGGGCATGGCCTCGCCCGGCGACTTCCGCTACGCGGCGGAGCTGGTGGCGTTCATCCGCGAGCACTCGGGTGACCACTTCCACATCGAGGTGGCGGCCTACCCGGAAACCCACCCGCAGGCCGAGGACGCGCTGCGCGACCTCAGCCACTTCAAGGCCAAGGTCGATGCCGGCGCCAACGGCGCGATCACGCAGTACTTCTTCAACCCGGACGCCTACTTCCGCTTCGTCGACGACGTGCGCCGGCTGGGCGTCGCGGTGCCGATCGTGCCGGGCATCATGCCGATCACCAACTACAGCCAGTTGAAGCGCTTCTCCGACGCCTGCGGCGCGGAGATCCCGCGCTGGATCGCCAAGCGCATGCAGGCGCACGGCGACGACGCCGAGGCGATCCGCGCGCTGGGCGCGGAAGTGGTCGCGCAGATGTGCCGGCGGCTGCTCGCGGGCGGCGCGCCGGGGTTGCACTTCTATACGCTCAACCGCGCCCGCGCGACCCAGGCGGTGCTGGCGCAACTGGACTGAAGCCTCGCCGCCGAGCGGCTATGCTCGGCCGATGCCTGCGCTGCGCCTGTCCTGCCTGCTGCTTTTGAGCCTCGCCGCGTTCTGCGCGCGGGCGCAGACGCCGATCCGGCGCTGCATCGGCGCGGACGGCCAGCCGGTGTTCACCGACCAGCCCTGCGCCAGCCTGCAGGCCACGCCTGCGCCGGCAACCTCGGCCGCGATCGCGCCGCCCTCGCTGCGCCCGCCCGCGGTCACCTGCGCCGCCGATGCCGAGGCGCTGCGCCAGGCCGTCATCGACGCCTTCGCCGACGGCGACGCCAACCGTCTCGCCGGCCTGATGCTCTGGGCCGGCTACGGCAAGGGTGCCGCGGTGGCCGATATACGCGCCCTGTCCGCACTGATGCGGCGGCCCTTGCTGGGCATCGAGCTGGCGGATACGGCGGACGATCCAGCGGCCGGCAGGCCCGCGCTCGTCGTGCGCACGGTCGCCACGGACGACAGCGGCGGCGGCGAGGAAACCCGCTTCGCCATCGAGCCGCACTCCGGCTGCCTGTGGCTGCGCCAGGAATAGGCACGCGCGGCGGGACCGGTCCAGCGGGTATCATGGGCGGTCCCCTGCAGGAGAATCGTCATGGCGCAGCAATACCCCGAGTGGATCTGGCAGAACGGCGCGATCAAGCCGTGGCGCGAGGCCACCACCCACGTGATGTCGCATGCGCTGCATTACGGCTCTTCCGTGTTCGAAGGCATCCGCAGCTACGCCACGCCCGACGGCGCGGCGATCTTTCGCCTGACCGACCACCTCAAGCGGCTTTACCAGTCGGCGAAGATCTACGACATGGTGCTGCCCTACTCGCAGGACGATCTGGCCGCCGCCTGCCGCGAAGTGATCAAGAAGAACGGCCTGGCCGCCGCCTATCTGCGCCCGGTCGCCTACCGCGGCCTGGGCGGTTTCGGCCTCTCCGCCGAGACCCCGATCGACATCGCGGTGGCGGCCTGGCCGATGGGGCCGTATCTCGGACCCGAGGCGCTTGAGCAGGGCATCACCGCCTGCGTGTCGAGCTGGCAGCGCTTCGCGCCCAATACCATCCCCGCGGGCGCCAAGGCCGGCGGCAACTACCTCTCCGGCCAGCTGATCGCGCGCGAAGCGCGCCGGCTGGGTTTCGGCGAGGGTATCGCGCTGGCCAACACCGGCCTGCTCAGCGAGGGCGCGGGCGAGAACCTGTTCCTGGTGTTCGACGGCGTGCTGCACACCACGCCGGCCAGCGCTTCGATTCTCACGGGTATCACGCGCGATACGTTGAAGACGCTGGCGCGCGAAGACGGCATCGAAGTCGTCGAGCGCGACCTGCCGCGCGAGTACCTGTACCTGGCCGACGAGGTGCTGATGTGCGGCACCGCGGCCGAGGTGACGCCGATCCGCTCGATCGACGGCAAGCAGGTGGGCAACGGCACCGCCGGACGCGTGACGCGCCGGCTGCAGGAGCTCTACTTCGGCCTGTTCGACGGGCGCACCAACGACCAGTGGGGCTGGCTCGAACCCGTCTGACCGCTCTATTCCCGCTCTCCCGGCGCAGCCGGGGGAGCGGGTTGGGGAGAGGTGGAGGCCTTTCGCCTCCAAAAAAAAAGGCCGCAGCGATGCGGCCTTTTTTCTTCTTCGGCAATGACGAAGGTCTCCGCGAGCCCCGGTCCATATCCCGGCCCTCTTCCCGCGGGGGAGAAGTAAAAGATCAGCCCGGCTCGAACACCAGGCTCGCGATCGCGCCGTTGGCGTCGCTGCGCGGCCGCATCGATACCTGCCAGCCGTACAGGTCGCACAGCCGGCGCACGATCGCCAGGCCCAGCCCGGCGCCGCTGCCGCCGGCGCCTTCGCCGCGCACGCCACGCTGGAACAGCCGCTCGGCATCCTCCGGCTTGATGCCGGGGCCGGTGTCGATCACCTCGACCCGGCCGTGGCCGATCTCCACCCGCACCAGCCCTTCGAGCGTGTACTTGATCGCGTTGCCGATCAGGTTGGTCAACGCGACCGACAGCACCGAAGCCGGCGCGTTGACGCTCACCGGCGCGCCCACCGCCAGTTCGATGCCCAGCGGCTTGTCGCGCATCTGCGGGCGCTGGCTCTCGATCACGTCGGCCGCCACCTTGGCCACGTCGGTGGTCTCGCCGCGCGTGGGACCGCGCCGTTCCGCGCGCGAGAGCAGCAGCAGCGCCTCGATCAGCTCGGTGGCCTGGCGCGAGGAGCGCTCGATGCGCTTGAGCCGCTCGCGCAGCTTGTCGGTCAGATCGGGCGACCCCTGCAGCAACTCCGTGGTGCTGGCGATCACCGCCAGCGGCGTGCGCAGTTCATGGCTCACGTCGGAGTTGAACTCGCGGTCGCGCTCGACCATCGCGGTCAGCCGCGCCGCGTATTCGTCCAGCGCGAGCGCGAGCTCGCCGACCTCGTCGTCGGCAAAGTGCGGCGCCAGCGGCTCGGCCTTGCCGGCCTTGCGGAAGTCGCGCAGCCGTGCGGCCAGTTCGCTGACCGGCTTCAACACCTTGCGCGAGAGCCACAGGCCGATCGCCAGCGAGAGCAGGCCGAACAGGAACACCGCGCCGATCACACTGGCCAGCAGTTGCTGTTTGCCCAGCTCCTCGCGCGAGACGTCGTAGCGCAGGAAGCTGATGATGCCGCCCTGGTTCCACACGGCGAGCTTGTAGTGGTGGATCTTGCCGTCGTCGGCCGGCTCGTAGATGTCGTGCACGCCGTTGGCGGTGGCCAGGTTCTGCCAGGACAGCGGCAGCTTGTAGAGCGTGCGCTCGCTCTTGATCGTGCCGGTGAGCAGGCGCGAGCCCTGGGCGGCCTCGCCAGGATGCTCGCGCGCCTGCTGGTTGGCCCACTTGGCGTCGTCCAGCAGGCTGGCGTTGACCAGCTGGTCCTCGACCCGGGTGCGGATGTTGAGCGCCGCGAACGCGAACAACGCGCTGAGGCCGAAGCCGAACAGCGCGAAGGAGACGATCAGGCGGAACCGCAGCTTACGCCTGGACAGCATCAGGCTTGGACGGAATCAGGCTCGACCATGCGGTAGCCGATGCCGTGCCGCGTGTGGATCAGCGGCTTGTCGAAGGGTTTGTCGATCGCCGCGCGCAGGCCGTGGATGTGCACGCGCAGCGAATCGGAATCAGGCAGTTCCTCGCCCCACACGCGCTGTTCCAGGTCTTGCCGGGTGACCACCGAAGGGCTGGCTTCCATCAGCGCCTGCAGGAGTTTCAGGCCGATCGGGTTCAACTGGATCGATTTGCCGTCGCGGGTGACCGTGAGCGTGTCCAGGTTGTAGGTGAGGTCGGCGACCTTGAGCACGCGGCTCTGCGGACCCTTGCCGCGGCGCGCCAGCACTTCCAGCCGCGCGGCCAGTTCCTGCAGGGCGAAGGGTTTGGTCATGTAGTCGTCGGCGCCGGACTCGAAGCCGGTGAGCTTCTGCTCCAGCGCGTCGCGCGCGGTGAGCATCAGCACCGGCGTCTGCTTGTGCGCCTCGTGGCGCAGCTTGCGCGCCACGTCCAGGCCGTCCATGCCCGGCAGGGTGAGGTCCAGCACGATCACGTCGAAATCGTGCACCACGGCCAGGTGCAGGCCGGTGACGCCATCGCCGGCGAAATCGACCACGTGACCGCGGTCTTCCAGGTAATCGCCGATGTTGGTCGCGATATCGCTGTTGTCTTCGATCACAAGGACACGCATGCGCCACTCCATAGGCCACTGGCCGTCGAGGTTAGCAAGCTTAACAAGCTTGCCGTCACGGGGGCGGCCGCTGCAGGCCATGCCAATAAAAAGGCCCAGATGCCCGACTCGTCGCCGGCGCACCTGGGCCTAAAGCTTACTGCCCCGATACCGAAATCTGCCGTCACCGCCTTGCGGTAGGCGCAGGCACATTGCAGTAGAGAGTGTTATAGGTTCAGCACGGTTACGGCGGAGTTAATGCGATCTGACGGACGGGTTAAGCGGCGGCTCGATGCGGTCGCGTGCCCGTCCTGCCGACGAACTCGAAGCAGCCGCATTCCCTGGTGCGCCTATCGCCGCGGCAAGGGTCGCGGGCCCGAGGGTCGGCGGCTGAGGCAAGTGTCCGCCGCAGGGCTGCCCGTCCGGACCCTTATGGATGCCGTTCCACGAAGGCGATGATTTGCCCCGCGACGTCCACCCCGGTAGCGGCTTCGATGCCTTCCAGGCCCGGCGAGGCATTCACCTCCAGCAGCAGCGGCCCGCGCCGGGAGCGCAGCAGGTCGACGCCGGCGATCCCCAGGCCCAGCGCCGCGGCGGCCCGCACGGCGATGCGCTTTTCGTCGGCGCTCGGTATCACTTTCACTGCGCTGCCGCCACGATGCAGGTTGGCGCGGAAATCACCGGGGCTGGCCTCGCGCTGCATGGCCGCGATCACTTTCTTGCCGACCACGAAGCAGCGCAGATCGCTGCCCTTGGCCTCGGCGATGAACTCCTGCACCAGGAAGTTGGCGTACAGGCCACGGAAGGCTTCGATCACGCTCTGCGAGGCGCTGCGTTTCTCCGCCAGCACCACGCCGGTACCCTGGCTGCCTTCGTTCAATTTGATGACGTGCGGCGGCTCGCCGAGCATGGCCAGCACATCGTTGGTGTCGTCCGGGTTGTCGCCAAACACGGTCACCGGCATGTCCAGCCCGTGAGATGCAAGGATCTGCAAGGCGCGCAGCTTGTCGCGCGCGCGCAGCACCGCATCGGAGGAGTTGGGCGTGTACACGCCCATCATCTCCAGCTGACGCAGCACGGCCGTGCCGTAGAAGGTGGCGGTAGTGCCGATGCGCGGGATTACAGCATCGATGTCGCGCAGGGCCTTGCCCTTGTAGCGCACGGAAACGTCGTTCGGAGCGATGCGCACGTAGCAGCGCAGCGGGTCGAGCACGCGCACCACATGGTTGCGTTCGCGGGCGGCCTCGACCAGCCGGCGGGTCGAGTACAGCCGCGTGTTGCGCGACAGGATCGCGATCTTCATGGGAATGGCCGGTGAGGTTTAGGCGGCTCAGGACAGGCCCGGCTCCGCGGATGCGGCTCGGGGGCGTGGCTGGGTGTAGGAAAGCGCCGGGTCCACCGCGAAACGACCCAACAGGGCGCTGCGGCCGAGCAGCATGGGGAACAGCATATGCCGGCGGTCGGTGAGGCTGATGTCGATGGGGAAACGCTCGCCGGCCAGCAGTACCTCGCTGCGCACGAACCAGCGCTCGGTGCTGTGCCCGCCGGTGTCGGTGACCACGCGCCGCCCCATCGCCGGCGCCTCGCACTGCACGGCGTGCCGGTGCCGCGGCCCCAGCGTGAGCGAAAAGCGCAGCCAGGTCGCACCCTCGCGCTGGAAGGTGTCGAGCGCATCGACATGCAGCGAACTTGAGCGGGCGCCGGTATCGAGCTTGGCCTTGAGCTGGCCGATGCCGAACTGCGGCAACGCCAGCCGCTCCCGCCAACCGAGGGTGATCACGCCTGCATTCATCCGCACACGCCGCAGTCCGAAGAGAGGCCCGACGGGGATCGGGCTTTCGTGTTGGAGCGAAGCTGGAGCGGGTGAAGGGAATCGAACCCTCGTCAGTAGCTTGGGAAGCTACAGCTCTACCATTGAGCTACACCCGCGTTCGCCGGGATGGTAACCCGGGAACGACGGGCAGGAAATGCCCCGCGCGAAAAACCGGCGGCCGGCCTGGCCCAATGCCGTGTGAACCGCACATGGCGGCCGGCTGAACCGTCGTGCGCATCGGCCCATTGCCGGGTGAACGGCCGGCCCATAATCAGTCATCGCGTCGTGACGAGAGCCGTTCCCGTGCCCAAACATGGCGGAGAGAACATCATGCGTGCACCTTCGAAGCTGCAGCTGATCTGGCGCTCGTGCGCCGCAACCGTGCTGTTGTGCGCCTGCGGTGCGCTGCACGCGCAGGCGGCCGACACCGCGGGCGATCCGCCCGCCCGGGTCGCGCGGCTTTCCTACCTGGAGGGCGACGTCGGCCTGCTGCCTTCCGGCGGACAGGACTGGGGCGAAGCGGGCATCAACCGTCCGTTGACCAGCGGCGACCGGCTTTCCAGCGCCGCCGGCGCCCGCGCCGAGCTGGAGCTGGGCGGCGCCGCGCTGCGTGTGGACGGCCAGACCGACGTGGGCGTCCTGCAGCTGGACGACCGCATGGCCCAGCTCGAACTGACCCAGGGCACGCTCGCCCTGACCGTGCGCCGGCTGGACGATGGCCAGAGCTACGAGATCGACACGCCGACCGTCGCGCTGGTGGTCGACCATCCGGGCAGCTTCCGCGTCGACGTCGATCGCGACGGCCGGGGCACCCGCGTCACCGCCTTCGACGGGAGTGCCACGGTCTACGGCGAGAACGACGCGCAGCGTCTGGTCGTCGCCGGGCGCAGCTACCGCTTCGCCGATTCTTCGCTGAACGACGTCGCCTTGGAAGACATCGCAGGCGGCGACGGCTTCGACGCGTGGTCCAGCGAGCGCGACCGCCGCTACGCCGCCTCCCGTTCGCGCCGCTACGTTTCCGAAGACGTGATCGGCTACCAGGATCTGGACAGCTACGGCCAATGGCGCAGCGATCCTGACTACGGCACGGTGTGGTATCCGGCCGACGTCGGCGCCGACTGGGCGCCCTACCGAGACGGCCACTGGGCCTGGGTCGCTCCCTGGGGCTGGACCTGGGTGGATGACGCGCCCTGGGGTTTCGCTCCCTATCACTACGGACGCTGGGCCTGGCGCGACGGCTGGTGCTGGGTGCCCGGGCCGATCGGCTGGCGCCCGGTGTACGCGCCGGCGCTGGTCGCCTTCGTCGGCGGCGCGCACTGGGGCGTATCGATCGGCAGCGCGCCGGTGGGCTGGTTCCCGCTCGGCCCGGGCGACGTCTACGACCCGTGGTACCGCAGCAGCCGCAGCTACTACACCCAGGTCAACGTGACCAACATCTACGTGCGCAACGTCAACCGCACGGTGATCGTCAACCGCATCGACAGCCGCTACCGCGACTGGAACCGCGGCATCGCCCCGCCGGTGCGTGCCATGGGCCGCGACGGCCACGGGCCGCGCGGCTTCACCGCGATGCCTGCGCGCAACTTCGCCGAGGCCGACCGCGTGCAGCGGCACCAGCTGAGGCTGGACCCGAGCCAGCTTGCCGGCGCCTCGGTGCTGACCCGCGCCGCCACGCCGCGCCCCACGCCGCGCAGCTTCGCCCCGCAGCGCCCGCCGCAGGCGCGCCCGCTGCCCGCGCAGGGCTTCCGGCGCGAGGTCGTCGCATGGCACGCGCCGCGCGTGGACATGGCGTCCGACGACCGCATGCCTCGTCCGCGCCCGCAGGCGCCAGCGAACGTCCGTGTCCTGCAGCCCCGCGCGGCCACCCTGCCGTCGGTCGCGCGCATCGTCCCGGCCGATCGTGCCCGCCCGCCGCAAGCGCCCGCGGGCGACACAGCACGCTTCGCCGGCGGTCGCGACATCCGCAGTAGCGACGCGGCCGCCGCCAGACCCATTCGCGAGGAGCCGCTGCGTCCGGGTGAATTGCGCTCGGCGCGCTTCGCCCGCCAGGAGGGAGACCTACCGCGCGAACCGGCGCAGCGCCCGGGCAGCATGAGCTTCATTTCCAGCGGCGCGTCCGATCGCGAACCTGCCGCGCGTGGCGCCTCCCCGCTGCCGCAGGTACCGCGCTTCGAACGGGCCGCAGTGCAGCCCGCACCAGCGCGTCGCCTGGAAGGGGACACGCCCCGTTTCCAGCAGGCGGCGCCGAATGCCGACGCACAGGCGCGTGCGACACGCATCGAGGAGGCACGCATCGAGGAGGCACGCCGCGAACAGGCCATGCCGCCGCGCGGCGAAGTCGCCCAGCCGGCGCGCATGCGCGCGCCGGATTTCGAGGCGCAACTGCGTGAGCGCGCACCGCCACAACCGCAGCGTTTCGAGCGTGCCCCCGACTTCCGCTCGATGCGGCCGATGTCGCAGTCCCAACCGGTACCGCGCGCCGCCCCGCCCGCCCAGGCGCCCCAGCCGCATCCGCCGACGGAGCGTCCGCGGCACGAGGCGCCGCGCCGGCTCGACGAACAGCACTGAACGCCCCAGGCGGCGCCCGCGTGGCGCCGCCGCTACAATGCGCGCCCTCTCGGCGTGACCCACAAGCGCCCCGTCCATCGCAACCCAGGCGCACGCCGTGACCGACCAGCCCGACCTTCCCGACCAGCCCACGCACCTGCGCCGCATCCGCAGCTTCGTGCTGCGCGAGGGCCGCATGACCCCGGCCCAGCAGCGCGCCTTCGACGCGCACTGGGCCCGCTTCGGCATCGACTACACCGGCACCGTGCAGGACCTGGGCGCGCGCTTCGGCCGGCAGGCGCCACGGGTGCTGGAGATCGGTTTCGGCAACGGCGAGGCGCTGGCCTGGGCCAGCGAGCACGATCCGGCCCGCGACTACGTGGGCATCGAGGTGCACGGTCCCGGCGTGGGCCGCCTGATGAACGCATTGGCGGCGCGCGACGCGCACAACGTGCGCATCTACAAGCACGACGCGGTCGAGGTGCTGGAGCAGGAGATCGCGCCGGATACGCTGACCGAAGCGCGGCTCTGGTTTCCCGACCCCTGGCACAAGAAGCGGCACAACAAGCGGCGCATCGTGCAGCCGGAATTCGTCGCCCTGCTCGCCTCGCGCATGGCGCCCGACGGCCTGCTGCACCTGGCTACCGACTGGCAGCCCTACGCCGAACACATGCTGGAGGTGATGGAGGCGGCGCCCGCCTGGCGCAACGCCGTCGCGCCGGGCCGGTACGCGCAGAAGCCGGCCTGGCGCATCCAGACCCACTTCGAGCGGCGTGGCCTGAAGCTCGGGCACGGGGTTTGGGACCTGCTCTATCGCCGGGTGTGATGGGGTGCTCCCTCTCCCCGGAAAGGAGAGGATGCGAGCCGTGCGCGAGCCCCGAGGTTCACCAGCCGCTGGGATGCCCCGCTTATACTGGCCGACAAACAGGGACGGGCCCGGCCGCGTGAGGCAACCACTGCACAATCCCATCCGCTTCCACCGCCAGCCCCACCTGGACGATCGCTAGTGGCCCTCGCGCTCACCCCCGAAATGATCCTGGTGCTCGGGCTGGTGGGCTTCACCATGCTGATGCTGGTGCTGGAGTGGATCCGCGCCGACATGGTGGCGCTGCTGGTGGTGGTGGTGATCGGCCTGACCGGGCTGATTCCCTCCGATCGCGTGTTCAACGGCTTCGCCGGCAACGCGGTGATCGCGATCATCGCGATCATGATCATGGGCGCGGGGCTGGATCGCGCCGGCGTGCTCTCGCTGACCGCCAGCTTCGTGATGCGCATGGCGCGCGGCAAGGAGTCGCGCCTGGGCGTGGTGATCAACTCGGTCACGAGCCTCTTCAGTGCGGTGATCCCGAGCCAGGCGCTGGCGGCGCTGATGATCCCGGTGACCAGCCGCCTGTCCGCGCGCACCGGCGTGCCGATCTCGCGGCTGCTGCTGCCGATGGGTTTCTGCATCCTGACCGCGACCAACACGACGCTGATCGCCAACTCCCCGCTGATCGTCCTCAACGACCTGATCGCAAGCGCCAACGCCAACCTGCCGCCGGGCGCGCACACCATTCCGAAATTCGGCCTGTTCAGCGTCACGCCCGTAGGCCTGCTGCTTGCCCTGCTGGGCATCGCCTACTTCTGGCTGTTCACCCGCCGGCTGCTGCCCGAGCGCGAAGACGAACGGCTGAAGGTCACCCCCGGCCGTACCGAAAGCTACTTCGCCGAGACCTACGGCATCGGCGGCGAGACGGCCGAACTGACCGTCACCGCCGAGAGCCCGCTGGTCGGCATGAGCATCGGCGAAGTGGAACAGCTGCACGGCGCGCCGCTGATCCTGGCGATCAAGAGCGGCAACGACGCGCGCATGGCGCCGCCCGTCGACTACGTGATCTGGGTCGGCTCGGTGCTGGGCGTGCTGGCGCCGCGCGACCAGGTGGCGCAGTTCGCCAACAACCAGCTGTGCAAGGTGTCGCCGCGCATGCGGCAATTGGGCGAGCTGTTCAACCCGACCCGTGCCGGCATCTCCGAGGCGGTGCTGCCGCCGTCCTCGCGCTTCCTCAAGCAGAGCGTGGGCGACCTGCGGCTGCGCAAGCGTTACGGCATCTCGGTACTGGCGATCAACCGTGGCGATCAGGTATTCCGCGACGACGTGCGCGGCGTGAGCCTGCGTGCCGGCGACACGCTGGTGCTGCACTCGAGCTGGCACGACCTGGCGCTGGCCTCGGAAGACAAGGACCTGGTGGTCGTCACCGACATCCCCAAGGAGGAGCAGCGCCCAGGCAAGATCTGGCAGGCGGTGGGCTTCTTCCTGCTGGCCAAGTGCCTGGCGCTGTTCACCCACCTGGACCTGTCGGTGGCGATGATGACCGGCGCCATCGGCATGCTGCTGACCGGCGTGCTGAACATGGACGAGGCCTACAAGGCGGTCAACTGGAAGACGATTTTTGTTACCGCGTGTCTGATTCCGCTCGGCTGGTCGATGGACGCCACCGGCACGGCCGCGTGGCTGGCGCAGGAAGTGCTCAACCACCTGGGGGGTGCGTCGCCGTGGATCCTACAGGCCTGCCTGGCGGTGCTCACCCTGCTGTTCTCGCAGGTGATGTCGAACGTGGGCGCGACCGTGATGATGGTGCCCATCGCCATTAGCGTGGCGGTGGCCACCGGCGGCAACCCTTCGGCCTATGCGCTGATCGTGGCGGTATCCTCGTCCAACACCTTCCTGCTCAGTTCCGGGCATCCCGCGCTGATGATGGTGGCCGGCCCCGGCGGCTACCGCGGCAAGGATTTCCTGCGCGTGGGCGTGCCGCTCACCTTGCTGGTGCTGGTGGCCTCGCTGGTCGCCATCAACCTGATGTTCCGCTGAACCGCAAGCGGGCCGGACAGGCGCCTGGGCGCCTGCTTTGCAGGCTGCAGGGGCCTGTCTCCCATTGACGAGAATTGCACTGGCGGCTGCCTACTCTTGCCGGAAGCCCGGTCACTCGGGCCAGGGAACGGGGATATCCGGTTTTGCCTGCGCACGCAGGTGGTGCCGTGTTCGGTGGCGGGGAAGCTCCGTCTGCCGGCATGGCCCATTCAGGACGATGGGACACAGCCACTATGCAGTACTCCCGGATACTTATCGCTTGCCTTACCGCCGCCTGCGTCTCGGGGCTGGCGATCGCCGTGCTTTACCGCTTCGCCGAGTCCTGGGGCCTGGTCGACCGGCCGAACGAGCGCAAGCACCATGTCGGCCACGTACCCCTGATCGGAGGGCTGGCCGCGTTCATCGGCGTACTAGCCGGCACCGTGGTGGATGGGCAGCCGCATCTCTACACCGTCGCCCTGCTGGCTACCGCGGCCGTGCTCGCCCTGGTGGGCGCGCTGGACGACCGCTTCGACCTGTCCGTGCGCACGCGGCTGCTGGTGCAGACCGCTGCCGTGCTCACTATGGTCGCGGTGACCGGCGTGCAGATCCACACGCTGGGCCACCTGTTCGGCCAGGAGTTCGAACTGGGCGTGTTCGGCATACCGCTGACCGTCGTGGCGGTGATCGGCCTGCTCAACGCCTTCAACATGATGGACGGCATCGACGGCCTGGCCGGCACGCTGGCGCTGGTCAGCATCGGCGCCATCATTATGTACCAGGGCCAGCCGCAGTGGCCGGGGGTTATCGTGCTGGTGCTGCTGGCCGGCGCGCTGGTGCCCTACCTGGCGGTCAACCTGGGACTGGTCGGCAGGAAGATCTTCCTGGGCGACGCCGGCAGCATGGTGATCGGCTACATGCTCGCCTGGTCGCTGATCCACCTGAGCCAGACCGGCCCGACCCACGAGCTGTCCACCATGGACGTGCTCTGGTGCGTGGCGCTGCCGGTGCTCGACACGCTGGCGGTGATGGTGCGGCGCATCCGCGAGGGCAAGAGCCCGTTCAAGCCCGACCGCGGCCACGTACACCACATGATGATGCGCGCCGGCCTCGGCCCGCGCACCACGCTGGTGGCGCTGGTGACGCTCGCCATCCTGCTGGCGCTGACCGGCATGCTCACCCACTCGCTGGCGCCCGGCAGCAACCTGCTCGCCTTCGGCGCGCTCACGGCGATCTACGTGACGCTGATGGGCCGGGTCTGGCAGAAACTGCAGGCTACCCCGGCGACTCCGACGCTGGCCTCGCCGCGCCAGACGCTGGAAGCGACCGGCCGCCTGCCCAGCAACGTGGTGCGGCTGCAGTCCTCGGTGACGCTGCTGTCTCCGTATGCCAACAAGAAGGCTCAAGGATCCAAGCGCGGCTCAGCCGCCAAGTAGGAGCCAGGAGCCGGCGGGGCGGCGCTCTGACGAGCTGCCGCCCCGCTCCACCAGCGCATCATCACGTACCGGCCATGCCGGGCCCGCAGCGGAATCCGTAGCAAGGCGTGCTCCGAACCGAAGCGTCCGCCCAGCCCCATTGCACGAACCGTCCACCAGGCACGGCGGACAATCGCGCCACCGCTTTCGTGGAAACGCCACGGTCCGGCCCCGAACGCACCGAAGGGCCGCGGCACCCGCGCCAGGCGTCGGTCAGGCAACAGGCAACGCAATGACGCAAAAGCTCAAGACGTTCCGCGAACAGATGTCCCCGCTGGTGATGGCGCTGCCCGATTGCGCCTTCTACCAGTACAAGTACCTGTTTACCCACGGGCGCATGTGCCGCTTCCACCAGCCGCAGCGCTTCTCGGAAAAGATCTTCCACCGCATGCGCTATCCGTCGCCGCTGTTTTCCCGGCTGGCCGACAAGATCGAGGTGCGCAGCTACATCGCCAAAACGGTCGGATCGCAATACCTGGTGCCGGCGCATCTGATCACCGAGCGGGTGGTGCCGGAAACCTTCGAGGAGCTCCCCAGAAGTTTCGTGATGAAGGCCAACCACAGCTTCGGCCAGCTGCGCATCGTGCACGACAAGTACGACGAAGACCCGGCCGAGCTGGCGCGTCTGGCCAACCTCTGGATGACGTCGGAATTCCCGATGCGCATGCGCGAGAAGCACTACCGCTACATCCGCCCGCGCATCATCTTCGAACACGCGCTGCTGACCGAACGCAGGCCGCCCGACGACTTCAAGTTCAACGTGTTCAATCCTGGCCCGGGCCAGAAACCCTACATCTTCATCCAGCACATGCAGGGCCGCTTCGAGCACCTGACGCAGGACCTGTACCTGGAGGACTGGCGCCCGGCACCGTTCCAGCTGCTGCATCAGAAGACCAGCGGCCGCCCGGCGCCGCGGCCCGACCAGCTGGACGAGATGCTGCAGATCGCGCGCCGGCTGGCCGAGCCGCTGGGTTACATGCGGGTGGACCTGTACCTGCACCAGGGACGCGTCTATGTCGGCGAGCTCACGCTCACCCCGGGTGCCGGACGCTACATTTTCGACCCCAAGGAATGGGACGGGCTACTCGGCGCCAAGTTCGGCTGGCCCGAGTCCACGCTGCACGAGGACCTTCCCACCAGCGGCGGCGGCACCACGGCGGCGGCGGCGCGCGTAGCCACACTGGAATGAACGCGATGGGCGCGGGCCGTCACCGCGGACCAAGCCGCGGCGCAAGGACGTTCCGTGAAGCGGCCGGGCCCTCCACTGAGGCCATCCTGTACGAAGCCGACGGCGCCCGGGCGCGCCCATGAACCCGCAGTCAGCTGGAACAGATGTACGCCCATGAACAACGACAAGAATCTCCAGGGTGACAAGCGACCAAAGGTGATCGTCTACAAGTCGCGGCTGCTGCCCTACTCCGAAACCTTCATCCGCGATCAGGTGCGCATGCTCCGCGGCTGGCGCGCGATCCTGGCGGGCGACGGCAGGGTCAGCACCGGTCTTGCGCTCGATGGGCTTGACGTGCGCCTGCTCGGCTACCGTCACCGCATCGTGCAGCGCGTGGCCAATCGCAGCTCGCCTTACCTGGTCTGGTCGTGGCCCAAGCTCCGCGCGCTCAGGGCCGAGCATGCGAACCTGCTGCACATCCACTTCGCCACCGACGCCTACCGGATCTGGCCGCTGGCCCGCCGGTTGGACCTGCCGACCCTGATCACCCTGCATGGCTACGACATCAACACCTACCGCAGCTGGTGGGAGGCCGGCAACGGCGGGAGCTTCATGCGCGGCTTTCCGGAGGGCCTGTTGACGCTGGCGCAGGACCGGCGGGTCCATTTCATCGCGGTGTCCGAGGCGATCCGGCAGGCGGCGATCGAGTTCGGCTTGCCGGAGGAAAAGATCACCGTGCGGCACATCGGCGTGGACACCGGGAAATTCACGCCGGGCCCCAAGCCGCTCGCCGATCGGCGGGACATCCTGTACGTCGGGCGCCTGGTGGAAAAGAAGGGCTGCCGTTACCTGCTGGAGGCCTTCGAGCAGATCCAGGACGACTTTCCCGAGTACCGCCTGGTCATCGTCGGCAACGGGCCGCTGGGCGAGGAACTGAGGGCCTACGCCCGGGAGCGGGGCGTGCGCGCGACCTTCCTCGGCGCACTGCCGTCCGAGCGGGTGCGCCAGTGCCTGGACCAGACGCGCGTGTTCTGCCTGCCCAGCATCACCGCCGACAACGGCGACGCCGAAGGGCTGGGCATCGTGATCCTGGAAGCCCAGGCGGCCGGCGTGCCGGTGATCACCTCGGCGCGCGGCGGCGCGCAGGAGGGCATCGTGCACGGCCAGACCGGCTTCGCCCACGCCGAGAAGGACGTCGCTGCGCTGCGCGCCGCGCTGGTCGCTCTGTTGCAGAGCGATGAGCTGGCCGACCAGTTCGGCCGTCGCGGACGCGAGCATGTGATCGCGACCATGGACATCGCCAGCTGCAACCGGCAACTGGAGGAGCTCTATGATCGGCACGCCTTCGGCACCAGCCGCCACGCCGGCGCGTCGGGCAAGGTGAAGACGCTCCCGCGCGGCGAACGGCAGTGCATCTGAGCCCTCCCTCCCGCAAGGGGGAATGGTTCGCCATCAGCCGCCGAGCAGCGTATCGATGACGCGCTGCGCGAGCTCCTCCACCGCCGCGCCCGGCGTCTCAAGGTGCAGCTCCGGCTGCTCGGGCCGCTCATAGGGCGAATCGATGCCGGTGAAGTTGTGGATCTGCCCGGCGCGGGCCTTGGCATACAGGCCCTTGGGGTCGCGCTGCGCGCAGACTTCCAGCGGCGTGTCCACGAACACTTCGTGGAACTCGCCCTCGCCGAACAAGGCGCGGGCCATGCCGCGCTCGCTGCGGAACGGGCTGATGAAGGAGACCATCACGATCAGGCCCGCATCCACCATCAGCCTGGCCACCTCGGCCACCCGCCGGATGTTCTCCACGCGGTCCTCCGCGGTGAATCCCAGGTCGCGGTTGAGGCCGTGGCGCACGTTGTCGCCGTCCAGCATGTAGGTGTGGTAGCCCATCGCGTGCAGCCGCCTTTCCACCACGTTGGCGATGGCGGACTTGCCGGACCCGGACAGGCCGGTGAACCACAGGCAGGCCGGGGTCTGGCCCTTGATGCGCGCGCGCGCGGCGCGGTCGACGTCGGTGTGCTGCCAATGGATGTTGTCCGCGCGGCGCAGCGCGAAGCTCAGCGTGCCGGCGGCCACGGTGGCGTTGGTCTGGCGGTCGATCAGGATGAACCCGCCCAGCTCGCGGCTCTCGGCATAGGGCTCGAAGGCGATCGCGTGATCGAGCCCCAGATTGCAGTAGCCGACCTCGTTGAGCTCCAGGCGCGTGGCCGGACGCTTCTCCTGCGTGTTCACGTCCACGCGGTGCTTGATCTCGGTGACCTGCGCGGTAACCAGCCGCGCGCCGATCTTCATCCAGTAGGGACGCCCCGGCAGCAGGGCGGCGGCATCCATCCACAGCAGGTGCGCCGCGAACTGGTCGGCCACCTGGGGCGGCTGGGAGGTGCTGGCGATCACGTCCCCGCGGCTGATGTCGCGCTCGTCCTCCAGCTGGATCGCCACCGCATCGCCGGCGGCGGCCCGCGGCAGGTCGCCGTCGGCAGTGACGATGCGCGCCACGCGAGAGCGCACCCCGCTGGGCAAGGCCACCACTTCGTCGCCCGGCGCGATCGAGCCGGCGACGACCTGTCCCGCGTAGCCGCGGAAATTCTGGTTGGGCCGACACACCCATTGCACCGGCATGCGGAAGCCGGGCTTGCCGGCGGCGCGGTCGACCTGCACCGTCTCGAGCTGCTCGAGCAGACTCGGGCCGTTGTACCAGCCCATCATCGTGGAACGCCTGGAAACGTTCTCGCCGCGCAGCGCCGAAAGCGGCACGGCCGTGACCTGTGCGACGCCCATCTGGGCCGCGACCACGCGATAGTCGCTCTCGATGCGCCTGAAGATGTTCTGCGCGTAGCCCACCAGGTCCATCTTGTTGACCGCCAGTACGACGTGGCGGATGCCGAGCAGGCCGCAGATATAGGTGTGCCGGCGGGTCTGCGTGAGCAGGCCCTTGCGGGCGTCGACCAGAACGATGGCCACTTCCGCCGTGGATGCGCCGGTGGCCATGTTGCGGGTGTACTGCTCGTGCCCGGGGCAATCGGCGACGATGAACTTGCGCCGGTCGGTGCTGAAGAACCGGTAAGCCACGTCGATGGTGATGCCCTGCTCCTGTTCGGCCGCGAGGCCGTCCACCAGCAGCGCGAAATCCAGCTCGCCGTTCTGCGTGCCGTGGCGCAGGCTGTCGTCCTCCAGCGCCGCCAGCTGGTCGTCGAACAGCAGCTTGGTGTCATACAGCAGGCGCCCGAGCAGGGTGCTCTTGCCGTCGTCCACGCTGCCGCAGGTGATCACGCGCAACAGGCTCTTGGTCTCGTGCCGCTCCAGGTAATCGTCGATCGCGGTGACCGCGCCCTGCGGATTCGCATGCCCCACGGCCATCAGAAATATCCTTCCTGCTTCTTCTTTTCCATCGACGCGACCGCGTCATGGTCGATGACGCGGCCTTGTCGTTCGGACGTGCGCGCCACCAGCATTTCCTGGATCACCGCCGACAGCGTGTCGGCCTGCGACTCGATCGCCGCGGTGAGCGGATAGCAGCCCAGCGTGCGGAAGCGCACCTTGCGCATCTGCGGCGCTTCGCCGGGCGCGAGTGGCATGCGCCCGTCGTCGACCATGATGAGCCGACCATCGCGCTCGACCACCGGACGCTCTCTGGCCAGGTACAGCGACGGCACCTCGATGTTTTCGCGGTAGATGTAGAGCCAGATGTCCAGCTCCGTCCAGTTGGACAGCGGGAACGCGCGCACGCTTTCGCCCTGGTGGATGCGGGCGTTGTAGAGGTTCCACAATTCCGGCCGCTGGTTCTTCGGGTCCCAACGCTGCTGCGCGTTGCGGAAGGAGAACACGCGCTCCTTGGCGCGCGACTTCTCTTCGTCGCGGCGGGCGCCGCCGATGGCCGCGTCGAACCTGTGCTGCGCGAGCGCCTGCTTCAGCGCCTGCGTCTTCATGATGTCGGTGTGCACCGCCGCGCCGTGGGTGAACGGACCCACGCCCTGCTCCAGGCCCTCGCGATTGGTATGCACCAGCAGCCGGCAGCCGGTTTCCTTCGCGCGCCGGTCGCGGAACGCGATCATCTCGCGGAACTTCCAAGTGGTGTCCACGTGCAGCAGGGGTATCGGCGGCGGCGCAGGATAGAACGCCTTCTGCATCAGGTGCAGCAGCACCGAGGAATCCTTGCCTACCGAATAGAGCAGCACCGGGTTGGAGAACTCCGCCGCCACCTCGCGCATGATGTAGATGCTTTCGGCCTCCAGCCGTTTCAGATGCGAGGAGGCCGCCAGAGCCTCGACATCGGCATCGGGAGAAGGCCGATGGCGCGGTTGTGCAGTGTCGTCGGGCGTCGCGGCCAGGTTCATGGAGTCGTTCTTTCCGTCATGCATCGTGGACGGCGCGTATCGTTGCATCCTGGTACGGCGCCGTAAAAGAAATCGATGGCCTTACCTCATGCCGCCGTGGCATATCGGCGGCGCCGCGGCTTACACGCCAAGCCACAAGGCCATGCGGTTGGCCGCATAGGTCTTGGGCCGCTCCCGTCTGACCCGGCGATAGGGATGGCGCGCATCCTTCCAGTGGTAGCCGAACGCCTCGAATACCGGACCGGCGACATGGTTGGCCAGGGCGATCTCGTAGTCGCTGATCTGCTCCTTCCATTCGTCCAGCGGACGTCGGGAGATACCTTCGAAGGGCTGGTTGCTGGTGCTGTTGCCGCTCCAAGGGCGACCCATGGAGGTCGGCTGGAGCAGCGTCGGCTGGTAGCCGATGCCGAGGAAGGCCGCGACCTTGCGCATGACCGCCTCGGTGTCGCAGACGAGATCCTCGAAGCGCAGGCACAGGTAATTGGGCACCGCCAGCCGGTTGGTGAACAGGTCGTGGTAGGAGTTGTGCAGCGACGAGGCCATGGGCCACAGGTACGGAAAGCGGGGGCTGCGCTTCTGCAGCATCCGGCGTACCGCGACGAGCGTGGCGTACGGGTTGCGCACGATGTGGATGAAACGGGCGCCGGGGAAATAGCAGGCCAGCACATAGGCGAATTCGGCGTGCTCCACCGACTTCTCCACCAGCGCGCGCCCGGCCGGGGGCGGCGTGCCCAGTGCCGCCTCATGGGCGGCGCGCATGTAGCCGAGGAAGAACGAAGGCATGTCGTCCGGATCGAGCCTGCGCAGGCGCGCCTCGAGCACGTCCATGCGGTAGCGGAAGCCCGGCGCGTCGGCGTAAGGGTTGTCCGGGCCGGTGTCCTGGCGGATCTGCTGCAGCAACTGATCGAAGAAGTCCTGATGGCCGAGCGTCCGTGGGACGTTGCGCCGCCGCCGGTAGTCCACCCAGTGATTGGTGAATTGGAACAGGTGGGTTTCCTTGGGCAGCACCGCCAATTCGGGATGACTGTCCAGCAGGCTGCGCAGGAGGCTGCTGCCGCTCTTGTGCGAACCGAGCAGGAAGACCGGCGGTGCGTGGCTGGCCGCCTTCGTGCCCGCAGCGCCGGGGTGGGGACTGGCAGGAGCGTGGCCATGAACGTATTTGCGAGAGCGCAGCGGCTCAGACATCCCCTGCTGGCGACCGGTGTAGGTGGTCGGCTCCATCAGGCCGCCCCCGCATAGCCCAGGGCGGACATCGCCTTGGCGCAGGTGGTTTCGATGATGCGCAGGTTGTCCCGGCCGAAGAATGTCTCCGATGCCGCGCCGCGGCGCGGCGGATGCTGCCGATCCGCCTCGTCGCTGATGTCGTTGACCACCCTCAGCCCCAGATCTTCCGCCAGTTGCTCGATGACTCCCACCTTGTCGGCCATGAAATTTTCGTAGCGCACCAGGTGGATGGACGACTGCGCATCCAGGTACCCGTGGACCCCGAGGCTCCATCGCTGGGACAGCCGCGATACGTAATTGCCGCTGCTGATCGCCAGGCCTCGCCCGTCGATGATGGCCCGCCAACCCTTGTCGCTCGGCGGGATGAAGCTGTCCTCCGGCTCCAGTTCGCGCAGGTTGCCGGGAAGCTTCAGCCGGTTGAGGATGCTGCGGATGTTGTCGCGCGGGTCGCGCACCACGAACACCTGCGGCGAATGCGGAAAACGTGCCTTCAATTGCGGATAGAGGAAGGCGAAGTCCGGGTCCTTGATGATACCGGCCTGGAAATACGCGCTGAAGCGCTGCACGAAGGCGTCGACGGTGAGCCGCCCTTCCAGGATGTCCGGCAGCAGGAAATCCTTCGAGTCGTGGTACAGGACGTGCCAGAACGGGTCGTTGCTGAATCGGGTGCCGATGGCCTTGGCCAGCAGCGCCGCGATGGCCGTGGTGCCCGACTTGGGGCTGCCGCCGATGATTACCGGCTGCGGATACACGTGCGCCGCCCGGTGCTGGCAGAAGCGGATGCACGAGCGCCCGATCCGTCGCGCCTGCCGGAAGGGGTGCGGTAAGTCCTTGAGGAAATCGTGCATGAAAGTCCCTTCCTGCCGGTCACCACCGCAAGATCGTGGCAGCGGCGAGGTCAAGATGACGTCCAGGCCGCTTCGGCAAACGTGGCTGCGCGCGGCGTCTCCGATGCTCAGCGCTTGCCTGCGCGAAGCTCCTGCACGATCTGCACCTGCTCGCGCAGGTTGGCGCGCCCGCCGGGCATGAGGAACCACGCCGCCAGGTACGCCGCGCCGTAGAGCAACGCATCCAGCACCACCCAGTAGGTAGGCCACTGCGCGCGGGTGGCGTGCAGGGCCAGCAGCACCAGGCCGGCGGCGATCGATGCCGCGGCCGGCCGTGCCAGGGTGATCGCAGTGTGCCGCATGCGGATCGGCGTACCGCGGTAGCACCAGGCCAGGCTCGGCCAACTGAGCAGCGCACGGGTGACGCTGAAGGAGACGGCCACGCCCAATGCGCCCCAGGGCAACCCCACCAGAAACCCGAGCACCGTCAGCGGGGTGACCACCAGCTGCTGGCGCAGCTGCCGCGAGGTCTGGCCCAGCGCGCTGTAGACCCATCCGCCGGCGACATTGAAGGTACCGAAGAAGGCCGCTACGCCCAGCGCCTCGAACATCGGCACCACCGGCAGCCAGCGGTGGCCCAGGGCGATCTCGATGACGGCCTGCGCGTCGGCCAGCAGGAAGCACACCACCGGCATGCCCAGGAAAGTGATCGCGCCCAGCGCGCGGTAGTAGAAACGAGCGAAGCGCTCGGGCTGGTCCTGCAGGCGGCACAGGCCCGGCAGCACCACCGCGGAGATCGGCGCATTGATCTGCCCCACCGGCAGCAGCAGCAGCCGGTAGGCCTGGGTATAGAAGCCCAGCGCGACGTCGGAGACGAAGCGGCCGATCAGGATGTTGTCCATGTTGCGGTTGGCGAAATTGAGGATGTTGAAGCCGCTCTGGTTCGCCCCCAGCGCCACCATCGGCCGCACGCCCACGCCGCGGCGAGGCAACCCCGGCAGCCAGCGGCAGTTCCACACCATCAGCACGAGCATGGTCACGCTGGTGCCGTAGTACTGGATCACCAGCGCCCAGTAGCCGGCACCGAGCCAGGCGCTGGCGAACGCGACCAGGAAGCCGGCGATGCGCGCGGCCACGGTCACCGTGCCGATGGTGGCGAAGCGCATCTGCCGCTGCATCAGCGCCGTGTGCTGGATGGCCAGGCTGTCGGTCACGATCGAGCCGGCCATCGCCACCACCAGCCACAGCACGCGCGGGTCGCGGTAGAACCACGCCATCAGCGGCCCGAGCGCGGCCAGCAGCGCGGCGGCAGCCAGGCCCAGCGCCAGGTTCAGCCAGAACAGCGTGCTCACTTGCGCATGGTTGATCTCCGCGCTCTGCACGGTGGCCAGCGACAGCCCTCCGGAACGCAGCACCGTGATGAAGCCGATCATGGCGACGGTCTTGCCGAATACGCCGAATTCGGCCGGCGTCAGCATGCGCGCGAGCACCGCCATGCCGGCCAGCTGCACGCAGAACAGCCCGGCCTGGCTGAGCATGGTGGCGAACGCTCCGCGCACGCTGTGGCGGCGCAGGTCGCGGTGCACGTGCTGCATGTCGAACATGCGATGGACGCCGCGCGCGCGCGTATCGGTCATGATGGGTTCGGGACGGAGCACAAGCAGGCCGGGGCGTATTGTCGAGGCCGCAAACATTCGCCGCGAGGCCGTGAACCGGCCGTATAGCGCATCGCGGTCCCGCGATGGACGCTACGCCCGGGCTGCGCGCTCAACGTTGCGCGACGCGCCGGTACATGGCGCCGGTGCGTGCCTTGATGCGCGAGGAGATGCGGATGCCCAGGAACCGCGCCAGCAGCGCGCTGCGCGCGTTGTAGCCCTTGCTGTCCAGTCCGAACGAACGCGCCCTGTCGCTCCAGCGCTCGCCCAGCGCGTTCTCGCCATTGGCGAAGGCGGCCCACGCGTTCTTGCAGCACACCCTGCCCAGCGGCAGCGCGTAGGGATTGTTGCCATCATGCCCGGCCTGTTTGCGCACCCAGCGCTCGAGCTGCTCGAAAACGATGTCGGCCGCGTACATCACGTCGCGGATCTGCGCCCGCGTGACGCGGTGCGGCGAGTCGTGCTGCCAGTACACGCCATTGCCCCGGGTGGACACCGCCACCTTCAGGTCGCTGGTCAGCGCGCGGATCATCAGCTCGCCGTCCTGGTCCTTGCGCAGCCGCTCGTCCCAGCCGCCGATCGCCTGCACGGCCTCGGTTCGCCAGGCGATGCAGCAAGGCGGGAAGAACGCCTGGATGATCCAGTGGAAGATCCGCTCGCCGTTGTCCATCTGCAGCGGCTGGCGCAGCACGCCGCGCTCGCGTCCTTCGCCGTGATAGACCCACGGGCCGATCGCCACGTCCGCGCCGTCGCGCTCGAGCGCCGCGACCAGGCCCCCGAGCAGCCCGTTCTCGACGTAGTCGTCGGCGTCCAGGAACATGACATAAGGCGTATCCACCTGCGCCAGACCCAGGTTGCGCGCACGCGGTGCGCCGCCGTTCTGCTGCAGCGAGATCAGGCGCGCGCCGGTATCCCGCACCACCCGCGAGGTGGCGTCGAACACGCCGTCCTCGACCACGATGATGTTGCGTTCCGGCACGCCCTCGGCCAGCACCGAGCGGATCGTGCGTTCCACCCACTGCTCGCAACGGTACGCCGGGATCACGACGCTGAGGTTCACGAGGGAACCTCCCGCGGGCCCCCATGCATGGTGGCTTGGAGTTCCGGACATGAGTGGCCGCTACGCCTGAGCGTGGGAGGTGGCCAGCCGGCGCAGATGGCGCATGCGGCGCAAGAACTGCAGGCGCATCTTGTTCGCCATGCCGGCGGCGCTGGCGTAGACGTACTCTCGGCGGGTGAGCAGCCCTTCCCGCACGAGCTTGCGGCGCAGCAGGCTGCGGCCGCGGTGGACTGCCGCAAAATCGTCGCTCAGCCCGACCTCGCCGTCCTCCCGCCGGTTGGCGATGGCCAGGGGCTGCTCGATCTTTGCGCAGCGGTAGCCGGAGAAGACGATCTGCGACCACAGCAGGTAGTCCTCCGAGCGCCGGTAATCGACGTCGAAACGGTATGGCAGGTCGCGCCGCAACACCACCGACGAGGTCGGAAAGGGGTTGCGAACCAGCAGGGTGCGCCGACCCACGATCTGCGCTTCCGCAGGCAGCCGCGGTTCGGGGGCGGGCGTGCCGCGCGTACGCACCGGCACCTGGTGCGCGATCAGCGCGATGGACGGATCCGCCTGCAGTGCCGCCATCTGAAGCTCGAGCTTGCGGGGTGCCCAGGTGTCGTCGGCGTCGAGCAGGGCGATGTACGGCTGCTGCGCCTGCTCCCATCCGACGTTGCGCGCCATCGAAGGACCGCCATTGGCAGGCAGTGCGATCACCTTGATCCAGTCAGGACCGTAGGCGGCCGCGACGCGGTGGAGCGCGGCCAAGGTCTCGGCGCCGCTGGCGTCCTCCACCAGCAGGATTTCTGCCGGCGGCAAGGTCTGCGCAGCGATCGAGGCGACGGCCTCCTCGATGGTTTTTTCGCAGCGATAGCAGGGGATCACCACACTTACCGGTGCCCTCGTTACCGGCGCGCGCTCCGCGCCGGGTGCACGCGGTTCCAGAACAGCCTGGGTCATTGTGTTCATGGGCCAGCCTTCGAGAAGTTATCCGGCCTAGGATTGTTCGCAAGGGATCAAGGCGCCGTCAAAGAATCGAGCGAAAAAAAAGGGGCAGCCAACGGCTGCCCCGGGGAGAAACGACCTACGGTAAGGAAATTACTGGGCGTAGGTGTCGAGGTTGGGATTGGAATAGAAGTTGCCGGAGACGGAGATGGCGTAGGTGGTGGCGCCCAGCTGCAGGTCTCGGTTCAGCGCGCTCTTGGTGTTGGTCGGCGAGACGAAGCGGGTGCTGTTGGCCTTGAGCGTGTTGCCGGTGATCGACACGTTGTTGGTGGTGCCGCTCACGCCGATGCCGGCCAGGCCGTTGTTGTTGGCGTTGTTGCCGATGAAGGTCAGATAGTTCGAGTTGATCGCCAGCGCGCCGAAGCCGCGGTTGCCGGTCAGGGTGTTGTTGGCGAAGGTGATGTCCGAGATGTTGGAGTGCAGCTCGATGCCGTTGCCGTTGTTGCCGGAGAACACGTTGTTCTCCACGCGCACGGCGCTGACCGGGCCTTCGGTCTGCGGCTCGATGTCCATGCCCGACTCGGGCAGCGTGCCGATGCTGTTCTTGAAGGTGTTGCCCACGATATAGACGTGCTTGGAGGGGGCGATCGTGATGCCCTGGCGGCGGTTGTTGCTGGAGGTCACGCCGGTCACGGTCACGTAGTCGGAAAGCACCTGGCTGCGGCTGGTGGTGATCGCGCCGATCAGGATGCCGTCACCCCAGAAGTTGGAGAGCTTGACCTGCTTGACCACCACGTTCTGCGAGCCGGAGACGTTGATGCCGTAGCCCCACTCGCCGGTGGTGCCCATGTGCTTGACGCGATCGCCGACCAGGTTGCCGCCGACGATGCGCACGTTGTTGACGTTCCACACCTTGATCAGCCAGTAGCGGCTGGCGCTGTTGGGGATCACTTCCAGCGTGGCCGAGCCGGCCATCAGCAGGCGGGTGTGCGAGCGCATCTGGATCGGCTTGAGCGCGTTGATCATGTAGTGGCCGGCGCCGGCGTAGACCGTGCCGCCATCGGCGGGCAGCGCGTTGACGGCGGCCTGGAAGGCGGCGGTGTCGTCATGCACGCCATCGCCCAGCGCGCCCATGGTCCTGACGTTGATGGTGGTCGCACCGGTGACCGTGGCGGGCATGGTCGTCCACCAGTCGGCCGCGAAGGACGGCGCGGCGGCGAGGGAAAGGGCGGCGGCGGTCAGCGCCAGCGCGAGCGGCTTCTTGAGGGAGCGGACGATGGCGGACTTGCGATTCTGGACGAAGGTATTCATGGCAACCGAGGGTCTCGAGTGTTTGTCGGGTAGGGGCTTCGTTCACGCGAAGCTCACGCAAAAAATGCGCGATCGTCACGTAGCAAGCAAGCTCGACAGGGACGCCCGATCGGCGATTCCATGACAACGTTGGCAAAACATGCAGGGAACGCCAACTTCATGTGAAGAAGGCGCAACGACGTCCATCACATTGTTGGCGCTGGGCACACACACAGGCGCCTGCTCACATCCGTCGATCCACGCGAACGACCTTCTCGACGCACGCATTCCATGCAGGGCGCGTTGGGGCGCCTGCGGACGCAACCATGCCGCCTGCCGGGATCTACATGAACCGAACCCTATGGTCGAGCTTGTTAGGCCTGGTGAAGGTCCTGCATGGTTCGCGTCACTTTCACGTGACGAGAAGGTCAACCCCTGATGATGAAACTACACGACACCCAGTTCTCGGCTAAGCCGGCCACCGCCAAGCGCACGTTCTCGCCAAAGAAGTCCTTGATGATCGCTCTCGCTTCGCTGGGCCTGTCTGCCGTGGCACTTCCTGCTGCAGCTGCCAATTGGTGGAACGCCACGCCGTCGCTTTCGATCGGCTCCACCACCATCAACGCCAAGAACAAGGGTGCACGCGGTAACGGTTCGCACGACGACACCGCCGCCATCCAGGCCGCCGTCAACGCCCTGCCCTCCAGCGGCGGCACGGTCTACATCCCGGCGGGGCGCTACATGATCAACGCGCTCAAGCCGATCCAGATGCGCTCCCACACCCGCCTCAAGCTCGACCCCTCGGCGGAGCTGGTGGTGATCCCGAACAGCGCCATCCGCTACTGGGTGGTCAAGGTGTGGAACGTCAACAACGTCGAGATCGTCGGCGGCAAGATGACCGGCGACCGCTACAGCCACCGGGGCCGCACCGGCGAATGGGGTTACGGCATCAACGTTTCCGGCTCCAAGAACGTGCTGGTCCGCCAGGTGCAGCTGTCCAACTTCTGGGGTGACGGCCTGTTCGTGGGCGCGATCACCACCAGCCGCAGCCAGGTGCTCTCCAACTACGTGACCCTCAACGGCGTGACCTCCAGCAACAACCGCCGTCAGGGCCTTTCGATGGGTCCGGCCAACCACGTCTACATCGTCAACAGCACCTTCAAGGACACCAAGGGCACGCTGCCCGAGGCCGGCATCGACATCGAGCCGCAGAAGGAAGGTCCGGTGCGCACCGTGCGCCTGGAGAAGAACACCTTTTCCGGCAACAACGGCAATGGCATCGAGCTGCACGACAACATTTCCGACATCACCATCATCAACAACACGCTCAGCGGCAACCGCGGCTTCGGCGCCCTGGCGATCAGCGCGCCGTACCTGAACATCACCGGCAATTACGCGACCCGCAACGGCCTGGCTGGCGTGGGCCTGAGCGGCGTTACCCACAACTCGTCGGTGCGCGGCAACAAGCTGCAGTTCAACAGCACGCGCTACATCTCGCCGACCCGTGCCGGCGGCGATTCCAACCGCGACATCCAGGTAGGCGCCAAGACCTACTCCAACTCCGTGGGCAGCAACACGCTGACGCCGCGCAAGTAAGGCGCTGCGTCCGCCGGAAGGCCCGAGAGGGCCACTCCGGACAGCATCACGCCGGGGCAGGAAACTGCCCCGGCTTTTTTTCGTCCCCGGAAATACGGCGGCTAGGAAACGGGCCGGGCGAAGGACACGCCCGGCGTGTCGGCGCCCAGCAACCGCTCGTAAACGTCGAGAGTGCGCTGGATGACCATCCGCTCGTCGAACTCGCCGAGCGCCTTTTCACGGGCCTTCGCGCCGAGGCGAGCCAGCAGCTCGCGGTCATCGTCCAGCCGCGCGACCAGTTCGGCCAGGGCATCGGCGTTGCGCGGGGGCACCACCAGTCCGTCCGTGCCGTGCCGGGTGACCACCTCGCGGCAGCCGGGCTGGTCGGTGGTGATCAGCGCGAGCCCGGCGGCGGCGCCCTCGATCAGGCTCTTGGGTACGCCTTCCCGGTAGTAGCTGGGAAGCGCCATCACGTCGATGGTGGAAAGCAGGGCGGGCATGTCCTCCACATGGCCGAGCCAGGTGATCACGCCCTCCTCGGCCCAGCGCTGCACCTGCTCCGGCTTGACCGAGCGCGGGTTGCCGGGATCCGGGGCGCCGGCGAGCACGAACTCGATGTCGCGCCCCTGCGCCTTGAGCCTGCGCGCGGCATCGACGTACTCGCCGATGCCTTTTTCCCACAGCAGCCGCGCGGCGAGCAGCACCCGCAGCCGGCCGTCGCGCCCGGACATCGAGCTGGGACGGAAGCGCGAGGTGTCCACGCCGGAGCTGCGGATGACGTGGATGCGGTCCTCCGCCACCAGCCGCGAGCGACGGAAGATTTCCGCGTCGTCCGGGTTCTGCAGGATCAGCAGCGAACGGCGGTGATCGAGCGATCCGCGCATCATCGCCCGCACCAGCGGACGCAGGCAGCGGGCCTTGACGCTGTTGCTGGTGAACACGTAGCCCATGCCGGCGACCGCGTTGACGGTCGCCGGCACCCCGGCCAGCCGCGCCGCCGTGCCGCCGTACACCGCGCACTTGACGGTGAAGTTGTGCAGCAGGTCCGGCTTCTCGCGGCGCAGCACGCGGACCAGGTGCTTGAGCGTCATCGCCTCCCGCAAGGGGTTGAGGCTGGCGCGGTCCATCGGCAGCGTGATCCAGCGGAACCCGCGCGCGGCGAAGCGCCCGCCGAAGGGGCCGGGCGGCGAGAGCATCACCACCTCGTGGCCGTCGGCCTTGAGCCGCTGCGCGGTGGACAGGCGGAAGTTGTACAGATACCAATCGGTGTTGGCGTAGAAGACGAATTTCATCGCTTGGGAATCCCTTAGCTTTGGTGCTCCAGCCCGCGCATGACGCGCTAGGAAGCGAAGGTGTTGCCGGACACGTGCACGTTGGAAGTGGAGTCGTCGATGCGCAGGTCGGTCTGGTGCGAGTCGCCGCCGCGCGGACCGGAAACCATCGCCTTGAGCGCGCGGTGCAGGTAGCGCGTGCTGTTGGACGATAGGGTGTTGCCGGTGATCTTCACGTCACTGGTGTGGCCGCCCAGCGTGATCCCGTTCATGCCGTTGCTGGCGATGGTGTTGTCGTCGACCCACAGGTTGTCCATGTCGACCGCCAGGATGCCGTAGCCGGAGTTGTCCCGAATGGTGCACTGGCGGATCACCAGGCCCGTCACGTTGCGGTGGACCTCCACGCCGCAGCCCTTGTTGCCGCTCATGGTGCAGCCCTGGATCAATACGTCGCTGACCTGGCCCTGCCCCATCGGCTCCAGGTCGATGCCCGACTGCGGCTTGGTGCCCTCGGTGTCGCTGAAGGTGCAATTGAGAATGCGCACGCGTTGGCATGGGCCCAGCGACATGCCCTGGCGGCGGTTGTTGGTGCACACCACGTTCTGCAAGGTAATGTCCGAAGCCATCTCCATGCCCGGACCCTTGCCCTTGGCGCTGATCAGCACGCCGTCGCCCCAGCAGCCGGATATGTGGGTGCCGGTGACCGTGACGTTGCGCGAGCCGGTGATGTTGATGCCGTAGCCCCATTCGCCCTGGACGTCCTGGTGCTGTTCGCGCTCGCCGACTATGCGGCCGCCGACGATCTGCACGTTGTCCGCGTCCCACACCTTGATGACATGGTAGCGCTTGAGCGCATTGGGAATCGCGGTCAACTGGGCATCCGGCGCCATCTCCAGGCGCACGTTGGAGCGCAGATTGATCGCATTGGAGGCATCGACCATGTAGTTACCCGCAGGCACGTGCACCGTGCCGCCGCTGGCGGGCAGCGCATCGATCGCCGCCTGGATGGCTGCAGTGTCGTCGTCGTTGCCATTGCCGCGCGCGCCCTTGTTGCGTACGTCGATGACTTTGTTGCTGGCCGCCGCACGATAGGAGACCGGCGCCAGCAGCGTCGCCGCGGACAGGGCCAGGGTGCGGCGCAGGAACGCGCGGCGAGCGGCTTCGTCATGGTGAGTCATGCATGTTCCTCCGGGACCGGAAAGCCGGCATCCGCGCGGCTGAGCAGCCAGGGCAAGGTGATCGCCAGCAGGTAGAACTTCGAAGCGAAGAACTTGTTCTCCATGCGGCCGCGGTGCGCCTCCAGCCATCGCGTTGCGCCCGGGAGCAGGTCGCGCGCCTCGACCGCGAAAGCGTGCACCTGCTCGAAGCGCTCGGCGGCCAGGCCGCACAGGTCGAAGCGGAAGCTGCCCTTGGCCTTGACGTACGGCAGTTCGGCGAAGCGCCGCGCGATGTGCTTGCGCACCAGCGGCTTGTTGTGGCCGTCGCGGTCGATCAGCTGCGAATCGGGCACCTCGCGGTAGACCCACTCGCGCAGCCGCGCGTCGCAGAACGGGTAGGCCTGGCGCAGCCCGAGCGCGGTCGTCGTGTACTGCCCCTTGGGGAAGGCGGCGGCCGCCTCGGCGATGGCGGCCGAGACGCGCTTGCGCGCCTCGGCGGTGCGCGTGGCCGCCAGCTCCTCGCGGAACACCTGCAGGCGCTGGCGTGATTGCGCGGCCACCGGCCGGCCGAGCAGGCGGTCGACCTCGGCGTCGCTGAATCGCGAGCCCGGGAAATAGCGCTCGAACGGATCCATTCCCAGCGTCGCCAGCACGAAGCAGGCGGCGAAGCTGCGGTTGATCGGCCGCGCATCGAGCAGCCGCGCCGGAAGACGCACGCTGCGCGCCAGGCGGGTGAGCAGCTTGCGCTTGAGATCCACCGGCGTGCCGAAATAAATGTCCGAACCCAGGCCGTCGATGACGCCGTCGCCGCCGGCCTGCGCGATCTCGGTGGTCAGGTCGGCGTAGGAAAGCAGGGCGAAGTCGGCCGAGAGCAGCGGCATGCGCGGCACCATCGCCAGGTAGCGGTCGTACGCCCGTGCCGGCTTGCATACCAGGGCTTGGTGGCGCAGGCCGAGCTGGCGCGCGACCGCGCGAGCCGAGGTCACCTCGTCTTCTTCGCGCCCGCCCAGGTAGGTCAGGCAATGCGTATCGGGCCTCGTCTCGGCCGCCGCGATCGCCAGCGAGGTGGAATCCTTGCCGCCGCTCTGCAGGAGCCAGGGCGAATGCATGCCGGCGGTGGAGCAGGTCACCGCTTCGCACAGCAGGCGGTGATAGGTCTCCACCAGCGTGCCCTCGTCCACCGCCTGCTCCGCCGGACGGGACGGCGCGGGCGAGGAGCGGTAAGCGAAGGTGTATTCGGGCGAGGTGTGCAGGTCGCGGTCCGGGTCGAAGCCGAGGCTGGCCACCTTCACGTCGCGGTAGATCGAATGCGGCGGATAGACGAAGGCGTTGCGCAACAGGTCGGCGATCGAGACCGGGTCCAGCGGATGGCCGCCACCCAGCCGGGACAGCGGCGTGAAGTCCACCTCCCCTCGGTAGGGAGAGGTGCTGAGCTTGATGCGGCGGTCGGGATGCAGTGCAACTGCAGGGGTGGGCATGGCGTCGGCTTCGTATCCAGGGGATCGGTTGGCAGCAGGGGCTGGTCGCCGAACGGCTTGCGTCGTCGCCAGCGTGCTGCCCGATGCGTTCCAGATATCAGTGCGTTTGCCATCGCCGGGTGAAAACATCGCGCCCGGGGGCGCCTCGTTTTCCGGCGTTTGCGCGCGTTCACGTGGCGCGGGTTCGAAGCGCGCCGCCGTGGAAACCTGCGCCGTCTTCATGCGATCGAGCAGCCAGGGCAACACGATCGCCAGCAGGTAGAACTTGGAGGCGAAGTACTTGTTGCCAAGCTGGTGGCGATGCGCCTCCAGCCAGCGCGGCGCCCCCGGCAACAGCGGCTGCGCCTGCCTGGCGAAGTCGTACACCTGGTCGAAACGCTGATGCGCCAGGCCACACAGGTCGAAGCGGAACGAGCCCTTGTGCTGCACGTAGGGCAACTGCTGGAAATAACGCGCGATGTGCTTGCGTACCAGCACCTTGTTGGTGCCGTCCGGCGCCATCAGGTACTCGTCGGGCACCCGGTTGAACACCCAGTCGCACAGCGGCGCCTCGCAATACGGATAGGCAAGCCGCAGGCCCAGCGCACTGGCGGCATACATGCCCTTGCCGAAGATCGCCGCCTCCACGATCGTGGCCGACACGCGGCGGCGCGCCTCCTGTGTCCTGGCCGCGGCGATGTCCGCGCGGAACAGCTCCAGCCGCTGGCGGGAGCGGTCGGCGACCGGCCGGCCGAACAGTGCATCGACCTCGGCGTCGGTGAAGCGCGAGCCGGCGTAGAAGCGCTCGAACGCATCCATCTGCAGGGTGCCCAGCGCGTAGCAGAGCTTGAAGTTGCGCCCGACCAGGCTGGAACGGAACACCCCTGGCGGCAGGCGCAGGCCGCGCGCGAGCAGGCCGAGCATCCGCTGCTGCCAGGGCGCCGGCACGCCGAAGTACGGATCCGAGCCGAGTGCGTCGACGATGCCGTCGCCACCGCTGGCGAGGATCTCGGTGGCCAGGTCCGCGTAGGAGAGCACGGCGAAATCGGCGGTGAGCAGCGGCATCCGCGGCACCATCGCCAGGTAACGCTCGTAGGCGCGGGCCGGATCGCACACCAGCGACTCGTGACGTAGCCCGAGCCGGCGCGCCACCAGGCGCGCGGAGGCTACTTCGTTCTCTTCCGAACCACCCAAGTAGGTCACGCAGGTGGTCTGCGGCCGGACCTGCGCCACCGCGATGGCCATCGAGGTGGAGTCCTTGCCGCCACTTTGCAGCAGCCAGGGCGAGCGCATCGCCGAACAGCTGTCGGTCACCGCCTCGCACAGCAGGCGGTGGTAGGTGTCCACCAGTTCGTGCATGTCCACCGCGGCCGCGGCCGGCCGCGACGTCGCGGCGGCCGACTGGCGGGCGAAATGGAAGCGCGGGCTGTCATACAGGTCCTGCGACGGATCGAAGCCGGTGGTGGCGACCTTGACGTCCTTGAAGATCGTGTGCGGCGGATAGACGAACGAGTTGCGCAGCAGGTCGGCCACCGAGACCAGGTCCAGCGCCGCGGCGCCACCCGGATAGTCGGCCAGCGGCGCGAAGTCCGGTATTCCCTGGTGCGGTGAAAGGCCGATCTGGATGCGGCGCCCCGTCGCCGCGGCAGGAACTTCGATGGTGACTGTCATGAGCCCACCTTCATTAAACGTCGCGCGGCCACAACAGACCGCGTGGCGGGTTTGCGGCCGGCGCACGCAACTCGCCCGGCCGTATGGACGCAGCCCGCCGCCAGCGGCGGGCTGCGGGTCAGACCACGATGCCGCGCGTCACGTAGAAGTAGAAGAGCCCCGTGGCGGCCAGCAGGCCCAGGCGCAACACGACCGGATTGCGAAGCGGCGAAAAACGGTTGTCGCAGCAGATCGCCGCCACGATCAGCGAAGCCGACAGCCACGCCGGCAAGAGATAGCGGTTGGAGAACGTGCCCCAGCCCACGGCGAAGAACGGCAGCATGAGCACCAGGTAGATGGCCGTGCTGCGTTTGATGCGATCGCGCACCGGCTCGTGCACCAACGGGGCGACGATGAAGGGCAGCAGGTACCAGAACAGCGAGAACACCGCGAAATCCAGTCGCACGCCGGTCTTGTAGTTGGTGCCGCCCTCGTAGGCCATCAACAGCGTGTACATGGCGGGCACCAGCGCCCTCACCAGCACCATGGTCAGGCCGCTGCAATAGGCGAGGAAGGCGCAGATTCCCAGCGCGCGCTGCAGCTTCGGCTTGAGCAGCAGCACCGGCGCGAACATCAGGTACAGGAACGCCGAGTAGTGGAAGCCGGCCGCCAGCAAGCCCCACAAAAAGAAGGCGCGCCACTGCCGCTGGTGAAAGGCCAGCAACGCGGTGAAGACCAGCAGCGAGGCCAGCCCCTGGCGCACCACGTTGATCGAGGCGTTGGACATGACCGGCGAGACGAACAGAAACAACAGCGCGGCGACCAGGAAGGTCATGTAGCTCGTCTGGCTCTGCAGATAGTCGTGGTAGCGGCGGCTGGCCACCAACACGGTGCCGATCATCACCAGGAACAGCACGCTCTGGTAGGTGGTCAGGCTGACGCCCAGGCCGGCGATGGCCGCGGTGAGGTAATAGAAAACCGGCTCGAAGCGGCTCTGCACCAGGCCATGATGGGTCATCGATTGGTACAGGCCGGCATACACCGGCGTGTCGGTGCCGATGTCTATGCCGCGGGTGCCCACGGCCATGTCGATGAACACGACCAGCGCCGCGACCATCATCAGCCCGAGCAGGACGCGGGCGTTGGTGCTGGACGGGGTGTCGTTCAGTGCAAGGGTCTGTTCCATGGTGTTCAACTCGCCTGGTCTAGAGGAACGGCTTGTGGACGGGCGGAGAATCGCCGTGCGCGGGTCAGCACGATGCGCCGGCCGTAGCGGAGCAGGCTGAGCGCGTCGGCCGCGCGCATCCGCGGCCAGCTCAACAGCCCCAGCGCGTGCAGGCTGCGGCGGACGTCGCGCGCGGCGGCGTACATCGCCGGCATGTCGCCGCTCAAGCCCCCGACACCGAAGGGCGCCTTGTGCCACGAGGCCAGCACCGGATCGATGCGTGCGCAGCGGTGGCCCGAAAGGAGCACCTGCGCCCACAGCATGAAGTCCTCGGCGCGGCGGCGGTTCTCGTCGAAGCGGAAAGGCAGGTCGCGCCGCAGCACGATCGATGCCGTCGGGAAGGGACTGCCCAGCAAAGGAAGCTTCGGGGGCAGCACCCGCACCGTGACCGGATAGCGCACCACCGGCGGCGGTTGCGTGCGCGACTGCACGTTCATCGAATGAGCGATCAGGGCGATCTGCGGATCCTCCGCCAGCGCCTTCATCTGGATCGAGAGCTTCTCCGGATGCCAGGTGTCATCGGCATCCAGGAACGCCACGTAGGTCTGGCGCGCATGAGCCCAGCCGAGGTTGCGCGCGGCGGAGGGACCGCCATTGCGCGGCAGCGTCAGCACCTTGACCCACCCGACCGGATAGCCGCGCGCCACTTCATGCAGGCGCTCGAGCGTGCCGTCGCCGCTGCAGTCGTCGACCAGCAGCACTTCGGCCGGGATCAGCGCCTGCGCAGCCACCGAAGCGACCGCCGGCCCGATCGTGTCGGCGCAGCGATAGCAGGGCACCACCACGCTCACCGGCGCGACCTGGCGCGGTGCGGCGGCGCCGCCGGCAGGCGCCAGCCCGATCGTGCTCGGGCCGATGTGCGGCTTGTCCACTTCGTTGTTCGCTTGCATGGTTGCTCCGGTATTCAACACAGGCAGTCGGAAATGCGCGCGGCGGCGGCGCGCGCGGCCAGCTGGGATTCGACCAGGCGCTGCCCGAGCAGGTCGCGCAGGGCGTCCTCGCGCTGCACCAGCCGCTCCAGCGATTCGCGCAGCGTCCGCATGGACAGGTTGCGCGCCTGCAGCACCGTTTCCTGGCTGCCGAAGAGGTCGCGATTGATGCCGCAGGCCTTGACGCTGTAGGCGATGGATACGGTCGGCACGCCGCTGGACAGCGCGGCGATCACGGCGTGCGCGCGCGCGCCGACGAAGAAGCGCAGATAGCTGATGACGTACTTGGTCTGCGCCGCATTGAAGGTGTTGGGCATCATCCGCACCGCACCCCCCAGATCGGCCAGCCGTTCCAGCAGCGGTGCCATGTAGCACGCGTCGCCGCCTTGCGCGTCCTCGCGCAGCGGGTCGGCATGCGGGATCAGCAGCACGCCCAGCCTGTGCTCCTTCACGGCGTAGCGGACAAACGCTTCCAGTTCCGCATGCACGTTTCTGCCGCGCCGCCTGTGCCGCTCGACCAGGCGGCTGACGTTGAGCCCCAGCACGTGGCCCTCGCCGCTGGGCCAGAAGGGCGTGAGGTCCACCGGCTCCTTGGCGAGCAAGAACGAGGGCTCGGCCATGCGGATCACGTTGCGCAGGCCGAGCTTGTGGATCAGGTAGTCGTGGCTCATCGATTCGCCGGTGGCCACGAAGTGCATGCGCGCCAGATGGCGCGTCACCGGCTCGATGAACTCCGGCTCGCGCTCGAACGGCCCGACCGAAGCGCCCCACAGGATCACCGGCTTGCCCATGTCCATGGCCCAGCCGTCGACGCTCATGATCGGCGTGGGGATGCGGTAGTCGAGCGAATAGTTGTCGCCGCCCACGGCGAGCACGGCATCGACGCTCTCCAGCTGGCGGCGTAGCCAGCGCGGCATCGGAAAAGGCCAGCCGGCGCGCTTGATCAGCGGCAGCGGCAGGCTTTGCAGTTGCACCCAGTAGCGCGCCGGCGGCGGCAGATAGGCCCGCACGAAGCGCACGCCATGCTCGGCGGCGCCGGGCCATTGCGCGCTGTCGCGCGCGATGCTGATCGACGGCACCAGCACTTCAACGTCGCCGAACTGGTCCCTGAGCAGGGCGACCGTACTGCGCACGATCGCCTCGCAACCTCGGTTGCGGAACGTGCGCTGTCCGGAAAGGTAGAAGCGTTTCACGGGGTGCGTCCTGGCTATGGGCGGGAGTGGCGTACGCGGGCCTGGGCGGCACGAAGCGGCACCCGCGGATGCCGCTTCGCAAGAGAGCGGCCCGCCGCCGCCCGGCGACCGGGCGACGGCAGGCGGCCCTGTTCAGGCCGTGGCCGCAGGCCGCAGCGCGGCTGCCGACGGCAGCGCAACCGACGCCAGCGAGCGCCCGCGCCCGATCCCGTAGTAGGCCAACCCCGCCTCCTCCACCTGCGCCGGGTCGTACAGGTTGCGCCCGTCGAACACCGCCGGCTCCTTGAGCGTGCTGCGGATGCGCGCCAGGTCCGGCGCACGGAACGCCTTCCACTCGGTCACGATCGCCAGCACGTCGGCCCCTTCCAGGGCCTCGTAGGCGTCCTCGCACAGGGTGAGGTCCGCCCGCTCGCCGTAGAGGCGGCGGGTTTCGTTGCGCGCCTCCGGATCGAACGCGCGCACCCGGGCGCCCGCCGCCCACAGCTGTTCCATCAGCCGCCGGCTGGAGGCCTCGCGCATGTCGTCGGTGTTGGGCTTGAACGCCAGGCCCCACAGGGCGACCGTCTTGCCCTTCAGCTGCCCGCCGTAGTGCCGCTCGATCAGCTCGAACAGCTTGCCCTTCTGCGCCTGGTTGACCGCCTCCACCGCGCCCAGCAGCCGGGCCGGGTAGTCCACCGTGCGCGCGGTGCGCTCCAGCGCCTGCACGTCCTTGGGAAAGCACGAGCCGCCGTAGCCGGCACCGGGATAGATGAAGTGGTAGCCGATGCGC
>NZ_DASZBH010000008.1:0-355439 GCF_035944355.1 Frateuria sp. | reverse complement strand
GGAACGGGGAACGGGGAACGGGGAACGGGGAACGGGGAACGGGGAACGGGGAACGGGGAACGGGGAACGGGGAACGGGGAACAGGCAACAGGGAGAGCGTCAGGTTCAAGGTTAACCGGGAAGCTGCATGTTCCCCGTTCCCTGTTCCCCGTTTCCTGCCTCACAAAAAGCAAAAGCCCCGCCGGAGCGGGGCTTTCACAGCGGTGCAAAGGCTGCTTAGCCCTTGACCACGCTGACGAACTTGCGGTTGTTCTCGCCGCGGGTCTTGAATTCGACCACGCCGTCGGTCAGCGCGAACAGGGTGTGGTCACGGCCCAGACCCACGCCGACGCCGGCATGGAACTTGGTGCCGCGCTGGCGGACGATGATGTTGCCGGCCTCGATGGCCTGGCCGCCGTACACCTTCACGCCCAGGTACTTCGGGTTCGAGTCGCGACCGTTGCGGGACGAACCTACGCCTTTTTTGTGTGCCATGACTTAAATCCTCCGGCTCTGTATCAGGCGTTGATGCCCGTGATCTCGACTTCGGTGAAATGCTGCCGGTGCCCCATCTGCTTCTTGTGGTGCTTGCGGCGGCGGAACTTGATGATGCGCACCTTGTCGGCACGGCCGTGGCGGCGCACGGTGGCCGAAACGGTGGCGCCGGCAACGGTCGGCGCGCCGACGTTGACCGAATCGCCCGAGCCGACCAGCAGCACCTGGTCGAAGCTCACGTTGGCGCCTTCCTCGGCATCCAGCAGCTCCACGCGCAGCACGTCGCCCTGCTGGACGCGGTACTGCTTGCCGCCGGTCTTGATGACTGCATAACTCATGGGAATGTCCCTTCTGTCGTTATTCTCTTGGGTTCCACCACGCGCGAACCGGCCGCGGTGAACGTCGGATTATAACGAGCCCGTCAACGCCTGGTCAATCTTTGAGCAGCCGGCTCAATGCCGGGCCGACGAGCTGCCGGCTGCTGGCACGGCCAGCTTGGTCCCCGGCCCGGCGGCCGACGCCGCCGGGCAGCGGCCCTGATCATCGATGCGGCCGCTCTTGTGCAGGTCGGACAGCATCGCCTGGGCCCGCTGGCGGCCCCATTCCTGGCCCAGTTGCATGCCTTCGGCCATGGTCGCGGGCATTTCGGTGACCACCTTCCGGCCCAGCGGCGAGCGGTAGAACTTGAGCAGGCCCTGGATGTCGGCCGCGCTGAAGTGCCGCTGGTAGATCGGCACCATGCGCTCGGTCAGCTCCCGCACGCCCTTGGCGTCGATGAAGCCCTGCCAGTAGCTGGCCGGCACGCACGGGACCTGCTGCTGCATCATGGCCGCCATCTGCGTGTTCATCTGGCCGAGCATGCGATCGACGCCGGACACCTCCATCAACTGGCGCACCTGGGCTTCGCTGGCTTCAGCCTGGGTAGCCGGCTTGTGGGTGGCCGCCTTGTGGTGCTTGTGGGTGGCCGCCACGGCGCTGCCGGCGCCTGCCGCCAGCAGCAGGCCCAGGCCCGCTCCGATCCATTTGCGCATGTGGTCTCCGCCGCTTCGCGGCCCTTCGTCCCGACAGTGCATTTAGCCACAGCGGCGCGAGCGGCGGAATCTCAATTTCTGATCCGGACAGGTTGCTATAGTGCCCGGTCTCCCCCATATCCCTGCGCGCATGGAAACCATACGCATCCGCGGCGCCCGCACGCACAACCTCAAGAACATCGACCTGGACCTGCCGCGCGATCGCCTGATCGTGATCACGGGCTTGTCCGGCTCGGGCAAATCCTCGCTCGCCTTCGACACGATCTACGCCGAAGGACAGCGCCGCTACGTCGAATCGCTCTCGGCCTACGCGCGCCAATTCCTTTCGATGATGGAGAAGCCGGACGTCGACCACATCGAGGGCCTCTCCCCGGCCATCTCGATCGAGCAGAAGTCGACCTCGCACAACCCGCGCTCGACCGTCGGCACGATCACCGAGGTCTACGATTACCTGCGCCTGCTCTACGCCCGCGTCGGCACGCCGCGCTGTCCGGACCACGCCATTGCGCTGGAGGCGCAGACGGTCAGCCAGATGGTCGACGCCACGCTGGCGCTGGACGCCGACAAGCGCTGGATGCTGCTCGCACCGGTGATCCGCGAGCGCAAGGGCGAGCACGTGCAGGTGTTCGACCAGCTGCGCGCGCAGGGTTTCGTGCGCGCCCGCGTCGACGGCGTGGTGTACGAGCTCGACGCCGTGCCGCCGCTGACCCTGCGCCAGAAGCACACCATCGAGGTGGTGATCGACCGCTTCCGCCCGCGCGAGGACCTCAAGCAGCGCCTGGCCGAGTCGTTCGAAACCGCGCTGCGACTGGGCGACGGACTCGCGATCGTGGTCGACATGGACGACGACCAGGCGCCCGAGCAGCTTTACTCCTCGCGCTACTCCTGCCCGGTCTGCGACTACTCGCTGCCGGAACTGGAGCCGCGCCTGTTCTCGTTCAACTCGCCGATCGGCGCCTGCCCCAGCTGCGACGGCCTGGGCGTGACCCAGGTGTTCGATCCCGCGCGCGTGGTCGGCCACCCGGAACTGCCGCTGTCCAACGGCGCGATCCGCGGCTGGGACCGGCGCAACCCGCACTATTTCCAGATGCTGCAGTCGCTGGCCGCGCACTACGGCTTCGACGCGGACACGCGCTGGCGCGACCTGCCGCCACACGTCCAGCAGGCGATCCTGTACGGCAGCGGCAAGGAAAAGATCGCCTTCCGTTACCTCACCGAGCGCGGCGGCCGGGTGACCCGCGAGCATGCGTTCGAGGGCATCCTTCCCAATCTCGAGCGGCGCTACAAGGAAACCGAATCGACCGCGGTGCGCGAGGAGCTGGCCAAGTACATCAGCGACCATCCCTGCCCCGGCTGCGAAGGCCAGCGCCTGAACCGCTCGGCGCGCAACGTGTTCGTCGCCGACCACGCGCTGCCGGCGCTGACCAACCGCTCGATCGACGATGCACTGGCTTTCTTCGACGGGCTCAAGCTCACCGGCTGGCGCGGCGACATCGCCGCCAAGATCGTCAAGGAGATCCGCGAGCGGCTGACCTTCCTCAACGACGTGGGCCTCAACTACCTCACGCTCGATCGCCAGGCCGACACGCTCTCCGGCGGCGAGGCCCAGCGCATCCGCCTGGCCAGCCAGATCGGCGCCGGCCTGGTCGGCGTGATGTACGTGCTGGACGAGCCCTCGATCGGCCTGCACCAGCGCGACAATGAGCGCCTGCTGGGCACGCTCACGCGCCTGCGCGACCTGGGCAACACGGTGATCGTGGTCGAGCACGACGAGGACGCCATCCGCATGGCCGACCACGTGCTCGACATCGGCCCCGGCGCCGGCGTGCACGGCGGCGAGGTGGTGGCGCAGGGCACGCTGAAGGACATCCTGGGTTCCGAGCGCTCGCTCACCGGCCTGTACCTGTCGGGCACCCGCAGCATCGAGGTGCCCACAGAGCGGCGCAAGCCGCTCGACGAGGCATCCTGGCTGCGCCTGAAGGGCGCGCGCGGCAACAACCTGAAGAACGTCGACCTGGCCATCCCGGCCAAGCTGTTCACCTGCGTCACCGGCGTGTCCGGCTCGGGCAAGTCCACGCTGATCAATGACACGCTGTTCCGCCTGGCGGCTTCCGAGCTCAACGGCGCCAGCGCGCAGCCGGCTCCGTTCGAATCCGTACAGGGCATGGACCTGTTCGACAAGGTGGTCGACATCGACCAGTCGCCGATCGGCCGTACGCCGCGCTCGAATCCGGCCACCTACACGGGCCTGTTCACGCCGCTGCGTGAACTGTTCGCGCAGGTGCCCGAGGCGCGCGCGCGCGGCTACACGCCGGGCCGCTTCAGCTTCAACGTGCGTGGCGGCCGCTGCGAGGCCTGTGAAGGCGACGGCATGATCAAGGTGGAGATGCACTTCCTCCCCGACGTGTATGTGCCCTGCGACGTCTGCCACGGCAAGCGCTACAACCGCGAGACGCTGGAGATCCATTACAAGGGCAACACGATCGCCGACGTGCTCGACATGACGGTGGAGGACGCGCTGAAGCTGTTCGAGAACGTGCCGACCATCGCGCGCAAGCTCGACACCCTGCGCGCCGTGGGCCTGGACTACATCAAGCTCGGCCAGAGCGCGACCACGCTGTCCGGCGGCGAGGCGCAACGCGTGAAGCTCTCCAAGGAGCTGTCCAAGCGCGACACCGGCCGCACGCTCTACATCCTGGACGAGCCCACCACCGGCCTGCACTTCCACGACATCGAGCAGCTGCTCGACGTGCTGCACCAGCTGGTCGACCAGGGCAACACCGTGGTGGTGATCGAACACAACCTGGACGTGATCAAGACCGCCGACTGGATCGTCGACCTCGGCCCCGAGGGCGGCGCCGGCGGCGGCCGGATCCTGGTCGCCGGCACGCCGGAGGAAGTGGCCGCCACATCCGAATCGCACACCGGGCGCTTCCTGCTGCCGCACCTGAAAGCCGTGGCGCCGGTGCAGGAGAAGCCCGCGGCCAAGCGTGCGAAGAACACGCTCAAGCATATCGCCTCGGCCGACAAGCACCGGCCCATGCCCCGCAAGAAGAAAACCCCATGAGCCCGCGCAAATCGACCAGGAAGACCCAGGCCGAAGCGCCGGCGGAGCAGCTTGCGCCGGCAGCGCCCGCGCCGCTTTTCACCGCGGCGATCGACGTGCGCTGGCGCGACCTGGACGCGTTCAACCACGTCAACAACTCCAACTACCTCACCTACCTGGAAGAGGCCCGGCTGCAGTGGCTCAGCCACGTGCCCGGCCCCTGGTTCGACGACCACGCCATGCCGGTCATGGCGGCCGTCCAGCTCAATTACCGCCGCCCGATCGAATGGCCGGCGCAGCTGCGCGTGGAGCTCTTCTGCGAGCGGCTGGGCACCAGCTCGATGACCATCGTCCACCGCATCCTCGACGCGGCAGACCACGAGCGCCTGTACGCCGACGGTCACGTGGTGATGGTCTGGATGGACCCGGCCAGCGGCAAGCCGGTGCCGCTGCCTGACGCGATCCGCGCCGCCGCCGCGTAACTGCGCCATGCGCGCCCCGGCCGCCCGCACTTCGTTCGCCGTCGTACCGTCCGCGGCCGGGCCCGTCGAAACGATTGCCGGAGCATGCCGCTGCTGGCGTTTCCGGCCGCATTTCCATGCGGGCGACGAGGTCGTCGACATCCACGCCGGGCGGGCACGCCTGCGCCTGCCGCAGAGCTTGCTGGAGGTCGCCGCCGGCGACACGGTCGTGGTGCCGGCCGGTACCGTCCACCGCTTCGAGCCGATCGATGGCAGCGGCTGGGCGTTCACGTCGCGCTTCGTGCCACCGGCCATGCGCGGGACGCCAACCGAACGGCCGCTCGGTGCGCGCGTGAAGGCCATGCTGCTCGAGCGGGCCACGCTGCACACCGACGTGGAGACGCTGGCGCGGGCCTGCGCGGTGTCCGTGGGCCACCTGGCCCGCACGTTCCGGCGCGAGACCGGCACCGGCCTGCACAACTTCCACGTCCTGCTCGCCCTGCACCGGGCCAAGGCGCTGTTGCGCGATCAGGCGGGGATCGCGGAAGCCGCGCTCGATGCGGGCTTCTATGACCAGGCACACCTCAACCGCGAATTCGTCCGCACCTTCGGCATGACGCCGGCGGCTTTCCGCGCCGGCTGGTCAGTCGCCGCCTAGTGCGCCGCCCGCCTCGGCGAGCTCCAGCGCCATGTAGGCCGTGCCCGGCACCGGGTTCTGGTAGTACGGCACGACCGGCTTGAAGCCGAGCGCGGCATAGAGCTGGCGTGCGGCCTGCATCGAGGGAAGCGTATCGAGCAGCATGCGCTCGTAGCCGGCACGGACGGCCCAGGCAATCACCGCCTCGGCAAGCTGGCGCCCCAGTGCGCGGCCGCGAGCCGTGGGCCGCACGTAGAGGCGCTTGATCTCGCATACCCCCGGCTGCGGCCTGGGCCGCAGCGCCACGCAGCCGACGGCGGCCCCCGACCCATCGCGCGCCAGCAGGATCACCCCGCGCGGCGGCGCGTACTTGCCCGGCAGCTGCGCCAGTTCGGCATCGACGTCCTGGAAGGACAGGTCCACGCCCACCTGGCCGATGTACTCGGCAAACAGCGCGCGCACGGTCGCGAGGTCGTCCGGCAGGCGGGCGGGGGCGATGTCGATGGCAAGGGACGCAGGCATGTGGGCAGCTCGAGGGTCGGGCCCCAAGATAGCCGCCGGCAAAGCCCGGCGCTTGGATGAATCGGACCTCGTGCGCCCTCGCCGGACGCTTCGCCCGAGCCTCTATGATCACCTGACCGCACAAAGGAGCTCCGCCCATGCCCCTGCCCGTCCGAAGCACCCTCGCCTGCGCCTGCCTCACGCTGCTGTGCGCCGCGCCGCTGGCCCGCGCGAGCGATGCCACGGAGCTGACGCTGTACCGCAGCGACAGTCCCGCGCTGTATGCCGCCTCCGGCGACGGCAGCGTCGGCGAGGGCTACGCCGTGGCGCGCGAACGGCGCACGCTGGCGCTGAAGTCCGGTTTGCAGGACCTCACGCTGGGCGACCTGCCGCTGTACCTGGACCCCGAGGCGATCGCCCTGGCCTTTCCCGCCGGCCAGGCCACGGTGGTTTCGCAGCGCCTGCTGCTGGGCCAGGGCAACGAGGCTGCGCTCACCGGCCTGGTCGGCCGCGAGGTGGACGTGCTCGGCGGCAGCGGCCAGTCGCTGGCCAACGGCACCCTGCTGCGCGCGGGCAATGGCTTGCTGGTCCGGAGCGCGCTCGGCACCACGCTGGTGCGCGACTATGCGGCGGTGCGCGCCTCCGGCGCCGAGTTCCCTACCGGCGCCAGCCTGCGCCTGCGAGTGGATGCGGCCAGGGCCGGCGAGGCGTCCGCCATCTTGAGCTACCCCACCGCCGGCCTAGGCTGGCGCGCCGCCTACGTGGCCACCCTCGAGCCTAAGCAGGCCTGCCGCATGCGGTTCGAGTCGCACGCCAGCATCGCCAACCGCAGCGGGCGCGACTGGAACGGCGTCACGCTCAAGCTGGTCGCCGGCGAGCCGCGCTTCGCCAAGCCTTCGGGCGCGCAGCCGATGATGGCGCGCGCCTTTTCGGCCAAGGCCGAAGGCGCCATGCCGGAGCAGTCCTCGCTGGCCGATTACCGCCTGTACACCTTGCCGCACACGGTCGACCTGCCTGACGGCAGCGTCAGCCAGGTGCCGCTGTATGCCGAGCGCAGTCTTGCTTGCGAGCGCACCGCGCTGTACGAGAACGGCAACCGCTGGACGCCGCCGCAACCGATGCTCGCGCCCGATTTCGATACCGGCGGCGGCAACGCCATCGAGAGCACGCTGCGCTTCACCGCCTTCGACAGCCTGCCCGCCGGTTTCCTGCGCGTGCTGGGCAGCGACGACGCCGGCACGCCGCAATTCCTCGGCGAGGGCCGTATCGACGACACGCCCAAGGGCAGCGACGCCTCGCTCACCCTGGGCACCGCGTTCGACCTGCGCGGCGAGCGCGAGCGCACGTCGTTCAAGCTGGACAAGGCCGCGCGCACGATGGACGAGGCCTTCCGCATCGTGCTCACCAACGCCGGCCCGTCCGCGCGCGTGGTGACCGTGCGCGAGCATCCCAGCCGCTGGCGGGAGTGGACGCTGGCGTCCTCTTCGATCAAACCCGCCAGGCAATCGCCGGACGTACTGGAGTTCAAGGTAAACGTGCCGGCCGGCGGCAAGGCCACGCTCGACTATGCGGTGCATTACCGCTGGACCGAATAGGCTGGGCCAGGACACGCCCCGCCACCGGGCGCCTTCCCCGCCAGCGGGGGAAGGCCATGACCACCGGGCGGGGGCAAACCTGCAACACCCCCGCGCACAGTTAACGACCCAAGGACCCCGCCATGCTCGACATCCTTCCCCACGACGGCGACATCGCCGAGATCCGCCTGGCGCGGCCGCCGGTCAACGCGCTGAGCTTCGAACTGCTCACGATGCTGCGCGATGCCATCGAACAGGCCCCGCGCAACGGCGCGCGCGGCCTGGTGCTGTCCGGCGCGCAGGGCATGTTCTCGGCAGGCGTGGATGTGCCGGCGCTGCTGCAGCGTGACCGCGCCGGCGTGCGCGAGTACTGGCGCCAATTCTTTTCCGTCGGTTCGGCGCTGGCGACTTCGCCCATTCCGGCGGTGGCGGCCATCACCGGCCACAGCCCGGCGGGCGGCGCGGTGATGTCGCTGTTCTGCGACTACCGCGTGATGGCCCAGGGCCCATTCCGCATCGGCCTGAACGAGGTGCAGGTGGGACTGGTCGTGCCCGATTGCATCCAGATGGCGTTGCGCCGCGTGGTCGGACCCTATCGAGCCGAGCGGCTGATGGTGGCCGGCACCATGATCGAATCGGAACAGGCGCTGGCCTGCGGCTTCGTCGACGAACTGACCGGCGTGGACCAGGTGGTCACCCGGGCGGTGCGCTGGCTCGGCGACCTGCTCGCGCTGCCCACGCACGCCATGCTCAGCACCCGCGAACTGGCCCGCGCCGACCTGCGCGCCACCTGGCGGGACGTCGATGCGTTGCCGCTGGATCAATTCGTGGACGCCTATTTCCACCCCCAGACGCAGGCGACGCTGCAGCAGCTGGTGGCTCGGCTGAAAGCCAAGAGCGCGGGCTGAGGCGGCGCCGCTTCAGCCCGTAGCCACGGGCCGCGAGGGATCGCTCACCCAGCCGCTCCACGACGGCGCGTACAGCCGCGATCCGTGCAGCCCGGCATGCTCCATCGCCAGCAGGTTGTGGCAGGCGGTGACGCCGGAGCCGCACATGTGCACCACCTTGTCCGGTGGCGTATCGCCGAGCACCGCGGCGAACTCCGCGCGCAGTTGCGCGGGCGGCTTGAAGCGGCCGCTGGCGTCGAGGTTGTCGGCATAGGGACGGTTCAACGCGCCGGGCACGTGGCCGGCGGCGCGGTCCAGCGGCTCGCTGTCGCCGCGGTAGCGCGCCGCCGCGCGCGCATCGACCAGCACCGGCGCCGGCGCCGCATGCAGCGCGGCGTGGTCGGTGATCGCCTGGCCTGCATCGAAACGCAGATCCACCTGCGTCGCCGTGCGTTCCACCGTGCCGGTTTCCAGCGGCAACCCGGCCGCGCGCCAGGCGGCGAGGCCGCCATCGAGCACGGCCACTTCGCGCGCGCCCGCCAGGCGCAGCAGCCACCACAGCCGCGCCGCGGCCAGCGCGCTGCTGCCGGCGTCATAGGCGACCACTTGCAGGCCGGGGCGCCAGCCCCAGCGGCCGAGCGTGGCCGAGAAGGCCTGCTCCAGCGGCAGCGGATGGCGGCCCAGGCCTTCGCCCTGGCGGCCCAGGTCGGAGAGGTCCTGTTCCAGGCTGGCATGCACCGCGCCGGGAATGTGGCCTTCGCGGTACTCGCGCTCGGGCTTGCCCGGATCGGCGGCGCCGGCGCCCGCCGGATCGGCGCGGCAATCGACAATCAGCACCTGGTCCGGCGGCAGCGCGGCCAGTGCGGCCGCATCGATCAGCGTGGTGTGCAGGCTCATGCGTGTCCCATCCGTTCGAGCAGGTTGAGCAGCATCGCGGCGGTGGCGCCCCAGATGCGATGGCCGCCGTGGACGAACTCCACCATCGCGCGCCGATGGCCGCGATAGTCCATCACGTAGCGGCGCAGGTTCGACGGTTCAAGGAAGAATGCGAACGGCACCTCGAAGACTTCCGCCACTTCGGCCGGCGTCGGATACAGCACCGCCGGTTCGGCGATGCGCGCCACCACCGGGGTCACGCAATAGCCACTGATGGTTTCGAAACAATCGAGGAACCCCAGCGGCGCCACATGCGCGGGCGCCAGGCCGATCTCCTCTTCGCTCTCGCGCAGCGCGGTCGCGACGGCGTCGGTGTCTTCCGGGTCCTGCCGGCCGCCGGGAAAGGCGACCTGCCCCGCGTGCGATTGCAGGTGCGCGGTACGCACGGTGAACACCAGCCGCGGCTGTACGCCCTCACGCACGCCGATCAGCACCGCGGCGGGACGGCGCGGGGCGTCGCCCAGCAGGTCGGCCATCTGGGCGTGGTTCCAGCCCGGTGCTGCAGGCGGATCGCTGAGCGGCCGCAGCACGCCATGCAGCGCGTCGAACAGGCGCCCGGCTTGGCGGTCCTGCACGCCGTCCATCACGGCCTCGCGCGCGCGGGCAGGATCTCGCGCATGTAGCGCAGGCGTTCGGCCTCGTCCATGCCGCGCCAGCGCGCGATCTCCTCGCCGGTGCGCAGGCAGCCCTCGCACCAGCCGCGCGCGTCCAGCCGGCAGATGCCGATACAGGGCGTGAGGGGGGCGATGGTGGCGGGATCGTACGTGGACATCAGCGGAATGGTAGCCGATGCCGGTCCCGGCGCCGTGGAGGATGCGTCGATCGGCAGCGGGCTACGGTTTGATGTCGAGCAGTTCGATCTCGAACACCAGCGCCTCGTTCGGCCCGATGCGCGGCAACTGCCCGCGCTCGCCGTAGGCCAGTTGCGGCGGAATCACCACTTTCCAGCGATCGCCCACGTGCATGCGCGGGATCACGTCCTGCCACCCGGGGATCACCTTGTCGACCTGGAAGGTCACCGGCGCGCCATGCGCCCAGGAGCTGTCGAACTCGGTGCCGTCGACCAGCATGCCGCGGTAGTTGACCGTCACCGTGCTGGTGACGGTGGGACTGGCGTTGCCCTTGCCCTGCGCCAGCACGGCGTACTGGATGCCCGACGGCAACTGCACCACGCCCGCGCGCTGGCGGTTGCGCGCCATGTAGTCGGCGCTCTTGCGCGCATTGGCGGCGGCGATGTGCTTGAACTCGGCCACCGCGTCGGCGTGCATCTGCTGCTCCAGGTGCTGGAGCTGGTCGTGCATGTCCTGCATCGAGACGGCCGGATGGCGCTTGGCATAGGCGTCGGCCATCGCCTTCTGCACGGTGGCCAGGTCCACGTCCGGGTCGCCGCCGGCGAACTGGCTGCCGATCTGGTAGCCGATCGCGTAGGAAAGCTTGTGCTTGTCCAACCTGACCTGCGAGGCGGGCGTGGCGCGGTCCTGCGCATGCACGGCGCTTCCCAGCAACAACATGCCTAGCGCCAGCCCACCCAGTCGTGTCATGCCTTGCCTCCATCATGGACGGAACCGACATGCTAAGCGCAACGGCGGCCCCCTGCAGCGCCGTGGCCGGCGCGTGGCTTGGAACCCCGGAGGCGGCAAAGGTTCCCGCTGCTACCATGCGCGTCTTCCCCTTTCCGGAGCGCCTGCATGGCCTATCGCAACCTGGAAGTCGCCAACCGCGGGGCGGTGCGCATCATCACCGTCAACCGGCCCGACAAGCTCAACGCGCTCAACCGCGACACGCTCAACGAGCTGACCCTCGCTTTCACGCAGGCGGCCCAGGACGACGCGGTACGCGCGGTGGTGCTCACGGGCGCGGGCGAGAAGGCCTTCGTCGCCGGTGCCGACATCGCCGAGATGAACGGCTACTCGAGCGTGCAGGCGCAATCGTTTTCGCGCACCGGGCAGCGCCTGATGAGCACGATCGAGCGGCTGGGCAAGCCGGTGGTCGCGCGCGTCCAGGGTTTCGCCCTGGGCGGCGGCATGGAGCTGGCGATGGCCTGCCACCTGCGCGTGGCCAGCGAGAAGGCCAAGTTCGGCCAGCCGGAAATCAATCTGGGCCTGATCCCCGGCTTCGGCGGCACCCAGCGCCTGATTCGCCTGGCCGGTCGCAGCGCCGCGCTGGAACTCTGCCTGACCGGCGCGCCGATCGGCGCGCAGCGTGCCTATGAGCTAGGCATCGTCAACCGCGTGGTGGCACCCGAAGCGCTGGACGAAACCGTCGACGCGCTGGCCGACCAGTTGGCCGCCGCCGCGCCGCTGGCGGCCGCCGGCATCCTCGACGCGGTGCTGCAGGGCGGCGAAACCGCGCTCGACCAGGGCCTGGAGTTCGAGACCCAGGGCTTCGCGCTGATGTTCGCCACCGAGGACATGCGTGAGGGTACCCGCGCATTCCTGGGAAAGCGCAAGGCGGCGTTCAAGGGCGCCTGAGCGGCGCGCAGCCCCTGAGCTTTCAGTGGTGCCCGCCGGCGTACTTCTTCTCGCCGGCGGTCACCGCCACGTCCAGCCGGTTCTCCGGCGGCGCCAGCGGACAGGTGGCGAACGGGGTGAAGGCGCAGGGCGGGTTGTAGGCCTGGTTGAAATCGAGCACCAGCTTGCCCGGCTTGTCCAGCCCGCCCGCCGGCAGCGCGGCGTAGAGGAAGCGCGCGGCGCCGTAGGTCTCTTTGCCGGAGGTGCGGTCGGCCAGCACGAAGAACAGTTCGCCGCCCGGCTCCTCCTGGTAGGGCAGCAGCTCGAGCGTGTGGCCGTTGCGGTGGAACACCGCCTTGCCCGGCACCTTCACCGTATCGATGGTGCCGATCACCGAACCGATCTGAAGCTCGTGCGCCGGCACGAAGGGCACCCAGTCGGCCTCGATGCGCCAGGACGGGTCGATCGGGAAATAGTCGATGCCGGAAAAGTCGCGGCGCGCCTCGGCGTCGGCGTCCTTCACCCGCAGCGCCTTGCGGCCGTCGCGCTCGATCACGTAGAAGCTGGCCTGGCCGAAGCGCACCGTGGTCGGCGCGGCGCCGGCGGCCGTGTGCATGTCGTCGATTAGCGCGGCGCGCTCGACGGGCTTGCCGTCGACGGTGGCGCCGCTGCCGCTGGCCAGCGCGATCTGCGTGCCGCCGTCCGCCGCCAGCGTCACCGTGCCCAGGTGGGCCGGGCCGGCCTTGAGCACGATGTCGTTGTCCGATGCGCTGCCGACGCGGTTGGCGCCCTCCTTCAGCCACTCCAGGCCGATCAGGCTGAGCCAGCCGTCCGGCGCGGTCAGCCGCGCCACGCGGTCGGCGCGCCACTGCTCGATCTCATGGGTGTAGGACGCGGGGGTTCGGGCGACGGACACGGTGGCGACTCCGGAAAGCGTGGCAAGGAGGAAAGCGGCGACTCGCAACATGGGGACGGTCCGCGCAGAGGGAAGCATGGACGAGTATGGGTGGCCAAACGCGCAGCCGGCAAGCGGCCGGGCGCAGGCTCAGCGGCCGCGCAGGAACAGCTTGTCCAACTCGCCCAGCGATAGTTGCGTCCAGGTCGGCCGGCCATGGTTGCACTGGCCGGAGCGCTCGGTCGCTTCCATCTCGCGCAGCAACGCGTTCATCTCCGGCAGGGTCAGTCGGCGTCCGGCGCGCACCGAGCCGTGGCAGGCCATGGTGGAGAGCAGTTCGTTCTCCAGTTCCTGCAGGCGGCGCGAGCTGCCGTGCTGGGCGAGTTCGGCCAGCACGTCGGTGGCGAGCCTACCGACGTCGGCGCCTTCGAGCAGCGCGGGTATGCGCCGCACCACCACGGTCGAGGGCCCGCTGCGCGAAAGCTCCAGGCCCCATTCGGCCAGCGCCTCGGCGTGTTCCTCGGCGGCGGCCGCCTCCTTCGCGCTCACCGACAGGTTGAGCGGCACCAGCAGCAATTGCGAGCGCAGGTTGCTGCAGGCGCGGCCGGCCTTGAGCTTTTCGTAGGTGATGCGCTCGTGCGCGGCGTGCATGTCCACCAGCACCAGGCCGTGCGCATTCTCGGCCAGGATGTAGATGCTCTTGAGCTGGGCGATGGCGAAACCCAGCGGCGGGGCCACGCCCTCTTCCACCTCGGGCATCGACACCGGCATCGCCGTGGCGGCCGCGGCGCGCGGCGCCTCGCCCAGCAGCGCGGCGTAGTCCGCCAGCGGCTCGTCGCGCACGCCCAGCGCCAGCCGGTTCTGCTCGGCGCGCAACGGCCACGATGCGACATGGGCGAGCGCGGGCACGCCGGGCGCGGCGCCCATGATCAGGCGCCCCTCCTCGGCGTGCGCCTGCGACTCCACCTGCCCGGCCCGCGTCTGCGCCAGCGCCTCGTGCAGACTGCGGAACAGGAAATCGTGCACCAGCCGCTGCTCGCGGAAGCGCACCTCGTGCTTGGCCGGGTGCACATTCACGTCGACCCCTGCGGGGTCCAGCTCCAGGTACAGCACGAAGGCCGGATGGCGGCCGTGGAACAGCACGTCGGCATAGGCCTGGCGCACCGCGTGCGCCACCACGCGGTCGCGCACCAGCCGTCCGTTGACGTAGAAGAACTGGCCGTCCGCCTGCGCGCGCGAGGCGGTGGGAAGCCCGACCCAGCCCGAGAGCTGCATGCCGGCGGCCGCATGGGCGATCTTGAGGCTCTGCGCGGGAAAGTTCTCGCCCAGCACCTCGGCCACGCGGGCCAGCGCGGAGGCATCGTCGCGGCAGGCCTTGAACAGGCGCAGCGGCTTGCCGTTGTGGCTCAGGCGGAACTCCACCGTGCGCCGCGCCAGCGAGAGCGACTTGAGCAGGTCGTCGACGTGCGCGAACTCGGTGCGCTCGGCGCGCAGGAATTTCCGCCGCGCCGGCACGTTGAAGAACAGGTCGCGCACCTCGACGCTGGTGCCGACCGGATGCTGCGCCGGCCGCACCGGCTGCATGCGCCCGCCGTCGACTTCCAGCCGGAACGCGCTGTCGGCATCGCGCGTGCGCGAGGTCAGCGCGAAGCGCGCGACCGAGGCCACCGAGGCCAACGCCTCGCCGCGGAAGCCCATGCTGGCCACGTGCTCCAGGTCGTCGAAGCTGCCGATCTTGCTGGTGGCGTGCGAGGCCACCGCCAGCGGCAGTTCGTCCGGCGCGATGCCGCCGCCGTCGTCGCGTACGCGGATCAGTCGCGCGCCGCCCTGTTCGATGTCCACCTCGATGCGCGTGGCGCCGGCGTCGAGGCTGTTCTCGACCAGCTCCTTGACCACCGAGGAAGGCCGCTCGATCACCTCGCCGGCGGCGATCTGGTTGACGAGGTCGGGAGGAAGCTGGCGGATGACGGGCATCGCGCAAGCTTAAAGGGTGCGATCGGCGATGCCCACCGATGCCTCCCCAGGCACGAGCGCTAGCACGCGGGATGCCGGTTCGCCTTCCCCGCTCGGCAAGAGAAGGCTTGAGGACGAGGATGTGGGGTCGTCGTCAGCCGGCCGGAATGGCCAGCACCATGCCCGTCTGCACCGAATTGCCGTTGATGCGATTGGCGCTCTTGATCGCGTGCACGCTCACGCCGTACTGGCGGGCGATGCTGCCCAGGCTCTCGCCGTGCGCGACCCGGTGCAGGTCGCGCACGTCGGCATCCGCACGCTCGGCGTGGGCAGGCTTGGTCGGCATGGCGGGCCTGGCGGCTTCGGCCAGCATGCCGTTGCGGCGCATCGCCTGTGCCGCGAACCAGGTGCCCCGCGGCGGGGTGGATTCGAAATAGTTGCGCACGCCGCCGGTCACCGCCGCCGCCAGCTGACGCTGGTGCGCGGGATCGCGCAGCTTGCGCTCCTCGGCCGGGTTGCTGATGAAGGCGGTCTCGACCAGGATCGAGGGCACGTCCGGCGAGCGCAGCACGACGAAGTTGGCGTGCTCGACATAGCCGCGATGGGTCGGCCCGAGCTGGCCCAGCGCCTTGAGCACGTTGCCGGCGATCGATTCGCTGGCCTGGATGGCGTAGCCCTGCTGCAGGTCCAGCAGCACCGCGGCGAGGCTGTCGTCCATGTTATCCAGCGAAACGCCGCCGATCAGGTCCGCGCGGTTCTCGCGGTCGGCCAGCCAGCGCGCCGCCTCGGAGGTCTTGCCGCGCGGCGACAGCACCCACACCGACGAGCCTCTGGCGTCGCCGCTGGTATAGGCGTCGGCGTGTACTGAGACGAACAGGTCCGCGTTCTGCTCGCGCGCGATCTGGTAGCGGCGTTTGAGCGGAATGAAATAGTCGCCGTCGCGGGTCAGCACCGCCTTCATGCCGGGCTGCTTGTTGATCTCCGCGGCGAGCGCCTTGGCGACGGCCAGCGTGACGTTCTTTTCCAGCGTGCCGCCGGGACCGTGCGAGCCGGGGTCCTTGCCGCCGTGGCCCGCGTCGATCGCGACGATCACCTTGCGCTCGCCGCCGAGCAGCATCGCCGCCTGCCTGGCGCCCTTGCCCACGCTGCCGGTCGGCTTGACCGAGGCCAGCGCGGTGGCGCGGCCGTCGTCCTCGTCCGCGGCGGGTGTGGCCGCGACCGTGGCCGGTGCCGGCTTGACGGCGCCCGTGCCCGGATAAAGGTCGAGCACCAGCCGATAGCCGCGGTCGCCGTCGGGCTTGAGCAGGAAGGTCTTGGGCTGCGCGCCAGCCGCGGCATGCGCCACCAGTTGCAGCGCCTCGCCGTCGCGGCGGCTGTCCAGGCCCTTGAGCAGGCCGCGGGCCGCGGGCCGTTCGAAATCGCTGGCCAGACTGCCCTTGCGCAGATCGAGCGTGACGGTGTCGCCGTCACGGCCGAGCTTGTAGTCGACCGGCCCGGACAGGTCGAACACCACGCGGGTGTAGGTGGGGCCGGCCCAGACGCGTGCCGACTCGACGTCGGCCGCGTGGGCGAGGCGCAGGGGCAGCATGGCGGCAAGGGCCACCAGACCAAGAGTTCCCAGGCGCGCGAGCGGACGTGTCATGGCGCCGCATTGAAACCCAGCAAAACCGGGATTGCAAGGGTTTTCCCTTGAATTTCCATAACCTGCGCTGCATTCGTCAGAGCCGCTCAAGGTATGGTCAGCGAGCAGCGCCGTAGCGGGACATTGACAGCGACGGGCTTTTTCCCTTTTGCGCTCGTGACTTAGCCTGCACCCAGGCGCGCCAGCACGGCCTCTCCGCGGGCGTTGCGCACCTCGGCGCGGGCACGCCGCCCCAGGCCGGCGTGCTCCAGATGCAGCACCAGGTCGGCCGCCGGCAGGGCGCCCGCGCCACGCTCGGGCCACTCCACCAGCACCAGCGCGGCAGGGTCGCCGAGCGCGTCCAGCCCCAGCCACTCCAGCTCGCCCGGATCGGCGATGCGGTAGAGGTCCAGGTGCCAGGCGGTCAGCGGGCCGGCGCGGTACGACTCCACCAGACTGTAGGTCGGGCTCTTGACCCGCTCGCCCACGCCCAGCGTGGTGAGCAGCGCGCGGGCGAAGCTGGTCTTGCCGGCGCCGAGGTCGCCATGCAGATAGATCACCAGGCCGCCGTCGATGGCGGCGGCGAAGCGTTGCGCCAGCGCCGTGGTGGCGGTTTCGTCGGGAAGGGTCCAGTCGCTCATGCGTCCAGTCCGTTGAGCAGGCGGCGCAGCGGCGCCAGGAGGTCGCTGGCGAGCAGGCCGCGCTCACCTCCGCGCGCGGCATGGTCGCCGGCGCGCGCATGCAGGCAGACGCCCAGGCGGGCGGCGTCCCGGGCCGTGCAGCCCTGCGCCAGCAACGCCGCGACCAGGCCGGTGAGCAGGTCGCCCATGCCGCCGGAGGCCATGCCGGGGTTGCCCCATGGACAGACGTCCAGACGCCCATCCGGATCGGCGACCAGCGAGCCCGCGCCCTTGAGCACCGCCACGGCGCCGAACCGCCCTGCCAATGCGCGGGCGGCGCCGAAACGATCGCGCTCGATCTGGTCGACGGAGCAGCCGAGCAACCGCGCGGCCTCGCCCGGATGCGGCGTGAGGACCACCTGCCGCTCCGCATCGAAACGGCGCGGCTCGGCGGCCAGCAGGTTCAGGCCGTCGGCATCGAGCACCAGCGGCAGACGGCTGTCCAGCGCGGTCAGCCACAGCGCGTGGCCCCAGGCGCCCTGCCCCAGGCCCGGTCCGACCGCGAGCACGCTGGCGCGCTCCAGCAACGGTTCCAGCGCCTGCGGGCCGTTGACCGCATGCGCCATCAGTTCGGGGCGTGCCGCGTTGAGCGCCACCAGGTGTTCCGGCTGGGTGGCCACGCTGACCAGCCCGGCGCCGCCGCGCAGCGCCGCTTCGCCGCACAGGCGGATCGCTCCGGCCGTGCCGTGGTCGCCGCCGACGGCGAGCACATGGCCATTGCGGCCCTTGTGCGCGTCGCGCGGGCGCGGCGGCAGGGCGGCCGCTTCGAGCAGGCGCGCGTCGGGCAGCGCTGCCTGCCAGAGGCTCTCGGGCAACCCCAGCGTGGCGAGCTCGACCCTTCCCGCGCAGGCGGCGGCCTGGCCGGTATGCAGCCCACGCTTGGCGGCAATGAACGTCACCGTGAGGTCGGCCCGTACCGCGGCGCCGGGACAGTGGCCGGTATCGGCGTTCAGGCCCGAGGGCACGTCCAGCGCCAGCACGGGCACGCCGCTGGCGTTGATGCGCTCGATCAGGACCGCTGCCGCCGCTTGCGGCGGGCGGTCCAGGCCGGTGCCGTAGAGTGCGTCGACGTATACGTCCGCCGCCGGCAGCGCGCCGGTTGCCGCCCAGCGCAGCACCGGTACGCCGCCCTGCTCGCACGCATCGCGCGCGCGCGATGCGTCGCCGCCTTCCTCGCGGGCATCGGCCAGCGCGAAGGCCGTAGCGTCCAGCCCCGCTTCCCGGGCGAGCAGCGCCAGCAGGAAACCATCGCCACCGTTGTTGCCCGGGCCGCAGAACACGGCGACGCGCCGCGCCTGCGGCCAGCACCGCCGCAACCCGGCGAATGCGGCCTCCGCCGCCCTGCGCATCAATTCGTAGCCGGGAATGCCCAGCGCTTCGATCGCGTGCCGGTCGAGCGCCCGCACCTGGGCGACGGTATAGAGGGCATGGCTGTGCGGCGAGGTCATCGGTCCGATTATAGGGTCGCGTCCGGGAGCGCGGCCGCACCTACAATGGCGCCATGTCCGTCCCCTCCCCCGATTACGCCGCGCTTGCCCGCGACATCAAGCGATGGGCGCGCGAACTGGGTTTCGCACAAACCGCCATCAGCGGCGTCGAACTGGGCGAGGACGAGGCGCACCTGGAGCACTGGCTGGGCGAAGGCCACCACGGCGCGATGGAATACATGGCGCGCCACGGCAGCCGCCGCAGCCGCCCGGCCGAACTGGAGCCGGGCACGCTCAGGGTGATCTCGGTGCGCATGGACTACCTCGCGCCGGGCACCCGCCATGCCTGGGACGTGCTGGCCGACGGCGAGGCCGGCTACGTTGCGCGCTACGCCTTGGGCCGCGACTACCACAAGCTGATGCGCAACCGGCTGCAGAAGCTGGCCGAGCGCATCCACGCGGCCATCGGCGACTTCGGCCACCGCGCCTACGTGGACTCCGCGCCGGTGCTGGAGAAGGCGCTGGCGCGCAACGCGGGACTGGGCTGGATCGGCAAGCACACCGTGCTGATCAACCGCGATGCCGGCTCCTACTTTTTCCTCGGCGAGCTCTACACCGACCTGCCGCTACCCGTCGACGCGCCGGCCAGCGCGCATTGCGGCAGTTGCACCCGCTGCATCGACGTGTGCCCGACCCAGGCCATCCTCGGGCCCTACAGGCTCGACGCGCGCCGCTGCATCTCCTACCTCACGATCGAACTGAAAGGCTCGATTCCCGAGGAGCTGCGCGTACCGATGGGCAACCGCATCTTCGGCTGCGACGACTGCCAGCTGGTCTGCCCCTGGAACAAGTTCGCGCAGGACGCCACCGAGCCGGATTTCGCGCCGCGCCACAGCCTGGACGGCGCGAAGCTGGTGGAGCTGTTCGGCTGGAGCGAGCAGGAATTCCTGCGCCGCACCGAGGGCATGGCGATCCGCCGCACCGGCTACGAGGGCTGGCTGCGCAACATCGCCGTGGCGCTGGGCAATGCGCCGTCGTCAGCGGAAGTGATCGCCGCACTGGAGGAGCGGGCCGGTGATCCGTCGGCCGTCGTGCGCGAGCACGTCGCCTGGGCGCTCGCGCGCCACCGCGAACAAGCCCACCGCTGAGCCGCATCCCGCTCCCTCCCCGCAACGCAGGGAAAGGCGCCAACCGTCACGAAAGAACTCCGCAAACGCGGGCGCGTTCGATGCACCTGCCTCAGCGGCGGCGCTCGCGGATTGCTCCGATCAGCGCACAGGTGGCCGCGTCCAGCGGCGGCACGTCCGAGGACTCGCCGCGCAGCGCCGGCAGGATCTGCCGCGCGATGCTCTTGCCCAGTTCCACGCCCCACTGGTCGAACGCATTGATGCCCCACAGATGGGCGAGCAGGAACACCTTGTGCTCGTACAGCGCGATCAGCGCGCCCAGGCTCTTGGGATTGAGCGCATCGAGCAGGATCACCGAACTGGGACGGTCCCCCGGGAAGGTGCGCTGCGCGGCAAGCTCACGGCCACCGGCAGGCTGTTCGGCCAGCGCCTCGTCGGTGGTCTTGCCCAGCGCCAGCGCGGCCGCCTGCGCGAGCAGGTTGGACAAGAGCGCATCGTGGTTGCCCTGCAGCGGATGCGCCGGGTTGACGACGCCGATCAGGTCCAGTGGCACCACCTCGGTGCCCTGGTGCAGCGCCTGGAAATAGGCGTGCTGCGCGTTGGTGCCGACGCTGCCCCACACCACCGGCACGGTCGGCTGGCCGACCGGCGCGCCCTGCGGCGTCACCGACTTGCCCAGGCTTTCCATCTCCAGCTGCTGCAGGTAGCTCGGCAGGTCGGCCAGCAGGTCCGCGTAGGGCACCACGGCGCGCGAAGGGAAACCCAGCACGTCGCGGTTCCAGATCTCGGTGAGCGCCAGCAGCGCCGGCAGGTTCTCCTGCCAGGGCGCGCTGCGGAAGTGGTCGTCCATGCCTGCGCCGCCGGCCAGCACCGCGCGGAAGCCCTCCATGCCGATCGCCAGCGCCAGCGACAGTCCCACCGCCGACCACAGCGAGTAGCGCCCGCCGACGAAATCCCACATCGGGAAGATCTGCTTCAGCGGCACGCCCCAGCTGCCGGCCACCTCGGTGTTGGCGCTGACCGCCACGAAATGGCGCGCCACCATGCGCTCGTCGCCGTTGCATGCCTCGGAAATCCAGCCACGCAGCACGTTGCCGTTGAGCAGCGTCTCCTGCGTGGTGAAGGTCTTGGAAACCATCACCACCAGCGTGGTCTTCGGGTCCAGCCGGCTGATCAGGTCGTAGGCGGCCTGGCCGTCGACGTTGGTGAGGAAGTGGCTGCGTAACCGTGGCGTGCGGAACGGCGCCAGCGCGGCGACCGCCAGGCGCGGCCCCAGGTCCGAGCCGCCGATGCCGATGTTGACGACGTCGGTCACGGTGTCGGGCAGGCCAAGCGCCGCCTGCTTGCCGGCGTGGACCGCGTCGACCAGTTCGCCGATGCGTTCCAGCGTCGATTCGATCTCGCGCCGCGCCTCGGCCGGCGCGGGCGAGGCCAGCGACGAGCCGCCCGCGCGCAGGGCGGTGTGCAGCACCGCGCGGTCCTCGGAGGTGTTGATCGCCTCGCCGGCGAACATCGCATCGCGCGCCGCCTGCCAGCCGCTCGCCTCCAGCTGCGCGCCCAGCGCATCGAGCGCCTGCACGTCGAGCTTCTGCCGGCTCAGGTCCAGCAGCAGAGACCCTGCGCGATGGCGCAGCCGCGCGCCGCGCGCCGGGTCGGCGATCAGCGTGCGCAGGTGGGTCTGCGCGAGGCGGCGGTGATGGTCGGCGAACAGCGAGGCATACGTCGGGACGTTGGCGGGCATGGGCTGGCGCGTCGGCTGGGTAAGCCTTGCATCTTAAGCCGAGCGGACGTTAGGAACACGTCGGTTGACCACACGGACAAGGCGGTCCCCGAGGCCCTCCCTGCGGCGCAGGAGGGTGAGCCGAGGACGGGCATTGCCGCGCCGCTCGTCGCACATGCCTCCCCCAGCGAACGCGGGGGAAGGTGCCGATAGGCGGATGGGAGCGCTCTTGGGCGGATATAAGGTGGGCCTTTCGCAAGGCCTCCCCGTCCGCCCTTACTCGCCTCGGGCCGGCTTCGCCGTTCCGCCGGAGCTCCTGCGCCGGCGGTCAGGGTCCTTCCCGTCAACGGGGAAGGACCAGGATCAGGCCGCCGCCATCTGCTTGGGGATCGAGCGGTTGGTGTGCGAGATGCGGTTGGCCGCATCCACGTACACCAGCGTGGGCTGGAACTTCTCCAGCTCCGCTTCGTTCAACTGGGCGAAGGCGGCGATGATGACCAGGTCGCCCTTCTGCACGCTGCGCGCGGCGCTGCCGTTGACCGAGATGATCCCGGAGCCTTCCTCGGCGCGCAGCGCGTAGGTGACGAAGCGCTGGCCGTTGTTGATGTCCCAGGCGTGGATCTGCTCGTACTCGCGAATGCCCGCGGCATCCAGCAACAGGCCGTCGATCGCGATCGAGCCCTCATAGTGCAGCTCGGCATGGGTGACCGTAGCGCGGTGGATCTTGGCCTTGAGCATGTTCAGGTGCATGACGGATGTATTTCCAGCAGGAACAGCCTGCGAGCGCCAATTATCGAGCCGGCGACGCTGCATCGCAACATCGAGCTCCGTGGCCGCGTTGGTCCTTACTTCGGGTCGGGTGTCCCGGCCGCCGCAGCCCGATCGTGGCCTTGCGTTTCGGCCATCCAAACACCGAGCGGCACGGCGCCGCATGCCATAATGCGCGATCCCGTCGCAACGCCCGTCTCCCATGACCCGCCGTCTCCTCGTCACCAACGCCCTGCCCTACGCCAACGGCCCGCTGCACCTGGGCCACCTGCTGGGCTACATCCAGGCCGACATCTGGGTGCGGGCACAGCGCATGGCGGGCAGCGAGGTGGCCTACGTCTGCGCGGACGACGCCCACGGCACACCGATCATGCTGGCGGCCGAGAAGGCCGGCATGACCGCCGAAGCGTTCATCGAGGTCGTGCGCGCCGACCACGAAGCCGACTTCGCAGCCTTCGGCGTGGCCTTCGACCACTACCATTCGACCCACTCGCCGGAGAACCGCGAGCTCGCCACACTGATCTACACGCGCCTGCGCGACGGCGGCTTCATCGCGCGACGAGACATCAAGCAGCTGTTCGATCCGGAAAAGCAGATGTTCCTGCCGGACCGCTACATCAAGGGCACCTGCCCGCGCTGCGGCACGCCCGACCAGTACGGCGACAACTGCGAGAACTGCGGCGCCACCTATGCGCCCACCGACCTGATCGAGCCCTATTCGGTGGTCTCCGGCGCGGCACCCGTGCTGCGCGATTCGGAGCACTACTTCTTCGAGCTGTCCAAGTTCGAGGCGCTGCTGCGCGACTGGTTCGCCGGCCGCCACACCGAAGGCCGGCCGGTGGCCAACGCCGGCGTGGCCGCCAAGCTGCGCGAATGGCTGGACGGCGGCCTGAAGGACTGGGACATCTCGCGCGACGCGCCCTACTTCGGCTTTCCGATCCCCGACGCGCCGGGCAAGTTCTTCTACGTGTGGCTCGACGCCCCGGTCGGCTACCTGGCCAGCTTCAAGGCGCTGTGCGACCGCACTGGCCTGGAGTTCGACGACTTCCTGGCGCCCTCCAGCCGCGCCGAGATGCATCATTTCATCGGCAAGGACATCATCAATTTCCACGGGCTGTTCTGGCCGGCGATGCTGCACGGCGCCGGCTTGCGCACGCCCACGGCGCTGCACGTCAACGGCTACCTGACCGTCAACGGCGCCAAGATGTCCAAGTCGCGCGGCACCTTCATCCAGGCGCGCACCTACCTCGACGCCGGCCTGAATCCGGAATTCCTGCGCTACTACTTCGCCTGCATGCTGAACGACGCGCCGGTTGACGTGGACCTTGACCTGAAGGCCTTCGAGGAACGGGTCAACTCGCACCTGGTCGGCAAGTGGGTGAACATCGCCAGCCGCACGGCGGGCTTCGTCCACAAGTTCTTCGGGGGCCGCCTGGCCGAGCGCTTCGGCGCCGCCGAGCAGGCGCTGTGGCACACGCTGCTGGAACACTACGACGGCGTCGAAGCGCTCTATGACGCGGGCGACTTCGCCGAGGTCAGCCGCCGTTTCGTGCTGATGGCCGACCTGGTCAACGGCCACATCGCGGCCACCGCACCGTGGGCGATGGCCAAGGACGAGTCGCGCCGCGGGGAGCTGCACCAGGTGTGCTCCTTCGCCATCGCCGCGTTCCGCTTGCTGGCCGGCCTGCTCAAGCCGGTGCTGCCGGCCACCGTCGCCGCGGCCGAAGCCTTCCTCGACGCGCCGATCGCCAGCTTCGACGATGCGCGCGCCGAACTGCACAACCACGCGATCGGTCCCTTCGAGCCTTTGCTCGGCCGCATCGATCCCAAGCGCATCGAGGCGATGGTCGAGGCCTCCAAGGAATCGCTCGCGCCCGTCCCCGCGACCGCCCCCAAGTCCATCAAGGAAGCCCGCAAGCCCATGACCGAACCCGTCCCGCCCGCAGCCGACGCCTCCGCCGCCGCCACCGTTTCCATCGACGACTTCGCCAGGCTCGACCTGCGCGTCGGCAAGGTGACCGCCTGCGAGTTCGTGGAAGGCTCCGACAAGCTGCTGCGCTTCGAGCTGGACGCCGGCCCGCTGGGCACGCGGCAGATCTTTTCCGGCATCCGCGCCGCCTACGGCGAGCCGGACAAGCTGGTCGGCCGCAACGTGGTGTTCATCGCCAACCTGGCGCCGCGCAAGATGCGCTTCGGCCTGTCCGAGGGCATGATCCTGTCCGCCGGCGACGGCGGCAGCGACCTGTTCCTGCTCGATGCCGACCAGGGCGCCAGGCCCGGCGCCACGGTGCGCTGAGCCGTCAAACCCGCGACGTTCCAGTGGCTGATCGCCCCACCCTCGCCGACCGCATCGATGCCCTGCTGCCGCAGACGCAATGCGAGCAGTGCGGCTTCCATGGCTGCCGCCCCTATGCCGAGGCCATGGCGCGCGGCGAGGCGCCGATCAACCGCTGCCCGCCGGGCGGCGCGGCAGGCATCGCGAAGCTGGCCGCGTTGCTGGGCACGCCGGTGCTTGCGCTCGATCCCGACCACGGCGTGGAAAAGCCGCGCATGCTGGCGCGCATCGTCGAAGCCGACTGCATCGGCTGCACCAAGTGCATCCAGGTTTGCCCGGTCGACGCCATCGTCGGCGCGGCCAAGCTGATGCACACCGTGTTGCCCGACGACTGCACCGGCTGCGAGCTGTGCGTGCCGGCCTGCCCGGTGGACTGCATCGTGCTCGAGCCGATGCCCGCCGGGCAGGTTCAGAGTACGGCGCACGCCGATGCGGCCCGCACGCACTTCGAGCGCCGCGAGGCGCGCCTTGCACGCGAGCGTGCCGAACGCGAAGCGGAGCTGTCCGCCCGCAAGGCGGCGGTCGACGCGCCGGCCTCGCCGCAGAATCCGGTACTGGCCGCGCTGGCCCGCGCCCGTGCCAAGCAAGGTGCCGGGACATGAAACGCGCCGACGTCGTCGAGCTGTTCACGCGCCTGCGCGAGCTCGACCCGCATCCGACCACCGAACTCGAATACCGCACGCCGTTCGAGCTGCTGGTCGCCGTGGTGCTCTCCGCACAGGCCACCGACGTCGGCGTCAACAAGGCCACGCGCAAGCTCTATCCGGTCGCCAACACGCCGCAGGCGATCCTCGCGCTGGGCGAGCAAGGTCTCAAGCGCTACATCAGCACGATCGGCCTGTACAACGCCAAGGCGAAGAACGTGATCGCGCTCTGCCGCATCCTGGTCGAGCAGCATGGCGGACAGGTGCCGCGCACGCGCGAGGCGCTGGAGGCGCTCCCTGGCGTGGGCCGCAAGACCGCCAACGTGGTGCTCAACACCGCCTTCGGCGAGCCCACCATCGCGGTGGACACGCACATCTTCCGTGTTTCCAACCGCACCGGCCTGGCGCCCGGCAAGGACGTGCGCGCGGTGGAGGACAAGCTGGAGAAGGTGGTGCCGGCGGAGTTCAAGAAGGACGCGCACCACTGGCTGATCCTGCACGGCCGCTACGTGTGCAAGGCACGCAAGCCGGACTGCCCGATCTGCCCGATCCGCGACCTGTGCCGGTACAAGCACAAGACGCCGCCGGCGCCGTAGCCGTCCATCCGGGGCTACCCCCGCAAGGCCTGCGCCGAACGGTAGAGCATGTAGATCGCCACCAGCACGATCACACAGGCAAAGACCAGGTTGAGCGCGCCGCGCGTGCGCGACAGACGGTGCGCCCCCAATGCGCCGAGCCAGCCGCCGATCACCCCGCCGCCGATGAACTCGGCCGCGATGCGCCATTCGACCAGGCCCGAGGCGGCGTAGTTGCCGGCCGTGGTCAAGGCGAAGGCTCCCACCGAAAACAGCGAGGTGCCGATCGCGTTGATGATCTCCATGCCGCTGGCGAACATCAGCCCCGGCACGATGAGGAAGCCGCCGCCGATGCCGAAGAAACCCGACAATCCGCCCGCGGCGAGGCCCACCGCACCCAGCCGCGGGACGGCGTGGGGCAAGGGATAGCGATCCGGCCCGCCGCCGCGGCGCCCGCGCAGCATCAGGAACGCCACCAGCAGCATCAGCAGCGCGAACAGGGCCAGCAGGCGATGCCCGTCGATCGCCTTGCCCACGCTGGAACCCAGCCAGGCGCCGGCCACGCCGGCGGCGGCGAACACGAACGCCGCGCGCCAGCGCACGTGGCCCGAGCGCGCGTGCGGCCACAGGTTGGCGAAGGCATTGGCCGACACCGCCAGCGCGCTGGTGCCGATGGCCATGTGCGGATCGCGCACGCCCACCACGTAGAGCAGCAGCGGCGTGGCCAGGATCGAGCCGCCGCCGCCGATCAACGCCAGCGAAAAACCCACGGCCGAGCCGCACACCACCGCCAGCAGCTCGCCGGCCTCGGCGGAAAGGATCATGCCGCCACCCGTGCTCGACCCGATGCGCAGGCCAGGGCCGGGGTGGTCAAGCGCCCTGCTCCGCGTGCAGTTGCGGCACGAGGCCGGCAAGGTCGTAGCCCGCTTCGCCGGCGATACGCACCAGGTCGTCCACCGGGGCGTGCCGGGCGGCCTGCAGGGCCCATAACGACGTCGAGCGCGTGCCGGTACGGCAGAAGGCCAGCACCGGTGGCGGCATCTCTCCTAGCGCCTGCGCCATGGCGTCGATGGCGGCCTGGTCGTACCGGCCGGGCACGACGGGAACGTAGCGATAGGCCAGACCCTGCCGGGAGGCGGCTTCGGCCAGCGCAGCGTGCGTGGGTTGGTCGTCCGCTTCGTGGTCAGGACGATTGTTGATCACGCTGCGGAAACCGGCGGCGGCGATGGCAGGGAGTTCCTCCGGCCGGATCTGCGGCGCGACACTGACCTGGGCGGTGAGCTGGCGGATGGGCATGGCGGCGGCCTCCAACGGGACCGGCCGGACAATAGCAGTACTGCCGTGTGCGCCGCAGGGAATCCGCAGCAGCCCAAAAAAAATAACGGCGGGCCTATGGCCCGCCGTCGTCCCTCCCTGGGTAGAACTCCTTTCCGATAACCGCTCCTTGACGCGGAGCAAATGATCCATGCTCCGCGTGAAGGTTTGCTCAAGGCTCGGCGGATGCCGTCTCCACCTTAGAACGCGACCTCGCCGTAAACGCCGATCTCGTTGGTCTTGACGTTCTGTACATGCGGCGGCACCGGCGTGGTGACCGAGTGGTCGGCCTTCTCGTGCTTCCACACGCCGGCCAGCTTGAAGCCCTTGGTCACCTGGTACTGCAGGCCGAGGTTGTAGTAGACGTCCTTGGACTGGCGATCGATGTCGCGGCTGAGCTTGGCGTTGTCGTAGCGGGCGAAAAGCGCCAGCTCGTCGGTGAGCGCCACCGAACCCCACAGCGAGTAGCCGTCTGCCTTGTCCGCCACCGGGCTCAGCACCAGGCTGCCCCAGTCCTTGGCGGTGAAGTACTCGGCACCCACGCGCACGGTCTTGTCGGCGTAGGCGACCATCACGTCGCCGCGCTGCGCGGTATGCGGCGCGCTGATGTTCTGGGTTTCCTTGCCGAGATGGCCGCTGTAGCCGCCGACCGCGACGATCATGCCCTCGAACGGCACGAAGCCGACGCGGCCTTCGACGTCCACGCCCTTGCTGCGGCTGGGGTTCTTGTAGCCGCCGCCGTTGACCACGGACACCGCATAGTTGGCGTACTTGCTCTCGCCGATGTCGCCGCCCAGGTGCAGGCCCCAGTCGGCCGAGTTGGCGTACTTCAGGCGGTCAGTGGTGGTCGGCTCGACGTAGCGGAAACCGTAGAAGCTTTCCACGAACGGGATCCACGGCATGTCGGCCGAACCGATGCGCAGCACCGCGGCCTGGTCGAACTTGCCCTGCACGTAGGCCTTCTTGATGAACAGGTTGGTCTCGCCGTCGTTGGCCGCGTAGTTGAAGTCGGTGGTGAGGTTGGCCGACCAGATGTCGTTGAACTTGTGGTCCACGCCCAGGTAGAAGCGCTTGACGTCGATGCCGGTGCCCGAGGCGTCGGTCTTGCCGGTGTCGCTGTTCTTCTGGTTGATGTTGGAGAAGTCGAAGTACATCTTGCCGGAGACGGTGGTGTTGGCCAGCGCCTTGTCCAGCGAAGAGGAGGCGGTGGTCTGCGCCTTCTGGATCGCTTCGATGTTCTGCCCGGTGCTCACGTTGATGTCGGACTGCGCATCGGTGCGCTGTTCCAGTTCAGCCACCTTGGCCTGCAACGCGGCCAGCTGGGCCTTGAGCTGCTCGACCTCGGCGTTGCGCGCAGCCGACGACTGCGCATCCTGCGGGGCCGGTGCCGCATGCACACCGGCGCCTGCCAGGCCCAAACCGGCGGCGATCGCCACCACGAGCATCTTCGAACGCATGTAATTCTCTCCACTGTTGGTAGAAACCACTCGACCGCCCCCTTCGATCCTGGATGGCCAAGCAGGGACGGGCGGCAGGATGCGGCACGCTTTTTACGGTTCGATGCCGTTTGCGTTACAGAAATTTGACACCCCGTCATGAACGGCGGCCATGCCATCGGCGGGCAACGCCGTAGCGCCGTACGTCTACACGTTCTGCCTTCATTAGCCCCACGCCTGCGACTGGCTGGCCAATGCCCGGTCAAGGAGAACCTTCGCCGACGACGCCTGCAGGGTGACCCTCGCGGCATGGGCCGGTCTGGACCTGATGCGTCGGGGCAAAATCCATGCGCTTGGCGTGACGCCGGGCCCGCTTGGGCACGGGCGGGCGCCTGCGCCCAGCATACGGATGCAAGGCGACGCTTACGTCAAGACCGCTGTTATCCTTCCCGGATGGATTTTCCCAGCAACAGCATGGCCGCCCGCATGTGCGAGCGGTTTCGCGGCTTTCTGCCGGCCATCGTGGATGTGGAAACCGGCGGCTTCGATGCCGAGCGGGACGCGCTGCTGGAGATCGCGGTGGTGACGCTGGCGATGGATGGCGATGGCTATCTGCACCCCTGCCCGGCGGTGTTCACCCATGTCGAGCCCTTTCCCGGCGCACGCATCGACCCGCGCTCGCTGGAGATCACCGGCATCGACCCGGACAACCCGCTGCGCGGCGCCCTTTCCGAGCGCCAGGCACTGGATCACGTGTTCGCGCCGGTGCGCCGGGCAATGCGCGAAAGCGGATGCCAGCGCGCGGTGCTGGTCGGCCACAATGCCGCCTTCGACCTGGCCTTTCTCAATGCAGCGGTACGTCGCTGCGACTACAAGCGCAATCCGTTCCATCCTTTCAGCTGTTTCGACACGGCAACGCTGGGCGGCCTGGCCTACGGCCAGACCGTGCTGAGCAAGGCGGTGCAGGCCGCCGGCCATGCCTTCGATGGCCGCGAAGCGCACTCGGCCATCTACGACGCGGAGCGCACCGCCCAGCTGTTCTGCTCTATCGTCAACCGCTGGCGCCGACTGGAAACGCTCGAGCGCGGCCAGGCCGGAGTGACGCTGCCTTGACGGGTGCCGGATGACGCTTGCAGGCGGCGTGTCATCAGGCTGAAACATTCATCTCATTTCATTGCAACACGCCTGACCTCAAATTGCGCCCGCCGGGAATCCGCCCGCGACGCATCCCTTCGAGAGGACCGACCGTGTTGAACGCAACCACTACCGTTACCCGTCTCGGCACGGCCGCCGTGCTGGCCGCCGCTACGCTGCTGGGCGCCAACGCCGCGCAGGCCACCGACATCACCGGCGCCGGTTCGAGCTTCGTTTATCCGGTACTGTCCCGCTGGTCGGCGCAGTACGCGCAGGCCACCGGCAACCAGCTCAACTACCAGTCGGTGGGCTCGGGCGCCGGCATCGCGCAGATCAAGGAAGGCACCATCGACTTCGGCGCCTCCGACGCGCCGATGAAGGCCGATGACCTGGCCAAGTTCGGCCTGGGCCAGTTCCCGGTGGTGGTCGGCGGCATCGTGCCGGTGGTCAACATCGCCGGCGTGCAGGCCGGCCAGATCAAGCTCGACGGCGCCACGCTCGCCGACATCTTCCTGGGCAAGATCAAGAACTGGAACGACCCGAAGATCGCCGCGCTGAACAGCGGCCTGGCCCTGCCGGCCGGCAAGATCACGGTCGTGCACCGTTCCGACGGCTCGGGCACCTCGTTCAACTTCACCAACTACCTGTCCAAGGTGAGCCCGGAGTGGGCCTCCAAGATCAAGTTCGGCACCGCCGTTGACTGGCCGGCCGGCGTGGGCGGCAAGGGCAACGAGGGCGTGTCGCAGTACGTCAAGCAGATCAAGGGCTCGATCGGCTACGTCGAATACGCCTATGCGGTGAAGAACAAGATCAGCTGGGTGGACCTTAAGAACGCCGCCGGCAACGTCGTGTCGCCCAGCGCCGACAGCTTCGCCGCGGCCGCCAGCACCGCCGACTGGGCCAGCGCGAAGGACTTCAACCTGATCATGACCAACGCCCCGGGCGCCAAGGCCTGGCCGATCACCGCCACCACCTGGGTGATCATGTACAAGAAGCCCAAGAACGCCGAGCACAGCAAGGTCGCCTTCGACTTCTTCAAGTGGGCGCTGGAGCACGGCCAGGCCCAAGCCAGCGCGCTCGACTACGTGCCGCTGCCTTCGGCCCTGGTGCAGAAGATCGAGGCCTACTGGGCCGCGGAATACAAGCACTGAGCGCCATCACCCGGCTTCCCCGCGCGGGGAAGCCGGGCCCGGCTCGCCATCACCCACCGCCGTCATTCCCGTTTTCGCGGGAATGACGTCCGGTTTTCTACGGCTCCTTTTTGATGTCGACGCTTCCAGTCACTGCCGTCACCGAACAGCGCGCCGCGCGCGACGCCCGCCACGACCGCCTGTTCGCCGGCCTGCTGAAGACCTGCGCGCTGATCGTGCTGGCGGCGCTGCTGGGCGCCGCGTTCGCCACGCTGTGGGGTGGCCGCGGCGCCTTCGGCACCTTCGGCTGGCATTTCCTGGTCAGTTCCGCCTGGGACCCGGGCAACCAGAACTACGGCGCGCTGGTGCCGGTCTACGGCACGCTCGCCACCTCTTTGATCGCGCTGCTGATCGCCGTGCCGGTGAGCTTCGGCATCGCGCTGTATCTCTCGGAAGTCGCGCCGCGCTGGCTGCGCACGCCGGTGGCCTCGGCGATCGAGCTGCTGGCCGGCATCCCCTCGATCATCTACGGCATGTGGGGCCTTTTCATCTTCGCCCCGTTCTTCGCCGACCACATCAAGCCCTGGCTGACCAACTACCTGGGCAATAGCCCGGACGACGGCCATCCCTCGTGGGTGGCCACGCACGTGCCGTTCGTGGGCAAGCTGTTCGCCAGCGACTATCCCTTCGGCGCCAGCATCCTCACCGCCGGCATCGTGCTGGCGGTCATGATCATCCCGTTCATCTCCTCGGTGATGCGCGAGGTGTTCCAGACGGTGCCCACGCGCCTGAAGGAGTCGGCCTATGCGCTGGGCTCGAGCACCTGGGAGGTGGTCTGGGACATCGTGCTGCCCTACACGCGCTCGGCGGTGATCGGCGGCGTCTTCCTGGGGCTGGGCCGCGCGCTGGGCGAGACCATGGCGGTGACCTTCGTGCTGGGCAACGCCATGGAGCTGTCTGCCTCGTTGCTCGATCCGGGCGCATCGATCGCCTCGACCATCGCCAATCAGTTCAGCGAGGCGGTGGGCCTGCAGAAATCCGCGCTGATGGCGCTGGCCTTCCTGCTGTTCGTGGTGACCTTCATCGTGCTGCTGATCGCGCGGCTGATGCTGCGCCGGCTGGCCAGCCGGGAGGGCCGCTGATGAACGCGCTGTACCTGCGCCGCCGCGCCACCAACGCCATCGCGTTGGCGCTCGGCACTGCCGCCACCCTGTTCGGACTGGCCTTCCTGGCCTGGATCCTGTGGGCGACCCTGCGCCAGGGCATCGCGGCGCTGGACTGGAAGCTGTTCACCAAGATCACCGCCTACGGCGACCAGGGCGGCCTGTCCAACGCGATGGTCGGAAGCCTGATCATCAATCTGCTCGGCATCGTCATCGCCACGCCGATCGGCGTGCTGGCGGGTACCTGGCTGGCCGAGTACGCCCACCGCACCAGGCTGGGCGAGAGCATCCGTTTCTTGAACGACATCCTGCTGTCGGCGCCCTCGATCGTGATGGGCCTGTTCGTCTACACCATCATCGTGCTGCCGAGCACGGTGCTGACCCACGGCAACACCACTTTCTCGGGCTTCGCCGGCGGCGTGGCGCTGGCGCTGATCGCGCTGCCGGTGATCGTGCGAACCACCGACGAGATGCTGCGGCTGGTGCCCTCGACCCTGCGCGAGGCGGCACTGTCGCTGGGCATACCGCAATGGAAGCTGACCTCGCAGGTGCTGCTGCGCGCGGCGCGCTCGGGGATAGTCACCGGCGTGCTGCTGGCGCTGGCCCGCATCAGCGGCGAAACCGCGCCGCTCTTGTTCACCGCCTTCGGCAACAACTTCATGACGCTCAACCCGCTGGATAAGATGTCCACCCTGCCCCAGGTGATCTACCAGTACGCCAACGATCCGGGCGAGACGATGCACGCGCTGGCCTGGGCCGGCGCCTTCGTGGTTACGCTGTTCGTGCTGCTGCTGAGCCTCGTCTCCCGCCTGCTGCTGTCCCGCAAGGTGTCCCATGATTGACCGCTCCATGAATGCAGCCGCCCTTGCCCTGGCGCCGTCGATGGCCCCGCCCGCCACCGAGCCCAAGCTCAAGGTGCGCGACCTGCATTTCCACTACGACGGTTTCCATGCGCTCAAGGGCATCGGCATGGACGTGCCCGAGCGACAGGTGACCGCGATCATCGGCCCCTCCGGCTGCGGCAAGTCCACGCTGCTGCGCGTGTTCAACCGCATCTACGCGATCTACCCCAAGATGAAGGCCACCGGCTCGATCGAGCTGGACGGCGAGAACATCCTCGACCCGGGCTACTCGCTCAACCGCCTGCGCAGCAAGGTCGGCATGGTGTTCCAGAAGCCGGTGCCGTTCCCGATGACCATCTTCGAGAACGTGGCCTACGGCATCCGCCACCACGAGCGCCTGTCCAAGGCGGACATGGAGGCCCGCGTGGAGCAGGCGCTTAGCGGCGCGGCGCTGTGGGACGAGGTGAAGGACAAGCTCAAGCAGAACGCGCTGGGGCTCTCCGGCGGCCAGCAGCAGCGCCTGTGCATCGCCCGCGCGATCGCGCTCAAGCCCGAGGTGCTGCTGCTGGACGAGCCCACCTCCGCGCTCGACCCGATCGCCACCGGGCGCATCGAGCAGCTGATCGAGGAGCTCAAGAGCCAGTTCACCATGGTGATCGTCACCCACAACATGCAGCAGGCGGCGCGCGTGTCCGACCGCACCGCCTTCATGTACCTGGGCGAGCTGATCGAGTTCGACGACACCGAGAAGATCTTCACCAAGCCGAGCAAGAAGCAGACCGAGGACTACATCACGGGGCGGTTCGGGTAAGCGTCGATGGGAGATTCGGGAGTGGGGATTCGAAAAGCCGCTCTCCCGCAAGCCCACACCGACTACCGACTACCGATCTCCGATCCGCAATCTCCAATCCGAATCCCGAATCCCATGAGCGCCAAAGACCACATCATCAAGAGCTACGACGGCGAACTGGCACGCCTGACCCGCGAAATCGTTCGCATGGGCGAACTGGCGGCGACGCAGCTGGAAGCAGCCATCGACGTGGTCGAGCGGCGTGACGACCGCGCTGCACAACGCGTGGTCGCCAACGACGAAGCCATCGATGCGCTGGAGCACGAGATCAGCCATGACGTGGTGCGCCTGCTGGCACTGCGCGCGCCGATGGCCGGCGACCTGCGCAACGTGTTCGCGGCGCTGCGCATCGCCTCGGACATCGAACGCATGGGCGACTACGCGGCCAACGTGGCCAAGCGCTCGATCCCGCTCTCCATGGTCGCACCGGTCGCCCCCACCACCGGGCTGGGCTACCTGGCCAAGCTGGCGGCGGCGGAGGTGCGCGAGGTGCTGGCCGCCTATGCCGAGCAGGACGCCGAACGCGGCTACAACGTATGGAAGAGCGACGCGGAGCTGGACGAGGCCTATACGGGCTACTTCCGCCAACTGCTGACGTACATGATGGAAGACCCGCGCAACATCACGCCCTGCACGCACCTGCTGTTCATGGCCAAGAACATCGAGCGCATCGGCGACCACGCCACCAACATCGCCGAGAACCTGTGGTTCCAGGTGTATGGCGAGCCGCTGGACAAGCAGCGCACCAAACGGGACTTCACGGCGAATCCGGAGATGCCCAAGCTGGGCGACTGACGCCGGGCCGCCCCATCCGCCTGCGGCAACCTTCCCGTGACGGGGGAAGGCCCGAACGCGCGGATCTTGGTCCCCGAAGGAGCGAGCGCCACGGAGGCGCGAGTAAGGACGGAGGGCAGGCCTTGCGGGCTACCTACACGTCCTGCCGCGTCGCCCGTCGCTTCGTGCCGCGCACGATGCCGAAGATGCCGATCGCCATCCACGCCACCTCCAGCGCGAACGCCGAGACGTTGAAGCTGCCGAACAGCAGCGAGAGCGTCACGCCGAAGGCACCGAGCACGTTCATCAACTGGTAGGTCAGCCCATTGCCGTGCAGCCGGTGCGCCTGCAGCAGCAGGAACGCCAGCAGCACCAGCAGCACGCCGATGAAGCCGGCCCAGTCGTACCAGAACAGGTGGCTCATCGCTTCTCCCGTTGGCGCAGCGCCTCGAACAACACCACTCCCGTGGCGACCGAGACGTTCAGGCTTTCCATCGCCCCCGGCATCGGAATCTTCGCCACGAAATCGCACAGCTCGCGGGTGAGCCGCCGCATGCCCTCGCCTTCGCTGCCGAGCACCAGCGCCACCGGGCCGCGGAAGTCGACCTCGTAGACGGATGTCTCAGTATCACCGGCCAGACCGGTGATCCACACGCCGGCGTCCTTCAGCTCGCGCAGCGTGCGCGCCAGGTTGGTCACCGCGACCAGCGGCACGCGGTCCGCGCCGCCGGCCGAGGCGCGGCGCACCACCGGCGTCAGGCCGACTGCGCGGTCCTTCGGCACCACCACCGCGGTCGCCTTGGCCGCCGCCGCCGAGCGCAGGCAGGCGCCGAGGTTGTGCGGGTCGGTCACGCCGTCGAGCACCAGCACCAGCGTTTCCATGCCGTCGCGCTCGATCAGGCCGGCCAGCGCGTCCTCGTGCGTCATCGGCGGCGGCTCGTACAGCGCCACGATGCCCTGGTGGCGCGCCTGCCCGGCGAGCTTGTCCAACTGCTCGCGCGGACGGTGGTGCACCGGGATGTGGCGGGCACGGGCCTGGTCGATCAGCTCCTTGATGCGCGTGTTGCGCTGCGCGGTGGCGATGTCCACCAGCAACTCGCGCACGCGCGAGGCATCGTTGGCCAGCGCACCCTCGACCGGGTTGATGCCGACGATCCAGCTTTCGCTCATGCCTTGCCCTTCGGTTTGCGTTGCCGGCCCGGCCGCTTGGGAGCGGTGGACGCGGCCTCCAGGGCCTTGCGCTTGCCGCCGCTCCTGCCCGGCCCGCTCGGGTTGCTCTTCGCGCGGTCGCCCTTCCGGTTGCCCGCCTGACCGCCGCGGGCCTGGTCGCTCCGGGCGGGCGACCTGAATTCGGGCGGGATTGCCGGCCGGCCGATCGCTTCGGAAGCGGTCTTGGTTGCCCTGCTGCGCAGTTCCGGCAGGCCGGATCCGGACGGAACCGCGGGCCGTCCTGCCGCCTCGGACACTACCTTGGCCTTCCCGCGAAGCGCGCGATTATCGCCCACGGCGGCGCCGGCCGCCGACTCTGACGGCGCCGGCGCGCCGCGCCCGAACACCCGGCCCACCGCCCTCGCCGCGCGTCCGAACATGCCGGGCGGCTTGGCCGCCGGCGCGCCGGACGGCGGCCTGGGTAGCGAATAGCGTTCCCCGCTGGCGCCGTAGTCGTAGGCCTTGCGCGGCGGCTTGGGCGGCGGCGCCTGCTCGCGCCGCGGCACCAGCCGGAAATCGATCTTGCGGTCCTCCAGGCTGGCGCGCAGCACCTGCACGCGCACGTGGTCGCCCAGGCGGAACTGCTCGCCCGTGCGCTCGCCCTTGAGCAGTTTGCGGACGGGATCGAAGTGGTAGTAGTCGTTGGCCAGCTGGCTGATGTGCACCAGGCCTGACACGCGCGACTCGTCCAGCTCCACGAACAGGCCGAACGAAGTGACGCCGGTGATCACGCCGTCGAACTCGCTGCCCACGTGCTTGGACATCCACGCGGTCTTGAAGCGCTCGTCGACATCGCGCTCGGCCTCCTCGGCGCGCCGCTCGCGCTGCGAGCAGTGCACCGCCATCGCCGCCATCTCCGCCGGCGTGTAGACGTAATCCTTGGGCTTGCCGCCGGTCAGCGCGTAGCGGATAGCGCGATGCACCAGCAGGTCCGGATAGCGGCGGATCGGCGAGGTGAAGTGCGCGTAGGCCTCCAGCGACAGGCCGAAGTGCCCGCGGTTCTCCGGCTGGTAGGCGGCCAGGCTCTGCGCGCGCAACAGCACCGACTGGATCAGCTCGCGCTCGGGGCGGTCGTGCACCATGCGCAGGACGTCGGCGAAGTCGCCGGGCGTGACCTCCTCCACCGGCGGCATGCGCAGCTTGAACTCGCGCAGGAACTGCTGCAGATCCTCGTACTTCTCCGCCGGCGGCGGCTCGTGCGCGCGGAACAGCGCCGGGATCTTCTTCTTGCTTAGGAAGGTGGCCGCCTGCACGTTGGCGGCGATCATGCATTCCTCGATCAGCTTGTGCGCGTCGTTGCGCTCGGTGGCGCCCATGGCCTCGACTTCGCCGCGCTGGTCCAGGCGGAACTTCACCTCCGGCGTCTCGAAGTCGATCGCGCCGCGGCGCTTGCGCTGCGCCGCCATGGCCTTGTAAAGCGTGTGCAGGTGTTCGAGCTGGGGCAGCACGTCGGCGACCTGGTCGCGCGCCTCCGGATCGAGCAGGCCCACCGCCTGCCACACGATGTCGTAGGTCAGCCGCGCGTGCGAGCGCATCACCGCGTCGTAGAACTTCGACTTCACCACCTCGCCGTCGGCGTCGACCACCATGTCGCAGACCATGCACAGCCGCTCGACCTTGGGATTGAGCGAGCAGATGCCGTTGGACAGCGTCTCGGGCAGCATCGGCACCACGAAGCCCGGGAAATAGGTGGAGGTGCTGCGCTCGTACGCTTCGCGGTCCAGCGCGCTGCCGACCTTGACGTAGTGCGAGACGTCCGCGATCGCCACCACCAGCCGCCAGCCGCCGCCGCGGCGCGGCTCGGCATACACCGCATCGTCGAAGTCGCGCGCGTCGGCGCCGTCGATGGTCACCAGCGGCAGCTTGCGCAGGTCGGTGCGGCCCGCGCGCTCGGCGGCGGTCACTTCCGGTTCGACCTGCGCGGCGTCGCGCAGCACGTCGGCCGGCCATTCGTGCGGCAGGTCGTGGCTGGCGATCGCCATCTCCACCAGCAGCGAGGGCTGCAGGCGCTCACCCAGCACCGAGACGATCCGGCCCAGCGGACCGCGATGCTGGGTCGGCGGGTCGGTGATCTCGGCCACCACGATCTGCCCGGCGCGCGCGCCCTGTTCTTGTCCGGGCGGGATCATCACGTCCAGATGCAGGCGCCGGTCGTCCGGCGAGACCACCGTCACCCCGTTTTCCACCACTACCCGGCCGACCAGCCGCGAGGAGCGGCGCTGCAGCACTTCGGCGATGGCACCCTGGCGACGGCCGCGGCGATCGATGCCGACCACGCTGGCGAGCACGCGGTCGCCGTGCATCACCATCCGCATCTGCTGCGGCGAGAGATACAGGTCGTCGCCACCCTCGTCGGGGCGCAGGAAGCCGTAGCCCTCGGCATTGGCCAGCACCACGCCGGGAATAAGGTCCAGCTTGCGCACCGGTGCGTAGTCGCCACGGCGGCCCTGCAGCAACTGCCCATCGCGGACCATCGCACCCAGACGCTTGCGCAGGGCGCTGATGTCCTGCTCGTCGTGCAACTCCAGCCCTTCGGCGATGCGCGCCTCGCTGAGCATCTCGCCGCGCTCGTCCAGCAGCGCAAGGATCGCCTCGCGGCTGGGGATCGGCCGCTCATAGCGCTGGGCCTCGCGCTCGGCGAACGGATCGCGCCCGCCTCTGGGCGTCGCGGCGGTCGGCGGTGCGCGGCGCGCGCGCGGTTTGGGCGCGCGGGTGTCGCGGGTATCGCCGCCCTTGCCGGTGCGGGATGTCTTCTTTCGGGTCACGTAGTGTCCTTGTGTCTTGAGCGCCGCGCAGCATGCCGCGCATCGCGATGAATTTCCTATCAACGAAGTGTTGACAAGCTTGGGGGAGGTGCCTACTCTACGCGGCTCGCGCAGCCCGAATGGCTCGCGCGACACCTGCCCAGGTGGCGGAATTGGTAGACGCACTAGTTTCAGGTACTAGCGGGTAAAACCGTGGAGGTTCGAGTCCTCTCCTGGGCACCAATTGTAGATGAAGCCCGCCGCAAGGCGGGCTTTTTCATTTCCACTTTCACGCACGAGCTTCCCGCTTCTGCTCCCTCTTCCCAAAGAGGAGAGGGCTCAGACTGCGGCGACCGGCGGGCCTTTGAGCTCCACCATGTTGCCCTGCGGGTCATAGCAGTAGATCGACGGCCCTTCGCCCTGCGCGCCGTAGCGCGATCCGATGTCGCCCATGCGCACGCCGTGCGCCTTAAGGTGCGCGACGATGGCCGCCTCGTCGTAGCCTTCCACGCTCAGGCACAGGTGGTCCATGTTGTGCCCCTCCCTGCCCGGCCCCGCGCCGCCCAGGCGGCCGAGCTTGCCATCCAGCGGCACCAGGTCGATCAGCGAGGCGCCGGCACGCAGCTGCACCAGGCCGATGGCGTCCTGCCGCCGCTCCTCGGTACAGCCGAGCACGCCGCAATAGAACGCCTGCATCGCCGCAAGATCGTGCACGCGCAGTACCACATGGTCGATCTGCTGCAGCCGGAACGGGGGCATCGGGATGCTCCGCAGGGATGGGAGAACGCCATCGTACAGGCGCCAGCCAGCGGGGCGGCCCCGGCTTTCGCGTCAAGCCGAACCGCACTGCGGACCGGTGGGCACCTGTATAATCGACCCTTCGCACGCGGCGGGAGAAGCGGGGAACAGCCCGCTGCCGAAGACGCAACGCCCGTAATCGCTCAGGCCCGATACCGCCGCGTGCAGACACTCTGGAGAGACCGGTTCAATCCGGCGCCGAAGGGGCACGAAGCAGTAGCTTCCAAACTCTCAGGCAAAAGGACAGAGGGGCGCCCCGCGTGCGGCACGCACGCGATGCTTTCGGACGCCCGTCATGAGCCAGACCAAGAACCCCACGCTGCGCGACCTGGAACACCACGACGCCTTCATTGCGCGCCACATCGGCCCCAACGACGCCGAGATCGCGCAGATGCTGCGCACGATCGGCTACGACTCGCTGGACGCGATGACCGACGCGATCGTGCCGGGCAAGATCAAGTCCTCCCGCCCGCTCGACCTGCCGCCCGCCATGAGCGAGGTCGACGCGCTGACCAAGATCCGCGCCATCGCCGACAAGAACCAGGTGTTCCGCAGCTTCATCGGCCAGGGCTACTACGGCACGCACACGCCCAACGTCATCCTGCGCAACATCCTGGAAAACCCGGCCTGGTACACGGCCTATACGCCCTACCAGGCGGAGATCTCGCAGGGCCGCATGGAGGCGCTGATCAACTTCCAGACCATGTGCGCCGACCTGACCGGCATGGAGATCGCCAACGCTTCGCTGCTGGACGAGGCTACCGCGGCGGCCGAGGCGATGACGCTGGCCAAGCGCTCGGGCAAGTCCAAGTCCAACGTGTTCTTCGTTTCCGAGCGCGTGCATCCGCAGACGCTCGAAGTGATCGCAACCCGCGCCGAGGCGATGGGCATCGAACTGCACGTGGGCAATGACCAGGACGCGGCCAGCGTCGACAGCTACGGCGTGCTGCTGCAGTACCCCGACACCTTCGGCCACATCGGCGACTACAAGGCGCTGGCCGATGCGGTGCACGCGCGCGGCGGCATCGTCTGCGTGGCTACCGACCTGCTGGCGCTCACCCTGATCGCCGCGCCCGGCGACTGGGGCGCGGACATCGTGGTCGGCAACACCCAGCGCTTCGGCGTGCCGTACGGCTTCGGCGGCCCGCACGCGGCGTTCATGGCCTGCCGCGATGCCTACAAGCGCTCGATGCCCGGCCGCCTGATCGGCGTCTCCATCGACACCGAGGGCAAGAAGGCCTACCGCCTTACCCTGCAGACGCGCGAGCAGCACATCCGCCGCGAGAAGGCCACCTCCAACATCTGCACCGCCCAGGTGCTGCTGGCGGTGATGGCGAGCATGTACGCCGTCTACCACGGTCCCGAGGGGCTGACCCGCATCGCGCGCCGCGTGCACCGCCTGGCCGCGATCCTGGCCGCCGCGCTGCGCCAGGCCGCAGTGGAGGTGGGCGACGGGTTCTTCGACACGCTGCACGTCACCGGCGTCGACGCCAAGGCCGTCCTGGCCAAGGCCGAGGCGGCGCACATCAACCTGCGTCGCGTCGACGAGGCGAGCGTCTGCATCAGCCTGGACGAAACCACCACCCGCGACGACGTCGTGGCGCTGGCGGGCCTGTTCGGCGCCAAGGCGGACGTCGATGCGCTCGATGCCGTCTGCCAGGACGCGCTGCCGGTCAAGCTGCTGCGCCGGAGCGCCTTCCTCACCCATCCGGTGTTCAACAGCCACCACAGCGAGCACGAACTGCTGCGCTACATGCGCGCGCTGGCGGACAAGGACCTGGCGATGGACCGCACGATGATCCCGCTGGGCTCGTGCACCATGAAGCTCAACGCCACCGCCGAGATGATCCCGGTGACCTGGCCCGAGTTCGGCCAGATCCATCCGCTGGCGCCGGCCTCGCAGACCCGGGGCTACAAGGAGCTGATCGACGGCCTGGAAGCGATGCTGGTGGAGTGCACCGGCTATGACGCGGTGAGCCTGCAGCCCAACTCCGGCGCGCAGGGCGAATACGCCGGCCTGCTCGCGATCCGCGCCTACCACCGCTCGCGCGGCGAAGGCCACCGCGACATCTGCCTGATCCCCGAATCGGCCCACGGCACCAACCCGGCCTCCGCGCAGATGTGCGGCATGCAGGTGGTGGTGACCAGGTGCGACGCCAACGGCAACGTGGACGTGGAAGACATCCGCCGCAACGCGGAGAAGTATTCCGACCGCCTCGCCGCGCTGATGATCACCTACCCCTCCACGCACGGCGTGTTCGAGGAGGACGTGGTCGCCATCTGCGACATCGTCCACCAGCACGGCGGCCAGGTTTACACCGACGGCGCCAACATGAACGCGCTGGTGGGCGTGGCCAAGCCCGGCAAGTGGGGCTCGGACGTGTCGCATCTGAACCTGCACAAGACCTTCTGCATCCCGCACGGCGGCGGCGGCCCCGGCGTGGGCCCGTGCGCCGTCAAGTCGCACCTGGCCCCCTTTCTGCCTGGAAAGCTGGCCGAGGACAGCCCGGTCGGCATGGTGGCGGCCGCCAATTTCGGCAGTGCGAGCATCCTGCCGATCAGCTGGATGTACATCACGCTGATGGGCCGCGAAGGCCTGCGCCGCGCCACCCAGGTCGCGCTGCTCAACGCCAACTACATCGCCAAGCGCCTGGCCGATCATTACGAGACGCTCTACACCGGCCGCAACGGGCTGGTGGCGCACGAGTGCATCCTGGACCTGCGCCCGCTCAAAGACAGCACCGGCATCAGCGCCGAGGACGTGGCCAAGCGCCTGATCGACTTCGGCTTCCACGCTCCGACGCTGAGCTTCCCGGTCGCCGGCACGCTGATGGTCGAGCCGACCGAGAGCGAATCGCAGCAGGAGCTGGACCGCTTCATCGACGCGATGATCCAGATCCGCGACGAGATCCGCGCGGTGGAAGACGGCCGCCTGGACCGCGAGGACAACCCGCTCAAGCATGCCCCGCACACCGCCACCCAGGTGTCGGCCAGCGAGTGGACCCACGCCTACCCGCGCGAACTGGCCGCCTTCCCGCTGCCCAGCCTGAAGCTGCAGAAGTACTGGTCGCCGGTGGCCCGGGTGGACAACATCTACGGGGACAAGAACGTGTTCTGCAGCTGCGTGCCGATCAACGACTTCAAGGAAGACATCGAGGCTTTCAGCGAACCGAACGTCTCCTGATCCACCGGTCATCTGGACAGCAAGAGCCCCGCCGATGCGGGGCTCTTGCGTTTTGAAGCCTCGCCGCGTTCACGCCATGGCGACACGCCAAAACCGTGCGCAAGCGGCGCGGCTGCGGCACATGGCGCCGCGCCTCTACGCGTTTTGCACACATGTCGGCTGGCTAAATCCGCGCCTCGCCGGTGTCACGGACATTCCGGCCCCCACGAAACGGACCACCGGAGCTTCCATGTTCGCGATGCCTGCCCTTCCCGCCCACGTTCCTGCGTCCGCCGAGCTTGCGGCGCGACAGGCTCCGCTGGCGCTGCAGAGCCACGGCTACCGCTACACGGTCGATGGCAACACCTTGCTCGGCGACGCCGAGATCCGTTCCGTACTGCTTGCTGCCGACACGCCGGAAGCGGCCGTCGCCGCGCTCAGGCGTGCGTATACGGACAAGGGCTACTTTCTGGTGGCGGTGGTCGCCGGCGTGCAGGGGCACGAGGTACGGATCGGAGTAACGCAGGGGCGGCTCGCGCACGTGGAGGGGCCGCCGGAACTGGCGGCCTACTTCGACGGCCTGATCGGCCGCGATACGCTGCGCACGCCGGAAGTGGTGCGTCGCAGCTTGCTGGCGCAGGCCGATGCCGCCACCAACGGCGAGCAGCCCAAGATCAGCTTCGAGCCGGCCACCGAGCACGGCGCGAGTACGCTGCGCATCGACGCCACGCCGCTCAAGGACAGCCATGCCGCCAGCGGCAGCGTGACGGTCGGCAACCTCGGCAACCGCTATGCGGGGCACGACCTGGCGCAGGTGCAGGGCCAACTGCAGGGCCACGGCTATACGCTGCAGGCCACCCACACCCGCGCCCTGACCGGCATCGACCAGGACAGCCGCGGCGCCTACTACGCGGCGACCGGCGCGACCCTCTCCAAGGTCACGCCGGCCGGCTGGTTCCAGCTCGACGGCAGCACTACCCGCTACCGCCTGGGCGTCGCCTTCGCACCGCTGGATCCGGGCGGCACGGTGAAGGTGTACGGCGCCGGCGCCACGCAGCTGCTGTTCGCCGACGATACGCGCCGCTGGACGCTGGCCGAGGGTCTGCATCGCGTCCGCGATCGCCAGACCGTATTCGACGGCGCCTTCGCATTGCGCGATCAACGCTACGACGTGTTCGACCTGGGCACGCAAGCCTCCTGGCGCATGGGCGGACTTGCCGGCCGCAACGCGACGATCAACCTCGGCGGCGGGCTGAAGTTCGGTGGCCTGGGCTCGAGCCGGGGCCTCGGCGGCGGTCCCGGCACCGCCGCCGAACACTTCACCATCTACACCGCGCGCGCCGGCGTGGAGCAGGCGCTGGCGGGTGGCTACACCGTGCAGTTGGACCTCGGTGCGCAGACCTCGCCCAAGACCCTGCCGTCCTACGAGCAATGGGTGCTCGGCGGCTGGAACGCGCTGTCCGCCTGGCTGCCCGGCACGCTGGTGGGCGACCGCGGCTACCAGGGCCGCCTCACCTTGCAGGCGCCGGCGTGGCGACTGGGCGCATTGAAGCTGCAACCGGCCGTGTTCGCCGAACATGGCGCGGCGCGCTATCACGTCGACGCCGGCCAGGGCTGGCAGCGGCTCAGCGATGCCGGCGCCAGCGTCGGACTGGACCTGCCTGGCCTGGGCGCCCATGCCCTGCTCGCCTACGCCCATCCGCTGGACAGCTCGCGCGTGTCGCCCGAACAGCGCCGGCGGCAGCGGGCGCATGCGTTCTTCTATCTGCAACTGGGGATCTGACCGCGCGGCACTTCACGCCGCCACGACAAGAAAATTGTGCGGCCACCCGGGTCCGCGCCACTCACGAGTCCGCTACGAACGCATGCGTAGCCTGCCGCGCGCAGTACCCACAACACCCACCCAACTTCATTCGAGGGTTTCCTTCATGCACAGGATCAATGGCTTTACTGTGGCCGCCTTGGCCGCTGCGGTTTCGCTTGCCCTCGCCTCCTCGCCGGCCCGCGCCAATGTGAGCCAGGGCCAGATGCCAGGCCAGGGCACCATCGTCAGCGGCCACGTGTCGGCAGGAACGGCCGGCGTCGGCACGCAGACCATCGTGATCGGCAACGCCAGCGACACGTCCGGCGCCAATGCCGTGATCAATTGGGGTTCGGGCGGCCCCATCAATCCGACGAGCCCCGCGGGCTTCAACCTGGGCCCTGGTTCGCAGCTGACCTTCAACGACGGTACCGGCGGCCACGGCGCCGCCGTACTCAACATCGACAGCAGCGGCAATCCCTCGCAGATCTACGGCCAGCTGGTCGGCAACGGCACCAGCATCTTCGTGGCCAATGCCAACGGCATCATCGTCGGCGCCGGCGCGAAGATCTCCTCCACCGCGAGCGTGGGCCTGATCGGCAACACCACGCTGTCGGGTACGGGCAGCGATTTCGGCGGCACCGCCGGCTCGATCGCCTATACCGGCACGGGCGGCGACGTCACCGTGCTCAAGGGCGCCAGCATCAGCGGCACCAGCGTGCTGATCGCCGGCGGCGGCAACGTCAACGTGGACCTCAGCGCGTTCACCGGCACCAGCGGCGGCACCAGCCTGAGCGCGGGCCTGGCCTCGTCCAACGCGGGCGCTGCCGGCGTGAACAACGCCAACGCATCGTTGACCACCAGCGGCGCCATGCCTTCCGGCCGCACCCTCGGCGGCTTCGGCTCGGGCGGCTCCGCCCTGAACACCGGCACGCTGGTGCTGGGCAACTACAGCGTGGCCGGACTGTTCACCAACCAGGGCAAGCTGACCATCCCCACCACCAACGGCGCGATGTGGAACCAGGGCACGCTGACCAGCACGGTGTCCACCACCTTCACCTCGCTCACCAACGACGGCACCTTCAACACGCTGCACGGCATCACCGTGCAGGGCGGCGGCAACCTGGTCAACAACGGCACCATCACCGGCGCCCAGCTGATCAACGTGATCGACGGCAGCATCAACAACACCGGCAACATCAGGGGCGTGGTGGGCCTCAGCACTTCCTCGGACAAGAACTGGCAACCAGGCGCGTACTACTCGATCACCAACAGCGGCACGCTCACCAGCTACGGCCAGATGACCATCGACGCCAACCGAGCCAGCCACTACGGCGGCGGCACCAACACGTCCACCGGCAGCATGATCAACACCGGCACGCTGCAGCTGGCGCAGGGCTCCAAGCTGCAGGTCAAGGGCTGGCAGGACGTCTATCTCGGCGGCCAGGTGCAGACCGGCTATGGCAGCAACGCGGCCGACCTCTCGGCAACCAACACCATCGGCCAGCTGGTGAGCTCCTCCGGTGGCTACAACGCCACCGACCCGACCCCGACCTTCAGGACCGACGGCGTGCTGACCCTGGCCACGCCGTTGTACGTGACCGGCGCGATCGTGCACGGCCGCCAGGTGAAGATTCTCAGCAACCTGATGAGTGTTGCCAGCACCGGCGCGCAGTCGGGCAACATCACCATCGTCGGCGGTAGCGAGATGGCCAACGACTACGCGGTCACCGTCGGCAGCGGCGCCACGGTTTCCGCCCATCTGGTCAGCATCAAGGGGCCGACCTACACCGTCCTGCCCACCGACGGCCGCGTGGTCAATCCCAACGTGCTGCTCAACGGCACGCTGTCCGCCGGCTGGATCTACCTGGGCGACTCGGGCCAGCCGCTCAGCAGCGTCTACAGCGGAGCGGGCGGCAACCTGAACTTCACCGGCACCGACCCGCGCCTGACCGTCGCCTTCACCGGCACCGTCGGCGCGCTGCCTTCGGCCGGCACCGACTTCCGCTACGCCTATCTGTCGGCCCGCTCCGTGCGGGCGCCGCTGCAGCTCTCGCTCAAGCCGGTGACCTACAACAAGGCCGCCGGCTCGGTGAACCTGCTGGTCAACGGCAGTGTCCTGCTGGTGCCGCCGGGCTACACCAGGTCGCCGGCGATCTACGGCAACGGATCGGCCGCCGTTTCCTCGGGCCTCCCCAACACGCACCTGGTACTACAGGCCTCGGGCAACATCGCCACCGGCACGAACAACTTCTACTGGCCCGGCTATGTCTATCTCGGCACCGTAGGCAAGAACGCTGACGGCACGGCCGCGCCGGCGACGCTGGGCAACGGCACCATCACGCTGGGCGGCAACTTCAGCAACGTGCTGCCGGGCAGCACGGCCAGCGACGGCGGCATCGAATTCATCACCGCCAACGCGCTCAACCTGGGCGGCCACACCGTCACCACCAACGCCAACAGTCCGATCAGCTTCGGCTCCGGCGCGCTGAGCCAGCAGTACACCAGCGGCGCGCTGGGCGCGGGGTCCTTCTACGGCGGCCAGCAGAACGGCAGCAAGGTGGTCTACGCCGCGCTCGATCCGTCGATGTACCAGACCGATACGCCGCCGGCGGCGAACTAGGCGCCCTGGTCCGGGCGATGCCGGCCGTCACCGCGGCCGGCGTCGCCCTCCAGGAAGCGGTAGCCCACTCCCGGCTCGGTCTTCAGCCAGCGCGGCGCGGCCGGGTCGTCGCCCAGTTTCTGGCGCAGCTTGGCGACGACGATGCGCAGGTAGTGCGTGTCCTGCACGTGGGTCGCGCCCCAGATGTCGCGCAGCAACTGCTGCTGGCTCACCACGCGGCCTGAATAGCGCAGCAGCATCGACAGCACGGCGTACTCCTTGCGGGTCAGCGCGACCGGCTGGCCGTCCAGGCTGACCTCGCGGCGCAGCAGGTCCACCGCGAGGCGGCCGTCGTCGTAGTGCGGCGCGCGCTCGGCGGAAGCCCCGACACGGCCCCGCAGCAGCGCGCGCAGGCGCGCCATCAGCTCCTGGATGCCGAACGGCTTGGTCATGTAGTCGTTGGCGCCGGCATCGAGCGCGCGCACCTTCTCGTGTTCCGCCTCGCGCACGGAAAGCATCAGCACCGGCACCTGGCTCCACTGGCGCAGCTCGGCGAGCACCTCGTGGCCCTCGCGGTCGGGCAGGCCCAGGTCCAGGATCACCACGTCCGGCGGGTGCGTGGCCGCCAGCGCCAGGCCTTCGGCGGCGGTGGCCGCGAGCGATACCTGGTAGCCCTCGGCGCGCAGGCCGATGTCGAGGAAGCGGCGGATCTGCACCTCGTCGTCGATCACCAGTACACGCGGCGCGTTGCTCATGGGTCGGTATCGGGCGCAGGTGGCAGCGGCAGGGAGACGCGGATGGTCGTGCCTGCGCCCTGGCCGGGCAAGGCTTCCACGCTGCCGCCGTGGGCGCCGACCATGCCGCGGCAGATCGCCAGGCCCAGGCCGGTGCCCTGTGGCGCGCGGTCGCCGCGCGCCACCGAGTAGAACATGTCGAAGATGCGGGCGCGCTCTTCCTCGGGAATGCCGGGGCCCTGGTCCACCACGTCGATCAGCAGCTGTCCGCCCACGCGGCGCACGCTGACACGGACCGGCGCGCCGGGCGGCGAGAACCGCGCGGCGTTCTCCAGGATGTTGAACAGGGCCTGCTCCACCAGCGCCGGATGCACGTACAGCAGCACGGTGTCCTCGGGACCGGCGATGTCCACCGTCACGCCGGGGAACAGCTTGCGCAGGCGCGCGACCGCCGCACCCACGATCTCGCCCGCGTCGACCCAGTCGCGGTTGAGCTTGAGCGTGCCGTGGCCCAGGCGGGTCATGTCCAGGAGATTCTGGATGTAGCGGTCCAGGCGCTGGCCCTCGGCCAGGATCGCCTCCAGCAGCTGGCGCCGCTCCTCGCGCGGCAGCTGCTCGTCGTAGCTGGCCAGCGTGCCGGCCGAACCGATCATGGAGGCCAGCGGCGAGCGCAGGTCGTGGGATACGGACGAAAGCAGCGCGCTGCGCAGCCGCTCGGTCTCGCCCTGCACGCGGGCACCTTCCAGCGCCTCGGCCAGCCGCGCGCGTTCGAGCGCGAAGCCGATGTCCTGCGCCATCGCCAGGGCCAGGCTGCGCTGGTCCGGGTCAGGCTCGCCCGCGCCGTGGTCGAAGCGCAGTGCCGCCACGCCCAGCGGGTTGTCCTCGCCGCCCAGCGGCAAGGTCCAGCAACTGGCTGCGTTGATGGTGTCGGTGTAGCGCCCGGCCGGCTGCGCGTGCCGATCGCTCCAATCGGCCGCCGCCAGGTCCCGCGGGGACAATTCCAGTCCCGGCGGCGACGACGCGGCCGGCTCCAGCTGTTGGGACGGCCCGCGAGCCAGGATGGCGGCGCGCACGCCCAGCGCCCGCGCCAGCGCCTGTGCGCCCACCTGGCGCACGGCCTGCGCATCGGTGCTGACGGAAAGCTGGTGCCCCAGGTCCAGCAGCGCCCTCGACCGCAGCTGCGCCGCACGCAACGATTCCACCTGGCTCGCCAGCCGCGTCGCCAGCCGCCCGCACACCAGCGCGACGACGAGGAACAGCACGACGGCCAGCAGGTCGTCCGCATTCGCCACCGCCAGCGTGTAGCGCGGCGGGGTGAAGAAGAAGTTGTAGCCGAGGAAGCACAGGATGGCCGTATAGATGGCCACCGCCATGCGGGTGCGCACCGCCACCACCAGTACCGCCGTGAGGAAGATCAGCGACAGGTTGGCGACCGAGAGGAAGCGGTCGCCCACGAAGGCCAGCGCGAAGGCCACCAGCGTCGCCAGCGTGGCGAACACGTACTGGCGGCGGCCGCCCCACCAGCCGCCGGATGCCAGCCAGCGGCGGGCCCGCGCGCGCTCCATCGGCGTGGCGACGATGGCCAGTTCAAGGTGCGCGCCCCGGCGCAACAGTTGCTGGGTCAGGGAACGCCCGAGCATGCGCGCGAGCGGCCGCTCGCGCGTGCGGCCCAGGATGATCTGTCCGACGCCTTCGCGATCGGCGTGGGCCAGCAATTCGTCGGCCACGGCGTAGCCGCGCAGCATGACGGCGTCGCCGCCCAGCCGGCGCGCCAGGCGCATGGCGGACTCCACGCGCTCGCGCCGCACCGCGTCGGCCGCGCCCCCGGTGTCGACGTAGGCGACGCTCCACGGCGCGCCGCGCCGCTCGGCGATGCGCCGGGCGACGCGCACGAGGTATTCGCTCTGCGCATGGCCGTCGATCGCGGCCAGCACGCGCCGTCGCACCGGCATGGTGCTGCCGCGCGCCAGCATCTGCTCGCGCAGATCGCTTTCGACATGGCTGGCGACCGTTTCGACGGCCAATTCGCGCAGGGCCGCCAGATTGCCGGGCGAGAAGAACGCATCCAGCGCGGCCGCCGCGGTTTCGGGAACGTAGACCTTGCCCTGCCGCAGGCGGTCGATCAGTTCGCGCGGCGGCAGGTCGACCAGCATGATGTCGCGCGCGCGGTCCAGGAAGGCGTCGGGCACGGTCTCGCGCACGGTGATGCCGGTGATGCGACGCACCTGGTCATTGAGGCTTTCCAGGTGCTGTACGTTGAGCGCGGTATAGACCTCGATGCCCGCATCGAGCAGTTCGGCGACGTCCTGCCAGCGTCGCCCATGGCGCCCGCCCGGCAGGTTCGTGTGTGCGAGCTCGTCCACCAGCATCACGGCGGGCTTGCGCTCGAGCGCGGCATCCAGATCGAACTCGGCGAACTCGCGCCCGCGATGGCGCACCGCCCGCGGAGGCAGCACTTCCAGCCCTTCCATCAGCGCCGCCGTTTCGGCGCGCCCGTGCGTTTGCGCGAGGCCGACCACCACGTCGACGCCACGCCGCTTGAGCTCGCGCGCCGCCGAAAGCATGGCGTAGGTCTTGCCCACGCCCGGGGCGGCGCCAAGGAACACCTTGAGCCTGCGATGCGCGGCCTCCTGCGTCGTGCCAAGGAGCGCATCCGCGCGCGCTTGCCGCGGGTCGACCAGCGATGGGGCCATCGGGGCCGACGCACTCGGCGCAGTGCCAGTCGGAGCTGGCCCGATCGGAGCTGGGTCAGTAGGAGCTGGGTCAATCGGACGTGGATCGGTCATGCTGCTGCCGCCGACAGGGGACGGCCTACGTTAGCGCGCCTGCAGCCCATCCAGTGCGAGATTGAGCTCCAGCACGTTCACGCGGCGCTCGCCGAAGATGCCCCATTGGCGGCCCGCGGTGTGGGCCGCGACCAGGGCCTGCACCTGGCCCGGCGGCAGGCCGCGCGCCCTGGCCACGCGCGCGACCTGGTATTGCGCTGCCGCGGGACTGATGTCCGGATCCAGGCCACTGGCGGAGGCGGTCACCAGGTCCACCGGTATCGGCGCGGGATTGCCCGGATCGGCCGCACGCAGCTGCCTGATGCGCTGCTGCACCGCCTGCCGCAGCACCGGATTGGCCGGCCCCAGGTTCGAGCCGCCGGAGGACGCGCCGTCGTAGGGACGGGGCTGAGTCGCCGACGGGCGCCCCCAGAAATAGCCGGGCGCCGTGAACGCCTGCCCGAGCAGGGCCGAGCCGACCGGCCTGCCGCCCTTGAGCACCAGGCTGCCGTTGGCCTGTGCGGGAAAGAGCAGCTGCGCGATGCCGGTCACCAGCATCGGATAGATCACGCCGGTGACGAGCGTCATCACCAGCAGCATGGCCAGCGCGTTGCGTAATGTTCTGCCCATGACCGTACCCTCAGAAGTGCACGATGGCATCCACCAGCGCGATGAGCTGGTGTTTCTTCTTGCCGCCGTCGTAGGCATTCGCCTCGTAGGAGCGCTCGTAGCGCAGCTCCGGTCGGATCTCGATATCCGATGAAACCCAGTGCGTGAGCCCCAGCGTATGGCTGCTGTATCGCGTGGCGTAGCCTGTACGCTGGCCTTTGGTGTCGTCGTAGAACTCGTTGCGGAACGACAGCATGTTGCGCGAGTCCATTTCGACGTTGAGGTAATTGACCACGCCGTACTCGGCCGCCTTGCCCGGATAGGGCGAGGAGCCCGGCACACCGGGCTCGCCGCCGGGACCGAAGCCGGCGATGTTGCGGCCATACATGTAGTAGGCCTCGGTCTGCGTGTGCACGTGCGCACTGAAGCGGTGGCCCCAGGTCGCCACGTACATCTGCACGTTGTTGTAGTTGTAATCGAAGGTGTTCCAGCTGTTGAGGCACGGATAAAGCATGTCGTTGCCGCTTGCCGATACCCAGCGCACGCAAGCCTGCAGCGTGGGGCGTGCCGAACGGTTCCAGGGCGCGGTGTCGTTGCCGGCGTTGAGGCCCAGTTGCAGCGTCCACTGCCTTCCCAGCCGCGTGGTGGTCAGGATGCCGGTCTGGGTATATGGATCGACCGTGTACAGGATCGAATGCGTGACCAGGTAGTTCTGCGGCGAGAATTGCGCCTCGATGTCCGGCAACGACAGGTAGCGCCCCACGCGGATCACCATGCCCTGCGCGATCGCCGGCAGGTACAGATCGACGTAGAACAGCATCGGGTCGATACCGTAGACCTTGCCCGGCAAGGGTTGGCTCGGGTCCGGATGGTCCAGCAGCTGGCCGCTGAAGACGCCCTTGGTGACGGTGTAGTGGTAGTCGTAGCCGTACAGCGTGGAAAGGTTGAAGCCCCAATCCACGTGGTCTTGTTGCACGGTGTCTTCGACGCGCGTGATGTTGAACACCAGCTGGTCGAACTCCGCGCGATTGGGGCGCGTCGCATAGGCCAGCGGGTAGTTGCTGAAGCTCGACGAGCTCAGGTTGACCGAAGGGTTGATCCAGCCGTTGACCTCGATGCGCTTGCGCTGCATCCAGGCACCGAGCCGGGTGCACGACAGCGCTTTCTGCAGCGGATATGGGCCATACGCCACCGGCACGCCGATGGGCGCGGCCACGCCGCCGAGCTGCCACTCGCCGTTGGGAAAAGGCGGCGAATCGAGCGGAGAAGCCATCGCCCGGCGCGGCGGTTCGGCCGCGTTCGGATCGGCCGGGCGCGCATCTTCTCGGTAGGCGGCCTGCAGACGCGTCAGGAATCCCTGCGGGCAGCCGAGGTTCCCGGCAGGCGCCGGTGCGCTGCCCTGCAGGCCCGAACCCGACGGTCCGGCCGATGCCAGCGCCGTGCCCGGCAATGCCATCGCGAACAGGACCACAACCGGAAGACTGTTCCTTTGCATCATGGGTCGTTCCTGAGTGTGTATCGGCCGACCGCGGCCATCGCCGCGGCGTCGCAGCCGGATCATGCAAGACCGCCCAGAACCAGCAGCAGGTCGATGAGCTTGATGCCGACGAAGGGCGCGATCACGCCGCCCAGCCCGTAGATCAGCAGGTTCCGCCGCAGCAGCGCGCCGGCACCCAGCGGGCGGTACTTGACGCCCTTCAGCGCCAGCGGGATCAAGGCGACGATGATCAGCGCGTTGAAGATCACCGCCGAGAGAACCGCGCTCTGCGGCGTCGCCAGGCGCATCAGATTGAGCGCGTCCAGCGCGGGATAAGTGGTGGCGAACGCGGCCGGGATGATCGCGAAGTACTTGGCGATGTCGTTGGCGATCGAGAACGTAGTCAACGCGCCACGCGTGATCAGCATCTGCTTGCCGATCTCCACCACTTCGATCAGCTTGGTCGGGTTGGAATCCAGGTCGACCATGTTGCCGGCCTCCTTCGCCGCCTGCGTGCCGGTGTTCATGGCCACCGCGACGTCCGCCTGCGCCAGCGCCGGTGCATCGTTGGTGCCGTCGCCGCACATCGCGACCAGGCGGTTCTCCGCCTGGATCTGGCGGATCAGCTTCAGCTTCGCCTCCGGCGTGGCCTCGGCCAGGAAGTCGTCCACGCCGGCCTCGGCGGCGATGGCCGCCGCGGTGAGCGGGTTGTCGCCGGTGATCATGACGGTCTTGATGCCCATCCTGCGCAGCTGCGCGAAGCGCTCCTTGATGCCGCCCTTGACGATGTCCTTCAGCTCGATGACGCCCAGGCTGGCCGCGCCATCCACCACCACCAGCGGCGTGGCGCCCCGGCGGGCCACCTCTTCGGCCGCGCGCCTGACCGGCGGCAGCAGCTCGCTGCCCTGGGCCTGCAGATGGCGTTCGAGCGCGTCCACCGCGCCCTTGCGGATCTGCCGGCCGCCGGTGTCCACGCCGCTCATCCGGGTCTGTGCGGTGAACGGCACGAACTGCGCCTGCAACGCTTCCAGCGAATGTTCGCGCAGGCCGAAGCGTTCCTTGGCCAGTACCACGATGCTGCGGCCTTCAGGCGTCTCGTCGGCAAGCGAGGCCAGCTGCGCCGCCTCGGCCAGCGCGCGTTCGTCCACGCCCGGCGCCGGGTGGAACGCGACTGCCTGCCGGTTGCCCAGGGTGATCGTGCCGGTCTTGTCCAGCAACAGCACGTCCACGTCACCGGCGGCCTCCACCGCGCGGCCGGAAGTGGCGATCACGTTGGCGCGGATCATCCGGTCCATGCCGGCGATGCCGATCGCCGAGAGCAGCGCGCCGATGGTGGTGGGGATCAGGCACACCAGCAACGCCACCAGCACTGTCAGCGTGATCGGCCGGCCCGCGCCGGAGATGTGCACGCTATAGATCGAGTACGGCAGCAGGGTGGCGCAGGCGAGCAGGAAGATCAGCGTGAACTTGGCCAGCAGGATGGTCAGCGCGATCTCGTTGGGCGTCTTGCGCCGCGAGGCGCCCTCGACCATCGCGATCATGCGGTCCAGGAAGCTCTCGCCCGGGTTGCGGGTGATGCGCACCACCAGCCAGTCCGACAGCACGCGGGTGCCGCCGGTGACCGCGCTGCGGTCGCCGCCCGACTCGCGGATCACCGGCGCCGACTCGCCGGTGATGGCGCTCTCGTCCACGCTGGCCGCGCCTACGACCACCTCCCCGTCGCCCGGAACGACTTCGCCCGCCTCGATCAGCACATGGTGGCCCGTGCGCAGCTCGTTCGACGGCACGTAGCTGGCGAAGGCCGTGCGCTCCGGCGCCGAGAGCTTCCGCGCGAGTACGTCCCGGCGCGAGCTGCGCAAGGCCTGCGCCTGCGCCTTGCCGCGTCCTTCGGCCAGCGCCTCGGCAAAGTTGGCGAACAGCAGGGTGAACCACAACCACAGACCGATCCAGAAGATGAAGGCGGCAGGCGCCTCGCCGCGGCCGGCCAGCGCCTGGCCCCAGAGCAAGGTGGTCAGCACGCTGCACACGTACACCACCAGCATCACCGGGTTGCGCAGCTGCAGCCGCGGCGAAAGCTTGCGAAGCGCGTCGGCGGCAGCCTTCAGGATCATCCCGCGGTCGAAGCTGCGCACGGCGGATGTCTGCGACGTCATGGCTCAGGGTCCCCCGGAGGTCATCAGGCCGGATATCGTCGGGCTGGACGTCATCAGGTATTCCGCGATCGGCCCCAGCGCCAGCGCGGGCAGGAAGGTCAGCGCGCCGACCACGATCACCACGCAGGCCAGCAGGCCGATGAACAGCGGCGTATGGGTGGGCAAGGTGCCGGCCGAGGGCGGTACGTGGCGCTTGGCGGCCAGCGAGCCTGCCATCGCCAGCATCGCGATGGCCAGCGGGAAGCGCGCCAGGAACATGCAAACCGCCAGCAGCACATTCCAGAACGGCGTGTCGGCGGACAGTCCGGCGAAGGCGCTGCCGTTGTTGTTCGCGGCGGAGCTGAGTGCGTAGAGGATCTCGCTGAAGCCATGCGGTCCCGGGTTGGCCACGCCGGCGACACCCGCCGGCGCCGTCACCGCAATCGCGGTGCCGACCACCGCCAACGCGCACGGCAGCAGCACGGCCAGGGCGGCCATCTTCATCTCGTAGGCCTGGATCTTCTTGCCCAGGTATTCGGGCGTGCGCCCGACCATCAGCCCGGCGATGAACACCGCCACCACGGCAAAGGCGAGCATGCCGTACAAGCCGCTGCCGACGCCGCCGAAGACCACCTCGCCAAGCTGCATGAGCCACATCGGCACCAGCCCGCCCAGCGGGGTGAAGGAGTCGTGCATGGCGTTGACCGCCCCGCAGGAGGCCGCCGTGGTGACGGTGGCGAACAGCCCTGACGAGGCGATGCCGAACCGCGTCTCCTTGCCTTCCATGTTGCCGCCCGCCTGCAGCGCCGAGGCCTGCGCGTCCACCGCCAGGCCGTGCAACGCCGGGTTGCCAGCCTGCTCGGCGGCGATCGTCGCAAGCGCCAGCGGCACGAAGATCAGCAGCATCGTGGCCAGGATCGCCCAGCCCTGGCGCCGGTCTCCCACCTGCTCGCCGAACATCAGGCACAGCCCGCCGGGGAGCAGGAAGATCGCCAGTACCTCGATGAAGTTGGACAGCGGCGTGGGATTTTCGAACGGATGCGCCGAGTTGGCATTGAAGAAGCCGCCGCCATTGGTGCCCAGCTGCTTGATGGCGACCTGGGAGGCGGCCGGCCCCATCGGCATCACCTGTACCCGATCCGCCGACTTGGGCTCGACGTGCTCGGTCGCCTGCACCGGCGGCACCGTGGCATACGGCCTGAAGTTCTGGACCACGCCTTGGGAAACCAGCACCAGTGCGATCACCAGGGCGAACGGCGTCAGCACGTACAGCGTGCCGCGCGTCAGATCGACCCAGAAGTTGCCCACGCCCCGTGCGCTGCCGCGGCTGAAGCCGCGCACGACGGCCACCAGCACGGCGATGCCGGTGGCCGCCGAAAGAAAGTTCTGCACGGCCAGGCCCAGCATCTGGGTCAGATAGCTCATCGTCGACTCGCCGGCGTAGGCCTGCCAATCGGTATTGGTGACGAAGCTCATCGCGGTGTTGATCGCCAGGTCCGGCGGCACCGCGCCGAGATGTCCCGGATTCAGCGGCAGCCACGCTTGCAGCCGCTCCAGCGCGTATAGCCACAACACGCCCAGCAGGTTGAACAGCAGCATGGCCGACGCGTAGCGTACCCAGCCCATGTCCTCGTCGGGATGGATTCCGCACAGGCGGTAGACCGCGCGTTCGACCGGTCCGCCGAAGCGGATGACGCGGTTGGGCCGGTCCGCGAACACGCATGCCAGGTAGCTGCCGACCGGCCGGACCAGCAGCAGCAACACGCCCACGAAGAGCGCCACCTGGAGCACGTCGTTGGTGGTCATTCGAACCACTCCGGCTTGAGCAGGGCCACGCACAGGTAGCCGGCGAGCGCTACCGCCACGACCAGGGCAAGGGCATGGATGAGGCTCATGGCACGCACTTTTCGCCAGGACCGCCGGAGCGGGGTTCCCGCTGGCGGCCTAGCCGGTCGCACAACCGCAGGAAGCCCGCGGTGATCAGGGCCAGCACAAGCGCCAGCAACAGATAGACGATGTCCACGCCAGGCTCCGTGTTCCGTACGGAGCGCACTCTAGGAATCGGCCCATAAAAAAGGGGCAAGGAATTTCCCCGCCCCCGTATAGAGCCCGTAAAAATTGCCGCGCGCGTGGAAAGCGGCGCCTAGATTTCCAGCTGCGCGCCGAGCTCGATCAGCCGGTTGCCGGGAATGCGGAAGAAAGCGGTGGCCGGCAACATGTTGCGCGCCATGAAGGCGAACAGCTTGTCGCGCCAGGCCGCCATGCCGGGCCGCTGCGCCGCGACGATGTTTTCGCGCGAGATGAAGAAGGTCGTGTCCATCATGTCGAACGAAGGGCCGCCGTGGCCGGCGCAATACGCCAAGGTGCGGGGCACGTCCGGGTCCTCGGCGAAACCGAAGCGGAACAGCAGCCGCCCGAAGCCGCCGTCCAGGGCGTGCCATTCGAAACGCTCCTCGGCATCGGCCACCGGCGTCTCCAGCGTCTCGACCGTCAGCAGCACGTTGCGCTCGTGCAGCACCTTGTTGTGCTTGAGGTTGTGCAGCAGCGCATGCGGCACCGCACCGGGGTTCGCGGTCAGGAACACCGCCGTGCCCTGCACGCGCACGGGCGGGTACTCGACCATGCTGCGGATGAACGGCGCGAGCGCCAGGCCGCCGTGCTTGAGCTCCAGCACCACCAGCTCGCGGCCGCGCCGCCAGGTGGTCATGGCCACGAAGATGCTCAGGCCCAGGACCAGTGGGAACCAGCCGCCGGATTCGATCTTGATGACGTTGGCGCTGAAGAAGCCCAGGTCCACCGTCAACAGGCCCAGCCCGGTGGCCAGCACGGCGGGCAGGCTCCAGCGCCACTGGTAGCGGGCCACGATCAGCGCCAGCAAGGTGGTGATCACCATCGTGCCGGTCACCGCGATGCCGTAGGCGGAGGCCAGGTTGTTGGACGAGCGGAAGCCGAGCACCGCCGCCAGGATCAACACCAGCAGGACGCGGTTGATCCACGGCACGAAGATCTGCCCGGACATCTCGCGCGAGGTGTGCACCACCCGCATGCGCGGCACGTAGCCCAGTTGCATGGCCTCGCGCGTCATCGAGAAGGCGCCGGAGATCACCGCCTGCGAAGCGATGACGGTGGCCGCACAGGCCAGCGCGATCATCGGATAGAGCAGCAGCCGCGGCACCAGCAGGTAGAACGGGTTGGCCACGGCGGCCGGATCGCGCAGCACCAGCGCGCCCTGGCCGAAGTAGTTGAGCACCAGCGCCGGCAGCACGAAATTGAACCAGGCCAGCTGGATCGGCCGCTTGCCGAAATGGCCCATGTCCGCATACAGCGCCTCGGTGCCGGTGACCGCCAGCACCACGGCGCCCAGCGCGAAGAACGCCTGCGCGTGGTTGTGCAGGAAGAAGCCGATCCCGTAGGTGGGGCTGAGCGCCGCCAGCACCGCCGGGTCGCGCACGATCCCGTGGATGCCCAGCGCGGCGATGGCGATGAACCACAGCCCGCAAACCGGCCCGAACAGCGCGCCGATGCGGTCGGTGCCGCGCTTCTGCAGCCAGAACAGCGCCAGGATCACCACCACGGTGATCGGCACCACCCAGGGTTCCAGGCGCGGCGCGGCCACTTCCATGCCTTCCACCGCCGACAGTACTGAGATCGCCGGGGTGATCACGCCGTCGCCGTAGAACAGCGCCGCGCCGAAGATCGCCAGCAGCGCGATCACCAGGCGCAGGCGCGGGATCGAACGCACGCTGCGCTGGGCCAGCGCCATCAGCGCCATGATGCCGCCCTCGCCCCGGTTGTCCGCACGCATGATGAACAGCACGTACTTCACCGACACCACGATGATCAGCGACCAGAAGATCAGGCTCAGCGCGCCCAGCACGTTCGCCGGGTCCGGCGCCACGCCGTGCTCGCCGAAGACCTCCTTGAGCGTGTAGAGCGGACTGGTGCCGATGTCGCCGTACACCACGCCCACGGCGCCCAGCGCCAGTGCCGCCAGCCGCGACTTGGAATCGGAAGTGGCCATGGCGGCTCAGCAGCGGCGGCGCAAGGCCGACGGCATGCCGGCCGGACGCGCGGCGGCGGAAAGATAAACCCGGGGATGGTTGTGCACGGAGATGGCAGGCATGGAAACGAAGACGCTCATTTTAGTTGCGCGGATGGCACGCGTGTCGCCGCGGCGCGGACGGCAGCGTAAATTCTACGTAAAAACTTCGTGCGCTCCAGCTGGCGGCCATGGGCTGCCCCACGGCTAGGCCGCCGCCCCGGCCAGGCAATGCCGCTCGAACTCCACCGCAGGCATTGGCCGCGCCAGCAAGTAGCCCTGCACCTGGTCGCAGCCGAGCTCGCGCAGCACGTGCGCCTGTCCGGCGGTTTCCACGCCCTCGGCCACCACTTCCATGCCCAGCGTGTGGGCAAGTTCGATGATGGCGGCAATGATGGCGCGCGGTTCGTGGCCGCCCTCGTCCAGCGCCTGCACGAAGAACTGGTCGATCTTCAGTTGGCGCACCTGGAACTTCTGCAGGTAGGCCAGGCTGGAATAGCCGGTGCCGAAATCGTCGATGGCGAACTCGAACCCGTGCGCGCGGAAGTCGCGCAGGATCGCGGTGGTGCGCTCCGCATCGCGCATGGCCATGCTTTCGGTCACCTCGAACATGATCTGCGAGGTGTTCAGGCCGGCTGCGCCGACGATGCCCGCGGCCACGTCCACCAAACCCGTCTGCTGGATCTGCAGCGGCGAAAGGTTGATGGCGATGCGCACGGTGGACAGCCCGCGATCGCGCCATTCGCGCAGCTGGCGGCAGGCCTCGCGGATCACCCATTCGCCCAGCCGCGCGATCTGCCCGCTGCGCTCGGCGACAGTAATGAACTCCAGCGGCGGTACCGCACCCAACTCGGGATGGCACCAGCGCAGCAGGGCCTCCGCGCCGACCAGCGCGCCGGTGTTGCCGCAATGTTTGGGCTGGAAGTGCAGCGACAGGCTGCCGTCCTCCACCGCCGTCTGCAGGCCGCGCTGGATGGTCAGTACGCGCACCGCCCGCTCGCGCATCGAGGCGTCATAGCAACGGTAGCCGTTGCGGCCGCCGTCCTTGGCTTCGTACATCGCCGCGTCCGCGTGTGCGATCAGGTCCTCCACGCTTTCGCCGTCGCGCGGGTGGAACGCCACGCCGATGCTGGGCGTCACGCGCAGCTCGATGCCGCGCACGGCGAAGCTTTCCTGCATCAGTCCGATCAGTTGCCGGGCGATGCGCAGTGCCGAGTCCGGACTGCGCATGTGCTGGAGCACCGCCACGAACTCGTCGCCGCCCATGCGGGCCAGGCTGTCGATGTGCAGCACGCCGGCGAGCCGTTCGGCCACCCCGCGCAACAGTTCGTCGCCGAAGGAGTGGCCCAGCGTGTCGTTGATGGTCTTGAAGCCGTCCAGATCGATGTACAGCACCGCCAGGTGCCCGTGGCCGGCGCGCGCACGCGCCAGCGCGCGCTCCATGCGTTCGGCCAGCAGATGCCGATTGGGCAGGCCGGTCAACGGGTCATGCGTGGCCAGATGGTGCAGCTGGTTGTTGAGTTGGTCCAGGGAGCCGGACAGGCGCTGGGTGCGCACGTACAACCGCACCACCAGCTCGGACAGCGCCAGCCCCGCGCCCATCGACAGCACCGCGGCCAGGCTGACTACGCTGCCCAGCCAGAGCGCTCCCGGCGAGGTCTCTGCCGGCAGTACGGTGCCGCTGCCGTGCGACAACCGCGTGGAAAGTTCCAGCAACACGCAGATGAGCGCGCCCATCGCAACCGACAGCGACGCCCGCAGGCCCCACCGTCGCCTGGCGCGCGAGCGGAACGCGTGCATCAGGCGCAGGCCGCTGGCCACCCCGAAGGTGCACAGCAAGACCCACCATAGCCACACCTTCGGCTGGTAGCGGGTGCCGCCGGCGACGTGCATCGCGCCTTCGCTGAACATGTGGATGAAGGCCACGCCGACGCCCAGCGCCAGCGAGCCTGCCAACCAGCGCAAGCGTCCCAGCGACGGGCAATCGGCCACCCACAGCAGGCCCAGCCCCACCGCCAGGGCGGCCAGCCCCGAGGCGACGCTCAGCACCGGATCGAATGCGCCCGCTTCCTGCGGCAGCCACGCGAGCATGCCGACGAAGTGCACCGACCAAAGACCCACACCGATCATCCAGCCGCCGACGCCGTACCAGATCCAGCGATGCACGGCCAGACGCGATGCCGCGATGCGGCCGGTGGCGTCGATCGCCTGGTACGCGATCAGGCTCCCGATCACCAGCGAGAACAGTTCCAGGCTGAGGCGGTAGCTGCCGACCATGAGTTATCCGCAGCCGCCCCCCATGACGGCCATCCTGGGCGCTATCGGCCGCGGCTGGTCGTCCTTTAGGTGCTGTGCACGCATGGCAGAGGACGCGGCCCGCTCAGGGCTCGCCCTTGCCGCCGGAGGCTCCGAACACCTGTCCGGTCACGTAGCTGGCCTCGCTGGAGGCGAGGTCGACGTAGACATGGGCGATTTCCGCCGGCTGCCCGGGGCGCTCCATCGGGGTGTTGGCGCCGAATTGCTTCACCTTTTCCTCGGTCTGCCCGCCGCTGATCTGCAGCGGCGTCCAGAACGGCCCGGGCGCCACCGCATTGACGCGGATGCCCTTGCTGATCACCTGCTTGGCCAGGCTCTTGGTGAAGGCCACGATACCGGCCTTGGTGGTGGCGTAGTCGAGCAGGTTCTGGTCGGGGCTGTAGGCTTCCACCGAGGCAGTGTTGATGATCGCCGCGCCGGCCGGCATGTGCGCCAGCGCCGCCTTGGTGATCCAGAACATCGCATAGAGATTGGTCTTGAGCGTCCAGTCGAACAGCTCGGTCGTGAGCTCGTCGATCGAGTCGTGGCTCTGCTGGCGGCCGGCGTTGTTGACCAGCAGGTCCAGCCCGCCAAGGCCTGCGACCGCCTTGTCGACCAGCGAACGGCAGAAGCCCTCGTCGCGGATGTCCCCGGGCAGCGCCACGCCCTTGCGGCCGGCGGCACGGATCAGCTCGATCACTTCGCGCGCGTCCTCTTCCTCGGCGGGCAGGTAGTTGATCGCCACGTCGGCGCCTTCGCGCGCGAAGGCGATCGCTGCGGCGCGGCCGATGCCCGAATCGCCGCCGGTGATCAGCGCCTTGCGGCCGCTCAACCGCCCGTGGCCCTGGTAACTCTGCTCGCCGTGGTCGGGCTTCGGGTGCATGCGCATGGCCAAGCCCGGCCAGGGTTGCGGCTGCGCATCGAACGGGGGCTTCGGATAGCGTTTGGTCGGGTCGAACATGGGCGGCACGCCGCCCTTGGTCGCCGTGGCGCCGGCAGCCCTGGCCCAGGCCGGCGCCGCCAGCGTGGCGGCCAGGCCCACGGACGCGCCCTGCACCAGGCGGCGCCGCGAAGAGGAGAAATCGTCTTTGTGCATAACGGACCTCGCGCAAGCCGGGGCCAGCGGCGCACCGGCGACAAGTCGCCGGACTATGCAGCGCTGCGGGTGCATCTGGCGTGTGCGCGAAGGCAAGGGAACGCCATGGTCGTATCCAGCCGCCTCGCCCCTGCGAGAGAGAGGGAACTAAAGAACAGGGGAACCGCTACTCCGGCTCTGGCTTTCCCACCGCGGCGTCATCCGCGTGATGCCCGGTGTCGTCGGGTCGTTCGAAGCCGCAACGCGACGGAGCGGCTAACGCCCACCACCGGAGGGCGCACCCGGCGGCGGATCGAATCCACCGCCCTGCCCGTCCACGCCGTGGCCCTTGGCCGAACCCACGCCGCTTTCGCGATGCTTGCGCTCCTGGATGTGCTGCGCGCGGTCCAGGCCGACGCCGCCGGTCTGGTAGGTGGGGCCGTTCTCGGGCATCGGCAGAACGGCGTCCGGATCGTCCGGCTCGCCCAGCGCACCCTGCCCGCGCCGATCACTGAAGCCATGGTGCGGCCGCATCTGGCCGGTGCCGCTGGCGCCGCCCGTGCCGCCGGCCGGCTCGATCGCTTCGCGCTCCTCGCCCTCGAGCCCTGATTGCCCGGCCCGCTTGCCGATGGCGTCCTGGAGGTTGGCGTTGGTACGCCCGCGCGGATCGTCGATGCTGCCCATGGAATTCTCCCGTTCCGGTTGGCCGTGCTCGATCCTGCCGCAGCGAAGGTCAGCGGCGCGTGCAGCGGCGATTCGGGGCGCGTTAGAGGCGCGGCGATCAGCGCCTCGTACACATGGGGCGGCGCAAGCTCGGTCGGCGGTCGCCCATGACGGAGCCCGACACCATGCGAGTACAAGCCTTCCTGCTCTCACCCCACGACTGGGTTCCCAACCATCCCAGGCTGCCCGTGCTGCTCTATCGCCAGGCGCTTGCCGGCCGGAGCGGCGAAGACGCCACGGTGACTTTCGAGCTGTGCTTCCGCTCCAACGGCTGGCCGCCGCAGTGGCGCTCCGGCATCTACGATTTCCACCACTACCATTCCACCGCCCACGAGGTACTGGGCGTGGCAAGGGGAACGGCGCGCCTGATGCTGGGCGGGCCAGGCGGCCGCGAGGTCGAGGTCGAGGCCGGCGATGCGGTCTTGCTTCCGGCAGGCACCGGCCACCGCAGCCTGGAGTCGAGCAACGATTTCCTGGTGGTGGGCGCCTATCCGCCCGGACAGGAGTGGGACGTGTGCCGCGATGCGCCCGATGCGCAGATGCTCAAGCGCATCGTCCAGTTGCCCTTCCCGCACAGCGATCCGGTGGCCGGCGAACACGGCCCGCTGACCACGCGATGGAGCCCGCCCTAGCCGGCGCACGCGCGCAGGCACTAGCCGCGGATGCGGTCGAGGATGCCGGGCACCCCGTCGGCGATCTCGCGGGCGAGAAAACCCAGCGAGCCGACCGAACCCTCCAGCAGGCGGCCGGCCTGGGCGTGCGCGAACACGCCCCACAGCGCGGCCTGCAGGGCATCGGCGCAGCGCGCCGCGAGCCCGGCGATGAGACCGGCCAGCACGTCGCCGGAACCGGAAGTGCCCAGCCCGTGGCAGCCGCCCGGGTGGATCCACAGGCGTCCGTCCGGCGCGGCGACGAAGGTGGTCTCCCCCTTGAGCACCAGCACGCTGCGCGTACGCCGCGCGAAAGCCAGCGCCAGCTCGTGCGGCTCGCGCTGCACGCGGGCCTTTTCCATGCCCGACAGCTCGGCCATCTCGCCCACGTGGGGCGTGAGCACGAAGGGTGCGCCAGGACGCGCGCGCAGCTCGGGCACGAGCGCGCCGGCGTCGATCACCAGCGTGCACCGTGCGTGCCGGATGGCCCGCTGCACCAGCGAGGTGGTGGCCGGCGCCGGACGCATGCCCGATCCGATGAGCACCGCGTCGGCGCCTTGCAGCGCGTGGTCCAGGGCAGCGGTGCCGCGCACGATCTCGCCCTGCGCATCGGCAGGCAGGCCCAGCACCAGCGCCTCGGGCACCGCCAGGGCCAGGCCCTGCGCCACCGCCTGCACGGTGGCCAGCTGCAGCTTGCCGGCGCCGGCCCGCAAGGCCGCGACGCCGGCCAGCAGCAATGCGCCGGGCACCGTGCCGGACCCGCCGATGGCCAGCACGCGGCCGCGCTGCTCCTTGCCGCCCCCGGGCGCGGGCAGCGGCACACCGCGCAACAGCCGCGCGGTCAGGCGCTGCGGCGCGGGCGGGGCTTTCACCGCGCCCCCTTGGGCTGGTCCGACTCCAGCGTCACCGGCGAGCCGGCCTCCACCAGCGGCGCGACGAAGTTGGTGCGCTCCAGCAGCAGGCCGCAACCGTCGGGCGCCAGGCGGTACTCGGTGATGCCGCAGTTAGGCACGTCGCCCTCGCGGTCGATCGCAAGGATGGTGCCCTCGTCCATGCGCTCGAGCAGGTAGCGGAAGCAGTTGACGATCACCTGGTGGCCGACGATCACCACCCGCTCGCCCGCATGGTTGCGCTGCAGGTCGCCGAGCATGCTGCGCAGGCGCAGCACCACGTCGCACCAGCTCTCGCCGCCGGGTGGGCGGAAATAGAACTTGCCCACCAGCCGCCGCTGCTCGGCCAGCTCCGGAAACTTCTCGCGGATGCCGGCGCGCGTGTAGCGGTCGAGCACGCCGAACTCCTTCTCGCGCAGGCGCTCGTCCACCAGCACGTCGTCGTCGGTGCACCCCATCGCGGTGGCCACCGCGTAGCTGGTCTGGCGCGCCCGCTTGTAGGGCGAGGCGAGGAACGTGGTGGGCCGGCTCTCCTCCGGCAAAGCGCTCATCCAGGCGCCGAGCGCCTGCGATTGCTCCAGCCCCAGTGGCGACAGCGGCACGTCGGCATCGCGGTGCTCCAGCTCGATCAACGCCGCGCCGGAGGCCTCGGCATGATCGCGTGCCAGGTTTCCCGCGCTCTCGCCGTGGCGGATGATCCACAAGCGTTGTGGCCAGCCCACGTTGGCTTGCCTGATTGCCGCTTTCGCCACGAAAGCTCTCCTGCTTCGCAAGAAACGAGCTTTCGCACGCCTGGCGTGAATGACCGGTCGACCGGGCCGGGACGAGCGAAGCGGGTCCTGGAGGCCGACCTCCAACGCGCGCGCCTGAGCTTTTTGCTAGCGACTGCTAGACGGCGGCCTCACGGTCGCCAGGCCAACATCACCACCGGCGAAAGGCGACGCATCGCCGATCACTCGCCCCCGCGTGTCCTTCCCCATTCCGCGACCGACTGCAGACCGAGAACGCCCGCCATGCCAAACGCACTGAAACTGCGCTGCAACCAATTGGAGCGCTCCGTGCGCACTCTCCATGACGAATGCGAGCGCCTGATGCGCGAGAACGCGATGCTGCGCGAACGCGCGCAGGGCTACGGGAGCGGCCAGACGGCACAGCGCATCGATGACGAACTGGCCCGTATCGCTGCCGGCCCGGGGCACGACGCCGATCCGTACGTCATTCGCGCCTCGTCGGTCCGGATGTACTAGGACGCGAGCCCTTTCGCTCCGCTAGCGCCAGCCGGCATCACGCGCCGCGCGCTCCTGCCGCGCGTCGAAGACCTCGCCGCGCAGGCGCGCATCCACTGCGGCCTGCAGCTGCGGCGACAAACCGCTCGCGGCCTGGCGCAGCTCGCCACCCGGCGGCTGGGCGGCCGGGCCGAGCACCGGCAGCGACCAGCCCGCGTCACCGTGACAGGCGAGCCCGGCACGCGCTGGCCGGGTGCGCAGGACGAACGTGCGGCAGACGTGGCCATCGGCGCCGCGGAAGCTCAGGCCGATGGCGACCGTGGCGCGTGCGTCCGGCTCGCTCGCCAGCGCCTGGTCGAGCGCGCGGTCCAGTTCGCCGGCGGCGAACGCGCGGCCGTCCTGCATGCGCACCATCGCGCCGCCGGCCCGCCACCACCACAGGATCGCGGCGGCCAGCACCACCGAGGCGGCCAGCGCGACGCCGGCCGCGCGCCAGCGGTGTCCGCGCCGACGCGCCGCATCGGCGCGTTGCACGCCCGCGGAACGGGTGCGTGGCCTGGGCGGCTGCAACAGCGCCGACAGCCGCTCCGGCACCGGCTCGTCCAGCACCGGGTCGAACGCGGCGCGCAAACGCGCGCGCACGGCGCGCGCCTCGCGCACGCGGCGGGCCAGTGACTCGTCGTGCGCCAGCGCGGCGTCGATGCGCGCCGTCGTCGGCGCGTCGAGTTCGCCGTCCACGTAGGCCTGCAGGGTTTCCTCGTCGATCCGGTTCATGCTTCTTTTTCCAGATGGGCCTGCAAGGCGGCGCGGGCGCGCGCCAGGCGGCTGGTGACCGTGCCCACCGGCACCTCCAGCAAGGCCGCGGCCTCGCCGTAGGACATGCCCTCGACCAGCACCAGGGCCACCACTTCGCGCTGGTCGGGCGGCAGCGTGGCCAGGGCCATCGCCAGTTCCAACTGCTGCGCGGGCTGGGAGCCGGCGCCGTCGGCCACCCGCTCGCCTTCGTCCTCCGGCACGAACAGCTTCTGCGAACGGCTGCGCGCGCGTAGTTCGTCCCGCCAGGCGTTGCGCGCTATCGCGAACACCCATTTGTCCAGCGCGTCGCTCGGGCGCCACTGCGCGGCGCGGGCCAGCGCGCGTTCCAGCACCAGCTGCACCAGGTCGTCGGCGTCGGCGCCCTGGCCTGCCAGCGCGCGCGCCAGCCGGCGCAGGCGCGGCAGCAGCAGGATCAACCCTTCGCGCAAGGCGTCGCCCGAAGTCACGCATCACCTTCCATTACGTCCGAGGGAACCGATTCCTTCCCTCGCTCACGTCTGCGCGGTTCGAGGGCGTAAAGACCGGCAATGCTAGCATCCGGCCCCACCGTTCCCGGGGCCGCCCGTGCACACGTATCGCCGTTTCGTCATGCTCGTCCTGCTGCCGGCCATTGCGATGGGGGCGACGCACCCGCAGCCCGCGCAGGCGCAGGTGCGCGGCGTGCTGCGCGATCTGCCGGGCGCGCAGGGCATGCCGTTGCCCGGCGCACTTCCCGGACCCGGCCTGCAGGGCGTCGACGACTTGCTGCGCCATCCGCTGGCGGCCACACGGCGCCTGCAGATCGATACGCTGCTGCGCAAGCAATCCGGGCGGGTCGATGTCGATGCGCATGGCGCACCCGTGCTGCGCGGGGAGTTCCTCGCCATGGGCCTCTCCGGACCGCAGCTCGATGCGGTGCAGGCACAGGGCTTCACGGTGGCTCGCCAGACCTCGGCCGGCGCGATGCTCGGATTGGACCTGGTGGTGCTGCACGACACCCGCGAACGCGGCACGGCCAAGGCCATGCGCGCCCTGCAGCAGGCCGCGCCAGGCGCGACGTTCGCCTACCAGCACCTGTACCTGCCCGCGGGCACGGACGCGCCGGTGCAGGCGCCGCCTTCCCCGTCGCCCTATGGCAACGCGCCCCGGCGCATCGGTCTGGTCGACGCGGGCATCGACCCGGCCGATCCTGCCCTGATCCACGCGCGCATCGAACAGCATGGCTGCAAGACGGCGAACGTCTCGCCACACGGCACCGCGGTCGCCGCCCGCCTCGTCGCCGGCGACACGGACACGCTGTACGCCGCCGACCTGTGGTGCGGTGACGCGGTCGGCGGCGCCACCTCGAACCTGGTGGAGGCGTTGGCGTGGATGGCGCGCGAGCAGGTGCCGGTGATCAACATCAGCCTGGTCGGCCCGGACAACCCGGTGCTGGCGCGCGCGGTGCAGGCGATGCTCGCGCGGGGGCACGTGCTGGTCAGCGCGGTCGGCAATGACGGGCCCGCCGCGCCGCCGCTGTATCCGGCGGCCTACCCGGGCGTGATCGGGGTCGGCGGCGTCGACGCGCGCGGCCGCGTGCTGCCCGAATCCGCCGCCGGCGATCAGGTCGACTTCTGCGCGTCGGGCGTCATCGGCGAGGGCCGCAACGCGCTGCGCGGCACCTCGTTCGCCTCGCCGATCGTGGCGCGCATGGCCGCCCGGCTGCTCGATGCGCCCCACGCCGGCGCGGCCGCCGAGGCCCAACGGCAGTTGATCGGGCAAGCCCGCCATCGGGGCACGCCGGGCCGTGACCCCCGCTGCGGCTACGGCCTGCTGTCGCCCTGAAGCTGAACGAACGCCGAGGATCGGCGGACGCCAGGGAAGGATCTGCCCGCCGCGGTCGTACAGGACCCTGGAAGCCGCGGATCGGCCGCAGGCAGGAGGTCCACCATGCGCAACACGACCCTCAGCAACACGACCCTCAGCAGCTCGACCCTCAGCAGCAGGCCCCTCGTCACGGCCCTGGTCGCCGGGGTGTTCGCCCTCGCCGCGACGGCGTCGGCGCACGCCCAGGTGCTGGGCCGCGGCTCGCTCGCCGGCGGCCTCGCCGGCGGGCTGGGCGGCCAGGTCCGATCCACCATGGGCCAGATGGATGGCCAGATCGGCGGCTCCATGCACGGCACCGGCATGGGCGACATCGGCCCCGGCTTCGACCCGCGGGCCGCCGAGCGGCGCACGGAGCGCCTGCACAAGCGGGCCGCCGCCACGGCCGCTTCGGCGACCGGCGTCGCCGCGCACGCTACCCGCCCGCTCGATGACCAGACGGCCGCCCACGCCGCCGCCGGACTCGCCGGCGCCACCGGAGCCGATGCAGGCGACCAGGCCAAGTTGGATGGGGCGGCGGAACTCGCTTCGTCCGCGGCCGGCGCAGTGGATGCCTCAGGCGCGCGCCGGACGCTGACGGACACCGCAGGACAGGCAGCCGGCCAGGCGCGTTCGGCCGTCTCGACGGCCAAACGCGATGCTCATGGCGCCCTGGCCAGCGCGAGCGAAGGCGCCGGCAACGCCACCGCCGCAGCCAAGGGTTCGGCCGAACGTGCCGCCGATGCCGGCCTGGGCGCAGTTCGTCACGCCGCTGACGTTGGCGCGCAGCCGACCCGGACGGCCGGCGCGGATCTCGCGGGCGATGCATCCGGAACGGCATCGGCCGGTCGGCCGGCCAGCAAGCCCGGCTCGCTGCCGAAGCTCTCGGGCATGACGCGGGATGCGGGCGATATCCCGCTCGGCGCATCGGGGGCGGCCAACGGCGACGCGAACGCCCAGGCGGCCTCAGGCGGCTCGACCCGCTCGACCCGCGCCGGTGGTAACGCGGCTGCCCAGGCCAGCGCCCAGGGTTCGGGCCGCGACGGCCTCGCCACTTCGGCCCACGCCGGTGGCGAAGGCAACGCCAGCGTGAACGCGCGAGGTCATTGACCGCGGCTTGCGCAAGTCGTCGGCCGGATGCCAAGGACGGCGCCGGCCCCCGCGCGACGGTAAAAAGAAGGCCCCGCTGAGCGGGGCCTTCTTCGTCGCTTGCGATCAGGCGAATGGATCGTCCAGCACGATGGTGTCGTCGCGGTCGGCGCCGGTGGCCACGATGGCGAGGCGGCAGCCGGACAACTCCTCCACCGCGCGCAGGTAGGCGCGCGCCGCGGCCGGCAACTTGTTCCAGTCGCGGATGCCGGCGGTGGATTCCTCCCAGCCCGGGAACTCCAAGTACACCGGCTTGCACTCGGCCCAGCCGTCGGCGTCCAGCGGAGCCAGCTCGCGGCGCTTGCCGCGGTACTCGTAGGCCACGCAGACCTTGATCGAGGGCAGGCCGTCGAGCACGTCCAGCTTGGTGATGGCCAGGCCGTTGATGCCGTTGATCTGCACGGCGCGTTTGAGCGCCACCAGATCGATCCAGCCGCAGCGGCGCGGACGACCGGTGCTGGCGCCGAACTCGTTGCCGACCTTGCGCAGGCGCTCGCCCATCTCGTCCTCGAGCTCGGTGGGGAACGGCCCCCCGCCCACGCGTGTGGCGTACGCCTTGCAGATGCCCAGCACGTAGTCGATGTCGCCCGCGCCCACGCCGGTGCCGGCCAGCGCACCGCCGACGGTGGTATTGGACGAGGTGACGTACGGGTAGGTGCCGTGGTCGATGTCCAGCAGCGCGCCCTGCGCGCCCTCGTACAGGATGTTGCCGCCTTCGCGACGCACGTCGTGCAGGATGGTGGCGACGTCGTCGACCAGCGGACGGATGTACTCGCCCCAGGCCAGCGCGTCCTCGAGCACCTTGCGGTAATCGACCGGCTCGGCCTTCAGCCACTGGGTCAGGATGAAGTTGTGGTACTCGACCGCGGCCTTGATCTGCGCCGGCAGTTCGTGCGGGTACATCAGGTCCGCCACGCGGATCGAGCGGCGGGCGACCTTGTCCTCGTAGGCCGGGCCGATGCCGCGGCCGGTGGTGCCGATCGCGCTCTTGCCCGCGGCGGCCTCGCGCGCCTTATCGACCGCGATGTGGTAAGGCATGATCAGCGGCGTCGCCGGGCTGATCTTCACGCGCGAACGCACGTCCACGCCCTGCCCCTCCAGCTCGGCGATCTCGTTGATCAGCGCCTCGGGGGAGAGCACCACGCCATTGCCGATCAGGCACAGCGCGTCGTCGCGCAGGATGCCCGAGGGGATCAGGTGCAGCACCGTCTTCTTGCCCTTGATCACCAGCGTGTGGCCGGCGTTGTGGCCGCCCTGGAAGCGCGCCACCGCGCTGACCCGCTCGGTCAGCAGGTCGACGATCTTGCCCTTGCCTTCGTCGCCCCACTGGGCTCCAAGGATGACGACTGACTTGCCCATGAAAGTTCTCGCTGGTTGGGTGCTCCGCGCGGGAGCCGTGGGTTAGGAAAAATCAGCGCATCAGCTGCAGCGCGGCCAAACCGGCGGCGACCGCGACCGCGCCGCACGCGCGCAGCGTGCGCGGCTTCAACTCCAGCGCCTGGCGCACCATCGACTGCCAGTGGCGAGGCGCCGCGAACAGCACCAGGCCCTCGAGCACCAGCACCAGGCACAGCGCGACGGTGAGGTCGTGCGGCATGGCTTTCAGCGCTTGCTGGCGCTGTCGTTGAAATAACGCAGCAGCTCCGAGTCGGGCTTGAGCACGAGCGTGCCGTTGCCGTCGGCGAAGCCCTTCTTGTACGCCGCCAGGCTTCGATAGAACGCGAAGAACTCCGGATCCTGGCCGTAGGCCTGCGCGTAGACCGCCGCCGCTTCGGCATCGCCCTGGCCGCGCACCGTGGCCGCATCGCGCTCGGCGTCGGCGCGCAGCACCTGGCCCTGGCGGTCGGCGTCGGCGCGGATCTTTTCCGCCTGTTCCTGTCCGGTGTAGCGCAGTTCGTTGGCCAGCTGCAGGCGCTCGGCGCGCATGCGCTTGTACACCGACTCGCTGACCTCCTCGGGCAGATCGATGCGCTTGATGCGCACGTCGACCACGGCGATGCCCAGGTTCTTGCGCGCGGCGGCGTCGGTCTGCCTGAGCACGCGCTCGGTGATGTCCTTGCGGCCGCCGGCGATCAGGTCCTGCAAGGTGCGCGAGTTGAACTCGAAGCGCAGCGCATCCTTCACCACCGGCGCGAGGCGCTGCGCCGCCTGGTTGGCGTCGCCGCTGGTGGCTCGGTAATACGCGGCGTTGTCGGCCACGCGCCACTTTACGTAGAAGTCGACGTTGACGCTCTTCTTCTCAGAGGTGAAGTAGCGCTCCGGCGGCGCGTCCAGGCCCTGGATGCGGCTGTCGAAACGCACCACCTGCTGGATCAGCGGCGCCTTCACGTGCAGGCCGGGCGCGTAGTCGGTCTGCACGATGCGGCCGAACTGCAGCAGCAGCGCACTCTGCCCTTCGCGCACCACGAAGGCGCTGTTCAGGCCCAGCAGCAGCACCAGCACGGCGATCACGAGCCAGACGTACTTCATGGCTGGTTCTCCTTGCCGGCGCCGTCATCGGTCGCGGCGGTGGCGGCGGTCGCCGGGCTGGCCGCCGGAGCCGGCGGCAGGTTGACGATGGTGCGGCCGTTGGAGCCGTCGATCACCTTGCGGTTGCCGGCCATCACCTGCTCCATCGTTTCCAGCCACAGGCGCTTGCGGGTGACTTCCGGCGCCGCCTTGTACTGCGCCAGCAGCAGTTGGAACTGCTGTGCGTCGCCCTGCGCATGGGCGATGCGCGCGGCCTTGTAGCCGGCCGCTTCCGCGGCGATGCGCGCGGCGTCGCCGCGGGCCACCGGCACCACCTTGTTGGCGTAGGCCAGCGCGCCGTTCTCGATGCTCTGCTTGTCCTCGCGTGCCTTGTTGACGTCGTCGAAGGCGTCCTTGACCTCGGCCGGCGGCGCCACGTTCTGGAAGCTCACCGCGGTCACCTGCAGGCCGCAGTGATAGCTGTCGAGGGTCTTCTGCAGGGCCTTGCCCGCCTCGTCGACGAGCGCGGCGCCTTCGCCGGAAAGGATGGTGTCCATGTCGCTGCGGCCGATCACCGAGCGCACCGCGGCCTCGGCGGCCGCGGCGATGGTGCTGTCCACGTCGTCGACCGCGAACAGGTAGGCGCGAGCGTCGTTCACCTGGTACTGCACGGTGAAGTCGATGGTGATGATGTTCTCGTCCCGCGTGAGCATGCGCACGCTGTCCTGCAGCGAGCGCACGCGCGTGGTTTCCACCTTGGTCACCGTCTCGACCGGCTGGGGCAGCTTGAAGTGGAAGCCGGGCGGCAGCGTGCGTGCGTACTGGCCGAAGCGCAGCACGACGCCGGCCTGGCGGGCATCGACGATGGTGTAGCTGCTCAGCAGCAGCCAGGCGAGCACCAGCGCCAGCACGATGGTGACGATGCCACCGGGGCCGCCGTGCTTGCCGAGGCGGGCGCGCAGGCGCCTGAGCGCATCCTCCAGGCCGGGCTTTTTGCCGCTGGGGCGCTTGGTGTTCCACGGATCGCGCTGGCCGCTGCCGGGCTCGTTCCAGGCCATGTCAGTCTCCTTGGGACAAGGGGCGGGCCGGCTGCGGGCGCCGGGAATCGCGTTGCAGGGGATGGGGCATGGAAGGCGTTCGTCCGGTCGTTGGGCCGCGGCGCTGGCTGGCGCGCGCGGTGTGGCCACGTGCGCGCGTTGACGCCGCACAAACGCTGCGTAGTCTAGCAGAGGCTGTTGCGCCGGGCTTCCCGCAAGACCGAGCCGTTCGCCTTCGGGGACATCGACGCAGCGTCCGATATGGATCCTGCCATCGGAGCGCGCGCAAGACGCGCCGACACACGCGGCGGAGCCGGTTTCGCTAGGGCGAGTCCGGCGAGCCCAGCAATTCGCGCAGCAAAGCGGCCTCCTGCGGGCTGCCGCCGCCCAGCGGGGCGATCACGCTGCGCGGTGCGTCGATTTGCAGGTGCCAGCCATGTTCGTCGACCGATTCCCCGGCGATGGCGCCGGCAGCGCGCAGGCGCGCGTGCAGGCGCCCGGCCGACAGCGGCAGCTGCAGCTCGGTGCGCACGCGCTCGCCGCCCAGCAGCTCACCCAGCGCCTGGCGCAGCAGATCCAGACCCTCGCCGGTGGCCGCGCTGAGCCAGACCTGCGCCGGCCGGCCTTCGCCGTCGCGCACGATCTTCGGAGTCGCGCCAGCCAGGTCGATCTTGTTCATCACGTGCAATTGCGGCACCTCACCGGCGCCGATCTCGTCCAGCACGCTGTCGACCACGCGATGCAGGCGCTCGCGCTCCTCGTCGGCGGCATCGCTGACGTGCAGCAGCAGATCGGCATCGCGGGCCTCGGCCAGGGTCGCGCGGAAGGCCGCGACCAGATCGTGCGGCAGCTCGCGGATGAAGCCCACGGTGTCGGCCAGCACGGCCGGTCCGCAGGACAGGTCCTCGATCTTGCGCACGGTCGGGTCGAGCGTGGCGAACAGCAGGTTGGCGGCGAACACCTCGCCTTCGGTCAGCGCGTTGAACAGCGTGGACTTGCCGGCATTGGTATAGCCCACCAGCGCGACGCGCGGCACCGTGTTGCGCAGGCGCGCGCGGCGTTGCTGGGTACGCTGGGTCTGCACCTTCTCCAGCCGCTTGGTGAGCATCTTCACGCGCTCGCCGAGCAGGCGGCGGTCGGTCTCCAGCTGGGTCTCGCCCGGGCCGCGCAGGCCGATGGCGCCGCCGCGCTGGCGCTCCAGGTGGGTCCAGCCGCGCACCAGGCGGGTGGCCAGGTGCTTGAGCTGGGCCAGCTCCACTTCCAGCTTGCCTTCGTGCGAGCGGGCGCGCTGGGCGAAGATGTCCAGGATCAGCCCGGCACGGTCGACCACCCGTACGGCCAGCAGCTTCTCCAGGTTGCGCTCCTGCACCGGAGTCAGCAGGTGGTCGACCAGCACCACGTCCGCCTCGGTGGCGCGCACGGCCTCGGCCACTTCCTCCGCCTTGCCGGTGCCGATGTAGTAGCGGGGGTTGGGGTCCTCCGCCCGGGCGCTCACGCTGGCGAGCACTTCGGCGCCGGCGGAGCGCACCAGCTCGGCGAACTCCTGCGCACGGCGGACCGTGTCGCCGTCGCCCCGACTGTGCGGCAGGACCAGTACGGCGCGCTCGCCCTTCTTTTGTCTATCGAACACTAGGTAGGAATGGCCTGGCAGGGACGATTCAGGCCGCCGGCGCGATGCCCGCGGCGAACAGGCGGCATTGTATGCCGATCAGCGTGTGCGCAAGGCATGCGCCCAGGTACGGGGCGACGGCCGCCGGCGGACCAGGCGGCCCGCCGACGGCGCGGCGTGCGTATACCTTCAGTCGTCGCCCTCGGCGTGCTCGGCATGCGCGTCGGCGTGCGCGTCGTGGCCATTGCCCATACGCACGTTGCGGCTGGGCACCACGGTGGAGATGGCGTGCTTGTAGACCATCTGGCTCACCTGGTTGCGCAGCAGCACCACGAACTGGTCGAACGATTCGATCGTGCCCTGCAGCTTGATGCCGTTCACCAGGTAGATGGCGACCGGAACGCGCTCGCGGCGAAGCGCATTGAGAAACGGATCCTGCAAAGACTGCCCTTTGGACATGTTGTTTTACCCCCTCGCGAACCATCGCGGGCCGGAGAAAAGACGCGCTAGCGCGACCGGCCCAAGTCGACGGGATATTAACCGCTTTTAAATGGCGGGCGGAAGCCGGGAGCCGGGACCTACATCGCAGTTGGCGGGCTCTACAGGAAAAGCTCCAGGGCATCGCTCGCGCGCTCGAGCAGATCGGGAAGCTCCGGGTCCAGCACGCGCGCGTCCATCTCTGCACGCAGCCAGGTGATTTGCCGCTTGGCCAACTGGCGGGTGGCGAAGATGCCCTTGTCGCGGAACGCCGACGTGCCGGTGGCGCCCTCCAGATGCTCCCAGGCCTGGCGGTAGCCGACGGCGCGCAGGGCTGGCAGGTCCGGATGCAGGTCGCCGCGCCCGCGCAACGCGCGCACTTCGTCCAGGAACCCGGCGGCCAGCATGGCATCGAAGCGCCGCGCGATGCGCGCGTGCAGTTGCTGCCGCTCGGCCGGCACCAGCGCGAGCTTGAGCACGCGCCATGGGAACGGCCCGCCGGTGCCGCCGGTCTGCTGCTCCGACAACGGCCGGCCAGTCAGTTCGATCACCTCGAGGGCGCGCTGAAGGCGCTGGGCATCGTTGGGTCCGATGCGGGCAGCGGCAGCCGGATCGAGCTCCGCCAGCCGGGCATGCAAGGCCGGCCAGCCACAGGCGGATGCCTCGGCGGCCAGCCTGGCGCGGATGGCAGGCGCGGCGTCGGGCAGCGCCGAGAGGCCGCGCTGCAGCGCGCGGAAATACAGCCCAGTGCCGCCGACCAGCAGCGGCACACGGCCTTGCGACCGGATGCGCCCCATCGCCTCGAGCGCATCGGCCCGGAAATCGGCGGCCGAGTAGGGTTCGGACGGATCGCGCAGGTCGAGCAGCGCGTGCGGATGCCGTGCCAGCGTTTGTGCATCCGGCTTGGCCGCGCCGATGTCCAGTCCGCGGTAGACCAGGGCCGAGTCCACGCTCACCAATTCCAGCGCGAAGCGCTCGCGCAAAGCGCAGGCCAGCGCGGTCTTGCCCGACGCCGTCGGGCCCATCAGGAATACGGCGAGGGGGCGCGCATCGGCAGGCATCGGTCCATTGTAGGCGGCACGGCCGCGCGCTCGAGCGCGAGGCGGCCGCGGCAGGCGGCTCGAATCGGGTGACCCCGATCACGTTCCGGGGGATACTTCGCCCCCAGCTCCGGCGGCGGCTTGCCTGCGCACCGCCACAGGCGCACCATCGACATACAGCGACCACATAGAATTCACGCGATGGCGCATCGTATCGACGCCGAACACGACCAGGAAGGTGGATCAGGGGCCATCATCAGCCTGCGACCACAAACCGCCCAGCCCACGCCACGTACGCGCCCGGCGTCGCAGCCGGCTCCCACCCATCCTGCGCAGGAAGCGCCGGAGGGCGACGGCAAACGCTTCTGGGACAAGAACAATTTCGGCTTCTGGCTGGCGGTGTGCATCGCGATCAGCCTGGTTTTTTCCATCGTCTATCGCGCACTGGCCTGAGCCCACGCGCAACCAAGCAAGCCGTGCCTCGCGGGGCGCGGCTTTTTTGTGTCCGGTGAACGCTCGCGGCCTGGAACCATGGCTTACGGCATCGCACCCAAGCCGCCGCCGGATGCACGGGCATATAATTGCCGTTTCTCCTACCGCAGCCGGCCCGTGGCCGATGGATAACCCATGCAGCAGACGATGAAGGCCCTGGTCAAGCGCAAGCCCGAGCAGGGCATCTGGATGGAAGAGGTACCGGTCCCGCAGATCGGCCCCAACGAGGTGCTGATCAAGGTGGAGAAGACCGCCATCTGCGGCACCGATCTGCACATCTACAAGTGGGACGAGTGGTCCCAGCGCACGATCAAGCCCGGCCTGACCATCGGCCACGAATTCGTCGGCCGCATCGCCGAACTGGGCAGCGCCGTCACCGGCTACAAGGTCGGCGACCGGGTTTCCGCGGAGGGCCACATCGTCTGCGGGCATTGCCGCAACTGCCGCGCCGGGCGCCAGCACCTGTGCCCCAACACCGTGGGCATCGGCGTCAACCGCAACGGCGCCTTCGCCGAGTACGTGGCGGTGCCGGCGTCCAATCTGTGGCCGATCCCGGACCAGATCCCCAGCGAGCTGGCCGCATTCTTCGATCCCTATGGCAACGCGGCGCACTGCGCGCTGGAGTTCGACCTGATCGGCGAGGACGTGTTGATCACCGGCGCCGGCCCGATCGGCGTCATCGCCGCGGGCATCGCCAAACACGTGGGCGCGCGCAACGTGGTGGTCACCGACGTCAACGATTACCGCCTCAAGCTCGCCGCCGACATGGGCGCCACCCGGGTGGTGAACGTGTCCAACCAGTCGCTCAAGGACGTGGTCAAGGACCTGCACATGGAAGGCTTCGACGTGGGCCTGGAGATGAGCGGCAACCCACGCGCCTTCAACGACATGCTCGAGGTGATGTACCACGGCGGCAAGGTAGCCATGCTCGGTATCATGCCGCGCGGCGCGGGCATCGACTGGGACAAGGTGATCTTCAAGGGCCTCACCCTGCAGGGCATCTACGGCCGGCGCATGTACGAGACCTGGTACAAGATGACCCAGATGGTGCTGACCGGCTTCCCGCTGCAGAAGGTGCTGACCCACCAGATCGCCATCGACGATTTCCAGAAGGGCTTCGACCTGATGGATGCGGGACAGTGCGGCAAGGTGGTCTGCTGCTGGACCTGATTCCGGCATCACCTTCGCCCCGGCCCCTACCTTTTTAGCCGGGCGTCATCCCCAATTTCGCGGGAATGACGCCAAGGCCGGCTTGCGGCATGCGCCTTGCCGCCTTCGAGACTGGAGACCCACCGTGACCTACACCGCCCGCGACCGTTACGCCACCGAACTGGACGCCATCCGCGACCAGGGCTTGTTCAAGGGCGAGCGCATCATCGTTTCGCCGCAATCCTCGGAAATCGAGCTGGCGGACGGCCGCAGGGTGCTCAACTTCTGCGCCAACAACTACCTCGGCCTGGCCGATCACCCGGACGTGATCGCGGCTGCCAAGGAGGCGCTGGACACGCACGGGTTCGGCATGGCCTCGGTCCGCTTCATCTGCGGCACGCAGGACCTGCACAAGCAGCTGGAGGCGAAGATCGCCGAGTTCTTCGGCACCGAGGACACCATTCTTTACGCCGCCTGCTTCGATGCCAACGGGGGCCTGTACGAACCGCTGCTGGGCGAGGAGGACGCGATCATCTCCGACGCGCTCAACCATGCCTCGATCATCGACGGCATCCGCCTGTGCAAGGCCAAGCGCTTCCGCTACGCCAACTGCGACATGGCCGACCTGGAGAAGCAGTTGCAGGCGGCCGACGCCGCCGGCGCGCGCACCAAGCTGATCACCTCCGACGGCTCGTTCTCGATGGACGGCTTCATCGCGCCGCTGGACAAGATCACCGCGCTGGCCCAAAAGTACGGCGCCATGGTGCACATCGACGAATGCCACGCCACCGGCTTCCTGGGCGCCACCGGCCGCGGCTCGGCCGAGGTGCATGGGGTGATGGACAAGGTCGACATCTTCACCGGCACGCTGGGCAAGGCGCTCGGCGGCGCCCTGGGCGGCTTCACCACGGGGCCGGCGGAGGTGATCGAGCTGCTGCGCCAGCGCTCGCGGCCGTATCTTTTCTCCAATTCGCTGCCGCCGCACGTGGTGGCCGCGGCGATCAAGGTGTTCGACATGCTGGTCTCCGCCGGCGAGCTGCGCACCCGCGTGCAGGAGAACACGGCCTACTTCCGCGAACGGATGACCGCCGCCGGCTTCGACATCAAGCCGGGCGTGCACCCGATCGTGCCGGTGATGATCTACGACGCGCCCAAGGCGCAAGCGATGGCCACCGCGCTGCTGGAGGAAGGGATCTACGTCACCGGATTCTTCTATCCGGTGGTGCCGCAGGGCCAGGCGCGTATCCGCACGCAAATGAGCGCGGCGCACACCCGCGAGCACCTGGACCGGGCGATCGCAGCGTTCACCAAGATCGGCAGGCAGCTTGGCGTGATCTGAACTCCCGGCTCCCTTCCGCTCCGGAAGGGAGCCGATCCGGCGGGCCTGCGGATCAGCGCGCAGCGCGCAACGCCTCGACCTCGTCCGCGGCAAGGTGGCGCCATCGGCCCTTGGCGAGGTCGCCAAGGCGCAGTTCGCCGATGGCCACGCGCACCAGCCTCAGTACGCCGATGCCGTTCGCAGCGAGCAGGCGCCGGATGTGCCGGTTGCGCCCCTCGTCCAGCACGATCTCCAGCCAGGCGTTCTTCTCGCCGGCACGCAGCAGGGCCACCCGACGTGCGGCCAGCCATTCGCCCTGATCGGACACGCCTTCACCGAGCCTGGCCAACAGCCGCGCGTCCGGCACGCAATCCACCTGCACGTGATAGGTCTTCTCGCGGTGCGCGGCCGGGTCGGTGATGCGCGCCGCCCATACGGTGTCATTGCTGAGCAGCAGCAGCCCTTCGCTGGCCTTGTCCAGCCGCCCGACCGGCCCCAGCCACGGCATACCCGCCTCGGCGAGGGCGTCATAGACGGTGGCGCGGCCGCGCTCGTCGGCCGCGCTGACCACCAGGCCCCGTGGCTTGTTGAACATCAGGTACACCGGCGCGGTCTCGCCGACCGGCTGGCCATCGACGGTGATGCCGCCCTGCCCTTGCGTGACCGGGTGTTCGGGATTGCGCACCACACGCCCGTCCAGGGCCACACGGCCTGCCCGGATCCACTGCTCGGCCTGGCTGCGCGAGCACACGCCCCGCTTGGACAGCACGCGTGCCAGGCCGTGGCGTGCTGCGGGAACGGATGAGGGGCGGCGCGGCGTAGGCATCGGGCAAGCGTATCGGCCACGCCCGAACTGCGGCAAGCGCGTACCACCGATGCACCGCAAGCTTGCCAATCGCCTGGATCCCGACAAAGAAAAAGCCCGGCCGGAGCCGGGCTTTTTGGTGTTGCTCGTGCGGGTCCGGTTACTGCTGGACCTGCAGCTCCGTGCGGCGGTTGCGCGCGCGGCCCGAGTCGGTGTCGTTGCTGTCGATCGGGTCGGCCTTGCCGTGGCCGATGGGGCCTTCCAGGCGGCTGGCGTCGATGCCGTGCGAGGTCAGGTAGTCGTACACGATCTTCGCGCGACGCTCGGACAGCGACTGGTTGTAGGCATCCTTACCCACTGAGTCGGTGTAGCCGGCGACGGTCACGTGCACCTGCGGGTAACGCTGCAGGGTGTCGACGGCCTGGTCCAGGATGGCGATCGAGTCGGAGCTCGGCTCGGCAAGGGCCTTGCCGATCTCGCTCGCAGCCACGTGGCCCTTCTTCGGATAGTCGAACTTGAAGTTCACGCCACGCAGGTCGATCACGACCTTCTGCGGGCAGCCGTCCGGACCGACGATGGTGCCTTCGGGCAGGTTCGGGCACTTGTTCTCGCAGAGGTTCACGCCGTTGCGGAACTGCTTCGAGCAGTCGTTGGCGGGCGCCGGCGCCGGCGCCGCGGCAGGCTGCGGGGCAGCAGCCGGCTCGCCGAAGCGCGAGACGATGCTGAAGCCCAGGAACCAGTCGCCGTAGCCGCTCTTGGCCGGCTGGCTCTTGTTGTCCCAGTCGTAGCGGTAGCCGGCTTCGACGCGAAAGTCAGAGCTGTCGGTGATGGTCTTGGACACGCCGCCGCCCAGCTCGGCCGCCGGGGCCCAGCCGTGATCAGCCGAGTTCTGGTGATGGCTGCCCATCACGCCGGCGAGCAGGTACGGACGCCAGGCATTCCAGTCACCCGCATAGAAACGGGCGGCCACGCCGACATTGTTGTTGGACCACTTGCCACCGCCCACCGCGGTGTCGCGCTTGCGCTTGGTGCGATCGACGAACAGGTCGATCGAGGCATTCGGAGCGATGAAACGGCCGACACCCAGGCCATAGTAGAACTGGCGGCTGTTGGTGTTGCGATCGGTATCGTTGTAGTAACCGCCGATCGTCGGAGCGATGTACCAGCGGCCGTCATAATTGCCGGTGCTGGTGGTGGCGGCAGTGTCGCTGGCCGGAGCAGGAGTGGCGTCCTGCGCGTGAACGGCACCTACGCCGCCCAGGGCCAAGGCAATAAGAAAATACAAGCCCTTACGTTTCATCAGGTGTCTCCTTCATTTATTGGTGTTCGCAGCCGTTTCACCTCGCACGGACCGCGCGTCAAACTCACTTTGACTCTCGGAAGCTTGAGCCGCCCCCTCGCTTTCGTCCCTACGGGCAAGCGGCGAGAGTGTAGCAAAACCGTTAAGTCGTTCACGAGCGTCCGGGTTCCCTGGTGAGGCCTTGTTCAGCAAAGCCCTGTCTTCCATTGCCGCCCGAACGGCGTGGAAACAACGTGAAAACGAGAAAACCCGGCGTGGTAGCCGGGTTTTCTCGCGACAATTGCAAACACCGGCCTGGCTGCATTGCAGGCGGCGGTTTGTGCTTATTCGTGTTTATAGCGTGAATAAGCCCAGGAAGCGCTGGATGGGCATGGCGTCCAAAGCGGCAGGGTCCGCGGTCGCTTCCAGGATCGCCTTGACCCGCTGCGCCGGCAGATGGCCTCGCAGCGCAGTCTCGAATTTCTTCAACAGCACCGGGATGCCTTCGGCGCGGCGCTTGCGGTGGCCGATCGGGTAATCGATCGAGACCTTTTCGGTGGAAGACCCATCCTTGAAGAACACCTGCACCGAATTGCCGATGTAGCGCTTGTCCGGGTCGAAATAATCCTTGGTGAACTGCGGGTTCTCGCGTACTTCCATCTTCTGGCGCAGCGCATCGATGCGTGGATCGGCGGCGACGTCGTCGTTGTAGTCCTCCGCGGTCAGGCGGCCGAAGAGCAGCGGCACGGCGACCATGTACTGGATGCAATGATCGCGGTCGGCGTAATTGGCCAGCGGGCCGGTCTTGTCGATGATGCGCACGCCCGCTTCCTGCGTCTCGATCACGATCTTCTCGACCTGATCGAGCTTGCCGGCGACCTGCGCATGCAGCTGCATGGCGCACTCCACCGCGGTCTGCGCGTGGAACTCGGCGGGAAAGCTGATCTTGAACAGCACGTTCTCCATCACGTAGCTGCCGAAGGGCCGCTCGAACTCGAACGCGTGGCCCTTGAAGGCGACGTCGTAGTAGCCCCAGGTCTTGGCGCTCAGCGCCGACGGGTAGCCCACCACGCCGCGGTAGACCGCGTTGATCGCGTGGATCACCGCACGGCGGCAGGCGTCGCCCGCGGCCCAGCTCTTGCGCGGCCCTGTGTTGGGCGCATGGCGGTAGGTGCGCAGCGCGCCGTTGTCGATCCAGCTGTGCGACACAGCCGTAGTGATCTGCTCCTTGCTGCCGCCGAGCATGGCGGTGGCCACCGCGGTGGAGGCCAGGCGAACCAGGATCACGTGGTCCTGGCCGACGCGGTTGAAGCTGTTCTTCAACGCGTAGCAGCCCTGGATCTCGTGCGCCTTGATGGCGTAGCCGAGCACGTCGCGCACGGTGAACGGCTGGCCGCCTTCGCGTTCGGCCTTGCGGCTGAGGTAGTCGGCCACCGCGAGGATCGCGCCCAGGTTGTCCGACGGGTGGCCCCACTCGGCGGCCAGCCAGGTGTCGTTGAAGTCCAGCCAGCGGATCTGCGTGCCGATGGCGAACGCGGCCTGTGCCGGATCCAGTTCGTGGCTGGTGCCGGGCACGCGCGCACCACCCGGCAGCGTGGCGCCCGGCACCAGCGGGCCCAGGTGTTTGACGCACTCGGGGAACTTCATCGCCATCATCGCGGTGGCCAGCGAATCCAGCAGCATGTATCGCGCGGTGTCGTATGCCTCGCTGGAATCGACCCGGTAGTCGACCACGTAGTCGGCGATGTCGACCATCGGCTGGTCGGGATCGGGACGCTTGGCGGAGCGGATGTCGTACGTATTCACGAGGCTTGTCTCCCGACGGTATGGGTAACCGCTACTGTGCGCGGCCGCTCCCCGCTTGACGCAAACCTTGTCGACGTTAGCTGACCGCGGCGTTGCGGCAAGAGAAAATCGCCCCCTCCTCTTGCAGACTTACTCCGCAGGCACGCGCACCCAGCCTTCCATCAGCACGCGCGCGCTACGACTCATGATCGCCTTGGTGACGGTCCACGTGCCGTCAACCAGCGCGGCTTCGGCACCCACCCGCAAGGTCCCCGACGGATGGCCAAAACGCACTGCCTGGCGCTCGCCGCCACCGGCCGCGAGGTTCACCAGCGTGCCCGGGATGGCCGCAGCCGTGCCGATGGCCACCGCCGCCGTCCCCATCATGGCGTGATGCAGCTTGCCCATCGACATTGCGCGCACCAGCAGATCGACGTCGCCCGCCTGCACCGGCTTGCCGCTCGATGCGACGTAGTCGGCCGGCTTGGCGACAAAAGCGACCTTGGGGGTATGTTGGCGCGTGGAGATCTCGTCCAGCGACTTGATCAGGCCCATGCGCAGTGCGCCATGCGCGCGGATGGTCTCGAACATCGCCAGCGCCTTGGCATCGCCGTTGATCGCGTCCTGCAGCTCCGTGCCGGTGTAGCCGATCGCGGAGGCCTCGACGAAGATCGTGGGAATGCCGGCGTTGATCATGGTCGCCTTGAGCGTGCCGACGCCCGGCACCTCCAGGTCGTCGACGAGGCGCCCGGTCGGGAACATCGCGCCGCCCGCGCCATCTTCCTCGGCGGCCGGGTCCATGAATTCCAGTTGCACTTCAGCGGCAGGAAAGGTCACGCCGTCCAGCTCGAAATCGCCGGTTTCCTGCACTACACCGTCGGTCATCGGCACGTGGGCGATGATGGTCTTGCCGATATTGGCCTGCCAGATGCGCACGACGGCGACGCCGTCGCGCGGTACGCGCGCGGGATCGACCAGACCACCGGCGATGGCGAACGGACCGACCGCCGCCGACAGGTTGCCGCAGTTGCCGCTCCAGTCGACGAAAGCCTTGTCGATCGCCACCTGGCCGAATAGGTAGTCGACGTCGTGGCCGGGCCGCGTGCTCTTCGACACGATCACCGTCTTGCTGGTGGACGACGTCGCGCCGCCCATCCCGTCGATCTGCTTGCCGTACGGATCGGGGCTGCCGATCACGCGCATCAGCAAGGCGTCGCGCGCCGCGCCTGGTACCCGTGCCGCCTCGGGCAAGTCCTCAAGGCGGAAGAACACGCCCTTGCTGGTGCCACCGCGCATATAAGTGGCGGGAATGCGGATCTGTGCAGCATGCGACATGGGAATCTCCGGAAGTGTTCGCCGCCGCCTCAGAACAAGCCGGTTTGCGTGGCGGGTGAATCGATTTCAGGCAGCAATGGCCAGCGCCCAATGATGTCGTAGCGGTACGGATTGCCGCCACCGATGGCGAGGCACAGCTCGTCGATGGTCCATGCGACGGGTGGGTCGAGCACGACCTTGTCCAGCGGCTCGCGTGCGCAATAGCTCAAGGTCATGTGCGGCGTCACGCCGGTGGCGATGCGACCGCATCCCGCCTCGCCAAGGCGGCCACGCACCTCCTGCAACAAGGCGGCAAACGCCTTCGGCACGCCGCGCGCACGCATCGTCCAATGGATCCGGCCCGGCATGTCGGTCGGCCCGTCGATGCGGCTGAAATGCAGCGTGCAGGCAGGTGCGGAAACGGCCGAGCCCACCTGCGGCAGCGCCGCGCATTCTTCCCCGGTCGGCGAAAAAATGCGCTCGGAAAACGACTGATGCCAATTCTCCGGTGCAAACAAAGCGCTTCGCAGACGCTTGTCCAGCCCAAGCCGCACCAGCAGAGCGAGCGTGTCATCCACCCATGCTGGCGTAGGCATGGCCATGAAGAACAAACGCGGCTCCGCTATCCGGCTCATGCCGCCTGCGACGACTCGATGAAATCCTGCGCGAAGCGCTGCAGCACGCCGCCCGCCTCGTAGATCGACACTTCCTCGGCCGTGTCGAGCCGGCACGTGACGCTCACCTCGACGCGCTCGCCGTCCTTGCGGTGAATCACGAGCAAGAGATCAGCGCGCGGCGTGCGCTCGCCGATCACGTCGAAGGTCTCGGTGCCGTCGATGCCCAGCGTCTTGCGGTTCGTGCCCGGCTTGAACTCCAGCGGCAGCACGCCCATGCCGATCAGGTTGGTGCGGTGGATGCGCTCGAAGCCTTCGGCCGCGATGGCTTCCACGCCCGCCAGTCGGACACCCTTCGCGGCCCAGTCGCGCGAGGAACCCTGGCCGTAGTCGGCGCCGGCGATCACGATCAACGGCTGCTTGCGATCCATGTAGGTCTCGATCGCCTCCCACATGCGCATGACCTTGCCTTCCGGCTCCACGCGCGCCAGCGATCCCCTCTTCACTTCGCCGTCGACCACGGCCATTTCGTTGACGAGCGTGGGGTTGGCGAAGGTGGCGCGTTGCGCGGTGAGGTGGTCGCCGCGGTGCGTCGCGTACGAATTGAAGTCTTCTTCCGGCAAGCCCATTTTTGCGAGGTACTCGCCTGCCGCGCTGTTGGGCAGGATCGCGTTCGACGGCGACAGGTGGTCGGTGGTGATGTTGTCGCCCAGCACCGCCAACGGACGCATGCCCTTGAGCGTGCGCTCGCCCGCGAGGGCGCCCTCCCAGTACGGCGGACAGCGGATGTAGGTGCTCTGCGCGCGCCAGCCGTACAGCGGAGCGGCGCGCGTGCCGTTGCGGCCGGTGCGCGCGAACATCGGCTCGTAGACCTTGCGGAACTGCTCCGGCTTCACGCTGGAGGACACGATCGCGTCGATCTCCTCGTCGCTGGGCCAGATGTCCTTCAGCGTCACCGGCTGGCCGTCGGCGTCGTGGCCGAGCACGTCCTTCTCGATGTCGAAGCGGATGGTGCCGGCGATCGCGTAGGCCACCACCAGCGGCGGCGAGGCCAGGAACGCCTGCTTGGCATAGGGATGGATACGTCCGTCGAAGTTGCGGTTGCCGGACAGCACGGCGGTGGCGTACAGGTCGCGCTCGACGATCTCCTGCTGGATCTTGGGATCGAGCGCGCCGGACATGCCGTTGCAGGTGGTGCAGGCGAAGGCGACGATGCCGAAGCCGAGCTTTTCCAACTCCGGCAGCAGATTCGCCTCCTTCAGGTACAGCTCCACCGCCTTGGAGCCGGGCGCGAGCGAACTCTTCACCCACGGCTTGCGCGTGAGGCCGCGCGCGTTGGCATTGCGTGCCAGCAGCGCTGCCGCGATCACGTTGCGCGGATTGCTGGTGTTGGTGCAGCTGGTGATGGCGGCGATGATCACCGCGCCATCGGGCATCTGGCCCGCCTGTTCCTTCCACTCGCCGGCAATGCCGCGTGCGGCGAGATCGGCGGTGGGCAGGCGCTTGTGCGGGTTGGACGGACCGGCCATGTTGCGGACGACCGAGGAGAGATCGAACGTCAGCGTGCGCTCGTACTGTGCATTGGCCAGCGTGTCGGCCCACAGACCGGCGGCCCTGGCGTAGGTCTCCACCAGCCTGACCTGCTCGTCGCTGCGGCCGGTGAGGCGCAGGTAGTCGGTAGTCTGGCCGTCGATGAAGAACATCGCGGCGGTGGCACCGTACTCGGGCGCCATGTTGGAGATGGTGGCGCGATCTCCCAGCGTGAGGCTGGCTGCACCCTCGCCGCGGAATTCCAGGTACGCGCCGACCACCTTCTCCCTGCGCAGGAACTCGGTGAGCGCCAGCACGATGTCGGTGGCGGTGATGCCGGGCTGGCGCTTGCCGGTGAGCTCAACGCCCACGATGTCGGGCAGACGCATCCACGAGGCCCGGCCCAGCATCACGCTCTCCGCCTCCAGGCCGCCCACGCCGACGGCGATCACGCCGAGCGCATCCACGTGCGGCGTGTGGCTGTCGGTGCCCACGCAGGTATCGGGATAGGCCACGCCCCTGCCTTGATCATCGTGTTGCACCTGGATCACCGGTGACATCTTCTCCAGGTTGATCTGGTGCATGATGCCGTTGCCCGGCGGGATCACGTCGACGTTCTCGAACGCCTGCTTGGTCCACTCGATGAAGTGGAAGCGGTCCTCGTTGCGGCGATCCTCGATCGCGCGGTTCTTCGCGAACGCGTTCGGATCGAAGCCACCGCACTCCACCGCCAGCGAGTGGTCGACGATCAGCTGCACCGGCACCACCGGGTTCACCTTGGCCGGGTCGCCGCCGCGCTCGGCAATCGCGTCGCGCAGACCGGCCAGGTCCACCAGCGCCGTCTGGCCGAGGATGTCATGGCACACAACGCGCGCCGGAAACCATGGGAAATCGCGCTCGCGCTTGCGCTCGATGATCTGCTTGAGCGACTCGGTGAGGATCGCCGGATCGCAACGGCGCACCAGGTTCTCGGCAAGCACGCGCGAGGTGTACGGCAGCGCGTCATAGGCGCCCGGCTGAATCGCCTCCACGGCGGCGCGCGCATCGAAATAATCCAGCGGCGTGCCGGGGAGGGATTGGCGGTAGACGTTGTTCATGGATATCAGGAACCCTTGGTTGGAACGCCCGGCTGACGTGTTAACGGCACATTTTAGCCGGTGCGGGCCGCTTCCTTAAGGGCCTTGGCTTGACTGACATGCATGAAGGCACCGACCATAGTCGGATACTGATCCCAAAAGGGAGTAGTTCCGGACACCGGCTTCATCAGGTGTCCTTGCAGTGGTCGTCATCACGGGCGGAGCACCGCCCCGGTCGCTGCAGCGGCTCGGCCGCGAACGAGACTTTTGCGGTAATCACGGGGTTGCGTGCGCCCGTGGTTGCTGCATCTGTCCCGCACGCAGGAACCGAGCCGCATGGATTTCCTCGCCCCCCCATTCTTCTCCGGCCTGATCACCATCGTGCTGCTCGATCTGGTGCTGGCCGGCGACAACGCGATCGTGATCGCGCTGGCCGCACGCAAGTTGCCGAAGACGCATCAGAGGCGCGCCGTGCTCTGGGGCAGCTTCGGCGCTGTCGTGGTGCGCATCGCGCTCACCACTGCCGTGGTCTGGCTGCTGGAACTGCCGGGCCTGATGCTGGCCGGTGGCCTGTTGCTGCTGCCGATCGCCTGGCAGCTGCTGAAACGGGACGATGCGCCACACGATGTCGCCGCCGCCGGCAACCTCTGGGCCGCGCTGCGCACCATCGTCGTCGCCGACGCCTTGATGGGGCTGGACAACGTGCTGGCGATCGCCGGCGCGTCGCACGGCGACCTGCTGCTGGTGGTGCTGGGCCTGCTGATCAGCGTGCCGCTGGTGGTGTGGGGCTCGACCCTGATCCTGAAACTGATCGAGCGCTTCCCCGTCATCGTCTACCTCGGCGCCGGCGCGATCGCCTGGACGGCCGGCCGCATGATCACGCACGACCACCTGCTGCACGCCCGGTTCGCCTCACGCACCTGGATGGGCTATCTGCTGGACGTCGTGCTGGTCGCCGGCGTCTGCGGCGGAGGCTGGTGGAGACGGCGGCGACGCAGCTGAGCGCCAGCCCAATACGTCATCGGCAGGCGCACCGTCACGGTGGCATCGGGCGTATCGCGCGTCACGCCTACACAAGCGAGAAATTCGGCGTACGCTTGTCGCTCAGGCGGTGGGAGCCGCCGACCAGCAAGGTGCCGAGCACGGTTCTGGCGGATCCAGCCACGGTCTGGCCGTTCTGCTTGGTGATGCCCACGAAGCTGCGGTCGCAACCCATCCGCGCCCTTCGGCACGGATTGCTGCCGAGCCCACGAAAAAGGGAGCCTCGCGGCTCCCTTCGCGCTTCGGTTTTCCGGCGGCTCAGCGCTTCTCGATCGGCACGTAGCTCTGGTCTTCCGGACCGGTGTAGTTGGCGCTCGGGCGGATGATCTTGCCGTCCTGGCGCTGCTCGATCACGTGCGCGCTCCAGCCGGAGGTGCGCGCGATCACGAACAGCGGCGTGAACATCGCCGTGGGCACGCCCATCATGTGGTAGGCGCTGGCCGAGTACCAGTCGAGATTGGGGAACATCTTCTTCAGTTCCCACATCAGCTTCTCGATGCGCTCGGACACTTCGAACAGCGTCGGGTTGCCGCCTTCGGTGCAGAGCTTGCGCGAGATCTCCTTGATGATCTCGTTGCGCGGATCGGACACCGTGTAGACCGGGTGGCCGAAGCCGATGATGATTTCCTTCCTCTCCACCCGTGCGCGGATGTCCGCCTCAGCATCGGCCGCGCTGCGGTAGCGGGCGATGATCTCCATCGCCACTTCGTTGGCGCCACCGTGCTTGGGACCGCGCAGCGCACCGATCGCGCCAGTGATGGCCGAATACATGTCCGAGCCGGTGCCGGCGATCACGCGCGCCGTGAAGGTGGACGCGTTGAACTCGTGCTCGGCATAGAGGATCAGCGACTTGTCCAATGCCTGCGCGTGCAGTTCGCTCGGCGTCTTGCCGTGCAGCACGTGCAGGAAGTGCGCGGCGATCGAGTCGTCGTCGGTCTGCGTCTCCACGCGCTTGCCGTTGTGGCTGAAGTGGTACCAGTACAGCAGCATGGAGCCGAAGCTCGCCATCAGGCGGTCGGCGATGTCGCGTGCGCCGGTGAGGTTGTGGTCTTCCTTCTCCGGCAACACGGTGCCCAGCACCGAGCAGCCGGTACGCAGCACGTCCATCGGATGCGTCGCGGCCGGCAGCAGTTCCAGCGCGCCCTTGACCGGCGCCGGCAGGCCGCGCAGGCGCTTCAACCTGGCCTTGTAGTTCTGCAGCTCGGTCCAGTTGGGCAGCCTGCCGTACACCAGCAGATAGGCCACTTCCTCGAAGCAACCCTTGGCGGCCAGGTCATGGATGTCGTAGCCGCGGTAGTGCAGGTCGTTGCCGCTGCGGCCGACCGTGCACAGCGCGGTGTTGCCGGCCGGCACGCCGGACAGCGCCACGGATTTCTTCGGCTTGGGGAGGGTTTGCTCGCTCATCGGGAATCTCCTTGAAGACTTGCGGATGCGGGCGGAGCCTGCGGCCCGTCCACGCGAATGGCTGCAGGCCGGCTGACGGCCTGCGGGTGAATGGCCGGTCAGCCCTTGCCGTCGGCGAACAGCGCGTCGAGTTTGTCCTCGTAGGCGTGGTAGCCGAGAAAGTCGTACAGCTCCTCGCGCGTCTGCAAGGTATCGATGATGCCCTTCTGCGTGCCTTCGCGGCGCACGGTCTCGTAGAAGTTGAGCGCCGCCTTGTTCATGGCGCGATAGGCGCCGCAGCAGTACAGCGCGATGCCCACGCCGGCCGAGCCCAGCTCCGCGGTGGTGAAGAAGGGCGTGGAGCCGAATTCGGTGAGGTTGGCCAGGATCGGCACCTTCACCGCCGCCTTGAAGCGTCGGTAGTCCTCCAGCGTCTTCATCGCCTCGGGGAAGATCATGTCGGCGCCGGCCTCGACGTAGGCGCAGGCGCGCTCGATCGCCGCGTCGATGCCTTCCACCGCCGCCGCGTCGGTGCGCGCCATGATCACGAAGCCGGGGTCGGTGCGCGCGTCGACCGCGGCCTTGACGCGGTCGACCATCTCCGCCTTAGGCACCACTTCCTTGCCCGGCCTGTGGCCGCAGCGCTTCTGGCCGACCTGGTCCTCCATGTGCACCGCGGCCACGCCGATGCGCTCGAAGCTGCGGATGGTGCGCGCGATGTTGAAGGCGCCGCCCCAGCCGGTATCGATGTCGACCAGCAACGGGAGCTGCGTGGCGTCCACGATGCGGCGCGCGTCGGTGAGCACGTCTTCCATCGTGCTGATGCCCAGGTCCGGCATGCCCAACGAGTTGGCGGCCACGCCGCCGCCTGAGAGGTACAGCGCCCTGTAGCCGACGCGCTTGGCCATCAGGCCGGCATAGGCGGTGATCGCGCCCATCACCTGCAGCGGCTGTTCGGCGGCGAGGGCGGCGCGGAAACCTGCGCCGGGGGATGCTTGGCTTGCCATGTCGCCTCCGGGAAAAAGGAGCATTTTAGCCTACTGGCGGGCCGGGCTCGTCCACGCGCGGCGCCTCGGCCGGCGCCAGCGAAGCCGCGGCGTTTCGTTGCCGCGGACACAACACCGCCGGCGATACCGTGCCCGGCGTGATGCTGCTCGCCACCGAAGCACGCTGACGCCCGGCCTCGTCACCGATAGCCTGCATCAATCATCACGATCCCGACAATCAATTGGATCGATCGTCGCGGGTACCCTATTCTTGCCCGGTCAACCACCCACCAAACGAGGAGACAGCGATGTCCTTGATCAACACCGAAGTCAAACCCTTCAAGGCGCAGGCCTTCAAGAACGGCAAGTTCATCGAGGTGACCGATGCCGACCTGAAGGGCAAGTGGTCCGTCGTGTTCTTCTACCCCGCCGACTTCACCTTCGTCTGCCCCACCGAGCTGGAAGACCTGGCCGACCATTACGCCGAGTTCCAGAAGCTGGGCGTGGAAGTTTACTCGGTGTCCACCGACACCCACTTCTCGCACAAGGCCTGGCACGACACGTCGGAGGCGGTGAAGAAGATCCAGTACACCATGATCGGCGATCCGACCCACGCGATCTCGCGCAACTTCGACGTGCTGATCGAGTCCGCTGGCATCGCCGACCGCGGCACCTTCGTGGTCGACCCGTCGGGCAAGATCCAGATCGTCGAGATCAATGCCGGCGGCATCGGCCGCGACGCCTCCGAGCTGCTGCGCAAGGTCAAGGCCGCGCAGTACGTCGCCTCCCACCCGAACGAGGTCTGCCCGGCCAAGTGGAAGGAAGGCGAGAAGACCCTGGCGCCGTCGCTGGACCTGGTCGGCAAGATCTGATCGGGCTGCTCTGATCGGACTGCTCTGATCGGTCTGCTCTGACCCACTCGATCGACCGGCACGTTCTGGTCGACCGCACGACCGGAATCCGGGCGTCCGCGCCCGGATTCCCCAAGCGGCACCCGACCGGGTGCTTGCAGCAGCGGCCTGGACCGCAGGGCGCCGGTCCCGGCGCCCCTCCCCGCCCGTGACTCAAGGCCGCTGCTGCAAGCGCCTTCTTTACATCCCATTCGACGTCTGGAGCCCGCCATGCTCGACACCCACCTCAAGACCCAACTCCAGGCCTACCTCGAAAAGCTGGTCCAGCCGATCGAACTGGCCGTCTCGCTCGACGACAGCGCCAAGTCCGCCGAATTGAACGAACTGCTGACCGAAATCGCCTCGCTGTCGGACAAGATCAGCCTCGTGCGCCGCGATGACGAGGCCCGCAAGCCCTCGTTCGCGATCAACCGCCTCGGTTCGGACGTGAGCGTGCGCTTCGCCGGCATCCCGCTGGGCCACGAGTTCACCTCGCTGGTGCTGGCGCTGCTGCAGGTCGGCGGCCATCCGTCCAAGGCTGCGGCCCAGACCATCGAGCAGGTGCGCAATCTCGACGGCGACTACCGCTTCGAGACCTATTTCTCGCTGTCCTGCCAGAACTGCCCGGACGTGGTGCAGGCGCTCAACCTGATGAGCGTGCTCAACCCGCGCATCCGCCACGTGGCCATCGACGGCGCGCTGTACCAGGAGGAGGTCGAGGCCCGCCAGGTGATGTCCGTGCCCACCGTGTTCCTCAACGGCGAACTGTTCGACCAGGGCCGCATGAGCCTGGAGCAGATCGTGGCCAAGCTCGACACCGGCTCGAGCGAGCGTGAAGCCGAGAAGATCAAGGCCAAGGAGGCCTTCGACCTGCTGGTGGTCGGCGGCGGCCCGGCCGGCGCCGCGGCGGCCGTCTACGGCGCGCGCAAGGGCATCCGCACGGGACTGGCGGCCGAGCGCTTCGGCGGCCAGGTGCTGGACACCATGGGCATCGAGAACTTCATCTCGGTCTCCTACACCGAGGGCCCCAAGCTCGGCACCGCGCTGGAGCAGCACGTGCACGACTACGACGTCGACGTGATGAACCTGCAGCGCGCGCAGGCGCTGATCCCGGCCAGCGACGAAACGGACGGCCTGATCGAAGTGCAGCTGGCCAACGGCGCCACGCTCAGGTCCAGGACCGTGGTGCTTTCCACCGGCGCGCGCTGGCGCCAGATGGGCGTGCCCGGCGAGGACGAGTACCGCAACAAGGGCGTGGCCTACTGCCCGCACTGCGACGGCCCGCTGTTCAAGGGCAAGCGCGTGGCGGTGATCGGCGGCGGCAACTCCGGCGTGGAGGCGGCGATCGACCTGGCCGGCCTGGCCAGCCACGTCACCTTGATCGAGTTCGACGGCAAGCTTCGCGCGGACGACGTCCTGCAGCGCAAGCTGCGCAGCATGCCTAACGTCGACATCGTCGTCAGCGGCCAGACCACCGAGGTACTGGGCGATGGCAAGCGGGTGACCGCGCTGATCTACAAGGACCGCGTGAGCGGCCAGATGCGCACGCTGGAGCTGGAAGGCATCTTCGTGCAGATCGGCCTGCTGCCGAACACCGAATGGCTCAAGGGCACGCTGGAGCTGTCTGCGCGCGGCGAGATCGTGATCGACGATCGCGGCCAGACTTCGCTGCCGGGCGTGTTCGCCGCCGGCGACGCGACCACGGTGCCGTACAAGCAGATCGTCATCGCCATGGGCGCCGGCTCGACCGCCGCGCTGGCGGCCTTCGACCACCTGATCCGCACCTCGGCGCCGGCGGCCGTGGCGGCCTGAACCCGATCCTTCCCCCGCATGCGGGGGAAGGTGGCCTCGCGGCGACCCCGCGTTACTTGCGCTGGTCGGCCGTCTTCTCGCGCACCGCGCGGAACTCCGAATCCTTCGACCACTCCGGCCACGCGCCGGAGTTGGCCAGCTCGTCGCCCAGCTGGTAGAGCATGGCCAGGTCGTGCGCCATGCCGGCGAAGGTCCAGCTGGCCTGCCATTCGTCGGAGGGCTGGTGGTAGTGGTCGCGGGTGTATTCCCTGGCCGCGGCCTCGCCGGCCGCCTTGCCGCCCTTGACCAGGTCATCGCCGGACTCGTAGGAGATCGCCGGCACGCCCTGCTTGGCGAAGGAGAAATGGTCCGAGCGGAAGAAGCTGCCCGCCTCCGGATGCGGATCGGGCGCATAGCTCATGCCGTAGGTCTTGGCCAGCGCGATCAGGCGATCGAGCAGGCCCAGCTTGGCGTTGCCGGAGATGGTGAAGTTGCGCGCCGGACCGTTCGGATCGAGCGCGTCGAGGTTGATGTCGGCCACCGTCTTGGCCACCGGGTAGAGCGGATGCGTGGCGTAGTACTCCGAGCCGAGCAGGCCCTTCTCCTCGGCGGTGACGTTGAGGAACACCACCGTGCGCTCTGGCCTGGGCGCATGCGCGAAGGCGCGGCCCAGCTCGATCAGCGCGGCGGTGCCGGTGGCGTTGTCGACCGCGCCGTTGTAGATGCGGTCGCCTTTGGCGTCCGGCGCGCCTATCCCCAAGTGATCCCAGTGCGCGCTGTAGATCACCGTCTCGTCCGGGCGCTTGCTGCCCTCGACGCGGCCGACGACGTTCTGCGAGGTGATCACCTTGGAATCGACGTCGTACTTCGCCGAGAAGGTCACGCCCTTCAGCTCCACCGGCTTGAAGGCGCGCGTCTGCGCCTGCTTCTTGAGCGCGTCGAAATCCAGCCCCGCGGCCTTGAACATCTGCACGGCGAGGTCGCGCTGGATCCAGCCTTCCAGCGTCGGATGCGCGGCGGCGGGCTTCTCGCGCACGATGTCGAACTGCACGTTGGTGTTGGAGTTCTTCACCGTGGCCCAGCCGTAGGAGGCCGGCGCGGTCTCGTGCACCACCAGCATGCCCAGCGCGCCCTGGCGCGCGGCCTCTTCGTACTTGTAGGTCCAGCGGCCGTAGTAGGTCATCGCCTTGCCGCCGAAGTCGCCGTGGCCGGTCTCGAAATCGGGATCGTTGACCAGCACCACGCCGATCTTGCCCTTCAGGTCCACGCCCTTGAAGTCGTCCCAGTGGCGCTCGGGCGCCTCGACGCCGTAGCCGACGAACACCAGCGGCGCGTCCTGGATGTCGACCTTGCGGCTGCCGTCCATCGCCGCGCGTACGGCGATCTGCTCGCCCTGGGTCAGCGGCTCGCGCTTGCCGTGCTCGGTCAGCGCGAAGCTGGGCGCGCCGACGATCTCGAAACGGCCCAGCGGCACCGGCTGCGTCCAGGTGCGCTTGCCATCGACGACGGCGCCGCCGGGCTCGAGGCCGGCGGCCTTGAACTGCGCGATCACGTAGTCGACCGTCTTGGTCTCGCCCGGCGTGGCCGGCCCGCGCCCCTCGAAGGCATCGGAGGACAGCGTCTTGACCTCCTGCGACAGCCGGTGCGGATCGAACCTGGGCCGCTCGACGGCGGCGGCCAGGACGGGAACAAGCAGGGCCGCGGCGATGGCGGCGGCGAGCGGTCGGTTCACGGGGGCACCTCGGTTTGGGGCAACCCCCGCATGGTAAGCATGGGGCCGCCGGTTTCCCAACACGTCACGCGGGGTGGCTTATCCGCCGGCGGCCGCCAGCACCATGCGTTCGAGTTCGTCGTCGCGGAAGGGCTTCTGCACCACGCGCTCGTCGCCTACGGCGGCCAGCGCGGCCTGGTCGGCGTAGCCGGTGACGAACAGCACGGGCAGTTCCGGCCGGCGCAGGCGCACCTGGCGCGCGACCTCGGCGCCGTTCATGCCCGGCATGGCGAAGTCCGCCACCAGCAGGTCGACCTGCGGCGCCCGGTCGAGCAGGTCCAGCGCGGCGCCGCCGGAGCCGGCCTCGAGCACGTCGAAGCCCAGGCGCCGCAGCCGTGCGGCGGTGACCTCGCGCACGGCGACGTCATCGTCCACCAGCAGCGCAAGCCGGCGCGCGCGATGCGTCGAAGGCGAGTGCCGGGGCGCCGGCTCGACGTCCTCGGCCACGGCCCCGGTACGGGCGCGCGGCAGGTAGACGTGCACCGTGGTGCCGGCGCCCGGCGTGCTCTGGACGCGTACGCCGCCTCCGGACTGCTGCACGAAGCCGAGCACCTGCGCCATTCCCAGTCCCGATCCCTTGCCGACCTCCTTGGTGGTGAAGAAGGGCTCGAACACCCGCGCGCGCACCTCGTCGGTCATGCCGGTGCCGGTGTCGGCCACCGCGATGGCGACGTAATCGCCCGGCACCGGCTCCCCCGGCTGTTGCGGCTCCTCGGTCAGGCTGACGTTGGCGGTCTCGATCGTGAGGCTGCCGCCGACCGGCATGGCGTCGCGCGCGTTGATCGCCAGGTTGAGGATCACCAGCTCGATCTGGGTCGGATCCACCAGCGCGCTCCACAGCCCCGGCTGCAGCCGCGTGGCTACCGCGACACTGCCGCCCATCGTGCTCTGGAGCAGTTCGCTCATGCCCTGCACGGTGCCATTGAGGTCGAGCGCCTTCGGCTCCAGACGCTGGCGGCGCGAGAACGCGAGCAGCTGCGAGGTCAGCGTGGCGCCCCGCAGGGCGGCCTGGCGCATCAGTTCCAGCCGGCGGCGCACCTTCGGCTCCTGCACGACCATCTCCAGCAGATCGATGTTGCCCAGCACGATGGTCAGCAGGTTGTTGAAGTCGTGCGCCACGCCCGAGGTGAGCTGGCCGACCGCCTCCAGCCGCTGCATCTGGCGCAACGTGGCCTCCACCCGCTCACGGCCTTCGATCTGCTGGCGCAGCTGCCGGTTGGCCGCCTCGAGTTCCTGTGCGGCGAGCTTCTCGTGAGTAACATCGCGTCCGACCAGATAAACCAGTTCGTCCTCGGCCACGGCCGTCCAGGCGATCCAGCGCCAGCCGCCGTGGCCGGCCTGCATGCGGCTTTCGAACGGCGGCGCCGGCTCGCCGCGTTGGAGCCCGTCCATGACCGCGGCAGCGCCGGCGCGGTCTTCGGGATGGATCCATTCCAGGAACGGGCGCGCGAGCAGGGACGGCGCGTCGTGGCCCAGGGTGCGCGTCCAGGCCGGGTTGGCAGCCCTGAGGCTGCCGTCGAAGCCGAGCACACCGAACATGTCGCGGCTCAGTTCGAACAGCCGCTCGCGCTCGCGCCCGATCTGCACGGCCTCTTCCTGCAGCACGCGGTTGCGGTTCTCCAGCGCGATCTTCTGGCGATGCGCGCGGGTCACGTCCTGGTTGACGCCGATCATGCGGGCGCGGCCGCCGGGGGTGGTGACCGGCGTGCCCTTGGAGCGCAGCCAGCGCGTCTCGCCTCGGACGCGGATGCGGAACTCGATGTCCATCGACCAGCCGCCCTCGGTGCTGCGACGCACCGCTTCATCGACGGCGACGCGGTCCTCCGGCCAGACCCTTTCCCTCCAGACCTGCTCGGGACTGATCCCGGCCTGCGGGTCGACACCGAACAGCATGTACATCTCGGGCGACCAGCTGGCGTTGCCCGAAGGCAGATCCCACTCCCACACGCCGATGTCGCCCACCCGCTGGGCCAGCTTCAGTCGGGCCTCGCTGGTGCGCAGTTTCTCTTCGGCACGGCGGCGCGCGGTGATGTCCATCAGCACGCCGACGGCGCGCGACGGCTGACCGTCCTCGAACAGGGTCTGCGCGCGCAGCAGCAGCCAACGCAGCTCGCCGCTGGGCCGGCAATAGCGATATTCGGTCTCGAAAAAATGTTCGCCCCGAGCGAGCGCAGCCCGGCCTTCCCGCTCGATGCGCTCCCGCTCGCCCGACGGATAGCCGGCGCGGATCTGCGCCATGGTCGGCCTGGCGTCCTCGGGAAAACCCAGCAGGCGGTTGAACTGGGCCGAACCGTGCATCACGTCGTTGCGCAGGTCCAATTCCCACACCGCCATCCGGCCGGCATCGAGCGCCAGCTGCAGCCGCGCGCGGCTCGATTCCAGCGCCTCGCTCAACTGACGCTGCTCGGTGACGTCCTGCAGCGTGCCGATGTAGCGCACCGCGCGCTCGGCGCCATCGACGGGCGCGAACTCCACGGCGCCGTGCGCCAGCACGCAGCGTACGGTGCCATCGGCGTGCACCACGCGGTACTCGTAGGGCGTGCACTCGCGGATCGCCGGGTCGAGCGCGCGCAGGAGCATGGCGTGGGTGCGCGGCAGGTCGTCCGGGTGGGTGCAGGCCTGCACCTGCTCCAGCCGCAACCGCCCTTCGCCCGGCGGCAGGCCGCAGATCTCGCGGGCGCGGGCCGAGTAGACCAGGGTGCCGTCCAGCAGGTTCCAGTCCCAGATGCCGAGCCTGGCCGCGTGCGTGGCCAGCTCCAGTCGCGCCTGGCTGGAGGGCGCCCGTGCCGGGGGCGGCGTAGAGGAATCCGCGGGTTGCTGCATGCAACGTCCCTCGATCCTGCATTGGACGGGGCGGCACTGTAACCCTGCGGATGTGTCGCACCCATGCATGCGCACGGTATCGCCGGCAGGCAGACGGCGCGTGAGGAGGCCGCCGCGGCCGGGCTCAGCGGGAGTCGTCGGTAACGCCCTCGCGCGCCAGCGACTCGTCGATGGCGCGCCGGAGCTCGCGCCGGGTGAAAGGCTTGCCCAGCCGCACCAGCCCCGGCACGGGCAGACCGGGCAGCTCGGCATAGCCGGACGCCAGCACGATCGGAAGCGTAGGACGGCATTCGCGCAACAGGCCGGCCAGGCGCGCGCCGGTCATGCCCGGCATCGCCTGGTCGGTGACCACCACATCGACCTTGCCGCCATCCTGGACGTACGCCAGAGCCTCCTCGGCCGAAGTCACGCCGTGCACCCGACAGTCCAGGTCCTCGGCCATCGCCATCGTGCTCATCAGCACCAATTCGTCGTCGTCGACCACCAGCACGAACAGCGGCCCGTCCGTGTGCAGGTGTGTGTCGGAGGCGTCCTGTTCGGGCGCGGCCGGCGGCGCGGCGGCGGCGACCGCGGCGGCGGAGGCGACCGGCAACCAGATCTCCACCGTGGTGCCCTTGCCCGGCTGGCTGTGGAGCAACAGGCGCCCGCCGGATTGTTCGGCCAGGCCATAAGCCATCGACAGGCCCAGCCCGGTGCCCTTGCCCACGCCCTTGGTGGTGAAGAACGGCTCGGTCGCGCGCTGGATGGTTTCCTCGTCCATGCCATGGCCTTCGTCGGCGATCCACAGGCAGACGTATTCGCCCGGCGCCAGCGCGGTGGCATGCCCCGCGGCTACGTGCTCGGCCTGTGCGCCGATCTCCAAACGGCCGCCCTGGGGCATCGCGTCGCGGCCGTTGACCGCCAGGTTGAGCAGGGCCAGCTCCAGCTGGTTGGCATCGATCAACACGTGCGGCAGCTGCAGCGGGAAGCGCGTGCCCACTCTCACTTCCGGACCCAGCGAACGCCTGAGCAGGTCGGCCATGCCGTGTACCAGCAGCGGCACGTCCACCGGCCGCGGATAGAGTTCCTGCCGTCGAGCGAATGCCAGCATGCGCCGTGTCAGCGCCACGCCGCGCTGCGCACCGGCCATGGCGTTGTCCAGCAGCGACTGCGGCCGCGGCGCATCCGGCAGCCATTTGCCCAGCAGCTCCAGGTTGCCCATCACGGCCATTAGCAGGTTGTTGAAGTCGTGCGCCACGCCGCCGGTGAGCTGGCCGATCGCCTCGGTCTTCTGCGCCTGGAGCAAGGCCTCGCGCGCCACCGCCAACTCGTGCTCGGCACGCTTTTTGTCGGTCACGTCGCGGGTGATCTTGGCGAAGCCGACGATCCGGCCATGCTCGTCGGTGAGCCGATCGATCACCACGTGTGCCCAGAAGCGCGAACCGTCCTTGCGCACGCGCCAGCCCTCGCCCTCGTACATGCCCTCCTTGCGCGCGATCTCCAGGTTGGTGGCCGGCCTGCCCGCTTCCGTATCCTCTTCCGAATAGAACTGGCTGAAGTGCCTGCCCAGCACTTCGTGCTCGCGGTAGCCCTTGATGCGCTCGGCGCCGGCGTTCCAGCTGGCCACGTAGCCCTGCGGATCGAGCATGTAGATCGCGTAGTCACGCACGCCCTGCAGCAGCAGGCTGAATTGCTTCTCGTTGCTGCCGCGCGTCTCGTCGTCCCGGCTCGGCCAGGGAATGTCGCGAGCCATGTAGGCGTAGCCGATCCGGCTGCCGGCATCGTCACGCACGGCTTCCAGGACGGTCCGCGCCCACACCCGCCGGTCCTGCTTGCCCAGGAGCCAGCCGGTTTCCTCCACGCTGCCCTTCTGCCTTGCGGCGTCCAGGGCCTGCGCCGGGCGACCGGCCGCGCGATGCTCGGGCGTGAAGAGGCTTTCGAGCGGCTGGCCGACGATCTCGTCGGCGGCGTAGCCGAAAATGCGCACGGCGCCCGCATTCCAGCTGCTGATCCGCCCTTCCAGATCGACGGAGACCATCGCGAACGTATCCAGCGCCTGCACCATCCGGCCGTAGGTGCTTTCCTCGCCTGTCGGCATGTCCACCTCTTCAAGGAGCGATCGCCCGCAGCGAAGGCGGGCAGGCGACGATTATGCGAACGGCCCCCCATCGGCGCCGTGAATGCCTAGGCCGCGACCTGCGCGCGCTCCAGTGCTGCGACGTGCCGCTCCAGCCGCGGACCCAGGTAGCCGTGCGAGCCGCAGGGAAGCAGGCCGGCCTGCGCGAACCGGCGAAGGTACCAGGAAGGCGGGCGCGAGAAAAACCCTTCGCAGTCGCCCACCACGTCGTCGTGGCTGGTGAACGCCTCGAGGAAGGCCACGCCTTCCAGCATCTCGCCGATGCCTACCAGGCCGGCGCGAATCTCCGCCGGCTTGAGGTAATGCAGCACGTCGGTGCAGACGATCAGGTCGAAGCGCGTGTCGAAGCGCAGGTGTTCGAGCTGCCCGAAGCGCGCCAGCCCGATGTTGCGGCTGCGTCCGTAACGGGCGACCACGTACGGGCTCGCATCCAGGCCACGGTAGGCCACGCCCGGTCGCAACGCGCGCAGCGGCGCGCGCCAGGGCGCCTCGCCGCAGCCGACGTCCAGCACGTTGCGCAGCGGCCGGCCCAGGTAGTACTCCGCCTGCGCCACCGCCAGGGCGACCTTGCGCTTGAGCTCCGCCGGAGAAGCCACGGCGTGGCGCGGGTCGCGGTACCACTTGTCGAAATAGGCGCGGTCGTAGGACTTGGGCATGGCGTGCTTCCGCAAAAGGCCATGGTAAGCCCTCGCGGCCCGCCGCCCGACGCGCCAGGCCACCGCGTTCGATCACCGAGTGCACACATGGCCGGCCCCAGCATTTTCCGGACGCCCCCAACCGGAGCCCGCCATGTCCATGATCCGCCTTCGCCTGATCGGCAACCGCGAGACCGCCGACTCCATCATTTCCGTGCTGCACGGCATCGACGGCATCGAGCACGTCGAGGAAATCGAAGACTTCATGCTGGGCGTGCGCGACGACTCCAGCTCCGCCCAGCTCGTCGACGACAACGAGGGCCGCGTGTTCATGGTGGAAGTGGACGCGCCCGACGACATGCGCGCGGACGCCGTACGCGCGGTCGCCGAAACCGAGGCCCGCCGCCTGGATGCCGGCCTGGAAATCGTCGACGGCGAGGACTTCTAGCACGCGCATTGCGCGCACCCGCCGGAGGTTCAGCTCCCGCGCACCAGCAAGTGCCGCGCCAGGTGCCCATGCATGCGGCCCAGCCCGCGCGCCAGGTGCAGCGTGGCGAACAGCAGCAGCACGCCCAGCACGCACAGCACGATCGCGTCGCCCCAGCCAGGCAGATGCTGGCCGAAGCCCCAGTCGATCATGGGCTGGCCGTTGACGTATGCGTCCGACATCCAGCGCGGTGCGAACGCCCAGGCGACCGGCGCGCCGATGAAGCCCACCGACAGGCTGACCAGCACCACAGCCACGGTGAAGTAGAGAATCCCCAGCGGCAGCATCAGCAGCATGTAGAGCAGCGTGGTCCAGGTGCGCGCATCGGTGAACATCGCCCCGATGCGTTTCATCAGCGTCAGCCCCTGAGTGGGATACGGCGGGCGCCGCGGCATGCGCGCGCCGAGCATCGCCTCGACGATGCGTCCCTCCACCAGCGAGAGCACGCGCACCGAGCCGAAGAACAACACGATGAAAGGCAGCCCGACGATGAGTACCGAAAGCCCGGCCGACAGCGAGATGCCGGTCACCGCCCAGGTGAAGTAGAAGATGCCGGTAGCCAGCGCCAGCACCATGTAGAACAGCGCGCCATAGGTGCGCGGGTCGGCCGCCACACCGAAGAAGCGCCCGGCCAGCGAGCGGCGCTTCGGCGGCGGCGGCGGGCGCAGCGCGCGCTGGATCCTGATCTCCTGGTCGCGGTAAAGCTCGGCCACCTCGTCCGGCGCGCCGTAGCTGCCGACCACGTGCGCCAGCATGTCCGCCTCGCTGCGTCCGGGCTGATCGGCCAGTTCCGCGCGCAGGTGCTCCTCCGCGTCGTAGAGCGCGTCCTGCACCAGCGCAGGATCGGCGCCGCGCAGGGCCTCCCGCAGCTGGTCCAGGTATTGGTTGATCGTGCGCGGTGCGTTCATCACACCTCTCCTTGAAGGACCTTGTCGACGGAATCACGCGTGGCGTTCCAGGCCGCGACCCATTCGCGCAGCACTTCCCGCCCCGGCTTGGTAACGCGGTAATAGCGGCGCGGTGGCCCGCTCACCGACGGCTCCACCTCGCTGGCCAGCAGCCCGGCCGCCTCCAGGTTGCGCAGCACCGGGTACAACGCGCTCTGCTTGCCCGCCAGCACGCCCTCGCCCAGTTCTTCCAGCCGCTTGGCGATCTGGTAGCCGTACAGCGGCTGGCGCGATTGCCCCAGCACCGCCAGCAGCACCAGCGAGACGGTGCCCGCGGAGAGCTCCTTCTGGAACTTCTTCAGATGGCCGACGCGATCGTCCACTTGAGCTCGCCTGCACTGCCGCCTGGGTCGAGCTGAAGGTTAGTGCGAAGTTCGTACTAGTACATGGGCCTGAAGTCACGCGTAGCGGCAGGAACCGCTGAGAGGCCGAACGGACGCCCCCACGCTACCGCCGCGCCACCCGAGGGCGTTGACATCGTCTAGATATCGCGACGCAGGGAATGTCGGTCATGCTAGCCGGCAGTCATCTCCACGGAGCCACGAATGAAGCGTTCCAGCCTCTGCGCAAGCGCCCTGGTCCTCGGCAGCGCGTTCTTCCTTCGGCCTGCCATGGCCGACGAGCAACCCCGCCTGTGGGCGCCCCAGCTGCTGGGCGCGCAGTACACCTTCATCGACCAGCACCAGGGCCGCGTGCACTCGCCCTATGCCGGGCCGCTGAGCCTGCGCGCGCAAGCCAACCAGGCGCGCTCCCACACCTTCGGCGTGTACTTCGGCATGCCGGTGGCGCCGCATGCGGCGGTGTACCTGGACGTGGAGATGTTTCGCGGAGAAGGCGTCAGCAACGCCACCGGCCTGGCCGGCCTGACCAACGGCGACGTGATCCGCGGCGGCGGCTCGCTGAGCCGCAATGCCTACGTGGCGCGGGCGTTCGTCACCTACGACATCCCGCTCGGCGACGCCACCACCGAGATCAAGCGCAAGATGGACCAGTTGCCCGGGCAGCAGGCAGACCATCGACTGGGCTTCAAGTTCGGGCTGCTCGCCGTCAACGACGACTTCGACCAGAGCCGCTACGCGAACTCCACCCGCACGCAGTTCCTCAACTGGGGGCTGTTCAACAACCTCGCCTGGGACTTCGCGGCCGACACGCGCGGCTACACGGTCGGCGGCGTGGCGACCTATGCGAACGGACCATGGATCTGGCGCTACGGCGTGTACCAGATGCCGGTGCAGGCCAACGGGCAGAAGCTGGAAGGCCCCATCTGGCGCGCCCGCAACGAAAACCTGCAGCTCACCTGGCAGGCCGACGCCAACGGTCCCGCCGTGTGGCTGCTGGCCTTCCGGAACAAGGCACGCATGGGCATCTACCGCACCGTGCTCGCGCGCGCGGCGCAGCAGGGAACCACGCCGGACATCCGCTCGGACGACCGCGACGGACGACACAAGTACGGCATCGCGGCGGGCTTCGATCTGCCGCTGGCCGACGACGGCGACACGGGACTGTTCGGGCGATGGGGCTGGAACGACGGCAAGACCGAATCGTTCGTCTTCACCGAGGCGGACCGCAACGCAAGCTTCGGCGGACAGATGGCCGGCGCGCGCTGGAACCGGCCCCGCGATCGGATCGCTCTGGCCTTCGTGGTGAATGGCCTCTCGCCCGACCACCGGCGCTATCTGGCCGCGGGCGGCTCTGGCTTCGTACTGGGCGACGGGCGCCTGAACTATGGCGAGGAGCAGATCGCCGAGGCCTACTACGAACTCGCCGCGACGTCGTTCGCGTCCGTCACGGCGGACGTCCAGTTCATTCGCCATCCGGGCTACAACCGCGACCGCGGACCTGCCCGTTTCGTGGGCCTGCGCGTGCACCTGGAATATTGAGCGGCGCCCGTTTCACGGCTCCCATGCGCGGGTACCCGGATGCTTTTTGCATCGTCGGTTGGGAGGTTGAAGCGGCATGGCCAGGCAAGCCGGTAGCGATCGTCCATCCACCCCGCCCCCCCTCTGGCGCCGGTTCAGCGCAGGCCTGATCACCGGCGCCGCCGATGACGATCCGAGCGGTATCGCGACCTATTCCCAGGTCGGTGCCGCCTTCGGCTACGGGACGCTGTGGTGCATCCTGCTGACCATCCCGCTGATGATCGCGATCCAGGGGATCAGCGCGGGCATCGGCCGCGTGACCGGCCACGGATTGATGGACGGCATCCGCCGGCATTACCCCAAGCCGCTGGTCTACGGCCTGGTCGTATCCATCGTCGTCGCCAATGTGATCAATCTGGGCGCCGACATCGGCGCCATGGGAGCGGCGCTGCAGCTCCTGATCGGCGGCCCGGCGCTGGTGTATGCGATCCTCTTCGCGGTGCTTTCGCTGCTGCTGCAGGTGTTCATTCCCTTTTCGCGGTATTCGCCGATCCTGAAGATCCTCACGCTGAGCCTGTTGGCCTACGTGGCTACCGTGCTGGTGATCCACGTGCCCTGGCGGGATGTCCTGCTGAGCATCGTGCACCCGCCGATCGCCTGGAACGCCACATATGCCGTCGGCCTGGTCGCGTTGCTGGGAACCACCATCAGTCCTTACCTGTTCTGCTGGCAGGCAGCCCAGGAAGTGGAAGAGATCCGCGCCAGCCAACGGCGCATCCCGCTGAAGAAGGCCCCCTGGCAGGCGCCGCAGGCGCTCAGCCGGATCGGCATCGATACCACCGTGGGCATGCTGTTCTCGAACCTGATCGCGTTCTTCATCATCCTGACCGCCGCCGTCGTGCTGCATGCGCACGGCAAGACCGACATCCAGTCCTCCGCCGAGGCCGCCGAGACCCTGCGCCCGTTGGCGGGGCGGCTGGCGTTCGCGCTGTTTGCCGCCGGCATCATCGGCACCGGCCTGCTGGCCGTGCCGGTGCTGGCGGGCGCCACCGCCTATGCCGCCGCAGATGCGATCAAGAAGCCGGCCGGGCTCGAATACACGCTCACGGAGGCCAAGTTTTTCTACGGCGTGCTGGTGGCGGCCAGCGTCATAGGCGTCGCCCTCAACCTGACGCCGCTCGACCCGGTCAAGGCGCTGTACTGGAGCGCCGTCATCAACGGGGTGGCCGCCGTCCCGCTGATGGTCGTGATGATGCTGATGGGTTCGCGGCGCAAGGTCATGGGCCAGTTCACGATGCCCTGGGCGTTGAAGATTGCCGGCTGGGCGGCGACGGTGGTGATGGCGGCCGCCGCGATCGTCATGTTCGCAACGTGGGGCCAGTGAAATCTTCCGCGGCGGCGGCCCCCAAGGCGCCCGCCCGCTGCCGGCCGAGCACGCTCCTGCCGGCCATCGTGGCCAACGCGGCCATGCCCAGGGCGCCAACCATGTCGCTCGGGTAGTGCACGCCCAGGTAGACGCGCGCCCACGCCATGGGCAGCCCCAGCAAGGCGATCGCCGCACCCCACGGCCGCGTGCGCCCCTCCAGCAGCAACATGCCGGCGACGGTCCATTGCAGGGTCAGGTGGTCGCTCGGAAAGCTTCCGGTCGCCGCATGGGCGATCCACGCCTGGCCGACGCCCGCCACGAAGGGCCTGGGCCGATCCCAGACCAGGCCGATCAGGCCATTGGCCGCGAGGACCAGCATGGCCGCGGCGAGCGCCCGACAGGCGGACGTACGCATCGACAGGCGAGGCAGCAGGATCAGCATGCCCAGCAAGCCCGCCGTCAGCACCAGGGGAGCGTCCGCCAGCGCGCGGGCCCATGCCAGCATGGCATGCGAGGGCGGCGCGGCGGCATGGATTGCATGGAAGAGGCCGAGGTCCCAGCGGTACGGGTCCATGGGAGCCGTCATGGTGTGATCCAGTGGAGAGAAATTACACAAAGCATGGCGTCCTGCACCGCAGTCACGCGGTGAAGGCCAAGCTGAAGCCGCATTCAACGGCCCTCGCGCATGCGCCTGCGCAAGGGCCGGGTGTAAGTCCAGGCTAAGTGTGCCGGCACAGCATGCCGACGCCGGGCCCTGGCCCAGGCGACATCGGCCACCCCTGCCGAGCGATAACGTCCCCCGTAGCCCATAATGGGCGCTTATGGACTCTACCCACCCCCTGCCCCGGCCATGCGCGTTCTGATAGCGGAAGACGATGCGGCGATCGCCGCCGGTGTCGCGGCGGCGCTGCGCGATGGCGGGCACGCCGTGGACGTGGTCGAGGACGGCGCGCGGGCCGACGCCGCCCTGCACGACACGCCCTATGACCTGCTGGTGCTGGACCTGGGCCTGCCCAAGCTGGACGGCAGCGAGGTGCTGCATCGCCTGCGCAGGCGCGGCGGCGAGATCCCGGTGCTGGTGATCACCGCCCGCGAGGGCCTGCACGAACGCGTGCGCGTGCTCGACCTGGGCGCGGACGATTACCTGATCAAGCCCTTCGCGCTGGACGAATTCAAGGCGCGCGTGCGCGCGCTGCTGCGCCGGGTGACCAGCAAGGGCACGCCGGAACTGAAGCTCGGCCACCTCCGCGTGGACCTGCCCGGACGCCGTGCCTGGATCGACGAGACGCCGCTGGAACTGACCGCCCGCGAATTCGGCGTGCTCGCCGCGCTGGCGACCCGGGTCGGACGGCTGACCAGCCGCGCGCAACTGGTGGAGTCGCTGTGCAGCTGGGACCAGGAACTGACCGACAACGGCCTGGACATCGCCGTGCACCGCCTGCGCCGCAAGTTGCACGGCTGCGGCACCGGCGTGCGCACGATCCGCGGATTGGGCTACATGCTCGAAGAGGAGCAGGACGGTGGCTGAGCCGTCAACACCCCCCAAGCGCTGGGCGCAGCCGAGCCTGCGCCGGCGCCTGCTGGCCTTCCTGCTGATCCCGGTGGGATTGCTGCTGGTGCTCGACGCGCTGCTCACCTACGGTGTGGCGCTGGCCTATTCGAACCGCGTGCACGACCGCGACCTGAGCGACAACGCCCTGTCGCTGGCGCAGATGCTGCGCAAGGGCAGCATCGAGGGCCACTTGTCGCGGCAGGCGCGGTTCCTGCTCGAATACGACCCGGAAGGCCCGAGCTATTTCAGCGTGGACAGCCAACGGCACGGCCGGCTCGCCGACAATGCGCAGTTCCACCAGATCGCCGCCCCGGCGGCGGATGGGCCGCCGGTGCTCTACAAATCCACGCTCGGCGCGCACACCCTGCGCGTGGCAACCGCCAGCATCCATCCGGACGCCGACCCGACCGACACACTGACCGTGACCGTGGCCGAAACCCTGGCCGACCGCCGCCGCCGTGCGCGCGAAATCCTGCTGATGGCGGTGCCGCTGCAGACGCTGCTGCTGCTGGGCGTGCTCTCGCTGGTGTGGTTCGGCGTGAACTACGGGTTGCGCGTGCTGCAGCCGCTCACCGCGCGGCTGGCCGCGCGCGAGCAGGAAATCACGCCCATCGGCGAGGCCGACGTGCCGGAGGAGATCCTGCCGCTCACGCGCACCATCGATGCGCTGTTCGCGCGCCTGCGCGATGCGCTGGCGCTGCAGGAGCGCTTCATCGCTGACGCCGCCCACCAGTTGCGCACGCCGCTGGCGGGCCTGAGCCTGCACGTGGAGCGTGCGCTGGCGGACGACAGTCCGCAGAACCTGCGCGACGCGCTCACCCACATGCGCAAGCTCACCCTGCGCACGGCGCGCACCTCGGCGCAACTGCTCGCGCTGACGCGGGCGCAGTCGCCGCTGGCCACCCCGACCCGGCATGCGCCGGTGGACCTGGCCCGGCTGGTGCCCGAAGCGGTGAGCCTGCGCGTGCCCGAAGCGCTGGCGGCGGGAATCGACCTGGGCTACCAGGGCGCACAAGGCCCGTTGCGGGTGATGGGCGACGCCGCGAGCCTGCACGAGCTGCTCGACAACCTGGTCGACAATGCCCTGCGCTACGCGGGCCGCGGCAGCAACGTGACGGTGAGCCTGGCGCCGCTGCCGGGCGGCGGCGCCCGACTGCGGGTGGAGGACGATGGCCCGGGCGTGCCCGACGAATGGCTCGCGCGCCTGGGCGAACGCTTCTTCCGCGTGCCCGGCAGCGCCGAGGCGGGCACCGGACTGGGGCTGGCGATCGTGCAGCGTATCGCCGAGCGCCATGGCGCAAGGATCCAATACCGGCGCGCCGCACAGCACGGCCTAAGTGTGGACGTGCACTTTCCCCCCACGGCGGTAAGCTGAACCGCCGTGCCCTGCCCCTATCGCCACATGCCTCCAGCTTTCCTTTCCCGCAACCCGGCGCCACGGCGCGGCCGCAGCCCGCGAGGGTTCGCGCTCGCCGCCCTGTGCACCCTCCTGGCCGGCTGCGCCACCGCGCCGCTGCCGGACCTGCACGCACCCGCGCCCGCCCAGTGGCGCCATGCGGCCGCCGATACCGCAGGCGCCGCGCCGGTGGACCTGCACGGCTGGTGGCACGCGTTCGGCGATCCGCAGTTGGACGCGCTCGTCGACAAGGCGCTGGCGCGCAACCTCGACGTGGCGCAGGCGGTGGAACGCCTGCGCGCCGCGCGCGACCTGCATCGCAAGGTCGGCGCACGCTACCTGCCCCAACTGCATGCCCGGACCGAGGATGCGTTCGACCCCGATGCCAGCGCCTCGTTCTTCCTGGCCGGTTTCGACGCGATGTGGGAATTGGACTTCTTCGGCCGCGGCGCCGCCGACAAGCGCATGACGCGCGGCGACCTGGATGCCGCCGCGGCCGACCTGCGCGGCGCCCGCGTCTCGCTGGTGGCCGAAGTGGCGCGCGACTGGCTCGACCTGCGCGCGGCCCAGCAGCAGGTGCTGTGGCTGGAGCGCATCCGCGACGCGCGGCGCGGGCAATCGGACGCCGCGCAGGCGCGCCAGCGCCTGCGGCTGGCCAGCGCACTGGACGTGGAACAGGCCAGGGCCGCCCTCGCACAGGCGGAAGCGGCGCTGGCCGAACCGCGCCAGGCGGTGGACGCCAACGCGCAACAGCTGGCGATCCTGCTCGGCCAGGCCGAGCCTGACCCGGCATGGCTCCAGGCCGGCCCCATGCCCTCGCTCGGCGCCTGGCGCCTCGAGTCCGCGCCGGCCGACCTGCTGCGCTCGCGCCCGGAAATCCTGCGCGCCGAGGCCGAGGTCCTGCACGCCGCCGGCGAGGCCGGGATGGCGCGTGCCAACCAGTACCCCAGCCTGGCCATCGGCGGTTCGCTGACCTGGTCCACCAGCCTGCTGGCACATCGGCCCACCAATGACAACGCGATCTTTTCGACAGGTCCTTTGATCGACATTCCGCTGTTCGACTGGGGCATGCGCAGGGCGCAGGCGCACGCCAAGCAACACGAGCTGCGGGCCAGCGTGCTGGCCTATCGGCAGTCGGTGCTGCAAGGCGTGGCCGAAGTGGAAACCGCGCTGGGCAAGCTCGAACAGCAAGCCGACTACGAAAGCCGCTGCGCCGATGCGGCAAGCGCGCTGGAGAAGGCCGATGCCGCCGTCGAACGCCGCGTGGCGCTCCGGCTGGCCGGGCCCGCGGACCGCACCGACAGCACGATCGCCCGCGACCAGGCGGCGCTGGCGCTGGCCCAGGCCCGCGCCGGCCGCGGACTGGCCTTCGTCGCCCTGTTCAAGGCCCTGGGCGGCGCGCCGCTGCCGGCCGGCGACCAGGGCGCGCTTGCGCAGGGCCACGACTGATGGTCGCCCTGGCCCGCAAGACACTGGTGCACGAATGGCGGCGCTTCCTGCCGGCGATCCTGGCGGTCGGTTTCGCCGGCCTGCTGCAGCTGCTGCAGGCGGCGCTGGTGCTGGGCATCTTCGGCAGCGCCAGCGTCTACGTCACCGGCTCGGCCGCCGACCTGTGGGTCGGCTACCCGGGTACGCAGAGCGTCAACCTGGGGCGCCCGATCGATCCGAACATCGAAGCGCGCCTGTTGATGGACCCGGCGGTGGCGGCGGTCGAGCCGTTCCTGTGGCTGGACGCGGACTGGCGCGGCGGCGGCGGCACCGGCGGCGAGTCGGTGTATGTATCAGGGATCGACGCTTCGCCAACGGGCATGATGTTCGCGCATGCGCTCTCGCCGGCGCTGCGCGCGCGGCTGGAGGAGCCCGACGCGGTGATCGTCGACCGCGCCGACATCGGCAAGCTCGGCGTCGCCGTCGGCGGCACCGCCGCGATCAACGGGCATACCGTGCGCGTGGTCGGCGTGAGCAGCGGCCTGCGCGCACTGGGCGGCGTCAACGTGGTCAGTTCGCTGGCCACGGCGCGGGCGCTGGACACCGATCCGACCGACACCGGCCGCCCGACCTACCTGGTCGCCCGCCTCAGCGACCCGACCCAGGCCGACGCGGTGGCGCAGCGCCTGCGCGGCGACGGTGCGTTCGGACCCTACGAAGTGTGGACCGCCCGTGCCTTCGCGCGGCGTTCGGTGCTCTATTGGATGCTCGACACCGGCGCCGGCGCGGGCGTGCTGTTCCTGGCCGGCATCGTGTTCCTGGTCGGCGCGGTAATCACCAGCCAGACCCTGGTCGCGGCGGTGGCCGGCTCGGTGCGCGAGTACGCCACCCTGAACGCGCTCGGCGTGGGCGTGGGCGCGCTGCGCTGGGTGGTGCTGGAGCAGGCGTTCTGGGTCGGCGCGCTCGGCCTGCTCGGCGCCACGCTGCTCGGCACGCTGTTGCTGGTGCTGGCCCGCGGCCAGGACGTGCCGGTGGTGCTCAACCTGCCGGCCACGCTGGCCTGCGTGGTGCTCGCGCTGGGCCTGGCCGGCGTGTCCGGCCTGGCGGCGGTCCGCAGCCTGCGCCACGCCGATCCTGCGAGCTTGCTGCGATGAACGCGCAGGCCAACCCCGCCCCTGCCCCCGCCACCCTGCGCGCCGAACACGTCGCCAAGGCGTTCGTGTCCGGACGCGTGCGCACGCAGGTGCTCGACGACCTCTCGCTCTCCATCGACCCGGGCGAACTGACCCTGATCTCCGGCCCGTCCGGCTGCGGCAAGAGCACCCTGCTGGCGATCATGAGCGGCCTGCAGAAGATCGATACGGGCCGCGTCTTCGCGCTGGACAGCGAGCTGAGCCGGCTGGATGCCCGCGCGCTGGAGCGCTTCCGGCTGCTCCATACCGGCTTCGTGTTCCAGGGCTTCAACCTCTTTCCCGCGCTGAGCGCGCGCGAGCAGGTGGAGCTGCCGCTGCACTACCTGGGGCTGACCCGCCGCCAGGCGCGCGAGCGTGCCGAGCGCTCGCTGGAGGAAGTGGGCCTGGCGCACCGCATGGGGCTCAAGCCGGCCGAACTTTCCGGCGGCGAGAAACAGCGCGTGGCGATCGCCCGCGCGCTGGCCAAGCAGCCGCAGCTGCTGTTCGCCGACGAACCGACCAGCGCACTGGACGCAGCCAGCGGCCAGGTCATCATCGACATCCTGCACCGCATCGCCCGCCATCACGGCACCACGGTCCTCTGCGTCAGCCACGACCCGCGTTTGATCGGCCACGCCGACCGCGTGCTGGCGATGGAAGACGGCCGCATACTGAGCGACCTGCGGATGCCCTCCACCCTCGATTTCACCCAAGGAACCGCTCCATGATCTTTTCCCACCGGCACGCCTGCCTGCTCGCGTTGCTGGCGACGCTGCCGCTGGTTGCCTGCACCCGGCACGAGGATCCGGCCGCCGCGCCGTCCAGACCGGCGTATGCCGCGGTGGCGCGGGGGCGCATCGACGTCGAGGGCGGCCTGCTTAAGATCGGCATGCCGCGCGAAGGCACCCTGGCGCAGGTCGACGTGCACGAAGGCGAACAGGTCCGCCGCGGCCAGCCGCTGGCGTCGCTGGATCTGCAGCCGGCCCGCCTGGCGGTGGCCTCCGCGCAGGCCGAGCTGGACCAGGCCAAGGCACAGCTGGCGCTGCTCGGCGGCAAGCTCGCCGCCGCGCGTTCGCGCGCCAGCCGCCTGGCCGCTGCCGAACAGGCCGGCGCCGGCGACGGACAGAGCGCGGACGATGCGCGCAACGCGGCCGCCGAGCTGGATGCGCAGCAGACCGCCATGCGCGCCGGCGTAAGCCTGGCCGAGCAGAAGCTCGCCGGCGCACGCTTCGAGCTGGAGCAGCGCACGCTGCGCGCGCCCCTGGACGCCGACGTGATCCGGGTCACCGCGCAGCCCGGCGCCAGCGTCTCGCCGCAGTCCGGGGCGCTGTTCGTGCTGCTGCCGCGCACCCCGCGCATCGTTCGCGCCGAGCTGAGCGAGGCCTACGTCAATGCGGTCAAGGTCGGCATGCCGGCGCTGGTCAGCGCCGACGGCGCGCCCCAGGCGGCGCCCTGGCATGCCCACGTGGTGCGCATCGGCAACGTGATCGGCCCCTCCGCGCTGGAGGACGATCCGCAGCAGCGCGCCAACAACCGCACGGTCGAATGCGTGCTCGCGCTCGACGACGCCCAGACGCCGCGCGTGGGCCAGCGCGTGCTGGTGCGCCTCGGCGGCGAGCCGCCGCAAGAATCCACGAAAGCCCGATGAAACGGGCCTGTGCGAGGCTAGCCCCATCCACCATGGGGTAGATTCGTGATTCGCCAGGCTGATTTTTTTCTCGAAGGCAACCGTAGCGGCGTGCTGCTGATCCATGGTCTGACCGGCACGCCGATGGAGATGCGGCTGCTCGGCAAGGGCCTCAACAACGCCGGCTTCACCGTGCACGGCATGCAGCTGGCCGGGCACTGCGGCGACACCGACGACCTGCTGGCGACCGGCTGGCGCGACTGGTACGCCAGCGTTGAGCGCGCCGCCGACGCGATGCTGGAGAAAGTCGACCACCTGTTCGTCGGCGGCCTCTCCATGGGCGCGCTGCTGGCGCTCAAGCTCGCCGCCGACCGGCCGCAGCAGGTATCCGGTGTGGGCGTGTACGGCGCCACTTTCCGCTACGACGGCTGGAGCATTCCCTGGTCGGCGCGGCTCTCCTTCGTGCTGCCGCTGCTCAAGAAGCTGGGCCTGGGCCGCGAGCGCGTGTTCCTGGAGCAGCCGCCCTACGGCCTGCGCGACGAGCGCCTGCGCGCGCAGGTCAGCGCCGCCATGCACTCGGGCGACAGCACCATCGCCGGCCTGCTCGGCAACCCCTGGCACGCGCTGGCCGACCTCTACCAGCTGGCCCGGCAGGTGCGCCGCCAGCTGCCGCAGGTGACCGCGCCCTGCCTGGTCGCGCACGCCAGCGAGGACGACGTGGCCAGCGTGCGCAACGCCGAGCTGGTGATGCGCAACGTCAGCGCGCCGGCCAAGCTGCTGCTGCTGGAAGACAGCTACCACATGATCACCATCGACAAGGAGCGGCGCACGCTGATCGAGCATTCGGCGCGCTTCTTCGGTGGCATCGCCGCTACGAGTTCGCCGCTGGCGGCGGCCGCCTGAGCATGCCGCTGCTGACCATCGGCCTGTGGCTGGCCAACGTGGTGGTGGATACCGGCGGCCAGCTCGCCTTCAAGGCGGCCGCCGGCGACCCCGATGCGGGCGATGGCCTGGCGCGCTGGCGGCACATGGCCAGCCGGCCGTGGCTGTGGATCGGCGTGGGCTGCTACGTCATCGAGTTCATGGTGTGGATCGCCTTCCTCTCGCTGGTGCCGCTGTCCGAGGGCGTGCTGCTGGGCTCGATCAACATCGTGGCGATCATGGTGGCCGGGCGCTTCCTGTTCGGCGAGAAGCTCACCCGCCTGCGCGTGGCCGGCATCCTGCTGGTGAGCCTGGGCGTGGCCATCGTGGGAGCGGGCGGATGAAGCGTTTCTACCTGGTCGGCTTCCTGCTGCTGATGGCGTTCGACACGCTGGCGCAGGTCTCCTTCAAGCTCGCCGGCACCCACGCGCTGCCGGTGGCGGCGGACCTGGCCTGGGTGCTGCGCGTGTTCGGCGCGCCCTGGATCTACGGCGCGCTGGTCGGCTACCTGGGTGCGTTTTTCACCTGGATGAGCCTGCTCAAGCACGCGCCCATCGGCCCGGCCTTCGCCGCCTCGCACCTGGAGGTGGTGAGCGTGATGCTGCTGTCGGTGTGGCTGTTCCACGAGCCGCTCACCGTGCCGCGGGTGCTGGGCGCCGTGGCGATCGTGGCCGGCATCGTCTGCCTGGGCCTGGCCGAGTCGGACGATGCGGGGCATGCCCCGGCGGATGGCGCCGGGCACGCGTGAGCCCCGCGATGCCGCGCACGCGCCTGCACGAGGTTCCGCCGACGGCCGGCCTGCCGCTGCGTCTGCCCGATCTCCTGCCTGGCCGCACGGACCTGGCCGCGCGCATCGCCACCCTGCTGGATACGCCGCCGCTGCAGTTGGAGTGCTCCGGCACCGCCGCGCTGCTGCTGACCCTGCGCGTGCTGAAGGCGCGTTCGCCGCAGCGCCCGGTGGTGGTGGTGCCGGCCTACACCTGCCCGCTGGTGGCCATCGCCGTGCACTGCGCCGGGCTCCGCCTGCGCCTGTGCGACCTCCGGCCTGGTCACTACGACATGGACCCGCAGGCGCTCGCCGAGGCCTGCCGCGAGGACACCCTCGCCGTGTTGCCGACGCACCTTGCCGGGCGCGTGGCCGATATCGATACCGCCGTGACAGTGGCGCGCGGAGCCGGCGCCTACGTGATCGAGGATGCCGCGCAAGCCCTCGGCGCACGCGACCGCGGCGCCAGCGTGGGCCTGCGCGGAGACGTCGGCTTCTTCAGCCTGGCCGCCGGCAAGGGGCTGTCGATCTACGAGGGTGGCCTGCTGCTGGCGCGCGACCCCGAACTGCGCGAAGCGTTGCGGCGCACCCATGCCGAGGTACCGCGCAGCCTCGGCTGGGAACTGCGCCGCAGCCTGGAACTGCTCGGGCTGGCCGCGCTGTACCGGCCGCTCGGCCTGGGCCTGGCCTATGGCCGGCCATTGCGCGCGGCCTTGCGTCGCGGCGATCCGGTGGCCGCGGTGGGCGATGACTTCGCGCCGGCCATCCCCTTCCACCGCGTCGGCGCCTGGCGGCGTGCGGTGGGCGCGCACGCCGCCGCGCGGTTGCCGGCCTTCCTTGCCACGCTCGCTGCACAGGCGGCGTCCCGGGTGTCGCGCCTGGGACACATCGCAGGCGTCGAGGTGCTGGGCGACCCGCCCGGCGCGCAGGGCACCTGGCCGTTCCTGCTGCTGCGCCTGCCCGATACGCGCATGCGCGACGCCGCGCTGGCACGGCTCTGGCAGAAGGGCCTGGGCGTCAGCCGCCTGTTCATCCACGCCCTGCCCGATTACGCCTACCTCGCCGACCGCGTGCCGCGCCAGGACGTACCCAACGCCCGCGACTTCGCCGCCCGCACGCTGACCGTCAGCAACAGCCCATGGCTGGACGACGCGGCATTCGGGCTGATCGCCGACGAAATCGCGCGAACCGTGGCCTGAACCGCTCTGCCGCGCGCGGTAAGCGTGATCTAAGTCGGACGGGGGATGCTGCCCAAGCGGACCGACCCGTCCGCGCCTGCCCCTTTCCAGGAGACCCCTCATGCGCAAGTGGATTCCCTTGACCTCCCTGCTGGTTCTCGGCACCGCCGCGCTCGGCGCCCAGGCCAGCCGCGTGACGCCCGCGGCCAATCCGCACATCAGCATGGCCGAGGCCCGCGCGATCGCGCTGAAAGCTTCCCCAGGCAAGATCACCAAGGAAGAGCTGGAAAAGGAAAAAGGCGGCAGCGGCCTGCGCTATTCCTTCGACATCGCAGCCAACGGCGTCACCCATGAGGTCGGCGTGGACGCCATGGACGGCAAGGTGCTGGAAAACTCGATCGACAACGACAAGGACTGAACGAGCTCAGCCCGCACGGCCGATAGCCGCCAGCAATCGCTGGTTGAGGGCGTGCTGCTGCGCCTGCCAGGCGGCGAGTTCGTCCGGATCGACCGCAGGCTGTTCGTCGATCGCCGAGAGCCGCCGCTTGAGCCAGCTGCGGTAGCGGTAATGCGAAATCTCGCCGGTGATGTCGCTGCCGACCAGGCCGCCCCGCAGGCCGTCGATCAGCGCCAGCCCGTGCTCCAGCCGCAGCCGGCCCTGATCCCAGTTGGTGCGTGCCACCTCGGGCGCGAACACATCCTTGTCGATCGAAAGGTAGGTCGGTAGCGGGCGCTGGCGCTGGGCGGCGCGGAACTCGGCCACCAGCGCCTGCGGGTCGTCGAAGCGATGGAACGCCTGCGCAAGCCCCAACCGCCGCGCCCAACCCACGTCCACGTCCATGCACCAGTAGCTGAGCTTGCCCTTGCGCAACGGAGCCAGGTAGTTCTCCCAGGCATGCGCACGGCCGATGTCGCCCGAGGTGATGCCCACCACATGCACGTGGCTGACCTGCGGCAGCATCGCCACACGGCGCACCCACGAGCCGCAGTGCACGCCGAAGGCGTAGCGCATGTTGTCCGGGTGGTTGTCCAGCACCACCACCTGGAACGGCGTACGTGCGCGCGTGCGCTCGATCAGCGGCCAGCTCAGGTGGTGGAAGTCGCCGCTGCCCAGCAGCACCGTGCCGTGCGTGGCCGGCAGCGTGTCGTCCAGCACGCGGCGGAACCGCGCCAGCGTGGACAGCGTGCAGCCGAAGCGCAGCGCCTCCTGCCAGTGCTCCAGCGGCACCACCAGGCGATCGGCCAGCGGACCGACCGAGTGGTCGATGTCCAGTACCACCGGGTGACGGTTCATCGCGCCGCCCCGCTCGTCGCTTCGCCCTCGAACCAGTGCGCGCATCGGCGCAGCAGCGCGCGCAGCAGAGGGTTGCGCAGGTACACCGCGTGGCGCGTCATGCTCAGCGTGGCGCCGAGGTAGCTCTTGATGGCCGCGTCGGTCCAGCCGGCGACGTAGTGGCTCAGGTTGCGCTGGCGGGCGTACTCGAGGTTGTGCATCCAGCTCACGGCGTACAGGTTGTGTTCGCGCGCTTGCGGATAGGCGAAGCCCACGTACTTGTCCACCAGCATGCCGCCGTATTCGTAGCAGAGGTTCCAGCCGATCAGCCGGCCCTCGCTGCGCCACGCGAAGACGACGCCGCCGCTGGCGGCATCCTGCAGCACCGCACCGAAGAACGTCTGGTCGAGCAGGTCGAAATGGATCTCGCTCTGCGCGTGCACGTTGGCGTAGAGCGCGTAGAACTCCTCGACGACGGCCGGGTCGGCGAACGCGGCGCCGGTGGCAAGCGCATCGACCTGCAGCCGCTCGCGCGCGCGCAGCTTGCGCCGGATGTCCTTGCGGCGGGAGGCCGACAGCCGCGCGAGATAGTCGTCGACGGAATCGAAATCGATCGGCACCCAGGCCAGCGGCATGCCTTCGAGCAGCACGAAGCCGCGCGCGACCAGCGCCGCGGCGAAGGCGCGGGCCTGGGCGTTGGCGTGCACGTCGAGCAGGGGCGAGTCCTGCGGCAGGTCCTTGACGATCAGCAGCGCGCACTCGCGGCCGTAGGCGGCCAGCAATTCCTCGGCCAGCGCCGCCGGCGCAGCGCGCGAGGGCAGCGGGGCGTACTCGGTCACGGTGCAGCCGGCAAAGCGCGTGCGCCAGCGCAGCAGGCCTCCCCACCGGCGATACAGCGGCAGGCCGGCGATGCGCCGGCGCAGCGCGTCGTCCATGGTGGTCAGCAGGTCGAAGCGTGCCTGGAACACCGGCATGCCCGACGCCGAGCGATGCGCGGTGAAGTCCTGCGGCGGATGGGCGAGGAAGTGCTCGACCAGCGATTCGGGTTCGAGCGCGGTCGAGAACGGCATGGCGGCGTCAGGCCTTGGTCAGTGCGAGCACCGCGTTGAGGCCGCCGAAGGCGAACGAGTTGCTGAGCGCCGCGCGCACCGGCATCTCGCGCGGTACGTTGGGTACGTAGTCCAGGTCGCAGGCCGGGTCGGGAACATCGAAATTCGCCGTGGGCGGCACCACGCCCTCGCGCAGCGCGCCGATCACCGCCACCAGCTCCAGTGCGCTGGCCGCGCCCAGGGCGTGGCCGTGCATGGACTTGGTGGAGGACACCGCCAGACGGTCGGCATGGGTGCCGAACACCTGCCGGATGGCGCGCGTCTCGGTAGGGTCGTTGGCCGGCGTGCCGGTGCCGTGGGCGTTGACGTATTCCACGTCCTGCGGGTTCAGGCCCGCGTCGGCCAGCGCCAGCGCCATCGCGGCGCTGCCGCCGGCCGGGTCGGGCGACACGATGTCGCCCGCGTCGGCGCTCATGCCGAAGCCCGCCAGCTCGGCCAGCACGGTCGCGCCGCGAGCGCGGGCGCGGTCCATCGACTCGAGCACGAAGATGCCCGCGCCCTCGCCCAGCACCAGGCCGCGGCGGTCGGCGCTGAACGGGCGGCAGGTGTCGTCAGCCAGCACGCGCATGGCTTCCCAGGCACGCAGCACGCCGTAAGACAGGCAGGCCTCGGCGCCGCCGGTGACCGCCACGTCCGCCAGGCCGGCGCGGATCATCAACGCGGCCTGCGCGATGGCATGGTTGGCGGAGGCGCAGGCGCTGGAGACGGCGAACACCGGCCCGCGCAGGCCATGCGCCATGCTGATCTGGCTGGCCGGCGCATTGGCCATCACCCGCGCGATGGTGAGCGGATGCAGCCGCTGCGCGTTCTCGGCGTAGAGGCGCCGGCTGGATTCGTCCTGCGTGGTCTCGCCGCCCACGCCAGTGCCGATGACCACCGCGGTACGGTGGCCCAGCCCGTCGGCGCCGAAGTCCAGCCCCGACTGCGCGATCGCTTCGTTCGCGGCATACAGCGCGAACTGCGAGGTGCGGTCGAGCATGGGCAGCACGCGCTCGTCGAACAGGCGCGCGGGGTCGAAGCTCTCGGGCACCTGGGCGGCCACGCGCACGCGCAGCCGGCCGGCGTCCGCGTGGCGCAGCGGGCGGATGCCGCTGGCGCCTTCACGCAGGCCCTGCCACAACGGTTGTGCCCCTTCACCGAAGGCGCTGATCGCGCCCATGCCGGTGATCGCGATGCGGGTCCTGCTCAAGCCGTGGCCTCCGACCCGCCCGACTTCGCCTGCAGCGCCGTGCGCACGGCGTCGATCAGGCTCTGCACGGTGTCGGTGTCGAAGTTGGCGTGCTCGTCCGGGAAGGTGATGTCGAAGTCTTCCTCGATGTCGAAGATGAGTTCGATCGCCTCCAGCGAAGCGATGCCCAGGTCCTTGAGCGTCGCTTCCGGCTTGAGCAGCGCCGGGTCGATCTTCGCCTGCTTGGCGATGATCGCGTAGAGGCGTTCGCGGATGGCTTCGTCGGATTGCGGAGCATTCATGGTGAGGTCCTCCACGGCAGCCGCCACGGGCGGGTTCAAGGGCCGCGCTCAGCCGTTCTTGGCGCGGGTCAGCAACTGGTCCAGCAGCGCGATGGCCAGGTCGATCTCCTCGTGCGTGATGTCCAGCGACGGCGCGAGCGTGATCACGTTCTTGTACCAACCGCCGACGTCGAGCACCAGGCCGATCGGCTTGCCATTGTGCTTCAGATCGCCGGCCAGGCCGATGTCGACCATTTTGTCCAGCAGCGCCTTGTTCGGGGTGAAGCCGTCCTCGGTGCAGATCTCGGCGCGAAGGGCGAGGCCGAGGCCGTCGACGTCGCCGATTTCCTTGTGCTTCTTCTGCAGCTCGCGCAGGCCTTCGAGGAAGTGCGCGCCCTTCTTCGGCACGGTGGTCTCGTAGTCCAGCTCGTAGCCCATCTTGATGACTTCCAGGCCCAGCGAGGTGCCCAGCGGGTTGGAGTTGAACGTGGAGTGGGTGGAGCCCGGCGGGAAGATGGTCGGATTGATCAGCTCCTCGCGCGCCCACAGGCCGGACAGCGGGTTCAGGCCGTTGGTAAGCGCCTTGCCGAAAACGATCACGTCCGGGGTCACGCCGAAGTGCTCGATCGACCACAGCTTGCCGGTGCGCCAGAAGCCCATCTGGATCTCGTCGGACACCATCAGGATGCCGTACTTGTCCAGCACCCGCTTCAGGCCCTTGAAGAAGCCCATCGGCGGCACGACGTAGCCGCCGGTGCCCTGGATCGGCTCGACGTAGAACGCGGCGTACTCGCACTGGTTGGTCTTGGGGTCCCACACGCCGTTGTATTCGGTCTCGAACAGGCGCTCGAACTGGTGCACGCAGCTGTCGGAATACTCTTCCGGCGTCATGCCCTTGGGGCGGCGGAACGGGTACGGGAACGGCAGGAACATCGCGCGCTCGCCGAAGTGGCCGAAGCGGCGGCGGTAGCGGTAGCTGGAGGTGATCGACGAGGCGCCCAGGGTGCGGCCGTGGTAGCCGCCCTCGAAGGCGAACATCAGGCTCTTGCCGTTCTTGTAGTTGCGCACCAGCTTCAGCGAATCCTCGATCGCCTGCGCGCCGCCCACGTTGAAGTGCACGCGGCCGTCGAGGCCGAACTTCTTCTTCGCGTCCAGCGCCACCGTCTTGGCCAGCTCGATGCGGGTCTGGTGCAGGTACTGGCTGGCCACCTGCGGCAGCACGTCGATCTGCTTCTTCAGCGCGTCGTTGAGGCGCTTGTTGCCGTAGCCGAAGTTGACCGCCGAGTACCACATCTGCAGGTCGAGGAACGGCGTGCCCGCCGTGTCGAACATGTAGCTGCCTTCGCCGTGGCGGAAGATCTTCGGCGGATCCACGTAATGGACGGTGTCGCCGAAGGAGCTGTACTTGGCCTCGTCGGCGAGCAGCTGCGCGTCGTCGATCACCACGGAGGTGCGCTTGTCGAATGCGTTCATGGGTAGTCCGGAAACTTAGGCGGGGGTGCCCAGCGGGGCGGGCGACACGGGGTGCTCGAGCAGGCTGCCGTCGAGCAGGGCCGGCAGCAATTCCAGCGCGTCCTCGAAGCCGGTGATCGGCACGTAGGGAATGCCCGCGGCGCGGCAGTGCTCGATCAGACGGTGCTTGGCGAAGACGAAGTCGACGTGGTCGGCCACGCAGAAGTCCGAGGCGCCGTCGCCGATCAGCAGGGTCTTGCCGGCGCCCTCGGCGCGCGCCTGCTCCGCGCAGGCGCACTTGCAGGTGCCGCTGCTGCAACCGTCGACCTGGAACGGCGAACTCAGCTGCCAGCGTTGCGGCGGGACGCCCGGCGCCAGGTGGTTGGCGCGGACCGGCAGGTCGGCCAGGCCATGGCGGCCCAGGATGCGGCCGATCGCGTAGTCCAGGCCGTCGCTCACCACGCGGATGGGCACGTTCAGTTCGCGCGCCCTGGCGACGAAGCCGGGGAAGGCGTGGTCGATCCACACCTCGGCCAGGTGGCTGTCGAGCTCTTCGCGGCTCATGTCGAGCAGGGCCACCTGCCCGCTCATGCATGCGCGCGAGCCGATGCGGCCTGCGCGCCAGTCACGCTCCAGTTGCTTCCAGCCCGGGCGTCCGTAGCGGTCCAGCAGGGAGTCGATCACGTCCTCGACGGAAATGGTGCCGTCGAAGTCGCACAGAATGGTCCAGCCAGTTGGGTTCATTGGGTCGCAGGTGTCGGTCGGGCAGGCATCGAATGTATCGATGCGATCTTTCTCGCTCCTTTCCGGCGCCCTGCCGCGCCCGCCCGCTTCAGCTGCCCAGCGCGGCCGCGATCGTGCCTGGCAGGGCCTCCAGCGAGAAGGGCTTCTGCAGCACGCGGTACACCACCGGCTCCAGTGCCGGCGGCAGCGGCGAGGGCGCGTAGCCGGTCATCAGGATCACTTTCAGCCCCGGGCGTAGCGCGGTGCCGGCCTCGGCGACGCGGTAGCCGTCGATGTCGGGCAGCTTGATGTCGCTCAGCAGCAGGTCGATCTCCAGGTCCGATTCGAGCGCCTGCAGCCCGCTGCTGCCGTCGCTGGCTTCGAACACGCGGTAGCCCGCGTCCGTGAGGCCCTCGGCCACCAGTTCGCGCAGGAAGGCTTCGTCTTCGACGAGCAGGACACGGGGGGCGGGGGTCATCGGGGTTCCTCGCGTGGGGATTCGGCCGGTGCGCGCGGCAGCAGGATATGGATGGTGGTGCCGCGTCCTGGCTCGCTGTCGATGCTGGCCGCACCGTGGGATTGCACGACGTAGCCCAGGATGGTGCTCAGGCCCAGGCCGGTGCCCTGGCCGACCGGCTTGGTGGTGAAGAACGGATCGAAGGCCTTGCCGCGAACGTCCTCGCTCATGCCTACGCCGTGGTCGATCACCTGCAGGTGCACGTAGTCGCCTTCGTGCAGCTCGCCCATCGGATGGGCGGCATCGACCCGGACGTCTCGGGTCCGCACGATGATCCGCCCGCCTTCGGGCATGGCGTCGCGCGCATTGATGACCAGGTTGAGGATCGCGTTCTCCAGCTGGTGGGAGTCGCATGCCACCGGCCAGCGCGAATCGAGCTGGTAATCCACGTTCGCGCGGGAGCCGACCGAGTGGTCCAGCAGCGGCTGGATGCCCTGGATCAGCCCGTCCAGCGGCAGCACGCGCATCGACAGGGGCTGGCGGCGCGCGAAGCTCAACAGGCGGTGGGTCAGGCTGGCGGCCCGTTCGACGCCGCCCTGCGCCATCTCCAGGTAGCGCCCGTTCTGGCGGTGCCACGCCTCGCGGCGCTCCAGCAGCTCGAGCTCCTGCGCCGGCACTTGCGTGCCCTGCCCGCCCTCCCGGGCATCGATGCGCTCGCGCGCGGACTGGGCCACGCGCTCGATCAGCGGATCGCCCTGCTGCAGCTTCTTCTGCAGCAGCCCGAGGCTGCTCTTGATGATCATCAGCAGGTTGTTGAAGTCGTGCGCGATGCCGCCGGAAAGCTGGCCGATCGCTTCCATCTTCTGGCTCTGCCGCAGCGCTTCCTCGGTGCGCGCGCGTTGCTCCATCTCCGCGCTCAGCCGTTCGTTGGCGTCGGCCAGCTCCCAGGCACGCTGGCGCAGCTCGACGTTGGCGCGGGTCAGCACGCGCTGGGCCACGGCCAGCGCCGAGATCATCAGCACCGCCATGATCGTCAGCAGCGCCACGCCGCTGTAGCGGGCCAGCTGCACGATCAACGGCGCGTCCGCGGCGCGCAGATAGACCATGCCGATCGGCGTGGTGCCCTGGCGCGCGGGTACCGCCACCAGCAGATGGTCGCGCGGCAGGCGCCCGCCGTTGCCCAGGCTGTCGGCGATGGGCTCGCCGCCCTCGCGCTGGAACCCGGCTACCTCGCGGTGCGAGTCGCCGTACACGGCGGCTGCATCCAGGCGTGGATCGAGCATCAGCGCGTTGACGTATTCCTGGGCCGCGGCGCGGTCGTTGAAGGCGATCGCCGCGGTCACGCTGGCGGCCAGGATCCGGGCCTGCACGGTGAGCTGGCGGCGGTGCTCGGATTGCGCCCAGTGATACTGGTAGCCGGCGGCAAGCGCGCTGGCGAGCAACAGCAGCGCGGCCGCCACCAGGGTCAGCACCGGGCGGAACGCGAATCGCTGGCGGTTGCCGTCGCGCTTGCTCATGGCCGGTCCTTGACCGCCAGCGCCAGGTTGAGCAGCTTCGAGCTGATCGTGATGTGGTTGCGCGCGGCAGCGGCGGTGTCGATCTCGAAGCGCACGCGACCGCTCTCGATGACGAACTGCACGATGCCGCCCACATGCGGCGTGGCCGAGTCGACCACCGTCAACACCGGCTTGCCGCTGACCGCGTCCAGTACCTGGCCGGCGCCCTGCGCCGGCAGGCGCCCGAGGAACAGGATCTGGCACCCGGTGGCGGACGCCGCCGCATCGAGCCGCTGCACCTGGAACCGGTGCCTGCCGAGCCCACGGCCGGCCACCGCGTTCTTCAGGTAGTCGCCGAACGGATCCTCGCCGGCCACGCAGATGCGAAAGGGCGCATCCGCCGTGGCGAACTCCGACGGCGGCCAGTTGACGAAAGGCGCGAGCTTGTAGAGATACGTCGCCTTGACCGCGTACTCGAGCGAGATCGCCGCGGCGCCCTGCTGCACCGGCTGCGCCAGCGACTGGCCGGTGGCGCAGGCCAACAGCGCGAACAGGCCACCGCGCCACCACGGCGCGCGGGATCGCGCGATGGCGGAGAGGGGTCTGCATACGAACCGGTTCGGCGACTTCTGGGTAACCCAACGCATGCGTCAGAATCTCAGCTGGGTGTCGAACGACACGCTGCGCGCGATGCGATCGCTGCCGGGAAACACGTATTCCTGGTGCCATGGATGCAACAGGTTGAAGCCGGAGAGGGAGAACTCCAGCCGGTCGCTCACCCGCCAGCCCAGCCGCGCGTCGAGCTCCACGTAGCCCGGCACCCTGGGATCAGGCAGGGCCGAAACCCCGCGCAGGTCGGCCGACAGCGTCCAGCGGCCGGCAAAGTTCCATACCGAGCGGATGAAGCCCTGCCTGGCCGGGTCGTTGCCGGCCTGCGACAAACCCAGCAGTCCGCTCGCGCCCGGCTTGAAGCGCAGGCGCTGGTGCCGGCTGGTGAAGCCGGCGCCCAGCCGCCATCCATCGTCGATCGCGTAACTGCCCCAGGCCTCCAGGCCCCAGGTGTGCCCTTCCATGCCGTTGCCCCAGACCAGCGGCAACCCCGTGGACGAGGGCTCGATCGTCCTCAGGTCGTCATAGGCGTTGTAATAGACCGACACCGACAGCATGGCCCGCGTGGCCATCTGGGTGCGCCAGCCCGCTTCGTAGGCGGTCAGCTTCTCGCTGCGAAAATCCCGGTTGCCGGTCAGGAAAGTGACGTCGCCCAGCTTCTCGATGACGTCCTCGTCGAACGGCGTGGGCGTGCGCATCGCGCGCGAGACGGCGGCCCACAGCAGCGTGTCGTCGCCCGGCTTCCACGAGAGCCTGGCGTTGGGCATCAGCGACAGGCCGGAATAAGGGTCGTCCTCGGCCTTGAGGCCCAGCGTCAGCTGCGTGCGCGGACCGAGCGCGACCTGGTCCTGCACGAAGGCGTCGGCGAGATTGCCGGTGTGCGCCGCCGGATTCCACAAGAGCGAACTGGCCGCGCTGATGCGCGGCTTGATGACGTAGTGATTGATGCGGTCGCCCGCGCCCCATACCACCTGGTTGCGCTCGCCCAGAAGCAGGTTGTGCTGAACTTCGGCGTCCCAGGTATCCAGGGTGAACCCCGAGCCGTTGGCGTCGTCCCAGCGGCGCACGCGGTCGTAGTAGGTCTGCACCTGCAGGCTGGAGTCCTGGCTGAGCGTGCGCTGCCAGCGCGCCAGCACGTCGGCCTCGCTGCTGCGCGAATCGGGCGCGCCGGCCTGCTCCATGCGTCGTTCGTGCAGGTCGCCCTGCAGGCTCAGTACATCGCCCGCGCCGCCGTCCCAGTCCACGCGGAAGCCCGCCTGCGGACTGCGCCAGCCGTCGCGCGCGTCCTTTCCGGCGCTGTCGTCGAAGGACTCGCGCCGGATCTCCCGCGCGTAGACCCGGTAGTGTGCGTGCTCGCCGAGCGCGCCGCCGTACTGCGCGGCCGCGCTGCGCTCCCGGTTGCCCACGCTCACGTCCAGCAGGCCGCCGGGGGTGGCAGCCGCCTCGCGCGTGATGATGTTGATTACGCCATTGACCGCGTTGGCGCCCCACAGCGTGCCGCCGGGTCCGCTGATCACCTCGATGCGCTCGATGTCTTCGGGCATCACGTACTGGTCCTCCCAGTACATGCCCGAGAAGATCGGCGAATACACGCTGCGCCCGTCGATCAGCACCAGCAGCTTGTTGGGGAAGTTCTGCGCCGCGTTGTTGCCGCTGAAGCCGCGCGCGGTGATCGTGTAGCCGCCAGGGCTGGTCTGGAAGACCTCCAGGTTCGGCGCCAGCCGCAGCACGTCAGGCAGGGTGCTGGCGCCGGAGCGCACGATGTCGTCATGGGTGATCACGTACACCGCGGCGGCCGCATCGGCCAGCGGCTCGGGACTCTTGGCCACCGAGGACACCAGCACGTTACCCAGGTCCTCCAGCGAAAGCTTGCCGAGGTCCTGCGGCACGGCGGTGGTTCCGGCGGCATCGAGCGAGAGCGCCAGCAAGGCCAACGCCATGGCGCTCCCCAGACACGCGCGCGTCCCGGCGCTCACACGACCATTTTTTTGCAAGGCAACCTCGGCAAGAGCATGGATTCCATCCCCCCAGGATCGTGGCATGGCGGCGGGATGCCGGGAACCCGAAGTCGGGCCGCAACACTTCCCGCCCGTCTTTCCGGCTTCCTCGAGTGCCGGAAAACAGTCCGGCGAGTGTAGCGGCTCGGCGAGAAAATCGCGCGCGGCGTACCGGCACCGGAACGTGCCGCCCGCAGCTCATCCCGCGGCGGAACCTGCGAAGGCGCGCACGAACCAGTGGATCGACGGCGCGCCGATGTAGTGCGCCCAGGTGTCGATGTCGCGCACCAGCGCTTCCTCGTCGCCGAACGAACGCAGGCAGGCCAGCGCGCTCCCGTGCCGCGCGGCCAGCGCCCCGAGGTCGCCCGCATTGCGCAGGGTGGCCAGGATCTTCTTGCGGTTGCGGATCATGCCCTGGCGACTGCCCACGGCGGGCCGGAAGCGCGCCTGGAAGACCGCCGCCGTCGGCATTTCGAAGAGCTCGTCGTCGCTTGCCGCCGGCCGCCCGAACAGCAGATTCCAGCCTTCGACGACGAGCAAGCTCACGGGACGGGCGGCACCTTCCCCCGCGCCGCGGAGGAAGGCCCGACGGAGGGCCTATCGGCCCAGCGAAGCATTGTCGATGACGAAGCGGTACTTCACGTCGCTGCGCTGCATGCGGTCGTAGGCCTCGTCGATCTGCTGCACCGGGATCATCTCGATGTCGGCGACGATGCCGTGCTCGGCGCAGAAGTCGAGCATCTCCTGCGTCTCGGCGATGCCGCCGATGAGCGAGCCGGCGATCGAGCGGCGGCCGAAGATCAGCGTGCCGACGTTCGGGCTCGGGTGCGCATGCTCGGGCACGCCGACCAGGCACAGCGTGCCGTCGCGCTTGAGCAGGCGGGTGTAGGCGTCGAGGTCGTGGCTGGCCGCGACCGTGTTGAGGATGAAGTCGAAGCTGCCGGCGTGCTTGGCCATGTCGTCCGGGTTCTTCGAGATCACCACCTCGTCGGCGCCCAGCTCGTGCGCATCCTGGCGCTTGGACTCGGAGGTGGTGAACGCCACCGTGTGCGCGCCCATCGCATGGGCGAGCTTGATGCCCATGTGGCCCAGTCCGCCGATGCCGACGATGCCCACCTTCTTGCCGGGACCGGCGCCCCAGTGGCGCAGCGGCGAATACGTGGTGATGCCGGCGCACAGCAGCGGCGCCACCGCGGCGAGCTGGTCTTCGGGGTGGCGGATCTTCAGCACGAAGCGGTCGTTGACCACGATGCGCTGCGAATAGCCGCCCAGCGTGTGCCCGGGCGCATCGGCGGTCTTGCCGTTGTAGGTGCCGACGAAGCCGTTCTCGCAGAACTGTTCCAGCCCCTCGCCGCAGGAGGCGCAATGCTGGCAACTGCCGACCATGCAGCCGACGCCGACGGTGTCGCCGACCTTGAAGCCGCTCACCTCGCTGCCGACCGCGCTGACGTGGCCGACGATCTCGTGCCCGGGCACGCAGGGGTAGAGCGTGCCGGCCCATTCGGAACGCACCGTGTGCAAGTCCGAATGGCACACGCCGCAATAGGCGATGTCGATCTGCACATCGTGCGGGCCCGGCTGGCGGCGCTGGACGTCCAGCGGTTCGAGCGGCTTGTCGCTGGCGAGGGCGCCATAGGCTTTGGTGTTCATGGGAGCTCCTTCGGGTCGGGGAAACGCATCCGGGCATTGAACTCCATGCGCGCGCGGATGGATAGCCGCGCTGGGACGCGCTTGACGGCAATGCATATATTTCCATATTCTTGGAATCATGGAAACAACGACCGCCCTCGCCGCCTTGAGCGCCATCAGCCAGGAATCCCGCCTGGCCGCCTTCCGCGAGCTCGTGCAGGCCGGACCGGACGGGCTCTCGGTCGGCGAACTGCGCGAGCGGCTGGGCCTGCCGCCGGCCACGCTCAGCGCGCACCTCAACGTGCTGCGCGCCGCCGGGCTGGTGACCGACCAGCGCGAAGGGCGGGTGATCCGCGTCCGCGCCGACTACGCGCAGATGGACGCGCTGATCGGCTACCTCACCGAGAACTGCTGCGCCGGGTCTGCCTGCGCGCCCTCGACCGCCTGCAAGCCACGCCCCAAGGGAGCCAAGCGATGAACCGATTCCACGTGCACCTGAATGTTGCCGATCTGGCGACCAGCATCCGCTTCTACACCGCGCTGTTCGGCGCCGAACCGAGCGTACGCAAGGACGACTACGCCAAGTGGATGGTGGAGGACCCGCGCATCAATTTCGCCATCTCCAGCACCGGCCGCGCGCCGGGCATCGACCACCTGGGCATCCAGGCAGAGACCGGTGAGGCGCTGGCCGCGCTCGGCCAGCGGCTCGATGCGGCCGGTGGCGCGCTCATGCCGGAGGAAGCCGCGGTCTGCTGCTACGCGCGATCGGACAAGCTGTGGACGGAAGATCCGCAGGGCACGCGCTGGGAAACCTTCCACACGCTGGGCGAGGCGACCACCTACCACGCCGCCGAAGCCGCCTGCGCCACCGACGGCGCAAGCTGCAGCCCGGACCTGCACCCGTTCAAGCCCAGGGTGGACAAGGGCGCATCCTACTGCGCGCCGCAGTCCGGCTGCTGCTGAACGTGGACATGAAGAAGCGCATCCTTTTCGTCTGCATAGAGAACGCCAACCGCAGCCAGATGGCCGAGGCCTTCGCGCGCATCCACGGCGGCGAGGCGGTCGAGGCGCTGAGCGCGGGCTCCGCACCGTCGGGCCGGATCAATCCGCGCGCGGTGGAGGCGATGGCCGAACTGGGCTACGACCTTCGAGCCCACGCCTCCAAATCGCTGGACGAGGTCGAGGGCGAGTTCGATGCGGTGGTCACCATGGGTTGCGGCGACCGCTGCCCGTGGCTGCCCACGCGCCGCCGCGAGGACTGGAACCTGCCCGACCCCAGGCACCTGGACGATGCCGGCTATCGCGCGGTGCGCGACGAGATCTCCGCGCGCGTGCGCAGCCTGCTGGCCTCGCTGTGACGCTGCCACGCCGACTGCTGGCCGAGTTCGTCGGCACCGCGTTGCTGCTCGCCGCCGTGGTCGGCTCGGGGATCATGGGAGTGATGCTTGCGGCCGGCAACGCAGGCGTCGCGCTGCTCGCCAACGCCGCGGCGACGGCGGGCGTGTTGTACGTGCTGATCGTGGTGCTCGGCCCGGTCTCGGGCGCGCACTTCAACCCGGCGGTCACCCTCGTGGCATGGCTGCGCCGCCAGTTGCGCGCAAGCGAGGCGCTGGCCTACGTGCTGGTGCAGGTGCTGGCGGCGATCGGCGGCGTGCTCCTGGCGCATGCGATGTTCGACCTGCCGCTGCTGCAGCCGGGCACGCATGCACGCACCGGCGCCGCCCAATGGCTGAGCGAAGGGGTGGCGGCATTCGGCCTGCTGCTGACCATCCTGCTGGGCAGCCGGCGGCGGCCGTCGGCCGTGCCCGCGCTGGTCGCCTGCTACATCTTCGCCGCCTACTGGTTCACCGCCAGCACGTCCTTCGCCAACCCCGCGGTGACGCTGGCGCGCTCGCTGACGCAGACCTTCGCCGGCATCCGTCCGGGCGACGTCGCCGGCTTCGTGGCCGCGCAGCTGCTCGGCGCGTTGGTCGCGGTGCCGGTCGCGGCCCTGCTCGCACCGCGAGCGCCGCTTGCCGGCGACCGCTGACGCACGCGCTTCGATCGTTCGAAAAGGCAAGTTTTCGCTCGGCGACGACGACGAACGCCTAGCGGATGCTTAACGGTTGCTGTGCTGGACTGATTTCCCCGAGTACGCCGCTTCCCGAGGTGGACCATGCACGACGCACTCGACATCGTCCCACCCTTCCCGCACCCGGCGGTGCGGCCGCCGGCGCTTGGTGCCGTGCCACGGCCGCACGGCCGCCGCCTGTTCCAGCGCGAGGCCTTCGACGATAGGGACGGCGCCTGCCGCAGCATCGCGCCGCGAGGCTGATCCCGCCCTCCATCCCAGGGAATCGCACCACCCCACGACGCCGGCCCCGCCCATCCTGGCGCAGGCCACGGCGTCCGCGCCGCATCGTCCGTTCAGACCACTGCAGCACGACCCACGGAGACGTCATGAGAAAGCTGATTGCCTTGTGCGCCGCCCTCGCCATGCTCGCCGCCGCCGCGGCCCAAGCCGGCACTGCGATCCTGCTCAACGCCTCCTACGACCCCACGCGCGAGCTCTACCGCGACGCCAACGCCGCCTTCGCCGCGCAATGGAAAGCGCAGCACGGCCAGAGCGTGGCCATCCGCATGTCCCACGGCGGCTCGGGCAAGCAGGCGCGGGCGGTGGTCGACGGGCTGCCGGCCGACGTAGTGACGCTGGCGCTGGCCTACGACATCGACGCGCTGGCCGACCGCAAGCTGCTCGCCGCCGACTGGCAGCAGCGCCTGCCGGACAACAGCGCGCCCTACACCTCGACCATCGTGTTCCTGGTGCGCAAGGGCAATCCGAAGCACATCCGCGACTGGTCCGATCTGGTGCGGCCGGGCGTGCAGGTGGTCACGCCCAACCCCAAGACCTCCGGCGGCGCGCGCTGGAACTTCCTGGCCGCCTGGGGCTACGCGCTCAAGCAGCCGGGCGGCGGCGAGGCCAAGGCGCGCGCCTTCGTGCACGAGCTGTACAAGCACGTGCCGGTGCTGGACACCGGCGCGCGCGGGGCCACCAACACCTTCGTCCAGCGCGGCATCGGCGACGTGCTGCTGGCGTGGGAGAACGAGGCCATGCTGGCCAAACAGGAGATAGGCGGCGCGAACGTGGAGATCGTCGTGCCTTCGGTGAGCATCCTGGCCGAGCCGCCGGTGGCGGTGGTCGACGCCAACGTCGACAAGCACGGCACCCGCGCGGTGGCCGAGGCCTACCTTAAGTTCCTCTATTCGCCGCAAGGCCAGGCGATCGCGGCGAAGCATTACTATCGCCCTCGCTCGGGGCAGGTCATGGCGCAGTACGCGCATCAGTTCCCGAAGGTGAACCTGTTCACCCTGAAGGACACCTTCGGCGATTGGCGCCAGGTGCAGGCGAAGTTCTTCGCCAACGGCGCGGTCTTCGACCAGATCGGGCCGGGGACGTGACATGCGGCGACGAGGCATTCTCCCCGGCTTCAACCTCAGCCTCGGCTACTCGCTCGCCTATCTGGGGCTGATCGTGCTGCTGCCGCTGGCGGCGCTGGCCTGGAAAGCCTCCGGCCTGGGCTTCGCCGGGCTGGTGCGGCTGCTGCGCGTGCCACGCACGCTGGCGGCGCTCGAGCTCAGCTTCGGCGGCGCCACGCTGGCGGCGGCCATCAACGTGGTGGTCGGCCTGCTGGTGGCGTGGGTGCTGGTGCGCTACCGCTTTCCGGGGCGGCGCCTGTTCGACGCGGTGGTCGACCTGCCCTTCGCGCTGCCCACCGCCGTGGCCGGCATCGCGCTCACCGCGCTGTACGCGCCCAACGGCTGGATCGGCCAGTGGCTCGCCGCCGTCGGCGTCAAGGTCGCCTACACGCCCCTGGGTGTGCTGGTGGCGATGGTGTTCGTGGGCTTTCCGTTCGTGGTGCGCACGCTGCAGCCGGTGCTCGAATCGCTGGAACGGGATGTCGAGGAAGCCGCCGAGACGCTGGGCGCTCGGCGCTGGCAGGTGTTCCTGAAAGTGATCCTGCCGATGCTGGCGCCGACCTTGCTGACCGGCTTCGCGCTGGCCCTGGCGCGCGCGGTGGGCGAGTACGGTTCGGTGATCTTCATCGCCGGCAACATCCCGATGAAGTCGGAGATCGCGCCCCTGCTGATCGTGCAGAATCTCGAACAGTTCGACTACGCCGGCGCGGCCGCACTGGGCGTGGCGATGCTGGCATTCTCCTTCGTGCTGCTGCTGGCGATCACGCTGCTGCAACGCTGGAGCCATCGCTGGGCGGAGACCGCGCCGTGAACCCGCGCAGCCCTCGTGCGCCCGGCTGGCCCCGCCTGCTCGGCCGCGGCCTGCTCACGCTCGCCGCCGTGGCGTTCCTCACCGTGTTCCTGCTGCTGCCGCTGGCGACGGTGTTCGTCGAGGCGCTGCGCCAGGGCATGGGCGTGTTCTTCGCCAGCATCGGCCAGGACGAGGCGCGCTCGGCGATCGCGCTCACCTTGCTGGTGGCGGCGATCGCGGTGCCGCTGAACCTGGTCTTCGGGGTGGCCGCGGCCTGGGTGATGGCGCGCTTCGAGTTTCGCGGCAAGGCGCTGCTGGGCGCCTTCATCGACCTGCCCTTCTCCGTTTCGCCGGTGGTCTCGGGCCTGGTCTACGTGCTGCTGTTCGGCGCGCAGGGCTGGTTCGGGCCGTGGCTGGATGCCCACGGCATCAGCATCATCTTCGCCGTGCCCGGCCTGGTGCTGGCGACGATGTTCATCACCCTGCCGTTCGTGGCGCGCGAGCTGATCCCGCTGATGCAGGCGCAGGGCAACGAGGAGGAGGAAGCGGCCCGCGTGCTGGGCGCCAGCGGCTGGCAGATGTTCTTCCGCGTGACGCTGCCGAACATCCGCTGGGCGCTGCTCTACGGCGTGCTGCTGTGCAATGCGCGCGCAATGGGCGAATTCGGCGCGGTGTCGGTGGTGTCCGGGCACATCCGTGGCCTGACCACCACCATCCCGCTGGAAGTGGAGATGCGCTACAACGAGTACGACTACGTCGGCGCCTTCGCCGTGGCCTCGCTGCTGGCGCTGCTCGCGCTGCTGACGCTGGTGGTCAAGAGCCTGCTGGAGTGGCGCTACGGCGGCGAGCTCGCGTCGCATGCGCCGGGCGGACATTGAGCCATGCCGATCCGGCCGCCCCGGTCGCCTTCTCTGTGTCCTCGCCGCCCCGCGAAGGAAGCGAACCCATGACGCTCGAACTGTCCGGACTCAACCGCCGCTTCTCCGACTACCCGGCGCTCAACGACGTCAGCCTGAGCATCGCGCCGGGCGAATTCCTCGCGCTGCTCGGTCCCTCCGGCTCGGGCAAGACCACCTTGCTGCGCATCCTTGCGGGCCTGGACTATCCCGAGAGCGGGCGCGTGTCGTTCAACGGCGAGGACTTCCTCGCCATCGCCCCGCGCCAGCGCAACGTGGGCCTGGTGTTCCAGCACTACGCGCTGTTCCGCCACCTCACCGTGGCCGACAACGTGGCGTTCGGGCTGCGCGTGCGCCCGCGCCGCGTGCGGCCCAAGCGCCCGGAGATCGAAGCGCGGGTCGAGCAGTTGCTCAAGCGCGTGCAGTTGGAGGGCTTCGGCAAGCGCTATCCCTCGCAACTGTCCGGCGGCCAGCGCCAGCGCGTGGCCCTGGCGCGCGCGCTGGCGGTGGAGCCGGACCTCTTGTTGCTGGACGAGCCCTTCGGCGCGCTCGATGCGCAGGTCCGCGTCACGCTGCGCCGCTGGCTGCGGCGACTGCACGAGGAGCTGGGCCTGACCACGGTGTTCGTCACCCACGACCAGGAGGAAGCGCTGGAGCTGGCCGACCGCATCGCGGTGATGAACGGCGGGCGCATCGAGCAGGTCGGCACGCCGCGGGAGATCTACCAGCAGCCGGCCACGCCGTTCGTCTGCCAGTTCATCGGCAAGGCCAACCACCTGGCGCTGCACCGCGAGGGCGAACGCTATACCGCCGGCGGCTGGATCTTCGCCGACACGCCCTGGCTGGGCGAACACGCGCAGGCGATCGCCTACGTGCGGCCCGAACACCTGACTCTGTCCAGCACGCCGGCGCCTGGCACGTGGCGGGCGCATCTGCGCCATGTCTACCTGGCCGGCGCCGTGGCGCACCTGGACCTGGACGTGGCCGCGCTGGACCAGTCGCTGGAGGTGGACATCGCCAGCGAGGATCTCGCCCGCATGGGGCTGCACGCCGGCGCCGGCCTGTACGTCTGGCCGAGCCACGCGGTGATCTTCCCGCTGGACCGCGACGGCCAGCCGCTGGCGGAGCACCGCTGGCTGTGGCGGGCAGGGGCCATGACGGCCCCTGCCCGCCCGCCGTTGCGCCGCTCAGAAGCCGAGCTGGGCGCGCAGCGCGTAGATGGTGGGATCCAGCGGTAGGTTGCCGCGGTCGCTGAAGGCACGGATGACGTTGGCCTGCAGCCTGAAGTGCGTGCCGAGGTACCAGTTCAGGCCCAGCGTCCAGTCGTGCTCGCGGCCGCCCATCACCGCGCCGTCGTCCAGGTCCAGCGTGGCGTAGCGCAGCGCCAGTTCCAGCGCGCCCCAGCGGCTGCGCGGCGTGACGCCGGTGATGGCGCCGGCCCTGTAGCCGCGTGACTCGCCGGTCAGCAGCCAGGTGCCGAACGCGTAGTAGCCGCGGCTGTGGAAGTCGCTGGCCAGCGGACGGATCGCCTGCATCGCCAGGTACTCGCCTTGCAGCAGCAGCGGGCCGTGGATCCAGGCCGCTTCCAGGCCTTCGCGGTCGAGCCGGTCCACGCCCTTGAGCGTGCCGGTGTCGACCAGGCGCACCGGGGTCAGGTTCACTTCCGGGCGCGCACGGATGCGGCCGGCGCGGTCGTCGCGCAACTCGCGCGATACCGATAGTCCCAGGTGCACCACCTCGCCCTCGGATTGCACCGGGTTGTAGACCACGCGCCCGGCATAGGTCTGCCCGGCCGCGTCGTTATTGAGGTCGTGGCGGGTGAAGAAGCCTGCCTGCACCAGCCACTGCGGCGCGGCCTGGCAGAACCATTCCAGCCCGACGCGGCGGCCTTCGTACACCGCCTGCTCGGGCAGGGTGCGTTCCAGGAACGTGACGTCGCCGGTGGCGATGTTGCCGTCCTCCCAGCCCACCGGCGTCTTGAACTGGCCGGCGCGGAAACGGCCGGCGCGGGTTTCCAGGGCGATATAGTTGTCCACCCAGCTATTGGCCTGGAAATCGTACCCGGCATTGATTGTAAATACGCCTTTCTTGGCGACGTAGAGATTGACTTCCTGGCGCCGCCAGGTCTGCGCATCGTCGAAACGGTCGGCGCCATGGGGCAGCCGGTCGTCGCCGAACTGGTTGGAGTCGTACTGGAACAATCCCTTGATCCCCGCATTGACGCCGCCGCCCAGCGAAACGCTGCTCGGCCAGGCGCCTGCATCGGCCGCCACGCCGGCCTGGGCGAAGCCCCAGGCGAGCATCGCCGCCGCCCATGTCCTTGCACGCATGATCGCTCCCGTGGGGCCAGCCGCCCGCGGTGGTTTTTTTCGTGCAGCCCCAACCGGGCGCGAAAGCGTCCCAGCCACGCATTATCGGCAGCAACGCACGGCAATAAATCTAACCACGTATTATTTAAGGCAAAAAATCAATACATTCCTGGCAATGGGAAAGCAGTTTTTCTGATTATCAAGCCGTCCTCGCCATTTGCGAAATACCTTGTTCGCCGTTCGACAGTCCTAAACGCTATAAGCTTCCCGTGCCCCAACCTCAAGGACCCACGCATGCGCCTATCCCTGCTCGCCCTCGCCCTTGCCAGCCTGACGCTGCCCGCACTGGCCGCCGCCGACACGGCCACGCCCACGCCGAAGGAACTGCTGGCGCAGTCGCAGCCGCGGGAATGGCGCACGCCGGATCCGGCCAACCTGCTCGACATGAAGCTGCCCGGCGGCCACGTGCTGATCGAACTGGCGCCGCAGTTCACCCCACTGCACGCGGCCAACATCCGCACGCTGGTGCACGAGCATTACTTCGACGGCCTGGCGATCGTGCGCGTGCAGGACAACTTCGTCACGCAATGGGACGACCCGGCGGCGGACGACGAGGACAAGGCGCACATCAGGCCGCTGGGCAGCGCGAAGCAAAGCCTGCCGCCGGAGTACACCCGCGCGATCGATCCCAAGCTGGAATGGACGCCGCTGCCTGACGGCGACGTGTACGCGCCGCAGGTGGGTTTCTCCGGGGGATTTCCCGTCGCGCGCGATCCTTCCGCCGGGCGCGAGTGGCTGACGCATTGCTACGGCGCGGTCGGCGTGGCGCGCGACATCGATCCGCACAGCGGCAACGGCAGCGCGCTCTACGCGATCATCGGCCAGGCGCCGCGCGGCCTGGACCGCAACCTCGCCATCGCCGGCCGCGTGATCCAGGGCATGGAACTGCTCTCGGCCATGCCGCGCGGCCCTGCGCCGATGGGCTTCTACACCGACAAGGCGCAGCGCGTGTCGATCGAGTCGGTGCGCCTGGCCGCCGACCTGCCGCCCGCGCAGCGCCCGAAGATCGAAGTGCTGCGCACCGACAGCGCCACTTTCGCCAAGCTCATCGAGGCCAAGCGCAACCGACGCGATGCGTTCTATACGGTGCCGGCGGGCAAGATCGACCTGTGCAGCATCGCGATTCCCTCGCGCGAAGGGAAATAGAGCAGCCCCACCTCAGCACTCGCGCCCGAGTCCTTCCTCCCGAACCCGGAGGAAGGAGGCATGCGCCGGCACGCCCTTTCGCCGCCTGTCTGGGACATGAAGGGGTGGCGGCACCGACCACGCCATCTTCTCGTCGCAGCCGCTAAGCAGGAGGCGGGCGCCAGCTGGCGCCGCCACGCGGCGTGACGATGAGGCATCGCCTGAAACTCCTGCACTGGATCGCCGGCGTGCTGGCGGGCCTGATCGTGCTGCTGGTGATCGCGGTGGCGCTGTTCGACTGGAACCGGCTCAAACCCTTCATCAACGACAAGATGAGCCAGGCGATCGGCCGGCCGTTCGCGATCCGCGGCGACCTCAGCCTCGCGTGGCGGCGCGACCCGGCGTTGGGCGGCTGGCACGCCTGGCTGCCGTGGCCGGAATTCACCGCGCGCGACATCGCGGTCGGCAACCCGTCCTGGGCGAGTCGGCCTCAGTTCGCCACCCTGCAGGCGCTGCGCTTCCGGATCGCGCCGCTGCCGCTGCTCGCGCACCGCATCGACGTGCCCACGCTGCAGCTGGTGCAGCCGGCGCTGGACCTGGAACGCGACAGGCAGGGCCGCGCGAGCTGGACCTTCACCTTGCCGCAGGGCGGCGCGCCGTCGGCGTGGAAGCTGGAGCTGGGCACGATCGGTTTCGACCGCGGCAACGTCACGCTGGACGACGCGCAGACGGCAAGCCGGCTGACGGTGACGGTGACGCCGCTGCAAGGCGCGATCCCCTACGACCAGATCGTGGCGCAGCAGTCGCGGTCCGCGCGCGAGCACGTCGGCCAGGCGATGGGCGCGACCGCGAAGCGATCGCTGGCGCCGACCGACGAGAGCGATTCCGCGGTCGGCCAGCACGGCGCCGCCGACTACGTGTTCGGCTGGCGCGCCGAAGGGCGCTACAAGGGCGCACCGGTGAAGGGCGAAGGCCGCACCGGCGGCGTGCTCGCATTGCGCGGCGGCGGAAGTCCCTTCCCCGTGCAGGCCGACGTGCAATTGGGCGGCAGCCGCGTCGCGCTGGTCGGCACGCTCACCGATCCGCTCGAGCTGGGCGCGCTGGACCTGCGGCTGTGGCTCTCCGGGCCGAGCATGGCGACCTTGTACCCGTACACCGGCGTCACCCTGCCCGACACGCCGCCCTACGCCACCGAGGGCCATCTCCAGGCGACCCTGGACACCAAGCGCGGCAACCATTTCAGCTACCGGCACTTCCGCGGCCGTGTCGGCGACAGCGACATCGGCGGCGACGTGGCCTTCGACACCGGCGGCGCGCGTCCGAAACTGAGCGGCACCCTGCGTTCGAGGCTGCTGCGCTTCGCCGACCTGGGGCCGCTGGTCGGCGCCGATTCCAATGCGCGCAAGCAGCAGCGCGGCGACGCCACGCCGCAGCCGGCGGACAAGCTGCTGCCGGTCGAGCCGTTCCGCACCGACCGCTGGCGCGCGATGGACGCGGACGTCAGCTTCAGCGGCGAGCGCATCGTGCGCGACAAGGCGGTGCCGCTGGACGCGCTGCAGACCCACGTGGTGATGGACGCGGGCAAGCTCACGCTCGACCCGCTGCGCTTCGGCCTCGCTGGCGGCCAGGTGCAGGGCGCGTTGCGGCTCGACGGCGGCAAGGCGCCAATGCAGGGCCGGCTGGATCTTTCCGCGCGGCACCTCAAGCTCAAGCAGCTTTTCCCCGACGTGCAGACCATGCGCAGCAGCCTGGGCGAGATCAACGGCGAGGTGCAGCTCGGCGCGCAGGGCAACTCCGTCGCCGCGCTGCTCGGCAGCGCCGACGGCCAGGTGCGGCTGGTGATGAACGACGGCGCGATCAGCAAGACGCTGCTGGAAACCGCCGGCCTCAACGTGGGCAACATCGTCATCGGCAAGCTGTTCGGCGACCAGACCGTACAGATCAACTGCGCCGCCGCGGACCTGGGCGCCAGGAACGGTCTGTTCGACGTGCGCCTGTTCGTGTTCGACACGCCCGACGCGCTGGTAAACATGGATGGCACCGCGGACATGGGCAGCGAGAAGCTCGATCTGACCGTGAGGCCGCACACCAAGGGCCTGCGCGTCTTCTCGCTGCGCTCGCCGCTCTACGTGCGCGGCACGCTCAAGCACCCGGACGTGGGCGTGCAGAAGGGGCCGCTGCTGGCGCGCGGCGCCGGCGCGGTGGCGCTGGGCGTGGTCGCCGCCCCCGCTGCGGCGCTGCTCGCGCTGGTCGTACCCAGCCAGGACAAGAACCAGGGCGACAACGCCTGCCGCGCCACCTTGCAGGCGCTGGGCGGCAAGAACGCCGGCAGCCATTGAGGCGTACATCCATCAGGTCCGCCTGATCGGCGGAGCGCACCGGCTAGAATGCGCCGATCTCCCGCGCGCACCTTCCCATGCAAGCCACTGCCAAGGCCCGTCTGCAGATCCATTTCTGCGTGTTGTTGTGGGGTTTCACCGCGATCCTGGGCAAGGCGATCACGCTGCCGGCCTCGTCGCTGGTGTGGTGGCGCATGCTGCTGGTGACGGCGGCGCTGCTGGCGATGCCGCGCGTATGGCGCGGGCTGCGCGCGATGCCGAACCGGCTGAAGCTGGCCTACGCCGGCATCGGCGTGCTGGTGTCGCTGCACTGGCTCACCTTCTACGCGGCGATCAAGCTTTCCAATGCCTCGGTGGGCGCCACCTGCATCGCGCTGGGACCGGTGTTCCTGGCCTTCGTGGAGCCATGGATCGCGCGCCGCCGCTTCGATCCGCGCGAGCTGCTGCTCGGCGTGGCGGTGGTGCCGGGGGTGGCGCTGGTGGTCGGCGGCGTGCCGGGCACGATGCGGCTCGGGCTGGTGGTGGGCACCGCCTCGGCGCTGCTGGTGGCGCTGTTCAGCGCCTGCAACAAGCGGCTGGTCGAGCACGGCGATCCGCTCACCGTCACCTGCCTGGAACTGGGCACCGGCACGCTGTTCCTCAGCCTGCTGGTGCCGTGGCTGCCGCATGCCGGATCGGCGTTCGCGCTGCCGGGCACGCATGACGCGATGCTGCTGTTGCTGCTGTCCTTCGGCTGCACGCTGCTGCCGTTCGCGCTGGCGCTGGTCGCCCTGCGCCACCTGAGCGCCTTCGGCACCCAGATGGTGACCAACCTCGAACCGGTCTACGCGATCGTGCTGGCCGTAATCCTTCTGGGCGAACAACGCGAACTGGGCTGGACCTTCTACGGCGGTGTGGCGGTGATCCTGGCCGCCGTGTTCGCCCATCCGTGGCTGGGCCGCCGCGGCGAGCCGGCCCGCGCCGAGCAGTTGGCCGTCAGCGAGGGGCACGGCACCGCCGAGTGAGCCGGTGCCGCCCCCGGACAGCTCAGTGCCCGTAGGAGCTGTCGGTCGTGCTGTTGCTGTTCTTGTGTCCCTTGTGCGTGCGGTGCTTGCTCTGGGTATCGCCCTGGCCGGTGGTGGAGCTGGTGTTGTTCCAACTGCCCGAATTGCTGCCGTTGCCGCTCATGTTGCCGCTGCCGCCCATGCGGCCGCTGGAGTTCATGCTCCCGCTGGAATTCATGCTGCCGTTGGAATTCATGCTGCCGTTGGCGTTGGTGCTGCCGTGCTGCATGCCGTTCTGGTCCTGGCTCTGCGGCTGGCTGCTCTGGGGCTGGCTGCTCTGCGCCGCGCCGGCCGTGCCGGCGCTCTGCGCGAAGGCGCTGCCCGCCAGCGCCAGGGCCACTGCGCCGGCCAGGGTGATGCTTGCCTTGGAAACGTTCATCGCTGATCTCCTGTTCGTGGTGGCACTCCGGCCGGAAACGCGCAGCCGTCGGCCCGGGGCAGGCAACGGGAGAGGCGTCGCATCCTTGCCCCATGCACGCTGCGGTAGCCGCCGTTGCCCGCCCGTGACCGGCACCGCGCCTTGCCGTGAAGCCGGGCACGGCCTGTCAGCGCGCGTACGGCTCGGGACTGGCCGGACTCGACGCGCCTCTATACTCATGCGATGAACTATCGCCATGCCTACCACGCCGGCAACTTCGCCGACGTCCTCAAGCACGTCGTGCTGGCCGCGCTGATCGAGGCGCTCAAGGCCAAGCCCACGCCGTTCGCCGTCGTCGACACGCACGCGGGCAGCGGCTGCTATGCGCTGGAAGGCAAGGAGGCGCAGAAGACCGGCGAGTGGCGCGAAGGCGTGGGTCGGCTGCTGTTTCCCGACGTCGGCCCGCACGCCGAAACAGGTGGCGCGCTGCCGGCGCTGCTGCGGCGCTGGCTGGACGGCCTGCTCGCGTTGCCCGGCAACGAGCACGGTTTGAAGCTCTACCCGGGCTCTCCCATGCAGGCGGCGCTCGCCATGCGCGACACCGACAGCGCGCAACTGTGCGAACTGCACCCGGAGGAAGCCGCGCGATTGCGCGAGCTGTTCGGCCACGACAGGCGCATGCACGTACACCAGCGCGACGGCTACGAGGCGCTCGGCGCGCTGCTGCCGCCGAAGGAAAAGCGCGGCCTGGTGCTGATCGATCCGCCCTACGAGGCGCAGGAGGCGGAATACCGGCTGATCGAGCAGGCGTTGAAGGCCGCGCTCGCGCGCTGGCCGACCGGCGTCTACGCCGTGTGGTATCCGATCAAGCTGCGCAGCCAGGTGCAGCCGTTCCTGCGCTGGCTCGGCCACTGCGGCGCTCGGCGCGTGCTGCGCGCCGAGCTGCTGGTACATCCGGACGATTCGCCCTTGCGCCTCAACGGCTCGGGCATGGCCATCCTCAACGCGCCATGGAAGCTCGATGAGGCCCTGCGCGAGCCCTTGCGCGCGCTGGCCCGGCTGCTCCGGCAGGAACGCCCGGCCGAATGGCGGCTGGACTGGCTCGCCGAAGAAACCGCCGAACCTTCCCCGCCGCCGCTATCGCGTTCACGCGGCCGCCGCTAAGCTCGCTGCGCATCCGCGGCCGCTGCCGCGGCCGCCTTTTCGCCAAGGTCAGGAGCCCGCCATGCGCATCCGCCTCGCTCATATCGTTTTCCGTTCGGCCCTGCCGGCAGCGTTGCTCGCGCTCGCCGCCTGCGCGCCCGCGCCGATCTACAAGGCCTCGCCCGATGCGGTGAGCGCCCAGCCCTTCCAGGTCGCGCAATCGCCCGAGCAGTTCGCCAACCGCCCGGTGATCTGGGGCGGCCGCATCGTCGGCGTCAACAACCTGGCCGACCACAGCGAGGTGGAGATCCTGGCCTATCCGCTGGACAGCTCGCAGCGCCCGCGCGCCAACGACAGCGGAAGCGGCCGCTTCATCGCGGTGATGCCAGGCTACGTCGAATCGCTGGACTATCCGGCCGGCGGCCTGATCACCGTCAGCGGCCAGCTCAACGGCAGCCGTGCGGGCAAGGTGGGCCAGGCCGACTACGTGTTCCCGCTGGTGCAGGTGGGGCAGTCGCATGTGTGGACCGCCGACGAGATGAACAAGGGCAAGAACAACGTGCACTTCGGGGTAGGCGTGGGCGTGGGCATCCGCTGAGGGCGGAGCCTCCGCCGGGTCGCCTCGTCCGACCTTAGACTGACCGGCCGCCCGCAGGAACCCACGCATGTCCGGCCACGCCAATTCGCTCAAGGCGATCTTCCTCGCGCTCGGCGCCAATTTCTCGATCTTCCTCGCCAAGCTGGTGGCCGCGCTCCTGACCGGCTCGGGCGCGATGCTGGCCGAGGCGGTGCATTCGCTGGCCGATTGCGGCAACCAGGGGCTGTTGCTGCTGGGCATGCGCCAGTCCAGGCGGCCGCCGTCGGACGAATACCCGCTGGGCTGGGGCCGCGCGCTGTACTTCTGGTCGTTCCTGGTGGCGATCCTGCTGTTCAGCGTGGGCGGCATGTTTTCGGTCTACGAGGGCGTGCACAAGCTCAGCCATCCCGAACCGCTGAAGTGGCCATGGCTGGCGCTGGGCGTGCTGGTGTTCGGCATCGTCGCCGAGAGCATCTCGATGCGCGGCTGCATGCAGGAGGTCGACAAGGCGCGCGGCGAGCAGAACCTGTGGACGTGGTTCCGCCAGACCCGCTCCAGCGAGCTCTTGGTGATCTTCGGCGAGGACCTGGCCGCGCTGATCGGCCTGTGCCTGGCCGCGCTGGCGGTGGGCGCGACCATGCTCACCGGCAACCCGGTGTTCGACGCGATGGGCACCGTCGCGATCGGCGCGCTGCTGGTGGTGGTGGCGGTGGCGCTGGCGATCGAAGTGAAGGCGCTGCTGATCGGCCAGGGCGTCGAGCCGCGGCGCCGCGCCGAGCTGCAGGCCTTCCTGCACGACCGCCCGGAAGTGGCGCAGGTGCTCAACCTGATCACCTTGCAGATGGGTGCCGACGTGATGGTGTCGGTCAAGGCCAGGATGGAGCCCTGCGCCAGCGACCGCGCGCTGATTGATGCGATCAATGCCGTCGAGCGGGCGATGAAGGCGCAGTTCCCGGACATCCGCTGGAGCTTCTTCGAGCCGGATGTGGCGGATTAGCTCGACTCTCTTAAGGAGTGGCCTTTTGCGTTCGCCTCCTCTCCCCTCCGGGGAGAGGATTGAGGTGAGGGGCCGGGGCTCGCGGGAAACTGCATCAAATCCACGCTTCGATCTACACCCGCCGCAAGAGCCTCCCCTCACCCCAGCCCTCTCCCCGGAGGGGAGAGGGAGCAAAGTGCCGGCTCCGCCTGGATTCGCGCCAGCGTAGAATGAATCGCCCCAGCCGCGACCCGGTCCCATGATCCTCACCCCCCGCCTGATCATCCTGCTGCTGCTCCTGCTGTTCGCGTTCTGCGTGCTGCTGGTGCACCTGCGCGGGCAGGCGCGGCTGCGGTTCGACCGCCAGCTGGTCGACCACTCGGCGATCTTCGCGCCCTACAACCTGATGATGTACGCATTCTCTGCGGTGCCGGCACGTCCGATCCTGGACCGCCGCGGCTTCCCGCAGCTGGACCTATTGCAGGCCAACTGGCAGACCATCCGAGAGGAAGCGCTGCACCTGTTCGACGAGGGCTACATCCGCGCCGCCGAGAAGCACAACGACGCCAGCTTCAACAGCTTCTTCAAGCAGGGCTGGAAGCGCTTCTACCTGAAGTGGTACGGCGAGCCGCTCGCCTCGGCCGAAGCGCTGTGCCCCAGGACGGTGGAGCTGCTCCAGGCCGTCCCCAGCATCAAGGCGGCGATGTTCGCCACGCTGGCGCCGCACAGCAAGCTCAATCCGCACCGCGACCCGTTCGCCGGCTCCCTGCGCTACCACCTGGGCCTGATCACGCCCAACTCGCGCGACTGCCGCATCTTCGTCGACGGCCAGGAGCACGCCTGGGGCGACGGCAAGGACGTGGTGTTCGACGAGACCTACGTGCACTGGGTGGAAAACAACACCGACCAGACCCGCGTGATCCTGTTCGCCGACGTCGAGCGCCCGCTGCGCACGCGCTGGATGAGCGCGCTCAACCGGCGCGTCGGCGCGTTCATGGGCCGCATCACCGCCTCGCCCAACGCCGACAGCGAGAAGGTCGGTTTCGTCAACCGCATGTTCGCGCTCAACCAGCGCGGGCGCGAGCGCAGCAAGGCTTTCAAGCGGCGCCATCCGAAGCTGTTCCGGGGCCTGAAGTACACCGGCATCGTGCTGCTGATCTGGCTGGTGTTCCTGGCGCCCTGGCCGCTGGTGCACTAGGAGCCTGGACGGTAGAAACGTCCGACTTTGCAGCCCGGATGGCTTCTACTGCCCAGGCTCCCAGGTCACGTTCCGCGCCGGTCGCGCGTCCTGGCCGTATCCCACCGGAGAACGTCCATGGATGCCCAGACCACCCTCTTCCAGCAACACCGCCCGCGCCTGTTCGGGCTGGCCTATCGCATGCTCGGTACGCCGGCCGACGCCGAGGACGTGTTGCACGACGCCTGGCTGCGCTGGCACGCGCAGGACACCACCGCGCTGGACGACCCCGAAGCCTGGCTGGTCACCGTGACCACGCGCCTGGCGCTGGACCGCCTGCGCCGCGCCAAGTCCGAGCGCACGCACTACACCGGCCCCTGGCTGCCCGAACCGCTGGTGCCGGACGCGGAACGCCCCGAGGAGGAGCTCGAGCGCGGCGAGACGATCACCCTGTCCTTCCTGCTGCTGCTCGAACGGCTGAGCCCGGACGAACGCGCGGCCTTCCTGCTCAACGAGGTGTTCGACTACAGCCACGCCGAGGCCGCCGCGATCCTCGGCATCGGCGAGGACGCCTGCCGCCAGCGCGTGCACCGCGCGCGGACCCGCCTGCGCGAAGGGCGGCCACGCTTCAGCGTGGATGGGCCGACCCGGCGGCGCATGCTGCAGCGCTTCATCGAGGCGATGAAGCAGCCCGACCTCGAATCGCTGCGCGCACTGTTTGCCGAAGACGCGATCGCCATTTCCGATGGCGGCGGCGTGGTGCGGGCCGTGCTGCGCCCCTTGCAGGGGGCCGACCGGCTGGCCCGCCTCTACACGCAGATCGCCACCCGCTTCTATTCGCGACCCGACGTGCGTTTCACCATCGTCGACCTCAATGGCGAGCCCGTGCTGCTGGCCTGGGTCGACGACACGCTGGCCAGCGCGACCTGGATCGAATGCGAAGGCGACCACATCACCGCCACGCTCGCCTTGCGCCACCCCGGCAAGCTGGCCCGCCTGGCGGCAGTCACGAAAAGCAGGGTTTCGGCGTCCTTGCATTGAACGGCCCACTGCGGGCCGCCTTCCCATCCAAGGAGCCCACCATGTCCCGTTTCGCCATCCAACGCCACTACCGCTCGATGATGCCGCTGGTCCAGCTGGGCAAGCAGGTCCACGACGCCGGCCGCCTGGAGCCGCGCCTGATCGACCTGGTGCTCATGCGCGTCTCGCAGATCAACGGCTGCGCCTACTGTCTGGACATGCACAGCAAGGACGCCCGCGCCGCCGGCGAAACCGAGCAGCGCCTGTACGTGCTGCCGGCCTGGCGCGAGACCACCCTGTTCAGCGAGCGCGAGCGCATCGCCCTGGCCTGGGCCGAGGAGCTGACCGAGCTGAACTCGCAGGTAGCCGTATCGGACGCGCTCTACGAACGGGCGCGGCAGCAGTTCGACGAGGAATCGCTGGTCGACCTGACCCTGCTGGTCGTAACCATCAATAGCTGGAACCGCATCAACATCGCCGCCCGCACCATCGGCGGGAGCTACCAGCCCGGCCAGCACGGCTGAGCCTGCCGGCGAGCGCCGTAGCGTGGACCGGCCCGGCCGGATCGCACGTCCGACGCGTCCGATCCGGCCGGATCGGACGCCTTTCACCAAGCCGCACGGCCATCCTGCCCTCCTCGCCACATGCCCCGGGAGGGCGCCATGCATCACTCCAAGTCCATACGCTGGAAGCGGCCGGTCGCCGTGCTGCTCGCCTCGCTGTCCGTCGCGGCCGCCGCGGTGGTGCTGCTGAACCGCGAGGCCCTGCACATTGCCACCGGCTCGGTCAGCCGCTCGCTGTGCGCGGCCGCGTTCGTTTCCGGGGTCGACCCCGACCGCATCTACGCCGAGGAACAGCGGCCGCTGATGGCCGGCATCGGCTGGGCCGTGCGCTACACGGTGGACCGTCCGCGCCGGGAAGTGCGCAGCAGCGTGCTCGGCCTGTTTCCCGCGCGGGCGGTATACCGCCCGGGGCTGGGCTGCCTGGTCGCCCACGGTGACGGCGCGGTCCCCGAAGCGGCGGGCCTGGCCGCCGCCGACCAGCCGGACGGCTTCGGGCCGGCCCTCGTGGCGCCGGCCGATCCGGCCTTGCGCCATGCGCTCGATCTCGCCTTCGCCGAACCGGACCCGGCCCACCCGCGGCTGACCAAGGCCGTGGCGGTGCTGCACGACGGCCGGCTCATCGCCGAGCGCTACGCCCCCGGCTACGGCCCGCAGACCCCGATCTGGGTCCACTCGGTGACCAAGTCGATGACCCAGGCGCTGATCGGCGTCCTGGTCCGCCAGGGCCGGCTGCGGCTGGACCAGCCGGCGCCGATCGCCGCCTGGCAGGCTCCGGGCGACCCGCGTCGTGCGATCACCGTCGACCAGTTGCTGCGCATGGATTCGGGCCTGCCCTTCGACGAGACCGAGGGACCGGTCAACCCCGCCACCCACATGTGGTTCCGCGAGCCGGACACGGCCGCCTACGCGGCACGCACACCGCTGGACCACGCGCCCGGCACCACCTGGGGCTACAGCAACTTGGGCTACGCGCTGCTCTCGAAGCTGGTGGGCGATGCGACCGGCGGCACGGCCGTGGGCGCCGAGCGCTTCGCCCGCGACCAACTGTTCGCGCCGCTGGGCATACTCCACACCACGATCGAAACCGATGCCGCCGGCACCCTGCTCGGCTCGGGCTTCGGCTACGCCACGGCGCGCGATCTGGCCCGCTTCGGCCAGCTCTACCTGGACGACGGCGTCGCCGGCGGCCGGCGCATCCTGCCCGCTGGCTGGGCGGACTACAGCCGCTCGCGCACGCTCGACACCGGCTACGGCGCGGGCTTCTGGACCAACCTGCGCAACCAGGGCAGCGTGCCGGTATGGGATGCGCCCTGGGGCATGCCGCAGCTGCCCAAGGACATGTTCTACGCGCGCGGCGCCTTCGGCCAGTACGTCATCATCGTGCCGTCCGAGCGCCTCGTGGTGGTGCGGCTGGGGCTCACCGTGCAGGGCGGCGGCACCGGCATCGGCGATGCGGCGGCGGCGATCGTCGCCGCGCTGCACGGTCCTGCGCCGCTGCGCTAAGCCACGGACGCCGCTCCTCCGGCGAGGCGCCGGCGGTAGCCGCTCGGCGTCTCGCCGACCTGGCGCCTGAACGCCGCGTTGAAGGTCGACTTGGAAGTGAAGCCGCAGGCGTAGGCGAGGTCTAGGATCGTGCGTGCCTCGGCCGGGTCGGCCAGCCGCACGCGCACCGCCTCCACGCGCAGGCGATTGACGTAGTCCCAGAAGCTGCCGCCCAGCCGGCGGTTGATCACCGCGGACACCAGGTATTCGGGGTAGCCGCTGCGCTTGGCGACCTGGCCGATGGTCAGCGCCGGCTCCAGGTACAGCGGCGCCTCGCCCTCCATCAGCTGCGCCAGGCGCGCCTCGACGGCGGCGTAGCGCGCGTCGTCGCTGGCCGGCACGTCCGCCGCCTCTTGCGGCGGCCCCAGCGCGAGCGCCGGCTCGGCCGGTACCGGCGGCTGGCCCAGGCCGAACCAGCCCATCACGCAGACCCACGCGGCCACCAGGCCGAACAGCAGGCCGTAATTGAGCACCGGCAGGTAGACCAGCGCCTGCACGATCGCCACGCACCAGATGACGACTTGGAATCCGGCCATGACGTCGATCCAGCGCACCGACATCCGGTCGGCGTCCGACCGCCGTTCGCGCAGCCGCCGCCGGTAGCCACGCACCAGCGCCAGCGCCGCCAGCACGTAGGACAGGCTGTACAGGAACAACGGCACATCGAACCACGCGCCGACCGAGCGCTCGCCGGCGATCCAGCGCGACGACAGCGCCTGCAGCTGCGCGTGGTCCATCACCAGGACGTGCCCATTGAACACCAGCATCACGCCGAAACCGGCCAGGTGCACCAGATCGCGTGCCCGGAACCCGCGCTCCTGGGTCAGCGCGCGCACGTACAGGTAGAACAGGCTGCCGTAGAGGAACGGGAACAGCGCCACGAAGCGGTAGGCACGAAACCATTCGGGCGTGAGCAGGTGCCAGTACAGCGCCTTCACCGCCAGGTCGATGCCGGTCAGCGCCACCCATGCCGAAAGCAGGCGGTTGGCCTCGCGGTTCGCCGGCCGCCGCCACAACGCGGTCGCGAGCAGTGCGGCCTGCACCGCACCGGCGAAGTAGACGAAGGTCCAGGGAGTCAGGGGCATGACCAGCGGATCGGCATCGGGACCGCCGCGGAGCGCGGCCGCACCATGCTAGCGGCCGGGCTGCCGCCCAGAAAGCCGAAGGCCGCGGGCGATGCCGCGGCCTTCGACGGAGCCTCTGGGGTGGGATCGTGGCCTCAGCCCTTCACGCGCTTGGCGATCGCCTCGCCGAAGCTCTGCGTGTTGCCCCTGCCGCCCAGGTCCGGAGTGACGTGGTCATGGTCGTTGGCCATGGTGTCGCGGATGGCGTCGCGCAGTCGCGTGCCCTTCTCGACCATCCCTAGGTGATCGAGCATGTCGGCCGCCGCCAGCAGCAGCGCGCAGGGGTTGGCGATGCCCTTGCCGGCGATGTCCGGCGCCGAACCATGGACCGCTTCGAAAATGGCCGCGTGCTCGCCGATGTTGTCGCCCGGGGCCAGGCCCAGGCCGCCGACCAGGCCGGCGCACAGGTCCGACAAAATGTCGCCGAACAGGTTGGTGGTCACGATGACGTCGAACTGCTCGGGCTTCATCACCAGCTGCATGCAGGTGTTGTCCACGATCATCTCGTTGAACTCGATCTGCGGATATTCCTTGGCGATCTCGCGCGCCACGTTCAGGAACATGCCCGAGGCAGTCTTGATGATGTTCGCCTTGTGCACCGCCGTGACCTTCTTGCGGCCCTTCTTGACCGCCATCTCGAAGGCGTAGCGCACGATGCGCGCGCTGCCCTTGCGGGTCACGCGCACCATCGAGGTGGCGATTTCGCCGTCCTCGGACACGCTCTGGCCTTCGGCGAGGTAGGCGCCCTCGGTGTTCTCGCGCACCGTGATGATGTCGATGTTCTCGTAGCGCGCCTTGGTGCCGGGGAAGCTGGTCGCCGGACGCACGTTGGCGTACAGGTCGAAGTGGCGGCGCAGGGTCACGTTGATCGAGGTGAAGCCGCCGCCGATCGGCGTGGTGAGCGGGCCCTTCAGCGCGACCTTGTGCTCGGCGATCTTGTCCAGCGTCGCCCTGGGCAGCAGGTCGCCGTGCTTCTCCAGCGCCACCATGCCGGCGTCGACGTAGTCGTAGCTGAGGCCGCAGTCCAGCGCGTCGAGCACGCGCAGGGTGGCGGTCATGATTTCCGGGCCGATGCCGTCACCCGGAATCACGGCGATGGTGTTGCTCATGGGAGGCTCCTCGAGGACAGGTCGCGGGCACGCGGCGGGGAATGCGCGCGCCAAAGAGTCCCATTATCGCCGATGCGGGCCCGCGCCGGCAGCACGCGACACCCGCCCGCGCGTTGCAAATCCTCGCACGCAGCGTTGCGTTTCTTCGCAGCGCCGGCGCCCGGCCGCGCCCAGTTGACGGCGCCGGCGCGCGCCGGCGCCGTGGATTCAGGCATGGTCCGCGCAGGCGCTGCCGGCGGCGGCGCCGCCTTCGAGCTGGTCCAGGAAATCGACCGCGCGGCGCAGGTGCGGGATCACGATCGATCCGCCGACCACCAGCCCCACGCTGAAGGTCTCGAAGAATTCCTCGCGGGTGACGCCCGCCTCCTTGCACTGCGCCACGTGGTAGGCGATGCAGTCGTCACAGCGCAGCACCATCGAGGCGACCAGGCCCAGCAGTTCCTTGGTCTTCACGTCGAGCGCGCCGGGCTTGTAGGTCTGCGTGTCCAGCGCGAAGAAGCGACGCACCACCTGGTTGTCCTCGGCCAGGATGCGCTCGTTCATGCGCTGGCGGAACGCGGTGAACTCCGCCACGCGGCCCTTGCCCTCGTCGGCGCCGCTCATGCGGCTTCGCCCAGCAGTTGCTTGAGCTTGCCGCTGCGGTCGGCGGCGACCAGGTCGTCGTAGCCGCCCACGTGCCGGTCGTTGATGAAGATCTGCGGCACGGTGCGGCGCCCGCCGCTGCGCTGGAGCATCAGCTCGCGCTGCGCCGGGTCGGCATCCACGCGCACCTCGCTCCACTCGAGCCCCTTGGACTTGAGCAGGTTCTTGGCGGCCACGCAGTACGGGCACACGGCCGTGGAATAGACCTCGATCTTGGGCATTGCGGATGCTCCGGCAACTGGAAAACTGACCACACCAGATGGGGCGCGCGGCGCCGATTGCAAGCCAACGGACAATGAACCGACGCCGCCGCGGGTGGTCTTTGAGTTGATGTATTGTCGCCCACCTATGGCCATGGCACCACGACGCTTCGCCCCCCGCCTGCTGACCGCGCTGATCACCGCCTGCCTCGCCTTTGGCGCCGGTGCGCAGGAGGACATCCGCCTGCCCGACCTGGGCAGCTCGGCCGACTCGCTGATCTCGCCGCAGGACGCCAGGGACTACGGCGCCGCCATGCTGCGCCAGATGCGCTCGCTGGACATGGTGGTGGACGACCCGCTGCTGGACGACTACCTCAATGACCTGGGCTATCGGCTGGTGGCCGGCAGCGACAAGCCCAAGGACCGTTTCACCTTCGTCATCGTGAAGGACCCGGAGATCAACGCTTTCGCCGCGCCGGGCGGCTACATCGCGGTGAACTCCGGCCTGATCGCGATCACCCGCAGCGAAAGCGAACTGGCCGGCGTGATCGCCCACGAGATCGGCCACATCACGCAGAACCATCTGCAGCGCGCCTTCGAGGATTCAAAAAAGGACGCCCCGCTGATGGCGCTGGTGCTGCTGGGCGCGATCGCCGCGGGCGCCGGCTCGCACAGCGGCGATTCGCCGATGGCGGTGCTGGCGGCCGGCCAGGGCCTGATCGCGCAGAAGTCGATCAACTTCACCCGCAAGGACGAGATCGAGGCCGACCGCGTGGGTATCCAGACGCTGGCCAACGCCGGCTTCGACCCCACCGCCATGGCCAGCTTCTTCGAGCGCATGCAGGACACGCTGCGCGCCGGCGCCGGCGGCACCGACCTGCCCGAACTGCTGCAGACCCATCCGGTGACGCTCTCGCGCATCAGCGACGCCAAGTCGCGCGCCGGCGCCCTCGTCGCCCAGCAGAAGCTGCGCCCGAGCGGCTCTACCCTGGTGCGCAGCCAATGGGAAAAGACCACCGCGCCGATCGCCTACGTGAAGGACCCCACCGCGCTCTCCATCGCCGCGCCCAGGAGCGGCCTGGACACCTACGCGCTGATGCGCGAGCGCACCCGCGTACTGGCCGGCGACGCCCCGAAGCTGGTCCAGTACTACGGCGCCAGCTTCAAGATGCCCGGCTTCGACACGCCGGCCAATCGCTACGGTTACGCGCTGGCGCTCACCCGAGCCGGCTCCGGCACGCAGGCGATCGGGCAGCTCGAGCCGCTGCTGGCCGCGCATCCGGACAGCCTCGCGCTCGGACTGGCGATGGCGGATGCGCAGTTGCAGGCCGGCCAGCGCGCCGACGCGCTCGCCCGCTACGCGCGCCTCAACGCGCGCTCGCCGCGCAACCGCGCGGTAGCACTGGCCTACGCCAAGGCGCTGATCGCCGGCGGGGACACCGCCCAGGCCACCGCCGCCGCATCCCTGTTGCGCCCCCTGCTGGACGACGCCGACGAACCGGACGTCTATATGAGCTATGCCCGCGCCAGCGACAAGGCCGGCGACCACGCCCGCGCCGGCGAGGCCTATGCCGATGCCAGTTACCTGTCCGGCCGTCCGTTCGATGCCATGGAGCAGTTGAAGCGCCTGCTCAAGCGCGAAGACCTCGACTACTACGCCCGGGCCCGCATCCAGGCCCGCATCGCCGAGCTCACCCCGCTGGTGCTGGAGCTGCGCAAGCGCAAGATCCAGACCGTGGACAACCCGGACGGGCGAAGCCAGTAGGGCGGGAACGGGGAACGTGCAGCCGCGGACATCCTGACGCTGGCCGCCTTGGTGTAGGCCACCGCCCCCGACCTGTCGCAGCCGCAAGACTGACGTCCCCCGTTCCCCGTTCCCCAGTCCCCGTTCCCCGCTCCCCCCAGTGTCATCCCCGCGTAACATTGCCCCATTGCAATACGCCCGTCATAGGCCAGGCGCAAACCGCGTGCACAAGCGCATCCTCATCGTCGAAGACGAAGCCTCGATCCGCGACATGGTCGCCTTCGCCCTGCGCAAGGCCGACATGGAGGCGGTCGCGGCGGCCGACGCCCGCGCCGCCCAGATCGCCATCGCCGAGCAGGTGCCCGACCTGATCCTGCTGGACTGGATGCTGCCCGGCACGAGCGGGCTGGACCTGGCCCGGCGGCTGCGCAAGGAAGAGCTGAGCCGTGAAATTCCCATCATCATGCTCACCGCGCGCGGCGAGGAGATGGACCGGGTCAACGGCCTCGAGGCGGGCGTCGACGACTACGTGGTCAAACCCTTCTCCACCCGCGAGCTGATCGCACGGATCAAGGCGGTGCTGCGGCGCAGCCAGGGCGACGACGGCAGCGGCATGGTGGAGTTGGGCGGGCTGCGCATCGACGGGCCGGCGCACCGCGTGTTCGCCGGCGAGGAGCCGGTGCCGATCGGCCCCACCGAATACCGCCTGCTGTACTTCTTCATGACCCATGCCGAGCGCGTGTACACCCGCGCGCAGTTGCTCGATCACGTCTGGGGCGGCAGCGTGTACGTGGAGGAACGCACGGTCGACGTGCACATCCGCCGCCTGCGCAAGACGCTGGAGCCCTGGCAGCTCGATGCGATGGTGCAGACCGTGCGCGGATCGGGCTATCGCTTCTCGGCCAACGTCTGAAGGCCCGACTCGACGTTGTCATCCGGCTGCACCATCCTTCCCGCACCGCTGCCCCGGATCGAACGCATGACCCGCGCCCGCCGCCTCGCCATCACCCTGCGCGACCTGCGCGACGCCGCCGACAGCCTGCCCGACGCCGTGGTCCTGCTGGACGAGGCATGGCGCGTGCGCTGGTTCAACCAGGCCGCCGAAACCCTGCTGGGCCTGCGCCGCGGCCACGACCGCGGGGTGGTGCTGTCCGATCGCCTGCACGGCTCGGAACTGGCCGCCTGGCTGCGTTCGGGCGCGCGCGTGCCGCTGCACGACATACCGGCGCCCGGCCGGCCGGGGGACCACCTGGACGTATCCCTCCAGCCGTTCGGCCGCCGCCAGCGCATGCTGCTGGCACGCGACATCAGCCCGCTCACGCGGCTGGAGCAGATCCGCCGCGACTTCGTCGCCAACGTCTCGCACGAGCTGCGCACGCCGCTCACGGTGATCCACGGCTATCTGGAGCTGCTCGATCCGGAAGACGTGCCGACGCTGGCGCCGGTGCTCGCCGAGATGCGCGCGCAGTCCAAGCGCATGGGCCAGATCGTCGAGGACCTGCTCACGCTCTCGCGCCTGGAGACCCAGGAGCACGTGATCGACGAGCGCGTGCCGATGGCCGCTATGCTCGCCACCATGCGCAAGGAAGCCGAGGCGCTGAGCCAGGGCCGCCACCGCATCGCGCTCGAAACCGAAACCGACTGCGACCTGCTCGGCTCGCCCAGGGACCTGCACAGCGCCCTTTCCAACCTGGTCAGCAACGCCGTGCGCTACACGCCCAGCGGCGGCAGCATCGTCATCCGCTGGCGGCGCATGCCGGAAGGAGCCGTCTACTCGGTCAGCGACACCGGCTACGGCATCCCCGCGGGCCATCTGTCGCGATTGACCGAGCGCTTCTACCGCGTTTCCTCCAGCCGCTCGCGCGAGACCGGCGGCACCGGCCTGGGGCTGTCGATCGTCAAGCACGTGCTCAACCTGCACCAGGCGAGGCTGAGCGTCGAAAGTACCCCCGGCAAGGGGTCCACCTTCGCCTGCCACTTCGGCGCCGAACGGCTGCTGCCGCCCGAATCCGGCGCCACCGACCCGACCCCCGGCTGAAGCCCGCCCTACCCGTCCCGGTCGCAGCGGGTTTACTTGCGCGCCACATCGGCCAGAATGGGATCCATGGCCCGTAAACTGCCGCCTCCCGCCACCACGATCGCCGACCTGGCCGCGCCGGAGTTGTACCTGAGCCGCGAACTGGCCGCGCTGGAGTTCAACTTCCGTGTGCTCGCCATGGCGCGCGACGCGCAGGTCCCGCTGCTGGAGCGGCTGCGCTACCTGAGCATCGTGGCGAACAACCTCGACGAGTTCTTCGAGGTGCGCGTGGCGATGCTCAAGCACCACCACGCGTACGGCTCGGCCGCGCCGGGGCCCGACGGGCTGTCCTCCGGCGAGCTGCTGACCCGCATCCGCGCGCGCGCGCTGGACCTGGTCACCGAGCAGTACGCCACCTGGCAGGAGCAGCTCAAGCCGCAACTGGACGCCGAAGGCATCCGCTTCCTCACCCGCCAGCAATGGACTCCGCTACAGCGGCGGTGGCTGCAGGGTTATTTCGAGCACGAGGTGCTGCCGGTGCTTTCGCCGCTGGGGCTGGACCCGGCGCACCCGTTTCCGCGCATCCTCAACAAGACGCTCAACATCGCGGTCGTGCTGCAGGGCCGCGATGCGTTCGGCCACGAAGGCCACATGGCGCTGGTGCGCGCGCCGCGCTCGCTGCCGCGCATCGTCAAGCTGCCGGCCGAGGTGGGTGGCGGCGGCGACAACTTCGTGTTCCTGGCCGAGCTGCTGCAGGCCTTCGTCGATCTGATGTTCGCCGGCTTCAAGGTGGTCGGCTCCTACCAGTTCCGCGTCACCCGCAACAGCGAGCTGATCGTGGAGGAGGCCGAGGTCGAGAACCTGGCCCATGCGCTCAGCGAGGAACTGCTCGGGCGCGGCTACGCGCGGCCGGTGCGGCTGGAAATCGCCAACGACTGCCCCAAGGCGATCACCGCGATGCTGGTGGCCAATTTCGAGTTGGACGAAACCGACGTCTATCGCTGCGACGGCCCGGTCAACATCATCCGCGCCGGCGGCATCTACGACCAGGTCGACCGGCCCGAGCTCAAGTTTCCGCGTTTCGTGCCCAGCCTGCCCGCGGCGATCGGCCCCGGCGCCAACCTCTTCGAAGTGATCGGCCGGCACGACGTGCTGCTGCACCATCCCTACGAGAGCTTCGCCGCCGTGGTCGACCTGCTGCGCCAGGCCGCCTCGGACCCGGCCGTGCTGGCGATCAAGCAGACGCTCTACCGCGCCGGCGAGGACACCCCGCTGGTCGACCTGCTGGTGGAGGCCGCGCGCAACGGCAAGGACGTCACCGTGGTGATCGAGCTGCGCGCGCGCTTCGACGAGGAAGCCAACATCCGCCTGGCGACAAGGCTGCAGGAGGCCGGCGTGCAGGTGGTCTACGGCGTGGTGGGCTACAAGACCCACGCCAAGATGATGCTGATCGTGCGCCGCGAGGCCGACCTGCTGCGCCGCTACGTGCACCTTTCCAGCGGCAACTACCACCAGGCCAACAGCCGCCTCTACACCGACATCGGCCTGATGACCTCCAACCCCGAGATCGGCGAGGACCTGCACAAGGTCTTCCAGCAGCTCTCGGGCCTGGGCTCGGTGATCAGCCTCAAGCGCCTGCTGCATTCGCCCTTCACGCTGTACAAGAGCGTGGTCGCCAAGATCGAGCGCGAGACGGCGCACGCGCTGGCCGGCAGGCCGGCGCGCATCGTCGCCAAGCTGAACGCGCTCAACGAGGCGCACGTGATCGAGGCGCTCTATCGCGCTTCGCAGGCCGGCGTGGAGATCGACCTGATCGTGCGCGGCGCCTGCACGCTCAGGCCCGGCCTGCCCGGCATCTCCGAGCGCATCCGCGTGCGCTCGATCGTCGGGCGGTTCCTGGAGCACAGCCGCGTGTACTGGTTCGCCAACGACGGCAAGAGCGAGATCTACTGCGCCAGCGCCGACTGGATGGAGCGCAACCTGATGCGACGCATCGAGGTGGCCTTCCCTATCCTCGACCCGGCGCTGGCCCAGCGCGTGTTCGACGAGACCCTGGCCAACGGCCTGGCCGACAACACCCAGGCCTGGCTGCTGGACGCGGACGGCCGCTATACCCGCGCCACGCCCGGCGACCAGCCGCCGCACAGCGCGCAGCAGACGCTGCTCGAGAAGATCTGCGGATGAGGCGCCGGCCGCAGTCTCGCCGCGCCCCCGCCCTGGCGCCCGGGATCGAAATCCGCGCGCTCGGCCGTCGCCTGCGCTGCATGCGGCCGCGGTCGCCGGGCCTGGCAGAATCCCCGCCTTTCCCTGCCGGAATTCCCGCGTGATCACCGAGCCCGTACCCATCAAGGATGGCGAGCTGATCGCGGCCGTGGATCTGGGCTCGAACAGTTTCCACATGGTGGTCGCGCGCATGGAGCACGGCGAGCCGCGCGTGATCGACCGCCTGCGCGACACCGTGCGCCTCGCCGCCGGCCTGCGCTCGGACGGCACCCTCGACGCCGCCCATCGCGCCCGCGCGCTGGCCAGCCTGGCGCGTTTCGGCCAGCGCATCGAAAGCCTGCCGTCGGCCAACGTGCGCGCCGTGGCCACCAATACGGTGCGGCGGCTGTCCTCGCCACACACCTTTCTCGCCAGCGCGGAGGCGGCGCTGGGCCATCCCGTGGAGATCGTCTCCGGCCGCGAGGAGGGTCGGCTCATCTTCCTCGGAGTGGCGCACGATCTGCCCGCGTCGCGCGAACCGCGGCTGGTGATCGACGTGGGCGGCGGCAGCACCGAGTTCATCATCGGCCGCGGGCTGGCGCCGCTGCACACCGAGAGCGTGCAGGCCGGCTGCATCGCCTCGACCCTGCGGTTCTTTCCCGGCGGCCGGCTGACGCCCAAGCGCTGGAACCGCGCACGCAGCGAAGTGGGCGTGCTGCTGCAGCAGTTCGCCGAGGATTTCCGCGAATCGGGCTGGCAGGACGCCTACGGCTCCTCCGGCAGCGCCAAGGCGGTCGACGCGGTGGTCCAGGCGATGGGCCTGACCGACGACGGCGTCACCCTCGATGCGCTGGCCGAGCTGCGCGAGGCGATCCTCGAACAGGGCCAGATGGATCTGCTGCGGCTGCCCGGGCTTACCGAGGAGCGCGCGCCCGTGTTCGCCGGCGCCGTGGTGATCTTCGAGGCGGCTTTCGAAGCGCTGGGCATCGCTCACATGCGCGTATGCGAAAGCTCGATGCGCGAAGGCCTGCTGTGGGATCTGCTCGGCCGCGCCGGTGGCCGCGACCCGCGCACCGACAGCGTCGATGCGCTGGCCACCCGCTACGGCGTCGACCGCGCGCAGGCGCGCCGCGTCGAGTCCACCGCGCTGGCGCTGTTCGACCAGGTGGTGCGTCCCTGGAAGCTCGATGCGGAGGCGCGCGAGTGGCTTTCCTGGGCCGCCCGCGTGCACGAGATCGGCCTGGCCATCGCGCACAGCCAGCACCATCACCACGGCGCCTACATCCTGCGCCATGCCGATCTGGCCGGCTTCTCGCGTCAGGAGCAGCAACTGCTCGCCGCCGTGGTCGAGGCGCACCGGCGCAAGCCGGCCAAGGCGCTGATCTCGGTGCTGCCGCAGCGCTACCGAACCCTGGCCCGCCACATCACGGCGCTGCTGCGCCTGGCCGTGCTGTTCCGCCGCGGCCGCCGCGCCGAATCGCTGCCGCCGCTGAAACTCACCGCCACCAGCCAACGCCTGCGCCTGGCCATTCCCGCACACTGGCTCGACCAGCATCCGCTGACCGAAGCCGACCTGGAGCAGGAACAGGGGCCGATGGCCGAGCTCGGCCTGACGCTGGATATCCAGCGCACCTGAGCGAATCCTCCCCGCCGAAGGGAGGAACCACGGCCTTGCTTCAGCCCGCGCGACGGCACCGCGTATCATGCGGGCAGTCCACACAGGCTCCGCACGCATGCACCGACTCCTGCTGGCCCTCCTGTTTCTCGTGCCAATGGGCCTGTCCGCCCAGACGGCGGCGCCCGCACCGGCCGCCACCCAGGCGCCGCCCGCGCCGGGCCCGAAGGTGCTGCTGCACACCAGCGTAGGCGACATCACGCTGGAGCTGTACCCGGACAAGGCGCCCAAGAGCGTGGCCAACTTCCTGCAGTACGTGCACGAGGGCTTCTACGACGGCACCGTGTTCCATCGCGCCATTCCCGGCTACCTCGTGCAGGGCGGCCTGTACACGCGCGACCTGCAGCCGCGGCGCACGCACCCGGCCATCGCCAGCGAGGCCGACAACGGCCTCTCCAACCTGCGCGGCACCGTGGCGGTGGCGCGCGGCGCCGACCCCAATTCGGGCACCGCGCAGTTCTTCATCAACCTGGTCGACAACCGCCGGCTCGACTACGCCGGCAACCAGAGCGGCCTGACCTGGGGCTATGCGGTGTTCGGCAAGGTAGTGCAGGGCATGGACGTGGTCGACAAGATCGCCGCCCTGCCGACCCGCGGCCAGGGACCGTTCGCCGCCGACGTACCCAACCCGCTGCCGGTGATCGAGAGCGCCAGCGTGGTCGGCGAGGAGGCGCCCGCTCCCGCCGCCAGCGCCAAGGCGCCCGCCAAGGCCGCCAGCGTGGCCAAGCCCGCCAGGCCGGCCGGCAGGAAGGGCGGCTGATGGCCAGCCTGTTCATCGCCGACCTGCACCTGGACGACAGCCGCCCGCACATCACCGACCTGTTCGAGCGTTACCTCGCCGGCGACGAAGTGCGCCAGGCCGATGCGCTGTACATCCTGGGCGACCTGGTCGAGGCTTGGATCGGCGACGACGACGATGCGCCGCTGCCCGCGCGCATCGCCCGCGCCACGCGGGCCGTACGCGAGTCCGGCCTGCCGGTGTACTTCATGCCCGGCAATCGCGACTTCCTGCTCGGCCGGGATTACGCCGGGCGCGCCGGCCTGAGCTTGCTGGACGACGGCGCGGTCCATGACCTGTACGGCCGCCCCACCCTGCTGATGCATGGCGACACGCTGTGCACCGACGACGTCGCCTACCAGGCGGTACGCCGGCAGGTGCGCACGCCCGAATGGAAGGCCAACATCCTGGCCATGCCGCTGGAGGCGCGCCGCGCCTTCGCCGCCAAGGCCCGTGCCGACAGCCGCGCGCACACCGGCAATACCGTGGAATCGATCATGGACGTCAACGCTGATGCGGTGGCGCAGGTCATGCGCGGGGCGGGCGTCACGCGGCTGATCCACGGCCACACGCACCGGCCGGCGATCCACGACTTTTCGCTCGATGGGCATGACGCGCAGCGCATCGTCCTGGGCGACTGGTACGAGCAGGGGTCGGTGTTGCGCGTGGACGCCGACGGCGCCGCGTTGCGCGGCCTCTCGCCCTAGCCCGATTCGCCCACGAGCCGCGCGCGGCTCCCTCCCCCCGGCCCTCTACCCGACTGCGCCTGGGGAGCGGGAGTAAAAGGCCACGCCTGCGGTACGCATGGCGCCTCCGCTACCATTGCCGTTTTCCGCATACCAAGGACCTTTCCATGCAGCTCGATCAGGTCAAGGCCGTCATCACCGGCGGCGCCTCCGGTCTCGGCCACGCGGTGGCGCAGCACCTCGTCGCGCACGGCGCGAAGGTGGCGCTGTTCGACGTCAACGAAGAGAAGGGCCAGGCCGCCGCGCAGGCGCTGGGCCAGGCCGCCCGTTTCTACCGCACCGACGTGACCTCCGAGGACGGCGTCACCGCCAACGTCGCCGCCGCGCGCGAGGCGATGGGCGGGCTCAACGTGGTGATGAATTGCGCCGGCATCCTGGGCTCCGGCCGGGTGCTGGGCAAGGAAGGCCCGATGGCGCTGTCCAATTTCGCCGGCACGGTGATGGTGAACCTGGTCGGCAGCTTCAACGTGGCCAAGGCCGGCGCGGCGCTGATGCAGTCCAACGAGCCGGGCGAGGACGGCGAGCGCGGCGTGATCGTCAACACCGCCTCGGTCGCCGCCTATGAGGGCCAGATCGGCCAGGCCGCGTATTCGGCCTCCAAGGGCGGCGTGGTCGGCATGACGCTGCCGATGGCGCGCGAGCTGGCCCGCTTCGGCATCCGCGTGGCGACCATCGCCCCGGGCATCTTCTGGACGCCGATGGTCGACGGCATGCCCGAGGCCGTGCAGCAGTCGCTGTCCGCCTCGATCCCGTTCCCCTCGCGGCTTGGCCAGCCGGAGGAGTTCGCACGGACGGTCGCGTTCATCCTCGGCAACCGCTACATCAATGGCGAGACGATTCGCCTGGATGGGGCGGTGCGGCTGCAGCCGAAATAAGCGGGGAACGGGGAACAGGGAACGGGGAACGTGTGGTTCGCGGAGCGCCGGAGATGCCTGCCAGTAGAAACGCCCCCCACCAAACCGCAAACCTGACGTTCCCCGTTCCCCGTTCCCCGTTCCCCGTTCCCCGTTCCCCGCTCCGCCTCCTACAACCTCGAGCAACCCTCCACCCCATGAAAGCTTCCGACGTCAAGAAAGGCAACGTGGTCGAGCACGACGGCACCGTCTACCAGGTGCGCGACATCGAGCGCAGCGCGCCCACCGCGCGCGGCGGCAACGTGACCTTCCGCTTCACCATGTATTCGATCCCCGGCGGGCGCAAGTTCGACCTGAGCCTGCGCGCCGACGACGACCTGAAGGAAATGGATCTGGTCCGCCGCGCGGCTAACTTCTCCTACATGGACGGCGAGGCGTTCGTGTTCATGGACGCCGAGGACTACACCCAGTACCTGCTCGGCCCCGAGCTGGTCGGCGACAACGCCGGCTACATCGTGGAGGACACCGAGGGCTACTACGTACAGCTGATCGACGACGCGCCGGTCGGCCTGCAGGTTCCCACCAGCGTGGTGCTCACCGTCGTGGACACCGCGCCGGAGCTCAAGGGCGCCAGCGCCACCAAGCGCACCAAGCCGGCCAGGCTCAACACCGGCGTGGAAATCCAGGTGCCCGAATACATCACCAACGACGAGAAGGTGTGGGTCAACACGCTGACGGGCGAATTCGCCGGGCGCGCCTGACCGACGACAGGCCTTCCTCTCTTCCCGCCCGAGCTTTCCCCCGCGAACGCGGGGAGCAGCCGACGGGCGGATGGCTACGCGCTTGGCCGAGTCCGCCGCATGACCTTTTGCACGACTCGGCCACCGCGCCAGGCGAGCGGACGCTGCAGGCTTCCTAGGCGGCGGTTCAACTAGCCTCAGGCAGAATCCGGGCTTCCCACCCCCTGCGATTCGGCGATGTCCGCCAGCGTCTACTCGCTACGCGCCAACGTGCTGGAGAGCCTTACCCGGACCAAGCGTCCGGACGTTCCCCTGCGGGTGGTGGTGCGCAACACGCTCGCCGTGGTGGCGCCGCTGGGAATCGGCATGGCCTGCGGGCACACCGCGATGGGCCTGGGCGTGGCCGCCGGCGCGCTGGACACGATGTTCTCCGACCAGCCGGGGCCTTACCGCCAGCGCGTCGTGCAATTGCTGCTTGCCTCGCTTGCCGCGGGATTGGCCGCGCTCGCCGGTTTCCTGATCGGCGGGCACCTGCCGGCCATGCTGCTGGCGAGCGCGCTGGTCGGTTTCGGCGGCGGTTTGCTGGTGGTGTTCGGTACCGACCTGGCGCGCGTAGGCATGACCAGCATGATCCTGCTGGTGGTCACCGCCGCCTCGCCCACGTCGCTGGCGCCGGCCGCGGCGGGCGCGGCGCTGATCTTCGCCGGCGGCCTGCTGATGATGCTTTTTTCCGTCGCCGCCTGGCCGTTGCAGCGCTACCGGCCCGAACGACAGGCACTGGCCACGGTCTACCGTGGGCTGGCCTCGCTCGCACGCCAGCGTGCCCAGGACGACGCCGACGAGCCCGCCCTCAGCGGCGCGATGACCACCCTGCAGCAGACCCTGCTGGGCCGCTACCACGCGCACGGCCGAGCCATGGAGGCCTTCGGCGTGCTGCTCGAGCTGGCCGAACGCATCCGCCTGGAGCTCACCGCGCTGGCCGGCGGCATACCCACGAACGCACCGCCGCCGCGCTTGCGTGCCCGCGCCGCGCGGGTGCTCGAGCACATCGCCGACGCGCTGGAAGAGGGCAGCACGCCGCACGCGGCCGAACGCGCCCTGCACGCCCTGCAGGCGGTCGAGCGTCATGCCGTGGACAACGACGCGCAGCATGCGCTGCACGTCCATGCGCTGGCCGGTCAGCTCGCCGCGGCCGTACGCAACGCCAACTGGGCCGGCAGCCGCGGCGAGCAGCGCGCGGAAGCGGCCGATCTACGCCTGCCCGCCGCGCTGCGGCAGAATTCGACGCGGGCGGTGTTGCTGGCCAACTTCTCGCCGCATTCGGTGGCCTTCCGCCACGCCGTGCGCTCGGCCGTCGCGCTGAGCCTGGCCTTGGCGCTTTCGCGCCTGCTCAAGCTCCCGCACGGCTACTGGGTGCCGATGACCGTCGCCATCGTGCTGCGGCCGGACTTCGCCGCCACGTTCAATTTCGGCCTGCTGCGCGTGGTCGGCACCGTGCTCGGCCTGCTGCTGACCACCGCGCTGCTGCGCGTGATCCCCGACCAGCCGTGGGCGCACCTGGCCCTGATGGGCGTGCTGTGCATGGCGTTCCGCTACCTGGCCACCGCGCACTACGGCATTGCGGTGGCGGCGCTGACCGGCACGGTGGTGGTGCTGCTTTCCTTCGAGGGCGTGGATCCGGAAGTGGCCGTGCTCGATCGCGTCATCAACACCGCGCTGGGCAGCGGCCTGGCGCTGCTCGCCTACGTGCTGTGGCCCACCTGGGAACGTGGCCGCGCACGCGCTGCGCTGGCGGACATGATCGACGCCTACGCCGACTACCTGCGCGCGCTCGGGCGCCCGCAGCGGCGCTCGAACTATCGCGAGACCCGCTCCGCCGCGCGCACCGCCCGCACCAATGCGCTGGCGTCGATCGAGCGCATGCGCGCCGAACCGGCGACGCCCACCGCCCTGCTCGATCTGGCCCAGGCGCTGTTTTCCAACGGCAACCGCCTGGCGCGCACGGCCATGGCGATGGAAGCGCTGCTGCAGAACCGCTCGAGCCTGCCGGAACAGACCGAGGTGAGCGCCTTCGTCGATCACGCCGCCACGGCGCTGCACGGCATCGCCGGCGCGCTGCGCGAACAGCGCGCGGCCTCCGGGCTGCCCGACCTGCGCATGCTCCAGCGCAGCCTCGGCACCCTGCTGGCGATGTCCGAGGACGTGGCCGGCGCCGAGCAGGTCGCCCGCCTCACCGACCGCCTGGCCGACAACATCGACACGCTCGCCCACGTGGTCGGCCGCTGTCCGCAGGAGCCCGCTGCGCAATCGCCCGGACGGCACGTGCATCCTTGATGCCTTCTTCCGGCGCAGGTGTGGAGATCGCGCCGCGCGCGATTTTCCGAGTTCCGTATTGCGTAATCACAAGGGCGATTTATCCATCGATTTTCCGGCATGCCTGAGGCGCTGCCGGCGGTAATCGCTGTTGTATTATCCGCTGCGGTTACTCAGGGGATTTGGGCACTCCATGACACGCTACGACCCGACGGCTTTTCTCGAACCGCTGGACGGCGATTCACCGACCGGCAGCGACCTGGAATACGACCCCCAATTCCTGGCCCTGGAACGCGCGGCCGCGCCCCGCGCAGAACGCGCCATCGGCGACAGCGTCAAGGCCGCCGAGGAGCCGGACTGGGACGAGGTCATCTCGCTCGCCACCGGCCTGCTCGAGCGCTCGCGCGACCTGCGCGTGGCAACGCACCTGGCCACGGCGTGGATGCGCACCGGCGGAATGGCCGGCTGGGCCGCCGGGCTGGGATTGGTCCGCGGGCTGCTGGAAAACCACTGGGACGGCGTGCATCCGCAATTGGACGCCGAGGACGACGACGACCCGACCGCACGCGTCAATGCCGTGGCGACCATCGCCAATCCGCTCGGCCTGCTCGGTTATTTCCGCAGCACGCCGTTCGTGCAGTCGCCGCGGTTGGGGCGTTTCTCGCTGCGCGACCTGCGCATTGCCAATGGCAGCCTGAAAGTGGACGCGGGCGAGGAAGTCTCTCCGAGCATGACCGAAATCGAAGCGTGCTGCCTGGATTGTCCGGAAGAGCAGCTCATCGAGACGTTTGCCGCATTGACGCGGATCCTCGATGAAGCCAAGGCGATCGACCAGATATTCAACGACCGCATCGGCACCGCCGGCCCGGAACTCAAACCGCTGCTCAGCGACAGTTACGAGCTGAAGAAATTCGTCGAATCGCAGGTGGCCCGCCGCAATCCCGCGGCCGCCGGCGATGCCGAAGGCGAGGTCGACGGCACCGAACCGTCCGTTGCCGGCGCGCGCGCCGGCGTGCCCGGGCGTATCGAAACTCCGCAGGACGTGCTGCGTCGCCTCGACGAGGTGTGCGACTACTACGCCCGCTGCGAGCCGTCCAGCCCGGTGCCGTTGCTGCTGCGCCGCGCGCAGCGGCTGGTCGGCAAGAACTTCTTCGACCTGCTGAAGGATCTTGCTCCCGGCGGCGTCAGCGAGCTGGAAGTGATCTCTGGCCCGAGCGAGGAGTAGGCCGTTTGCCCTCTTCCCATCGTCGCTCATACGTGGGGAGCGGGCGTGCCGGGAGCGGCGCCGGCGGAAGCATTCGCCCCGCAGAACCGCGCCATACGCGAACCGTCCGCAGGATTCAGCTCAACGGATGCCCTTGCACATCGGCGCGCCCGAACGGACGAACAGCTGGCGCACGGCCGGGTCCCAGCTCAGCGTGAGTCCGCCCGGCAGGCCGACGGTGAGATTGGCGTCGGCGTTCTGCTCGAACGGCCCGGCGGTGGCGTTGGCGCCGTCGGCATAGCCGACCGAGGCGGAGATCCGGTAGGCCACCGGATCGGCGCAGGCGGACGTGTCGACCGCCCGGGCGACGGTCGCGCCGTAGCCATCCAGCGGCGGCAGCGTGCCCTTGCCCAGCGCCACGGTATGCGGTGCGCCGCCACCGCAGCTGCCCTCGAGCGTGTAGCTCACCGTGAACTTCGCCTGCGGCACCAGTCGCAGCGCCACGGCCGCCTCCGGCTGCGCGGAACAGCCGACCAGGAAGGCTTTGTGCTGCGGTCGCAGGTGCAACAGGTAGGCGCCGGGTTCGAGCCCGCCGGTGTTCCAGGCCAGCTCGACGCGGGCCGCCGTGACGCCGGTGATGCGCGGCTGCACGGGCAGTAAGGCGCCGTTGGCGTCGGTGGCGGTCAGCTGCGGGTCGGGGCACTGCGGATCGGACAGCTCGCTGCCGACCAGGGCGAGCGCGACCGGCTTGGCGCTGGCATGCAGCGCGAAGAGTGCCGGTTGATCCTTTGCTTCGATGCGCTCGATCGTCGCCTGCATCGGCTTGGCCTCGGCAGGCGCCTGCGCCAGCCGCTGCACGGACAGCGCCAGGGCCTGTGCCATCGCCGCGCTCTCGCCTTCGCGGCAACCGGCGGCGGCGTCGGCGAAGTCGTCCGCCAGCCGGGCCGCCGCGTGCGCACGCAGCACCAGGCCGCGGTCGCGGTCGCCCAGCGCGTTCAGGGGCAGTGCGAGGCGGTCGGCAAGCGTCGTGCGCAGCGCCTGGCCGAGCGACTGCAACTGCTGCGCGGTGGCGGCGGTGCCTGCCTGGCCGGCCAGGCGCTGGCGTGCGGCATCCAGCTGGTCGGCGGCGCTGGCCGCAGTCAGCCGTGGCGGCAGCTGCGCCAGCGCCGGAGCGGACAGGGCCAGCAAGCATCCGAGCGCGGCGAGCCGGCGGCGCAAGCGCGCCTCACTCATCGCATTCCTCCTGCTTTGGATCGCAGGCCTGCTGGTCCGGCGGCAACAGGATGCCGGAGGGCACGATGCCGAACGAGCGGTAGTTGGCCGAGATCACGCTCGGGTCGATGTAGACGTCGGTGTGGTTGTTGGCGTTCTGCGCGCGGCTGGTGAACAGCGAGGTGGGCACGTTGACGCTGGAGCCGCCGGTCAGCGGAAGCAGCGCGCCGCTGCGGTTGACCGCGTAGAAGTAGGCCGGCGGCAGGCCGACCATCGCCACCGCCTGCGGGCCCGTGCCGGTCACGTAGATCGGCGCGGCCGAGCTGCCGATGCGGCCGGTCGAGGCGAACGTGCCCTGCCCGTCGAACAGCGGCGTGGTGCCGGTCTGCAGCAGGTCGCCGCCGTTCACGCCCAGATAGACCGGCGCGGTGCCCGCGTCCACGGTGTAGCCGCTGCCGCCCACCGAGGCCAGGGTCAGCGTCTGCGCGTTGGTCAGGCTGAAGCCCGCCGGCGAGGAGAAGCCGCCGAGCGTGCCGATAGTGTTCGCCAGCGGGCTGGCGGCCGTACCCAGTTGCGTGCGTCCGCCCGCGCGGCCCGACAGCGTGGCCGCGGTGATGCTGCCGCCCTGCCCTTCGGTGATCGCGCCGGAGGACACCAGTGTCGTGGCCCTGCCGTTGACCTTGCCGTTGATCGCCAGGTCGCCGCGAGTGGTGGTCAGGCTCACGCTGTCGCCGCCGTCGAGCGGGCCGCTGACCGCAAGCGACGGTCCGTTGCTCAACGCGAAGCCCGCCGCCGTGAAGGCGCCCAGCGTATCGATGCGGTTGGCGCCGGTCAGCAAGGCCGATCCCGCGGCGTGGCCGCTCAGCGTATGGGCGTTGACGCCGCCGGCGCCCGTTTCGCTGATCGCGCCGCCGACCGCGAGCGTGGTGCTGTCGCCGTTGAGCGTGCCGGCGATGGCCAGATTGCCGCCGGTGGTCAGCATCGCGCTGCCGGCGCCATCGACCGTGCCGTTGATGGTCAGGGCGCCGCCCGTGGCGATGTTCAGGCCGTTGGCGCTGAAGTCCCCCAGCGTGGCGATCGCATTGGCCTGGCTCAGCGTGGTGCTGCCGGCCGAATGGCCGCTCAGGCTGTCGGCCGTGATCAGGCCGCCGGCGGCCTGGCTGATCGAGCCGCCCGATTGCAGGCTCACCGCGCCGCCGTGGATCGCGTGGGCGAGCGCCAGGTCGCCGGCCGAGGCCAGCGCGATGGAACTGCCGCCAAGGTCGGTGTTCACCGACAGCTGGCCCGCGGTGGTCGCCAGGGAGATCTGGCCGCCGCTGGCGGCCAGCGGACCGTTCACGGCCAGCGCCTGGCCGTTGCTCAGGGTGAAGGCGTGGGCGCTGAAGCCGCCCAACGTGCCGATGCGGTTGTCGCCATCGAGCGCCACATCGCCGCCGGCCTGGCCGCTGAGCGTGCCGGCGGTGATCCGGCCGTGCGTGGTCTGGTCGATCGCGCCGGCGATGTCGAGCGTGGTGCTGCCGCCCGCGAGCGAGCCGGCCACCGTGAGGCCGCCGGCGGTGGTGGTCAGCGTGGTGCTGGCGCCGCCATCGACCGCGCCATCGACCGTCAGCGCCTGGCCGTTGGTGAAGGCCAGGCCCGCCGCGTCGAAGTCGCCCAGGCGGGCGATCGCGTTGGCGCCGGTCAGGTTGGCCGCGCCGGCGACATGGCCGCTGAGCGTGTCGGCGACGATTGCGCCCGCGCCGGTCTCGCCCAGCGTGCCGGCCACGTCGACGCGGGTGGCGCTGCCCTTGACCACGCCATCGAGCACCAGGTTGCCGCTGGTGGCGAGGGCGGTGCTGGCGCCGCCGTCCAGCGTGCCGGTCACGTGCAGGTCCTGCGCGTCGTGCAGGCTGAAGCCGGCGGCCCGGAACTGGCCCAGCGTGTCGATGCGGTTGGCGCCGTCCAGCGCCACGGCGCCGCCGGCCTGTCCGCGCAAGGCGTGGGCGATGAGCACGCCGCTGGCGCCTTCGCCGATGCCGCCGCTGGCGCTCAGCGCCGTCGCGTCGCCGTGCACCGTGCCGTCGATGCGCAGATCGCCGCCGCTCGCGAGCGCCGTGCTGGCGCCGCCGTCGACGACGCCGGCCACGTCCAGCGCCCCGGTGCTGGCCAGGCTCAGGCCCTGCGCCGTGAAGTTGCCCAGGGTTCCGATGGCGTTGGCCTGGTCCAGCGTGGTGCTGCCGGCCGAATGGCCGCTCAGCGTGCCGGCGCTGATCAGGCCCGTGGCGGTCTGGCCGATCGAGCCGGCCGAGGCCAGGCTGACCGTGCCGGCCTGCACGCTCTTGCCGAGCACCAGGTCGGCCGCCGAGTCCAGCGCGATGCCGCCGCCGCTCAGCGCGGAGTTCAAGCTCAGCGCGCCGGCGGTGGTGGTCAGCGCGATGGCGCCCGTGCCTACGCCCAGGCTGCCGTTGACGGCCAGCGCCTGGCCGTTGGTCAGCGCGAAGTTGGCCGCATTGAAGTTGGCCAGCGTGCCGACGTGATTGTTGCCGGTGAGGACGACGTCGCCGCCGGCCTGGCCACCGAGCGTGCCGGTCACGAGGTTGCCCGCGGCGCCCTGGCTGACCGCACCGCTGACCGAGAGCGTGGTGTTCGCCGCGCCGAGGGTGCCGTCGAGAGCGAGGTTGCCGTCCACGCTTAGCGTGGCGTTGCCGGTGGCGCTGACCGGCCCGGCCAGCGCCAGGTCCTGCGCGTTGTGCAGCGACAAGCTGGCGGCGCTGAAGCCGCCCAGCGTGCCGAGGTGGTTGCTCCCGGCCAGGGTCACGCCGCCGGTCGCGTTGCCGGTCAGCGTGGCGGCGGTGATCGCGCCGCCGCTCTGCGCGATGCCGGCGCCCGACAGCAGGCTCACCTGCCCGCCGCCGGCGTCGATGCTGCCGCCGGTCTGGCCGATGCCGCCGTCGCCCTGCAGGGTGATGGCGCTGCCGTGGACGTTGCCGGCCACGCTCAACGCGCCGCTGCTGTGCAGACTCACGTTGCCGGTGCCGCCATCGACCGGCCCGTTCACCGCCAGTGCGCCGCCCGTGGCCAGGCTGAAGCCGTTGGCGTTGAAGCTGCCGAGCTGACCGATCGCGTTCGTCCCGCCCAGTGTGACGCTGCCGCCGGCGCTGCCGGTGAGCGTGCCCACGGTGAGCGAGCCGGCCGTCTGCGTGACGTTGCCGGCGGTGCTGGCCAGCGCCAGCATGCCGGCGGTGGTCACGTCGTGCCCCAGGGTTACGCCGTCGCGGCCGCTCAGCGTGACGTTGGCCCCGCTGAGCGCGGCCCGGGTCGCCAGCGTGCCGCCGTTGGCGGCGAGTTGCAGGTTGCCCGTGCCGGTGTCGATCGCCGTCGCCGGCAGGATCAGCGCGCCGCCGACGCTCAGGCTGACCGCGCTGTCGGGCGCATTGGCGAGCGTGCCGATGCTCAGGTCGTTGGCGTCGTTCACCGTGATGCCGTTGCCGGCCAGATTGACGCCGGCCTGGAAGTCGTTCGCCTGGGTCAGCGCGATCGAGCCGCTGCCGGCATCCAGCGTGGCGGTGCCGGCCACGACCAGGGCGCCGCTCTGGCCGATCGGGCCGTGGCTGGTGGCGGTGAGCGTGCCGCCGACGTTGCCGCTGCCCAGGTTCAGCGCACCGTTGCCGGTGACGGTCAGGTTGCCGGTGGCGAGCGTGCCGAGCGCAAGGTCGCTGCCGCTGCCGATCTGCGTGACGCCGCCGGCCAGGCTCACCGCGCCGCCGAACTGGTTGCCCAGGTTGGTGAGCGTGATGCCGCCGCTGCCCGCGTCGAGGTGGCTGGCGCCGGTGACCGCGAGCGGACCGGCCTGGCTGATGCCGCCGCTGCCGCTGGTCGCCGTCAGGTCGCCGCCGACGCTGCCGGAACCCAGGCCGAGCGCGCCGGTGCTGGTGACGGTCAGCGCGCCGGTGGCCAGCGTGCCCAGGGTCAGCGCGTTCTTGTCGTTGATCGCGACGGCGCCGCCGCTCAGGTCCACGTTGCCGGCGAAATCGTTGTTGGCGTCGGTCAGGGTGATCGCGCCGCCGGCATGCAGGCTGCTGGTGCCGCCCACGGTCAGTCCGCCGGCGTCCTGGCTGATCGCGCCACCGCTGGTGGCCTGCAGCGTGCCGGCCACCGTGCCCTTGCCGAGGTCGAGGGCGCCGCTGCTGGTGGCGGTCAGCGCACCGGTGGCCAGCGTGCCCAGCGCCAGCGCATTGCTGCCGCTGATCTGGGTGGTGGCGCCGGCCAGGCTCACCGCGCCGGTGAAGGCGTTGGTTCCACTGGCCAGAGTGATGTTGCCGCTGCCGGCGGCGACCGTGCTGGTACCGCCGACTGCGAGCTTGCCCGCGGTCTGGGTGATCGCGGCGTTGGTGCTTGCCAGCTTCAACGTGCCACTGGCGGTGACGTCGTGGCCGAGCACCAGCCCGTCGCGTCCGGTCAGCGACACGTTGCCGCCCGCCAAGGCGCCCGAGGTGGACAGGCTGCCGCCGTTGGCGGCCAACGTGAGGTCGTTGCTGCCGGTGTCGATCGCCGCGCCGGGCAGGTTCAGCGCGCCGCCGGCGATCAGGCTGACCGCGCCGCTGCTGCTCAGCGAGGCGACGGTGAGGTCAGTTGCGGTCTGCAGGGCGACGCTGCCGCCCTGCACGGTCACCGCGCCGGCGAACTGGTTGTTCTGGGTCAGCGCGACCGCACCGGCGCCGGCGGTGAGCTGGCTGGTGCCGGTCACCGCGAGCGCGCCGGTCTGGCCGATCGCGCCGCCGTTGCTGGCCGCGGTCAATGCGCCGCCGATGCTGCCGCTGCCCAGGCCCAGCGCTCCGTGACTGGTCACGTCGAGGCTGCCGGTCGCCAGCGTGCCCAGGCTCAATGCGCCGGCATCGACGATTCGGGTGCTGCCGCCGCTGAGGTTCACGCTGCCGCCGAAATGGTTGGCGCCGTTGGCGAGCGTGATCGCGCCGGTGCCGGCGTTGATCGTCGCGGTGCGGCCGACGCCGAAGCTGCCGTTGCCGGCGATCGCGGCGCCCGTGCTGGACAGGCCCAGGTCGCGGCTGGCCTGCACCGCCACGCCGGCATCGACGGTCAGGCCATCGCGGCCGGCCAGGGTGATGTCGCGGCCGGACACGTTGCCGGATACGCCGAGGCTGCCGGCGGTGGCGGCCAGACGGATATCGTTGCCGCCGGCATTGATGCCGTTGCTGACCGTAAGCGCACCCGCGGTGGTCGACAGGTCGACGTTGCCGCTGGCGCCCAGCGGCCCGGCCACCGTCAACGCCTGCGCATTGGCGAGCGTGAAGTTGGCGGCACTGAAGCTGCCCAACGTGGTGATCAGGTTGGCGCCGCCGAGCGTGACGTCGCCCACGGCGCTGCCGCTGAGCGTGCCGGCGCTGACGACGCCGGCCGCGCCTTCGACTATCGTGCCGGCCGATGCCAGCGAGGTGGCCGCACCGGCGGCGCCGACCGCGCCGTCGATGGTCAGCCCACCCGCGGTGGTCTTCAGCGACGTGCCGCCCGCACCGCCATTCACCGTCGCGCCGGCGCCCACGGTCAGCGCCTGCGCGTCGATCAGCTGGAAGCCGGTCGCGCCGAAATTGCCGAGCGTGGCGACGAGATTGTTGCCGCCCAGCGTCGTCGCGCCCAGCGAGCTGCCGGCCAGCGTATTGGCTTGCACCACGCCGCTGGCGCCTTCGCCGATCGCGCCCGCCGACGTGAGCGTGGTCGTGCCGCCCGCGTTGCCCACCGTGCCGTTGATGACCAGGTCGCCAGCGCTGGTGGTCAGCGCCGTGCTGCTGCCACCGTCGACCGTGCCGTTCACCGTCAGTGACTGGCCGTTGGCCAGGTTGAAGCCGCCCGAGGAAAAGCTGCCCAGGCTGGTGATCGCATTGGCATTGGTCAGCGTGGTGCTGCCCTTCGAGCTGCCGCTCAGCGAGGCGGCGGACAGGACGCCGGCGGACTGGCTGATGGCGCCGTTGGCGCTGGCCAACGCCAGGTTGCCGCTGGCCGACACGTTGTGGGCCAGGTTGAGGCCGCCGTAGCCGCTCAGCGAAACGCTGGCGCCGGAAATGTCGCCCGCCGTCGCCAGCGTGCCGCCATTGGCCGCCAGCGTGACGGCCCCGGAACTGGTGATGGCCGCCGCCGGCAGCGTGAGGTTGCCGCCGGCGACCAGGCTCACCGCGCCGCCGTTGTTGGTGAGGCCCGCGACCGCCAGATCGTTGCTGTCGCTCAACGACACGCCCGCGCCCGTGGCCGTCACGGCGCCGACGAAGTCGTTGCCGTTGTTGGCGAGCGACAGCGCGCCGGTGCCGGCGTCGAGGGTCGCCGCGCCTGCGCCGCCCTGCACGATGGTCGTGCCGGTGGCCTGCTGCAGGCCGGTGCCGCCGGTCAACGAGAGCGTGCCGGAGCCGACGTGGACGTTGCCCAGCGTGAGCAGGCCGGTTCCCGTGACCGCGACGTTGTGCGCCCCGGTGTTGGCCAGGCTGACCGCGCCGCCGAAGGCGTTGGCGCCGGTGAGGCCGATCGCGTTGCCGCCCGCGTCGAAATTCGAAGTGCCGCCTACGCTGAAGGCGCCGCCCTGGCCGATGTCGCCGGCGGTGGTGGTCACCGACAGGTTGCCGCTCACGCCCACGCCGGCCGCGCTGAAGGTGCCGGTGCTGGTGGTCAGGCTGGCCAGCTGTGTGGTTGCGCCCACCGCGCCGCCGAAGACCACGCCGCCGGAGGTCTGCGCGACCAGGTTTTTCGCGCCATCGACGGTGGAGACGAACTGCAGGGTGCCGCCACCGGTACTGTTGAGCGTGGTGTCCGAACCCAGCGTCACCGCGTTGCTGTAGGTCTGCGCGCCGCTGGTGGTGACGTTGCCGCCGAGCGTGATCGTGCCGCCGCCCGCGCCGGCCGCGAGGCTTGCGGTGTCGACCGTGCCCAGGGCGAGCGCGCCGTTGTTGGTGATCTGCGCGGCGCCGCCGGTCAGGCTGACCGTGCCGCCGAAGGCATTGGATGCGTTGGTCAGCGTGATCGCCTGGCTGCCCGCGTTGAAGGTCGCGGTGCCGCCCACCTGGAACGCACCGCCCTGCGCGATGGCGCCCGCGGTGGTGGTCACCGCGAGGTTGCCGGCGACGTCGAGCGCACTGGCGCCGAAGGACTGGCTGCTGCTGCTGAGGCTGGCCAGGGCGCCGTTCGCGCCGGCACCCACCGCGCCGCCGAAAGTGACGCCGCCGCTGGCCGCGCTCAGCGAGAGCGCGCGCCGGGTGCTGCCGGCGTTGTCCACCGCGCCGGCGAGATCCACCGAGCCGCCGGTGCTGGTCAGGGTGACGTCGCTGCCCAGCAGTACCGGGCCGTTGTAGGTCTGGCTGCCGCCGGTGCTGATGTCGCCTTGCAGGGTGAGCGGTCCGCTGCCGGTCTGGGTCAGTGCGCCGCTGCCGGTGACCGCACCGCCCAGGGTGAGGCCGGCATCGGTCTGCAAGGTGCCGCCGGCCGCGCCCAGCGCCAGCGTGCGGTTCAAGTTCAGCGCGGCAGTGTTTTCCAGCGTGCCGCCGTCGAGGGTGAGGCCGCCGCCGGTCGCGCCCAGGTTGGCGTTGCTCGAGACCGCCAGCGTGCCGCCCTTGAGCTGGGTGCCGCCGCCATAGGTGTTGGTGTTGCTCAAGGTGAGCTTGCCGCTGCCGGTCTTGACCAGGCTGCCGGTGCCGCCGATGACGCCCGACAGGGTCAGGTCGGCGCCGGTCTGCAGCGTTCCGTTGCCGCCCTGCAACGTGACGCTGCGCGCGCTGCTGAAGGCCGCGCCGGTGGCCAGGGCGCCACCGTTGAAGGTCAGCCCGCCGCTGGCATTGCCCAGGTTGGCGTCGCTGGAAACGGTGAGCGTGCCGCCGTTGAGGGTGGTGCCGCCGCTGTAGGTATTGGTGCCGCTGAAGGTTTCGTTGCCGCCGGCCAGCGTGACGCCGCCGGTGCCACTGATGACGCCGCCGAAGGTGTCGGCTGCGTTGTTCAACGTCAGCGTGTGTCCGCCCAGCGCTACCGTGCCGGTACCGGCCAGGCTGCCGATGGACAGCCCGCTGGAGAGCCCGGAGATGTCCAGCGCACCGGCGTCGTTCACGCTGCCGGCCAGGGCCATGCTGCCGGTGCCGGCCAGGGTCAGCGTGCCGGCGGCATTGATGTTGACGTGGCCCCCCGCCACCGCGGTCGAGCCGCCGTTGGTGGTCGCCGGATTGAGCGCCAGGCCGGCGCTGCCGCTGGCCGACATCGCCGCGTTGATCTCGACGTTGTTGGCGGCGGTCAGGGTGAGCGTGTTCGCGCTCCAGCTCACCGCGTCGTTGACGAACACGCTGCCCGAGCCGGTCGGCGTGGAACCGCTGCTGGACAGGATGGTGACGTTGCCGGTGCCCAGGTTGGTCGAGAGCGCGGCGCCGGTGATGTTGCCGCCGCTGGCGGCGATCGTGTACTCGCGCGGATCGATCAGCCACTGGCCGCCCAGGCCGTGAGCCGCGCGGGTGTCGACGCGCGTGCTGTCGGCGACGTTGACGGTTTCGGCGGACGTCTCGACCGCGCCGCCGTTCCCGCCCTGCGCGCCGCCGCGCGCGCTGAAGCGGCCCGCGACGTCGGCGGCGCGGTCGCCCCACACCGCGATGGAGCCGCCGTTGCCGCTCTGCGTGGCGTCGGCCGCAAGCACGGCGCCGGCGCCGACGCTGCTGCTGTCCGCATGCAGCAGGCCTTCGCCGCCGCGTTGGCCGCCGCCGATGCGGATGCTGCCGCCGCCCTGGGTGCCCGACGCATCCACGCTGCCGCTGACCGTCACGTTGCGGTCCGACAGCAGCTGCGCGCTGCCGCCGTGCGTGCCCGTTACGCCGATGCTGCCGCTGCTGGCCGTATCGCCGCCGCGGGCGACCAGCCGCACCACGCCGCCGTCGTGGCTGATGCCGCCGGCGTCGATCACGCCGGAGTTGTTGACCAGGCCGGTGAACAGGTCGCGCGCCGCGCTGGCCTCGAGCACCACCGTGCCGCCCTCGGACCGGAGCGTGCCGGCGTTGCCCACCGCGGCCTTGGCATCCAGCCGCTGCTCGAGCTCGCCGGTGATCTGCACGTTGATCAGGCCGTTGCCGTCGAAGTCCAGCACGGCGTGATCGGCGCCGTCGAGGTTGATCCGGCCGTAGTTGGCCAGGATCACGCCGTCGTTCTGCACGCTGCCGCCGATCAGGCTGACCGAGCCGCCGCTGGCCGCGGCGAGGGTGCCGTGGTTGACCACGCCGGCGCCGCCGCCGACCGCGTTGAGGTTGAAGTGGTTGGCGAGGAAATCGGTGGGCGTCAGGTCCAGCGTGCTGGCCACCAGGCCGCCCACGTTCACCTGCGCGGTGGTGCCGAAGATGATGCCGTGGGTGTTGATCAGGAACACCTGGCCGTTGGAGCTGATCTGGCCGAAGATCTGGCTGGGGTTCTGGTCCAGGATGCGGTTGAGCGCGACGGCCGAGGCGCCGGGCTGGTTGAAGCGCACCGAGGCGTCCTGGCCCAGGTTGAAGCTCTGCCAGTTGAGCACCAGCTTGTCGCTGGCCTGGTTGATCACCACGCTGGCGCCCGCCTGCACGATGTTGCCGCTGCCGCCGACGATGCTGCCGCCGGTGGGCGTGGCGGTCGCCCCGACGCTGCCGGCCACCGCCGGCGCGCTGGCAAGCGCGCCGCACAGCAGCAGCGACAGGCTGAGCGGCAGCGCCTTGCGGCGCAGGCTGGCCAGGGAATCCTTGCGGGAAGTCGCGCGAGTGGTGTCCATGAATGTGGCCCGTCAGAAGGTGAAGCCGAAGCGCGAATAGATGTGGTAGCCGCGCTTGTCCGAAGCGTCGCGGCTGCCGGTGGGCACCGAGGCGTCCAGGCGGAACTCGAAACGGTGGAAGCGCGGCAGGCGGAAGATCAGCCCCGCGCCGACGCCTTCGAGCGTCTCCACCGGATTGACGCCGCCGCGGTGGCGCGAGGCATAGCCGCGGCCGAAGTCGTAGAACACTTCCGCTTCCAGCAGCTCGCGCCACGGCCGGTCGTAGAACGGCGAGACGCGCTCGCCCAGCAAGGGCGCGTCGATGTGGTACTCCAGCGAGGTGTACCAGCCGCGGTCGGTGAGCGCGTCGGCGATCGGGTAGGCGCGCACGCTGTCCGGGCCGCCGATCACGAACTGCTCCAGCGGCGGCAGCGCGTCGCGCGTGTATTGCCCGCCGAGCTTGAAATACAGGCGCTGCGAGCGGGTCAGGAACTGCAGTCGCGTGTAGGACAGGCGCAGCAGCGAGAAGCTGCTGTCGTGGTCGGGGCTGATCAGGTCGGGCTTGAGCGAGTCGTCGTGTATCGACTTGCGCAGGCTGCCTTGCACCACGTCCAGGCCGCGCAGGCGCTGGTCGGTGCGCTGGAGGCCGAAGCCCAGTTCGGCGACGTCGAAGCGCTCGTCCGAAAGCTTCACGCCCAATGCGCCCAGCTGCGACTTCTCGCGGATGTAGCGCAGCGAGGTCTGCATGGAAAGGTCGTCGGTGTTGACGAACTTCCAGTCCGCGCCGGCATAGGCCGAGGAGGTCGGCCCCTTGACCTTGAGGTCGGCGAAGGCGCCGCTGTTGATCTGCAGTTCGCTGCGGGTGGCGCCGATCACGCCGGTCAGGCCCGGCACCGCCACGGTGGGGATGCGGTAGCCCAGCGCGTAGTAGACGTTGCTGTGCGGATCGAGCGCGTAGTCGACGTTGGCGCTGAGCTGGTCGCCGATGCCCAGCGGGCTGTTCCACGCCGCGCCGGCCTGCGCGCGGTAGCGGCCGGTCAGCTCGGTGCCGTAGTTGTTGCCGCCCAGGGTGAACACGAACGGGTGCTTGGCCTCGTGCGCCATCATCACCAGGTCGGTCTGGCCGGTCTTGGCGCCGGGCTGGAAGGTGGAGGACACCGTCACGCCCGGCAGGTCGCGCGCGTACAGCAGCGCCGAATCGATGTCCTGCTTGCGCAGCGGCGCGCCCTTGAGCCGTTCGGCCGGCGCGGCGATCGCGCCCGCGCGGTAGTGCGAGGCGCCCTTGACGATGACCTTGCCGATGGTGCCCTCGAGCACGTCCAGCTGCACGGTGCCGTCGGCGCCGACCGTCTGCGCCGGCACGTAGGCGGTCGCCACGATGAAGCCGGCCTTGCGGTAGCGGTCGGTGATGCGGTCGGCCACCTGCTGCAGCTGGCTGAAATTGGCCTGCACCGGCTTGCCGGTGCCGCCGGAGAGCGTGGCGAACTGCTCGTCGGCCATCGCCTGGATCGAGGCCGGCGTGATGCCGTCCTGCGGATGGTCGCCCACGCCCTGCACGCGGAAGCCACGCACGGACAGGGTCTGCTCCTGCGCCGCGGCTGCCTCGCGGTCGCGCAACGGCGGCACCTTGGGGATGGTCACGGGCGCGGCGGCGGGCGTGGCCAGCGCCTGCGCCACCGTGGCCGCGGGCGCCGAACCGGCGCCCAGGTGCACCGCCAGCACCTGTCCGGGCAGGTAGGCGTGGGCCTGCGGATAGCCGGCCGCCTGCAGCGCCGCGGTGATCTGCGCGGCGGCCGCCTGCAATTGCGCCGCATCCAGCGCCGGCACGCCCGCATCGGCCAGCGCCCGCTGGTATTGCGCCTGGACCAGCGCCTGCACCTGGGCCGCCTGCGGCCCGTCGGTAGGCACGCCGCTGACCAGGATGTCCTGCGCCGGCGCGCCGGCCGGTACCGGCGGCGCGGCCTGGGCCCGCGCTTCTCCGCCCGCAAAGGCCAGGGCCACCGCTGCTGCAAGGCAAGCAATCCGCACGACATTCCCCTCTTGGTCGACCCGCTCCGTGCGCCGTGCCGGTTGCCGGCTGCGCCTCTGTGCGGGCGGCGGGCGTTCGCCCAGCCGCCTGCGGGCCGGTGCGAAAACCGCGCGGCCTCACCCTGTAGTGCGAAGTACGTCAACGAAATCGCCCAGAATCGGGCTGTTTCGTTCACGTTTTGCTCATTCGGCGTTCACGTTTCAGCCTGCGAAAAACAACACCCCCAGCAGCAGCGCGCACACCAGCGCGCCGGCGGCGAACACGATCAGCAGCGTGCGGCTCGCCCCCCCGCCACGGCCGAGCAGGGCCGGCAGTACGTCGTCGCCCGCATCCGCCGCCTGCGCCGGGCCGGCCGGCGCCCGCACCGCCTTGCGCGCAGTGATGCCATGGCTGTCGCGCATGGCCGAGAGCACGTTGCGGCGGCGCGCCCGGTACTCGGCGCGGGCGATGCGGCCGCCGTAATGCGCCTCGTCGAGCAGGCCCAGGTCGCGGTTGACCATGCGCTCGCGCTCGTTCATGGCAGTTCCCTCACCAGGCGCATGCCGACGTCCTTTTGTGCGCTGCCGTTGTCGGCACGCCGGCTGTCGACGGTGCAGTCGGACCAGTAGCTGGTGTAGCTGCCGCCGCGCACCGCCGTGGCGCCGCCGTCGGTCACCCATTCCCACACGTTGCCGGTCAGGTTGACCAGGCCCCACGGGTTGGGGCTGCGCCCGCGCGCGGCGATCGGCGCGCCGCTGCCGTCGTCCGCGCCTGCCGTCGGCGGGATGCAGTTGCTGTCCGGCGCCTGCTTCCAGCTGCCGCCGGCGCGCGCGGCGGCCAGCCATTCGGCATCGGTCGGCAGGCGGTAGACGTGGCCGCTGGAGGCGCTCAGCCAGGCCGCGTAGGCCTTGGCCTGGGCCAGGGTGATGTTGCTCACCGGCAGGCTGCCGGCGGAGCGGTCGTCCGGCGCGATCGCGGCGCATTTGCCGGTGGCGGCGCAGTAGCGGTTGTACTCGTTGATGGTGATTTCCGAGCGCGTCATGGCCAACGTCCTGCCGCCGGCGCGCACCACCACCAGCGCGGGTCCGCGCTGGCCGCCGATGGTGTCGAAACAGGCACGGCCCGCGCCGACCAGGTCGGGCGCGGCGCACGGATCACTGCCTGGCGCGGCGGCGGCCGTGGCGGCAGCCGGCTGCACGGCGGCGGCCTCGCCCGCACCGGTGGCGGCCTTCGCCGGCTTGCCGCTCGCCGGCTTGCCGGGCGTGGTGTTGGCGACCACCGGTGGCGCGAGCCCCGGCGACGCGGGGACCACCTTGTCCGGCTGCGCGGCGGCCTCCGGCTGGAGCGCGTCCAGCAACGCGGCCAGCGAGCCCTCGGGCAATTGCCCGCGCAACTTCATGTCGGCCTCCAGCGTGGCCAGCGCATCCGCGTCGGCGCGGCGCACCTGCGCCAGCTGCTGGTGCATGCGCTCCAGCTCGGCTGGCGCGACGGCGTGGCCGCGCGCCTTGACCAGCTCCGCCGCCAGGCCGTAGCGCGCGTTCGCGCGGGCTAGGTCCGGCCGCGCGCCTAGCGCGCCGATGGCGCGCGCGAGCACGTCGGCGGCGGACTGGTAGCGGCTCTTGCGGAACGCTTCGCGCGCCTGGCCCAGGTAGGCGTCGGCCAGCAGTTGCGGCCCTTCGCTGGCGAGGAACGGGTCCTGCGGCGCCAAGGCGCGGATGCGCGCCAGCGATTCCTGCGCCTTGGCGGTGTCGCCCGCCGCGGCGGCGCGCTTGACCGACTCGATGCGAGCGGCGACCTCCGCCGCGGCGCTCTCCTGCGCCAGGCGATCCTGCTGCTGCTTGTCCAGCGCGGCCAACTGCCCGCGCGCCGCCTTCAGCGGAGCCGACTGCGGCGCCAGGGTCAGGCCGAAGTCGACCAGCGCCAGGTCCTGCGGCAGGTGCAGCGGGTCGGTCTGGCGCGCCGCCGCCGTGGCGATGGCGCCGGCGAGCTGGTCGAGCAGCGCGCGGGTCGGCGCCGAGCCGTCGCCCTTGAGCGGCGCGACGGCCATGGCGACCTGGCGCTGCCAGTCCGCGCTCGCCTCCGGCCGGGCGATCAGCGCGGCCAGCGCGGCGCGCGCCTCCGGCAGGCTGGCCGCGGCATGGGCCGTGGGCGCCGCGGCCGCCACGGCGCCGGCGCCCATCGCCTCCAGTTCGGCCCGGCGCCGTTGCAGCCGCACGGAATCGGGGAACAGCTCGAGCGCCTGCTTCAGGTGCGCGGCCGCTTCGTCGGTGCGGTGCGCAGCCAGCGCGTCGCCGATGGCGATGTCGTACTTGAGCTCCAGCTCGGCGTTCTTGAGCAGGCTGCTGGAGGGGTCGATGGCGCGGATCTTCTGCAGCGTCTCGACCGCATTGCCGGGCTGGTCGGCGAAGATCGCGCCGGCCTCGATGCGCTGCGAGAGCTGGGTGTCCAGGCTGTTGAGCAGCTCGTTCTTCTGCTGCTCCATGGCGCTGCGGCGGATATCCAGCTGCGGCGAATAGAGCTTGAGCTGGTCGCGCAGCGCGAACAGCCGCTGCGCATGGGCATAGTCGTAGCGGCCCTGCGCGGGGTTCCAGTACGCGTCCAGGCGGGTCAGCAGGAAGCGCTGGATGAGGTCGCCCTGGTCGAGCACGATGCGCTTGCGCTCGTCGTCGCCCAGGCCGTCCAGCGCGGCCATCGCCTGGGTTTCGTCGGCGTAGCGCCGCGCGTCGGCCGGATCGAAGCGCGCGATCACCTGGGCCACCTTGCGCTGGTGCAGGTAGCGCGCCCCGCCCCAGCCGCCGGCCACCAGCACCACCAGCGCGCCGGCGCCCCACACCAGGTACGGGCCGATGCGCTCGCGCAGGCCGACCTCGCGCAGGCCGTCGACGAATTCGCTGGCGCTGCGCAGGCGGTCCTCGCTGCGGAAGGCCACCGCATCGCACAAGGTCTTGTACTGGCGCCGGGTCAGCCCAGGCACCGGCGGCGGCTTGCGGCCCTCGCGCATGGCCACTTCCGCGCTCACCTTGTCGAACGGATGCTTGCCGGTGAGCAGCTCGAAGGCCACGCAGCCCAGCGCATACAGATCGTCGCTGGGGGTGGGCTCGCCGCCCTGGATCATCTCCAGGCTGGCGTAGGCGGGAGTGAGCGCGCCGAGCGTGCCGGCATCGAACACGGTCTGCTCGCCGACCGCCTCGCCCATGTGCTTGCCGGCGCGCGCGATGCCGAAGTCGAACACCTTCGGGACGCCCTCGCGCGTGACCATCACATTGCCGGGCTTGAAGTCCGAGTGCACCACGCCGGCGGCGTGCGCGCGCTTGAGCGCCCAGGCCATGCCCTCCAGCAGAGGACGCGCCTTGGCCAGCGGCATGCCGTTGTAGGCACGTTCGCGGATCAGCGTCTTCAGGTCGGAACCGTCGACGTATTCCATCGTCATGAAGACGATGGTGCGGTCCTTGTCGAAGTCGTAGACGCGCACGATGTTGTCGTGCGCCAGCGACTGCGAGCGGCGCGATTCGCGCTGCAGCGCGATCAGCGAGTCGGGATGGCGGCGGAACTCGTCGTTGAGCACCTTGACCGCGACATAGGGGTCGCGGTCGCGCGCCTCGACCTTGCGCTCGTCGCGCGCCAGGAACACCACGCCCATGCCGCCGCGGCCGATCTCGCGCTCCAGGTGGAAGCGGCCCTTGAGCAACATGCCGACGGCGGCGTGGTCGCCGCCCTCGGCGCTGGCGATGCGCTCCCAGCTGGCGTTGTTGAAGCTGCTGCTGGAACTGGCGCCGTGGGTGCCGGTGGACTGCTCCGGCTCGCCGCCGTACGAGGCCGGCTTGACCACGGTGGCCTCGTCGAAGGCGGCCGCCGGCGCCGGCCGCGAGGCAGGCATCACCACGGTGGCGTCGGCCGCGTCCTCGGCCGCCGCCGCGCTTCCGGCATGGATCGGCACGACCCGGGTGGCGTCGGCCACGACTGCCCCCGGCCCGGCCTCGTCGTCGATGGCCGCGGCCGGCACCTCGTCGCCCACGCCGGCGGTCTGCGCGGCGACCAGGCGGGCCAGCAGCACGCGCCCGATCTCCGCCTCGAGCGCGCCCTCGTCATGCAGGCGGCGCACCAGCGCGATCTCGTCGTGGTGGCGGTCTTCCGGCACCGAGCCGCGCCGGGCCAGCGTGTCGAGCAGCACGGGCAGTGGCAGGTGGCCGTTGCGGAAGGCGGCGATAAGTTCGGCAAGCGTGTTCATGGAAGCTCTTCGTCAGTCCAGCAGCCGCGTGGGATCGCGGCCGGATCGCGCCGGGGTCAGCCGACCACCAGCATGGGTACTTCGTTGCTGCGCACCTGCTGGCCGTCCATGTACAGCGCCGAACGCATGGTGTAGCGGCCCTCCTGGATGCCCTTGGGCAGGTTGAAGTCGAAGTTGGTCTCGTACTCGCCGGTGCCGTCGATGGCGGTGGCGTCCTTGGTGACCGTGGTGAGCTGCTTGCCCTCGGGCGAGAACAGGGTCAGCTGCTCCTTGAGCTGGGGCGCCGCGGCGCGGGTGCCGCGGATCAGCGTGACGCGCGACTGCATCGCCGCCTTGCTGCCCGACTTGACCGTCTCGCCCGGCAGCAGCTCGCTACGGTAGGCGCCGATGGTGTTGTCCGCCGGCAGCGCGCCGCGGTCGCGCCTGTACTGCGCCTCCACGACCTGCGCATCCCTGACCTGGCGGCTGCGGTAGTTGTAGGCCATGCAGGCGAACACGCCGATGCCGGCGCCGATCGCGGCCCCCGCCAGGTGGCCCTTGCCCTTGCCGAACATCGACCCGGCCAGCGCGCCGATGGCGCCGCCCAAGGCCGGATTGCATTCGCTCTGCGCCTGCGCGCCGGCGTCGGCGTCGGAAGCGCCGCCGTTGGCCGTGCCTAGGCCGCCCATCTGCGCGCAGCCGCTCACCAGCGCAAGCACGCAGGCGGCCCCCAGGAGACTTGCGCCACGAATTCCACGGATACGCATGATTTCCCCCTCCCTCAGTTGATCGAGATGCTGCTCATCGCCTGCTGTTGCGCCTGTTGGGCCCGCTGCAGGAGCCGTTTGGCGGCCGCGTCGCCGGGATTGACCTGCAACGCCGCGCGGGCGTTGGCGATCGCCGCCGAGTAGTTCTGCTGGCTGAAGTTGCGCTCGCCCTCGCGCAGCAGCCCGGCGGCCACGGCCTGCATGCGGTCCGCCGGGTTGACGGAAGACGGTCCCGCTGCCGGCGGCCTGCTCGCGGGCGAGCGGTCGGCTGCCACCGCAACCTGCACCGGCTCCGGCGATGGAGCAGGCGCGTTGCTGCCGGCCGTGGCGGGGCTCGGCGAGGCGGGGACCGGCGGCGCGGCGGCGACCCTGGGCTGCTCCAGGTCGTGCTTTTCCTTGTCGACCGCGATGCGCTTCATGTCCAGCCGCGGCAGGTACAGGTGCAGTTGCGCGGGCAGCGCCAGCACCCGCTCGGCGGCGGCGTAGTCGCGGCGGCCCTGGGCGGGATTCCAGTAGGCGTCGACCCGATCGAGCAGGAAGGCCTGCACCCGCTCGCCCTCGTCGAGCATCAGCTGCTTGCGCTCGCCTTCGCCCAACCCGGCCAGCGCGGCGGCGGCTCCGGCCTCGTCGGCATAGCGCCGGGGGTCGTCCAGCCGGAAACGGGCGGCCACCTCGGCCACGTGCCGCGCGCGCAGTTGGCCGAACGCGAACCAGCCGGCAGCCGCCAGCACGGCGACGGCGACCAGCGCATAGGCCAGCGGGCGGCCCATGCGCTCGCCCAGGCCGACCTCGCGCAGGCCTTCGACCAGCAGGTCCGCGCTCTTGAGGCGCTTGTCGGCGGTGAACGCCACCGCGTCGCAAAGAGCGCGGTACTGCCGCCCGGTCAGCCCGGGCACGGCCGGCGGGCGCCGGCGCTCGCGCAGCGCGGTCTCCGCGCTGGCGCGGTCGAACGGGTGCTTGCCGGTCAGCAGCTCGAACGCCACGCAGCCCAGCGCGTAGATGTCGTCGGCGGGCTGCGGCGGCTTGCCCTCGATCATCTCCAGGCTGGCATAGGCGGGGGTCAGCGCGCCCAGCTTGCCGGCATCGAACACGGTCTGGTCCTCGGCCGCTTCGCCGGGCTGCTTGCCGGCGCGGGCGATGCCGAAGTCGAACACCTTCGCCACGCCCTCGCGCGTGACCATCACGTTGCCGGGCTTGAAATCCGAGTGCACCACGCCGGCGTCGTGCGCACGCTTGAGCGCGCGCGCCATGCCTTCGATCAGCGGCCGGGCCTGGGCCAGCGGCAGGCCGTTGCAGGCGCGCTCGCGGATCAGCGTCTTCAGGTCCGAGCCGTCGACGTACTCCATCGTCATGAAGACGACCGTGCCGTCCTTGTCGAAGTCGTAGACGCGCACGATGTTGTCGTGCGCCAGCGACTGCGAGCGGCGCGACTCGCGCTGCAGGGCGATCAGCGAATCGGGATGGCGGCGGAACTCGTCGTTGAGCACCTTCACCGCGACGTGCGGGTCGCGGTCGCGCGCCTCGACCTTCCGCTCGTCGCGCGCCAGGAACACCACGCCCATGCCGCCACGGCCGATCTCGCGCTCGAGCACGAAGCGGCCCTTCAGCACGCTGCCGACGGCGGCGTGGTCGCCGCCCGCGGCATCGGCCACGCGCTGCCAGCCGGACACGTCCACGCCGTCGGTGCCGCTGGCGGTGTGCGAGGTGGCCGTGCCGGTGCGCGTGCTCCCCTCCGGGGGCGCGGAGGCCGGCTTGACCACCGTCGCCTGATCCAGGGCTGCCGGCGTAGGGGCCGGCGGGGCCACGCGTGTGGCGTCGGCGGCGACCGCGGATCCGGGCCGCTCCACCCTCACCACCGTGGCCTGCTCGCCGACCGGGCCGGCAGCAGCCGCCGCGGCCTGCAGCGCCTGCAGCCGGTCGATGACCTGCTGCGCCACGCCGGCGTCGAGCCGGCCTGCCTCGCGCATCTGCGCGAGCCAGTGCAGCTCGGCGGCATGCTGCTCCGCCGGCACGGCGCCACGCTGCGCCAGGGCATCGCCCAGCAGCGCGGGCTCGTCCGCCTTGCAGGCGTGCAGCAGCGCGGCGAGGGCGGTCGCGTCCACGGCTGATCAGCCCTGCAGCCGCACGATCACGGCCGAGACGTTGTCGCGCGCGGCCCGGCCCATCGCGGTGGTGAACAGGCTCTGCAGCACGTCGCCGGGCACCTGCAGGCGGGCGCACTGCGCGTCGATTTCCTCGTCGGTCATTTCCTTGTTGATGCCGTCGGAACACAGCACGAACTGCATGCCGGGCCGGTTGCCGGCCACCACCCAGTCGACGAACAACCGTTCCTCGGCGCCGATCGCGCGGGTCAGCACGCCGCCGCCCGGTTGCGGGCGCGCGCCACCGCCGCCGGCGAACTGGGTGACCTCGTCCTTGACCCCATGCACGTGGTCGCGGGTGATCTGCCGCAGATGGCCGTCCTCGAAGCAGTAGGCGCGGCTGTCGCCGACCCAGCCGCACAGCATGAAGTCGGGGTCGTAGACCAGCAGCACCACGGTCGAGCCGATCAGGTCGACGCCGCGCACCGCGGCAACCTGGCGCAATTCGGTGTTGACCTGCGCGAGCGTGTCCTCGATCGACTCGATGAAGTCGAATACGTCGCCCGTGCGCGGCAGGGAGCCGAGCCTTTCGACAATGAGACCGCTGGCATAGTCGCCCGCCGAATGGCCGCCCAGCCCGTCGGCGACCACCCACAAGCCCACGTCCTCGCGCACCAGGATGGCGTCCTCGTTGTGCTTGCGGACCTTGCCGGTGTGGGTGTGCCCGGCGGACAGGTAATGCGCGGTCATGGCTGCACCTCGATCACGGCCAGCGGCCAGGGCCGCGAATGGGTGGGACCCAGCGCCTGGGCCAGGCTGGCCTGGGCGTCCTGGGCCGAGGCGGCGGCCAGCGCCTGCGCCAGCGTGGCCTGCGAGAGCTGCGCGTGCGCCGCGCCGGCCAGCAGCACCAGGCGGTCGCCGGGCATCAGCTCGCAGGCGACCTGCTCGCAGTGGGGCGCGCCGTCGGCGCCCAGACCCGGCGTCGCGGAGGCGGCCGCCCCGCCGAACAGCAGGTCGTCCAGTTCGCCGCAGCCGGCCGGCTGGGTCGGCGCGCCGGCGAACAGCGGCCGCAGCCGTCCGCCGCGCCAGTGCCAGGCGCCCGCCGTGCCGATGCGCAGCAGGCCGGCCTGGGTGCCGGCGACGCGCACGGCCGCCACCGCGCCGTCCTCGGCGACCCGGCCATGGCGCAGCAGCGGATGCAAGGCCATCAGGCGGGCGCGCAGCGCGTGCGTGCCGGGCGCGGCCTCGTCCGCCACGCCCAGTTCCGCGCCCACGCCCGCGGCGGCCGCCGCCGCGCGGCGACGCGGGTCGGCCAGGCCCACGTCGGCCGCCACCAGGGTGAGCGCGCAGGCCGGGTGGCTGACCACCGCGGCACCCGGCGCGGTCCGCACCAACAGTTCGGTCTGCAGCACGGGCGACACCGGCGGCGCGGACGCTTGCGCCTGGCGCACGATGCCCGGCACGGTCACGTCGTCGTCCGGCGCGCGCCTGGGAACCGGCACGGGAGACGGCTCGGCCACAGGCGTGGCCACGGGCGCGCCGGCCGCGGCGGGCGTCTGCCACGCGCCGGCGCGGCTGGCGTCGAGAAAGCCGGCATAGGCCTCCGCCGCCGGCAGGCCGCGGGTGGCCAGGATGCCGGGCGGCACTCGGCCGGCGCCCTCGCTCCACCAAAGGCACCAGGGCCCCTGCCCCGCCAGCCGCCGCCACAGCGCGACCAGCGCGGCGCTGTCGACGGCGCGCGCCGGCAACGGCAGGCGCCAGTGGTTCGCGCGGCTGAAATCGATGCCTTCGGCGGGATCGCAAGGCACGAAGGGAACGCTAGCCGGGCCGGGGAGCGCCGCCACCAGCGCGTCGAACCCCTCGGCATCCATCGGCGCGCCGCGCTGGCCCCGCTCGTGCACGCGCGCGAGCGCATCGAACCAGCCGGCGCTATCGTGCAGCAGCGGCTCGATCTGCGTCGGCGCGACCGGCGCGGCGATCACCATCGGGAAGCTGCGCCCGACCCGGTCGGCGGCCGGTCCGAACACGCCGGCCCAGGCGCCTTCGCCACAGGCCTGCGGCGACAGCGCGAAGCACCACGCCGGACTGGCTCGATAGGCTTCGGCCCAGCCTTCGCCCAGCGCCTCGCGGCTGGCGTGGACCGCCTGTTCGAAGTGCCTGTCCCAACGTTCCACGAAGGCGGCCGGCAGCCGACGCTGCACGAAATCGCCCGCCCCCGGCAGCTTGCCGAAGAATCCGACGCTGGCCGTCCCGGCTCCCCCCGTCGGGCCGGCCATCGTCAGCCCCCGCACCGGAAGCGTTGCACCTGCGTGTTGAGGAACGGGTTCTTCAGGTTGCTCGCCTGCACCACCAACTGCACCGCCTGGCCACCGAAGTCGAAGTGCGCCAGGTAGCGCAGGTCCGACTGGCGCGAGAGCTTGGCCGCCTGCAGCGCGTGGAAGAACGCCCAGTCGCCCTGGTAGTCGTAGCTGCTCAGCAGGTTGCCGCCGCTGTCCCAGGCCGAGACCTTGACCTGGCCGGGCGTGGGCCCGGGCCACTTCATCGCCATGCTGGCGTTGCCGCCGGGCTTGTAGTCGAAGGTCTGCCCGTCGATGGCGATGGCGAAGCGGCCGATGCCCGGCGCCAGCTGCGGCGCCAGCAGGGTGAAGCCGACCTCCGGCGTCGGGCTGCCGTTGCGGAAGTACATCTGCTTGATGGCGTCGGCCAGCTGCATCTGCGCCAGCATCGCGGCCGAACCGCTCACTGCGCCCGGCCCGCTCTTCCACTGCCAGGTGCGCCCGCTGGTATCGACCAGCTTGGCCAGCGTCTGTTTGAAAAAGCTGTCGTAACGCCCGCCGTAGCCGAACAGCTCCGCGAAGTTCTGCACCGGAATGTCGTTGCGGCTGTCCGGCGCGAACGGGTAGCGGCCCTGGGTGAAGGCCGCGCAATCCTGCGCCGCCGCCTGCTGGAACTGTTCGCCCAGTGCGCCCTTGGTTCCACTCGCCACCAGGGCCTGGCTTTTGCCGGTCAATGAGGCGACCCAGCCGGACACCGGCGGCGGCAGCTGCGCGGCCGCCTGCTGCGCCATCAGCAGCTGCGGGTTGGACTGGCCGGCCGCATCGCTGAAGTCGGTCATGGTGAGCAGGGTCTTGCTGAGCTGGTCGAGCACCGTCAGCGTCTGGTCGATCGGCGCCGTGCCGGGCGCGCCCGCGCTCAGCTTGTCGAGCGTCTCGAAGTGCGCGCTGATGGCGCTGCCGGGCGGCGCCTCCTCGGCGGCGCCGCCGGCGCTGCCGCCGACCTTGGCCAGCGCGCGGCCGAGCGCGTTCTGCGTGGCCTTCTTAGCGGCCGCGTCCTTGGCCGCGTCCAGCGCCTTGTCGCCGGCATCGGGCGTGGGCGCGCGCAGCATGTCGCTGGTGTTGGCGCCGACCACCTTGAGCAGCGACTTCAGCGGCGAACTCGGGCCGGAGAGTTTCGCGGCGATCGTGCTGGCGTCCTGGATGCTGGCGATCGGCTGCAGCTGCAGGTCGGCCAACAGGCCATCCCAGGCCTTGATGTAGTCCGTCTCGTACAGCGCCAGCACCTGGCGCGAGAGGCGCGCCTGCGCGATGGCGTCGATCGGCTCGGACCCGAACACCCAGTCGCCCGCGGCGAACTGCTTGACCGCCTCGCCCACGCCCTTGTCCGCCTCGATCGCGAACACCGGTTGCGTGTAGAGCGCCGGCAGCGGCTCGGACAGCAGCTTGCCGCTCTGCCGGCGGAACACGTTGCCGAGCAGGCCCAGCTCCTTGTCCAACTGCAGCGGCTTGCCGGCGTTCTCGGCCGAGAGCTTCATGCTGCCGTAGACCAGCGTGGACAGGTCGGCCGTGCGCAGCGTGGTGCGCGCCTGTTCCACCAGCGCCGGGTCCAGGGCCAGCGCACGCAGCTGGCCGGGTTCGTCCAGCAGCGCCTGGAAGTGTTTCGCCAGCGCCTGCTGCAGCACCGGTTCGTCCGGGAACACCTTGCGCCATTCCAGGTTGGCCAGGGCGGCCAGTTCGGCGGCGTCCAGATGCTTGGGCTGGCCCAGCATCAGATAGCCCTTGAGGTAGTAGTAAAGCGCCTGCGGGTCGGCCGCGCTGGCCGACAGGCCGGCGCGGAACTGCGCGCCGACGCCGGGCAGCAGCAGCGCGTTCAATTCGCGCAGGTAGGCCGCGTGCAGGCCCGCCTCCACCGCCTTGCCCTGGTAAAGGCCAAGCCGCATCGAAAGCGGGACGCCGCCCTGCGGCGCGGCCGCCTGGCTGACCGCGGACAAGGCCTCGAGCCGGTCGAGCACCTTGGCGAAGTACTGCTTGGGGGTCGCCGTGGCCTCCAGGTCGACGCCGGCCGGATAGCCCTTCAATGCGTCCTGCACCTGTCCCAGGTAGGCGCGGTTGCGCGCATAGCTGGTGGCGAAGCCGAAGCACAGCAGCACGGTCAGCAGCGCCATGCCCGCGTAGGCGGCCAGCTGCACGGCGACCTTGCACCGCTCGATCGCCGGATTGGTGCCGGCCAGGCCCGATTCGCGGAACAACACCTCCTTGAGCAGGCGCTCGACGAAGAAGGTGCGCCGCTGCGCGCCGGGCGGGTTCACCCGCGCGGCATCCAGGCCGAAGGTGCGCGCCACCGCGCCCATCATGCGGTCGATCGGCGTGCCTTCCTGCGTGCCGGAGGTGAGGTAGACGCCACGCAGCAGCGGCGGCATGCCGTAGGCGTGGGCGGCGAACACGCCCTCGACGAACTGCCGCGCGGTCTCGCCCAGCGCGGCCAGCTGCTGCGGGAAGGACAGCACCGACGCGCGGCGGCCGCGGTCGCGCTCGGCGTGCAGGCGGTCGAGCGTGCGCGTGTTGAGCCGGTCCAGCAGCAGGCGGTACTCGTCGGCGAAGGCCTTGGCGGCGCTGCCGTCCATGGTCTTGCCCAAGGGGAAGGACACGCCCCAGACCTGGCTGCGCAGCTCGGGGTTCAGGTCGTCGAAGAACTCGCCGAAGCCGGCCACCAGGTCGCACTTGGTCAGCACCAGGTACACCGGCACGCCGATCTTCAGGTGTTCGGACAGCTCGTCCAGGCGCCGGCGGATGGCGCGTGCATGGTCCTGCCGCGCGGCCTCGTCCAGCACCATCAGGTCGGACAGGCTCATCGCCACGATCACGCCGTTGATCGGGCGGCGCCTGCGGTAGCGGCGCAGCAGCTTGAGGAACTCGCCCCAGGCGGTCGAGTCGGCCGCACGGTCGGAGTCCTGCGTGGTGTAGCGGCCGGCGGTGTCCAGGAAGACCGCCTCGTCGGTGAACCACCAGTCGCAGTTGCGGGTGCCGCCGATGCCGCGCAGCGCTTCCTTGCCGAAGCGCTCGGACAGCGGGAAGTTGAGCCCCGAGTTCTGCAGCAGCGTGCTCTTGCCCGAGCCCGGCGGCCCGATCACCACGTACCACGGCAACGCGTAGAGGTTGCCGCGGCGATGCTTGCGCAGCATGTCGACCGCTTCGGCGAAGCGGCCCTGCAGCTGCGTACGCTCGCCCGCACTGCGGTTGTCGCCGCGTGCATCGTCGCCTTGCGCGGGCGCGGTGCCCTGCCCGGCCAGTTCGCCGGACATCCTGTTGGCCTTGCCGCGCGCGCGCAGCGCCTGCACCTGCAGCCAGGCGCCCCAGGCCAGCACGATCACCATGATCAGCAGCAGCCGCGCGACCGGGCTGGCCAGCGGCTGCGAATCCCCGATGCCGAGATAGGGGCCGCCCAGCCACACCAGCACCGACAGCAAGGCGATGCCGACCAGCGTGACGAACCAGGCGGATTTGAACAGGCTCAGCAACTTCGCCACGGCGTCAGGCCTCCGGGATGAACTTGATTTCCACGCGGCGGTTGCGCGTGCGGTTTTCCGGCAGGTCCGACGGCAGCGCGATCGGCTGCGAGGCGCCGGCGCCGGTCGACTCCATCCGGCCCGGGTTGTCCAGGCCCTGCGTGAGCACCTGCTGCACCGACTGCGCGCGAGCCGCCGACAGCGCGAAGTTGTCCTTGAACTTGAGCGAATGGATCGGCTGGTCGTCGGTGTGGCCGACCACGATCACGCGGCCGGCCACCTGGTTGAGCGCGGCGGTGATCTTGTGCAGCAGCGGCAGCTGGCGCTCGTTCACCTCGACGCCGCCGGAGGCGAACATGGCGTTGCCGGACAGGCGCAGCAGCGCCTGCCCATCGGGCCGTTCGTCGATGCTCAGCAGCCCGGCCGACTCCTCCGGCGCGAGCAGCTGCTTGAGGCTCTTGCGCGCCGGCGGCGGGCGGTGCGAGGTGTCCGGCGGCGCCGCGCCCTCCAGCCCGATCTTCGCCAGCTGGGCGTTGACCGGCGCGGCGGCATCGTTGAGCCGCGTGTAGAAGAACAGGAACGCCGCCAGCAGCACGCAGGCGGCCGCGCTGGCGATCACCCACAGCGGCACGTAGCGCACCAGCGGGTTGCGCCGGTCCTCCACGCCGCGCCAGTGCGGCGCGAGCTCCTGCGCGGCCGGCGCGCGCTGCTCCTTGATGCGCCGGTACAGGTCTTCCTGGATGTCGGCCAGCTTGGCGCGGCCGCCCGCCTCGATCTGGTAACGGCCGCCGAAGCCCAGCGCCAGGCAGATGTACATCAGCTCGATCAGGTCGATGTGTCGGGAGAAATCCCCGCACAGCCGCTCGAGGATCTGGAAGAACTTGGCGCCGCCGTAGGACTCGCTGTGGAACGCCACCAGCAGGGTCTGCTGCGCCCAGCCGCTGTGCTCGCCCCAGGGCGCGTTGAGCACCGACTCGTCGAGCATCGCGCACAGCACGTAGCGCGCCGCCAGCACGGTCTGCTGCGGCAGGTTGGCCGCCTGCGCCCGGCTCTCGAAGCGGCGCACCTGGGTGGTGGCCTGGTCGCGCAGGCGCGCGGCGTCGGCGGCGCCGGCGCTGTGGCGCACCTGCACCGCCAGCAACAGCAGCGGGCTGGCCGCCTGCACCAATGGATTCATGCCGCCGCCGAGGAAGCCGCTGATGTCCTCGGCGCTGGCCGGCGCCGCGTGTGCGGCAGCCGCGGGGGGCGCGTACGCCGCCGGTGCGGGTGCCGGCGCAGCGGCTGCCGGTGCCGGCGCGCCGCGCGGACGCACCACGGTGGCATCGCGCATGTCCTCGTCGAAGGGACCGTTGGTCGGGCTCATGGCGTCAGCTCCGGATCGCCCACAATTGCAGGTCGAGGCCGGCGAACTCGCTGCCGAAATGGAAGGCGATGCCGCCGGAGGTCTTCAGCTCGCGCCACATCGGCGAGTGCTTGTCGAACTCGAAGTAGAGATAGCCCGCGTTGTAGGGAATCTGCCGCGGCGCCACGGGCATCGGCGCGACCGCGATGCCCGGCAACTGCAGGTTGACCAGGTCGCGGATCTTCTCGGTGGGACCGATCTTGGCGTGCGCGGGCAGCTGCCGGCGCAGGTCCTCCGATTTCATGTCGGCCTTGGCCGAGAGCACGAAGGCGGCGGTGTCGAGCAGGCTCAGGTCCGGCACCACCGCCACCCATACGCCGTACTTGCGGGCCTGCAGCGGAATCGGCATGGCGGTCTGCTCCATCACCGCGCTCAGGGCGTTGCGCAGCGACACGATCACCGGCTCGAAGCTCTCGCGCAGCGCCTCGTGGCGGTAGGGCGGGAACAGCGGTGGGCGCTTGCCCGGCGCGGTGAAGGTGGCCAGCTCGCCGGCCAGCGCCACCAGCGTGCGGTAGAAGGCCTCGGGATGCTCCAGCGGGGCTTCCGCCAGATGTGCCACCAACGGCTGGCAGCGGTTGACCACCTGCAGCAGCAGGAAATCGGCGATCTCCGCCGCGCCGCCGCGGTCGGTCAGCGCCACGCGGCTGGCCAGCGCCTCGCCGCGCTGGTGCAGGAGGCCCAGCAGCTCGGTGAGGAAGGTCACCAGCCGCGGCACCGCCTGGCAGGAGAGCGCCGTGGGCATGAACGAGTCGTCCAGCATCACGCGGCGGTCCGCGCGGCACTCGACGATGCGCGCCAGCGGGATCTGCGCCAGGCCTTCCATCGGCTGCGACTGCGGCAGCAGGCGGCAGCTCATGCCGCCGACTTCCAGCGGAGTGAGCCCCTCGACACCGCCGGAACTGTCGCGCACCTCGGTCTCGCGCACGCGGTAGCGGAACAGCCGCTCGGCGGGCGCCTCCGGCCGGCCGCTGTCCGGCTGCGTGGGCGAGCGCAGCGGCAGGGTCAGGTAGACGGTCTGGTCGCGCCAGTTGGCGTCGACCTCCAGCGCCGGCGGCAGCGGGTCGTCGCCAGGCATGGCGAAGGGCGTGCCGTCCGGGAAGATGCCGCGCGCGCGGCGGATGCCGAGCTTGCCGATGGCGAGCAGGTCCGGCTCCAGTTCCAGCTCCTGGAAGCCCCAGGCATAGGGCCGCAGCGCACCGGCGCGCAGCTCCACGAAGCGCTCGAAGTAGCGCTCCTGCTGCTGCAGGTGCTGCGGGCGCAGGAACAGGCCTTCGCTCCAGACCACTTTGTTGTTTTGCGTCATGACCGACCTGTCTGCTGGTTGTCTGCTGCGTGGCCACGGGGCATCGGCTCTGGGCATGGGCGCCTTCCGGTCGGCCACCCTCCGGGCGTCATTCCCGCGGAAGCGGGAAATCCATCGGCTCTTTGCCTGCCACCACGGCGGATCCAGGCAAGACGAGAATGGATTTCCGCTTTCGCGGGAATGACGCGGCGGCCGCTCCGCGACCGTTCCTGGCTGACCCAAGCCCTGCCCGCCTTCCCGGCGCCTTCCCTCTAGTGCGTGTTTTTCACGTGAAAAGCGTCATCGGCCCTCACCGCTGCCGCGCCCGCGCCGATTTCAGCCGCGCCAGCTGCTCCTCGTAGGCGCGCGCGAACTCGTCGCCGAACAGGCGCCGGAAGCACTCGTCGGGATCCTTGGCCAGGCCGTCGAAGTTCTCGCGGTAGCGCTCCCAGTAGCGGCTCTTGCCGCCGAAGGCGGAACGCTTGCCGCCGTCGACCTCCTGTTCGAGCCGGTCGGGGTTGAAGTGCGCCAGCACCGCTTCGAAGCCAGCGCGCACGCCGGCCAGCATCGCCATCTGGTGGCAGCGGATGTCGTCGAAGGCGTCCTGGAAGGCGTCCGTGCCGGAGAGGAAGGCGCCGTTGGCGGGCGCAAGCAGTTTCTGCAGCGCCTCCTCGGCGTTGGGGGCGAATTTCAGCGGGTTGTTCTCCGAACGCTGGATCAGCGTCACCGGCAGGCGGAAGGTGTTCTTGATCTCCGCGCGCGCGCGCAGCACGTCCATCACGCCGTCCACGACGATGTGGAAGATGGCGTCCAGCCCGGGCGGCAGGCCGGCGCCTGGCGCCATCGGGGCCATCGGCGCGGCAGGCGGCGCAGCGGATACCACGGGCGCCGGCGCGGGTGCTGGCGCGGGGACGGGTGCCGGTGCCGCCTTGGGCGCGAAATCGCCCATCGTCAGGTCCCAGTTCTCCGGCAGCGCCTCGCGCGCGCCGGCGATGCCGGGCGGGTGGAAATGGTCGGCCATGCCGCTGGAATGGTTCCAGCTCGCTACCGGTGCCGGCGCAGGCGCAGCCGGCGCGCCCAGGGGCTCGTCCAGGAAGGCCAGCGGATCGAGCGCGCCTGCCGGCGCGCCGGCGACGGGGATCAGTGGCTCGTCCCGCCCGCCGCGTGTGGACGGCTGCGGTCCCGCAAACGGATCGAGGCCGAGGATGGCGTCGAGGAAATCGCCGCCCGGCAGCGGTGCCACCGCGGCCATCGCCGGCGCCGGCGTCATCGCTGGCTGCACCACGGTGGCGTTGTCGGCCTGCAGCCGCACCGCCACCTCGAAGGTGTCGATCTGCAGGCGGTCGCCGTCCTTCAGCGAGGCGGGGTCGCCCTTCATCAGTGGACGGCCGTTGAGCAGCATGCCGTTGGTGCTGCGGTCCTCGATGAAATACATGCCGTTGAGGCAGCGCACCATGGCATGCACGCGCGACACGCCGGCGGCCGCAAGCACCCAGTCGCAGTCGTCCGCGCGGCCGATGCTGCCGTCGCGGCCGTCGAAGGCTTTCTGGCTGCGCGCGCCGAACTGCGCGGCATGCGGGCCGAGCACGGCGAGCACCAGGGTCTGTGGATTGGGCACGCTCATCGTCTCCGTCAGTTCGCCGGGCCGCCGCCCAGCAGGCCCATGGCGCGGGCCATGAATTCGCCGCGGCGCTGCTCGAAGCGTTCCGCTTCCATGCCGGCCATCAGGTTGATCGCCGCCACCACCGCGCAGGCCGTGAGGTGCTCGGCGGGCGGTACGGGGGTTTCCTGGCTGGCCGGCGCGAGGCTGCCGCCGGACCAGCCCGCCGCGGCCGCCAGCCACGCGCCGATGGTGCGGTAGCCGCCGGCGTTGGCGAACTCGAAAGCCGCGCGCCGGTGGGTTTCGTCCGGCTCGCGCACCCACTGCTCGGCGAGCGCCGCGCCGGCCTTGTCCTCCAGCGACAGCGCCATGTCGCGCGCGCACTGGCAGGCCCAGGCCACTGCGTAGCGCTTGGGCAACAAGCGCGCGAGCAGCTTGAGCGCGTCCTGGGTCTCGCCCTCGGCGAGCAGCGCCTGCACCGCCTGCAACGGGTTCATGCGCGGATCCAGCCGCGCCCGCGCGGGTTCGGCCAGTTCCATCTGTTCGGCTGCCTGTACGACGTGGGACATGGGCGGCTCCTTATCCGATCATCACGATGCCGCCGGACACCTGGTTCATGCCGTCGCCCTTGAGCGTCAGCATCGGTGCCTTGACGGTGGCCATGGCACTGCCGGCCACTTCGACCATCGCATCCGAATGCACCTTGAGGCTGGCGCCCGCGCCGACGTCCATGGTGGCGCCGGCCTTGATGCCGACCTCGACCTGGCCCTCAACCTTGACCCCCATGCTGCCGGTGATCTTGATGTTGACGCCCTTGATCTCGATGTCGCCCGAACTCTTGAGCACGATGCTCGATGCGCCGGCGACCAGCTCGATCTCGCTGCCGGCGGAGAGCTTGAACTTCTGGCCGATGCTGGTGGCGCCGTTGCCGGTGACGTCCAGCTTGTCGTCGTTCTGCACCGTGATCTTGCGGTCGTGCTTGACCGTTTCGGTCTGGTCGTTCTCGACGGTGAGCGTCTGGTCGTGCTTCACCGTCACCGTTTCGTCGTGGTCGATGGTGACCACGTGGTCGTTCTCGACCTCCTCGTGCATGTCCTTCTGGGCATGGATGAAGAAGTCTTCCTCGCCCTTTTTGTCCTCGAAGCGCAGCTCGTTGAAGTCGGCGCTTTCGCCGAGCAGGCTGCGGCTCTTGATGCCGCTCTGGGTCTTGGTCGCCTGCAGGCCGTAGGGCGGCGTGTTGTCGGCGTTGTAGACGCTGCCGATGATCAGCGGCCGGTCCGGGTCGCCTTCGAGGAAGCTCACCACCACCTCCTGCCCCACGCGCGGCAGGCTCACCGCGCCCCAGCCCTTGCCGGCCCAGGCCGAGGCCACGCGCACCGGGCAGGAGCTCTTGGCGTCGGGCTTGTCCGGCTTGTTCCAGTGGAAGGTGACCTGCACGCGGCCGTGCTCGTCGATCGCGATGTCTTCGTCGGTGTCGCTGCCGGTGACCACCGCGGTCTGCAGGCCCACGATCGACGGCTTGGCGGCGCTCGGCAGGGTGCGGAACGGCCGGCTGCTCTCGATCGCCTGGAAGCGGCAGGCAAAGCCCGGCCCTGGCGCGCCGCCGCCGGAGGCGTAGCCACCGCCTTGCAGCTCCATGGTCGCGCCGATCACCAGGTATTCCTGATTGAGCTCGTCGCGCGGAAACCCGGTCAGGCTGAACAGCCCGCCGAGCTGGATGCCGCAGGCGCTGGTGGCGCCGCTGGAGTGCGAGCGCGACGCGCTGAGCGCCTCGGCGCGGACCTGCGCGTAATGCTGGCCGAGCTGCGCGTCGAAGTGTTCGCCCGGGAAGTCGAACAGCTCCGGCCCCTGTCCGCCGTGCCCTTCGCCGCCGCCCTTGGCCAGCAGCGAGGTCTTCGGCTTGAGCGGGTCGTAGTCGACCAGTTGCACCTTGGTCGCGTCGCGGCCGCGCGCCGGGATCCACTCGGAGATGGCCGCCTGCGGGCGCAACACGCTGTCGCGGGTCGTCGCATACGGCACCTTGTCGAAGTGGCTGGCCTTGGCGTGCGCGCCGACGCCATCGGCCAGCACCATCGTGTGCGTGCTGGCGTCGTGCGTGAAGTAGTAATAGATGCCCTCCTGCTCCATCAGCCGGCTGATGAAGTTCAGGCAGCTCTCGCGGTACTGCACGCAGTACTCGCGCTTGGCGTAGCTGGTGCTCAGGCTGAGCTTGACGTCGGTGTAGCCGGCATCGGCGAGCACCGCCTTGACGATCTCCGGCACGCTCTGGTTGGTGTAGATGCGGCAGTCGATCTTGTCGACCAGCAGCCAGGGCTTGGGTACCAGGCGCACGTCGTAGTGCGCATAGCGCAGGCCGTCGACGGTCTCGGCGCCGGTCTGCGCGGCCTCGCAGACGATGCCGGTGAAGTGGCGCTCGAAGCCGTCGCCGGTGGCCAGCTTCACGGTCATCGACGTGCCGAGCAGGCCGCCCAGGTCGATCCCTTCGTCGCGGCTGGCGAACTGCACCTGATAGGAGAACATGCGCCCGAGCTGCTCGTCGGCCGCCATGCTGGTGAACAGCAGCCCGTCGCATTGCGCCGAGGTCAGGGTGATCAGCTGGCTCATCGGGCATGACTCCGGGGTGCATGTGTCGTGCCCGCCCATGGCGGCACGCTTGAGATCGTGGCCTGCGATCGGGCACGGGAACCCCGGGCAGCGGTGCGGGGACGGCCTCGGCAGGTGCGGGGCGCGCCATCCGGGCGCGCGAGATGCCGTGGTGCGCGCGCGCTCATGCGGCTTCCCCTTCGCTGCTCGTCGCGCCCCGGCCCGGGCGCCGTGCCAGCACCACCCAGCCGGCCACCGCCTGGCCGGCTTCGCGGCGAAGCGCGTCGGCGACGATGCGCACGTCGCCGAAGCCGGCCGCGGCCAGCACGCGTTCGACGTAGCGGCGCGTGTGGCGGTAGCGGCCGCTGGGCGTGAGTTCGACGCGGTCGGCGTCCTCGTCCATCGCCTCCAGCGTGAAGCCCAGCCAGCCGCCCGGCCGCAGCGCGGCGCTGGCGGCGACGAGCGCCTCCTGCAGTTCGCCGAAATAGACCAGCGTGTCGGCCGAGACCACCAGGTCCCAGGCGCCGCGATGGCTTTGCAGATAACCGGTGAGCTCGGCCACATCCAGCGCGTCGTAGCCGCCGCGGACGCGGGCTTTCTCGACCATGCCGCCGGACAGGTCCACGCCCGCCAGCCGGCGCGCGTACGGGCGCAGCAGCGGTGCGCAGAGGCCGGTACCGCAACCGGCGTCGAGCACGTCGAGCGCGCCCGCCGGGACACCGAGCACGCCGCCGAGCGCGTCCACCAGCACCTGCGGCGCACGGTAGTCCAGGTTCTTCAGGAGCTGCTCGTCGAAGCTGTCGGCAAAGCCGTCGAACAGCTCCCGCACGTAGGCGTCGGCGGCGCGCGGCGGCGCGTCGGCCCCGCCGCAGGCGGCCAGCATGTGCCGCGGCACCGGGTTGTCCGGCTCGCGCTCGAGCCAGTCGCGGTAGACCCGCCGCGCCTCGTCGTGCCGCTTGAGGGCGTACAGCGTCACGCCCAGCGCCTCCAGCGCGCGCAGGTTGCGCCCGTCCCGTTCGAAGGCGCGGCCGAAGCATTCGGCTGCCTGCTCCAGGTGTTCCATGTTCTGCGCGTGGTTGCGCAGGAACAGGCCCATCAGGTAGTGGCCGCGCGCCTCGTCCGGCGCCTTCTGCAGCAGGCCCCCATAGGCCTCGAAGGCTTCGTCCAGGCGCGACTGCACCTCCAGCACCACGGCCAGGTTGCCCAGCGCGTTGTGGTGGTCGGGGGCGCATTCGAGCGCGCGGCGGTAGCAGGCTTCCGCCTCCGCCGGCCGGCCGCACTCCTTGTGGATGTTGCCCAGGTTGTTGTGCGCGTCCGGATGGCGCGGGGTGATCTTCAGGGCGGTGCGGACGAATTCCACCGCCTCGTCGCTGCGGCCACGCTGGTGGCACAGCACGCCCAGATAGTGCAGCGCGTCGGGTTGGGCGGCATGCAGGTCCAGCACTTCGCGATACAGCTGCTCGGCGGTGTCCAGGTCGTCCGCCCGATGCGCGCGCATCGCCTGCTGCAGCACGCTGCGGTGGTCCCGCACGGCACGGCGCAGCGTCAGGTTGTCCGACAGGGATCCACTCATCGCCATCAGCCGATCAGCACCGTGAAGCACCCCAGCACGATGGTGCCGCCGTGTGCGCAGCTGTCGCCCAGGCGCGCGGCCGGCTGGCCGCCGATCAGCACCTTGGGCGAGCCCATCACGATGCTGTCGGGCGGCCCCACGCAGGTCGCCATGTCGCCCAGGCGCGCCGCCGGCAGGCCGCCGATCAGCACCTTGGGCGCGCCGGGCGCGGCGACCGGGCCGCCGACGTGGGGCACCACGCCGGTGACCATCGGGCAGACGTGCATGTCGGTGAGGCGGGCGGCGGGCTGCATGCGGATTCCTCGGCTGAACGTGTAGCGGCCCGACCAGGCGGCGACGACGCGCCGCGCCGTCCTGCCCATGGCGCCATGGGCGGGACGGATCCACCGGGAACGGCATCCGGCCTCGACTTCGGCCGCCTCGCACAGCAGGCGACATCCCCTGGTGGCGGCACGCCGGCCGGGCCGGCCAGCGTTGCCTATAGGTGAATCCGTAAAACCCCGGCAAATCCTGTCACGCGACCTTCACGGCCATTCGGCGCCCGGCCGGCCCCTGCCTCGCTGCCAGGCCGGGGCATGGGCGCGCGCGCCGCGGGCCGCGGCTTGGGAGGACGGCCCGGGGCACGGGGTGGCGCTCAACCGGTGACCAGCAGGTCCTCGCGCAAACGGCCGATCATGTCGGTGGTCGCCAGGTTGAGGTTCCAGATCGTCGCGCAACGGTTGGGATCGGCGAAATCGATCATGACGATGTTCGGCATGAAGGACTTCGAGACCCGGTTGATCGCCTGGGGAGGGAAGCCGGCCGCACGCCACTGCTGATGGAGCACGCCGGCACGGGCGACGATGTGGTCCTTCACCCCCGCCTTCCAGGCATCGGTCAGCGCCTGCTGCGACGAGGACCACATGCCCTTGTCGCGCTTCTCGATGCTGTAGAAAAGCTTGTGCAGGCCTTCCTTCCAGTTGGAGGTCAGCGTCCAGTACATCATGCCCAGCAGCTCGGGGCTGCTTATCGGCCCCTGCGAAAGGATCTTCTGCTGCTTCTTGAGGTTCTTCTTCTTGTCGCCGGTGTTCGAGTAGCTGCCGAAGTACTGCAGGCCCCATATGTGCTCGCTGTATTGGGCGTGCCCGGTGCCTTCCTTGTTGAACAGCGCCTTGACCGGCAGGATCCCGGGCGTGCTCTTCAACTGCGCCGGGAATTTGTCGAAATCGCCGCGATCGAAGACGGTGATCACCTTGCCCTGCAACGAGGCGATCGTCGCCACGTTGAGGTTGACGTTGGACGCGAACCGCTGCGGCCCGAGCTTCAGGATGCACTGGTTGGCCACGTCCACCATGTCGCCGCATTTGGAGAAGCGCAGGATGAGGAACTCCTCCGGGTTCTTCATCACGAACTCGCGCGCCTGGTCGAGCATCTGCGAGAGCCGGTCGCCGCCGACGTCGCCGCCCGTCTTGGGGGTCTGGTAGGCGCCCAGCTTCTTGTCTTCCTTCTTGTTGAACCCGGGCGCGTGATAGGCCTTCTGCTCCAGGCCGTTGGCGGTCTTGACCTTGATGATGCGCAGGTCGAAATAGCGCACGCCCGCCTTGGCCTGCTCGCCGATGCTCAGGTTCTGCGTCTTGACCACGCTGCCCAGATCGTTGCCGTAGATTCCCGCATCGTGCGTGCCGGGAAAGATGACGTCACACAACCGTTTGTTCGCAAAAGCGCCAAAACCAGCCATACCCTAGCCTCCTGAAGAAAGAACCGGGCAGCCTTCAGCACAGCCTGCCCCCACTATCGACGCCAGCCCCTGCGCTGCCGGCACCCGCCGGCAGGCGAGTCCGTGCGACATCGCCGCTCCCGCGTCCCGATTCATCCGGATCACTGCGATCACGCAAAGTCGTAGGCGAAATTTCCGTCGGCCGCGCTCACCCGCGCCCCCGTCACCGGCGTGCCCTCGATCATCCGGTTGAGGAACTCGCGGCTGATGTCCGGCAGCATGGTGTTGGTCAGGATCGCGTCGATCATGCGGCCGCCCGATTCGCTTTCGGTGCAGCGGCTGACCACCAGCCTGACCACGTCCTCGTCGTACTCGAACGGGATCTTGTAGCGGGCCTCGATGCGCTTCTTGATGCGGTCGAGCTGCAGCTTGACGATCTCGCCGAGCATCTTTTCGCTCAGCGGGTAATACGGAATGGTCACCAGGCGGCCGAGCAGCGCCGGCGGGAACACCTTCAGCAGCGGCTCGCGCAAGGCCTTGGCGATGCCTTCGGGCTCCGGCATCAGCTCCGGGTCCTGGCACAGGCCGGCGATCAGGTCGGTGCCGGCATTGGTGGTGAGCAGGATCAGGGTGTTCTTGAAGTCGATCGAGCGGCCTTCGCCATCTTCCATGACGCCCTTGTCGAACACCTGGAAGAAGATCTCGTGCACGTCCGGATGGGCCTTCTCCACCTCGTCCAGCAGCACCACCGAATAGGGCTTGCGCCGCACCGCCTCGGTCAGCACGCCGCCCTCGCCGTAGCCGACGTAGCCCGGGGGCGCGCCCTTGAGCGTGGAGACGGTGTGCGCCTCCTGGAACTCGCTCATGTTGATGGTGATCAGGTTCTGCTCGCCGCCGTAGAGCGCCTCGGCCAGCGCCAGCGCGGTCTCGGTCTTGCCCACGCCGGAGGTACCGGCCAGCATGAACACGCCGATCGGCTTGTTCGGGTTGTCCAGGCCGGCGCGGCTGGTCTGGATGCGCTTGGCGATCATCTCCATCGCATGGTCCTGGCCGATCACGCGCTTGCCCATCAGGCCGGCCAGATTCATCACGGTCTCGAGCTCGCTCTTGACCATGCGGCCGACCGGGATGCCGGTCCAGTCGGAGACCACCGAGCCGACCGCCACGTAGTCGACCGTGGGCAGGATCAGCGGGCTTTCGCCCTGCAGTTCGGACAGCTGCGCCTGCAGGCCTTTGAGCTCTTCCAGCGCGGCGGCACGTTCGGCCTCGGTCAGCGCCGCGCTGGCCACGGCCACCTCGCCCGCCTCGGCGTTGGCGGCCTGCTCCAGCGCGCTGCCGGTGCCTTCGACCGGCGCGGCGTCGCCACGCAGGCGGGCGCGCAGGCCCAGGATCTTTTCGACCAGGCCCTTTTCCACCTGCCAGTTGACCTCCAGCGTTTCCAGCCGGGCCCTGGCGATGGCGAGCTTCTCGCCGGCCGACGCCTCGCGCTCGGCCACCTCCACGCCCACTGTCTTCTCGCGGGCGATGATCGCCAGCTCGGTTTCCAGCGCCTGGATGCGCTTGCGGGTGTCGTCCACTTCCGGCGGCACGGCGTGCTGGCTGATCGCCACGCGGGCGCAGGCGGTATCGAGCAGGCTCACCGCCTTGTCCGGCAGCTGGCGCGCGGGAATGTAGCGGTGCGAGAGCTTGACCGCCGCCTCCAGCGCCTCGTCCAGGATCTGCACGCGGTGGTGCTTCTCCATCACGCTGGCGACGCCGCGCATCATCAGGATGCCCTTCTCTTCGCTGGGCTCGTCGACCTGCACGGTCTGGAAGCGGCGGGTCAGCGCGGGATCCTTCTCGATGTGCTTCTTGTACTCGGCCCAGGTGGTGGCGCCGACCGTGCGCAGGTTGCCGCGCGCCAGCGCCGGCTTGAGCAGGTTGGCTGCGTCGCCCGTGCCGGCCGCGCCGCCGGCGCCCACCAGCGTGTGCGCCTCGTCGATGAACAGGATGATCGGCTTCGGTGAAGACTGCACTTCCTCGATCACCTGGCGCAGGCGGTTCTCGAACTCGCCCTTCATGCTGGCGCCGGCCTGCAGCAGGCCGACGTCGAGGGTGCGCAGCTCCACATCCTTCAGCTGCGGCGGCACGTCGCCCTGGGCGATGCGCAGCGCGAAGCCTTCGACCACCGCGGTCTTGCCCACGCCCGCCTCGCCGACCAGCATCGGGTTGTTCTGCCGGCGGCGCATCAGGATGTCGACGACCTGGCGGATTTCCTCGTCGCGGCCGACGATCGGATCGATCTTGCCGCTGCGTGCCTGCGCGGTGAGGTCGACGGTGAACTGCTTGAGCGCCTCCTGCTTGCCCATCTGCGCCGGGCCCATCGCGCCGCTGGCCTCGCCCGGCACGGCGCCGCCCATCTGGAAGCCGTCGCTGGCGCCCTGGCCGTCCTCGGGCGAACCGGACACCACCTCGGCGAACTTCTCCATCAGCGTCTCGGGCTTGATCTTGTCGAACTCGGGCGAAATGCCGACCAGCGCGTTGCGCAGGTGGCGCGTGCGGACCACGCCCACCATCAGGTAGCCGGTGCGCACCTGCGCCTCGCCGAACATCAGCGTGGCGAACACCCAGCCGCGCTCGACCGCTTCCTCCACGTTGGAAGACAGGTCGGTGATCGTGGTCGAGCCGCGCGGCAGCTTGTCCAGCGCGTCGGTGACGTCGCGCGCGAGGTTGGACGGGTTGATGTTGAACTGCTTGACGATGCGGTGCAGGTCGGAGTCCTGCAACTGCAGGATCTGGTGGATCCAGTGCACCAGCTCGACGTAGGGATTGCCACGCAGCTTGCAGAACACGGTGGCGCTTTCGATGCCCCGGTAGGCGAGCTTGTTGAGTTTCCCGAACAGGGCGCTGCGACTGATCTCGGCCATGACTTGTCTTCCCTTCGCTTTGGTGCGGCGGCCGCACGGCAGCCGGTTTGGTATGCGTGATGGCGGGCCTTTAGCCCACCGGTTTCAGTACGACCTCGTCGGCGTCGCTGCGCTGGGCGCGCTGGCCCAGCCAGCTGGTCAGGCCCAGGCGCACGCCGCGGCCCAGGCGGGTGGCGGGCACCTGGTCGTGCGCGAGCACCAGCTGCACGTCCCAGCACTTTTCGTCGCCGATGTAGTTGCGCACCGTGGCGACGAGTTGCTCCAGCGCGGTGCCGCCCGGCAGGAAATGCTCGAGCTGGTTGCGTCCGAGCGGCCCCAGGCGCAGGCGGAAGCGTTGCTGGGTACCCCACACGGATTCGCCCATGACCGCCGTGCGCCCGAGGGCCGCGACGTCGGCGGAGCGGCCCAGCCGCAGGTGCGCCTCGCGCGGCAGGCGCATCCATTCGGCGACGAATTCGATCACGCGCACGGGCACCGCGAAGAAGTGCTGCAGCAGGCTGCGCAGCCCTTCGGCGTTGCGCGTCTGCGCGACCATGCGGCCGGCGAAGTAGCGCTTGTAGTCGTCCGGCAGCGCATCCCTGCCCTCCAGGCCGGGCGTGGCCATGCCGACCAGCGCGCCGGTGTACAGGCGGAAACGGTCCTGCGCGCGGCGGTCGGCCTGCACCGTGGGCTGGGCGTTGGCCCAGGCGCGGTAGAACAGGCTCGCCATGCGGTGGTGGAAGATGTCGGCGAACGCGATCAGGGTGGGATCGCGCGCGTTGCGCTCGCGGTCGAGCGCGTATTCGGTCAGGTGCAGCGGCAGCGGCGCGTTCGGTCCGAACAAGCCGAAGAACCAGGCGTGCATGCGGGCCGGACGCCCGTCCGCGGCCGGCTCGAAGCGATCGATCGCGCTCGCGGCGAAGGCCAGAGACGGGGTCTGGCACAGGCGCACGAAGTCTTCCGACGGCTTGGCCGACTCGCCCAGCCGCGGTCGGGCCGGATGCGCGCACTCCAGCTGCCGGATCGCCTCGAAGAAATCGAAGTCCCCCGGGCGCTCGCGCAGCGCGCGTTCCAGCGCTACAGCGTCTGGCGCGTGCCCAGCCGTGCCGGCCATCGGGCCACCTCGTTGCGTTCCAGGGTGCGCAGCACGGTCTCGGTGAAGGAGTTCACCGAGACGTAGCGCGCGAAGAAATGCTGCATCACCGAGCCGAGCAGAAAGGCGCCGGTGCCTTCGAACGCGCCCTCGTCGCAGGTCAGGGTAATTTCAAGCCCGCGGCCGAAGCTGATCGGGCCAGGCACCGGGATGCGCCGCACGATCGGCTGCGAGGACACGTTCTTGACACCTTCGATCTGCCGGCGTGCGCCGGAATCGAACTCGTCGCAGTAGAGCGTGAGCATCTCGCGCAGCGCGGCAGCGCCCTCGGCGTTGCCCTCGCCCAGCAGCGAGACGTAGTTCAATTGCAGGTGGCTGACCAGCCGCCAGGCGGTCTCGCCGCCGGCGACCGGCGCGCGTGGCTTGGTCGGCCCCGCCACGCAGCGCACCGACTCCACCGGCGCGCCCACGTCCAGGGTGAAGTCGGTGTTGGCCTTGCCCACCGGCATCTGCAGCGGCAGATCGCGGTTGGTGCACATCAGCTGCATGCCGACCTGGCGCAGGCGGCTCGAGTACGGCGCCTCGTTGGCGTCCACCAGCGCGACGAACAGCTCGCTGCCGACGTAGCTCGAGCGGGCGCCTTGCAGCTTCTGTCGCGCGGACAGCTGGCGCGGTTCGCGCCGCACCGTGTAGAAGGCGCCGTGACCGCCCTGCCAGGTGCGCTCGTCGCAGCCGTAGAAGGGCTGGAACTGCTGTTCGGGTTCCTGGCTGTCGCCGAAGCCTTCGACCTGACCGATCGAGTGGATCTCGAAATCCATCGGCCGCGTGCGGTCGGCCAGCACGTGGTATTCGGTCTTGCCCTGCTGCAGGTGGATGCGGTCGGCGCGGCGCGGGAACAGGTTGATCGCCGGCGTGCAGAACAGGCGGAAGTTGCCCGCGTCCACTGCGTTGTGCAGGCGGCTGACGCTGCGGTCGAACAACACCACGATCTCGAACTCGCTGCCCTGTGCGCGCGACAGCGCCTGGCGCAGGCCGGTGAACACCGTGAACAGGAAGCGCTCGGGACAGGCGAAGTATTCCTGCAGCAGCCGGTAGCCGCTGAAGGACCGGCCGCTGTACGGAATCATCGACTCGTCGTCGGCGAAGCCCTTGGTCTGGATGCTGGAGGCATCCAGCCAGGTGCTGGTGATGCCGCTGGCGCCCTTGGCCCGCACCGCCACGCCGACGGCGTTGCCCAGCAGCTGCTCGTAGAGCCGCTTGGGCAGTTCGTCCGCGCCGGCGAGGAACACCGGCAGCTCGTCCATCGCCAGCTCACTGGCCTGCGCACCGGCGGTGACGGCGAACTTCAGGCGCAGGCCTGCGCGCACGGTGCGGTCGGTGGGAATGGCCACGCCCGCCGCGGCGATCGCCGCCGGCGTGTCGAAGTATTTCGCCTCGGCCAGCTTGAGCGGCCACAGGGTGACGTCGTGCGCCGTGCGGTACTCGCAGGCAGTGCGCTCGTCGCGGCCGGTCAGGCTGCGCAGCGCGGTGTGGCGGGGCACCGTGTGCCCGGCGACCAGCCCCGCCTCCTTCAGATCCGCCGCCATCTCCACCACGGCCATCGAGGGCACCGGTGCGAGGTAGTGCGGGTAGACCATTTCCATCAGGTGCTGGGTGAACACCGGCTGCTGCGCATCCAGCTTCAGCTGCACGCGCGCGGCCAGGAAAGCGAAGCCTTCCAGCAACCGCTCGACGTAGGGGTCGGCGCATTCGAAGCCTTCCAGGCCGAGCCGCCCGGCGATCTTCGGGTACTCGCGCGCGAACTCGCCGCCCATCTCGCGGACGTGCTGCAGTTCGCGGTTGTAGTAGCGGAGCAGGCGCGGGTCCATGCGTCAGCCCAGGCTTTCGGAGACGTTGAAGCGACCGGTTTCCAGGTCGACTTCGGTCTTGAGATAGAGGTTCAACGGGATCGGCTGCGCCCACATTTCCGATTCGATGTTGAACACCAGCGACTGCTGGTCCATGCGCTTGCCGTCGGTGTTGACCGCCACGCGCAGGGTGCTGCCGGTCAGGCGTGGCTCGAACGCGAGCAGCGCCTCGCGCAACTGACGCTGCAGCACGGCCGCGTCCACGCCGGCGAGCGCCATGCCGGTGAGGTCCGGGATGCCGAAATTGAGTACCGAGCGCGCGACCTCGGGATAGTCCTCCAGCTCGACGCCGCTGCCCAGGTTGACGCAGTTGAGCAGCCAGGAAATGTCGCGCGCGACGCAGTCGCGCAGGCGCGTGGCCGAGATCACCCGCTTCTCGCGGCTCTCTTCCTGTTTGCCCGGCTCTTCATCGGTCAGGCGGTCCAGCAGCGAGGGCTGCAGCCGTTCCTGGGTGGTCAGTTCGGCCATGGCGCTCGGTCAGGCCAGGTCGTGCTGGAAAACAAGCGTGCGGATATCCAGCAGCGGATATTCGCCGGCGTCGGTGGCCAGCATGCGCTGGCCCGAACCCACGCACGGCCCACCATCGATATCGCGCCAGTCGGTGCGCCGGCCGAGCACGACCTCGGCATCGGCCGAGTGCTCCGAACCGGGATAGCGGCACGGCACGAAGCCGACCGACTGGCCGCCGTTGACCCAGGTGACCTGCACCGGGGCCCAGATCTTGTCGCGCAGGTCGGTCGGCGCTTCGAAGGCGAGTTGCTTAAGGCGCGCGAACGGCACCCAGGCGTAACCGCCGTTGACCACCATCTCCAGGCAGGGGCCGAAGCGCGGATCGGCATCGGCGATCCACTCGAACGGCTCGCCGTTGATCTGGCCGGCGATCGCCGGCGCCTGCTCGAAGGCCTGTTCGCGCAGCGGCACGGCCTGTGCGTGCTGCCCGTGGGCGTCGAGCCTGAGCGCCTGCAGCAGCAACGCCACCCACTGTTCGGGCTCGCCGACCACCGAGGGCATCCGTTCGCCGGCGAGCACGTGGATGCGCGCCAGCTCGCCGCGGATGGCCTGCGCATAGGCGCCGGCCATCAGGGCATTGTTCACATCCAGCTCGCCGCTGACCTTCAGCTGCGTCTGGGCCCGCTCCCACTGGCCCAGCAGGGCCAGCAATTGGAACAGGAAGACCCGGCAGCGCGCGTCCGCCGGGTTGCTTCGCACCTGCGAGGTCAGCCCCTGCAGCGCCTCGTCCAACCGTCCTTCCTTGAGCATGTTCTCGGGTGTCATGGCTTGGGCTCTGACGGTCTTCAGTCGGGTTGGAACGAGGGCTGCGGGCAGACGGGCAGGCCTTAGGCCTTGGCCACGCCCTGGATGTCGTAGGTGAACTCCTTGGCGCCGCCCTGCTTGGCACCCTTGTCGTCCTGCGGCTGGAACGAGTACTTGAACTTGCCGAAGTGCAGGGTCACGTTCTCGGTCAGGCGATCCTCGCCGCCGCTGCCGCCGGTGGAGACGGAAGTGATCAGCACGCCCTCGGACAGCTCGATGGTGAGGAAGTCGGTCTGCTCGCCGGTGGCGTTGGTCACGTAGATCCATGCCTGGTCGATGCGCCCGCCGGTGCAGCAGGCGTCCAGCAGCGCGTTGGAGCAGCCGTCCACGTACTTGGTGATCGAGATGTCCTGCACGTGGGCCTTGCCGCCGCTGGCCGCGCCCGCGCCGGTATGCAGATCGCCGGAATTGCTGACGCCCCACGACCAGGCAAGGATCGGCACCTCGCCCTTGTGCTTCTTGTGGTTGGACGCGCCCTCGATCTTGACCTTGCCGGCGCCGAACTTGATGTGCATGTCGAATGCCATGAAACCTTCTCCCTACGTCTCGTGTTGGATGTTCGATGTCGCCGGCCGGGCTTGAAGTCCCGCCACCGGTCGCACTCTTGCTGGGGTATCGAGGCAATGGCCGCCTCGGCCCACGGACCGAAGCCGGCGGCCCGAAGCGGGCGCCGCCGGCCGGCCGCGTTGGTCAGGCCTTGGCCGCGGACGGCAGGCGCGAAACCAGCCGCAGCGACACGGTCAGGCCCTCGAGCTGGTAGTGCGGCTTGAGGAAGAACTTGGAGGTGTAGTAGCCCGGCGCCCCCTCGACTTCCTCCACCACCACTTCGGCGGCCGACAGCGGCTTGCGCGCCTTGGTCTCCTCGCTGGAGTTGGCCGGGTCGCCGTCGACGTACTGCATGACCCAGTTGGTGAGCCAGTTCTGCATCTGCTCGCGGTCGCTGAAGGAACCGATCTTGTCGCGCACGATGCATTTCAGGTAATGCGCGAAGCGGCAGCAGGCGAACATGTACGGCAGGCGGCAACCCAGCGCGGCGTTGGCGGTCGCGTCCGGATCGTCGTACTCCTCCGGCTTGGCGAGCGACTGCGCGCTGATGAAGGCGGCCATGTCGGAGTTCTTGCGATGCACCAGCGGCATCAGGCCCATCTTGTCCAGCTCCGCCGAGCGGCGGTCGGTGATGGCGATCTCGGTCGGGCACTTCATGTCCACGCCGCCGTCGTCGGTCGGGAAGGCGTGCACCGGCAGGCCCTCGACCGCGCCGCCGGACTCGATGCCGCGGATGCGCGAGCACCAGCCGTAGGCCTTGAACGAGCGGTTGATGTTCACCGCCATCGCGTAGGCCGCGTTCTGCCAGGTGTACTTGTTCGAGTCGGCGCCGGAGGTGTCTTCCTCGAAGTCGAACTCCTCCACCGGGTTGGTCGCCGCGCCGTACGGCAGGCGGGCCAGCGTGCGCGGCATCGCCAGCGCCAGGTACTTGGCGTCGTCGGACTCGCGCAGCGAGCGCCAGGCGGCGTAGTCGGGCGTGGAGAAGATCTTGGCCAGGTCGCGCGGGTTCGAGAGCTCGTTCCAGCTCTCCATGCCCATCAGCGAGGAGTTCGCCGCGGCGATGAACGGCGCGTGCGCGGCGGCGGCCACCTGGGCGATCCCGCCCAGCAGCTCGACGTCCGGCGGGCTGTGGTCGAAGTAGTAGTCGCCGACCAGGCAGCCGTAGGGCTCGCCGCCCAGCTGGCCATATTCTTCTTCGTACATCTTCTTGAAGATCGGGCTCTGGTCCCAGGCGGTGCCCTTGTAGCGCTTGAGCGTCTTGCCCAGCTCCTTCTTGGAGATGTTCATGACGCGGATCTTCAGGAGCTGGTCGGTCTCGGTGTTGTTGACCAGGTGGTGCAGGCCGCGCCAGGCGCTTTCCAGCTTCTGGAAATCCGCGTGGTGCATGATCTGGTTGATCTGCTCGCTGAGCTTGCGGTCGATCTCGGCGATGTAGGCGTTGATCGTCTGGGCGACGTCTTCGGAGACGATGTCCGACTTGCCCAGCACCTGCTCGGCGAGCGTGCGGACGGCCGATTCGACCTCTTCCTTGGCGCGCTCGCTCTTGGGCTTGAACTCGCGGCTCAGCAGCGCGGCGAAATCACCGGCTTCGATCGTTTCGGTGGCCTGCCCGCGTTCGGCAACGGTTTCGGTGGACATGTGTGCTTACTCCGCGTCGGAAGGCTTGGCGGCCGAAACCAGCGACTGCAGCAGGGCCGGATCGTTGATCGCCTGGGCGATCAGCTTCTCCGCGCCGGCCTTGCCGTCCATGTAGGTGTTGAGGTTGGCCAGCTGCGTGCGCGCTTCCAGCAGCTTCGCCACCGGCGCGACCTTGCGGGCCACCGCGGCGGGCGAGAAGTCGTCCATGCTCTCGAAGGTGATGTCCACGCTCAGGTTGCCCTCGCCGGTGAGCGTGTTGGGCACCGCGAAGGACACGCGCGGCTTCATCGACTGCAGGCGGCTGTCGAAGTTGTCGACGTCGATCTCCAGCGCCTTGCGTTCCTCGATCGACGGAAGCTCGGCGTTGTTGGCGCCGGACAGGTCCGACATCACGCCCATCACGAACGGCACCTGCACCTTCTTCTGTGCGCCGTAGACCTCGACGTCGTACTCGATCTGCACCCGCGGCGCGCGGTTGCGCGCGATGAACTTCTGACTGCTTTGCTTGGCCATGCGGCTGTCTCCTGGGACTTGAGGTCTTCCGGTTGGAACGCGACGCCTCGTGGGCGCACGCCGCGATGAACCGCGGCGTAGGCGCGCACACGTCCTGAGCAGCGCATCGGACGACGCGAGAGCCGCGCAACGTGAGGTTGCGCGGGCGGCTGTCGGCGTCGGACTGGCGTGGCAAAGGGCGGGCTGAACGCCTTCCCACTGTTCTAGTGCGCGGAGCCCTTCACGGATCGGCCACGTCGGTGAAGCCGACGTTCAGGATGCATTCACGAATCCAAGACACCGCGTGCGCGGCCGGATGCCCACCTCAGCCCTGCAGTTCCCGCTGCAGCCAGGCCCGGGCCAGCCGCCACTCGCGTTGCACGGTGGTGGCCGAAATGCCCAGGGCGACGGCGATCTGCTCGGCGCTCAGGCCGACGAAGAAGCGCATGGAAACGATGCTGGCCTGGCGCGGATCGATCTGCTCCAGCGCATCGAGCGCATCGAGCAGGGCGACGTAATCGATCTCGGGCATCAGCGAACCGGAGATCTCCGACAGCTCGATGCGGTCGCAGTCCTGCGGACGCTTGGCCGCCTGGCGCCGGCGTGCCGCGTCCACCAGCACCTCGCGCATCGCCCGCGCAGCCACGCCCAGCAGATGGCCACGGCTTTCCCACTGCGGCGCGCCGCTGCCACCGAACACCTTGATATAGGCCTCGTTGACCAGCGCGGTGGCGCTCAGCGTGCGCTCGCTGGTATTGCGGCGCAGCTGCGCGCCGGCCAGCCGGTGCAGCGCCGCGTACATCTGGCGCAACGCCTCCTCCAGCGCGGCGGCATCGCCCGCCTGCGCCGAATGCAGCAGCCGCGTCACGTCGACACTGTCGTTCACGAAGCTGGTAGTCCCTTCAGCCAACGGCCATCCCCGAAAAAGTATAGGTCATAGCCCGCGGGCCTGACGGAAACCGGCCGCTGATTCCGCATTACCTGGCCGTCCTGGGTGCCCTGTTAAACTCGTCCGCATGCTCAAGATCGACACCCACGCGCACGTCCTGCCCCGCGATTGGCCCAATCTCGCGGCCAAATACGGCAACGACCGCTTCCCGGTGATGACGCACACCGACGGCCGGCACCGCATCTATAAGGACGGCAAGTTCTTCCGCGAAGTGTGGGACTCGGCCTTCGATCCGCGCACCCGCATCGACGACTACGCCCGCTTCGGGGTCGGCGTGCAGGTCGTCTCCACCGTGCCCGTGCTGTTTTCCTATTGGGCGCCCGGCTACCAGGCATTGGAGCTGCACCGGCACCTCAACGACCACATGGCGCAGATGTGCCACGACCACCCGCGCCATTACGCGGGCATCGGCACCGTGCCGTTGCAGTCGCCCGAACTGGCCATCCGCGAGCTGGAACGCTGCATCGACGAGCTGGGCCTGCAAGGGGTGCAGATCGGCTCGCACTGCAACGAGTGGAACCTGGACGCGCCGGAGCTGTTCCCTTTCTTCGAGGCGGCGGCGGACCTGGGCGCGGCGGTCCTGGTGCATCCATGGGACATGATGGGCGCCGACACCATGCCCAAGTACTGGATGCCGTGGCTGGTCGGCATGCCGGCCGAGCAATCGCGCGCGGGCTGCTGCCTGGCCTTCGGCGGCGTGCTGGAACGGCTGCCGAAGCTGCGCGTCATGCTGGCCCACGGCGGCGGCAGTTTCCCCTGGTCGATCGGCCGCATCGAGCACGGCTTCCGCATGCGGCCGGATCTGGTCGCCACCGACAACCCGCGCAACCCGCGCGAGTACCTGCGCCGGCTGTATTTCGACTCCTGCGTACACGACGAGCGGGCGCTGCGATATCTCCTGGATGTGACCGGCGTCGATCGCGTCATGCTGGGCACCGACTATCCTTTCCCGCTGGGCGAGCAGGAGCCCGGCAGCGGCATCGAGGCACTGGGCCTTCCCGAGGACGACCGCGCGCGGCTGTTCCACGGCACCGCGCTGGAATGGCTGGGCCTGCCCCTGCAGCGTTTCATCCAACCGGCACCCATTACGGAGCGTCCATGAGCCTCACCCGCAGCCTCCTCATAGCCGCCGCCCTGCTGCTGGCCGGCACCGCGTACGCCACCGAAGTCAGCATGGCCGGAGGCAGCGTGGGGTTCAGCACCCCCGATGGCTGGGTCAGCATCATGGAGACCCAGGGCGATCCGGAAGTGCGCGTGTTCCAGGTTCCCGATCCCTCGCCCACCGCCGCCAGCAGCCTGGCCCGCGTCACCGTCACGGTGAAGCAGATAAGCGATCTGGCCGCCTTCGAGCAGTACGTGGCCAATGCCCGTGAGCGGGCCAAGTCGCTGACCGGCTACCAGGCCGCCGGCAACCCCTACGGCCCCAACAGCTACGCCTACACCGCGAGCGAGAACGGCGCGCCGTACCGCTACAGCGAGCGCTACTGGTTCGCCAACAACCATGCGATCCAGCTGCGCTGCGCTCGGCCGGCAAGCAGCCAAGCCGGCGCCGCCTGGGCCGCGAGCTTCGACAAGGGTTGCGATACCGTCGCCGCCAGCCTGGCCCGCTGAAGGCCCGGCCCGTGACCACCTACCAGGCCACCGCGGCATGGGCCGCCGCCGCGGACGACGCCGATCCGCTGCGCGCGTTCCGCGACGAATTCCTGATTCCCCCGCACGAAGGCCGCGACGCGCACTATTTCTGCGGCAACTCGCTGGGCCTGCAGCCCCGCGCGGTGCGCGCGGCGGTCGGTGCGGAGCTGGATTACTGGGGCGAGCTGGCGGTCGAAGGCCACTTCAAGGGCCGCCTGCCGTGGATGGACTACCACGAGTTCGTGCGCGACGACCTGGCCACCGTGGTCGGCGCGCTGCCCTCCGAAGTGGTGGCCATGAATACGCTGGGCGTGAACCTGCACCTGATGATGGTCAGCTTCTACCGTCCCACGCCCGGGCGCCATGCGATTCTGATCGAGGCCGGCGCGTTTCCCACCGACCGCTACGCGGTCGAGTCGCAGATCCGCTTCCATGGCTACGACCCGGCCACGGCGTTGATCGAGCTGGAGGCGGACGAGCCCAACGGCACGATTTCCGCCGCCGCGTTCGAGCGCGCGCTGGCCGAACACGGCGCGCGCACCGCCCTGGTGATGCTGCCGGGCGTGCAGTACCGCACCGGCCAGGCGTTCGACTTGAAGTCGATCACCCGCCTGGCGCACGCGCGGGGCTGCCAGGTCGGTTTCGACCTGGCGCACGCGGTCGGCAACCTGCCGCTCGCACTGCACGACAGCGAAGCGGACTTCGCCATCTGGTGCAGCTACAAGTACCTGAACTCAGGTCCCGGCGCGGTGGGCGGCGCGTTCGTGCATGAGCGCCATGCGCGCGCGGCGCTGCCGCGGTTCGCCGGCTGGTGGGGCCACGACAAGACCACCCGTTTCCAGATGGGGCCGCAGTTCGCGCCCACGCCCGGCGCGGACGGCTGGCAGCTGTCCAACCCGCCGATCCTGGCGCTGGCGCCGCTGCGGGTTTCGCTGGAAGTGTTCCGCCGCGCCGGCATGGCTCGGCTGCGCGCCAAGTCGCTGCAGCTGACCGGCTACCTGGAGTGGCTGGTGCATACGCAACTGGCCGACGTGCTGGAGATCGCCACCCCGGCCGATCCCGCGCGCCGCGGCGCGCAGCTGTCGATCCGCGTGCTCGGCGGCCGCGCCCGCGGGCGCGCGCTGTTCGAACACCTGATGGCCCATGGCGTCATCGGCGACTGGCGCGAGCCGGACGTCATCCGCATCTCGCCCGCGCCGCTCTACAACCGCCATGCCGATTGCCTGGCCTTCGCCGAAGCGGTGCGGCGCTGGGCCAAGCCCTGAGCGTCCGTCTTCGCTCGCTCTGACGCGCGCGGCGAGCGATTACAGTTCGCGGCCTTCGCGCTGGATGCGTTGATGGGAAGCCTTGAACACGGCGTTGGCGTCGTGATGCCAGCATGCCGGCAAGGCCCTGATCGAACTAGTCGACATTCATGCAAGCCTCCGCCCTGCAGGAGAACGGTCGGCGCGCGCGAGGGTTCCCGAGGATTTCATGCGGTCTTGAAGGCCCGCACGCCATCTTCGAAAGCCCTGGCACTGGAGAACGCAACCATGAGGAACGACGCTCCGCACGACGATGCCGACCTGCGCAAGCTCGGCGAACTGATCGATGGGATCGAAGTGGCGATGCTCACCACGCAGGCCGCGGACGGCTCGTTGGTCAGCCGTCCACTGCAGACACTGAAGCTGACCGCCGAGGGCGACCTGGTGTTCTTCACCGCGGCCGACAGCGCGAAGGTGGGCCAGCTCACCGAAGACCTGGACGTGAACCTCGCCTACGCCAACCAGGACGACAAGCGCTATGTTTCCGTGCGCGGACGGGCGCGCATCGACCGCGACCAGGCGTTGATCGAGGAGCTGTGGTCGCCCGCACAGAACGTGTTCTTCTCAGGCAAGGACGACCCCAACCTGACCGTGCTGCGCGTACGCGTGCGTGACGCGATGTACTGGGAATCGGCGGACAGCTTTGTCGAGCGCGCGCTGGATTTCGCGCGGGGCATGTGGAGCGAGCAACCGCGCGACCTGGGCCACAAGGGGCACCTGCACGGCTGACGCCGCTCAGCCGCCTTCCAGCACCTGCCGCAACTTGCGGCCGAGCTCGTCGAGCGTGTACGGCTTGCCCAGCAGCGGCGCATCCGCGTCCAAGGTGCCGTTGTGCTGCACGGCCGTGGGCGAGTAGCCGGTGGTGAACAGCACCTTCAGGCCCGGGCGGCGACGACGCGCTTCCGCCGCGAGCCGGCGTCCGTCGATGTCCGGCATCACCACGTCGGTGAGCAGCAGCGCGACATCCGGGTGTGCGTCCAGCAGATCCAGCGCGCTCCCCGCGCCATCGGCCTCCAGCACGCGATAGCCCAGCTCGAGCAGGGCCTCCGCATTGATCCGCCGTACCGCCGGTTCATCGTCCACCAGCAGGACGAGTTCCTGCCGTCCCGCCGGCAACGGCGCCGCCGAAGCGCCGGTGTCCTGCCCACTCGCCCGGCCGGTCATCCGCGGCAGGTAGACCTTGACGCTGGTGCCTTGTTGGGGCTCCGAATAGATCGCCACGTGGCCACCGGACTGTTTCACGAAACCATAGACCTGGCTCAGGCCAAGGCCGGTGCCCTGCCCGGTCTGCTTGGTAGTGAAGAACGGATCGAACGCACGCCTGGCTACATCCGGCGGCATCCCCACGCCGGCATCGGTCACCGTGATGGACACATAGTCGCCCGGCTCCACGTCCGCCTGGCCTGCCGCGTAGCGCTTGTCGAGGGTGACGTTCGCCGTCTCGATGGTCAGCCGGCCGCCACCGGGCATCGCATCGCGAGCGTTGACCGCGAGATTGAGGATCGCGTTCTCCAGCTGATTGGCGTCGGCCAGCGTCGGCCACAGCCCGTCCGCAAGCAGGACATCCAGGCGGATGTCGGCCCCTATCGCGTGGCGCAGCAGCTCGTACATGCCTGCAACCAGCGCATTGGCGTCCACCGGCTTGGGACTGAGCGGCTGCTGGCGGGCGAAGGCCAGCAGCCGCTGGGTCAGCGTGGCGGCGCGATCGGCGGCCTCCATGGCGTTCCCGGCGTGTCGCCGTTCGGGACTGCCTTCGGGCAGCCGGCGCCTGAGCATGTCCAGTGAGCCGATCACCACCGCCAGCATGTTGTTGAAGTCGTGCGCGATGCCGCCGGTCAGGTGGCCGACCGCTTCCATCTTCTGGCTCTGTCGCAGCGCGGCCTCGGCCTGCGCCAGCGCGCGCGCCTGTTCCTTCTGTTCGCTGACGTCGCGACCGCTCGCATAGATCGTGTCTTCGTCCTGGCTGGCGACCCAGGAGATGCAACGGTAGCTGCCGTCCTTGTGCCGCATGCGGTTCTCGAACGCAGGCCCCCTGGCCAGGTTGGCGAGGAACGGGCGTTCGCCCGCGGGGCGATCGTCCGGGTGGATGAACTCGTAGACGTGGTGCCCAACCACCTCCGCCGTCTGCCAGCCGAGCATCCCGGACCAGGCGTCGCTGACCTGCAGGAAGCGGCCGCGTTCATCGACCACCGCCTGCAGGTCGCGCGAGTGCTTCCAGGCGCGGTCGCGCTCGCGCGTACGTGTCTCGACGCGTTGCTCCAGCGTCTCGTTGAGCTCGCGCAGGCGCTCCTCGGCGGCCCGGCGCTCCTCGATCTCGCGCTGCGCCACTGCGTACAGGTTGGCATTGTCGATCGCGATCGCCGCGTGCGCTGCGATGCCCGCCATCAACTGTTCGTGCCGCGGCAAGAACCGTCCGGGCTCGGGATGGCCGAAGAAGAGCCCGCCCAGGACGCGACCCGAGCGCGAAACCACCGGCACGGCAAGATAGCTGCGCACGGGCGGATGATCCGGCGGCAAGCCATGGTAGGGCGGGCTCTTGCCATAGCGCGGGTCGCGCAGGACATCGTCGCTGCGCACCGGGCTCTCGCCGGCGAGCGTGGGACGGAACAATAGGCTCGTCCGTGGCATCGGGTAGCGGTCGAACACGCGTCGGTCGACGCCGGAAAGGGTGTAGAGCAGCATGCTCTCGCCCGCTTCGTTGGTGGCGTTGTAGAAGAACGCGCCCATGCTGGCGCCGATGAGCGCAACGCCGGCATCGGTGACCGTCTGCACGATGCGCTCCAGCTCCAGTTCGCTGGCCACCGCCGCACCGACGCGGTTGAGCGTCTCCAGCGCCTGGGTTTCCTCGCGCAGCGCACGTTCGGCCTGCACACGCGCGGTTTCGTCGTGCATCGCGAGCACGGCGCCGAGCGGCTTGCCGTCGTTGTCGTGAATCGGGCGGGCGGAGCCCTGGGCGATGATCTCGGAGCCGTCGGCGCGGCGGATCCGCCAGCGCGCATCGGTGACGACCTCGCCGTCGCGCACCGCGCGCGCCAATGGCAGCTGATGCGACGGATAAGGTCGTCCATCCTCGGTCAGCAACTGATAGGCGCCGGCGTAGTCCTCCGGGCTTACGCCGAGCTGTCGCACGCCGTGCAGGCGCGCCGCGGCGTCGTTCACGTAGGTGATGCGCCCGACCGTATCGGTCAGGATCACCCCTTCGGCCAGCTGTCCCAGGATCGCCGCCTGCTCGGCGGCAAGCAGGGTCCTCGGCATGCCGCCAGGCGAACCCTCAGCCCCGATCACGGCAACCACCATCGCCGATCAGGCGCGTCACGGGTCTTGCGATGCTCTGCTGGCGTGGTCGAAGGCATGGCCGAGAATATCGGCCGGTCGCCGTGAACCGGCCCTCAAGTGACCTGAACGGCCGGTTCACCCTGGCAGGGCGCGCAAGCGCGCGGCCAGCTCCTCCAGCCGCAGGTCGGCGCCGCCGCCAGGCGAGACGCGCTCGGCCAGGCTGCGTTCCGGCGTGCGGCCCTCCCCTGCCGTGGCCACCGCCGCGGCGGCCGCGCGATAGGCATCGCGAAACGGCAGCCCTTGCGCGGCCTGCTCGATCGCCACGTCGGTGGCGTACATCGCCGGCTCGATCGCCGCGCGCATCGCCGCCTCGTTCCAGCGCAGCCGCCGCAGCAGCTCGGGCACCAGCTCCAGCGCGGCCAGGCCGTGGGCCATGCCGTGGAAGATCGAACCCTTGGAGAACTGCAGGTCGCGCTGGTAGCCCGAAGGCAGCGACAGCAGCTGCTCGATCTCGCAGCGCGCCGCCGCCACGGTGGCGTAGCTGGCGCGCAGCAGTTCGACCACGTCGGGGTTGCGCTTGTTGGGCATGATCGAGCTGCCGGTGGTGTACTCGGGCGGCAGCGTGACGAAGCCGAATTCGGCCGTGGTGAACAGCGACAGGTCCCAGGCCAGCCGGCGCAGGTCCAGCAACGCGCTGGCCAGCGCCTCCAGCGCGGCCAGCTCGAACTTGCCGCGCGAGAGCTGCGCGTAGATCGGCGAGACCTGCATGCGGTCGAAACCTAGGGCTTCAGTGGTGTGCGCGCGGTCCAGCGGCAGGTTCACGCCATAGCCGGCCGCCGTGCCGAGTGGATTGGCGTCGATCCACGCCTGCGTCTGGTCCGCACGCACCGCGTTGTCGATGAACGCCTCGGCGAAGCCGGCGAACCACATCGCGGTGGAAGACACCACGGCGCGCTGCAGGTGCGTGTAGCCGGGCAGCGGCAGCGCCGGCTGCTGCGCGCGGTCAAGGCATGCGCCGGCGATCGCCCGGCAGTGTGCGCCGAGCGCAGCCAGGCGCTCCTTCAGCCACAGCCGCGTGGCGACCAGGATCTGGTCGTTGCGGCTGCGCCCGGTGTGCACGCGCCGGCCGGCATCGCCCAGCCGCTCGGTGAGCCGCGCCTCGATCGCGGAGTGGCCGTCCTCGTAGCGCTCGTCCAGCACGAAGGCGCCGCTGCGGAAATCCTCCGCCAGCGTGTCCAGCTCGCGCGCCAGCGCGGCGGCCTCGCCGGCGCCGACCACGCCGATGCGCATCAGGCCCTCGACGTGCGCCTTGCTGGCGGTGATGTCGTGCAGGAAGAACTCGCGGTCCAGCAGCACGTCGCTGCCGGCGAGGAAGCGCATGATGCGCGGGTCGATCTGCACGCCTTCCTTCTGCCAGAGCGGCTGGGTCATGGGAGCTCTCTCGTCGCCGGGTCCACCGGGATGCCCAGGAGCTCCGGCAGCCCCAGTGCACGGTTGATGTTCTGCATCGCCTGCGTCGCCGCGCCCTTGAGCAGGTTGTCCAGCGTGGCGACCACCACTACGCGCCGCCCGTCAGCCGCCATCGCGAAGCCGCCGATTTCCGCATGGTGCCTGCCGGCGATGCGGCTGACCCACGGCGCCTCGTCGACCAAGCGCACCAGGGGTTCGGCCTCGTAGGCATGGCCGAAGCGTGCCGTCACCTCGTCGCGCTTGAGCGGCCGGGCCAGGTAGAGGTTGCAGGTCACGGTCAGGCCGCGGAAGTGCGGCGCCACGTGGGGCATGAACTCCACCGGCACGCCCAGGTGGGCCGACGTCTCGCGCTCATGCATGTGGCCGGTGAGCGCGTACGGCATCAGGTTGTCGCGCAGCTTTTCCGGGTCGTTCTTGTCCGACGGCGTGGTGCCCGCGCCCGAGTAGCCGGACACGCCGAAGCACACCGGCGGCGCCGCCAGCAGGTCCTTCAGCGGCGCCACCGCAAGCTGGATCGCGGTGGCGTAGCAACCCGGGTTGCTGATCCGCCGCTGCCCGCGCCAGCGGCCGCGGGTCAGCTCCGGCAGGCCGTAGTACCAGCGCTCGTCGAAGCGGTAATCGGCGGACAGGTCGACGATCAGCGGATCGGCGCCGGCCTTGTCGAAGGCTTCCACGCAGGCGCCCGCCTTGCCGTTGGGCAGCGCCAGTATCACCACGTCGGCGCCCAGCGCCGGCAGATCCTCGTGCGCGGGGGCGCTGTAGCGCAGCTCGCCGGTGTACTCGGGCACGTGCGTGTCGACGCGCTGGCCGTCCAGCTCGCGCGAGGAGACATAAGCCAGCTCCAGCCCCGGGTGCCGCGCGATCAAACGGATCAGCTCCGCGCCGGTGTGGCCGCGCGCGCCGACGATGCCTACGGTTTTCTTGTCCACTGCTTCGAGCACCTCGTGTTGGCGTCATTCCCGCGAAGGCGGGAATCCGGTTTGACTTTATGGTCCGGAGCGACGACGGATTCCGCTTTCGCCGGAATGACGCCGGGCTGTCACCCGGCTTTCTGCTTTGTTCCGGCCTGCGCCGGCGCATCCACCAGCGTCGGCGTGCGCTGCGCGCAGTGCGCTACGCAGCGCTCGATCGTCGCGAAATCGTCCAGGCCGTACCAGTAGACCTTCCAGCGCGGCTGTTTCAGGCAGCCGTCGCATTCGGCGTCGTAGAACGGATTGATGTTGTTGCCGTGGCGCGAGCGCCAGAACAGCTGCGGATTGGCCTCGCGCATCACCAGCCACACGGCGCGCCCGAGGCCTTCGCCCTGCGCCTCGTCCAGCACGGCGAACTTGTCCAGGTAGGCCGTGCCCTCCTCCCGCGTGAGGATCATCGCGGCGCGGTAGTTTTCGCTGACGTAGACGCGGTACGGCTGCGTGCGCTCGAAATAGTCCGGCACCAGCGCGCGGCCGAAGCTCGATTCGATCAGGCCGCGCAGCCGCGCCTGGTCCACGCCCGCCCAGGAATCGAAGGCGAGCACCTTCTCGCCGCGGCGCACCAGCGTGCCCGAGCCCTTGTGGGTGAACAGCTCCTTGGCCAGCTCCGCCGGCCGCGTGATCGACACCGACGAGGTGAGCGGCAGATCGGCCAGCAGGTCGGCGATCTGCTCGATCTTCAGGCGCATGCCGCCGTCGATCCACGGTTGCGCCATCAGGTGCTCGTACTCGGTGGACAGGTTGATCGAGTCGATCACCTGCCCCTGCGCGTCGAGCAACCCGCCGGTGCCGGTGAGGAACACGATCTTGTACGGCTGCAGCACGCGCACCAGCTCGTTGGCCGCCACGTCCGCGTTGATGTTGAGGAGCTGCCCTTCGGCCGTCTCGCCCAGGCTGGCGATCACCGGGATGGCATTGGCGCGCAACGCCGCCTCGATCGGCGCCAGCTCGATGCCGGTGACCTTACCGACCATGCCGAGCGCGTCGCGGTCGAGGTAATCGGCCGCAAAGACGCCCGCGGCCACCGATACCGCGCGCGTATCCATCGCGTGCAACGCATCGACCAGCCGCAGGTTCTGCTGCTGGAACACCCGGCGCACCACGCCCAGCGCCTGCGGCGTGGTCACCCGCAGGCCGCCCACGGTCTGCTTGGCGATGCCGGCGGCAGCCAGTTCCTCGTCCAGCTGCGGGCCGGCGCCGTGCAGCACGATGGGCGTGAGGCCCACCTGCTGCAGGAAGGTCAGCGACGAGGCCAGCGCCGGCAGGTCGTCACGCAACACCGCGCCGCCGACCTTGACCACCGCGAAGCGCTTGGCGTCGACCTGCGAGAAGCGCTTGAGGTACTGCTGGATTTCCTTTGCGCTGCCCATGCTTTCGAGCAGGCGCACGATGGTCTTGCGGGTGTGCTTATGCGTTTCCACTGCTGACGATCCGATCAAGGGTTTGTGCGTAGTGCTCGAGCTGATCCAGCGCGACCCACTCGTCGGCGCTGTGCGCCTGCGCGATGTCGCCCGGGCCGTAGACGAGGGCGGTGAGGCCGGCCGCGGAGAACAGCGCGGCCTCGGTCCAGAAGTCGACCGCGTTGCCTACGGGAATGCCGAGCTCGTCGGCCAGGTCCCTGGCTGCCAGGCGGCGGGATTCGGCCATCGCCGTATCGCCTGCCGGCAGAGAGGCGCCGCGGAAGGTTTCCTCGAAATGCACCGGCGGCACCGCGCCCAGTCCGGCCAGGCTGGCCAGCAAGCCGTCCGGATCCATCGTGGGCAACGGGCGGAAGCCGAAGCGCAGCTCCGCCGTCGGAGCGATCACGTTGGCCTTGATGCCGCCCTCGATCCGGCCGATGTTGAAGCGCAGTCCGGTGAGCCCGCCGAAACGCTCGTGCGCCTGCTCGGCGACGAAGTCGAGCGCCGCGCCGCCCCATCGCACCGCCTGGTGCAGCGCGCTGTCGCCCGGCTTCTGCTCGCCCGAGGCGTGCCCCGCCTGGCCGGCGAAGCGCATCAGCACCGACTGGATGCCACGGTGCGCCAGCACCGCTTCGCCGCGCGTCGGTTCGGCGACGATCACGGCCTCATAGGCCGGCGCGCCGCGCAGGAAGCCCGCGATGCAGCGCGCGTCGTTGGCCTCCTCGTCGGTGGAGAAGAGCAAGGCCAGCGGGCCGTCCGAGGCGTTGGCCACCGCGAGCAGCGCGGCCGCGGCGCCCTTGATGTCACAGGCGCCCAGGCCGATCGCACGGTCGTCCCCGATGCGCAGGACATGCGGATCGGCGCTCCATGTGGGTGAATCGGGCACCGTGTCCAGGTGCACGTTGAACAGCAGCCGTGGCTGGCCGCGCACCGCATGCAGGGTCACCGCGCCTGCGCCGTAGTCGGTCACCGACACGGCGAAACCGGGGAGCTGCGCCCGCAGGTAGTCGAAGATCCCTCCCGTGCCGATCGCGCGCGGCGGGTTGCGCGTGTCGAAGGCGACCAGCGCCCGGAGGTGTTCCAATGTGGCTTGCAGCAACGGGTTCATGGCTTGCCTGGCACCTTGGCGTAGACGTCCGGATCGAGCTTTTCCATCAGGGTCTGCGGCCGCGCGGGCGGCGTGAAGCCGAAGGCCGCGTAGAGCCCGTGCGCGTCGCTGGTGGCCAGGCTGAAGCGGCGCAGGCCCTGCAACTGCGGATGCGCCATGACGGCGGCCACCAGCGTCTTGGCGTGGCCCTGCCCGCGATGCTCCGGCAGCACGAACACGTCGGCGAGATAGCCGAAGGTGGCGCCGTCGGTGACCACCCGCGCAAACGCCACCTGCTGCCCGCCGAGGTAGCCGCCGAAGCACAGCGAACCGTCGATCGCCCGCTCCACGGTCGCGCGCGGGATGCCGCGGCTCCAGTAGGCCTCGGCCGAAAGAAAGCGATGGATCAGCCCGATGTCGAGCCGCTCCTTGTCCGTGCTGATCTGCAGGTCGCCCATGCGCTCAGCCCCGGCCTGAGGACCGGTTGATCTCGGCCCACAGCGTCGAGCTCATGCCGAACAGCTTGATGAAGCCTTCGGCCTCCTCCACGCCCCAGTCGGCCGACTGCGCATAGGTGGCGCCCTTGGCGTTGAGGATGTTGGCCGATTCCACCGCCACCGCTTCGACGGTGCCGCCGTGGGTCTGCAACGTCACCACGCCGTTGACGGTGGCCTGGCTCGAGGCGAGGAAGGCTTCCAGGTCGGTCTTCAGCGGATCGTGGAAGAAGCCCTCGTAGACCAGCTCCACCCACTTGCGCGCCACCTCCGGCTTGAAGCGGTTCTGCTGCTTGGACAGCACCGCCTCTTCCAGCGCGCGGTGCGCGGAGATCAGCGCGGTGAGGCCCGGCGCCTCGAACACGATGCGGCCCTTCAGGCCGATGGTGGTGTCGCCGGTGTACAGGCCGCGGCCCACGCCGTAGGGCGCGAACAGCGCATTGAGCTTCGCCAGCAACTGGTGGCCGGGCAGGCGCTGGCCGTCCAGGCTCACCGCCTCGCCGTTCTCGAAGCCGAGCTTGACCGCCAGCGGCGCGGAGGGCCACTCGGCGCGCGGCTTGCACCAGCCGCGCGCGCCCTCGCCCGGCGCCTGCCACTTGTCGATCTCGCCGCCGGACATGGTCACGCCCAGCAGGTTTTCGTTGATGGTGTAGGCCTGCTGCTTGGCGCGCACGCCGAAGCCGCGTTCCTCCAGGTACTTCTGCTCGTAGGCGCGGGTCTGCGTGTGCTGCTTCTGGATCTCGCGGATCGGCGCCACGATGCGGTAGTCGCCCAGCGCCTTCACCGCCAGGTCGAAGCGCACCTGGTCGTTGCCCATGCCGGTGCAGCCGTGCGCGATGGCGTGGGTGCCCAGTTCCGCGCAGCGCTTCAGCGCCGCCTCCACGATCAGGTAGCGGTCGGACACCAGCAGCGGATACTGGCCCTGGTAACCCTCGCCCGCCCACACGAACGGCTTGACGAAGCCGTTCCAGATCGCCGGGCCGCCGTCGACGGTGCGATGGCTGGCCACGCCCAGCTCCTGCGCGCGGTGTTCGATGAAGGCACGCTCCTCGTCGTCCACGCCGCCGGTGTCGGCGAACACGGTGTGTACGTTCCAGCCCTGCTCCTTTAGGTAGGGCACGCAGAAGCTGGTGTCGAGGCCGCCGGAAAAGGCGAGGACGATGTCTTTGTGGGGAGCGGGGGAAGCGGATGGCTGCGACATGGGATGTTCCAGGAAGAATAATCGGGTCGAAGAGATGGGTTCTCGCGAGGATCAGGTCGTTCCCTGTTCCCCGGTCCCCGTCCCCTGCACCAAGAGCGAAGCCATCACGGCCTTCTGCACGTGCAGGCGGTTTTCGGCTTCGTCGACGGCGATGCAGTAGGGCGCGTCCATCACCGCGTCGGTGGCCTTGACGTTGCGGCGCAACGGCAGGCAGTGGCTGAACAGGCCGTGGTCGGTGAGCGCCATCTTGGCCTCGTCGACGATGAAGTGCCTGTGCGCGTCGCGGATCGGCTTTTCCTGCTCCCAGCGGCCGAAGTACGGCAGCGCGCCCCAGCTCTTGGCGTAGACCACGTGGGCGCCGCGGTAGGCCTCCTCGATGTCGTGGCTGACCTTGAGCGAGCCGCCGTTCTCCTTCGCGTTCCGGTGGCCCGCCTGCATGTAGCGCTCATCCAGCACGTACTCGGGCGTGGGGCACAACAAGGTCACGTCCATGCCCAGCTTGGTGGCGATCAGCAGCGCGGAGTTGGCCACCGCCGTGTTGAGCGGCTTGGGGTGGTAGGTCCAGGTCAGCACGTACTTCTTGTTGTCGAGGTTCCCGAGGTGCTCCTTCAGCGCCAGCGCGTGCGCCAGCTCCTGGCAGGGATGGGTGATCGTCTCCATGTTGATCACCGGCACGGTGGCGTAGCGGGCGAAGGCCTTGATGACGCGGTCCTCGCGATCCACCGACCAGTCCTGGAACTTGGGAAAGGCGCGCACGGCGATCAGGTCGACGTAGCGGCTGAGCACGCGGGCCACCTCGGCGATGTGTTCCTCCGCCTCGCCCTCCATCACCGTGCCGACGTCGAACTCGATCGGCCAGGCGTCCTTGCCTGGCGAGAGCACGATGGCATGGCCGCCCAACTGGAAGGCGCCCAGTTCGAAGCTGGTGCGCGTGCGCATCGACGGGTTGAAGAACATAAGCGCGATGGACCGGCCTGCCAGCTGCTGGCCGCGCGGCGAACGCTTGAACGCGGCCGCCTGCTCCAGCAGCGCATCGATCTCGGCGCGGCTGTAGTCCTGGGTGGTTAGGAAGTGTCGAAGGGCCATGAGGTTGCTCTTGGTGAAGAGTGCGGCCATGGATGGCCGCTTTGGCTTGCGCAGAGGAACCTGCGCACGAATGAAACCCAACAAAAAACCCGGCGCGATGGCCGGGTTTGTTCGTCGTTGCGCCAATGCGCGTGCAGCGACAGCCTACCCGGCCGAATGTCGGACCAGCGGTCGGCGCGCACGCGACGTCATGCCAGCGGCCATGCGGGCGCTGGTGAGTACGGTGGCGGTGTAGACGGCTTCGGACATGGTGGTTCCGGAGTGGGAGCGGGCATCATGCCGGCAATGCTGCGGCGATGCAACAATTATTTCCGGACGTCCATACGAACGGCCGTCCAAAACGAAAACCGCCGCTCGGGGCGGCGGTTTTCGTTCACTCGGCCGGGGCCACGCTGACGCGTACCCGCAGGCGTTCGCCCGGATCGTAGTTCAGGCGGGAAACATAGACTTCGCCGTGGTAGCGATACTCGACGTCGTAGCCCATCAGCCGGCGCTGCTCGCTGACCGAACTGACTTCGCGGCAACGGGTGACGGTGTCGTCGTACTCGCGCTCGCCCCGGCTGGCGACACCGTGGCCCACCGCGCCACCGGCCACGGCGCCGGCGACCGTGGCCGCCTTGCGGCCGTCGCCCTTGCCCACCGTGCTGCCGAGCACGCCGCCGATCACCGCGCCCAGCACGGTGCCCGCGGTGGTATTGCCGCCGCCCTCGCGGCGAACCACCGGCTGGTCGTAGCACTCCTGCCGTGGCACTTCGGAGCGGGCCACGCCGTAGACGGGGTCGACGCGCAGCACGTCCGCCCAGCCGTAGTGGGTATTGGCGTCGTCGCCATCGGCGTAGCGACGGTCCTGCGCATGCAGGGTGCCCGCCATGAGAGCCAGCGCCAACACGGGGAGCAACATCTTGTTCATGGGACTTCCAGCGTGGTCCGAAAAGCGCTTCTGCGCGGTTGTCATTGCAACAAATTCACGCTGAATCAACGCTTAGAGGATTCGGGAAAGGCGAGTCGGCGGCGCGCACGCCTCCCCCCGACCCGGCTGGCGGCTGCCCGGCGCACAGCGGTGTGGAGACGGGAGCAATGGTCGCGGCCTTGCTAAGATGCGCGGCTTGGCCCGCGCCGCCGACCTGCCCGAAGCCGATGCCCATCTCGCTCTACAACAGCCTCACTCGCCGCACCGAGACCTTCGTACCGCTCGACCCGGAGCAGGTCACGATGTACCTGTGCGGACCGACCGTCTACAACTACGTGCATATCGGCAACGCGCGCGGGCCGGTGGTCTTCGACGTGTTGGTGGGGTTGTTGCGCCGCCATTACCCGCGCGTGGTCTACGCGCGCAACATCACCGACGTGGACGACAAGATCAACGCCGCGGCGCTCGAGCAGGGCGTGGAAATCGGCGCGATCACCGGGCGTTTCACCGCCGCCTACCGCGAGGACATGGCCGCGCTGGGCATCGCCCCACCGGACATCGAGCCCCACGCGACCGCGCACATCAGGCAGATCGTCGCCATGATCGAGGCACTGGTGGCGAGCGGCCACGCCTACGCCGCCGAAGGCCATGTGCTCTTCGATGTCGAGACCTATCCCGCCTACGGCCAGCTTTCCGGCCGCGACACCGACGAACTGATCGCCGGCGCGCGCGTGGAAGTGGCGCCGTACAAGAAGCACCCCACCGATTTCGTGCTGTGGAAACCCTCCACGCCCGAGCTGCCCGGCTGGGACAGCCCATGGGGACGCGGCCGCCCCGGCTGGCACATCGAATGCTCGGCGATGAGCGCGGCGCACCTGGGCAGGACGATCGACATCCATGCCGGCGGCGTCGATCTCACCTTCCCGCACCACGAGAACGAGATCGCCCAGTCCACCTGCGCCCACGGCGGCGAGGTGTTCGCCCGCTGGTGGCTGCACAACGGCATGCTCACTTTCGACGGCCGCAAGATGTCCAAGTCGCTGGGCAACGTGCTGCTGGTGCACGAGCTGCTGAAGCGGCATCCGCCCGAGGCGCTGCGCCTGCTGCTGCTGCGCGGCCACTACCGGCAGCCGCTGGACTGGTCGGAGGCGGCGCTGGCGCAGGCGGTGAGCACGCTCGACGGCTGGTACCGCGTGCTGCGCGACCTGGCGCACGTGCGCGTCGAGGGCAAGCTGCCGATCCCGCCTCGGGTGGAATCGGCCTTGTGCGACGACCTCAACACGCCACAGGCGCTGGCCGAGCTGGCGCTGCTCGCCGACGCCGCCCGCCAGTCCGGCGACGCCGCGGCGAAGGCCGCGCTGCTCGGCGGCGGCGCCCTGCTCGGCCTGCTGCAGCAGGATCCGGAGGCCTGGTTCAGGCGTGGCGACGAGGCGATCGACGAAGCCCGCGTCGACGCCCTGCTCGAAGAGCGTCGCGCCGCCCGCGCCTCCCGTGACTTCGCCCGAGCCGATGCGATCCGCAACGAACTTTCGTCGATGGGCGTGGTGATCGAGGATGGCGCCCAGGGCACCCGCTGGAGCATCCAGAAGAACTGAACCCGCGTGGGGCCGGCTTCAGCCTGTCCCACGCAGCCTGCGCGATAATGTGGGCATGAACACCACCGCCCACAGCGCTGTGCAGGCGCAGCAGGAGATCGCCGAGGAATTCGCCTTCTTCAGCGATTGGTCCGAGCGTTACCAGTACCTGATCGACCTGGGCAGGCAATTGCCGCCCTTCCCGGACGAATGCAGGACGGAGAATTGGCGCGTGCACGGCTGCCAGTCGATGGTCTGGCTGGTGCCCAGCGGCGACGCGGACAAAATGCATTTCAAGGCGACCAGCGATTCGGCCATCGTCTCGGGCCTGATCGCGCTGGTGCTGCGCGTGTATTCGGACCGGCCAGCCGCCGAAATCGTCGCCACCGAACCGCAGTTCGTGCAATCGATCGGCCTGGCCAAGCATCTGTCGCCGACGCGCTCCAACGGCCTGGCCGCGATGCTGGCGAAATTGAAGGGATACGCCGCCCAGGCGATGAGCTGAGCGCGCGCCGGCGTTTTCACCGCACTCGCCACGATCTCCGGCGGAACGCCCACAAAACAAAGCCCCGCTCGACGGCGGGGCTTCGCTGGTCAGGGTACCGTGCCTTCAGTCGCCCATCTGCTTCTGCAGATGCTCGCGGCGCTCCTGCGCATCGAGCGAGAGCGTGGCGATCGGGCGCGCGTCCAGACGCTCCAGGCCGATTTCCTCGTCGGTCTCCTCGCAGTAGCCGTAGCGGCCCTCCTCGATCCTGCGCAGCGCCTTGTCGATCTTGGAGATCAGCTTGCGGTAGCGGTCGCGCGTGCGCAGTTCCAGCGAGTTCTCGGTTTCGCGCGTGGCACGCTCCGCCTCGTCGCCGACATCGCGCACCTCGTCGCGCAGGTTTTCCATGGTCTGGCGCGATTCCTCCACCAACTGGTCGCGCCAGTCGCGCAGCTTGTTGCGGAAGTACGCCAGGTGCCTGGGGTTCATGTACTCCTCGTCGTTCGAGGGGCGGTAACCCGGCGGCAGATCGATGTTGATCGTGGAGGGCAGCGCGTAACGACCGTCTTCGCGGGTCACGCCATTGTCTAGGCTTGTAGCATTGTTCATTGAGGACTGCGGGGTCTTCTGCTTCTTGAGTGGGGTATGGCGGGCGGTGGCACTGGCCACGCGCGGGGTCACCATGGCGACGGCACTCGCCACTTTGCCCTTCATGGGCGCAACGGCGGGTGACGGAGATGTTGGCTTGGCCGCGACCGACGTGGCGGCCTTGGCGGGAACCGGCGCACTGGCGGGCTTGGCCGCGGACTTCGCGGGCGGCTTGGGCGTAGCCTTGGCGACGACCTGGTACGGCACCTTCGGCGCAGCCTTCGCCGCCGCCTTGCCCGCCACCTTCTTGGTCGCGACCGCTTGCTTCGGTTGCGGCTGTGCAGGCTTCTTCGCGGGAGCGGGCTTGGTGGCGAGGGGCTTCTTCGCAACGACCTTCTTCGCAACGACCTTCTTGGCGGGAGCCTTCTTTGCCGCGGGCTTGCTCGCCGGCTTTGCCACTTTCTTCGGCGCGGCTTTCTTCGGAGCCGCTTTCGGCGCGGCCTTCTTCGCGACCGGCTTCTTGGCGACGGCCTTCTTCGCTGCCGGCCGGGACGCAACCGGCTTCTTCGCCGCGACCTTTTTCGCGGGCGCGGCCTTCTTGACGGCGGTGCTCTTGCCGGCGCGCAGGCTGGCTGCCGCGGCGCCGGATTTGGCCGGCTTCGCCTTGGCCGCAGTTTTTCCTTTCTGCGCCTTTGCGGCGGTCGAACTACGGGTCGTTTTCGCCATTTCCCTTCACCGTTTTGGCCGTGGCGGCCGGGTGTTATAGCCCATGCGCCTTACACCGGCAACAGGCATCTGGAATACTGCCGGGCCACTACATGCCGCATTCCGTTGGGGCAGCGTGAACGAAGTGACCCGATTCCTGCTCCTGCTGCTTCGCCTGTACAAGCGCACCGTGAGTCCCCTGCTGGGGCAGCGTTGCCGCTTCCACCCCAGCTGTTCCGATTATGCACGGATTGCCTTGCTGCGCTTCGGTCCGCTGCGCGGCAGCGCACTGGCGGTCTGGCGCATCCTGCGTTGCCAGCCGCTGTGCGCCGGCGGAGAGGACCCGGTACCCGAGCGGTTCCATTTCGCCCGCTGCCGCTCTCATGGAGAACACTGACTGCACGTTGCCGCGACGGCGAGCACCGGGCCGCGGCCACGATGAGCCAGCCCGACAGCACGCGCACGGAGAGCCACCACCCGCGACCCAACATTCGAAGTGACACTTTGCGTGATGCGCGGCCGCATGCGTTGCCGGCGCCCCAGGCTTGTGCCCAGGGGCGGCATCCCTGGCCCGTTCAGCCGTTCTGCCCGTAGCCGCCGGGCACGCCCTTGCTGGCGTAGGCCACCGCGTCGTGCGGATGCAGGCTTTCCTGGTGCTCCAGGCGCAGGTGGAAATCGGCGATGCGCGGATCGGCATCCAGCGCCTTCTGGATGCGCCGTGCCGCGTCTTCGCAAAACATCAGGTTGCCGCCGTTGGCCAGGGCGAAGGCCTGCTCGTCCTCGCGCTTGACCGCCGTCTGCACCGGCGTACCCAGCGCCTGCTCGACGCGGTCCAGCGTCGATATCAGGTCGAAGCCCACGCCATCGGCCAGGCGCACCAGCAACCGCGCCACGCTGCGCTGTGCGTGCGGCGTGGCCACGATGCCCTGCTCGCTGCCCAGCCAGGCGAGCACCGCGGCATGGTCCAGCGGGCGCGAGGCGTCGAAGTCGCGTGCGAATTGCTGCTGGATCAGCTGCCGCGAAAGCGCCGCGGACGCCGGACAGGTGGACGAATAGACCACCTCGGTCCCCAGTTCCAGTTGGAAGCCGTCGGTACCCAGGCTGGCCTCGATCGATACCGGGTAGGTCCGCCAGCCGCTGTTGCCGCTGCGCAACGCCGGTCGGCGCACCATGTGGTCGAAGCGGATGCTGATGCGGGCGCGGTCGGAAAGATCCTTGTGCGACTCCAGGAAGGCGCGCAGCAGCGCCTCGATCATCGCCGCATCCAGCGGCTTGGCGCCCAGGTGCTGGTCCACCAGCAGGTACAGGCGCGACATGTGGATGCCGCGCCGGTCCGGCCGGGTGAGATTGACGAAGGCGCCGACCTGCGCGCTGGCGCGCGCGACCGCACCGTCGCCGGCATCGAAGTGCACCGGCACCTCGATGCCGTCCATGCCCACCCAGTCCAGCGCGCCGGCCAGATGCGGCTGTGCCTGCGTGGCGACGTCGGGCAGCAGGCGGGCGGTGTTCTCGTGGCTATGCATGGAGGTTCCTTGCGGCAGGCGGTGGCGCCGTGCGGCCTCCTATTTTGGGGCAGCGGACGCCGAGGCAACAGGCACGTTGGGGAAACGCTGTGTTTGCGCCCGCCAGCCTGCGCCCGGTTCGAATCAGTTGCCGGCCGCGCGCTGCCAGCGCCGCGCCGCCTGCCAGGCGGCGTAGGTCCCTGCCATGCCGGACGGCCGCGCGCGCTGCAAGGCCTGGAGCGGCTCGGCCGCACCCGCGGCATGCCGCGCCAGGCGTTCGCCCTCGCGCGATTCGAGCGCGCGGAACACGCTGAGCGGCCCCGGCAGCCTGGCTGCCTCGCGCCATGCCGCGACAAGGGCGCGCAGTTGCTCGCGCAGGGCGGCATCGCGCGCCGCTCCCGGCTTGCGCAGCTCGTTGCGGCTCAGCCCGTGGCGGGCGAGATTGGCCATCGGCAGCGGCAGGCGGTCGCGTTCGGCATCCTCGTCCAGCCGGCGCAGCGCGTGCGCCAGGTGGGCGAGCGTGGCGACCCGCGCCGCCCGCTGCGGCGAGGCCGCCTCGCCGAACCACCAGGCGGTTTCCAACGCGGCCAGCGCGCCGTGCAGCGGCGAGGCGGCGTCAAGCTGGCCGGCGAAGTCGGAGGCGGTGCCCTCCTCCAGTTGCTCCATCGCGGCCAGCACCGGAGCCACCCAGCGCTCGGAGCCGATGCGGCCGGCACGGTCGTCGTCGAACAACACCTGCGTCAACGGATGGCGTCCGCCGCTTTGCGCCGCCCCCGCCAGCTCCTCGGCCCACCAGTTGAGCTTGGCGGCCGCCACGTGGGGCTCCCGGATGCCGTAGGCCGCGCCGAGCAGCTCCTGCTCGAGCGCAGCCAGCGCAATGTGCCCCGGGTGACGCGCGGGGTCGACGAAGGCGAGCGCGACGCGCTGGGCCGGCTGGGCGGCAAGCCATTTGTCGACGTAGCTCTGCAGCGCGCCGCTGCTGCCTTCCATCATGCGACCGCCTGCCCGTGGTGCAGCCAGCGGGCGAACTGCAGTGGCGTGTCGAGCACGGCATCGGCGCTCCATTCGCGCGGGTCGCCGCCGTCGAGGTAGCCCCAGGCGACGGCCACGGTGTAGAGCCCGGCCGCCGCTCCGGCCAGGACGTCCCGGCGGTCGTCGCCGACGAACAGGCTGTGCGCCGGCTCGATGCCGGCACGCTCGCACGCCAGCCGCACGGGCGCCGGATCGGGCTTCTTCACCGGCAGGGTGTCGCCGCTTACCACCGCCGCGGCACGGCCATCCCAGCCGATCCGCCGCAGCAGTTCGTCGGTGAGGAAGCCGGGCTTGTTGGTGACGATGCCCCAGCGCGTGCCGCGGGCTTCGAGCTGGGCCAGCAGTTCGAGCACTCCTTCGAAAGGCCGGGTAGCCTCGCCCATCACCGCTTCGTAGAGCGCGAGGTAGCGTTCCACGCGGGCCTCGACCGCCGGCTCGCCCAGGTGCCCGAAGGCGCAACGCAATACCGCGCGGGAGCCGCGCGAGACCACCTCGCGCACCGGCGCGTACGGCGGAACGGGCACGCCCTCCTCCCGGCACTGGCGCACCAGTGCGGCGTAGAGGTCCGGCGCGCTGTCCAGCAGGGTGCCGTCGAGGTCGAACAACACGCCGTCGATGCGGGAGGGCAGCTTCTTCATGCCGGCTTGCGCGCGCACAGCAGGTAGTTGACGGCCGTGATGCGGCCCAGCGCAGCCTTGCGGGTGAGCGGGTTGTAGGCCAGCCCGGAGACGTCTTCCAGTTCCAGCCCGGCCTGGCGCAGCAGGCGGCCGAGCTCGGAGGGCTTGAGGAACTGCGCGTAGTGGTGCGTGCCGCGCGGCAACAGCCGCATCAGGTATTCCGCCCCCAGGATCGCCGCGCCGAACGCCGCCGGCGTGCGGTTGAGGGTGGACATGAACAGGCGCGCGCCCGGCTTGAGCAAGGCCGCCAGGTCGTTCACCAGCGCCGCCGGATCGGGCACGTGCTCGATCAGCTCCATGCAGCAGACGGCATCGAAGCTGGCCGGTTCGCCGGCGGCGAGCGCCGCGGAGGACTGCACGCGGTAATCGACCGTAAGCCCTGATTCGTACAGATGCAGCTTCGCCACCTCGATCACCTTCTCGCCCAGATCGATGCCGGTGACCTGCGCGCCCTCGCGCGCCAGCGCCTCGCTGAGCAGGCCGCCGCCGCAGCCGACGTCGGCCACCCTGGCGCCGCGCAGGTCCACGCGCCCGGCGACGTAGGCTGCGCGCACGGGATTGAGATCGTGCAGCGGTCGTGATTCGCCGTCCGGATCCCACCAGCGGGCCGCCAGCTTGTCGAAGCGGGCGATCTCGTCGGGGCTGACGTTGGTGGTGGTGGTTTCGCTCATCGGATAGGTCCTTCGACTTCGCCTCGCTTTCGCTTGCGACGAACGCGCGTCGAGGCTAGCGCGCCTGCCATTCGTACACCGTCACGTCCCAGCCGCCGCTGACGTGAGCCGGATCGCGCAAGGCGATCGCCCGAGCCTGGGCGAGGTCGGCCGCATGCAGCAGGTAGGCACCGCCGGACTGGTCGCCGAACGGACCGGAACGCTCGACCTGGCCCTGCGCGCGCAACGCGTCGAGGAAGCGCTGGTGCGCCGGCACCACCGCGGCATCGAACTGCGGGCGGCGCATCACCATCACCAGGTAGAGGTTCATGGCGGCCCCTCAGGAGAACGCGGCAATGCGCTCGCGCCAGGCGTGCGCCTTGGCGAGGATCGCGGCGACGTCCATGTCGACCAGTTCGCGCGCCGCCAGCTTGCGACGGCCGGCGATCCACACGTCGGTCACCTGGTGGCGCCCGGCCGCATAAGCCAGCTGCGAGGCAACGTGGAACAGCGGCTGCGTTTCGATGTCGCCCAGCCGCACGGCGGCGAGGTCTGCCTGCTTGCCCGGCTCGATCGAACCGATGCGGCCGTCCAGGCCGATCGCCTTGGCGCCGTTGAGGGTGGCGGCGCGCAGCGCGTAGGCCGCATCGAAGGCGGCGGCGTCGCAGGCCACCGCCTTGGCCAGCAGCGCGGCGGTGCGCAGCTCGCCGATCATGTCCAGGTCGTTGTTGGATGCGCAGCCGTCGGTGCCGATCGCCAGGTTGACGCCCGCCCGGCGCAGCCTCTCCGCCGGGCAGAAGCCGGAGGCGAGCTTGAGGTTGGACTCGGGGCAATGCACCACCGACACGCCGGCCTCGGCGCAGCTGTCGATCTCGCCCTCGGTGAGCTGGGTCATGTGCACGGCGATCAACCGATCGTTGACCAGGCCCAGCTTCTGCAGACGCTGGAACGGGCGCAGGCCGGACTTCTTCTTTTCTTCCTCGACCTCGTGCGCCGTTTCGTGCAGGTGCAGGTGCACGGGGATGTCCAACTGGTCGGCCAGGACGCGGATGCGCTCGAAACTCTCGTCCGACACAGTGTAAGGCGCGTGCGGCGCGAATGCGGTTGCGACCAGGCGATCGCCGCGGAAGCTGTCGTGCACTTCGCCGGCGCGCTCGAAGTACTCGTCCTGGCTCTTGGCCCAGGCGGTCGGGAATTCGATCACCGGCAGGCCGACCACGGCGCGGAAGCCCAGCCGCCGATAGGTCGCGCCGATCACGTCCGGGAAGAAGTAGTTCTCGTTGGCGCAGGTGGTGCCGCCGCGCAGCATCTCGGCGACCGCGAGCTCGACGCCGTCGCGCACGAACTCCGGCCCCATTACCTTCGCTTCGGCCGGCCAGATGTGCTGCTGCAGCCAGGTCATCAGCGGCAGGTCGTCGGCCAGCCCCCGCAGCAGCGTCATCGGGTTGTGCGTGTGGCTGTTGACCAGGCCGGGAATCAACGCGTGCTCGGCCAGCTCCACCCGCTCGCGCGGCGCATAGGCGGCGCGCGCCTGGGCGATCGGCAGGATCGCCTCGATGCGGCCGTCGTCGACCGCCACCGCATGCTGCTCGAGCACCACGCCATGCGGTTCGACCGGAACCACCCAGCGGGCTTCGATCAGAAGGTCGATGTCGGTGGCGCCTGGACTCATTGCAGCCTCGATCTGGCGGAGCGATGGAACGAAAACGGCACGGCGCGCTGGGCTGCCGTGCCGTCCAGAGGAACCCGCCGCGCGTCTTACTTGCCGACGCGGCTGACGTATTCGCCCGTGCGGGTGTCGACCTTGATCACCTCGTCGGTGCCGACGAACAGCGGGACGCGCACCACGGCGCCGGTTTCCAGCGTGGCCGGCTTGCCGCCGCCGCCGGAGGTGTCGCCGCGGACGCCCGGGTCGGTCTCGGTGATCCTCAGCTCGACGAAGTTCGGCGGCTGAACCACGATGATCTCGCCGTTGAACAGCGTGACCACGCACTCTTCCTCGCCCTTGAGCCACTTGGCCGCCTCGCCCACGCCGGCCTTGCTGGCCTGGTGCTGCTCGAAGGTCTCCTGCTGCATGAAGTGCCAGAACTCGCCGTCGGAGTAGAGGAACTGCATGTCGGTATCGGTGACGTCGGCGACCTCGAAGGAATCGGACGACTTCATCGTCTGCTCGGTGGTGCGGCCGGTCTTGAGGTTGCGGATGAAGATGCGGGTGAACGCCTGGCCCTTGCCGGGCTTGATGAAGTCGGCGTCGGTGATGATCCACGGATCGTTGTTGTGGAGGATCTTCATCCCCTTCTTGACGTCGTTGAGACCGGCGGTGGCCATGCGCTTTCTGCTCCCAAGGAGTAAACCGCCCAGCGGGCGGCTAAAATGGTCGTTTGCGCGGGCCTATGCCCGCCTCAAGGCCCGCCATGATAACCGCAAGCCCCGCCGAGCGCCTATCGTCCCCCGAGCCGGACTGGCGCGAATCCTGGCGCAACGCCGTCACCGACGCGCACGAACTGCTGCGCCTGGTGGAGCTGGAACACCTCGCCCTCCGGCTGCCTGCCGGCGATGCCGGCTTCGCCCTGCGCGTGCCGCGGGGCTTCGTGGCGCGCATGCGCCCGGGCGACCCGCGCGACCCGCTGCTGCTGCAGGTGCTGCCGCAGCTGGCCGAGCTGGAACATGCGCCCGGCTTCGTCGCCGACGCCGTCGGCGACCTGGCCGCACGCGAGGCGCAGGGCGTGCTGCACAAGTACCACGGTCGTGCGCTGCTGATCGCCAGCGGCAGTTGCGCGGTCAACTGCCGCTATTGCTTCCGCCGGCACTTCCCCTATGGCGAGGAGATCGCCGCCGCCGGCCAGTGGCGGCAGGCGCTGGATCACCTGCGCGCGGACCGGTCGATCAGCGAGCTGATCCTCTCCGGCGGCGACCCGCTGGCGCTTGCCACGTCCAAGCTGGAAGAGCTGTCGCGTGGCCTGGCCGAGCTTCCCCACGTCACGCGCCTGCGCATCCACACCCGCCTTCCGGTGGTTCTGCCCGAGCGCATCGACGGCCCCTTCCTCGCATGGCTGGGCGGGCTGCGTCTGCAGACGGTGGTCGTGCTCCATGCCAACCACTCCCGCGAGTTCGATGCCGGCGTCGATGCCGCCTGCGCCTCGCTGCGCCAGGCCGGGGCCACCTTGCTCAACCAGTCGGTGCTGCTGCGCGGGATCAATGACGATGCCGATACGCTCGGCGCATTGTCCGAGCGGCTGTTCGCCGCCGGCGTGCTGCCCTACTACCTGCACCAGCTCGACCGCGTGCAGGGCGCGGCCCATTTCGAGGTGGACGACGCACGCGCGCTTGCGCTGGTCGAAGAGATACGCAAACGCCTGCCGGGCTACCTCGTTCCCCGTCTCGTGCGCGAGGTGGCGGGAGACGCCTCCAAGCGCCCGCTTTGACGTCCTTGCGCCCTCCGGCCGGTGGCCATCGCGCCTTTTGATGCTTTCGCTGGCGATCTGGCGGGGAATCCGTTACAAACCGCGGACGAGGGGTGAACGGCCGAGCGCCGGCTTGCCCTTCCGGTCGCGGCGAGGGGCGCCAGCGATTGGGCCGATCCCAAGGGCAGCCGCCAGGGCGCAATGAAAAAAGACTCCGTCATCAAGATCCTCTTCGTCGAGAAATCCGTCGAGGACGCCGAACAGATCATCAGCCTCCTGCGCAACGCCGGCATCGCGGTCCGCCCGGCGCGGGCGACCCAGGCCGACCAGATGCAGGCGGCGCTGGACGATCTGGAACCCGACATCGTGCTGTTCGACCCGGCCGCCGGCCTGGAACTGCGCGAGGTGGTGCACATGCTCGACGCGCATGGCCGCGACGTGGCGCTGGTGGCGCTGGTCAACCAGCTGGACACCCAGAGCGTCGCCGAGCTGTTCGCCGGCGGCGTCCGCGGCACGGCCCTGCGCACCCAGCCCAAGCAGCTGATCGCGGTGCTGCAGCGCGAATTCGAGGCGCTGCACACGCGCCGCCAGGTGCGCCTGCTCGAAGCGGCGCTGCGCGAATCGGAACGCCGCTGCGATGCACTGCTGGACTCTTCCGCCGACCCCATCGCCTACGTGCACGAAGGCATGCACGTGCGCGCCAACCGCGCCTACCTGGAAACCTTCGGCTACGAGGACTTCGACGACCTGCTCGGCCTGCCGGTGCTCGACCTGATCGGCACCGCCGATGCGGAGACCTTCAAGAACCTGCTGCGCAGCCATTCGCGCAAGGAAAAGGCCGCCAGCCAACTCGAACTGCAGGCGCGCCGCGCCGACGCCAGCACCTTCAAGGCCACGGTGGAGTTCGCGCACGCCACCTTCGAGGGCGAACCCTGCCTGCAGATCGTGTTCCGCCGCCAGCAGGTCGATCCGGCGCTGATGGAGCAGTTGCAGCGCGACGCCGTCACCGGCCTGTACAACCGCGCCCGCACCCTCGAGTACATCGACGAGGCAGTGGCCGCCGCAGCCAAGGGCAAGAAGGGCCAGACCCTGCTGCTGATCGAGCCGGACAACTGGCAGAACATCGTCGCCGGCATCGGCCTGGGCCAGGCCGACCAACTGCTGGCCGCCTTCGCCGGCCGGGTGAGCGGGCTGCTCGCCGAGGGCGACATGGCGGGCCTGCTGGCCGAGCACACCATCGGCGTGGTGCTCGATTCGCGCAGCGACGAGGCCATCAAGCAGTGGATCGACGCCTTGCTGCAGGCCATCGCCAGCGAGATTTTCGATGCCGGCACCCGTTCGATCACGGTGGCCGCCAGCATCGGCGGCAGCCTGCTGAGCGAGAAGAACGCCAACTCCGAGCTGCTGCTCAACCAGGCCAGCCAGGCGCTGCGCAACGCACAGAGCCAGGGCGGCGGCCGCATGGAGCTGCACGACCCGGCCGCGCGCGAGAAAGCCGAGGAGGAGCGCGAACGCTACTGGCTACAGCTGCTCCAGCAAGCGCTGGCCAACGACGGCTTCGTGCTCTATCACCAGCACACCATCAGCCTGCAGGACGCCGAGGGGGAGTACTCCGAGGTGCTGCTGCGCATGAACGGCCCACAGGGCGAGGTGCTGCCGGGCTTTTTCATGCCGATCGCCGAAAAGCACCAGCTGACCCCGGCCATCGACCGCTGGGTGATCAACCGCGCCATCGACGTGCTCAAGGCGCGCGACGGACAGGGCGTGCAGACCACCTTCTTCGTCAAGCTGACCGCCGAGTCCATGCAGGACGCCAGCTTCCTGCTCTGGCTGGAAGACCGCCTCAAGCGGGCGGCGCTGCGCCAGGGCCAGCTGGTGCTGGAGATGACCGAGAGCAAGGTGGTCACGCTGCTGCGCCCCGCGCAGGATTTCATCGGCCGCTGGAAGAAGATGGGCGGCCGGTTCGCGCTGGAGCAGTTCGGCTCGGGCCTCAATTCCTTCCAGCTGCTCGCCCACATCGATGCGGACTACCTCAAGATCGACCGCACCTACATGGCGCAGCTGCCGCAGCATCCGGAAAACCAGAAGAAGATCGGCGAGATCTGCGTGCAGGCCCACGAAATGAAGCGCCTGACGGTGGCCGAGTGGGTCGAGGACGCCACCAGCACCTCGCTGCTGTTCGCCTGCGGCGTCGACTTCGTGCAGGGCAACTTCCTGCAGGAGCCGCAGCGGCTGCTGTAATCGCGGGGCCGCCGCAGTCGGGCGCCAGCGCCGCCGCAGGCGGCGGCCGCCCGCTCACGGCACGGGTGCCCCGCACGGGCCGATCGGCAATGGCGAGCGTTCGTTCCAGCCCGACGCCGCGCATGCAACGAAAAAGCCCCGCAGATCGCACTGCGGGGCTTTCCTGCGCCGGAGGCGCGCCAGCTTATTCGGCGGACGAAGCCTTCGAGGCGGCCTTGGCGGCCGAGACGGCGGCGATGTCTTCCTTGATGCGGGCGGCCTTGCCTTCCAGGCCGCGCAGGAAGTACAGCTTGGCGCCGCGCACCTTGCCCTTGCGCTTGACCTGCACCGAATCGATCGCCGGGCTGTGCGCCTGGAACACGCGCTCCACGCCGGTGCCGTGCGAGATCTTGCGCACGGTGAAGGCCGAATGCAGGCCGCGGCTGCGCTTGGCGATGACGATGCCCTCGAACGCCTGCACGCGCTCGCGGTTGCCTTCCTTCACCTTGACGTTGACCACCACGGTGTCGCCGGGGCCGAATTCCGGCAGCTGGCGGGTGATCTGCTCGGCTTCGAACTGTTCGATGATCTTGTTCATGGCAACCTCAGTAGTTTTTGCTGCCATCCCTGGCAGCGAGAGTCGAAAAGCGGCCATCCATGGCCGCACTCTTCATTGTTACCCGTCGCGACCGTTCCGGCTGGTGTGTTCGCGGCGGAATTCTTCCAGCAATGCGCGGGACTCCTTGTCCAGCGCGCATTGCGCCAAAAGGTCGGGCCGTCGCAGCCAGGTCCGTCCCAGCGACTGCTTCAGGCGCCAGCGGCGGATCGCCGCGTGGTCGCCGGAGAGCAGCACCTCCGGCACGTCACCCAGTGCGTCGTGCACCGGTTTCGCGTAGTGCGGACAATCGAGCAGCCCGTTCGAGAACGAATCCTGCTCGGCGGACTGTGCGTCGTTCAACGCGCCTTCCTGCAACCGGCCCACCGCGTCGATGATCACCGCGGCGCCCAGCTCGCCCCCGGACAGCACATAATCGCCGATGGAGAGCTCCTCGTCGACCTCGCGCGCCAGCAGGCGTTCGTCCACCCCCTCGTAACGTCCGCAGAGCAAGGCGATGCGCGGCATCTTGGCCAGCGCTTCCACCCTGCCCTGCGTCAGCCGCGATCCCTGCGGACTCAAGTAAATCACGTGCGCCGGTTCCGGCGCCGCCTCGCGCATGGCCTTCATGGCCGCCCGCAAAGGCTCGATCAGCATCACCATCCCGGGTCCGCCGCCGCAGGTGCGGCCGTCCACGGTACGGTAGTTGTCGGTGGCGTAGTCGCGCGGGTTCCAGGTTTCCACCTGCAACAGCTGCCGCTGCTGCGCGCGTCCCACCACACCGACCTGGGCGCACTGGCGCATGAAGTCGGGAAACAGCGTGACGACGTCGATGCGCATCGGATCCTCGATTCCTAGAACTCCGGATCCCAGTCCACCACCATGCGCCCGCCGGACAAGTCCACCGAACGCACGTAAGTCCCCTGGACGAAGGGCACCAGCCGCTCGCGCGTGCCATCCCTCACCACCACCACGTCGTTGGCGCCGGTGGCGAACAGGTGGCTCACCCGTCCCAGCGGCGTCCCTTCGGTGGTGACGACCTCAAGCCCTTCGAGGTCGACCCAGTAATACTCGCCCTTGGCCGGAGGCGGCAGCAGCTCGCGGGCGACATGGATGTCCTGCCCCACCAGCGCCGCCGCGGCGTCCCGGTCGTCTACGCCCGGCAAGTGGCAGACGAGCCCTTTGCCTTGCGGACGCCCCTGGATTCCGGTGATCTCCACCACTTCGCCCGGCGCCTTTTCGAGCTGCCAGGGCTGGTACTTGAAGATCTGCGTGCGGGGCTCGGTCCAGGATTCGATCTTGAGCCAGCCCTGCACGCCGTACAGCCCGACGATGCGCCCGACCAGGACGCGCCGACCGGCTGCGGCCATCTTTAAGCGGCTGCCTGCTGCTTGCCGGCTTCCTTGAGCAGGGCGGCGACCTTGTCGGTCAGCTGGGCGCCCTTGCCCACCCACTCGTTCACGCGCTCGACGTTGAGCTCGAGGCGCTTGTCCTTGCCGGAGGCGACCGGATTGTAGAAGCCCACGTTCTCGATGCTGCGACCGTCGCGCTTGTTGCGCTGGTCGGTCACGACGACGTGGTAGAACGGACGGCCCTTGGCGCCGCCGCGCGAAAGACGAATCTTGACCATAAGTAAAAGCTCCAGAGGTGCCGGCGAGACCGGCAGCACGCACGGGATCCGCGCGCGGTAAACGCGGCATTTTAGTGGAATTTCGGGAAAAGGGAAGACCTGGGCGGGGAACGGGGAACGGGGAACGGGGGCATCGCAACTTGGCGGCTTTCCGCAAGCACGTATTACGAAGCGAGGATGGGATCAGTTTCCGGGTCGACACGTTCCCCGTTCCCCGTTCCCCGTTCCCCGTTCCCCAGTCCCCAGTCCCTGCCCCACCCCACCTCACCTCATCGGCGGAAATCCGCCTCCCATCCCGCCCATGCCCTTCATGGCCCCGCGCATCTGCCGCAGCAGGCCCTTGGTGCCGCCCTTGGAGAGCTTGGACATCATCTTCTCCATCTGCATGTACTGCTTGAGCAGGCGGTTGACGTCGGCCGGCTGGGTGCCCGAGCCGCGCGCCACGCGGGCGCGGCGCGAACCGTTGAGCAGGTCGGGATGGCGGCGCTCCTTCGGCGTCATCGAGCCGATGATCGCCACCATGCGCTTGATCTCGTTGTCGTTGACCTTGGACTTGACGTTGTCGGGCAGGCTGGAGACGCCGGGCAGCTTGTCCATCAGGCCGGCGATGCCGCCCATGTTGTTCATCTGCTCAAGCTGGTCGCGCATGTCGTTCAAGTCGAAGCGCTTGCCCTTCATCACCTTCTGGGCGAGCTGCTGCGCCTTCTCCTGGTCGACCTTGCGCTCGACCTCCTCCACCAGCGAGAGCACGTCGCCCATGCCCAGGATGCGCTGGGCCACGCGATCGGGATGGAAAGGCTCCAGCGCATCGGTCTTCTCGCCGGCGCCAAGAAACTTGATCGGCCGCCCGGTGACGTAGCGCACCGACAACGCGGCGCCGCCGCGGGCGTCGCCGTCGGTCTTGGTCAGCACCACGCCGGTGAGCGGCAGCGCCTCGCTGAAGGCCTTGGCGGTGGTGGCGGCATCCTGGCCGGTCATCGAGTCGACCACGAACAGCGTCTCGACCGGCGTGATCGCGGCGTGCAGCGCCTTGATCTCGACCATCATCGCCTCGTCGATGTGCAGGCGGCCGGCGGTGTCGACCAGCAGCACGTCGACCACTTCGCGGCGGGCGGCGGCGATCGCCGCCTTGGCGATGTCGACCGGGTTCTGGCCCGCCTCGGACGGGAAGAACTTCACGCCGACCTGTTCGGCCAGCGTGCGCAGCTGCTCGATGGCGGCCGGACGGTAGACGTCGCAGCTGACCACCATCACCTTCTTTTTCTTGCGCTCGGTGAGGAAGCGGGCGAGCTTGGCCACCGTGGTGGTCTTGCCCGCGCCCTGCAGGCCGGCCATCAGCACCACCGCGGGCGGCTGCTGGGCGAGGTTGAGCTCGGCGTTGGCCGTGCCCATCACCTTGGTCAGCTCCTCGCTCACCACCTTCACCAGCGCCTGGCCCGGCGAAAGACTCTTCAATACTTCCTGGCCGACCGCGCGCACCTTGACCCGCTCGATCAGCGCCTGCACCACAGGCAGCGCGACGTCGGCCTCCAGCAGCGCGATGCGCACCTCGCGCAGGGACTCGCGGATGTTTTCCTCGGTCAGCCGCCCGCGCCCGCGCAGGCGGTTGACGGTGGCGGAGAGGCGTTGGCTGAGCGATTCGAACATGGCTGGCTGGGGCGATGCGGAAAGCGCCTAGTATACGGGAGGCGACCACGGCCCTCGTGCGCCCCGTACCGGGCCGCCCGAACGATCATCTCGCGATCCAGGCGGATTCCCGGCCAATGCACCCTGCGCAGGCCGTGTGCCACACTTGCACGCCATGCTGCCCGCGCTCTCGATCTTCTCCATCGTCTGCTACCTGCTCGCCTGCGGCCTGCTGGCGCGGCCGCTGTTCGGGCCGGCGACGAGTGCACCGGCCGCATGGCAGCGCCCGGCGCTGGGGGTGGCGACGCTCGCGGTGCTGGCGCATGCCGGCGTGCTGCTGGGGATGCACCGCGGCGCGCTGGACCTGCATTTCTTCGCGGCGCTGTCGCTGGTGGCCTGCGTGGTGTCCGCGCTCACCCTGCTGGTGAACCTCAGCCGCCCCGTCGCGGCGCTCGGCGTGGCGGTGTTTCCGTTGTCGGCGCTGCTGCTGGCCGTGGACAGTTTCCTGGCGCCACCGACGATGCCGGTGGCGATGGACTGGCAGATCAAGCTGCACGTGACGGTGGCACTGGTGGCCTTCAGCCTGCTCTCGATCGCCGCCGTGCTCGCGATCGGACTGGCGGTGCAGGACCGCGGCCTGCGCCACCGCCAGTTCGGTCCCTGGCTGCGCGCCCTGCCGCCGCTGACGCTGACCGAGATGCTGCTGTTCCGGTTGATCGCCGCCGGCTTCGCACTGCTGACGCTGACGCTGGTCACCGGCGCACTGTTCGTGGGCAACCTGTTCGGCCAGCACCTGGTGCACAAGACCGTGCTGTCGATCGTGGCGTGGCTGGTGTTCGGCGTACTGCTCTATGGCCGCTGGAAGCACGGCTGGCGCGGGCGCCGCGCGGTCAACCTCACGCTGATCGGCATGGCGGTGCTGGTGCTGGCGTTCTTCGGCTCGAAGTTCGTGCTCGAGCTGATCCTGCATCGGCCGGTGCCGCAGCTGTAGCAAGCGCCGGCTTGCCTGGTCAGGCGTCGCGGCAGGCGTCGATGGCCTGCGCCAGGCGCTCCACGCCGATCACTTCCATCTCGCCCAGCTTGCCCTTCTTCGGCGCGTTGGCCTTGGGCACGATGGCGCGGCGAAACCCGTGGGTGGCCGCTTCCTTCAGGCGCTCCTCGCCGTTGGGCACGGGGCGGATCTCGCCGGAGAGGCCGACCTCGCCAAAGGCGATGGTCTTGTCCGGCAGCGGACGGTCGCGCAGCGAGGACAGCACCGCCAGCAGCACCGGCAGGTCCGCCGCGGTCTCCTGCACGCGGATGCCGCCGACCACGTTGACGAACACGTCCTGGTCGTAGGCCGCCACGCCGCCATGCCGGTGCAGCACCGCCAGCAGCATGGCCAGGCGGTTCTGCTCCAGGCCGAGCGCGACGCGGCGCGGATTGCCCAGCGACGACTGGTCGACCAAAGCCTGCACCTCGACCAGCAGCGGGCGGGTGCCCTCGCGGGTGACCATCACGGCGCTGCCGGAAGTCGGGCCCGAGTGCGCGGAAAGGAAGATCGCCGAGGGGTTGGGCACCTCGCGCAGCCCCTTGTCCGACATCGCGAACACGCCCAGCTCGTTGACCGCGCCGAAGCGGTTCTTGAACGCCCGCAGCACGCGAAAGCGGCTGCCCGACTCGCCCTCGAAGTACAGCACCGCGTCCACCATGTGTTCGAGCACGCGCGGGCCGGCGATGCCGCCCTCCTTGGTCACGTGCCCGACCAGGAACACGCTGGTCCCGGTCTCCTTGGCGAAGCGCGTGAGCTTGGCGGCCGACTCGCGCACCTGGCTCACCGAGCCGGGCGCTGCGGTGAGCAGCTCGGTCCAGATGGTCTGGATCGAGTCGATCACCAGCACGTGCGGCCGCGTGGCGATCGCCTGCTCCAGGATGCGCTCGATGCAGGTCTCGGCCAGCGCCTGCAGCGGCTCCAGCGGCAGGCCCAGGCGCTGCGCGCGCGCGGCCACCTGCGAGAGCGACTCCTCGCCGGTGACGTAGACGCTGGCCAGGTGCGTCCCCAGCGTGCCGAGCATCTGCAGCAGCAGGGTGGACTTGCCGATGCCCGGATCGCCGCCGATCAGCACCACCGAACCTTGCACCAGGCCGCCGCCGAGCACGCGATCCAGTTCACCGATACCCGTATGCGTGCGCGCCTCGGTGGTCAGCGCCACCGCCGTGAGCGGCGTGACCCTGGCCGAACCGGCCGCATTGCCGGCGTAGCTGGAGCGCTGGGCACCCACCGACGCCTTCGCCGTGGACGCCGGCGTCAGCACCACTTCGCTCAGCGTGTTCCACACGCCGCACTCGACGCACTGGCCCTGCCATTTGGAGTGCTCCGCACCGCAATCGGTGCAGACATAGGCGGTCTTGGCTTTGGCCATGGAAGTGTCCCGGAGTGGAGCGGCGAGCTTAGCCCGGCTCCTTCGTACAGGGCGAGATGGCCGGGGCCGAAACGCCCGTCAGCTTTCGTCCTCGACGAACAGCACGCGGCGGGTCATGCCGCAGGTGAGGTCGTAGCCGATGGTGCCGGCGTGGCGCGCGACGGTTTCTGCCGGCAGGCCTTCGCCCCACAGGATGACGCGGTCGCCCACCTTGGCCCGCGGCGCATCGCGCAGATCCAGCGTGATCAGGTCCATCGAGACGCGGCCGATCAGCGGCACGCGGGTGTCGCCGACCAGCACCGGCGTGCCGCTGGCCGCGCTGCGTGGATAGCCGTCGCCATAGCCTACGGCGGCGACGCCTACGGCCATGTCCTGCGGGCAGGTCCAGGTGCCGTTGTAACCGATCGACTCGCCCTTGCCGACGACGTTGATGGCGATCAGCCGCGTGGCCAGTGTCATCGCAGGGCGGAAGCCGAAGTCGGCGCCGCTTTTGCCCTCCACCACCGACAGGCCGTACAGCAGGCCGCCGGTGCGCACCCAGTCGGCGCGCGCTTCGGGCCAGCCCAGCACGGCCGCGGAGTTGGACAGTGAGCGGGGGCCGTCCAGGCCGCGGGTGGCCGCGGCAAAGCGCTCGATCTGCGCGCGGGTCTGCGCGCCATCGAAGACTTCCGAATCGGAAAAGTGGCTGAGCAGGCCTATCTGCGGATCGAGCCCCGGCATCGCGGCTAGGCGCGCGTGCACCTGCGCCACACGCTCGGGGGCGAAGCCCAGGCGATGCATGCCGCTGTCGATCTTCAGCCACACGCGCAGGCGGCCGCGTCCCGGCTTGGCTTCGGCCAGCCAATGCAATTGCGACTCGTGGTGGATCGCCGCGTCCAGTTGCAGGCGCTGCATCTCCGCGATGTCGCCGGGCTGGTCCGGGCCGGACAGCACGACGATGCGCTGGCGATGCCCGGCCGCGCGCAGGCGCAGGCCGTCGCCCAGCGCCGCCACGGCGAAACATTCCGCTTGCGCATCCAGTGCGCGGGCGACGCGCTCCAGGCCATGGCCGTAGGCATCGGCCTTGACCACCGCCATAACGCGCGCAGGCGCGGCCATCGCCTGGATGCGCGCGAGGTTGTGGCGCAGGGCGCCCAGGTGGATGGTGGCGGTGGTGGTGCGGCTCATGGGTTGGAGCGGGGAACGGGGAACGGGGAACGGGGAACGTCGAGTGTGCGGTGACCCGGCGCGCTTGCGCATTGCCCAGCAGCGGCAGCGACACCAGGCCGCACCCCACCGGCGCGCGCGGACTGCACGTTCCCCGTTCCCCGTTCCCCGTTCCCCGCCTTCAATCGAACGACCCCACGAACGAATCCGGCGCGTAGTTCTCGAACTTGGTGTAGTGGCCGAGGAAGGTCAGCTTGACCGTGTCGGTGGGGCCGTTTCGCTGCTTGCCGATGATGATCTCGGCCAGGCCTTTGTCCGGCGATTCCTTGTTGTAGTACTCGTCGCGGTAGATGAACATGATCACGTCGGCGTCCTGCTCGATGGCGCCCGACTCGCGCAGGTCGGACATCATCGGGCGCTTGTCGGCGCGCTGTTCCAGCGAGCGGTTCAACTGCGACAGGGCGATCACCGGCACGTTCAGCTCCTTGGCGAGGCCCTTGAGTGAACGGGAGATTTCTGAAATCTCGGTGGCGCGGTTCTCCTTGTTTCCGGGCACCTGCATCAGCTGCAGGTAGTCGATCACGATCAGTCCCAGGCCGCCGTGCTCGCGGTGCAGGCGGCGCGCGCGCGAACGCAGCTCCACCGGCGAGAGGCCGGGCGTGTCGTCGATGAAGATCTTGGCCTCGGAGAGGATCGCGATCGCGTTGGTCACGCGCGGCCAGTCCTCTTCGGACAGGTCGCCGTTGCGCAGGTGCTGCTGGTGGATGCGGCCGATCGAGGAGATCAGGCGGAAGGCCAGCTGCGAGGCGGACATTTCCATCGAGAAGATCACCACCGCCTTCTTCGCGCGCAGCGCGGCGGCCTCGGCGAGGTTCACAGAGAAGGCGGTCTTGCCCATCGAGGGACGCGCCGCGACGATGATCAGGTCCGACGGCTGCAGGCCGGAGGTCAGCTCGTCCAGGTCGTTGAAGCCGGTGGAGATGCCGGTGAGCTGGCCGCGGTTCTCATAGCGCTCGGTAAGCAGGCGGAAGGCGTCCTTGACCGCCTCGCGCATGGATACCGAATCCTTCTTGCCGCGCGCACCGGACTCGGCGATCTTGAAGACCGCCTGCTCGGCGCTCTCCAGCACCTCCTGCACGCTCTTGCCCTCGGGACGGTAGCCGTCCTCGGTGATCGAGGTGCCGGCGTCGATCAGCTGCCGCAGCACGGATTTCTCGCGAACGATGTCGCCATAGGCGGCGATGTTGGCCGCACTCGGCGTGGCGTTGGCCAGCTCGATCAGGTAGCTCGCCCCGCCGACCATGTCGGCCAGGCCGTTGGCCTCGAACCAGTCGCCCAGGGTCACCGCGTCGCAGGGCATGCCCTTGTTGGCCAGTTCGTTGATCGCGCGCCAGATCAGCCGATGGTCCTTGCGGTAGAAGTCGCCTTCGCCCAGTTTGTCCGCCACCTTGTCCAGCGCGTCGGGGGCGAGCATCAGGCCGCCCAGCACCGCCTGCTCGGCATCGATCGAATGCGGCGGCACGCGCAGCGCCTCGACGGCGGATGGGTGGCCGCTCTTGCGCTCGGGGACAAAGGACATGGGCTGGGTTTCCTCGCAGGCATCCGCGCCGCCGGCAGTACCGCGGCGGACACGAAGGGGAGAGGATACGCGGCGGCTTCTCAGCCGACGAGACAATAAGTCTGTGGATAAGCTGTGGGAGGCGGTGGGTAAACCGGCCCGGCCGAACCATCGCGACGCAAGCGGGCGCCCTTCTCCGTTAGGCCTCAGTGGGCAGAGCCTCGAGCGCCCGGAAGTCCTCGTCCGACAACTCAAGCTGCGCGGCGGCCACGTTCTCGCGCAGGTGGGCCTCCTTCGAAGTGCCCGGAATCGGCAGCATCACCGGTGACCGCCTGAGCAGCCAGGCCAGCGCGACCTGGCCGTTGCTCGCGCCCAGGCGTTTGGCGACGCGGCTCAATGCCGACTCGGGCGCGGCCAGGTCGCCGGCGGCCAGCGGATACCAGGGAATGAAGCCGATGCCCTGCTGCGCGCAGTACTCCAGCACCTGCTCGCTCTTGCGGTTGGCCAGGTTGTAGAGGTTCTGCACGGTGGCGACGGGAAAGTGGCGCCGCGCCGCCTCGATCTCCTCCACGTTCACCTCGCTTAGGCCCACGTGGCGGATCAGGCCTTCCTTGCGCATCTCCGCGATCGCCTGGAACTGCTCTTCGCGCGGCACCTTGGCGTCGATGCGGTGCAACTGCCACAGGTCGATGCGCTCCACATCCAGCCGGCGCAGGCTCATCAGCACGCATTGGCGCAGGTACTCCGGACGGCCCACCGGCGCCCAGATGTCCGGCCCGTGGCGGGTCAGGCCGCCCTTGGTGGCGATCAGCAGGCCCCGGTACGGATACAGCACTTCGCGGATCAGGCTTTCGCTCACCTCCGGGCCGTAGCTGTCGGCGGTATCGATGAGGTCGACGCCCAGCTCGGGCAGCGCGCGCAGCGTGGCGCGGGCGGCTTCCGGATCCGCCGGCGCGCCCCAGATGCCCTTGCCGGTGATGCGCATGGCGCCGAATCCCAGGCGGTTGACCGGGATGTCGCCGCCGATTCGGAACTGGCCGGCGGCTTCAGCATTCGGATTTTGCATTGGGGCACTCCCGTGAATCGAACAGCTCCATGCATGGGGGCATGTGGCAGCCAGGCAAGCGCGCTCGGCGGCGTTGTCGAGGAGCTCTGCGCGGTTCACACGCCAGCGGATACCGGCGCCGGCCAGCAGGATGTGCCCCGAACGGTCCGGACGGCCTTCAGCGCAACTGGCTGTCCTTGCTGCCGCGGCGGTTGTAGCCGCTGACCGCGCGCTGCGCCTTGTCCTGCGCTTCCTGGCAGGCCACGCACAGGCGCACGCCGGGCACGGCCTTGCGGCGCGCCTCGGGAATCGGCGCATCGCATTCCTCGCAGTGGCTCAGGCTCGGCCCCTGCGGCAGCTTGCTGCGTGCGCGCTTGATCGCGTCCTTGACGGTCGCGTCGATCTGGTCCTGCACGGCGCCGTCGCCGGCCCAACCGATGGCCATGGCGGTCTCCCGCAAAAAACGAGTCGGCCTCGGATGTTACCGTGGGCCAGGTGAACGTCGGCTCGGCACCAGCCGCAGTGGGAGGACGCATGCCCATCATCAGCGCGGGCATCCTGATGTACCGCCAGCACGAGGGCGCGGTGCAGGTGCTGCTCGCCCACCCGGGCGGCCCGTTCTGGCGCCGCCGCGACGAGGGCGCCTGGATGCTGCCCAAGGGCGAGCTGCTGCCCGGGGAAGAGGCCGAAGCGGCCGCGCGGCGCGAGTTCGAGGAAGAGCTCGGCGTGCCGGCCGTCGGGCCGCTGCATCCGCTGGGGCGTCTGCGCCAGCGCGGCGGCAAATGGGTCGAGGCGTTCGCGCTCGAGGGTGATTTCGACCCGGACGCGCTACGCAGCAACCTGTTCGAACTCGAGTGGCCGCCACACAGCGGCCAGCGCGCCAGCTTTCCCGAGATCGACCGCGTCGCCTGGTTCGCGCTGGCACCGGCGCGCGGGAAGATCCTGCCCAGCCAGGAAGCGTTGCTCGACCGGCTGGAGGCCGGACTGGCACGCGGCTGGTAGCCGTCGCAAGGAGCCCGCTCACGCAGCCTCGCCCGGCGAACGGCTTGAATGAGGCGATGGAAGCTTCCGGCAGCCCCCTGCCACTGTTCTGCGACGCCATGCTCGCCAGCCTTGCCCGCTGGCTGCGTGCGGCCGGCTACGACACGGGCCTGGCACCGGTCGACGCGAGCGACCGGGCCGTCCTGGGTGCGTGCCGCGCGCAATCGCGGATCCTGCTGACGCGTGACCGGCATCTGGCCGCGCACGCGGGAAAGGGCGTCGTGGTCGTGCTGCTGGCGAGCGACGGGCTCGACATGCAGGCAGCCGAGCTGGCCGCGGCGCTCGGCGTCGACTGGACCTGGGCTCCCTTCAGCCGCTGCCTGCTCGACAACACGCTACTGCGCGAAGCCACGCCCGACGAACGCACGCGCGTGCCGCCGCGGGCGCGCGACCTGCCCGGTCCCTTCCGCGCGTGCCCGGCCTGCGGCCGGATCTACTGGCCAGGCAGCCACGTGCGGCGCATGCAAGCGCGGATGCAGCAGTGGAACGCCCACACCCCGCCCAAGCCACGCTGATCGCGAATCAGGCGACCACCACGCCCTCGCCCTGCTTGCCGGCGACCACGCAGTTGCGCCCCGCGCGCTTGGCCCGGTAGAGCGCATGATCGGCATCCATCAGGAGCTGGCGCAGTTCGTAGCCGGACTCGACGGTGAACGCCACGCCGAAGCTCGCCGACACCGGGATGCCCGGCTCGTCCTGGTCGCTCAGCATGGCGATCGCGCGGCGGATGGCCTCGGCCCGTTCGATGCCGGCGTCCGGCGTGCACTCGGGCAGCAGCACGCCGAACTCCTCCCCGCCCAGGCGGCCGAACACGTCGGTGGAGCGCACGTATTGCTGGCAGGCCTGCACGGCCCGCCGCAACACCTGGTCGCCCATCGCATGGCCGTAGGTGTCGTTGATCAGCTTGAAATGGTCCAGATCGATCAGCACCAGGCTGGCGCCACGCGCCGAACGTTCCACGTAGCGCAGCGCGTGCTCGGCCTCGCTCACGAAATGCTTGCGGTTGTAGATGCCGGTGAGGCTGTCGCACTGGGCCATGCGCATGAACTGCAGCTGCGAACGCTTCAGGCGCAGCAGCCACAGGCCGATGGCCAGCAGCCCCAGCGCGAGCACGACGATGTACAGCCGGCTGGCCTCCATCGCCTTGCGGTCGAGTGCCCGCTGCAGTTGCAGGATCCTGTTCCGTTTGGCCAGCGCGTCGACTTCCGCCTTCCTGGCCTGCACCTGCTGCTTGACCATCTGGTACGCGAGGGCCTTGGCGCTGACGTCGTCGAGATAGGCCTTGTCTGCAGCCATGTATTTTTCGTGGTACGCGAGAGCGGCACCCATGTGGTTTTGTGCTCGCTCAAGCTCGTAAAGCAATTCGTATGCGTTTACCCGCGACTCGGTGTATTCATCCTTGACGTTCTCAACCACTGATGCCAATGCGTACTTCCGCGCCTGCCGGGTATCACCCATTTGCCAGTAAGCCTCCGCAAGCAGCGCATCAATTTCTGAAATAAAGCTTTGATATTGAGTCTTCAGAACCTCGCCGTAATAACGCCGCAGTAGCTCTTCGGCTTCGCGGGGGCGGTGGTGTTTCAAATATATACCTGCAATGTCGGCCCGGATGCCGTTGGCAAATAGGATCTCGCCAGTGGCCGCGCACAAATTTGCCCCTCTAATGAAAGGCCCCACCGGCGGTGATACCTGATCCCGGTATTGGGCATGGAGTGCAAGATACTGTCCCTTGCATGCTCCTTGTCCGGTCGGATGCTCCGCCAGCAATCGTTCCGCATAAACGGACGCCAGCCCATATTGGCCAGCTTCGATGGAGAGCTGCGAGGCCTCGGCCAGCACCTGCAACCGCGTGCTGTCACTCGTCACCTGGGGAAGTTCGTCAAGCACACGACTTAGGTTGGTGTAGGCCTCCTCGTAGCGGCGTCCGATACCAAGGATATTTACCAAAGTGGCTTCAGCACGGACCTTGAGATCGAACTCCCCCGCGTGCCCAATAACTTGAGTGAGAAGCTCGGCGGCGTTGTGATAATCGCCGCGATATGCCGTTTGCCAGGCCTCCAAGTACCGCAAATGCCATAACTGCGACGTCGACAAGCTAGCGCGGTCGTGACCCAGAGAGTCAATAATTTTCACGAATTTCGCATTATCCGCGGTCTTGATGTTCTCTGCTTGCTGCAGCGCCCGTTCGATGTCTGAGGGCACGTCCGCTTCGGCCGCGCCCACAATCAGCAATGCTAGGACCGTACAGATAATAAAAAGCGCTCGTCGCGTTGGATTCGCGCAGGACATGATGTCGCCTAGCAAAAGTAGCGAGGCATGGCGCGACTATTCGTTGTCTCGCAACGGTTCATCCGGGTCGGGCTCCGGCTCTCGTTCTTCGCCCTCTTCCTCTTCCGCAGGAAACTGCATGCAATAAAGCGCTTGTGCGTCGAGCAGACCCGCCCGCCGCATTGCTGCTGCTTCGGCAAGCATGTTCCGTTCCTGCAGGGTTAACTGCGCCGCTAATGAACTTGCAAGTATTTCTTCGGTCGAGGCGCGCGAGAACATCGCATCCTGGCCGACTTCTTCAAGAAAATCGACGATATCGAACATACCCCCCCCCTGATCGGGCTACTTAACGGCTGCCCCGAAGACAGCGAAAGTCTACTTTATTCCACTGGTTTGCGCGCGCTCAGAGCTAACCCAAGAGCCATTGCCCTATGGCGAGACCATCACGGCAAGCGCAGGCGGACCGCTCTGCTTCCTATCCGGGCTTACGGCAGCTTACGCATCCCTCACTTGCGGCCACTACGGTAAGGTTGGCTCCGGCTACACGCGAGAGCACGCGTCGGCGGGCTCATCCAGAATCGACCATCCGCCGCGTACGCGTGTTAAAAGTGCGGAGTTCGAAGGCGCTCCAACGTCCCGGCCCTGTTCCGCCGCAGGTCGCGTAATGCCGTGCGCCCAGCGTGGACCAAATGGAAGGGGTCAAGGTTAATGCGCTTGACCCCTTTGGCACTCGCGCCGTGCGATGTGACCCGAGTAGCCAGCTGGGCATCCATCCGGATACGTCAGGCCTCTTCCTCTACCCCCGGCATGATGACGCTGAACTGTGGACCCACCCCCATCAATGACTGAAACTCCGCGCGATCGCCCGACAGCATCGCCTCGCGCACGCTTTTGTCGATTTGTTCCGCATGCAGCACTCGCTCAAGTTCTTGCCGGGACGCATGACGCAGCCCAGCATCGCTACCCATCCTTTCGAGGATATTGATCATGTCTGTCATAAGGATTCCTTCATGTGAGTGGTGTCTGGGAAGCGATCCTGTGCAACCGCACAAGCTCGTCCCTGAATGATCATATCCTGCTCGCCTCCATTAAAGGGACGCCGAAAAAAATTACACGGGTACGACCACCTCTTCTGAGACGGCATCAAGCGCCTCCAATCGCACCCGAATATCCTCCGCTAGCTCCATGGCTCGTGCGGGGGGAATGGCCAGAGTATCGGCCATGCTAAGTTCCGCACCGGGCAGCGCCTGCAGCCTTGTGCGCTCAATTCGGGGTTGCCCGATCGGCAACGTCGCAGCCTGGTAGATAATCACCTCGTGCTCTAGCGGATAGTCGCGCGCCAGCACATCGACCAGCACCTGACGGTACGCGGCGCCGGTAGAGAAGCGTTTGAGCGAGCGGTCGCCCGCCAGGCCAGCCTGCCACAGGATCAGCCACGCGCTCGGGTCAATCTGGCGCCTGTAGACCAATAGCTGGCTCGCCTCGAAGTGCTGGCAGCCGCAGGTTCCCGGATCTATGCCCAGGTCCGCATACAGGCAGTCCTCAGCCGAGATGCCCGGTTCCATGCGCGCGTGGTAGCCCTCGCTGCGCGCCATTTCGATGGCCTTGTGCGGTACCCAGGCGAATACCCCGGGATGGCCGTAGAACACGCCACAGACGCGCCTGCCCGCACGCACCTCAACGAGCATCGCCTCCACCATCTGGCGGTACGTGCGCATGCGCGACTTGCCATGGGCGTAATACGGCTGCAGGCTGCGCACGTCCGCATGCATGCGCTGCAGCCAGAGCTCGACCAAACCGTCCGAGACGCCGACGAACACGACGTCCGCCTGTTCGATGTAGCTGCGTGCCAACGGGCTGATGTGCGAGCCAAGAGTCATCCCGATGCCCACGCAGACCAGACGGCCGGCGGTTTGATGCTTACTCATGCCCGGATCCCCATCCAGCGATGGCAAATGGCCAATTAATGAGTGTGCCAGAACACGGCAACGCGCGTCATTGCCTTGGAGATGGGAGTCAAAGTGCCTCGGTAAGAGATGCCTGCACGCGCGGATGCTCTAGTGCTTGCGTTGCCGGCAGAGATTGCCGTTCGTTCGCAAAACTAGCGCGCAGCCCGCATCCTCGTGCGCTGAGCGAGGAATACGCAGCGGTGATGCAGCTCTAGGTCCGTCACGCCGGGGGTGAGACTGTCGGCGATGGACAGCGGTGCCTCCTACGCGAGGGGTGCGTCGAGGGCTGTCTCCTGGCGCCCCAGATGGCTTTCGGCGCGCATCCGATCCGGATGGGGCGCGGAACCGCTTTGGAATATACCGGTTCACGGCCATGCCACGCCAAAGGTTATGCAATAGCCGGGTTCCCAACGGAGGCGCGCCATGACCAACATTCTCGACACGCTCAGGACCGAGCACGACCAGTTGCGCGAGCTGTTCGCCCAGATCAACAAGACCGCCGACTCCGAAGCCGACGCGCGCCACGACCTGCTCAAGCGCATCGAGGCGCTGCTGATCCCGCACGCAAAATGGGAAGAAACGGTCTTCTATCCCGCCTTCGAGGATCGGGCCGACCACGAGCAGCAACTGATCTACGCCGAGGCGATCCAGGAGCATCGCGCGGTCGAGCTGGCGGTGCTGCCGGACATCCATGCCGCCGACGTGGACTCGCGCCAGTTCGCCGGTTCCGTGCAGGTGTGCGGCGAGATGGTCAAGCACCACGCCCACGAGGAAGAAACCAAGATGTTCGACGCGGCGCGTGAGTTGTTCAGCGCCGAGGAGCTGGCCGACTTCGACCGCAAGTACGCCCGCTGGAAGGAATCCTCCGGCGCCGACGCCATCACCCGCTACGCCAAGGTGAAGACTGCGGCGATGGCCTTCATGCGCGACCCGGATTCACCGGCCTGAACGGCGCCGTCCGCATGCATGCCCGCCTTGCGCGGGCGTGCGACACCCGGCCTTCCCGCCCGCATGCAGCGGTTGGCGCGGGCAACTTGGCCCTGCGCTGGTCCGCAGCCCGGTGAGCGGCCTGATCGATGCCCTGCAATGGCCAGCGATGGCGATCACGCTGGTAGCCGCGTGGCTGGTCGGCTCGCTGTCGCGGCGCAAGCGCAGCTGGGGCTTTTGGTGCTTCGTGCTGAGCAACCTGCTGTGGGTGGCCTGGGGCTGGCACGACCACGCATGGGCTCTGATCGGCCTGCAGGTGGGCCTGTTCCTGTTCAACCTGCGCGGCGTCCTGAAGAACGACGATACGTCCTTGGAAGGGCGCCTGCGCTGACGCCGAGGTGCGCCCAACGCTTCGTAGCCCGCGGCCTCGAGCGTTTAGGTGCGACGACGGCGCAGTACCCATATCGCCAGTGCCGCGCCGGCCAGGCCGAAGGCAGCCGCACGCGCACGTGGCGAGCGGCGCACGTCGTCCGCCAGGCCCTCGACCACGTTCACCCGGTCGGCCAGCAGCAGGAGCATCCAGTGGCGCAGATCGCTCTCGCTGCGGCGGAACGCGCGCCTGCGGATCCAGCCGCTGAGGCCCCTGGGCGGGACGCTGGTGCCGAACACGGGCGTGATGCCGGGCCGCTCGATCGAGTGCAGCACCTCCACCGTGCGCGGCTGCTGCGCGGGGCGATCCCAATGCAGCCCTTCCAGCCGCGGCGGGGTGCGCTCCATCGGCACGGCCGGGCGCTTGGCGGGATCGAGGTCCACGCCCCAGTCGGGGATGTTCGAATGGTCGGTCGCCTGGTTCATGGGTCGCCTCAGTGCAAATGGGTGGAAGCCGGGCGCGCGACCGGCGTAGGCGTATCGATGCGGCCGGCGCGCGGCGGGATCAGCACGGTCTTGATGCAGCCATCCTGCTTGGCGGAGAAGCGGTGGTAAGCCTCGTCCACCTCCTCCAGCGGCACGCGATGGGTGATCAGCTCGCGCGGCTTGAGCCGGCCTGCGCGCACGTGCTCGATCAGGTGCGGCAGGTGGCGCTTGACGCTTGCCTGGTTCATGCGCAGCGTCAGGCCCTTGTTCATCGCGCTGCCGATAGGCACGGCGTTGAAGGTGGGCCCGTAGACGCCCACGATCGACACGTTGCCGCCGCGGCGCACCGAGTTGATCGCCCAGTGCAGCGCCGTGGCGGCGCCGGCCTGCAGCTTCAGCTTCACGCCGGTCAGGGTCTGCATGAAGTTGCCGTCGGCCTCGCAACCGACCGCGTCGATGCACACGTCCGCACCTCGCCAGTCGGTCATCTTCTTGAGGTGCAGGGCCATGTCGTCGACCTCGCGGAAGTTGACCGTTTCGGCCTGGGCGAAGCGGCGCGCGAATTCCAGGCGATAGTCGTACTGGTCCACCACGATGACGCGGCCTGCTCCCATCAGCCACGAGCAGCGCGCCGCCATCAGGCCGACCGGACCGGCGCCGAACACGACGACCGTGTCGTTCTCGTGGATGTCGCCCATCTCGGCGGCCTGGTAGCCGGTCGGCACCACGTCGGTGAGCAGCACTGCGTCCTCGACGTGGATGTCCGACGGGATCACCGTGGGGCCGATGTCCGCGAAAGGCACGCGCACGTATTCGGCCTGCCCGCCGTCATAGCCGCCGGCCGTGTGCGAGTAGCCGTAGGCCCCGCCGACCGCGGTCGCCTGCGGGTTGACGTTCTCGCAGTTGCCGTAGAGCTCGTGCGAGCACGAGGCGCAGGTGCCGCAGAAGACGTTGAAGGGCACCAGCACGTGGTCGCCTGCCTTGAGGTTGCGCACGTTGGCGCCGACCTCTTCCACGATGCCGGTGAACTCGTGGCCGAAGATCGAGCCGACCCGCGTATCGGGCACCAGGCCATGGTAGAGGTGCAGGTCCGAGCCGCAGATGCAGGCTCGCGTGACCCGCACGATGGCGTCGTCAGGGTGCTCGATGACGGGCTCGGGCACGTGCGCCGCACGCACGCGATAGGGCCGCCGGTAAGTGGTGGCAAGCATGATGTGTCTCCCGCGTGCGCGCTGCGCTCGATGCAAGGGAAACTAACCGCGTGCGTGTCGTCGGCGCGGGAAAGGGCCGCATGGATTCGCTCCGACGCGCACTGTCTGTGTGGCCGGCAGACAGGCACCCGCTGCGAAAACCTTGCGCGGGCATCACCCGTGCTGAACACGCCGCTCCCTATAACTGGCCGGGCCTGCAAACGGCAGGTCTGGAGGAAAACCCGAATGAACGACAACCGCATCGAAGGCACCAAGCACGAGGTCAAGGGCGCCGTGAAGGAAGGGGTCGGCAAGCTCACAGGCAATACCTCCAAGGAAGTGGCCGGCAAGCTCGAGAAGAACGCCGGCAAGGTGCAGAAGAACGTCGGCCAGGCGCAGGACGAGGTCGACAACGACCTGAACGACTGAGGCACCGCACTTAGCTTGCGCCCGGCGCGAATCGCGCCGGGCGCGGCCGTGGTAACAATCGGCGCACGCACCGGTCACCCCGACGCGCGGAAGATGGCACAGCCCTTCCGGCCGTGCCGGAGGGCGTCACCGGGAGGCGCCCATGAAAACCCGCTGCGTGTTCAGCACCCCCGACCTCGCCGCCGCACGTGCCTTCATGAGCGCTGCGCGCCAGGCCGGCATTCCGGACGATGGCATCTCGCTGATCGCTCGCGAGGACATCGAACTGCAAGAGGTTCCCGACCACAGGATGACCGCTGGCACGGATTTCTATCCTGCCGCCGCCCGCGGCGCCGCCTGCGGCGGCGGTACCGGCGTGCTGCTGGGCCTGATCGCGGTCGCGGTGCCGCCGCTGGGCGTGACCTTGGCCGGCGCGGCCGCCATCGCGCTGGCCGGCGCGGCGGTCGGCTGCTGGACCGGCGCGCTGATAGGCACCGACGTGCCCGATGCCGTGCACCGCAAGTTCAAGGACGAGATCGCTCAGGGCCGCATCCTGGTGGTCATCGACGCTACCAAGGATGCCTTGGGCACCGCTTGCCCCGCCCTGCTCGCCACGGGCGCCAAACACCTGCCGCTGCACGCGCATCCGGAAGTGCCGCAATTGGCGGGTGCGGCGTAGCGGCGGCGTCAGGCGCGATGGTAGGGATGGCCGGCCAGCAGCGTGCTGGCGCGGTACAACTGTTCGGCCAATACCAAGCGCACCAGCATGTGCGGCAGAGTGAGCGGACCCAGCGACCAGCGCTGGTCGGCGCGCGCCAGCACCTCGGGCGCGTGGCCGTCCGGACCGCCGATCAGGAACGCCAGGTCGCGCCCGGCCATGCGCCAGTTCGCCAGCTGGGCGGCCAGTTCCTCGCTGGACCAGGTCTTGCCGCGGCCATCGAGTGCGACCACGTGGATATCGCGCGGCAGGGCGGCGAGGATCGCCTGGCCCTCCTCGTGCATCGCGCGGGCGTCATCGCGGCCCTTGCCGCGCGCACCCGGTTTGAGCTCCACCAGTTCCAGCGGCAGTTCGTGCGAGAGGCGCTTGCGGTACTCGGCGAAGCCGTCCGCCACCCATCCCGGCATGCGTTCGCCGATGGCGATCATCCGCGCGCGCATGATCAGACGATAAAGCCGGCGCGCAGCGCCACGTTCGCCTCCTCTCCCTCGTTCTTGATCGAAGACGGGGGAGGGGATTGAGGTGAGGGGACGGGGCTCGCGGAGATGCTCATCGGAAGAATGCTTGAAGGCGGCACTCGCTTCGTAGCAAGTGGATCGCAAGAGTGGCCCCTCACCCCAGCCCTCTCCCCGGAGGGGAGAGGGAGCAGAGGCGCGCTTCGTGGCAAGTGGATCGCAAGAGTGACCCCTCTCCCTGCAGGGGAGATGGCGCAAAGCCCGTCAGCCGGCGCTCGCCGCATCCATCCCCGGCTCGCGGTCGCCTACCGTCCACAGCCGCTCCAGGCCATAGAACTCGCGGATGCGCGGCAGCATGACGTGGACGATGACGTCGCCCAGGTCCACCAGCACCCACTCGGCTTCCTGCTCGCCCTCGACGCCGAGCGGCATCACACCGGCCTTCTTGGCGAACTTGACCACCTCGTCGGCGATCGACTTGACGTGCCGGGCCGAGGTGCCCGACGCGATCACCAGCAGGTCGGCGATGGAGGTCTTGCCGCGGACGTCGATCTCGCGGATGTCCTTGGCCTTGAGTTCTTCCAGCGCGTCGATCACATGCTTGCGGAGTTGGTGGGCGTCGGCAGGTTTCCTTGCGGCGACGACGGAAGGCTGGCTGCGGGGAGACGTGCTCAAGCGGAAGGGCCTCGGGGCGTGCGTAGGCGCGAAATGGCGCGGGCGAAGTATAACCGCGCCGATTCAACGCCACGTCAAGCGAGCGCGCGGCGGGCTGCGGCGTACTCGGCCATCAGCACGCGGACCAGCTCGGCGGCAGGCATCGGACGCACCCGGGCAGCTGCCTGTCCGCACCATTCGGAGAGCAGGTCGCCGCGTCCGGCGGCGGCCGCCGCGCGGCGCAGCGGCGATGTCAATGCGTTGAGCACCGGATAGGGAGGCAACTGGCCGGCGAACGGCGCCATCGCCTCCACGAAGCGGTTGCGCAAGCCGCGTGCAGCCCGTCCCGAGAAACTGTAGATGGTGCCGATGCGATGGTCTTCGGCCTGCGGCAGGTCGCGCTTCCAGGCCTCCGCCGCGGCCGACTCCGGGCAGGCGAGGAAGGCCGTGCCGAGCTGGCTGGCATCGGCGCCCAGCACCTGCGCGGCGAGCATGGCGCGCCCGTCCATGATGCCGCCGGCGGCGATCACCGGAATGTCGATCGCGGCCACCGTCGAGGGCAGCAGCGCGAACAGGCCGATCAGCGCCTCCTCGGGCGCATGCAGGAAGGTGCCGCGATGGCCGCCCGCCTCGGCGCCCTGCACGCACACCGCGTCGGCGCCGCGGTCGGCCCATGCGCGCGCCTCGGCCACGCTGGTGGCGGTGCCGACCACGCGGATGCCCAACGCCTGCAGGCGGCGCACCTCGTCCGCGCCGATCAGGTCGAAGGCGAAGCTCGCCACCGCCGGACGCGCTTCGCGCAGGGCAGCCAACTGGTCGGAGAACACCGGCGCCCAGCGCGTGGGACGCTGCGTGCGCACGTCCAGGCCCTCGCGCTCCATCAGCGCATCGAGGCGTCGGCGGATCGCTTCCACCTGCGCATCGTCCACCTCGAATGCGTCCGGCAGCACGAACAGGTTGATGGCGAAGGGCCGGGCGGTGGCCGCGCGGATCTGCGCGGCCTGGTCGAGCAGCGCCTGCGGCTCCAGATAACCGGCCCCGAGCGAGCCCAGGCCGCCGGCGGCGCTCACCGCGGCGACCAGCGCCGGCGTGTTCGAGCCGGACATCGGCGCCTGGATCAGCGGATGCTCGACACCCAGCGAACCGAGGAAGGCGGACATGGCGTGCTCCTTTGCGGGGAGCGGCCATTGTCGCGCCGGATCCCCCTGCGCGGCAGGGTGGCTCGCCATCCAGCGTGTGCGGGCGATCGACCGCACACTCCCGCGCCGCGGCCCGCGGCGAAGGTGGCAGCCTGCGCAGATTTCACCCGGCGCGACCGACGACCCGCATGTGCGCCGAAAGCAGCCGGCCGCCGAGGGCGGCATTGGCCCCGACCACCAGCGCCACGGCCAGTGCGTGCAGCAGCAGGTCGGTGGCCGCCGCGTCGAAGGCGTGGCAGATCTCCAGCAGGCTGGCCGAGGCGGCGGCGCTGGCCAGCCCCACCAGTACCGCGGTGAGCACCGGCCGCAGCGGGCAGGCGCGCCGCAGCAGCACGATCAGCAGCGCCGAGAGCGGCAGCGAGAAACCCACGATGAAGACCAGGCAATCGCCCGCCTGGGGCAGGCTGGCGACCTGGGTCGCCGGGGCGACCCATACGCGCAGGCAGCCCAGCCCGCTGGCGCCGATCCACAGCAGCGCCGGCGGCAGCGGCAGCCAGGCCCAGGCCGTGGAGCGTCCGGGCACGCCCAGCGCGAACGACGCCCAGGCCGCGCTGATCGCGGTAAGCGCCGCGCCCAGCCCGGCCCAGCCCAGGTCCGGCGCGCCGGCCCAGCGCGCGAGCATCGGCGCGGTACCGTAGCGGCCCACCAGCACCCCCGCGATCGCCGCCACGACGCACAGCCAGCCCAGCGTGCGCAGCCACGGCGGGCGCAGCCGGCGCACCGGCGCCAGGCCGGCGCCGAGCGCGGCGATCAGGCGGTCGTGGGCGTGCGGGTCGGCCATCGGTCTAGTCGTCTCCATGGAAGCGCTGGCGCAAGGCCTTCAGCGCGCGATGCAGGTTCACCTTGAGCGCGCCGGTGGAGCGGCCGGTATGCAGCGCCGCCTCCTCCAGCGAAAGCTCCTTTAGCCCGAGCTGCTCGACCGCCTCGCGCTGGCCCGGCGGCAGTTCGGCGATGGCCGCGCGCAGCCGCCGGGCCTGTTGCGCCTGTTCGCTGCCGGCGCTGGCGTCCGCTTCGTCCGGATGCAGCGCGAGCGCCAGCTCGTTGGCCACCTCGCGATGCGCCTGCCGGCCGCTGCGCCGCAGCCCGTCGATCGACCGCCGGGCGGCGAGCGCGGCCAGCCAGGCGTCGTAGGAGCGCGCCGGATCGTAGGTGTGGCGCACGCGGTGGATGGTCAGCAGGGTCTCCTGCACCACGTCGTCGAGCTGGTCGTGGGCGACGCCCTGCCGGCGTGCGACGACGCGGATCAGCGCCACCGAATCGGCCAGCACGCGCTCGTAGGCGCGACGGTCGCCGACCTGGGCGGCAGCCATCCACGCCGCCCGGCGGCGTTCGGGAGTGTCACTGGCAGGTTCGGCTGGCACGGCCGGATCGATGCTCGCCCGAAGGGGAAAGCATGCATCTGGAACCATGAAACCGGTGGCGGTCAAGTCCTGCATCGGGGCGGCGTTGGAGGCATGCGTTGGATTCGCCGCATCCGGCGCCCCGGTTACGCCGTATGTTGGAACGGATCGCCGGGTCGGTCCTCCGCGCCGCGACGGCCCTTTTCGGCCAGGATGTAACCCACCGCCCCACCGAGCGAATACCCCACCACACTCCCGTGGAAACCTGACCCATGCTGCTGCTGATCCTCGCCTACCTCGGTGGCGTCCTGACCATCCTCAGCCCGTGCATCCTGCCGGTGCTGCCATTCGTCTTCGCGCGCGCCGACCGGCCGTTCGCGCGCAACGGCCTGCCGATGCTGCTGGGCATGGCGCTCACCTTCGCGCTGGTCGCCACGCTGGCGGCGGTCGGCGGCGGCTGGGCGATCCGCGCCAACCAGTACGGCCGCGCCGTGGCGCTGGTGGTGCTGGCGCTGCTCGGCCTCACGCTGCTCTCGACCCGCATCGCCGAATGGCTGACGCGGCCGTTCGTCGCGCTGGGCAACCGGCTGTCGCGGCACTCAGACAGCGAAGGCTCGGCGTGGTCCGCCGCCGGTCTGGGCGTCGCCACCGGCCTGTTGTGGGCGCCCTGTGCGGGGCCGATCCTCGGGCTGCTGCTGACCGGCGCGGCGCTCAACGGCGCCAGCGTGCAGACCACCCTGCTGCTGCTCACCTACGCCGCGGGCGCCGCCACCTCGCTGGCGCTGGCGCTGCTGATCGGCGGCAAGGTGTTCGCGCTGATGAAGCGCTCGCTGGGGGCCGGCGAATGGGTCCGCCGCGCGCTGGGCGCGCTGGTGCTGGCCGGCGTGGCGGCGATCGCGCTGGGGCTGGATACCGGCCTGCTGACGCGGGTGGCGCTGGCCAACACCGGCGGCCTGGAGCAGAAGCTGATCGATGCCACGCGCCCGGCGCCCACGCCGCAGCCGGTGTACCGGGCTGGCGCGCCGCTGCCGGTGGAGGGCGAGCTGCCCTCGCTCGCCGGCGCCACCGGCTGGCTCAATTCGCCTGCGCTCACGCGCGAGGCGCTGGGCGGCAAGGTGGTGCTGGTCGATTTCTGGACCTACTCCTGCATCAACTGCCTGCGCTCGCTGCCGTACGTGCATGCCTGGTACGACAAGTACAAGGACCATGGCCTGGTGGTGATCGGCGTGCACGCACCGGAGTTCGCCTTCGAGAAGGAGCCGGCCAACGTGGCGAGCGCCGTGAAGGAGCTGGGCGTGGATTACCCCGTCGCGCTCGACAACGACTACGCCATCTGGCAGGGCTTCGACAACGAATACTGGCCGGCGCACTACTTCATCGACGCCAAGGGCAATATCCGTGCCCACCACTTCGGCGAAGGCGGCTACCAAGAGAGCGAAGACACGATCCGCCAGCTGCTTGCCGAAGCCGGCCACACCGATCTCCCGGGCGGCTACGTGCAGCCCGGCGCCAAGGGCGCGCAGGCGGCCGGCTCGAACGATGCGATGCGCTCGCCGGAAACCTACGTCGGCTACGCCCGCAGCGAGCATTTCGCCGGCGGCCAGGTCGCCCACGACGAGGCCTGGGACTACCGCGCGCCGGCCACGCTGCCATCCGGCCAGTGGGCGCTGGACGGCCGCTGGACCGTGCGCGCCGAGCTGGCGCAGTCGGAACAGCCGGGCGGCCGCATCGCCTACCGCTTCCGCGGCCGCGACCTGCATCTGGTGCTCGGCCCCGGCGCGGACGGCAAGCCCGTGCGTTTTCGCGTCACCCTCGACGGCAAGCCGCCGGGCGAGGACCACGGCATGGACACCGATGTGCAGGGCAACGGCACCGTCACCGAGCAGCGCCTGTACCAGCTGGTGCGCCAGCACGAGGGCACCGGCGAGCGCGTGTTCGAGATCACCTTCCTCGACCCCGGCGTGCATGCCTACGCCTTCACCTTCGGCTGATCACGGAGGTTTTCCATGAACCGCATCCACGACATCGTTGCATGGGAACGGCGCCGCTTCCTGCGCGCCGCGCTGGGCGGCGGCGCGCTCGCCCTGGCCGGCGGGCTGCTGGTGCCGCGCCTGTCGGCGCGTCCCGCCGCGGCCGCACCGGCGCCGGCCCGCGGCGGCGACGTGCTGCTCGAATGCTTCGCCGACGACGGCCACCGCCTGGGCCTGTGCCACGTGCGCAAGCTGGTGCTCAGCGATGCGCAGTGGCGCGAGCGCCTGCCCGAGGCCTCCTACGAAGTGATGCGCCACAACGGTACCGAGCGCGCCTTCAGCGGGCCGCACGAACGGCCGCCCGTGCCGGGGCTGTTCCGCTGCCTGGCCTGCGATACCGCGCTCTACGACGCCGCCACCGAATTCGACTCCGGCACCGGCTGGCCGAGCTTCTGGCAACCGATCGCCAAGCGGAACGTCATCGAGAGCACCGACCGCATGTTCGGCTGGGTCCGCACGGCGATCAGCTGCGCCGGCTGCGACAGCCACCTGGGCCACGTCTTCGACGACGGCCCGCGGCCGACCGGCCTGCGCTATTGCATGAACTCGGTGGCGCTGCGCTTCGTGCCGCGGGTGGGCTGAGCGTGCGCTACAGCTCCCTGCGGTAGACCACGAAGCCGGAGCGCTCGGCCAGCTTGTCGTACAGGGCCATGGCGGCGGCATTGCTCTGGTGCGTCTGCCAGTACACCCGCGCACAGCCGGCGGCGCGGGCGCGCTCGCAGACCGCCTCGATCAGCGCGCGGCCCACGCCGCGCCCGCGCGCCGGCGGCACGGTGAACAGGTCCTGCAGGTAGCAGCTCGGTTCGATGCGGATGGTGCTGCGATGGAACAGGTAGTGCGCCAGGCCGAGCAACCGGCCGTCCGCTTCCGCCACCAGCGCATGCATCGGTTCGTAGGCGTCGAAGAAGCGCGACCAGGTCATCGCCGTGATCTGCGCCGGCAACGCGGTATCGCCCGAGCGGCCGTAGAAGGCGTTGTAGCCATCCCACAAGGGCAGCCAGGCGGCATGGTCGCCGCGGGCCACGTCCCGCACGATCACGGGTGCGCTCACGACGGTCTGTCCTGCGGGCCCGGCTGGCGGTACGGCGCGAGCAGGGCCGGATCGTCGAACAGGCCCTGCGGCAGCAGGTAGCGCGGTTCGCGGCCGGCCGCGAGCAGGTCGCGGATGCGGGTGGCCGAGATTTCCAGCGGCGTCACCTCCAGCTCGGCCACCAGGCCCGCCGGCTGGGCGCGCAGCAGGCGCGGATCGGCCACCTGGCGCGCGGCCACCTCCTCGGCCAATTCGGCCGGCCACTCGCGCGCCACGCCCGGGCGCGACAGGACGCCGATGTGCGCGGCCTCGAACAGCGCGCGCCAGCGATGCCACCCGGGCAGGCCGGCGAACGCATCGGCGCCGAGCAAAAGGACGATCGGCCGGTCGCCTTCTTCCGCACGCATCTGGTCCAACGTGTCGATGGTATAGGACGGGCCGCCGCGGGCCAGCTCGCGCGTGTCCAGGCCGATCCCGTCCTGCCCCCGCAGCGCCGCGCGCAGCATCGCCACGCGGGTGGTCGCGTCGGCGATCGGCGGCGGCCTGTGCGGCGGCACGCTGGCGGGCATCAGCCGTACCTCGGCGCCCAGCAGCTCCGCAGCCTCCCACGCCACCGCGAGATGGGCGATATGGATCGGGTCGAAGGTGCCGCCGAGGATGGCCAGCGGGCGAGCGTGGGCAGCTGCCGCCGGATTCATGCCAGCGCCGCTGCGGCGCGCGGTTCGGCGATGGCGGCGATCAGGCGTTCGGTCTCCAGCCACGGCTCGCCCTGCTCGCGGCCTTTGGCCATGCGGTCGATGCGCGAGGCACGCGCCAGGCAGGCCAGCCAGTGCTCGCGCGGCGCGCGGCGCAGGGCCTTGCGGAACAGCTGTTCGCGCGCCGGCCACAGCCGCTCGGCGCGCGCCTGCGCAGCGAAATCGCGGGCGTTGGCCAGGCGCAGCGCGAGCTGCAGCTGGTTGACCAGCCAGCCCATCAGCGGGATCAGGTCCTCGCCCTCGCCGCGCAGGCCGGCCAGGATGCGCAGCGCGCGGCCGCCGTCACCCGCGAAGGCGGCGTCGGTGAGCTTGAAGGCATCGTAGCGGGCGCTGTCGGCGACCAGGTTCTCCATCTCGGACGCATCGATGCGCCCGCCGCCGTGCAGCACCGCCAGTTTGTCGATCTCCTGCGCGGCGGCGAGCAGGTTGCCCTCCACGCGCTCGGCCAGCAGCGATGCCGCGTCGGGTGTGGCCGCCAGGCCGCGCGAGGCGAGCCGTGCGCCGATCCACGAAGCCCATTCCTGCGGCTTGGGCGCGTTGAACACGGCCAGCACGCCGGCGGCGTCCACCTGCTTGGTCCAGGCGCCCTCGTGCTTGCTGCTCCATTCCACCGCGGTGATCAGCAGGGTCACGTCCGGCGGCGGATCGGCGCAGAACGCGGTGATCGCCTTGGCGCCGTCCACGCCCGGGCGCCCGGTCGGCAGGCGCAGGTCGAGCAGGCGGCGGCTGGCGAACAGCGACATGCCGGCGGCCGAACGGGCCAGGTCGTCCCAGTCGAAATGCTGGCCGGCCTCGAGCACTTCGCGCTCGGCGTAGCCCAGCTCGCGGGCGCGGGCGCGCAGCGCGTCGGCCGCCTCCAGCACCAGCAGCTCCTCGCCCGCCAGCAGGTACACCGGCGCCAGGCGGTCGGACGCCAGCGCCTTGGACCATTGGGCGGCGGACAGCGGCATGTCAGTGGGTGGCGGGCGCCGCCGGCGAGTGGTTGCCGGCAGCCTGCAGGCGGAACAGGATCGCCTGCACCATATCGTCGTTGAGGCTGCGCTGGATCTCTTCCACCTGCGCCTGGTTGCCGATGGTATTGGTCGCGTCGTAGCTGTAGTCGCGCGACATGTCGATGCGCTGCTCGGGCACCAGTGCCTGGCCCGCGCCGTCCTCGACGTCGAAGCGCACCTGGTAGCGCACCGTGTATTCGGTGACGCGGGCGCCGCCGCTCACGCTCAGCGTGTCGGTGCCGAATTGCGCGACCGGGATCTTCAGCTCGGCGATGCCGGGACCGCCTTCGTCCTCGACCGTGACGCCCGAGCCTTCCAGCGCCCGTGCAAGGTTGCGCTGCAGGTCGCCGCCGCCGGAGACCGACAGGTGCATGCGCTGCATCGAGGCCGGCAGCGCGGCGCTCTGGCGCAGATGGAAGCCGCACGCCGCCAGGGCCAGGGTGCAAACCAGCAGCGAAGCTCGGAACAGACGGTTCATGGACTCATCCTGCGACGATGTTGACGATCTTGCCGGGCACCACGATCACCTTGCGCACGCTCTGGCCTTCGAGGAACGCGGCCACGTTGGGATGCGCGCGTGCCGCGGCCTCGGCCTCTTCCTTCGAGGCGTTGGCCGGCAGCTCGATGGTAGCGCGCAACTTGCCGTTGACCTGCACTGCCAGCGTGGCCGACTCGCGCACCAGCGCGGCCGGATCCGGCTGCGGCCAGGCGACGTTCTCCAGCACGGTCTGCGGGTGGCCCAGCACCTGCCACAGCGCGTGGCAGACGTGCGGCACCACCGGGTTGAGCAGCAGCACCATCGCCTCCAGCGCCTCGTGGCGCACGGCGCGGCCCTGCTCGCTCATGTCGCCGAACCTGCCCAACGCATTGAGCAGCTCCATCAGGGCGGCGATGGCGGTGTTGAAGGAATGCCGGCGGCCCAGGTCGTCGCCGACTTTCTGGATGGTCTCGTGCACCTGCCGGCGCAGCGCTTTCTGCCCGGCGTCGAGCGCCGCCGGATCAACCTCCGGGTGGTCCGGCTGCGACGCGTGCGTGGTGACTTCGCGCCAGAAGCGGCGCAGGAAGCGGGCCATGCCCTCCACGCCCGCCTCGCTCCATTCCAGCGACTGCTCCGGCGGCGCGGCGAACATCGAGAACAGGCGCACGGTGTCGGCGCCGAACTTCTCCACCATCGCCTGCGGGTCGACGCCGTTGTTCTTGGACTTGGACATCTTCTCGGTGCCGCCGATCTGCACCGGCTGGCCGTCCGACTTCAGCCGAGCGCCGACCACGCGCGCGCGCTCGTCGCGCTCGATCTCCACGTCGGCCGGGTTGATCCAGTCCTTCGCGCCGTTGTCGTTCTCGCGGTAGAACGTCTCGGCGATCACCATGCCCTGGCACAGCAGGTTGGTGGCCGGCTCGTCCGAGTGCACCAGCCCCGCGTCGCGCATCAGCTTGTGATAGAAGCGGAAATACAACAGGTGCAGGATCGCGTGCTCGATGCCGCCGATGTACTGGTCCACCGGCAGCCAGTAGTCGGCGCGCGCGTCGACCTGGTTCTGGGCGCCCGGGCTGGTGTAGCGGGCGTAGTACCAGCTCGACTCCATGAAGGTGTCGAAGGTGTCGGTCTCGCGCTCGGCCGGGCCGCCGCACTGCGGGCAGCTGCACTTGCGCCACTCGGGGTCGGCCTTGATCGGCGATACCACGCCAGAGAATTCCACGTCCTCCGGCAGCACCACCGGCAGCTGGTCCTCCGGCACCGGCACGGCGCCGCAGGCGTCGCAGTAGATCACCGGGATCGGGCAACCCCAGTAGCGCTGGCGGCTCACGCCCCAGTCGCGCAGGCGCCAGTTGACGCGGCGCTGGCCCTTGCCCTCGCGCTCCAGGCGGCCGGCGATCGCCTCGAACGCCTGGACGAAGTCGAGCCCGTCGTACTCGCCGGAGTTCACCAGCGTGCCGCGTTCGGTGTAGGCGGCATCTTCGTGGATGCGCCGCTCGAAGTCCTCGATCAGGCGCACGGCGGCCGAGGTCGCGTAGGCATCGGTGGCCTCGCCCTGCAGCGCATCGCGCATGACGTTGGCGCCGACGCCTGCCTTGAGGTCGCGGCCGATCTCGCGCACGGCGTCGACCACACCGCGGTCGACGATCACCATGCGGATGGGCAGCGAGTACTTCTGCGCGAATTCCCAGTCGCGCTGGTCGTGGCCGGGCACCGCCATCACCGCGCCGGTGCCGTAGCCCATCAGCACGAAGTTGGCCACCCACACCGGAATCGCCTCGCCGGTGATCGGGTGGATCGCGCGCAGGCCGGTGTCCATGCCGCGCTTTTCCTGGGTCTCCAGCTCGGCTTCGGACACGCCGCCATGCTTGAGCTCCTCCAGGAACGCGGCCAGCCGCTGGTTGCCCTGCGCGGCCTTCAGCGCCAGCGGATGCTCGCCGGCGATGGAGACGAAACTCACGCCCAGCAGCGTATCCGGGCGCGTGGTGAACACGGTCAGCGACTCAGCCTCGCCCTCGACGGCGAAGTGGATCTCCAGCCCCTCGGAGCGGCCGATCCAGTTGCGCTGCATGGTCTTGACCGCGTCGGGCCAGCCCGGCAGCGTGTTCAGGCCGTCCAGCAGTTCCTGCGCGTAGTCGGTGATCTTCAGGAACCACTGCGGGATCTCGCGCTTTTCCACCAGCGCGCCGGAGCGCCAGCCGCGGCCGTCGATCACCTGCTCGTTGGCCAGCACGGTGTGGTCGACCGGATCCCAGTTGACCACCGCGTTGCGGCGGTAGGCCAGGCCCTTCTTCATCAGCCGGGTGAACATCAGCTGTTCCCAGCGGTAGTACTCCGGGCGGCAGGTGGCGAACTCGCGCGTCCAGTCATAGGCGAAGCCCATGCGCTGCAACTGCTCGCGCATGTGCTCGATGTTCTTGTAGGTCCACTTGGCCGGCGCGGTCCGGTTCTTGATCGCGGCGTTCTCGGCCGGCAGGCCGAAGGCGTCCCAGCCCATCGGCTGCAGCACGTTCTTGCCGTTCATGCGCTGGTAGCGGCTGATCACGTCGCCAATGGTGTAGTTGCGCACGTGGCCCATGTGCAGCGCGCCGGACGGGTAGGGCAGCATCGAAAGGCAGTAGAACTTGGGCCGCGCCGGGTCTTCGACCACCTCGTAGGCGCGCTGCGCGCTCCAGTACTGCTGGGCGGCGGTTTCCACCGCCTGCGGCTGGTAGCCCTGTTCGTTCGAAGCCTGTTCGTGGGAGTCCTGCATGTTTCCGTGCCGTGGCTGGGTCGTCTGCGCACGCCGGGAATCGGCGGGCTGGGAGGGACCCAGCAGACTAGCCGAGCGCCGGGTTGGCGCCAAGTCTGGGGCGGCAATGAGACACGGATGTCCCCTCCCCCGCCGTCGAGGGAGGGGGCTCGATGGGGGGATCTATGGGGCTGGACAGGTCGTGGCCCGGCCGGCGGCGAGCGGGACGGCGGCCTGCGCGATCTGTCCGGCCAGCCGCGCCAGCGCATGCTGGTGGCCCTCGACCAGCGCGTCGTAGCCGGCGCCCACCGGCTCGCGAACTTCGCTGGTGCAGGCCAGGGTCGCTTCGCCCGGCAACAGGCGCAGGCTCCAGGCGGCGTCGATCAGGGCGTAGTCGCCGGGGGCCGAGTCGAAGCGGCGCAGGTCGACCTTGATGCGCAGCCGCGGCTTGCCGCCGCCGGGCAGGCCGGTGACGTCCTCGGTGTGCAGCGCCTGCGCCAGGTCGGCCGACAGCGCGCCGCGCGCTTCCTGCGCCAGCGGGGCGATCCAGCGTTCGCTGCCCAGTGGCACCGCGCCCTGCCCGCCCTGGCGGATCACCAGTTGCGGCTGGTCGGCTTGCGCCGGGACACCGACCGGCAGGAGTTCGAACTGGAAGGCGGCGGCCGGGCCGGTGTCCCCGGCCGCGGGCGCCGGCGCCACCAGCGTGTAGTAGTGCACCGGCGCCGAAGCGCAGGCAGCCAGCGCGAGCGCGCAGGCTGCGGCCAGCAGGAATCGCGGACGGATCATGGCTTGCTCCCTTGTCCCTGGCGTGCAGCTGGCGCGGACGGCTGCGCAGGCGGCGGGTCGTCGCGCCGGCCGCGGATCAGCGCCTCGGGATGCACGCCCAGGTAATCGGTCAGCGCGCGCAGCGAGCGAGCCATGCGCTGCAGCTCATCCAGCGTGCTGCCCAGGTTCTGCTGCAGCGGCGAATCGGCCGAGAGCGCGCTGTCGGCGCTGCCGAGCGTGCGCTGGGCGCCCTTGAGCGTGCCCTTGAGCTCGGGCAGCACGTCGCCGTTGACGTGCTTGAGCGTTCGGTTGAGTTCGCCCAGCGTGGCGTCCAGGTTCTGGCCGATGCTGTCGAAGGGGATCTTCTGCAGCTTGGTCACGATATCGGCCAGTTGCTCCTGCAGCTTGTCCAGGTTGCCCGGCGCGGTGGGCAGCTCGATCGGCGTGGCGTGCGTGTCCAGCACCGCCCTGGGCGCCTTGGGCACGAAATCCAGCGCGATGTAGAGCTGGCCGGTGAGCAGGTTGCCGGTGCGCGCCTGCGCACGCAGGCCGTGTTCGACCAGCGGACCGAACATGCGGCCCAGGTCGACCCGGCCATCCTGCAGGCCCGCCTGAGCGGCGAGCTTGTCGTAGGCCTTGCCCAGCCGCTGCGGATAGATCACGGCGCCGACGGTGAGCGGGAAGCGCTGGTCCTTGGCCTCGTAGTCCATGTTGATGGATACCACCTGGCCGATATTGATGCCCAGGAACTCCACCGGCGCATCCACGGCCAGCCCGCGCAGCGATTGGTTGAAGCGCATGCGGATGTAGCGTGGCGGGCCGTCCGGCGGCGCCATCGCGGTGGACCGGTCGTTGAACAGGGTGAAATCGGCATTCTCGGGCGCGGGCGTGTCGTCGTGCGGGCCCTTGGGGTCCTCGAAGGCGACGCCGCCGGCGATCACCGTGGCAAGCGACTGGGTATTGAGCTTCAGGCCGTTGGCGCCCAGCGACACGTCCACGCCGCTGGCGTTCCAGAAACGCGTGGCGCGGCTGACGAAGCGGTCGTTCGGGCCTTCCACGAAGATCCGCAGCGTCACGCCCTTGCCGTCCTTGTCCAGCGCGTAGGACACCACCCGGCCGACCTGGATGCGCCGGTAGTACACCGGCGATCCGGTGTCGAGCGAGCCCAGGTCCTCGGTGTGCAGCACGAAGCTTTTGCCCGGTTCGCCGTGCAGCACCGCCGGCGGGGTTTCCAGCCCCTTGAACTCGGTCTGCTCCTCGTGCGAGTTGCCCACGTCGGTGCCGATGAAGGCGCCCGACAGCAGCGTGTCCACGCCCGACACGCCGCCCAGGCCGATGCGCGGGCGCACCACCCAGTAGCGCGTGCCCTTGGTGGCGAAGCTCGACGCGCTCTTGTTGAGAGCCACTTTCACGCGCACGCGCTGGCGGTCGTCGGACAGCTCCAGGCTGTTGACCTTGCCGATCACCACGTTCTTGTACTTGACCGGCGTCTTGCCCGCCTCCAGGCCTTCGGCGGTCTGGAAGGTGATGGTGATGTCCGGCCCGGCCTGCAGCCAGGCATGCACCACCAGCGACAGCCCCACCAGCGCTGCCAGCACCGGCACCAGCCAGATCAGCGAGATGCTGAAGCGAGGCCTGCGCACCACCGGTTCGGGCAGTTCCTCGCGCGGGCCCTGCCCGGTCCGTGGCGTCTGGTCAGTCATGGTCGGGGCCATCCCACATCAGTCGGGGGTCGAAGCTCATCGAGGCGAACATCGTAAGTATCACGGTCAGGCCGAAGAACACCACGCCCGGCAGCGGCCCGACCTGGCTGAAGAAACCGAATCGCACCAGCGCGGTGAGCAACGCCACCACGAACACGTCCAGCATCGACCAGTAGCCGATGAACTCGACCAGCCGGAACAGCATGGCACGCTGGCGCAGCGCCCAGCGGCTGCGCCGCTGCGTGGTCACCAGCAGCGTGCCCAGCACCAGGAACTTCATCATCGGCACCACGATCGAGGCGGTGAACACGATCACCGCCAGGCTGGGCGAACCCTTGACCCAGAGCTCCACCACGCCGCTGATGATGGTGTTGTCGTCCACGTCGCCCAGGCTCACCGTGCGCATGATCGGCAGCACGTTGGCCGGGATGTACAGGATGAACGCAGCCAGCAGCAGCGCCCAGGTGCGCCGGATGCTGTCGTGCTTGCGCCGGTGCAGCGCCGCGCCGCAGCGTGGGCAGGCCGCCTGGTCCATGGCCGGCTCGCGGCAGACCAGCCCGCAGACATGGCAGCCGATGATGCCCAGCTCGTGCGCGCGCGGCGCGTTCATGCGCGCGGCCCCGTGTCGTCCCACAGCCGGCGCAGGTCGATGCCGGAGAAAACCGTGATCAACAGCGTCAACGCGCCGTAGGCCCAGATGCCGGGATCGGCCTGCACCGCGAAATACGCGCGCGCCTTGACGATCGAAACCAGCGCGCCGAGCACGAATACCTCGGTCATCGTCCATGGCTGCAGGTAATAGAGCGTGCGCATGATGAAGGAGAACCCCGGCGCGCGCCGCCCGTCGCGGGCGAACCACAGCACCCAGCCGAGCATCAGCATCTTGTTCAACGGAAAGAAGAACAGCGTGGCCGCCGCGACCACCGCGACCACCTGCGCCTCCTGCCCCCACATCGTCAGGATGGTGCCCCACAAGGTGGCGCTGCTGCGCTGCGTGCCCAACCCCAGGGTGACCACCGGCCACACGTTGGCGATCAAGAACACGATCAGCGCGGTGAGCACCAGCGCGAGCATGCCGCCAGCATCGATCGCGTGGTAGCGCGCCAGCTCGGCACCGCATCGCACGCAGCGGATGACTTCCCCGCGCGCCAGGACGCGCTTGCGGTGGACGGTGTCGCATTGCTCGCAGATCAGCGGCGCCGCAGCCATGCCCGGTACCGGTTCCTCGCGAGCGATGCCCTGCTCTGGCGTGCTCATTCCGGCATTCTCGCAAATCGTGCGCGCGAGCGGATGACGACCGGGGCGACCGCGCGCGCTCGCGAGCGGCCGGAGGCGGCGGCAGCGCCCTTGATATGCTGCGCCGAGCCCCGATCTGAACCCTTCCCCGCCAGGAGAGCGCCCGTGACCGCTGCCGCCCAAGCCCACGTCTTCGACGTCGACACCGCCAACTTCGAGGCCGACGTGCTGCGCGCCTCGCTGACCACGCCGGTGCTGGTCGACTTCTGGGCGAGCTGGTGCGGCCCCTGCAAAACGCTCGGCCCGCTGCTGGAAAAGCTCGCCGCCGAATACAACGGCGCCTTCCGGCTGGGCAAGGTGGACGTGGACAAGAACCAGGAGCTGGCCGCCATGTTCGGCGTGCGCTCCATCCCCACGGTGATGCTGGTCAAGGACGGCCAACTGCTCGACGGCTTCGCCGGTGCGCTGCCGGAAGGCCAGCTGCGCGAATTCCTCTCCCGCCACGTGCAGCCGCTGGAAGGCGCCGCCGCAGCCGAACCCGAGCCGGCCGAACAGGAAGACGCGGCGCAGGCGATCAACCGCCTGCAGCAGGCCATCGCGGCCGAACCGGAGCGCGCCGAACTCAAGCTCGACCTGGCGCTCGCGCTGATGCGCAACGGCCAGGCCGATGCCGCCGAGGCCGAGCTCAATGCGCTGCCCGCCAACCTGGCCACCGATGCGCGCGCGGTGCGCCTGCGCAGCCAGTTGGACCTCGCCCGCGCACTGGAAGGCGCGCCCTCGCTCGCCCAATTGCGCCAGCGCGTGCAGGCCGACCCCACCGACTGGACCTCGCACGACCTGCTCGGCGTGCGCCTGCTGCTGGAGGACGATCCGGCCGCCGGCCTCGATCAGTTCCTGGCGATCCTGGAAAAGGCGCGCGACTGGAACGAAGGCCAGGCCAAGAAGCGCCTGCTCGCCGCCTTCGCCACGCTGGACGACGCCGAACTGGTCGGACGCTACCGCCGACGCATGGCCTCACTGCTGTTCTGACATCCGCGGTAGGAACGCGGCTTCCGCGAGGCGACCGCAGCAGGCGCGCAGGCTCCGTACGCAGGCGTACGCTAAAGTGTGCCTTTTCCGCTGGCTCCCTGCACATGCGCCCCGCTACCTTCCGCCGCCTGCTCAACCTGTGGCCGCCGTTTCTGTTCAACAGCATCCGCGTGCAGCACCTGGCGCAAGACTGGAGCGAGGCGCGCGTGGTGCTGCGCCTGCGGCCGTGGAACCGCAACTACGTGCGCACCCAGTTCGGCGGCAACCTGTTCGCGATGACCGACCCGTTCTGGATGTTGCTGGCGATGCATCGGCTGGGCAGCGACTACTACGTATGGGACAAGGCCGGCGCGATCGACTTCGTCGCTCCCGGCCGTGAAGACGTCTATGCGTCCTTTCACCTGACCGAGGCGATGGCCGACGAACTGCGCGCGGCCGCAGCGGGCGGCGAGAAGGTGTTGCGCTGGTTCGAGACCGAGGTGGCTACCGCGTCCGGTGAAGTGGTCGCGCGCGTACGCAAGCAGCTCTACGTGCGCCTCAAGCCCAGGTCGCGCGCGTCCTAGCAGTTTGCTTGGCCAGCCATGCGCGGCAGTCGAGCCACACGGTTTCCACTCGTGTTCGAACCGCGCGATCTCCTCCAGCATCGCCTCGGCCTTTCTGACGGCGCTGCCCGCGAAATGGTCTTCGAGCCAGCCAACGCACCAGTGCGTAGGCCGGCGCCACAACCGCCAGTGAAACCGCGCCGGTAGCCGCCAGCCACGGAACCAGGCCCGGCACGGTGTTCCACAGGTCGACGCCCGGTCCGCCTTGTCGGGCAGCTCCAGGTGGCGTGCGTCGAGCGTGCGCGCGGAGATGCTGGCCACCTTGAACACGATGCCGCGGTGCTCGCGCAGCAGCGATTCGAATGGGTGTCGGCTGTGGCGGTCGGTCATGGCGTGCGCTTGAGATCCCTGTCTCCAGCATGATTCGCCCGCGGGAAAAAAATCACACGCCCCGGCAGCGCACGCTCTTGGGCAACAGAACGGCTCTTCCTGGGCCGGCGCCGCCTACAATGGCGGCTCCCCCGCCCCGACGAAGCCGCCATGCCCCGCCTGCGCCTGAAACGCAACCTGCTCACCGGCCTGCTCACCTTCATCCCGCTCTGGGTGACCTGGACGGTGTTCAAGGTCGTGCTGGGCTTCCTGGCCGGCATCGGCGCGCCGATGGTGGCCGCGGTGCTGGGCGCGCTGGCGCTGGTCGCGCCGCAAACCGCCGCCACGCTCGGCAGCGCCTGGTTCACCTCGCTGGTGGCGCTGCTGATAACCTTGCTGGCGCTCTACCTGCTCGGCTTCCTGGCCAGCCGGGTGATCGGACAGCGGCTGCTGGATACCTTCGACACGCTGTTGCACCGCATCCCGCTGGTGCAGACCATCTACGGCGGCACCAAGAAGCTGATGGCCGTGCTGCAGCAGAAGCCCTCCGGCGTGCAGCGCGTGGTGCTGGTCGACTTCCCGCACGCCGGCACCAAGGCGGTGGGCTTCGTGACCCGGCTGATGGCCGAGGAAGGCAGCGGCCGCGAAATGGCCGCGGTGTTCGTGCCGACCACGCCCAACCCCACCGGCGGCTTCCTGCTGACCTTGCCGGTGCAGGCGCTGACGCCCACCGACTGGACCATGGACCAGGCGATGGCCTTCATCATCTCCGGCGGCGCCGTGGCGCCGGACAGGCTGCCGGCGGTCGAGCACAGGGCCGCATAGATGTGCTGAGCGGCACCGACAGGCGCTTATCGGTGGGTCCCCGCGGCCGGATCGAAGGTTCTCTCGACCGGCCGGGCTGGAAAGCCGCGTTCTCGCGCGCCGCGATCAATCGTCGCTGGGCACCTGCACCTTGCCCTTGACGCCGCTGTGGTTCACGTCGCCGCTGCCCTTGGCGCCGAGGCTGAGGTCGCCGCCGACGCCGTCGACGTCCAGGTCGCCCGAGCCCAGGGTATCGACCCGCACGCTGCCGCGGACGTTGCGCAGGCGCACGTCGCCGGAGCCGATGCTGCCCACGCGCGCATCGCCGCCGATGCCGTTGGCGGTGAGGTCGCCCGAGCCGACCGAGCCCACTTCCAGGCTGCCCACGTCGTTCGCCTCCACATCGCCGGAGCCCACCCCGGCGGCGAAACGGCCCGCGACGTTGCGCACGTGCAGGTCGCCCGAACCGACGTGGCTGTCCAGCTGCCGCACGCCACTGACTTCGGCGTCGCCCGAACCCACGTCGACCGTGAGCGGTAGGTCCGCCGGCAATTGCACGGTCACGTCCAGGTCCGTGTAGTTGTTGCCGAACAGATGGAATCCCGAGCGCTGGTCGCCGCCCAGTTCGAGCACGAGCTGGTCGCCCTCGCGGCGCTGGCTGACCGTCAGCCCGTCCAGCATGGAGCGATCCGATGCGCAGGCACGGCCGTGCACCTCCAGCTTGCGGGCATCGGCGCGGCCGGTCACGTGCAGCCCGTAGCTGCGCACCTGGATCTGCACGCCGCGCACGCCGGCCAGATCGATGCTCATGTCGCGGGGCGCCTCGAAGGCACAGCGGTCGGCCGCGTGGCCGGCCAGTGGCGCGAGCAGCAGCAGGGAGGCGAGGAAGATACGCATGGCAACTCCGTTGTATGGATGGACAGGGCTAGGATGCCGCCGGGCCGCAAAGGGTTGCGTCAACCGGCCGGGAATGCCCGCGTTTTCCCAGGCACGATTTCTCCGGAGTGCTTCCATGCCCCGTTTGAACCTGCTCGCCCCTGCCCTCGCCCTGCTGTTCGCCAGCCCCTTGGCCATGGCCCAGGATCGGCCATCGACGCCCCCGCCCACCGCGCCGCAGGTCCAGCCGGCACCGCACCCCGATCACGGAGCGATGGGCCATCACATGCGCTCGATGCGCATGCAAGGCCCGCAGCTGGGCGCCTTCGCCGACCTGCGCGCGCTCGAACGCCTCTATCGCGAAGCCGGGCGCGACAAGGAGCTCAGCGGCCTCTACAACGAGGTGCTGGCCAAGTCGCAGGACCCGCAGCTTCGCACCTACGTCTACCACCGGCTCGCCCGCCTGCAGGCCAAGCCGGCCAATCTGGACCAGGCGATCGCCACGCTGCGCAAGAGCCTGTCCGAAAACCTCGCCAACGACGCCAAGATGCGCGCCGAGCACGAGCGCATGCGCGCCCAGTGGCAGCAGCCCAAAGACGCCACCGAGCCGGCGGACCGTTAACCGGTCGGTCGCCTGACCTGAGAACGCGCGTGCCTGGGGTGTCCGCTGAATGCCCCAGGCGAGGTCTGGCGGCTCTCAGCCTTCGTCCGCCTTGGCCTGGCGCCAGAGCAGTTCCTGTGCGTCCAGGCCCAGGTCGGCGAGCGGGCGTCCCTGCATGGCGGCCAGGGCCTCCATGCGCCGGAAGCGGCGCTCGAACTTCGCGTTGGCACGGCGCAGCGCCCGCGAAAAGTCGACGCCCGCGTGGCGGGCGAGATTGGCGGTGACGAACAGCACGTCACCCAGTTCGTCCTCGAGGCGATCGATGTCGGCGCCGCTTTCGAATTCCGCCCGCACCTCTTCCACTTCCTCGGCCAGCTTGTCCAGCATCGGGCCCGGCTCGCGCCATTCGAAACCCACCGTGGCCGCTCGCTGCTGCAGCTTCGCCGCCCGCTTCCATTCCGGCAGGCCGTGCGAGATGCCGGCCAGCGCACTGGCATCGTGGGCATCGCCACGGCTGGCGCGCTCGGCCGCCTTGATCGCTTCCCAGGCACGGGTCTGCTCCTCGACGTCCGCGTAACGCGCCTCGCCGAAGACATGCGGATGGCGCCGGCGCATCTTGTCGGCGATCGCGTGCGCCACGTCGCCGAAGTCGAACAGGCCTCGCTCGCTGGCCATCTGGGCGTGAAAGACCACCTGCAGCAGCAGGTCGCCCAGTTCCTCGCGCAGATCCCGGAAATCGGCGCGGTCGATGGCGTCGGCGACCTCGTAGGCCTCCTCGATGGTGTAGGGCGCGATCGAGGCGAAATCCTGCTGCACGTCCCACGGGCAACCGTCTACCGGATCGCGCAGGCGCGCCATGATCGCCAGCAGGTCATCGAGCGTGTAGCGCCCTGCCATCACCCGATCCCGCGCGCGGACGACGACCGCCCGCTCAAGCCGGCCGCGCCCGCTGCAGCCGCCTCTTCCAGTCCACCGCCGGATCGCCGACCGCGAGGAACTCCGGGTTCAGCAGCGACGGCTTGGTGTTGTAGCGCAACGGCTCGCCGGCAAGATCCAGCACGGCGCCGCCGGCCTGTTCCAGCACGCACTGGGCGGCAGCGGTGTCCCATTCGCTGGTCGGCCCCAGCCGCAGGTAGAGGTCGGCCACGGCGCGGGCGATCAGGCAGAACTTGAGCGAGGAACCCATCGGGAAGGGCTGGTACGCCGCGCCGAGCAGCGCGTCGAGAAAACCGTGCGTGTCGCTGCCGTGCGAACGGCTGCCCGCGACCACCGCCGGCGCCGCCAACGCGCGCGCGCCGATCCGCTGCCACTGCCCGCCGGCATGCTGCTGCAGCCACGCGCCCTGTCCCTCGGCGGCGACATACAGCTCGCCGGTCACCGGCGCCAGCACCACGCCCAGCACCGGCCTGTGGTTTTCGATGAGCGCGATGTTGACGGTGAACTCGCCGTTGCGCTTGACGAACTCGCGGGTGCCGTCGAGCGGATCGACCAGCCAGTAGCGCGACCAGGCGCTGCGCTGCTCCCAGGGCGCGGCGCGCGCCTCCTCCGAGAGCAGCGGCCAGTCCGGCTGGATGCGCGCCAGGCCCGCGAGGATCACGCGCTGCGCGGCCAGGTCGGCGGCGGTGAGCGGGGAGGCGTCGTCCTTGTGCTCGACCGTGAACTCGTCGCGATAGACGGCCAGGATCGCCGCGCCAGCCTCGCGCGCGATCGCGCCCACTTCGGCGAGCAGGCCGCCTTCGGGCTTGCCGCTCATGGCTGGAAGCGTCCGGCGAGATATTCGCGCGCCATGAACAGCGCCGCGATGGAGCGCCCTTCGGTCACGTCCTCGCGCCCGATCAGCGTGTGCAGCTCGGCAAGCTTCCACGGCACCACGTCCAGCTCTTCGGGCTCGTCGCCCGGCAGCCGTTCCGGGTAGAGATCCTGCGCCAGCACCACATGCGCCATGTGCGTCATGTAGCCGGGCGACAGCGACAGGTTGTGCAGGATCTTCAGACGATGCGCGCCGTAGCCGATTTCTTCCTTGAGCTCGCGGTCGGCACCCTGCTCGGCGGTCTCGTCCTGGTCCAGCCGGCCCTTGGGCAGCGACAGTTCGTAGCGGCCCACGCCGGCGCCGTATTCGCGCACCAGCAGCACGGTGTCGTCATCGAGCATCGGCACGATGATCACCGCACCCAGTCCGCTGGCGCGAAGGCGCTCGTAGGTGCGCCGCTCGCCGTTGGAGAATTCGAGGTCGAGTTGCTCGACGCGCAGGAAGCGGCTGTCGACGCATTCGCGGGTCGCATGGACGATCGGTGGCTTGCGCATCGGTCGATTCTAGCCGGTCGATGCATCGCGCAGGCGCGCAAGCGCCTGCGCGTGGATGGCCGGCACGCCGGCCAGCACGCTGGTGGTGTCCAGGCCGGGCGGCTTGCCCTCGATGTCGGTGAACAGGCCGCCGGCCTCGCGCACGATCACCGCCAGCGCCGCCACGTCGAGGATGTTGACGTCCGATTCGATCACCAGGTCCAGCCCGCCGCGCGCCAGCAGGTGGTAATGGCAGAAATCGCCGTAGCCGCGGATGCGGCTCGAATCGCGGATGAGCGCACCCAGCGCCTGCCAGCGCGCATCGGCGGTGAGCGTCCTGACGTTGCCGGTGGAGATCGCGGCCTGCGCCATCGCGGCGGTTGCCGCCACCTGCACGCGTTCGCCGTCCAGCCAGGCGCCGGCGCCGGCGCGCGCCCACATCGTTTCGCCGTAGACCGGGGCGCTGGAGACGCCCAGCACCAGCCGGCCGTGGTCCATCAGCGCGATCTGCGTGGAAAAGAATGGCGTGCGGCGCACGAAGCTCTTGGTGCCGTCGAGCGGATCGACCAGCCAGAGCAGGCCGTCGCGCGCGCCTTCGAGCCCGTATTCCTCGCCGTAGATCGCCGCCTGCGGCAGCGCCCTGGCCAGCACGGCGCGGATCGCCTGTTCCGCCTCGCGGTCGGCGATCGTGACCGGCGTGGCGTCGGCCTTCCATTCCACCGCCACGCCGCGATGCCAGTAGTGGCGGATGATCTCGGCCGCGGCCATCGCGGCCTCTCGGGCGGCGGACAGGGCGTGCTCTGCGTCGTAGCTCATCGCGCGGTTTCCACGGTAGCCGCGGCAAGCCCGCCGCGGCGGTGCAGGCGGACCGACCCGTCGGGATCGGGCGGCCCCAGGTGTGCCAGCCAGTTGCGCAGCGCCTTGTCGCTCGTGCGCGGCTGCAGGAGCGCATCCAGGCGCCAGCCCAGCGGGCTGGCCTGCCACTGGCCGTCGACGTGCAGCGGCCCGTGGCCGTCGTCGCCGAGCCGGCCATGCATCACGCCGTTGGCGGCCACCAGCTCCGTTTCCAGGTTGCCGAGGGCCACGCTGCCGGCGCGCAGCTGCATCGCGGCATCGATCCAGCGCGCGTCGCCCTCGAGCTCGACCGGCCAGTCGGCCTGCAGCACGACTCGCCGCAGCCTCAGCACGAGCGTGCCTTGCGGCCCGCCCAGCGGCGAAGCCAGCCGTGGCGCCCAGGCGGCGAGCCCGGCCTGCACCGCCACGTCGGTCCATAGCGGGCGCCCTTGCGCATCGCGCTGCAGATGGCCGCGGGCGGCTAGCGCGGCACCTGCGAAATCCAGCTGCAGATCGAGCCGTCCCCACAGCGCGCTGCGCGCAAGCCGCCACCGCAGGCGGCCCAGCGGGCGGCCATCCCTGTCCTGAACCTGCTCCGCCGCGCCGTCCCACATCGTGCCGTTCACCTGTCCGAGCGACAGCCCGCGCAGCCGGGCCTGCACGAACGGCAGCGCCCAGCGCGCCGGCAGGAACAACACCAGCGATACGGCGCACGAGAGCAGCAGAGCGATGGCCAGCCAGGCGATACGCGGGCGGTTCACTTCGATCCTTGGGCTTGAGCGGGCATGCCGCAGCGCCGATGATAGCCGGATGGACACCCCCTCCCCCGGTGCGCCGGCCGTCGCCGGCAATGCCTCGCTGGCCGCGCGCGACCTGAAGCACGTGTGGCATCCGTGCACCCAGATGCACGACCACGACATCGCCCTCGATAGCCGCGTCCCGATGCTGCCGATCGTGCGCGGCGAAGGCGCCTGGCTGATCGATGCGGACGGCCGCCGCTATCTCGACGGCATCAGTTCGTGGTGGACCAATCTCTTCGGCCACGCCAACCCGCGCATCGCCGCGGCGCTCGCCGACCAGGCACGGCGGCTGGAGCACGTGATCTTCGCCGGCTTCACCCACCAGCCCGCCATCGAGCTGGCGGAGGAACTCGTGCGCATCACGCCGCCGGGGCTGAGCCGCGTGTTCTTTGCCGACAACGGCTCGTCCGCCATCGAGGTGGCGCTCAAGATGAGCTTCCACTACTGGCTCAATCAGGGTCGCGGCCACAAGACGCGTTTCATCGCGCTGACCGGCAGCTACCACGGCGAGACGCTGGGCGCGCTGGCGGTGAGCGACGTGGCGCTGTACCGCAAGACCTATGCGCCGCTGCTGCTGACGCCGATCCTGGCGCCGTCGCCCGACACCTACGAGGGCGAGCCGGGCGAATCGCCGGCCGCCGTGGCCGCGCGCCGCCTGGGCGAGTTGCGCGTGCTGCTGGAACGCCACGCGCACGAGACCTGTGCGGTCATCGTCGAGCCGCTGGTGCAATGCGCCGGCGGCATGCGCATGTACCACCCGGACTACCTGGCCGGCCTGCGGCGCCTGTGCGACGAATTCGCCGTGCACTTCATTGCCGACGAAATCGCGGTGGGATTCGGTCGCACCGGCACGATGTTCGCCTGCGAGCAGGCCGATGTCGCGCCGGATTTCATGTGCCTGTCCAAGGGACTCACCGGCGGCACGCTGGCGCTGTCGGCGGTGCTCACCACCGAGGACGTGTACGCGGCCTTCTACGCCGAGTACAACGCCGGCAAGGCGTTCCTGCATTCGCACAGCTACACCGGCAACCCGCTGGCCTGCCGCGTGGCGCTGGAGACGCTGGCGATCTTCCGTGACGAGCCGGTGCTGGAGCGCAACCGCGCGCTGGCCGAGCACCTGGGCGCGCGCCTGGCTCCGCTGCGCGACCACCCGCACGTGGCCGACGTGCGCCAGACCGGCATGATCGCCGCGGTCGAGCTGGTGGCCGACAAGCGCTCGCGCGAACCCTGGCCGGCCGCCGAACGGCGCGGCCTGCGGGTGTACCTGCACGGGCTCGAGCACGGTGCCCTGCTGCGGCCCCTGGGCAACGTGGTCTATTTCATGCCTCCCTACGTGGTCGACACCGGCGAGATCGACCACCTGGTCGACGTGGCGACGGCCGGCATCGAGGCGGCCGTCGCCTAGCTGCGGGCCGCCGGCGCGGGGCGACGGCTCAGTGGCCGCGCACCGTCAGGCTGGGATCGAGCATTCGCAGCGCCTCGGCGGTCGTGCGCGCGCCGGTGCGGCGAATGTCTTCGCGGTCGTAGCTGCGCCCGGCCACCGGAAGGCATTCGCCCGGCTTGGGCGGAATCAGGCTGCCGGTGGAGCGCAGGCAATTGCGGTCGCCGGGACGCGGGACGGAGTGGCCCTGGCCGGCACCAGCCGACGCATTGTCGGCCGGCGGCCGGATCGCGTCCTGCGCATGGATCGACAGGCCGGCCAGCAAGAGCGTGCCGGCGGCGAGGGAAAGAAGGCTGGAACGGAACATGGCGGCACCTCGGGGATCAGGAGCTCGTGTTCCATGCTGCTCCCGGCCGCAGTCCCGTGCAATCGGCCTGAGCTGCTGGACGCGGCGGCGTAGGCGGTAAGCTTCTTCTTTTGGCCGAGCCTGCCGTGCGCACCATTCGCATTCATGTCGACCAGCCGCTCGTGACCGGTGACGAGTTGGACCTTCCCGCACAGGCGGGCGAACACCTCGCGCGCGTGCTGCGCCTGGGCGAAGGCGCTCCCGTGGTCTTGTTCAACGGCGACGGCGGCGACTACGCGGCGATCCTCGTCCACGTCGGCAAGCGCGTGGTGCGTGCCCGCATCGAGGGCATGCAGGCGGTGTCGAACGAATCGCCGCTGCCGCTGACGCTCGCGCAGGGTGTTGCGCGCGGCGAGAAGATGGACCTGATCGTGCAGAAGGCGACCGAGCTGGGCGTCGCCCGCATCGTGCCGCTGCTGACCGAACGCTCGGAAGTTCGCCTCGACCCGGCCCGCGCGGAAAAGCGGCTGATGCACTGGCGCGCGGTCGCGGCCAGCGCCTGCGAGCAGAGCGGCCGCGCCCGCCTGCCGCAGATCCTGCCCGCGCAGCCGCTGGATGGCTGGCTCGCCGGATTGCCGCAGGACGGCGCGTTGCGCCTGGCCCTGCTGCCCGAGGGCAGCCGGTCGCTGCGATCGCTCGTCTTTGCGCCGGCCGGCGGCCTGCTGGTGGTCGGGCCGGAGGGTGGCTTGGGCGAGCGCGACGTCGGTTCGCTGCAAGCGGCCGGTTTCAGCGGCCTGGCGCTGGGTCCACGGATCCTGCGCACGGAAACCGCCGGCCTGGCAGCGCTGGCGGGGCTGCAGGCCGTACATGGAGACATGGGGTGATCGATGCTGGCCTCGGGCGCGGAAACGCCCTGCAGGCCTTCCTCCGCAAGCGGATCAGCTGGCCAGATCGAGCATCTGGGCGAGTTCTTCCTCGATGCCTTCCAGGTCGGGAATCACCGCGATGTCGTCGCGCACCAGGACCTGTGCCTTCACGCCGGGCGGCAGCGGCGTGCCGTCGTGCGTGGGGATGATCAGTTCGGCGTTGAGCGTGGTCAGGCGCGGAAAACCCTGGGTGACCACCGCGACGAAGGGCAGCTTGGCATTGCCGCCCAGCGCCTTGAGCACGGCGACGCGCACGGCCAGGTCGGCATCCCCTTCGGGTGCGCCGGCAAGCTTGGTGAAGGAGACCAGCGGCACGCGCCAGCCACGCCAGGCGATCCGCCCAAGCACCCACTCCGCCGCGCCCTCCACCGGTTCGGGCGTAGGCAGCGTGATCACTTCGGCCACGGTGGCGTTGGGCAGCAGCAGGCGCAACTGGCCTACCGGTACCAGCACGCAACGGATTTCGCGCGGCAGGGGTTGTTCGCTCATGGCTGACCTTCCGGGAATTGCTCGGCCAGGCGTGCCGCCAGTTCGCGCGGCGTGCCGGCATGATGGGAAAGATGCTCGGCCAGCACGCCACTGACCATGTCGGCGGCCTGCGCGCCGCCGCTTGCCTCGACCCAGACCTGGCCGCCACGGTCGTGCACGGCCTGGCAGCCGCCCACCGCATCGGTGGAACGTCCGGCGAAGACGATGGCGATCACGTCGCGGCCGAAAACGGCGGCGGCCTGGGTAAAACTGGCGTCGATCGACGGAGCGTGCGCTGCGTCCATCTCGACCGGCTGCAATTCGACGCTGCCGTTGCGCCGCAGGGTCACTTGGCGGTCGGACGGCACCACGATCACCTCGCCGACGCGCGCCCGCATGCCGGCTTCGGCCACGCGCACCGGCAGCGGGCACAGCGAGGCGAAGTATTCGGCCAACCCATCGGCGGGGCGACCGGCCAGGTGCTGGGTATGCAGCACGGTGACCCGCAAGCCCGCCGGAAGCGCGGCCAGGAATTCGCCGACCGATGCGGTGCTCTCGGTCGTGGCACCGAGCACCACCAGCCGTGTCACGGCGCTGTCCGGCAACTCGAGCACCATCTCGTGGCCCCGCTCGAAATCCTGCGGCGCGATGGCTTCTTCCATCGACACCAGCTCCAGGCTGAGACCCGGCAGGATCGGCGACTCACCGTCGTCGGCAGCGTCGGGCGCCAGATAGTCCGCCGCACTGAGCTTTTCGATGCCGAAGTCCGCCGGATCCGCGCGTTCGACCGGCACGGCCGAATCGGCCGGCACGGCCGGATCGGCATCGTGGTCGTACAAGGTCCAGCTGTCCGACACCCGCGACGCGGCGGCGGGTTCGGCGGCCAGGCGCGTGGCCGCGGGGATGGCCGCCTCGTCTTCCACCGCAAACTGCAGGTGATCCCGTTGGATCACGGCCAGTTCCGGCGATTCGACCACCGGCGCGTGGATGACATCGAGAGCCACGGCGGAAGCGACCGCCACCTCAGGTGACGGCGCCGCCGCGTCGGCCGGCTCTTCCATCGGCGCCGCGAACACGTCCTCGTGCAGCGCCATGCCCTCGCCGGCGGCGTAATTCAGGCCCGAGCCGAACTCGTCGGCCTCCGCCACCGCGACATCGGAGGCCAGCAGAGCCTCCAGCTCGGCGGCAAGCGTCTCGGACGCGGCGGCCTGACGGGCCTCCTCGGGCTGCGGAGCGAGGTCCTCCACGGCAGCGAGCGGCTCGGGCTCGGTCATGGCCGCCAGCGGCGCAGATGCTTCCAGCGGCGCCGCGTCTTCAGCCGGCGGGCGCGGCGGATCGGCGTCGCCCATCGCCAGCACCTTCATCGCCAGGTGGCGTGCCCAACGCGCGCGGTCCCAGCCTTCCAGCCCGCGGCTGGCCTGGCCGTCATTGAAAACCACGCGGGGACGATCTCCGGCGAGGGTCTCGTCGAGACGTTCGAGCGCACCGTCATCCTCGTCGTCGAGGTTGACCACCAGCACGTCCGCGTTCACCGAAAAAAGCAATTCGCGACTGAGCCCGCTGAGCGGCCCCTCGTGCACGATCCGCGCGCCGCGCTCCTGCAACGCGCTGCGCAACTGCTCACCCAGGCCCGCGTCGTCGAACAGCAGCGCGACCGCCGGCACCGCCTCAGCCATGGACGATCTCCATCGCGCGCTGCTCCAGCACCTCGGCGATCTGCGCCAGCAGCTCGACTTCCTGGTAAGGCTTGCCGAGGTAGCGGTCCACGCCGATGTCGAAGGCGCGCTGGCGATGCTTGTCGCCGGTACGCGAGGTGATCATGATGATCGGCACCTCGCGCAGGCGCGGGTCGGCCTTCATGTGCGTGGCCAGCTCGTAGCCGTCCATGCGCGGCATTTCGATGTCCAGCAGCATCAGGTCGGGCACGCGGTCGTGCAGCTTCTCCAGCGCGTCCATGCCGTCCTTCGCGGTGGCGACCTCGTAGTCGTGGCGCTCGAGCACGCGGCCGGTGACCTTGCGCATGGTGATCGAATCGTCGACCACCATGACCACCGGCTTGATGCGCTGATCTTCCAGCACCGGCGTGGACACCGCGCTGAGGCCATCGGCCAGGCGCTGCTCGCGGCGGGCGATGCCGTGACGAACCAGCGGCGGCAGGTCGAGAATGACCAGTACCGAACCGTCGCCCATGATCGTCGCACCCAGAACGCCGGGCACCGAGCTCACCTGCGGGCCGACCGACTTGACCACGATCTCGCGCGAACCGATCACCGCATCGATGCGGATGGCGGCACGCAGGTCGCCGGCGCGGGTCAGCAGCAGCGGGAGCTGCTCTTCCTCGCCGCCGTGACTGGACGGCAGGCCGAGCAGCTCGTTGAGGTCGTGGATGCCGTAGGAATCGCCGTTGTAGTCGAACGAAGGGCTGGTCTCGGCCATGCGCGCGGCCAGGTCTTCCGGGCTGATCCGCGCGACGCCCTGCACCGATGTCATCGGAATGGCGTAGCTGGCCTCGCCGATGCGCACCACGATGGCCTGCGTCACCGCCAGGGTGAACGGCAGCCGCAGGATGAAGGTGGTGCCCTGGCCGGCCTGCGATTCGATCGCCAGCGAGCCGCCGAGCTGCTTGATCTCGTTGGCCACCACGTCCATGCCGACGCCGCGGCCGGCAAGCTGGGTGACCTGGCTGGCGGTGGAGAAGCCGGTCTGGGTGATCAGGCCGAGCAACTGGTCGTCGCTGGGGCGGGCATCCGGGCGCAGCAGCCCGCGTTCGATCGCGCGCGAGCGGATCGCTTCACGATCCAGGCCGCGGCCGTCGTCGCTGACGCGCACCACCACCTCGGTCGCCTCGCGGGCGACGCGGATGCGCACCGCGCCCTCGGTCGGCTTGCCCGTCTTGCGGCGGTCGGCCGGGGATTCGATGCCGTGCGCGATGGCGTTGCGCAGCATGTGCTCGAACGGCGCCTTGATGCGGTCGAGCAGGTTGCGGTCCATTTCGCCGTGGGCGCCCTCGACGTACAGCTGGGCGCTCTTGCCTTCTTCCTGCGCGGCCTGGCGCAGCGTACGGCGCAGGTTCGGCACCATCGTGTCGAACGGCAGCATGCGGGTGCGCAGCAGACCGTCCTGCAGCTCGGCGCTGACGCGCGACTGCTGGATCAGCAGCGTTTCGGACTGGCGGGTCAGCTCGTCCAGCATGTTCTGGATCGAGACAAGGTCGGACACCGATTCGGCCAGCGCACGCGAGTACTGCTGCAGCTGCGAGAAGCGGTCGAGCTCGAGCGGGTCGAACACCGCCATGCCCGCCTCGCGATGCTCGCGCTGGAAGCGCGCGATGATCTGCGCCTCGGTCTCGATCTCAAGCATGCGCAGCTGGCTGCGCAGGCGCTGCACGGTCTGGTCCAGCTCGACCAGGTTGAAGCGGTAGCCCGCCACCTGCTGTTCCAGGCGCGAGCGGTAGATCGCGACCTCGCCGGCGTGGTTGACCAGGTTGTCCAGCAGCTCGGCGCGTACGCGGATCTGTTCCTGCGTGGAGCGGATTTCCTCCTCGCGGTCGGGCAGCAACTCGGGCAGCAGTTCGGGAAGCGGCGCGGCCGGTACGCGGGCCGTCGCCGACGCAGGCGCTGCCGCGTCGCTGTCCTCGACCAGCGATTCCTGGCCCGCCATCGCCAGCAGGCGGTCGATCAGCGCCTGCGGGTACTCGATCGCCATGCCCTGCGAAACGCGCTGCACCAGCGAGTTCAGCGTGTCGAAGCCGGACTCGAGCGCACCGATCAGCTGCGCCGTATCGCGCTCGCCCACGGGCTTTTCCAGCAGGGTCTCGATAGCGTGCGTCAGGTCGCCCACCGGCACCAGGCCGGCGATGCGGGCGCCACCCTTGAGCGTGTGCAGGTCGCGCTGCACGCCTGCGGCGTGCGCCGGCTCGCCCGGCTCGGCACGCCACTTGGCCAGCAGGCCGTCGGCGTGATCGAGCAGTTCGCGCGCTTCTTCGGTAAAGATCTCGAGCAGGTCCGGGTCGATCTGGCCCACCCAGGCGCCAGCCGGGACGCTGGCTTCGCCCTCGTTCGCCACGGCCGCGGCTTGCGCCAGTGCGTCGGCGGTGCCGAGCGGCTCGATGCCGGCCTCGATCGGTGCTTCCGCCGTCTCGCTGGCTGCCTCCTCCAGCGATCCGGTGAAGACGTCCTCGGCCATCACCGCATCCGGCGCCTCGGCGAGCGGCTCGATCGCCTCCGGTTCTTCGGCCGGGAACGCGACCGTTTCCTCGATTTCGAACGCGGTGCCCTCGGCCCGCGACGGTGCGCCGGCGTCCTGATCCGTCTCGTGCCCGACGGCCAGCTCGGGCGCATCTTCCACCCCGGCCTGACCATCCGACGGCTGCAGGACGTCTTCCTGCTCGGCCCTGCCTGGCTCGTCGAACGCACGCAAAGGCATGGCGGGGCCGTCGACCGGTTCGTTGAGCAGACTGTCGAGCAGCGCAGCCAGGCTCTGCTCCTCGTCGGTGCCGGCAGCGAAGGCGTGCGTTGCGGTGCTGCTGGCGGGTGCCTCCGCAGCCTCGACCACTTCCAGGTCGAAGGCATCGAGCGCAGCCAGCAGTTCGCCTGCGTAGCTGTCATGCTCGTCCGCCTCGGACGAGGCCGACTGGCCCAGCGCGTCGCCCAGGCCCGCGTCGAGTGCGGCGGCGGCCGCGCCGTCGTCCGGCATCTCGGCCGACAGATCCTCCGCGTGGGGATCGAACAGGACGTGCGCGACCTTGGGCTCGGGCTGGCTGTCGCGCAGCTCGATCAGGCGCGCGGTGAGCGCGTCGACCGCGGGCAACTGCGGTTCCGGCGCATCGAATTGCGCCATCACGTGGTCGACCACGTCCGCCGACTGCGCGAGCAGGTGCGTGCCCTCGACCGAGAGCGGTTCGCCGGCCGCGCGCAGCCGCTTGAGCAGGCTCTCCAGCGGCGACAACAGCTGGGTCAGCAGCGGGATGTCGACCATCGCGATGGCGCCGTGCAACGTATGCACCGCCCGCAACAGTGCGTCGTCGACGCGCAGTTCGCCCTCGGCGCGCGCCAGCGCGCCACGAATGGCCTGCAGGTACTGCGCCACTTCGCTGCGCAGGATTTCCAGCAACACCGGATCGACCGGCGGCATCACCGGCAGCGCGATCGCATCGGACGGCTCGGGCGCGACCTCGGCGATCGTCTCGGCGGCGGTGTGGTCGGTGTGCGTGGCGACCGGAATGGTCTCGACGGCGGCGTCCAGGCGCGGCACGCGGCGGCGCACAGTGCGGCGCACGCTTTCCGTGGCGGCCGGTAGATGGTCGCTCAATTGCGCCATCTCGCCGGCGGCCAGTCGATCGGCCGTCGCCATGATCGCGCCCAGCGGCGCGGTCGGCGTGCCTTCGCCCTTGAGCGCGGCCAGCAATTGCGGCAACGCATCGATCGCGGCGCGCACCAGCGCCTGCACGCCGTCGTGCGGCTGGATGCTGGCATCCAGCACGCGGTTGAGCATGTTCTCGACCTTCCACGCGAACTCGCCCAGCACGCTGGCGCCGACCAGCCGGCCCGAACCCTTGAGGGTGTGGAAGGAGCGGCGGATCGGCGTGAGCGCGGCCAATTGCGTCGGATCGGCCAGCCAGGTTTGCTCGGCGCGGCGCAGGTTGTCGATTTCCTCCTGCATCTCTTCCAGGAAGATGTCGCGGATGTCGTCGTCGATGCCCTCGGTGCCCAGCTGGAAGCCGGCGTTGCCGGCCAGCGCGTCGGCTACCGGTACTTCCTCGACGACTTCTTCCTCGATTTCGATCCAGTCGGCAGAGTCTTCCACGCCCGCGAACGGAGGCAGCGGCTCGGTCTCCGCGAGGCGCAGCCCGGCCAGCTCGTGGGCGAACGGCTGTGGCGGTTCGCTGCTGCCGATCAGGAGGTCGCCGAGGTCGTCGCCGGCTGCGAGGCTGACCGGTTCGGACAGCGACGGGCCGGCCGGTTGTTCCTTGGCGGCGGGCGCCGGCTCCTCGTAGGCCACCGCGGCGCGGGCAGCAGGCAACGGCCAGTAGCCGAGCGAGCCGAGACTGTGTTCGGCCACGTCAAGGATGTGTTCCAGGCCACCGCGATGTTCACGCGCCGCCTCGAGGTAGTACTCGAGCGCGGCGAGCGCGTCTGCCAGGTGATCCATCTGCGCGCTGCCCGGCACGCGCCGGTCGGCCAGCATTTCGTTGCCGATGAAACGGCCGATGCCCTCGGCCAGTTCGGACGGGCGCGGCGCGGAAAGCATGCGCATCGCGCCGGCCACCTCGTCCATCAAGGCCGGGGTGCCGTGCAGCTGCGCGTGGTCCCAGCCGGCCTCGACGAAGGCGACGATGGCGTCCTTGACCTTGGCTGCGTTGGCGATCGCTTCCTGCATCAGCGAGGTGAGGATGCTGCGCGCCTCGCTGCGCGGCAGCGCGGGCACGGCATCGCCTTCGACCGGCACGTCTTCGCCAGCCGCGTCCTCGGCACCCAGGCTTTCGATGTGGTCGTCCAGCGAGGATTCGACGTAGAGCAGCGCCCCGGCGACATCGAGCAGCACGCCCTCTTCCGGCGCCCGCGCCTTGTGCGCGATCTCCTCCAGTACGCGGCGCTGCTCGTTGACCACGCGGCGAGGCACGGCCAACGCCAGCATGCCCAACGTGTCGCCCACGCGCTCGAGCACTTCGCCCTGGGCGGACAATTGCGCGGCATCGGCGTCGCTCTGGCGCAGGAACAGGTCCAGCGCCTCCTTCACGCGCAGCAGGTCTTCCTTCAGCGCCTTGGACACCGAATCGAGCAGCGCGCGGTTGTGGCCCGACATCGAGCCGCGCGCGTGTTCAAGCTCCGCGGCGTCGGGCAGCAGGCTGTCGAGGCGGTAGGTCTGCTTCAACAGCGCCATCTGTGCGCTGGCCTGGCGGGCCTGCGCCACGATGTACAGCAGCTTGCCCGCCAGTTCGTCGGCGTCGCCGCCGCGCAGGCTGGCTTCGCCCTGCTCCACCAACTGGCGAATGTTGCGGTCGACCTTGCCGATCAACTGGCGGATCTCGGCGGCATGGCTCTTGAGCAGGCCCTGCTCCAGGCCTTCCAGTACGCCGGCGGCGATCCACCAGAGGCGGCGGCCGGGCACGGTCCAGCAGCGGCCGGCGATGTCCAGCAGCGTCTCGCGCATGCCGACCAGCTGCTGCGGCGCGTTCTGGCCGCGGAACCAGGCCAGCAGTTGCTGCTGGAAGCGCAGCCGAAGCGTGGTGATCGCGCTGCGCTGGGCGGCCACGTCCACTTCGCCCTGTGCACCCGGGGCCTGCACCGGCAGCGCCTGCTCCAGGTTCGGGTTGAACAGCGCGGCTTCGGACAGCGCCTGCTGGTCGCGGCTGGCGCGCAGGTCGTTGAGCAGCGGCAGCAGCACCACCGGCACGTCGCGATGACCGCCGGACAGGCGCTCCATGTAGTCGGGCAGTTGCATGAGGCCACGCATCAACGCGCCGAAGGCCTCCTCGCGCTGGCGGACGTGATCCTCCAGCAGGCAGATGGCGAGCGTCTCCATCTCCTCGGCGACCATCGCCGCACCGTAGAGCTCGACCATGCGCAGGGTGCCCTGCACCTGGTGCAGGTGATCCACGCAGGCGCGCATGACTTCGCGCTTGCCGGTCTCTACATAGGTCTCCAACGCCTCGCGGGCCTGCGCCAGGGTCTCGTCGAGCTCCGGCTTGACCCACTGCAGGGTGGTGAAATCGATGTGGTCTTGAAGTCTCATGCGCCCCTCTTGAGCGGCTGCGCGCTACACGCGCATCGCGCAACCGTTCGAGGTTGCCCCCTGTCGGTAAACGTTGGTCAACCCGGCAACTTGAAGTGAGCCACCGAGCGCCGCAGGTCGCTGGCCAGCTGCGCCAGGTAGCCGATCGAGTCGGCCGTCTGGCTCGCGCCCTGCGAGGTCTGCGAGGTGATTTCCTGGATCGCGTTCATCGACTGCGAAATGTCGGTCGCCGCCGCGGACTGCTGGCGCGCCGCGGTGGAGATGTTCTGAATCAGCGCCGACAGGTCGTGCGAGACGCGTTCGATGTCGCCCAGCGCGCTGCCGGCGTCCTCGGCCAGGCGTGCGCCGGCAACCACCTCGGCGGTGGTCTGCTCCATCGAGTTGACCGCTTCGTTGGTGTCGGACTGAATGGTCTGCACCAGCGTTTCGATTCGCTTGGTCGCGCTGGCGGAGCGTTCCGCCAGGCGCTGCACTTCGTCCGCCACCACCGCAAAGCCTCGGCCCGCCTCACCGGCCGAGGCCGCCTGGATGGCCGCGTTCAAGGCCAGGATGTTGGTCTGCTCGGCGATGTCGTTGATCAGTTCCACGATCGAGCCGATTTCCTGCGAGGACTCGCCCAGGCGCTTGATGCGCTTGGAGGTCTCCTGGATCTGATCGCGGATCGAGTCCATGCCCGAGATGGTCTCGCGCACCACTTCGGCGCCGCGCGAGGCGATCTGCACCGAGCGCTCGGCCACGTCGGCCGACTCGGCCGAGTCCTTGGAGACGTTGTCCATCAGGCTGGCGATCTGGTTGATCGCCGAGGTCGCCGTGCTGATACGCGCGGCCTGGCTCTGCGCCGCGTCGGCCAGGTGGCGCGCGGTGGTCTGGGTTTCCTGCGCCGACGAGGACACCTGTTCGGAGGTCTCGTTGATCGTGGTTACCAGGGTGCGCAGCTCGTCGATGGCGTAGTTCACCGAGTCGGCGATGGCGCCGGTGATGTCCTCCGACACCGTGGTCTTGACGGTAAGGTCGCCTTCGGCAAGCGAGCCCATCTCGTCCAGCAGGCGCATGATCGCCTCCTGGTTGCGCTGGTTGAGCTCGGTCGAATCCTGGAAGCGCTTGCGCTGGTCGCGCACCAGCGTGACCACCAGCAGCAGCGCGAAGGCCACCGCGCCGATCGCACCGATCACACCCCACCACACGTTCGGGAACAGGCGGCGGTAAGGCAGCTTGCCGATCTGGTCGGACAGCTCGTTGGCGCGCAGCAGCACGTTCTGCGAATCCAGCGAGGCCTGGTTGCCGGCGTTCTTCACGTCGACGATGGCGCTCGCCGCGACCACCAGCTTGGCGATCGGGTCGGCCAGCGCTTCCCAGTTGGCCTGCATGTCGGTGAGGATCTTGCGCGCGTTGGCGTCGCCCATGGCCTTGACGCCGGCATCGGGGTTGCCGTCGGTGAGGCCCTTGAGCACGGTGCCGTACAGCTGCGCGTCGCGCGCCAGGCCATCGGCCGCCGCCTGCGCCGTGTCGCCGCCCTGCAGCACCTCCTGCACGCGGCGGGTCATGCGGTCGGCCAGCAGCATCTGGCGCGAGGAGCCCAGCATCTGCTCGGCGCTGCCGTTGCGCTGCTGCAGGATGTTGGTGACCTGGTCCATGCTCGAATTGAGCAGCGGCATCTGCTGCGCGAGCTTGTCGGCGCGCTGCGCCGAGTCGAGCACCACCGCCTTGTTGGACAGGATCTTGCGGATGTCGCCGTCGAACTGGCCCCAGGCGCTGACCAGCGCCGTCACGGCACGCCCGGCCGGCGTCGTGTTGTTATCGCTGTAAGCCTGCATGCCGCCCTTGGGGTCGCCCTTGGTGAGCCTCTGCACGGCCGAATCGATGGCGTTGCGAGTGCTCTCCAATTCCTTGAAGGAGTCGACGTTGCCGCCGGCGGCCTCCAGTGCGTACTTGGCGGTCTGCTGCGACAGCACTTGGATCTGCGTCGTCAGCGCGCTGGCCTGGCGGTCCTCGCCGTTCTTCTGGTTGAGCAGGAAGAAATCCAGCGCCGCGAAACCGATCGCGATCAGCAGCAGGACGATGAGGCCGGTATAGCCCCGTTCCTTGCCGATGCCCCCTATAGTGCTCATCGTTACACCTCGTCCGTCTTCCATCCTGCCGCACCGCGCTTCGACCGCGCGACGCCGGCGGAAACCTCTCGCCCCTGTTTCCGGCCTCGCACGGCACCGGCCCTACCCATCTTTCGCCTCAGGCCGCGGCCTGGCGGAAATCCGGCGCACGTACCAGCCGGTTCATGCTGAACACGCCCAACTGCTGGACGCCCACCTCGACCCGCTCCTCGACGAAGCGCGTCAGCCGTGGGTCCTCCTCAGCCACCGCCTGGCGGCGCTGTTCCTCGTCGACCGTGCGTTGCCCGAACACCTCGTCGACCATCAGCGCCACGCTGCCGCCACCCTGACGAACGATCAGCAGGCGCGTGCGCTCGCTCGGCTGGGTGCGCTCGCCGAACAGGAAACGGTTGAAGTCGATGACCGGCACCAGGTTGCCGCGCACATTGGCCACGCCCAGCAACCAGGGCTGAGTGAGCGGCACGGGGGTCATCACCGGCACGGCCAGCAGCTCGTTGATCTCGTCGATGCCGCTGACGAACAGCCGCGAGCCCACCCGGTAGCCGATACCGCGCCACAGGCCGGGCGCCTCCATCTTGTCCTGCAGGTCCAGCGCGTGCGCCAGCGACAGGCGTTCGTAGCGGGCCAGGATCTCGAACGGCGTGAGGTTGGCGCTCTCGTTCATGCCGCGCTCGGCAACAGGTCGTTGATGCAGGTCAGCAGTTCCTTCTCGTTGACCGGCTTGGTGATGAACGCGCGCGCGCCCTGGCGCAAGCCCCAGACGCGATCGGTTTCCATCGACTTGGTGGTGATCATCACGATCGGCACGGCCGAGGTGGCCGGATCGCGGGTGAGCGTGCGGGTGGCCTGGAAGCCGTTCATGCCGGGCATGATGACGTCCATGATCACCAGATCGGGCAGCTCGGCGCGGACGCGCTCGATGCCTTCCTCGGCGGTGCTGACGGCGGCGACCTGGTAACCGGCCTTCTCCAGCAGCGTGGTGAACACGCGCACGTCGGTCGGCGAGTCGTCGATGATGAGAATCTTTGCCACAGGTCTCCCCTATAAGACGCTGCAGTCAGTGGCTTTTCAGACCGTGCTGACGTGACGATGGATGGCACCGAGCAGTTCGTCGCGGGTGAACGGCTTGGTCAGGTACTGCTCCGCGCCGACGATACGGCCGCGGGCCTTGTCGAACAGGCCGTCCTTCGAGCTCAGCATGATCACCGGGGTGGCGCGGAACTGCGGGTTGTTCTTGATCAGTGCGCAGGTCTGGTAGCCGTCCAGCCGCGGCATCATGATGTCGACGAAGATGATGGCCGGCTTCTGGTCGGAGATCTTCGCCAGCGCCTCGAAGCCGTCGACGGCGGTGAGCACGTCGCAACCTTCCTTCTTGAGCAAGGTTTCGGCCGTGCGGCGGATGGTCTTGGAGTCATCGATCACCATGACCTTAAGACCGGACAAGCCGTTGTCGCTAGTGTTCAAGTTCACTCAACCCCCCTGCTGCCTGTCCAAGGCTCAGGTAAGGCACCCGGACGAGGCGAACGCTCGCCGTGGTGCATGTATAGAAACCGCAACTTGTTAATGTGGTTGCGTCCCGATTGCCGGCAACGCACTCAATGCGTTGCTGTTTACCGCCTGACTTGAGCGGCGTCAAGCAAATTGAATGCCTTAGCGCCGGTCTTGTGCTGGTATCGGCAAACGCGTCAGTTCTTGAGCGAGCGCGTCAGAACTTGCCGCTGCGCGCCCCGCTCGGCGACCATCCACATCCCCGCGCATGCCCCGTTCGCATGCCCTCCCGCCATGGAGCATTTTTCATGCCGCTTTCGGTCGCCGTGCTGATGGATCCCATCGGCGCCATCAAGATCGCCAAGGACACCACCTTCGCCATGCTGCTGGAAGCGCAGCGCCGCGGCCATGCGCTGCACTACATGGAGCAGGGCGACCTGGCGCTTCGCGATGGCGCGCCCTTCGCCCGCCTGGCCAAGCTGTCGGTACGTGACGACCCGTCCGGCTGGTACGAACTGGGCCAGCGCCAGTGGCGCGACCTGCGCGAACTGGACGTGGTGCTGATGCGCAAGGACCCGCCGGTCGACGCTCAGTTCATCTACGACACCATGGTGCTGGACGCGGCGGAGCGCGGTGGCACGCAGGTGATCAATCGGCCGCAGGCGCTGCGCGATTGCAACGAGAAGGTGTTCGCCCTGGACTTTCCCCAGTGCATCGCGCCAACCCTGATGTCGCGCGATGCCGCCGAACTGCGCCGCTTCGTCGCCGAGCATGGGGAGGCCGTACTCAAGCCCCTCGACGGCATGGGCGGGCGCGGCATCTTCCGCATCAAGGCGGGCGACAGCAACCTCAATTCCATGCTGGAGACGCTGCTAGCCGGGGGCATGCACGGCGAAGGCCGGCATTTCGCGATCGCACAGAAATTCATCCCCGCGATCAGCGCCGGCGACAAGCGCATCCTGCTGATCGACGGCGAGCCCGTACCCTATGCGCTGGCGCGCATCCCGCAGGGCGACGAGTTCCGCGGCAATCTGGCCGCCGGCGGGCGCGGCGTCGGCGTGCCGTTGTCCGAGCGCGACCGCTGGATCGCGGCCCAGGTGGCGCCCGAACTGCGGCGGCGCGGGCTGCGCTTCGTCGGGCTGGACGTGATCGGCGACTACCTCACCGAGATCAACGTCACATCGCCGACCTGTGCGCGCGAACTGGACGCGCAGTTCGGGCTTAATATCAGCGGCCAGCTGTTCGATGCGATCGAGAACCCTCCCGCGTGAGCTCCACACCCCCGCGCCCCGCAACCCCTGACATGCTCGGGGCGACCTTGCTGTTCTCGCTGTTGCTGCACGGCGTGCTGGTGTTGGGCCTGACCTTCCACTACGTCAAGCCCAAGCCCGGCCTGCCGACGCTGGACGTGACGCTGGTCGACGTCGCCAACCGGGAAGCCCCGGACAAGGCCGACTTCCTGGCCCAGGCGAACAACCAGGGTGGCGGCCAAGACGAGCATGCCGCGCGGCCCTCGCAACCGGTGTCCGGCGCGCTGCCCAGGCCGACGCCCGGCACCGCGCCGCAACCGGTCGAGGCCACGGTTCCACGCCCGGAGGAGGCCACGCCGGCGCGCCGCATCACCACCAGCGGGCGCAGCGATTTCAGCGTCGACAGCGACAGCGCGCGCACCGCGCGGGAAACCCGCGAAGCGCCTACCGCCGATGAACAGCGCCGGCGCCAGGAAATGGCCCAGCTCGCCGCGGAGGTGCGCAACCGCACCGAGGCCTACGCCAAGCGGCCGAAGAAGAAGTTCATTTCCGCCAATACCAAGGAATACGTCTACGCGGCCTACATGCGCGGCTGGGTCGACCGCGTCGAGCGCGTGGGCAACCTCAACTATCCCGAAGAAGCGCGCCGGCGCAACCTGCACGGCGAACTGGAGCTGACCGTCACGCTCGATCGCGACGGCAGCGTCAAGGCCATCGACGTGATCCACAGCTCGGGCGAGCCGCTGCTGGACAAGGCCGCCGAGCGCATCGTCAGGCTGGCCGCGCCGTTCCCGCCGATCCCCAGGGACCAGCGCGTGGACGAGCTCTACATAACCCGCACCTGGCAGTTCCTGCCCGGCAACGTGCTGCGCAACAAATAGGCGGGATGCCACTGCACGGTGCTCCGCGCATTGCGGCCGCTTCACACGGGCCGCGCTACAACGCACGTCCGCCCGTCGCATACAATGGCCGCATGAGCGCCGTCCCCAACACGCCGACCCTTGCCGGACATTTCCTCATCGCCATGCCGAGCCTGGCCGAACCGCCGTTCTCGCGCAGCGTGGCGTTCCTGTGCCAGCACGACGAGGACGGCGCGGTCGGGTTGCTGGTCAACCGGCTTTCCGAATACCGGCTCGGCGACGTGCTGGCGCAGCTCAAGCTCGACTGCTCCGACCAGGAACTGGCCGACCGGCCGGTGCTGATCGGCGGCCCGGTGCAGCAGGAGCGCGGCTTCGTGCTGCACCGCGAACATGGGCACTGGGAGTCGAGCTACCGCATCAACGCCGATTGGTCGGTCACCACCTCGCGCGACATCCTGGTCGCGATGGCCGCCGGCGAGGGACCGCACGACGCGTTGATGGCGCTGGGTTATGCCGGCTGGAGCGCCGGCCAGCTGGAGCAGGAGCTGAAGGACAACAGCTGGCTCACCGCCGAAGCCAACGAGCGGGTGTTGTTCCACACCCCGCTGGAGGAGCGCTGGAGCGCGGCCGCCGGCCTGGTCGGCGTCGATCCGCTGCAGTTGCCGGGCTACGCGGGCCACGCGTGAGCGCACGACGGCCCACGGCGAACGAAGGCGGGCACGCATGAGTTGCGTGCTCGGTTTCGATGTCGGCAGCCGGCTCATCGGCGTCGCCGTCGGCAACCGGGTCACCGCCAGCGCCCGCGCACTCGCCGTGGTGCCGGTGCACGAGGGCGGGCCGGACTGGGCCAAGCTCGACGACCTCAACCGGCAGTGGCTGCCCGATACCCTGGTGGTCGGCCTGCCGCTGGCCCTCGACGGCACCGAACAACCCGCCACCCGCCTCGCCCGCCGCTTTGCCGAGCATCTGCGCCAGCGCTACCGAGCTCCGGTCGCGCTCGTCGACGAGCAGTACAGTTCACAGGAAGCCGCCCAGCGATTCGCCGAGGCGCGCGCCGCGGGCACCCGACGCCGGCGCGATGCCGCGGCGATCGACGCCCAGGCCGCGGCCGTGATCCTGGAACGCTGGCTCGCCGTCTCCGTTTCCGACTAATCCAGGCCACCGCATGTTCATTCCTTCCCGCTCCTTCGAACCGCCCGCCATGAGCTCCCGCCTGCGCCACCTGACCACGCTGGAAAACCTGCCGCGCGCGTGCATCGAACGCCTGCTCGATCGTGCCCTGTCCATGCGCGACGCCTGCGCGCACGGCACCCGCAAGCTGGACCTGCTCCGCGGGCGTACCGTGCTCAACCTGTTCTTCGAGCCCTCCACGCGCACGCGCACCTCCTTCGAGCTGGCGGCGCGCCGGCTGGGCGCGGACGTGATCAACTTCGACATCGGATTTTCCTCCACCGCCAAGGGCGAGGAGCTGTTCGACACCCTGCACACGCTCGAAGCGATGCACCTGGACGCGATCGTGGTGCGCCACAAGGTGTCGGGCACGCCGGAGGAGCTGGTTCGCCATGCCATGAGCGGCGTGTCGGTGATCAACGCCGGCGACGGCAACCGCGCCCACCCCACCCAGGGCCTGCTCGACGTGATGACGATCCGCGAGCACCGCCCGGATTTCGAGAACCTGGCGGTCGTGATCTGTGGCGACATCAAGCACTCGCGCGTGGCCCGCTCGGACGTGCACGCGCTCACCGCCATGGGCGTGCGCGAGATCCGCCTGTGCGGACCGGCGCCGCTGATGCCCACGCAGGAGGAGTTTCCGCGCTGCGTGTTCGTCGAGGACTTCGACGCAGCGATCGAGGGCGCCGACGTGGCGATCATGCTGCGCCTGCAGAAGGAGCGCATGAGCGCCACGGAGCTCCCCGACGAGGCGGCCTATTTCGCCCGCTACGGCCTGGACACCGGCCGCCTGGCGCGTGCCGCCAGGGGTTGCCTGGTGATGCACCCAGGCCCGATCAACCGCGGGGTGGAGATCGCCTCGGACGTCGCCGACGGCGCGCAATCGAAGATCCTGGAACAGGTCGGCAACGGCGTGTTCGTGCGCATGGCGGTGTTGGGCGAGCTGCTCGGCCGCTGACGCCCGCCGGCGCAGCCGGCCAGATTTTCCTGCCGGATCGGGACCCGGAAGCATTGCGAACGAGGGGCACGCGCCCGGGTTGCCGGCGCGGCATAATGCGCGCGCCTCATTCCATTTCAGGGAACCGAAATCATGCGATCGACGACGCGCACTCTCGCGCTGGCCCTTGCCGGCGTGCTGCTGGCGGCTTGCGGACACAAGGACAAGGACGCGCCGCTGGCCTTCGCCCCGGCCGACACCCCCTACGCGGTCGCCAATCTCGACGTGCTGGACGATGGCACGCGCAGCGCCCTGCTTGCCCAGGCCAACGCACAGCTGCCGGCCGAACTGGTCCAGTTGCGCGCCAGCGCCGATAGCATGGCCGCCAAGGACCCGGACACCGCCAACCTGATCCGCGCCTTCGCCAAGGAACTGGACGGCAAGACCATCGAGGGCTTCGCGCAGAACGCCGGGCTGGACCTGAAAGGCCGTTCGGCGCTCTACGGCCTGGGCCTGGCGCCGGTGCTGCGCTTTCAGCTCAGCGATGCGGGCGCCTTCGAGGCTTTCGTCGGCAGGCTCGAGGCCGCCTACGGCAAGAAGCTCGATGTCGCCAGCGTGGACAAGCAGAGCTACAGGCGCCACCTCTTGCCCGCGACCGGCACGCAGTTGATCCTGGCCGTGGTCGGCAAGCAGGCGGTCGCCGCGATCCTGCCGGCCGATGCCCCCCAACCCTTGCTGCGCCAGGCATTGGGCCTGGACCGTCCGGCCCGCAACCTGCAGGACGACGGCCGCCTGGAGAAACTCGCCAAGGACCGGGGCTACCAGAAGTGGGCCGTCGGCGAACTGGACCTCGGCCGCGCCTTGCCGCTCGCCGCCAGCGGCAAGGACCCGCTGTTCGGCGCCTTGTTCAAGGCACGCGCGCAAGCCGAATCGGCCAAGACCGGCGAGCCGGTGGCCAACCAGTTGCAGATCCCGCCCGGTTGCCAGGCCGATGCCGTGCGCATCGCCAGCCGCGTGCCGGAGCTGAGCTTCGGCTACACCCGCCTGGAAGCCAGGCATCAGGACATGCGCTGGAACGTGTCGCTGGCCAGTGACATCACCCAGGCCTTCGACGGACTGAAGGTCGACCTGCCGGGACTGGGCTCCAGCCAGCCCGGCTCGCCGTTCGAGTTCTTCCTGGGCCTTCCGGTGGCGCAGCTGCGCACGTTCTGGACCGCGCAGGCCGACGCGGTCACGGCCAAGCCCTTCACCTGCCCTGCGCTGGCCGACCTCAACGACAGCTTTGCCAAGCTCGGTCCGAGCATGCAAAAGGCGGCCATCCCACCGTTCGGCGACCTGCTCGGCGTGGCGCTCTCGCTGGACAGCTTCACGCCGGCGGCGGGCAATGCGATGCCGCAGTTCACCGGGCGGCTGGTGCTGGGCACCGGCAATCCCGCAGGCCTGCTGGCCATGGGGCAGATGATGACCCCGGCACTGGCCCAGGTGAAGCTCGCCGACGACGGCAAGCCCGTGGCGCTGCCGCCCACGCTCAGCGGCATGTTCAACCAGCCGGCCTGGATGGCGATGGGCACCAAGAGCCTCGGCCTGGGCGTCGGTGCGGGCGAGGACGCCAAGCTGGCGGATGCGCTCAAGGCGCCCATAGGCAATGCCGGCCAGATGCTTCGCATGCACCTGAGCGGTCAGATGTACCTGGACTGGGTCACCCTGATGCAGCAGAAGGCCGACAGCCTGGGTGCCGCCGCCGTGGCGCTTGGCAAGGATGAAGCAGGCAGTCCCGACGACCAGGCCGAAAAGGCGGCCAATGAAGCCCGCACCAAGGCCCAGTTCGATGCCATGCGCGCGCAGGCGTCGCGCGTCGAGTCCATCGACGCCGAAATCCACGTCGACAGCCAGGGCCTGGTGGTCAACAGCCAGACGACACTGAAATAGTCCAGACGGGACGTTTCCTCACGTTCAGAAGGCGCCCTCGCGGCGCCTTCTTTTTTTGCCCGACTACGCCCCGATCACCCGTCTTTCGCGGGCAGCGAACCTTCCCTTAAGCGCGGCGTTCACAACGGTAATTGCCACTGAACACCAGGCGGCCAGCGCACACCGTGTTCACAGGCGCCCTGTTGCCATGAATCGGTCGATGCGGCACGCATCGGCTGTCTTGATCGCCAACCCTAAGGAGAGTCCCATGCGTACCCATTCCGCGTTCCATCGAGCCCTCGTTGCCGCAGGCCTGACCGCTGCGCTGGCCGCCGTCCCGGTCGCACAGGCCCTCGCACAGGATGCCGGCGCCCAGTCCAGCGGCAGCATGCAATCGAACAACCAGACCGTGCCGGGCAAGGTCGATGACGCCTGGATCACCACCAAGGTCAAATCCGAATTCGCTACGACCAAGCACCTCCACGCGACCGATATCTCGGTGGACACCACCGACGGCGTGGTTCGCCTGACCGGCACCGTGGGCAGCAACAAGGAGAAGAGCCGTGCGGTGCACGTGGCCCGCAAGGTCAAGGGCGTCAAGAGCGTGGACGCCACCGGCCTGACCGTGGAACCCAAGACCAAGAGCACCACCACCACGACCACGACGACCGAACCGGCATCCAGTTCGACCTCGGGCATGTAATCCACCCGGTTCGCCCGGAAACAAAAAGGAGCCCGCAGGCTCCTTTTTGTTTCCCCGCCGGCCGACATAAGCCGCATATCGGCCCGGAGAAGGGTCAACGGCGAAGCATGCCGCCGCCGAACTGGCTGTTGTCGCGGGTATCTTCGAGTTCCACGCCTTCCAGGCCCTGCGACAGGGTATGCGCATCGCCGCCCTGGGCCAGCTTGATGCGCAGGCGCACCTCGTTGGAGCTGTCGGCGTGGCGCAGCGCGTCCTCGTAGCTGATCTCGCCGGCGTGGTAGAGCTCGACCAGGCTCTGGTCGAAGGTGCGCATCCCCAAGTTGGTCGATTCCTTCATCACGTCCTTGATCTTGTGGATCTCGCCCTGGCGGATGTAGTCCTGCACCAGCGGCGTGCCCAGCAGGACTTCCACCGCCACCCGGCGCGCCTTGCCGTCGGGCGTGGGGATCAACTGCTGCGCCACGATGCCCTTGAGGTTGAGCGACAAGTCCATGAACAGCTGCTGGCGCCGATCCTCGGGGAAGAAATGCAGGATGCGGTCGATCGCCTGGTTGGCGTTGTTGGCGTGCAGCGTGCACAGGCACAAGTGGCCGGTTTCGGAGAAGTTGATCGCGTACTCCATCGTTTCGCGGGTGCGCACTTCGCCGATGAGGATCACGTCGGGCGCCTGGCGCAGGGTGTTCTTCAGCGCGTTCTCCCAGTTGTCGGTGTCGATGCCGATCTCGCGCTGGGTGATGATGCAGCCCTCGTGCTTGTGCACGTACTCGATCGGGTCCTCGATGGTGATGATGTGGCCGGTGGAGTTCTGATTGCGGTAGCCCACCATCGCCGCCAGCGAAGTGGACTTACCCGAGCCGGTGGCGCCGACGAAGATGATGATGCCGCGCTTGGTCATCGACAGCGACTTGAGCACCGGCGGCAGCGTGAGCTCCTCGAAGGTGGGAATCTTCGATTCGATCCGTCGCAGCACCATGCCCACGCAGTTGCGCTGGTAGAAGCACGAGACGCGGAAGCGGCCCACGCCCTGCGCGGAGATCGCGAACTGGCACTCGTGGGTCTTCTCGAACTCCTCGCGCTGCGAGGGCGTCATCACGTTGAGCACCATGTCGCGCGCCTGCTGCATCGACAGCGGGCTCTGCGTGATCGGCACGATGCGACCCTGCAGCTTCATCGACGGCGCCACGCCGGCGGTGACGAACAGGTCCGACGCCTTCTTGTGCACCATCAGCTTGAGGAAGGAGGTGAAGTCGAAGTCGCTCATGGCGTGGTTCCTCCCGGGGCGGGGAACGGGGAACAGGGAACGGGGAACGTGAGGAACGAGGCGTGCTTGCAGGCCGGGCCCGGATCAAACGCCGGAACAGAGCCCAAGCTTGCGGGGTGCCGTGCGCCGCACGTTCCCCGTTCCCCATTCCCCGTTCCCCGCCTCACTTGAAAATATCCTTGTTCTTGGCATAGCCGATCGCCTCCTGCCGCGCGACGACGCCGCGCTTGACCAGGTCCTGCAGGTTCTGGTCCAGCGTCTGCATGCCGAACTGCTGGCCGGTCTGGATCGAGGAATACATCTGCGCGACCTTGTCCTCGCGGATCAGGTTGCGGATGGCGGGGATGCCGACCATGATCTCGTGCGCCGCGATGCGCCCGCCGCCGACCTTCTTCAGCAGCGTCTGCGAGATCACCGCACGCAGCGACTCGGACAGCATCGAGCGGACCATCGGTTTTTCGCCGGCGGGGAACACGTCGATGATGCGGTCGATCGTCTTGGCGGCCGAACTGGTGTGCAGCGTGCCGAACACCAGGTGCCCGGTTTCGGCGGCGGTCAGCGCCAGGCGGATGGTCTCCAGGTCGCGCAGCTCGCCGACCAGGATGTAGTCCGGGTCCTCGCGCAGCGCCGAGCGCAGCGCCTCGTTGAACCCATGCGTGTCGCGGTGCACCTCGCGCTGGTTGACCAGGCACTTCTGCGAGGTGTGCACGAACTCGATCGGATCCTCGACCGTGAGCATGTGCCCGTATTCATTCTTGTTGATGTGGTCGACCATGGCCGCCAGCGTGGTCGACTTGCCCGAGCCGGTCGGCCCGGTGACCAGGATCAGGCCCTGCGGCTGCTCGATCAGTTCCTTGAAGATGCGCGGCGCACCCAGGTCTTCCAGCGTCAGCACTTCGGAAGGAATCGTGCGGAACACGGCGCCGGCGCCGCGGTTCTGGTTGAACGCGTTGACGCGGAAACGCGCCAGGCCCGGAATCTCGAAGGAGAAGTCGGTCTCGTAGAATTCCTCGTAGTCGCGCCGCTGCTTGTCCGACATGATGTCGTAGATAAGCGAGTGGACCTGCTTGTGCTCCAGCGCTGGGATATTGATGCGGCGCACGTCGCCGTCCACGCGGATCATCGGCGGCAGGCCGGCGGAAAGATGCAAGTCCGAGGCTTTGTTCTTCACCGAGAAGGCCAGCAGTTCGGCGATGTCCATCGGGTTCCCCTTGAGCGTTCATCTGGATGAAAAGCGGCATTGCGCAGGGGACCGCCCGGCCGTGCGCCTGCGCGCACCCACCGTCGCCATGGAGCCGGCCATTCCACATCCCCCTTGCTTGCGGCCGATACTACTCGCGCCAATGGCTGTGGGGCCAGTAGGTTGCGGCATCTTCCTGCGGAAACTGCGACCGCCTCCCGGATGCGACGGCGCCATCCCATCGAAGCCCGGACGCCATCCGCCGGACAGCCGCTTCGGGTTAATGTAGCGGCCTGAAGCAACCTCTAAGGACCGGCATGACACGACTTGCCTTCATCGGCGGCGGCAACATGGCGCGCAGCCTGATCGGCGGCCTGCTCAAGACCGGCGCCGCGGCCTCTTCCATCCGCGTGGCCGAGCCGCAGGCGCAGGCGCGCGATGCGCTCGGGCGCGAATTCGGCGTGGTCACCTTCGCCGAGAACCGGCTCGCCGCCGAGGGCGCCGAGGTGCTGCTGCTGGCGGTCAAGCCGCAGGTCATGCCGGCGCTCCAGGCCGAGCTGCGCGACGTGCTGCAACGCCAGCGGCCGCTGCTGGTCTCGATCGCCGCCGGCGTGCGGCTGGACCAGCTGGAACGCTGGTTCGGCGCGCTGCCGATCGTGCGCTGCATGCCCAACACCCCCGCGCTGATCGGCGCAGGCGCCACCGGGCTGTGCGCCAACGCGCGGGTCAGCCCGCCGCAGAAGGCGCAGGCGCAGCACATCCTGGATGCGGTGGGCCTGACCCGCTGGATCGACGACGAAGCGCAGATGGATACGGTCACCGCGCTGTCCGGCTCCGGCCCGGCCTATTTCTTCGCGCTGGTGGAGGCGCTGGAGGACGCTGCCGTGGCCCAGGGCATGCCGCGCGACACGGCCCGCGCGCTGGCCGCGCAAACCTGCCTGGGCGCCGGCCGCATGCTGGCCGAGAGCGGCGAAGCGGCCGGCGAGTTGCGCCGGCGCGTGACCTCTCCCAACGGCACCACGCAGGCGGCGCTGGAAAGCTTCGCCGCCGACGGCCTGGCGCGCGTGGCCGCGCGCGCCCTCGCCGCAGCCACCCGCCGCGGCGCCGAGCTGGCCGCCGAACTGGACGCCAAGGAGTCCCGCCCGTGACCTACCTGCTCAATGCGTTTTCGCTGCTCGTGGAGATCGCCTTCGACGCGCTGGCCACGTTGTTCGTGTTGCGCCTGCTGGCCGAGGCCGGACGGGCCGACTTCCGCAACCCGGTCAGCCAGTTCGTCTACCGCTACACCAATCCGCTGCTGGCGCCGATCCGCCGCGTGCTGCCGAACTGGCGGCGCATCAACCTGGCCGCGCTGCTGGTGTGCTACCTGGTGATGCTGCTCAAGCGGCTGGTGCTGTTCGCGCTGATCGGCGCCTTGCCGCACGTGGGCGGCCTGCTGGTGCTGGCGCTGGCCGACCTGCTCGACTTCGTGCTGCTGTTCTACCTGGTGCTGGTGTTCGGCTGGTCGCTGCTGAGCATGTTCCAGGTCAGCCCCTACCACCCGGTACTGCAGCTGGTCGAGGCGATCGTCGACCCGCTGCTGCGTCCGCTGCGCGGCAAGCTGGTGGTGGGCATGCTGGATTTCTCGCCGGCCGTGGTGATGATCGTGCTGCTGCTCGCGCGCATCCTGGTCGCGGCGCCGCTGTTCGACTGGGGCAGCCAGCTCGCCCGCGGCTTCTGATCTAGCGCCGCGAGGCCCAGGCGCAGATGATCCGGTGCAGTTCGGCCAGCCCGTCGAACAGCGCCGCCGGCCCCGGCTGCAGGATGATCGGCGATTTGACCTCGTGCAGCTCGCCGTCGCGCACCGCGGGGATCGCCGCCCAACCCGGCCGTGCCGCCACCTTTTCCGGACGGAAGCGCTTGCCGCACCACGAGCCCAGGATGATGTCCGGCGCGCGGCGCACCACTTCGCCGCCATCGGCCAGGATGCGCTGTCTGGCCAGCGGCTCGCGCGCGAGTTCCGGGAACGCATCCTCGCCACCGGCGATGCCGATCAGCTCGGCCACCCAGCGGATGCCGGTGATGATCGGCTCGTCCCATTCCTCGAAGTAGACCTTCGGCCGTCGCGGCAGGCGCGCCGCCGCTGTCCGTATCTGCGCGATATGCGCTTCCGCGCGCTGCGCATAAGCCTCGGCCTTGTCGCCCGAGCCCACCATCGCACCCAGTCGCCGAACGTAGGCGAGGATGCCTTCCACGCTGCGGTGGTTGCTGATCCACACTTCCACCCCTGCCTTGATCAGCTCCCGCGCGATGTCGGCCTGGATGTCGGAAAAGCCGATCGCCAGGTCGGGCTCGAGCTTGAGGATCTCGCCGATCTTCGCGCTGGTGAACGCAGAGACCTTGGGTTTCTCCCGGCGCGCGCGGGCCGGGCGCACGGTGAACCCGGAAATGCCGACGATGCGATGCTCCTCGCCCAGCGCGTAGAGCACTTCGGTCGGCTCCTCGGTGAGGCAGACGATGCGTTGCGGGAAACCGCCCATCAGCGTCCCAACACGCTCACCGTGACCTTGCGCTGGTGCGGGTCGTGGCGGTGCTCCCACAGGTAGATGCCCTGCCAGGTGCCCAGCTGCGGCCTGCCGCCGTGCACCGGCACGGTGAGGCTGACGCCGGCGAGGATCGAGCGCACGTGGGCGGGCATGTCGTCCGGGCCTTCGGCGTCGTGCTCGAACATCCGGTCGCCGTCGGGCACGGCGCGCGCGAACCAGCGCTCGAGGTCGGTGCGCACGGTGGGGTCGGCATTCTCGCAGATCAGCAGCGAGCAGCTGGTGTGCTGGGTGAAGACGTGGGCGATGCCGGTCTGCACGTGGCTGGTGGCGACCGCGTCGGCGACCTTGCCGGTGACGTCGCTGAAACCGCGCCCGCGCGTGTGCACGACGAAGCCGCCCTGGGCGACGTGCGGCGCGGGCTGCGCGTGGGTCATGGATAGAGCAGCCGGCTGGTCCAGGTCTGGCCGTGGCGGCTCCAGCGCACGCGGTCGTGCAAACGGAACTGCGCGCCGTACCAGAACTCGACCATGTCCGGCTCCACCACGAAGCCGCCCCAGTGCGGCGGGCGCGGCACGTCGCGGCCCTCGAACTCCTTCTCGCACCGCGCCATGCGTTGCTCGAAGGTTTCCCGGTCGGGCAAGGTCTGCGACTGCAGCGAGGCCCACGCGCCGATCTGGCTGCCGCGGGCGCGACTGGCGAAGTAGGCGTCCGACTCCTCCGCCAGCAGCTTGCGCGCCACGCCCTCCACGCGCACCTGCACGCCTTCGCGCAAGTGCTTCCAGTGGAAATTGAGCGCCACCTGCGGGTGGGCTTCCAGCTGCACGCCCTTGTCGCTTTCGTAGTTGGTGTAGAAGCGGAAGCCGCGCTCGTCGGCCCCTTTGAGAAGCACGATGCGGGAGCTCACCCTGCCGGCCGCGTCGGCGGTAGCCAGGTTCATCGCCGTGGGTTCGGGATCGCCGCCGTCGATGGCCTCGTCCAGCAGCCCGAGGAAGGTATCCAGGATCTCGCGTTTGAGCATGACTCTTGCATCGTGGCGGCGCCGCGCCATCATGCGCGGATGACCATCGATGCTAGCACGCAGAACGTCGCCCTCGCCGGCTATCTGCTGGACCACTACGCCGGGCGCATCGCGCGTTCACGCCGCCCCTACATCCTGGGCCTGTCCGGCCTGCAGGGCAGCGGCAAGAGCACGCTGGCGCGGGTGATGAAAGCGGACGCCGAGTCACGCGGCTGGCCCACCGACGTGCTCACGCTGGACGACTTTTACTACCCGCGCAGCGAGCGCGAGGCGCTGGCGCGCGAGGTGCATCCGCTGCTGCGCACGCGCGGCGTGCCGGGCACCCACGAGATCGAGCTGCTGCTCTCGGTGCTGGCGGCCCTGCCGCAGGCGTCGGAAAAGCTGCCGGTGACCTGGCCGCGCTTCGACAAGGGCCGTGACACCCGCGTGCCGCCCTCGCGCTGGCCGAAGGTGAGCCGTCCGCCGAAGCTGGTGATCCTCGAAGGCTGGGCACTCGGGCTGCGCCCGCAGCTGCAGGCGGCGCTGGAGACGCCGGTGAACCGGCTCGAACGAGAGGAAGACCCGGATTGCCGCTGGCGCCACTGGGTCAACAAGCAGCTGCGCGCGTATCAGCCGCTGTGGCGCAAGCTCGATGCGCTGATCGTGCTGCAGGCGCCGAACTGGGATGTGGTGCGCCGCTGGCGCGGCGAGGAGGAGGAAGCCCTGCTCGCACGACACGCGCCGCTGGCGATGGACGCCGAAGCGATGGTGCGCTTCCTGGCCCACTTCGAACGTCTGAGCCGGCATGCACTGGCCACCCTGCCCGCGTTGGCCGACAGCGTGGTCGAGTACGACGACAACCGCCACGTCACTGGCATGGCCCACGCCTGACGCCTCTCCCTTAGCGAGGGAATTCGGTGAAGCGCCGCTCTCGCCACGAGACGGCGCAAGAGCGATGTACGAGCGGCGCCTTTCCCGCGGTCCCGCCCTCGCCCCGCCGCTCTCCCCCGGCGGGAGAGAGGCAAGCGGCTACCCGCCCAGCAATGCCGCGTAACCCGAGCGCGCGTCCGGCCAGCGCGGCACGAACCCGCTCGCGCGCAGGCGTGCATTGCAGAGCCGCTTGCTGCCGATGCCAGCGGGCGCAGGCCCTGCCGGTGGACGCGGCGCGCCGGCCAGTCCGGCCAGATGGTCGTACAGCACATCGAGCGGCAGCGGCGTGTCGTCGGCGCCCAGGTAAAGCGGGGCGGCATCGGGCAACAGGAGCAGATGGGCGATCGCCGCCGCGGCATCGTCGACGTGGATGCGGTTGGCCCAATGAACCCGCCCACGCGGCACGGCCACCGTGCCCGCACGCAGCCGATCGAGCAGTTGCAACCGTCCCGGCCCGTACAGGCCGGCCAGCCGCACCACCGTGGAAGCCACCGGCTGGGCCTCGAGCCAACGCTCCGCTTCGAGCAACACGGCACCGTTGAAGCCGGGCGGCCGGGCCGGCGTGTCCTCATCCACCCATTCGCCGGCATGGTCGCCGTAGACCGCGCTGGAGGAGACGAACAGCACGCGCCGCAGGGCTGATCGGTCCAGCGCCGCAAACATGGCGCGCAGGCCACCGAGGAAGACGGCCTCATAGGTGGCCCGGTCGCGCGCATCGGGCGCCGGCAGGTAGGCCACCCGGGTCATGCCTGCGGGCAGGCTGCGACATGTCGCGGGCGAGGTCAGGTCGCCGGCAAGCCAACCGATGCCGTCACCACGCTCTGCCGGCGGGCGCCGACGCAGCGCGAACACCTCGTGCCCCTGCGCACGCAGTTGGCGCGCCACGCGCAGTCCCACGTCGCCGCAACCGGCCAGCAAGACGCGTTCGCCCGTGGTTGCTAGCATGCGCGCATGAACCCCTCGTGCAACCTGTTCCTGGTCGGTCCGACCGGTGCCGGCAAGACGTCGATCGGCCGACGCCTCGCCGCGCATTATGGCCTGCCGTTCCTGGATCTGGACCAGGAGATCGAGCGGCATTGCGGCGTGGACGTGCGTTGCGTGTTCGAGATCGAGGGCGAGGCGGGTTTCCGCCAGCGCGAAACGGCGTTGCTCGATGAGATCACCGCGCGCACGGGCGTGCTGCTGGCCACCGGCGCCGGCGCCGTGCTCGATCCGGCCAACTGCCGGCACCTGGCCGAGCGCGGCTTCGTGCTGTGGCTGGACACCACCGTGGAGCAGCAGCTCGAACGCCTGGCGCGCGACACCAAGCGCCCCTTGCTCGCGGGCGAGGACCGGCGCGGCAAGCTCGAGGCGATGGCGCAGATGCGCGCACCGCTCTACCGCGCAATCGCCGACCTGCGCATGCCCGGCGAACACGAAGGGGTAGCGACGGCGAGCGAACGCTGCCTGGCGCTGCTCGACCAGCATTGGCAACGGCAGCAGGCCGCGTGAACCGCATGAACGAAACGGACGTCCGGACGATCGAAGTCGCGCTCGGCGCACGCCGCTATCCCGTGTGGATCGGCCATGGCCTGCTCGGCGACGGTGCCCGCTGGCGGGCGCGCCTGCGCGGGCGCCACGCGCTGGTGGTCAGCAATACCACCGTGGCGCCGCTGTATCTGGAGCAGCTGGCCAAGGGCCTCGACGGACTGCAGTGGTCGAGCTTCCTGCTGGACGATGGCGAGGCGCACAAGAGCTTCGCGAACGTCGGCCGGGCGCTGGACGCGCTCGCCACGCTGGGCGCCACCCGGGATGCCTGCGTGGTCGCGCTGGGTGGCGGCGTGGTCGGCGACCTGGCGGGCTTCACCGCGGCCTGCTGGATGCGCGGCATCGATTTCATCCAGATCCCGACCACGCTGCTGGCGATGGTCGATTCCTCGGTCGGCGGCAAGACCGGCGTCAACCTGCCCGCAGGCAAGAACCTGGTCGGCGCCTTCCACCAGCCGCGCGCGGTGGTCGCCGACGTCGACACCCTGGCGACCCTGCCCGACCGCGAATACCGGGCGGGCCTGGCCGAAGTGGTCAAGGGCGCGGCGATCGGCGACGCCGCGTTCTTCGCCTGGCTCGAAGCGCATGCCGATGCGCTGGCCGCCCGCGACACCTCCATCGTCATCGAGGCGATCGCGCGCAAGGTGCGCTACAAGGCCGGCGTGGTCGCCCGCGACGAAACCGAACGGGGCGAGCGTGCCCTGCTCAACCTGGGCCACACCTTCGGCCATGCGCTGGAAACCGCCGGCCGCTACACGGCCCTGTTGCACGGCGAGGCCGTCGCGATCGGGATGCTGCTGGCGGCATCGCTGTCCGAGCGGCTGGGCATGAGCGAATCGGCCGACGCCGTCCGCCTGCAGCGCCTGCTCGACCGGCTCGGCTTGCCGACCGCGATGCCGGCCGGTTCCGACCCCGAGCAGTTGCTCACCCTGATGCGGCTGGACAAGAAGAACACCGCAGGCACGCTGCGCCTGATCCTGTGGCGAGGCATCGGTCGCGCCGAGATCGTCGACGGCGTGGACGAGGCGCCGGTGCTGGCGGTGCTGCGCGAGGCCTCGTCCGCGGCTTCCTAGCAAGCGTCTGAGCCCCACCAGCACGATACCGCCACGTCGGCCGCACGCGGCCCTGCACGTACCACGCCGGCGGAAACCCGGGCGTCACCGGCCCCGGCGGACCACGCCCCGGCAGCAGCGACAACACGTGCGCTCGCCAGCCTTGCCGCGGCCTTCTAGAATGGCGCGCCTGCGGCGCCCTTGCCGCACCATCACGGACACCATGCGTCTCTACCTGCAAACCATGCCCGCCTCGGCCGAGGCGCCGCGCTACGTGCAGATCGTGCTTGAGCAGGACCTGCTCGGCGGCTGGACGCTGTACCGCGAAAGCGGCACGCAGGGCGGCAAGGCCACGCTCAAGCGCGAGCAGTTCCTCGAGCGCGACGCCGCCATCGCGGCGTTCGAGAAGGCGCGCGACGCGCAGCTCAAGCGCGGCTTCCGCGTGATGTTCGCCCAGGGCCTGGACGGCCCGCACGGCCGCTGACGACATGAACGCACCGCTGAAAAACGACCGCTTCCTGCGCGCCCTGCGCCGCGAGCCGACCGACACCACGCCGATCTGGGTGATGCGCCAGGCCGGCCGCTACCTGCCCGAATACCGCGCCACGCGCGAGCGCGCCGGCAGCTTCATGGGCCTGGCGCAGAACCCCGAGTTCGCCTGCGAGGTGACGCTGCAGCCGCTGGAGCGTTTCGAACTCGACGCCGCCATCCTGTTCTCCGACATCCTCACCATCCCCGACGCGATGGGCCTGGGGCTGTCCTTCGCCCAGGGCGAAGGCCCGCAGTTCGCGCGCCCCCTGCGCAACGCCGCCGACGTCGGGCGGCTGGCCGTGCCGGACATGGACCGCGAGCTGCGCTACGTGATGGACGCCGTGCGGCTGATCCGCACAGAGCTCGACGGCCGCGTGCCGCTGATCGGTTTCTCCGGCAGTCCATGGACGCTCGCCTGCTACATGGTCGAAGGCCGGGGCTCGCGCGATTTCGCCACGCTCAAGGCGATGTGCTGGAACGAACCGGCGCTCGCCCACCGGTTGCTCGACACGCTGGCGCGCGCGGTTTCCTGCTATCTCGCGGCCCAGGCCGCCGCGGGCGCGCAAGCGCTGATGGTGTTCGATACCTGGGGCGGCCTGCTCGGGCCGGCTCCCTTCCGCGAGTTTTCGCTGCGCTACATGCGCCAGGTGGTCGCCGCCTTGAAGGCCGACCCGCACGCACGCGAACTGCCGGTGATCCTGTTCTCCAAGGGCGCCGGCTTGCACCTGGCCGAAATGGCGGACTCCGGCTGCGCGGCGCTCGGCGTGGACTGGACCATCGATCTGGATCAGGCCCGCCGCGCGGTGGAAGGCAAGGTCGCGCTGCAAGGCAACCTCGACCCGGCCGTGCTGCGCTCCAACCCCGACGTGATCCGCCGTGAGGCGCGCGCGGTGCTGGACAGCTACGGCAACTATCCCGGCCACGTGTTCAACCTCGGCCACGGCATCACGCCGGAGGTCGAGCCGGAGCACGTCAAGGTGCTGGTCGACGAAGTGCACGCCCACGGGCGCAGCTTGCGGGCAGGCCGCTGATGGCCTGGCTCGTCACCAAGTACCTGGTCACCGCTGCCGTGGTGGTGCTGGTGTCCGAGGTGGCCAAGCGCAGCGACCGGCTCGGCGGCCTGCTCGGCGCCCTGCCGATGGTGACCCTGCTGGCGCTCATCTGGCTCCAGGTGGAGCACCAGCCGCAGCAGAAGATCGCCAACCACGCCTGGTACACGTTCTGGTACGTGCTGCCGACCTTGCCGATGTTCCTGATCTTCCCGGCGCTGCTGCCCCGGTTGGGTTTCTGGCCCACGCTGCTCGCTTGCGCCGTGATCACGGCGGCGTGTTTCGGCCTGTTCGCGCTCGCGGTGCGGCGGTTCGGGATCGAACTGCTCTAGGCTGCTCGAACGCCGCTTAACATACCCTGCTTGCTCTGTCCATACCTGCGGCGCATGATGAGGCCGCCGGCAAATGGCCGGTCGGCAAAAGGCAGGGGGTGCCGTCATGTCGCGAAGCAATCCTTTCAGCGCGCCGATTCCGGGCGCAGACGATGTTGCGCAACCGTACGTTTTTCGGTCGCCGACCACGCTGGGCAACGGCTTGCGAGGCGTGCTCGCCGCGTTCGTGCTGCTCACGCTGGCGGTCGTCGCCGTCATGCTCCACGGACTGCAGTTGCTCCAGCAGGGTATCGATACGGGCATCAGTACGGGCCTTCAGGACGAATTGGCAGGCACCGGCCGACTGCAATTGAACCTGTTCCGCCTGCAGCTGGTACTGATGCTGGCCTGCTATCTGTGGGCCGGTAGCTGGGTCCACCGGGTGGCCTGCAACGTCCGCGCGCTCGGCGCCAAGGGCCTGGACGACTCACCCGGCTGGGCGGTGGGCTGGTATGCCGTGCCGGTCATGAATCTGATGCGACCGATGCGGGCGATGACCCAGGTCTGGCTGGCGTCGCATGCGCCTACGCGCTGGCAGAAACTCGGCACGCCGCGGTTGCTGATGGCGTGGTGGTGCTTCTGGGTCGCGGGCAACCTGTGCTACTGGTTCGTCACGCAGTACCTGCGGCCGGAGCACACCTTCGAAGGCCTGCATACCCAGCAATGGTTGCTGCTCTGCGGGCAGGCGCTGAACCTGGTGGCCGCCGCGCTGTTCCTGCTCGTCGTGTCGCGGCTGACCCGCATGCAGGTGGAAGAGCGCGAGCGCCAGCAGGCAACGCCGGCGATCCCGACACCTTCGCTGGCCGACGCCTTCATCGCCTAGGCAATCGGGCCCCGATGCGGCCGACCCGAGGCCCCGGCTCGAGCCGGGGCCTTTTTGCTGCCTGCGCCGCCATGGCTTGGGGCCATCACGCCCGCCCCGTACAATCGCAGGCTTACCTTCCATGACGCGCGCGCCGCACGGCGCGCCATCGCGAGTCTCCGATGGACAAGAGTTTCGAGCCCGGCCAGATCGAATCGACGTGGTACGCCCGCTGGGAGGAAAGCGGCGCGTTCAAGCCGACCGGCCAGGGCGAGCCTTACTGCATCCTGCTGCCGCCGCCGAACGTCACCGGCACGCTGCACATGGGCCATGCGTTCCAGCAGACCGTGATGGACATGCTGATCCGCTACCAGCGCATGCGCGGCATGAAGACGCTGTGGCAGGTCGGCACCGACCACGCCGGCATCGCCACGCAGAAGATCGTGGAGAACCAGCTCGCCGCCGAGGGCAAATCGCGGCACGACCTGGGCCGCGAGCCCTTCGTCGAGCGCGTGTGGCAGTGGAAGGAAGAGTCGGGCTCCACCATCACGAACCAGATGCGGCGCCTGGGCGTGGCCGCCGACTGGTCGCGCGAGCGCTTCACCATGGACGAGGGGCTCTCGGCCGCGGTGCGCAAGGTGTTCGTACAGTGGTACCGCGACGGCCTGATCTACCGCGGCAACCGCCTGGTGAACTGGGACCCGGCGCTGGGAACGGCGGTGTCGGACCTGGAAGTCAACAACGTCGAGCGCGACGGCCACATGTGGTCGATCCGCTACATGACCGCCGACGGCGCGGGCTCGGTGGTGGTCGCCACCACGCGCCCGGAAACCATGCTGGGCGACGTGGCGGTGGCGGTGCATCCGGAGGATGAGCGCTACGCGCACCTGATCGGCACGATGCTGCATCTGCCGCTCACCGGCCGCGAGATCCCGGTGATCGCCGACGACTATGTCGACCGCGAGTTCGGCACCGGCTGCGTCAAGATCACCCCCGCGCACGACTTCAACGACTACGCCATCGGCCACCGCCACAAGCTGGAGCCGATCAACATTTTCACGCTCGACGCCAAGGTCAACGACAACGCGCCGGCGAAGTACCGCGGCCTGGAACGCTACGAGGCGCGCAAGGCGGTACTGGCGGACCTCGAAGCGGCGGGCCTGCTGGTCGAGACCAAGCCGCACAAGCTGCAGGTGCCGGTCAGCCAGCGCTCGGACGCGGTGATCGAGCCGATACTGACCGACCAGTGGTTCGTCGACCTCACCTCCGAGGTGCTGGCGGACGGCCGTCCCGGCGGGCGCACGGCGATCACCGAGCCGGCGCTGGAAGCGGTGCGCTCGGGCGCGATCCGCTTCGTGCCGGAGAACTGGACCACCACCTACACGCAGTGGCTGGAGAACATCCAGGACTGGTGCATCAGCCGCCAGCTCTGGTGGGGCCACCGCATCCCGGCGTGGTACGACGAGGCGGGCAACATCTTCGTCGGCGAGGACGAGCTCGACGCGCGCCGCCACGCGACCACCGAGGTCGTCGGAGCGCTCCGCCAGGACGAGGACGTGCTCGACACCTGGTTCTCCTCCGCGCTGTGGCCCTTTTCAACGCTGGGCTGGCCGATGCAGGGGCCGGTGCGGAACGAGCGCGGCGAGATCGTCGCCGACTGGAGCCAGGACAAGCTGTTCCTGCCCAGCGCCGTATTGGTCACCGGCTTCGACATCATCTTCTTCTGGGTCGCGCGCATGGTGATGGCGACCCTGTACTTCACCAGGCAGGTGCCCTTCCGCGAGGTCTACATCAACGCCATCGTGCGCGACGCCGAAGGCCAGAAGATGTCCAAGTCCAAGGGCAACACGCTGGACCCGCTTGATCTGATCGACGGCATCGACCTGGAACCGCTGGTGCAGAAATCCACCCGCTCGCTGCTGATCCCGCAGGTGCGCGAGAAGGTGGAAAAGCGTATCCGCAAGGACTATCCCGCCGGCATCCCGGCGATCGGCACCGACGCGCTGCGCTTCACCTTCGCGGCGCTGGCCAGCTACAGCCGCACGATCAACTTCGACATCAAGCGCGCCGAGGGCTACAAGGCGTTCTGCAACAAGCTGTGGAACGCGGCGCGCTTCGTGCTGATGAATGTGGATGAAGCCGGTAACGGGGAACGCGAAACGGCGAACGCGCGGCCGGCGACGGAGGCGGAGCGCTGGATTCTCACGCGTTTGAAGCACACGCTGACCGAGGTCGAGGGACACTACGCGACCTACCGCTTCGACCTGCTGGCGCAGGCGCTCTACGAATTCGTCTGGAACGAGTACTGCGACTGGTTCCTGGAGTTGTCCAAACCCGCCTTGAACGGCGACGACGCGGCCGCTGCCGCCTCCACCCGGCATACCCTGCTGGTGGTGCTGGAGACGGTGCTGCGTGCCCTGCACCCGGTCATCCCCTTCATCACCGAGGAGATCTGGCAATCGGTGGCCCCACGCCTGGGCATCCAGGCTTCGAGCATCATGCTGCAGCCATGGCCGACGGCCGCCGGGCTCCCGGCCGACGAGGCGGCCAGCGCCGAAATCGAGTGGGTCAAGGCAGTGCTCTCGGGCATCCGCCGCATCCGCTCCGAGATGAACATCGCGCCGGGCAAGACCATCCCGCTGCTGCTGGCCGACGGCGAGCCAGCCGATCGCACACGCGTGGCCAAGTTCGCCGCGCAGATCGCCTTCCTCGCGCGCACCGAGACGCCGCGATGGGTCGAAGCGGGCACCGAGGAGCCCGCGGCGGCCGCGGCGGTGGTCGGCAGCCTGCGCGTACTGATCCCGCTCGCGGGGTTGATCGATCTCACCGCGGAGAAGGCGCGCCTTGCGAAGGAAATCGCCCGCATCGAGGGCGAGATCCGCAAGTGCGAGGGCAAGCTAGGCAATGCCAGCTTCGTGGCCAACGCGCCGGCCGAAGTGGTGGCGCAGGAGCGCCAGCGCATCGTCGACTGGAGCACGCAGCTGGAGGCGTTGCGGGAGCAAGCACGCAAGCTGGGGTAGTCACCGCCTTACTGGCCACTCGATGCCGCATCCCCTCATCGAATCCTTCCCCACGCGAACGCGGGGGAAGATACCGACAGGCGGATGGGGCGCCCTTGGGCCGGATGCTGGTGAGCCTTTCCCACGAATCGCCCGTCCAGGCACCTCATCCCGCAGACCACACCCTCAGGCGACAAGGGGATGTTCCAACTTGCGCGTGGGCTCAGGAACCGGCCGGGTCCAGCGCCATTACGATGGCGTCCTCGCGCCCGCCCTTGGCCGGGTAATAGCGCGGACGCCGGCCGATCTCCTTGAAACCGACCGAGGCGTACAACTGCTGCGCCACCGGGTTCGACGGGCGCACCTCGAGGAACACCCGTTCGGCGCCGCTCCAGCGCGCCACGTCCAGCAGGCGGCCCAGCAGGTGACGGCCCAGGCCCTGGCCGCGCCAGTCCGGACCGATGCAGAGATTGAGCACGTGCGCCTCGCCGGCTGCCACCGACAGGATGCCGTAGCCGGCCACCACGCCGTCGCTGCAGAGCACCCAGCACGGGTGCCCCGCCTTCAGGCAGTCGCCGAAGATGCCGGCGGACCAAGGGAAGTCGTACGAGGCGTTTTCCAGCGCGCTGACCGCGGGCAGGTCCTCGCGACGCATGGCGCGCACTTCCACCCGTGGGCGCGCCACCGCCACCATCACACGCCCTCCGGCGCGGCGAGCGTTCGCCGCAACTGGCGCAGCGCGGTCCATAGCCGGCGTTTGCCCTCGCCGCTGGCAAGCACCTGCTGCGGCTCATCGGCGAGCACGATCTGCGCCTGATTCATCACCGCAGCGGGCAGCTCGCGCCCCAATGCATGTGCCTGTGCCTGGCCGAACACCAGGTAGGCGCGCACGGGCGGCACGGTGGCGGCGGGACGCCCATCCCGCACCAGGATGCGGCCGGCCCGCGCCAGTTCCGGCCCATAGGCGGCGAGCGCGCGGCCGAGCAGGTCCAGCTCGCGGGGCGCGCAACCCTCGGGCAACAGCACCACGCAGGAAGCCGGCGCGACCGCCGCCGCTGGCGCCGGCCCCGGGGACGGCTCGGCCGGCGCCGTGCCGATACGGCGCACCCATGGGGTGATGCCCAACGCGCGCAGCATCCGCGCGCGGCGCGCGGTGGGTTCGCTGCTGGCCGGCAGGGCGCTCACGGCCTGCCGCGGCGAATCCGCCGGCGATGCGCGGCGCGGCCCCACAGCGTGACCACCGGACCGGACAGCAGGTACAGCGTGAACACCACGAACAGCACCCGCGGCGGATCGATCAGGAAGGGCACCAGCACCAGCACGCCGGCCAGCACCCACAGGAACGGCACGCGGTCGCGCTCGCCCATCGGCAGCGACTTGAAGCTGAAATAGCGGAAGCGGCTGACCATCAGCAGCCCCACTACCACGGCCACCACCAGCGTGACGAAACACAGCACCTGACCGTTGATGTCCTGGCCCTCGGCGCGGAATTTCTCCACGCTCCACACGAAGGACATGCACACGGCGGCCGCTGCCGGACTGGCCAGGCCCTGGAAATAGCGTTTGTCGATCACTCCGACCTGGGTGTTGAACCGCGCCAGGCGCAACGCGGCGCAGGCGGCGTAGAGGAAGGCCGCGGCCCAGCCGATCTTGCCCCAGACCGGCCCGAAGCCCTTCAGCGAGGACAGCGACCAGTTGTACATCACCAGCGAGGGCGCCAGGCCGAAGCTGACCAGGTCCGACAACGAGTCGTACTGCACGCCGAACTCGCTCTGCGTGCCGGTCAACCGGGCCACGCGGCCGTCCATGCCGTCGAGCACCGCCGCGACGAAAACGGCGACCGCCGCCTCGGTGAAACGCCCGCCGATGCTCGCCACCACGGCGTAATAACCTGCGAACATCGCCGCCGTGGTGAACAGGTTCGGCAGCAGGTAAATGCCCCGGTGGCGCGGGGTGCGAACTGGCGCGTTCTCGCTCATGCAACGATCCGTGACGTACTGCGCGAGAGTGTAAACCATCGTCCGTCGCCTGCTCCCGCGCGCTTGAGTCCGGCGCGCCGGAGTGTTAACTAGTGCCGGGCCCACCCGCCGGAGAAACCCATGCGCCGCCTGCCCCTTGCCCTCGTGTTGCTGCTGCTCGCACCCGCGGTCGCGGCGCAGGTATACAAGTGGACCGATGCGCAGGGAACCGTGCACTACTCCGAGATGCCGCCTCCGCAGGGCACCGCCTTCAAGCGCATCACCACTACCGGCGTGGTCCAGGCGCCGCCGCCGGCGCCCAAGCCGGCCGGCGCCGAGCCCGACGACAAGCCCCAACCGGAACAACCCGCCCCGGTCGCCGACACGCCGGAGAACCGCGCCAAGCTGTGCAGTTCGCTCAAGGCCAACCTCGATACGCTCAGGAGCAAGGGGCCGGTGGTGATGGAGCAGCAGGGCAAGCCGGTCGCGCTGGACGACGACCAGCGCAAGCAGCAGATCGCCACCGCCGAAAAGCAATACGTGCAGTTCTGCTCGCAGTAACCGCCGGCAATCCCGACCGGCGGGGGCCGTATAATCGGCCTCTTTGCCGATCCGGATCGCCCGCCATGCGCCTCAGCCAATTCCACCTGGCCACCGTCAAGGAAGTTCCCGCCGACGCCGAAATCGCCAGCCACCGGCTGATGCTGCGCGCCGGCATGATCCGCAAACTCGCTTCGGGCCTGTATACCTGGACGCCGCTGGGCCTGCGCGTATTGCGCAAGGTCGAACAGGTGGTGCGCGAGGAAATGAACCGCGCCGGCGCCATCGAATTGCTGATGCCCGCCGTGCAGCCGAAGGAGTTGTGGGAAGAATCCGGCCGCTGGGACAAATTCGGCGACCAGCTGCTCAAGATCCGTGACCGCAAGGACCAGGAATTCTGCTTCGGTCCGACCCACGAGGAAGTCATTACCGACTTCGCCCGCAACGAGCTCAAAAGCTACAAGCAGCTCCCGCTCAATTTCTACCAGATCCAGACCAAGTTCCGCGACGAGATTCGCCCGCGCTTCGGCGTGATGCGCGCGCGCGAGTTCCTTATGAAGGACGCCTATTCCTTCCATCTCTCGGCCGAATCGCTCGGCGAAACGTACGAAGCGATGTACCGCGCCTACTCGCGCATTTTCAGTCGGCTGGGCCTTTCGTTCCGCGCGGTGCAGGCCGATACCGGCGCGATCGGCGGCAACGCCAGCCATGAATTCCAGGTACTGGCCGACTCGGGCGAGGACGCGATCGCCTTTTCCGACGGCTCCGATTACGCGGCCAATGTCGAAAAGGCCCAGGCGCTCGCGCCTGCCGTCGCACGTCCTGCCCCGCATGCGGAACTCGAGCGCGTGGACACGCCCACGCAGAAGTCCATCGCCGAAGTGAGCGCCTTTCTCGGCGTATCGCCGCAGCAGTGCATCAAGACGCTGCTCGTGCGCGGGCGCGATGGGCTGGTCGCGCTGTGCCTGCGCGGCGACCACGAGATCAACGAGGTCAAGGCCGGCAAGCTGCCCGAGTTGCCTGACCAATCGGTGCTCGCCTCCGAGGAGGAGATTCTCGCCGCCACCGGCGCGCGCCCGGGCTTCATCGGCCCGGTCGGCCTGCCTGTGGGCATTCCGGTGATCGTCGACCGCGATGCGGCGGTGCTCGCCGATTTCGTCTGCGGCGGCAATGCCGATGGCACCCATTACACCGGCGCCAACTGGGAACGCGACGCGCGCATCACCCGTGTCGAGGACATCCGCCAGGTCGTCGAGGGCGACCTCTCGCCCGACGGCCACGGCACGCTGCATATCGCCCGCGGCATCGAAGTGGGGCATATTTTCCAGCTCGGCGCCAAATACGCCCAGGCGCTGGGCGCCACGGTGCTCGATGACCAGGGCAAGAGCCAGGTGATGGTGATGGGCTGCTATGGCATCGGCGTCAGCCGCATCGTGGCGGCGGCGATCGAGCAATCGCACGACCCGGCCGGGATTATCTGGCCCGAAGCCATGGCGCCCTGGCGAGTGGCCGTTTGCATCATCAATCCGAAGAACTCGCCCGAGGTGACCGCGGCGGCCGAGGCGCTTTATCGCAAACTGGAACAGCGCGGTATCGAAACGCTTCTGGACGACCGTGGCCTGCGCCCGGGCCAGATGTTCGCGGACCTCGAACTGATCGGCATTCCGCACCGCGTGGTGGTGAGCGAGCGTGGCCTGGCTGCCGGCACGCTGGAATACCGCAGCCGCAGTGAATCGGACAACCGTGCCATTACCGAGGACGAATTGTTCACGCTACTGGCCGGAAAGTAGGCGCCCATTTGCACCATTAACGGGCCGTCGTTCCGCGCAAGACCGCTTATGGCTTCCTGATAATCCGCTCCTTTTGCAATCGCCCCCGCAATTGGGTGAGAATGGATCGGCACAGGACGCACCGCTCTCATGACGAGAAGCAAGGCACATAATCGAAAGACTTTCCGGGAGCCTACGCATGGCAGTCGATATCAAGAACCTCAATCACAACCAGCTCAATGAACTGATCAGCAAGGCGCAGGTGCGCCAGAATGAGCTGCGCAAGGAAAAGGTCGCCAAGCTGCGTGAAAAAATCCACGCGCTGGTGAAGGCCGAAGGCTTCACTTTCGAGGACGTTTTCGGCGGCGCCCGCAAGGCCCGCCGCAGCACCGGCACGGTCGCGCCGAAGTATCGCAACCCTGCCAATCCGGAACAGACCTGGTCCGGCCGCGGCAAGCGCCCGCGCTGGTTCAACGACGCGCTGAAGGCCGGCAAGAAGGAAAAGGATCTGGCGATCTGATTCCGGCGGCTGCCATGAAATGAAAACACCGGCCCAGTGCCGGTGTTTTTTTGTGCAGCCCTCACGCCCATGGGCTCCCGTTCCCGACGAGGAATGGGGACCGGCAACTCAGGCCGCGGTGCCGCCCACCGTCATGCCGTCGATCTTGAGCGTGGGCTGGCCCACGCCGACCGGCACGCTCTGGCCGTCCTTGCCGCACACGCCGATGCCTTCGTCGAGCTTGAGATCGTTGCCGATCATCGAGACGCGGGTGAGCACCTCGGGGCCGGAGCCGATCAGCGTGGCGCCCTTGACCGGCGCGGTGACCTTGCCGTCCTCGATCAGGTAGGCCTCGCTGGCGGAGAACACGAACTTGCCGCTGGTGATGTCGACCTGGCCGCCGCCGAAATTCACCGCGTACAGGCCGCGCTTGACCGAGCGGATGATCTCGGCCGGATCCTGCGCGCCGGCACGCATGTAGGTGTTGGTCATGCGCGGCATTGGCAGCTGCGCGAAGGATTCGCGCCGGCCGTTGCCGGTGGGCTTCATGCCCATCAGGCGCGCGTTCAACTTGTCCTGCATGTAGCCCACGAGGATGCCGTCCTCGATCAGCGTGGTGCACTCGCTGGGCGTGCCCTCGTCGTCGACGCTGAGCGAGCCGCGGCGATTGGGCAAGGTGCCGTCGTCGACCACGGTGACGCCGGGCGCGGCCACGCGCTGGCCGATGCGGCCGGCAAAGGCCGAGCTGCCCTTGCGGTTGAAGTCGCCCTCCAAGCCGTGGCCGATCGCTTCGTGCAACAGCACGCCGGGCCAGCCGGGGCCGAGCACGACGGTCATCTGCCCGGCCGGGGCATCGATCGAATCGAGGTTGACCAGCGCCTGGCGCACCGCCTCGTCGGCGAAGGCCAGCGCGCGGCCGTTCTCGATCAACTCGCGGTAGCCGTAGCGGCCGCCGCCGCCGGCGCTGCCCTGCTCGCGCCGGCCGCCGGCCTCGGCGATCACCTGCACGTTCAGGCGCACCAGCGGGCGCACGTCGGCGGCCAGGGTGCCGTCGGCGCCGGCCACCAGCACGGTATCCATGGTCGCGGCCAGGCTCACGATCACCTGCTTGACGCGCGGGTCGCGCGCGCGGGCATAGGCGTCGACTTCGCGCAGCAGCGCGATCTTGTCCGGATTGGGCAGGCTCTCGACCGGGTCGAGCGCCGGATAGAGCGCCCGCGCGCCGCCGAGCGCCAGCGGCTTGCCGGCGCCATTGCCGCCCTGGGCGATCGCACGCGCGGCCTTGGAGGCTTCCAGCAGCTGCGGCAGCACGATCTCGTCGGAATAGGCGAAACCGGTCTTCTCGCCGCTGATCGCGCGCACGCCCGCGCCCTGCTCGATCGAGTGGCTGCCGTCCTTGACGATGCCCTCCTCCAGCAGCCACGACTCGCTGCGCGAATGCTGGAAATAGAGATCGGCCGCATCGATCGACGGACCCATCAGTTGAGCGAAGACACGTTCCAGGTCGTGGGTGGCCAGACCACCGGGAGCCAGCAGTTTGTTCTCGACGTGGGCAATCAGTGAATCCATGGAGCCGGCGTCCTCGGGGCGAAAGGGATGACTATCCCACATGGGGCCGGACGGGGGCTTTAAAAGCGCGCCGCTGGCTGCGGCAATGCCACTCGCAGTTTCGCTACGGCGACAGGATCAACGGCCGGAACTCGATGCCGGCGCGGGTGCGGACGCGGCCGGGGCCGGCTGTACCTCGTGTTTCTCGATCAGGGTGAACACCGGCTTCTCCCAGCTGCCGCTGACGCGGTAGCGCGCGCTGGCCGCCTTGTTGAGGCCCTTGCCGAGCAGCCCCTGCACGGCGAAGCCGGCGGCAGCGCCGACCGGCCCGGCGACCACCGCACCGACCACCGGCAGGCTGTTGCCCAGGTGGGGCACCACGTAGACCTGCTGGTCGTAGTCGCGCGCGCGCAGGCCGGTGCGGCCGCGGATGTCGATGTCGGCGGCGGGGCCGAGGATCTTCAGGTTGTCGGTGGTGGCGTTGCCGCCGCCGAAACGGAAGTCGCCGCGGATCGAATCGAAAGCCAGCCCCTTGCCGAACACGTCACCGAAATCCAGCGTCAGCCGACGCGGCAGCTCGGCCACCGAAACCAGCCCGAACAGCCGTCCCACCCCGGGCCCAACCTCGAGGATGCGCCCGTGGCTGACGTCGACGGCGAGGCTGCCGTCCATCGTCGCCAGGGCGAGCGAGCTGGGCGCTCCCGGCCAGGTGGCGTCCAGCACGGCGTGCGTCTTGCCGCCGTTGAACAGTCCCTGGTAGCCGAAGGCGTTGAGCATGCTGCCTAAGTCCTGCGCGGAGAAATCGATGCGCATGTGGGTATGGCTGTCCTGCGCGTTGCCGTTCCAGTCCCCGCTGGCGTTGAGCTGCACGCTGCGCGACAGCGAGCGCAACTGGTCGATGCGCATGCCCTTGTCCGTCGGCCAGGTTTCCAGCCGCGCCTCGCCCAGCCTGGCGGTGCCCAGGCGCATGTCGCCCACCCACAGGTGCAGCGGCGGCAGGGCGGCCGGGTCGATGCCGGTGGCCGCGGGGTTGGCCGGCTCCTTCGCTGCCGCCTGGGCCTGGGCGGGCGCCGCCGCAGACTCCGCCGGCGCCGGCGGTGCTGCCTTGACCTCCGCCCCGCCGGCCGGCGGGGCGGCGCCCTGCGGCCAGTAGAGCCGCTGCAGGCGCGCCGTGATGCCGCGCTTGCGCAGGTCCGTCGAAGGCACGCCGACGTGGCCTGCCATCGCCTGACTGTCCACGTCGATGCCGAGCACGTCGGCCTGGGGCGTGGCCTGGATGCGCATGCCGGCGAATTCGTGTTCGAACACCAGCGCGCGGTCGGCACTGACGTCCAGGCTCTCCAGCCCCGGCCCTTCCCCGGCGCTGCCGGCCACTGCGTGTTGCACCCAGCCGGAGAGATCCAGCACGGAGGCATGACCACGGATGCGCAGGCCCTTGTCGGGCAGGCCCTCGGGCGCGGCCTGGCCGAGCCCGATCACTGCCGCGAGCGGCTGCATGTCGCCGGCGGGCAGGCGGAAGCGCGCGCGCATCACGTCGCCGAGCGCGAGGTCGAGGTCGCCCCCCTCCACCGGCACGCCCAATGTGAGGTGCAGCGGCAAGGCCGCGTCGGCAGGCTTGGACAGCGGGGCCGGCAGCGTGAGCGCGGTGCCGGCCAGCGTGCTGTCGGCGCTGAGGGTTTGCAGCAGCGCATCGCCGCTGCCGTGGCGGATGTCGAAGCCCAGCGTGTAGTCGCTGCGTCCCGCCGATGCGGCGCCCAGCCAGTCCAGTTGCGGATAGCCCTGGACCAGCTCGGCGATGCTGTAGCGCCCCTGCAGCCGCGCCGACAGCACGGTGTCGGCGCGGCCGGTGGCGCCGGCGATGGCCAGGTCCAGCGAGGAAGGCTGTCCGCGGAACCCGCCGGTGAGCGGGCCGGCGTGCATGCCGGCCGCGTCGAAGCTGAGCGGGCCGCCGAGCTTGTCCAGCTTGAGCTTCCACTCCGGCGCGTCCACGTCCACGTCCTTGAGCTGCGCGCTGCCGTCCAGCCGCAACGCCGCCACGTCCTTGACCGGCAGCGACAGGTGGAAAGCGAACGCGCCGCTGCCGCCCAGACGCAGTTTGCCGAGCGTATCGGCCTGGCGGCGGGCGATCGGGCTCTGCCGCAGGAACTGCAGCAGGCTCGCGCCGCTGCCGCTGCCCTGCGCGTTGAGATCGAGCACGGCGTCGCCGAAATCCGGAATCAGCGCCACCGCCCGCTCGAGCTTCACGCCGAGCGAACTGCCGCCGCTGGCCTGCACCAGCATGCCGTTGCCCACGAAGCTGGCCTCCGCATCGACACCGTCGGCGTGTGGCCAGCCTTCGCCGTAATCGAGCTCGAGGCCGCTGATCCGCGCATGCGCCTCGAAGCGGCCCTCGTTGTGGTGGAACGGCCAGTCCGCCAGGCTGCCGCGCACGACCAGGTCGCCTTCGTCGATCGTGCCGGCGACCAGCGCGCGGTCGAGCCATTCGATGGCCGTCGGCGGCATCGAGCCGGTGGGCCAGAACAGTTTGGCCGCCGGCACCTGCGCGTGATCGATGTGTGCGTACAGGTCCAGGAACGGCCGGCCGCCGTCGTCGGGCAGCGCGATGGTGCCGCGCGCGCTGCCGCCGAAACCATCGCCTTCGAAGGAAAGCGGATCGACACCGACCTGCCAGGCGCCATCGTCGTGCCAGGCGGCCACGGTGCCGGCCAGGCGCGACAGTACGAAGGGTTTGCGGAAGCTGTGCGACAGGTCGAGCACGGTGGCCTGTGCGGGCAATTCCAGCGCATAGCCCTGCGCATCCCCGCGCAGGCGGCCGTCGAGGTTGCCGATGCCCGGCAGCTTGCCCACCGCGTCGATGCCGGCATGGGCGAAGGTCGCCTCCAGTTGCTCCACGCCACCGGCACGCGACCACCGCAGCGCGGCCTGGCGCAGCAGGGCATGCGGGTGCCCGCCACCGAGCCACGCACCGAGCGCCGGGGCAAGCGAGGGCTTGAGCGCCAGCCACGGCAGCAACGGCGCCAGGTCCAGGTCGCGCACTTCCAGCGCCACGCGCGGACCGGACTCGGCCTGATGCAGCGCCAGCGCCAGCGCGCCGCCGCCGTCGGCGGCGTAGCGCACGTCGTAGCCGTCGGGGCGCTGCGTGATGCCGGCCAGCCCGCGCAGGGCACTCACCCGGGCGGTGCCCGCCGGCCCCTCGACGGCCAGGTCGGCAAGATCCAGGCGCAGCGTGGCGCGCACCACCTTGTGATCCTTCCAGTCCAGCCAGGCGGCCAGGCGACCGGTGCCGCTGCGGGCCGCATAGCCGTCGATCGCCACGTCGCCCATCAGCGCGTGCAAGTCGACCCGGTCGCCGGCCAGCCACAGGCGGCCCGCGCTGCCGTCCTCACGGAAGCTGCCAGCGCCTTGCCATTGGCCGGACGCGCCCTCGCGGCGCAGGATCGCGCCGAAGCGGATGCGGCTGCCCTGGCGGCTCAGCCGCAACTGGTCGGCCAGCAACCGGTAGTGACGGCCGCTGGCCTCGTCGGTGATCGCCAGCTGCAGGTCGCGCAACTGGATGCCCACCGAAACCGGACCCAGCGAGACACCCTGGCGCGAGCCGCCGTCCGGGCCGCCGATGCCGTTGACGTGCCAGCGCCCCTGCGCATCGCGGCCAAGGTCCAGCTCCAGCCCCCGCGCGCGCAGGTTGAGCAGGTGCCGTGAAGGCAGCAGCCAGCCGCCGAAGTCGATCTTCAGTTCGGACTCGGGCAGGCGCAGCGCGCTGCCTCCGGCCGCGCCGGGGCCGACGGTCACATCGCGCATCAGGAACAAGGGACCGGAGGCCTGCCAGCGTCCCTCCATCGAGGCGAAGCTCACCGGCCGCTGCAGGCGCTCGGAGAGCTGCGCGGCCACCCATTGCGGATGGCGCGCCAGCAACGGCAGCAGCAGCTGCGCCAGCGCCACCAGCACGGCCAGCGCCACCACGGCGACGCCGGCCGCCCAGCCAAGAGCACGCAACGGCAGGTGCAGGCGCCTGAGCCCGCGCGCGTTCACCTCGTTTCGCCCCGGCCGAGAGCCCGCCGCTTACAGCAAGACGACATCGAACTGTTCCTGCGAGTAATGCTCTTCCGGCTGGAAGCGTATGCTCTTGGAGATGAACTCCTCCAGTTCGGCGACCGCGGCCGATTCCTCCTCCAGGATGCGCGAGACCACCTTGGGGCTGGCCATCACCAGCAGCTTCTCGGCGTTGAACTGGCGCACGGCGCGGGTGATCTCGCGGAAGATCTCGTAGGTCACCGTCTCGGCGGTCTTCACCGTGCCGCGCCCGCCGCAGGCCGGGCAGGGCTCGCACAGCTGGCGCTCCAGGCTCTCGGTGGTGCGCTTGCGGGTCATTTCGACCAGTCCCAGCGCCGACATCGGGTAGACCGTGGTCTTGGCGTGGTCGCGCGCGAGGCCTTTCTCCAGCATGCGGATCACCTGGCGGCGGTGCTCCTCGTCGCTCATATCGATGAAATCGATGATGATGATGCCGCCCAGGTTGCGCAGCCGCAGCTGGCGCGCCGCCGCCTGCGCCGCCTCCAGGTTGGTGCGGTAGACGGTTTCCTCCAGGTTGCGCGTGCCGAGGTAGCCGCCGGTGTTGACGTCGATCGTGGTCATCGCCTCGGTCTGGTCGACGATCAGGTAGCCGCCGGATTTCAGCGGCACCTCCTTCTTCATCGCGCGCTGGATCTCGTCCTCCACGCCGTAGAGGTCGAAGATCGGCCGCTCGCCGGCATAGTGCTCGATGCGATCGTCCAGGCTGGGCATGAACTTGTGCACGAACTTGACCACTTTCTCGTGCGTCTCGCGCGAATCGACGCGCACCTTCTCGATGTCGTCGGTAAGCATGTCGCGCAGGCTGCGCAGCGGCAGCGAGAGTTCCTCGTAGACGCGCTCGCCCACCTTCGCCCTGGCGATGTTTTCCTGCACCACGCGCCAGACCTTGCTCAGGTAGGTCACGTCGAACGCCAGCGACTCGGCCGACTGGCCTTCCGCGTTGGTGCGCACGATGTAGCCCAGCCGGCCGCCCTCTTCGCCGATCAGGCCGCCGAGTACGTCCTTGAGCCGCGCGCGCTCGGCCTCGTCCTCGATGCGCGCGGAAATGCCCAGCGTCTTGGCATGCGGCAGCAGCACCAGGTAGCGCGAGGGAATCGACAGGTGGGTGGACAGCCGCGCGCCCTTGGTGCCGATCGGGTCCTTGACCACCTGCACCACGATCTCCTGGCCCTCGTGCACCAGCTCGCTGATCGACGGGGTGGTGTGGCCGTTGCCGTGCGCCTCGGCGCCCTCGGGCAGCGGCGGGCGCACGATGTCCGAGGCGTGCAGGAACGCCGCGCGTTCCAGCCCGATCTCCACGAACACCGCCTGCATGCCGGGCATCACCCGCTGCACGCGTCCCTTGTACACGTTGCCCACGTAGCCGCGGCGGGAGGCGCGCTCGACGTGCACTTCCTGCAGCATGCCGTTCTCGACCACGCCCACGCGGGTTTCGCGAGGCGTCACGTTGATCAGGATCTCTTCGCTCACACCCACCCCCGGAAACGTCCGTCTTTATAGCGGGTGGGCGCGCGGACTGTCGATGCGCCGCCGCAGGCTTCACGGGCGCGCCACGGATCCCGTACAGCGTGCTGGGCCAGGAGCTACCCTACTCGCTAGACTTGCCGCCCGCCCGTGCCTGCTCAAGGGACACCCATGAAGCTCCTGCTGGTGGAAGACTCAGAACGCCTGCGCTCGACCCTGCAACACGGGCTGCGCGGCGCCGGCTTCGCGGTCGACGCGGCCGCCGACGGCGTGGAGGCCAAGGGCTTCCTGGCCAGCTACGACTACGAGCTGGTGGTGCTGGACCTGATGCTGCCGCGACTGGACGGCCTGGGCGTGCTGCGCGCCTTGCCGGGCGGCGGGCGGCGGCCGCGAGTGCTGGTGTTGTCGGCGCGCGACCAGGTGGGCGACCGCATCGAGGCGCTCAACGCCGGCGCCGACGATTACCTGGTCAAGCCGTTCGCCTTCGACGAGCTGATGGCCCGCCTGCATGCGCTGGCGCGCCGCCCGCTGCAGGCGCAGCCGGCCGTGCTCAGCCATGGCCCGCTGGCCTGGGACCCGCTGGCCCAGCGTGCCAGCGTGGACGGTCAGCCGCTGGCGCTGACCCCGCGCGAGTTCGCCGTGCTCGGCCTGCTGCTGCGCCACCGCGGTCGCACCTTCACCCGCCAGGAGATCCTCGAGCGCACCGCCGGCAGCGATACCGAGGTGTCCGACCGCAGCGTGGAGGTGCTGGTGTTCGGCCTGCGCCGCAAGCTCGACGCCGCCGGCCTGGTCGGGCTGATCGAGACGCGCCGCGGCGCCGGCTACCTGATCCCGTGAAGCCGCCCTCGCTCGCCGCGCGCATCACCCTGCTGCTGGCGGCCACCAGCCTGGCGGTGCTCGGCGGCGGCGCGCTGGCGATGGACTGGCGCATCGACCGCGCCATGGACGCGCGCTTCCGCGGCAACCTGCTGACCCAGGCGCAGGCGCTGATCACGGTAGTGGAAGTCGAACAGGCCGCAGGCACGCCGCGCAATCCGCCCGCGCTGTTGGCGGGCGAAGGGCGCGTCTATTACGAGCTGCGCTGCGATGGCCTGCCCGTGCTGCATACCACGCCCCCGCCGCCGATCCTCCCGGCCGGTTGGCCGCAAGCGGCCGGAGTGGTTCCGCGCTTTGCCAACCTGCCGCATGCGAAGGGCCGGCTGGGCACCGTGATGTTCGCCTTCCAGGAACCCTCCAACCACGGCCCGCCCACCCGCAATTGCGCCCTGCTGTACGCGCAGGATCGGCACTCCTTCGACCGCCTGCTGACCGCGCTGGATTGGATCCTCGGACTGGGACCGGCGCTGGCCCTGCTGGTCGCGCTGGTGGCCGTGCCGCTGATCGTGCGGCGCGGGCTCCGGCCCGTGCGCGCGCTGGTCGAGCGCATGCGCGTCATCGGTCCGCACGCCCCCGGCCAGCGTCTGCCGGCCAGCGGCACGCGCGAGCTCGACCCGCTGGTGGCGCGCTTCAACGACGTGCTCGCGCGCATGGACGAAGGCCTCGCGCGCGAACGCCAGTTCGCCAGCGGCCTGGCCCACGAGACGCGCACGCGGCTGGCCGAGCTGCGCGCGCTCACCGAAGTGGAAAGCCGCTATCCCAGCGGCCGCAGCCTGCCCGACATCCTGCACGAGGTGGGGACCATCGGCGCCGAACTGGAAGCCACGGTGGCCGCATTGCTGCTGCTCACCCGCCTGCAGTCGGGCCTGGAACGGCCGTGCCTGCAGTCCCTGGCACTGGCGCCGTGGCTGGACCGCCAACTGCAGCGTCACCGCGCGCTGGCCGCCGGGCGCGGCGTGGCGCTCGCGATCGAAGGCACGCCGCCGGCGGAGCTGCACACCGATCCGGCGCTGCTGGAAGTGGCCATAGGCAACCTGCTCGGCAACGCCGCCGCCTATGCCCCCGCCGGCGATACGGTGCGGTTGCGGCTGGAACCGGCGCGGTTGCGTGTCGACAACGCCGCACCGGAGCTGGAGCCGCAGGACCTGGCCAGCTTCGGCCAACGCTTCTGGCGCAAGCAGCCGCCGCACGCCGGCCATGCCGGCCTGGGCCTGGCCCTCGCCCGCGCCGCGGCGGAGGCACTGGGCATGTCGCTGGATTTCGAATTGCGCGACGGGCGGGTGCACGCGACGCTGGCATGGAGGCCGGGCTGAGCGCGCCACCGTGGCTCCGCCTCGGGCGTGGATCGATGGCTTTCCGGTTTTGCTCGTCTTCACGGTCGCAGGAAACAAGCTGCCCGCCCGCACGTATCCCTCACCCGCCCGGCTTCTCCACCGTGCTCCTTACCTCTCGTTCCTCCCATTGCGCCCGCAACCTCGGCAGGCCCTGCGGGTAGTGCTGCTGCACGAAGCTGATGACGCCCTCGCGCACGGAGCAGCGCAGGTCCCAGTTGCTGCTCGAGTCGGCCGAGCTGGCCAGGATGCGCAACTGGATCGCGTGCTCGTTCGCATCGGTTACCTGCAGCACGCACACGCGCCCGTCCCATTGCGGCGCGGCCCTGCACAGGCGTTTGACCTCCTCGCGCAAAGGCTCCAGCGGCACGCGGTAGTCCAGCCAGAGATACACCGTGCCGATCAGCTGCGCGCTGGTACGCGTCCAGTTCTGGAACGGGTTCTCGATGAACCAGTTCAGCGGCACCACCAGCCGCCGCTCGTCCCAGATGCGCACCACCACGTAGGTGCCGGTGATTTCCTCGACACGTCCCCATTCGCCTTCGATGATCACCACGTCGTCCAGCCGGATCGGCTGGGTGATGGCGATCTGCACGCCGGCGATCAGGTTGCTCAGCACCGGCTTAGCCGCCAGGCCTACCGCCAGCCCGGCCAGCCCCGCCGAGGCGAGCAGGCTGGTGCCGATCTCGCGCACGCCCGGAACCATCATCAGGCAGGCGGCCAGGCCGACCAGGATCAGCAGCACGCTGGCCGAGCGCCCGAGCACGCGCGCCTGGGTGAGCACGCGGCGCGCGCGCAGGTTGTCCTTGGTGTCGACCGGGAAGCGGCTGCTGAAGAAGTACTCCACCGCGTTGACGCAGCGCACACCCAGCCAGGTAACCACCGCGACCAGCGCGATCGCCAGCCCCTGGGCCAGGGTCGCAGCCAGGTGCAGGCTGGCCGCTTCCGGCCGCGTGCGCAGGGCCACCACCAGCACCAGCAGCGGCACCAGCCAGCCCATCGGCGCGCGCGCCTGCCTGAGCATCTCGCGCGCCATCGGGTGGCCGTCGCTGAAGCGCCACAGCAGCGCGCGCGCCAGCCGGTGCGCCGCGATCGCGATCAGCAGCGCCACGATCACCGTCACGCCAAGGCGGATCCACGGCTGGTGGTTCCAGAGGTCCAGCAGGTTGTCCGTCATGCGGACCACCCTGCCCGGCTGCGCGTCCACGGCACGTGGTCAGGCCATCGCCGGAAGGTTCAGGCCGCCGCGCGCGTGCCTTAGAGTAGGCCGATGAACACAACGCCCATCCTCCTCGCCTGGAGCGGCGGCAAGGACTGCCTGATGACCCTCGGGCGGCTGCGCGCCGATCCGCAGTGGCAGGTGGTCGCGCTGCTGACCACCGTCAACCGCACCTACGGGCGCATCGCCATGCACGGCGTGCGCCGCGACATCCTGCAGGCGCAGGCCCGGGCGCTGGGCCTTGCGCTGCTGGAAGCGGAGATGGACTGGCCCGGCAGCAACGAGGCCTACGAGGCGGCCCACGAAAACGCGCTTGCCCAGGCGCGCATGCGCTGGCCCGGCATCCGCCATTGCGCGTTCGGCGACCTGTTCCTGCAGGACGTGCGCGACTACCGCGTACGTCAGCTCGGGCGCGCCGGGTGGCGTGCGGTGTTTCCGCTGTGGGGCGAGGACACCGCCGCGCTCTCGCGCCGCTTCGTCGGCGAAGGCCACCGCGCGATGCTTTGCTGCGTGGACACCCAGCAGCTGGACGCCGGCTACTGCGGCCACGCCTACGACGGCGCCCTGCTCGACGGCCTGCCCGCCGGCGTCGATCCCTGCGGCGAACGCGGCGAGTTCCACACCTTGAGCTACGGCGGCCCCTTGTTCGCCCGTGACTTGGCCCTGCGCCGCGGCGAATCGGTGCTGCGCGACGGCCGCTTCCAGTTCACCGATTTCCTGCTCGATGAAGCCCTCGGCTGAAAGGCACGTTCTGCCCGACCTGCTGCGACCGGGTCTGACGCTGGTGTTCTGCGGCACCGCCGCCGGCGAGCGCTCCGCGCGCGAAGGGGCCTACTACGCGCATCCGGGCAACCTGTTCTGGCGGGCGCTTTGCGAGGCGGGCATCACGCCGCGGCGGTTCGCCCCTGCCGAGTTCTCCATCCTGCCCGGGCTCGGCATCGGCCTCACCGACCTTGCCAAGCGCCACAGCGGCAACGATGCCGACCTGCCGCGCGATGCCTTCGACGTGCCCGCGCTGCTCGCCAAGATCGAACGCTATCGACCTCGCCTGCTCGCCTTCACCAGCAAGGCCGCCGCGCGCGCCGCCCTCGGCCGGCCGGTCAGCGCCTACGGTGAGCAGACCGAACGGATCGGCCGCACCCGCGTGTTCGTCCTGCCCTCGCCCTCGGGACAGGCGCGAAGGCACTGGGACATCGGTCCATGGCGCGAACTGGCGCGGCGCATGCGCGAGGGGATAGCCAGGGCCTGCCTCGCCAACGGAAAGCATCGGGAACACGCATGTGGCCCACAGGGACGGACGCTCTTGGCACCAGGCCCGCCGCGCAGGTAGGACTGCTCGCCCAGGCGCAACGGCAGTGCGCCGCATCGAAGAAAGCTAAGCTTTGACCTGTTGCGTCGCTGGCCAACATGGACGCTGACCTTGCGCGTCCATTGGCTTCAATCCACCGGCGTGTGGCGGTAAGCCGCCACGTCGCGCTCCATCACCGCCGGCGCGGCGTTGTTCCAGGCGTGGCGGACGTAGCTGACCACCGCGGCGACGTCCGCATCGCTCAACTGCTGGGCGAACGGCGGCATCGAGTAGGGGCGCGGATGGGTTGCGGTGGAAGGCGCGAAGCCGCCCAGCAGCACGAGGCGGATCGCGTTGATGCCGGTCGGTTCGGTGACCGAGCCGTTGCCGGCCAGCGGCGGATAGACGCCGTTGACACCTTCGCCGTCCTTGCCATGGCAGCCGGCGCATTGCTGCTCGTAGAGCCTGCCGCCGCGGGTGAGCAGCGCCGTCGTGTCCAGCGGACTCTCGACGGTCGCGGGCGCGGGCCGCGGCGGCAGCGAGCGCAGGTAAGTGGCGATGGCGCGCAGGTCGTCCTCGCGCAGGTGCTGGGTGCTTTGCATCACCACGTCGGCCATCGGGCCGAAGGCCGCGCCCTTGCCGGACTGGCCGGTCTTCAGCAGCGACACGATGTCGTCCGCGCTCCAGCCCTCCAGGCCGCCGTGGGCGCGCGTGCTCAGGTCGGGGGCGTACCAGTTCTGCGCGGGAATCTGCCCGCCGGTGAGCGCCTCGCTCTCGCGTGGCAGGCCGCCGAGGTTGTCGCGCGTGACGTGGCACTCGTTGCAGTGGCCCAGTCCCTGCACGAGATAAGCGCCGCGGTTCCACTCGGCCGACTGCTTGGGATCGGGCACGAACCCGCCGGGGCGGAAATACAGCGTGCGCCAGGTGGCCAGGCTCGCTTTCAGGTCGTAGGGAAAACGCAATGAGGGCGCCGCCGTTTCGCTGCGCACCGGCGGCAACGACTTCAGGTAGGCGAACAGCGCGAACGCGTCGTCGCGGCTGACCCGGGTATAAGAGGTGTAGGGAAACGCCGGATAGAGCGCGCGCCCGTCCCGGCCGATGCCTTCGTGCAGCGCGCGCCAGAACGCATCGAAGGACCATCGCCCCAGTCCGGTGGCGTCGTCCGGGGTGAGGTTGGGCGCGGGCACGTCGCCGAAGGGCGTAGCCAGTGCGCGCCCGCCGGCATAGGGCTCGCCGCCCTGGGCGGTGTGGCAGGCGGCACAATCGCCGAGGGTCGCCAGGTAGGCGCCGCGGGCGACCAGTGCAGGATCCTGCAGCCTCGCCTCGGTGGTGGTGGCCGCCGGCAGCGCAGGGTGGTGCTGGGCGGACAGCCACCAGGCGACACCGGCGATCGCCAGCACCAGCACGGCCAGGAACGTGCGCAGCACCCACTTCATCGTGCGGCCTCCGTCGCGCCGAGCACGCCGCAGGCAAGCGGCGGCGTGACCGAACCGGCAGGCTGCGCGTGGGCGCCGGCGGGCACCTCGCGGGTGGCCAGCCAGGCGGACACGGCGGTGATGTCGGCCTCGCTCAGGCGGTTGGCGACGGTCGCCATGCAGTCGGGCGCCACCATAGCGCGCGTATGCGTGCGCCACGAACCCAGCTGCGCACTGATGTAGTCGTAGGGCAAGCCGACCAGGCCGGGGATGTCGGGTTCCACGCCGGTCAGCTGCATACCGTGGCAAGCGGCGCAGGCCGGGATCTTGCGCGTGCCGTCGCCCTGGGTCGCCAAGGCCTCGCCGCGCCGGAGCATCGCATCGGAAATGCGCGGCAGCGGCGAGCGCTCGTAGGGTACCTGTTGAGTGGCGAAGTAGTGCGCGATCTCGTGCGCGTACTCCGGCGAGAGGCCGCGCACCGTGTACTCCATCGGCGCGTACTTGCGCAGGCCGTCCTGGAAATTCCGGATCTGCCGCGCGAGGTAGCCGGACGGCTTGCCGGCCAGGCGCGGAAAGAAGCCGCTCTGGGGCGTGCCCTGGCCCTGTTCGCCGTGGCAGGCGGTGCAGGCGGCGATGCGCTGCTTGAGCGTATCGGGCACGGTCGGCGCATCGGCGGCGCGCACCGCGGTGGTGAACACGGCGGCGGCCAGCAGCGCCGGCGCAAGGCACACGGAGGAAAGCAGGCTCATGGGTGGGATTATAGGTACCGTCCTGCGCGCGGCATGCCCATAAGGCGGGCTATGCTGCACCGGCGCGACACCATGCCGCACCGCACCCATTGCACACCGACTCACCGGAGGCCGCCGTGAAACGATCGCCCGCCCAGCTTGCCCCGTTCCTCACCCTGCTGCTCGCCGCCCCGGCGATGGCCGCTCAACCGGCTTCGCCGCTGGCCTGGGCCTCGATCGACCAGCTGCAGCAGCAGATGGACGCCGGCACGCTGGACAGCCGCACGCTGGCGCGTCAATTCCTCGAGCGCATCGAGCAGATCGACCAGGCCGGCCCCACGCTGCACGCCGTGATCCAGACCAACCCCGATGCGCTCACACTCGCCGCGTCGCTGGATGCCAGCCGCAGCAAGGGCAAGCGCGGACCGCTGTACGGCATCCCGGTGCTGCTCAAGGACAACATCGACACCGGGGACCGCATGCTCACCACCGCCGGCTCGCTGGCGCTGGCCGCCGCGCCGGCACCGCGCGACGCGGGCCTGGTCGAACGGCTGCGCAAGGCCGGCGCGCTGGTGCTGGGCAAGACCAACCTGAGCGAATGGGCCAACTACCGCTCCAACCATGCCAGCAGCGGCTGGAGCGGGCGCGGCGGGCAGACCAGGAATCCCTATGTGCTCGACCGCAACCCGTGCGGGTCGAGCGCAGGCTCCGGCGCGGCGGTGGCGGCAGGCCTGGTGACGGTGGCGATCGGCACCGAGACCGACGGCTCGATCATCTGCCCCGCGGCAAGCAACGGCATCGTCGGCCTCAAGCCCACGCTGGGCCTGGTCAGCCGCAGCGGCATCGTGCCGATCGCGCACAGCCAGGACACCGCCGGCCCGATGGCGCGCAGCGTGGCGGACGCGGCGGCACTGCTCAGCGTGATCGCCGGCAGCGACCCGCGCGATCCGGCCACCGCCGAAGCAGACCGGCATGCGACCGATTACACCCGCTTCCTCGACCCGAACGGCCTCAGGGGCAAGCGCATCGGCGTCGTGCGCCAGCTGGCCGGCGCCGAACCCAACGCCGACCGCGTGCTGGAGCGGGCGATCGCACTGATGAAGGCGCAAGGCGCGGTCATCGTCGATCCGGTTACTGTGCCCCATCTGGGCGACCTGGGCAGGCCGGAGCTCACCGTGCTGTCCTATGAGTTCAAGCACGACATCGACGCCTACCTCGCCACCCGGCCCAACCTGAAGGTGAAGTCGCTGGCCGACCTGATCGCCTTCGACAAGGCCCACGCGGCGCAGGAGATGACCTGGTTCGGCCAGGAGCTGTTCGAGGAAGCGCAGGCGCGCGGCCCGCTCACCGAGCAGAAGTACATCGACGCACAGGCCAAGGCCAAGCGGTTCGCCGGCCCCGAGGGCATCGACGCGGCGCTGGCCAAGGATCATCTGGACGCCTTGCTGGCCCCGTCGTGGGGGCCGGCGTTCGTCACCGATCTGGTGCTCGGCGACCACGTCGTCAGCGGCGATCCGACCGTGGGCGGCGCCTCGCAGCCGGCGGCGGTCGCGGGCTACCCGTCGATCACCGTCCCGGCCGGCTTCGCCCACGACCTGCCGGTGGGCATCGTGCTGTTCGGCGCCAAGTGGAGCGAGCCCAAGCTGATCTCGATCGCCTACGGCTTCGAACAGCACGCCAGGGCGTGGCAGGCGCCGCGCTTCCTCGACACGGTCGGCGGCAAGCCGGTCGCGACCTCGCCCTGACCCCATGCGTGAGCCGTGCCTGCAAAGCACGTTGACCTGCCCGCAGTGCGGGCACCGGTCGGCAGAAACCATGCCGACCGATGCCTGCCTGTTCTTCCACGACTGCCCCGCCTGCGGCGCGCTGCTCAAGCCCAGGCCCGGCGACTGCTGCGTGTTCTGCTCGTACGGCGACGTGCCCTGTCCACCGGTGCAGGCCGAGCGCGGGTGCTGCGGATAGGCCACAGGCTGGCCGAGCCGCAGCACGGCGACATCGTGATCATCGACTCGGCCGACCGGCGAGCGGCTGCTGAAACGCATGGTCGTCCTGCCTGGCGATCGCGTCGACTGCGCGGCAACGTGCCTTACCTCAACGGCGGGCCATTACCCGGCGCATCGCGAACGCGACCGGCTCGCCGACGACCAGGCGCAGCCGGCAGGTTATGCGGAGAAGTCTCTCGCGGGTCGCCATCACCGGCGGGCGCGTTATCCGCAGCTGCTGCGGCGCCTGCATGCTCCCCGAACGGGCGAGTTCAGACGGTCGAGGCCGCGGACTTGCGCACGATCAGCATCGCCAGCTCCAGCGATTGCTCGTAGTTGAGCCGCGGATCGACCATGGACTTGTAGGCGCGCTTCAGGTCCGCCTCGGACAGGTCGCGGGCCCCGCCCATGCACTCGGTGACATCCTCGCCGGTCAGCTCCAGGTGCACGCCGCCCAGGCGCGTGCCGGCCGCCGCATGGATGTCGAAGGCCTGGTCCAGCTCGCCCCGGATGTTGTCGAAGCGCCGCGTCTTGTAGCCGTTGGAGGTGCTCTCGGTGTTGCCGTGCATCGGATCGGCCACCCACAGAACGCGCCGCCCCTCGCGCCGGACCGCCTCGAGCAACGGCGGCAGCGCGCGGGCGATGTCGCCGTGGCCCATGCGATGGATCAGGGTCAGCCGGCCCGGTTCGTCCTGCGGGTTGAGTGCGTCGATCAGCGGCAGCAGCTGCTCGGGGGTAACCGACGGCCCGACTTTCACCGCGATCGGATTGCGGATGCCGCGGAAGTACTCCACGTGCGCGCCATCCAGCGCCGCCGTGCGCATGCCGATCCAGGGGAAATGAGTGGACAGGTTGAACCAGCCCGGATTGCGCGGCACCTGCCGGGTGAGCGCCTCCTCGTAGTGCAGCAGCAGCGCTTCGTGCGAGGTGAAGAAATCCACCCGCGAGAAGCTGGCGATCGGGCCGGCCAGGGTTTCCATGAAGCGCAGCGAATCGCCGATCGCGGCGACCATGCGGCGGTATTCGGCGGCCAGCGGCGAATGTTCGACCCAGGCCAGATCCCAGTATTCGGGGTGATGCAGGTCGGCGAAACCGCCGTCGATCAGTGCGCGCACGAAGTTCATCGTCAGCGCCGAATGCGCGTGCGCCTGGATCAGCCGCTGCGGGTCGGCACGCCGCGCTTCGGCGGTGAATGCCGGGTCGTTCACCACGTCGCCGCGGAAACTCGGCAGCGTCACGTCCCCGCGCGTCTCGGTGTCGGCCGAGCGGGGCTTGGCGTACTGCCCCGCAAAGCGGCCCACGCGCAGCACCGGCCGCTTGAGACCGTGCACCAGCACCAGGCTCATCTGCAGCAGTACCTTCAGCCGGTTGGAAATGACCGGGCTGGTGCAATCGGCAAAGCTTTCCGCGCAATCACCACCCTGCAGCAGGAAGCGCTGGCCATCCTGTGCCTCGGCCAGTGCCTGCTTGAGCGCGAGCACCTCCCAGGAGGTGACCAGCGGCGGCAGCGCGGCGAGCCGGGCGGTGGCCTGGGCCAGTTCGGCGGGATCCTCGTAATGCGGTTGCTGCAGCGCCACGCGCTGTTGCCAGGAGGCAGGCGTCCAGGCACCGGGCGAGCCGGCCAAGGGAATCGGGCGATCGTTCACGGTCGATCCTCGCAATCAGACGGTACGACGGCGCAGCGCCGCCGCGAGCGCGAGCACCGCCAGCGCTACGAACCAAAGCAGGGTCCAGGCGGGCATCGGCAGGCCGAGCACCGGCTCGACCTTGGCGCACTCGCCCGAGCCGGTGAACACCATGCGCAACACCTGCGCGAACGGGAAGGCGTCGAACATGTAATCGAGCGGCGGCCCGCACGAGGGCACCTGGTCGGCCGGCAGCGACTGGATCCAGAGATGCCGTCCGGCCACGGCGATGCCCCACAGCGCGCCCAGCCATACGCCGCCGACATAGACCCAACGCAGGCCGCGGCGCGGCCCGTGCAGTGCGCCGACCAGGAAGAACAACGCCATCACCAGGAAGCCGATGCGCTGGAAGATGCACAGCGGGCAAGGAGTCAGCCCCCACGCGTACTCGGTATACAGCGCAAAGCCCAGCAAGGCCACGCAAACCAGGAAGCCCACGAGGAAGCTGACGCGGTAGGACCAGTGCAGAGGATTCATGGCGGCATGTTGCGTTGCGGAAAGTCGACATTACCCGCTTGCTCGCCCGCTGTCAGCAAACATCGCCGGAAAACGAAAAACCCCGGCAGGTCGCCCGGCCGGGGTTGGTCGTTTGGACGTCTGGACGCCCGTACGTGCGATGCTTACTCGGCGTCCGCGGCGGCAGCCGTCTGCGGGCGATCGACCAGCTCGACGTAAGCCATCGGCGCATTGTCGCCGGCGCGGAAGCCGCACTTGAGGATGCGCAGGTAACCGCCGGGGCGCTGCTGGTAGCGCGGGCCCAGCTCGACGAACAGCTTGCCGACCGCTTCCTTGTCGCGCAGGCGCGCAAAGGCGAGGCGGCGGTTGGCGACGCCGTCGACCTTGGCCAGCGTGATCAGCGGCTCGGCGACACGGCGCAGTTCCTTGGCCTTGGGCAGGGTGGTGCGGATCAGCTCGTGCTTGATCAGCGAGGCGGCCATGTTCTTGAACATCGCTTCGCGGTGCGAGCTGGTGCGGTTGAGCTTGCGGCCCGATTTCTGGTGGCGCATGGGAAGAACTCTCTCTGTCTGTTGTTATGAAAAGCCGGCGGTTGTGTCCGGCTTCCCGCGGTTACCCGCTGTTCCGGGCCCTTTCACAACAGGCCCTCGTGAGAAGTGCGGCCATCGATGGCCGTCTATTGCTCTGGCGGCCCAGAGGACCGCTGGGCCAGCGAGGCCCATCACCGGGCAGCCAAGAGGGCTGCTCCAAAAGGCGTCTGGCGATTCCGCCAGCCTGAAACTTCGGCGGCGATCCTTCGATCGCCGCCGCAAACATCAACCCAGCTGCATGCCGTGCGACAGGCCCGGCGGCGGCCAGTTCTCGAGCTTCATGCCGAGGGCCAGGCCGCGCGAACCGAGCACGTCCTTGATCTCGGTGAGCGACTTCTTGCCCAGATTCGGGGTCTTGAGCAGCTCGACCTCGGTCTTCTGCACCAGGTCGCCGATGTAGTAGATGCTCTCGGCCTTCAGGCAGTTGGCCGAACGCACGGTCAGCTCCAGGTCGTCGATCGGGCGCAGCAGCAGCGGATCGAAACCGCCCTTCTCCGCCTTGTCCGACGCGCTCTCGCGGCGCGAGAAGTCGCCGAACACCGACAGCTGGTCGTTGAGGATCTCGGCGGCCTTGCGGACCGCGTCCTCGGCGCCGATGGTGCCGTTGGTCTCGATGTCGAGCACGAGCTTGTCGAGGTTCGTGCGCTGCTCCACACGGGCCGCGTCGACCTCGTAGGCCACGCGCAGCACCGGAGCGAAGGAGGCATCGAGCTGCAGGCGACCGATCGGACGCGCTTCGTCGTCCGGATGCTGGCGCGCGCTGGCCGGCTGGTAGCCGACGCCGCGGCGCACCTTCAGGCGCATGTTGAGCGCGATGTCCTTGGTCAGGTGGCAGATCACGTGCTCGGGGTTGATGATTTCCACCGAGTGGTCGACGACGATGTCGCCGGCCGTGACCACGCCCTTGCCCTTCTTGGACAGGGTCAGGGTGACCTCGTCGCCCGAATGCTGGCGGATGGCCACGTCCTTGAGGTTGAGCAGGACTTCGATCACGTCCTCCTGCAGGCCCTCGAGTGTGGTGTACTCGTGCAGCACGCCATCGATTTCCACCTCGATGATGGCGCTGCCGGGAATCGAGGAGAGCAGCACGCGGCGCAGCGCGTTGCCCAGGGTGTGGCCGAAGCCACGCTCGAGCGGCTCCACCACCACCTTGGCGCGGTTGGCTCCGAGCTGCTCGACGCTGAGGCCACGGGGCCGCAGCACACTAGTTGACGAAACTGCCATGCAGGGCTCCGGTAATTACTTCGAATACAGCTCGACGATCAGGGCTTCGTTGATGTCCGACGGCAGGTCGCCGCGATCGGGCATCGACTTGAAAGTACCGGCGAACTTCTTCGCATCCACTTCCAGCCAGATCGGACGCAGGTCCATGGTGTCGAACACGGTCGCCGCTTCCTGCACGCGCAGCTGGGTGCGCGCGCGCTCGGTCAGCGCGACCTCGTCACCCGGCTTGACCTGGTACGAGGGGATGTTGACCTTCTTGCCGTTGACCAGCACCGCCTTGTGGCTCACCAGCTGGCGGGCCTGGGCGCGGGTCACCGCGAAACCCATGCGGTAGACGACGTTGTCCAGGCGGCTCTCGAGCAGGCGCAGCAGGTTCTCGCCGGTGTTGCCCTTGAGGGTCGACGCCTTGGCGTAGTAGTTGCTGAACTGGCGCTCGAGCACGCCGTAGATGCGCTTGACCTTCTGCTTCTCGCGCAGCTGGACGGCGTAGTCGGACATGCGCATGCGCTTGTTGGCGCCATGCTGGCCGGGCTTGTTCTCCAGCTTGCACTTGGAGTCCAGCGCGCGGGCCGGGCTCTTCAGGCTGAGATCCGCACCCTCGCGGCGGGCGAGCTTGCAGGTAGCTCCACGATAACGGGCCATGGGTTACTCCTTAGACTCGACGCTTCTTGGGGGGACGGCAGCCGTTATGCGGAATCGGCGTGACGTCGATGATGTTGAGGACCTTGTAGCCCAGCGCGTTCAGCGAACGCACGGCCGACTCGCGGCCCGGGCCGGGGCCCTTGATACGCACTTCCACGGTCTTCACGCCGTAGTCGCCGGCCGCGCGGCCAGCCTTCTCGGCAGCGACCTGGGCAGCGAACGGGGTGGACTTGCGCGAACCGCGGAAACCCGCGCCGCCGGCAGTCGCCCACGACAGCGCGTTGCCCTGGCGGTCGGTGATGGTGACGATGGTGTTGTTGAAGGAGGCCTGCACGTGGGCCACGGCATCCGTGACGACGCGCTTGATCTTCTTCTTGGTCTTGACAGGCTTGGCCATGATTGGTGTCCGTTACTTCTTGATCGCGCGACGCGGGCCCTTGCGGGTGCGCGCATTGGTACGCGTGCGCTGACCGCGCACCGGCAGGCCACGACGGTGGCGCAGGCCGCGATAGCAACCCAGGTCCATCAGGCGCTTGATGGCGATACCCACCTCGCGGCGGAGGTCGCCTTCGACGACGTACTTGCCGATTTCGTGGCGGAGCTTCTCCACCTCGCCCTCGCTCAAGGATTTGATCGGCGTGGTCGGAACCACTCCGGCATCCGCGCAGACCTTCTTGGCCCGGCTGCGGCCGATGCCGTAGATGCTCTGCAGGCCGACCCACACATGCTTGTGGACCGGCAAATTGACACCCGCGATGCGCGCCATGATGTACTTTCTCCGATGCGTTTCTTGCGCGGTAAACGCGCAATTTTAACCTGAATTACCGTAACAGGAAAGCCCTGCGGCGCCATGCCGCCCGCCTTCCAACGTGACCTACCTCGTTCGCCCCAGCAGCCACTAGTTGCGGCGGAGGTTGGCCTTCTTGAGCAGACTTTCGTACTGGTGGCTGACCAGATGCGCCTGCACCTGGGCGGTAAAGTCCATCACCACCACCACGATGATGAGCAGAGACGTGCCGCCGAAATAGAACGGTACGTGCCAGTAGTTCTGCAGGAACGTCGGCACCAGGCACACCAGCACCAGGTAGATCGCGCCCACGCCCGTCAGCCTGGTCATCACGCCGTCGATGTATTCCCCGGTCGCCCGGCCCGGACGGATGCCCGGGATCAGCGCACCCGACCGCTTGAGGTTGTCGGCCGTTTCCTGCGAGTTGAAGACGATCGCCGTGTAGAAGAAGGCGAACACGATCACCAGCACCGCGTAGATGATCTCGTACAGCGGCTGGCCCGGCGCGATCGCCTGGGTCAGGCTCTGCAGCCAGCGTGACTGATGGCCGGCGCCGAACCAGCTCACCGCGGTCGCCGGGAACATCAGCAGGCTCGAGGCGAAGATCGGCGGGATCACGCCCGACATGTTGATCTTCAGCGGCAGGTGCGAGGTCTGGTTCATGTACGCGCGCTGGCCACCCGACCGCCGCGCATAGTTCACGGTGATGCGCCGCTGCGCACGCTCCATGAACACCACGAAGGCCGTCACCGCCAGAATCACCACCACCACCAGGATCAGCTTCAACACCGACAACTCGCCGTTGCTGGCCATTCCCAGGGTGCTGGAGACAGCGCCTGGCAAGCCCGCCACGATGCCGGCGAAGATCAGCAGCGAGATACCGTTGCCGATGCCGCGCTCGGTGATCTGTTCGCCCAGCCACATCAGGAACATCGAGCCGGCCGTCAAGCCCACCACCGACGCCAGGATGAAGCCGAAACCCGGGGTGTACACCACCGAGGCGCCGCCGGCGGCCGTCTGCGTCTGCAGCGCCGCGGCGATGCCGAACGCCTGGAACGCCGAGAGACCTACCGTGCCGAAGCGCGTGTACATGGTCATCGTGCGACGACCGGCCTCGCCTTCCTTGCGCAGCGCCTGCAGGCTCGGCACCACCGAACCCATCATCTGCACCACGATCGATGCGGAGATGTAAGGCACCACGCCGAGCGCGAACACCGAGAAGCGCTGCAACGAACCACCCGAGAACATGTTGAACATGTTCAGCAGGCCGCCGCCGCCCTGGATCAGCCGGGTCATGGCTTCCGGGTTGACGCCCGGCACCGGGATGAACGAGCCGAGACGGAAGACGACCAGCGCACCGATCACGAAGAAGATGCGCTGGCGGAGTTCCGTCAGCTTGCCGAGCGCACCGAGCGCATTGCCCTGGGCTTGCGCCACCGTCTTACTCCACGCTGCCGCCGGCGGCCTCGATGGCCGCCTTGGCGCCGGCCGTGGCGAGCACGCCGGAGAGCTTCACCGCACGGCCGATCTCGCCCTTGGCGACGACCTTGATTTTCTTGGCCTTGCTGTCCACCAAGCCAGCCTGGTGCAGCGCGATCGGGTCGATCACGTCCACCTTCAGGTTGGCCAGCTGATACAGGAACACTTCCTGGCTCTCGGCCTTCTTCTTGGAGCGGAAGCCGACCTTGGGCAGGCGCCGCTGCAGCGGCATCTGGCCGCCTTCGAAGCCGAACTTGTGGGTGCCGCCGGCGCGGGCGTGCTGGCCCTTGTGGCCGCGGCCGGCAGTCTTGCCAAGACCCGAACCGATGCCGCGACCGACGCGCAGGCGCGTCTTGCGCGAACCGGCAGCCGGCTTGATGTCGTTGAGACGCATGATGATTACTCCTCGACCCGGACCAGGTAGTAGACCGTGTTGATCAGGCCACGCACCTGCGGGCTGTCCTTCAGTTCACGGACATCGTTGAGCTTGTTCAGGCCCAGCGCCTTGACGCTCAGGCGATGACGCCCCTGCACGCCGCGCAGGCCCTTGACCAGGCGCACGCGCACGGTGGCGGCGGTGTCGTTGTTCTTAGCCATTGCCCATCACCTCTTCCACGGTCTTGCCACGCTTCGCGGCGATGCGCTTGGGCGAGGCGATCGCCTGCAGGCCCTTGATGGTGGCGCGCACCAGGTTGATCGGGTTGCGCGAACCGACCGCCTTGGCCAACACGTTCTTGACGCCGACCACTTCCAGTACGGCGCGCATCGCGCCGCCGGCGATCACGCCGGTACCTTCGGAAGCCGGCTGCATGAACACGCGAGCCGCGCCGTGGTTGGCCTTGATGGCGTACCACAGGGTGCCGTTGTTCAGGTCGATGCTCACCATGTTGCGGCGGGCGCGGTCCATGGCCTTGGAAATGGCGACCGGCACTTCGCGCGCCTTGCCATAGCCGAAGCCGACCTTGCCCTCGCCGTCGCCGACGACGGTCAGCGCGGTGAAGCTCATCTGGCGGCCACCCTTGACGGTCTTGGCCACGCGGTTGACGGCGATCAACTTCTCGAGCAGGCCGTCGGAATTTTCGCGATCGGTAGAAGACATTGTTCGTTTCCGTATGCCCGGACCATCCGGGACTTTTGCTTGCGGCTGGGCCGCTTGTTGTTGTTTGTGGAGCCGTGAATCGGGAATGGTCGATGGTGAATCGAAGCCGAGCAGCGCTTCTTACGATTCCCTATTTCCCAATTCCCGATTTACACGTCAGAACTTCAGACCCGCTTCACGCGCTGCATCGGCCAACGCCTGGATGCGGCCGTGATAGCGGAAACCGGAGCGGTCGAAGGCGACCGACTCGATGCCGGCGGCGAGCGCGCGCTCGGCCACCGCCTTGCCCACCGCCGCGGCGGCAGCCAGGTTCTTCGTGCCCTTCAGGCCTTCGGCCACCGACTTCTGCACGGTGGAGGCGGCCGCCACCACCTTGGCGCCGGAGGCATCGAACACCTGGGCGTAGAGATGCTGGCCGGTGCGGTGCACCGACAGGCGCGCCACGGCGAGCTTGCGGATATGGGCTCGCGTGGACTTGGCGCGACGCAGGCGGGATTCGTTCTTGTTCATCTGTCTGTTTCCTAGAAGCGGATCGGCAAATAGCTAGTGGCTCTTTGTGAAGAGTGCCGCCATGGATGGCGGCTTCTACACGCAGGGACTGCGTACTAACTACTCAGGCCTTCTTGGCTTCCTTCAGGGTGATCTTCTCGCCGGCGTAGCGCACGCCCTTGCCCTTGTAGGGCTCCGGCGGACGGAACGCGCGGATCTTGGCGGCAACTTCGCCGACGCGCTGCTTGTCCGAACCCTTGATCAGGATCTCGGTCTGCGACGGGGTTTCGAGCGTGATGCCTTCCGGAGCGTTGAACACGACCGGATGCGAGAAGCCCAGGCTCAGGTTCAACGCCTTGCCGGCCATCGAGGCGCGGTAACCCACGCCGACCAGCTCCAGCTTGCGCTCGTAGCCTTCGGAAACGCCCCTGACCATGTTGGCCAGGAGGGCGCGCGCGGTACCGCCGAACTTGTCGTCGGCGCCATCGGCGAGGGCGATGTTGGCGACGCCGTCATTGACGGCCACCGACACGCCAGGCAGTGCGTGCACCGACAGCGTGCCCTTCGGGCCCTTGACGGAGATGCCATTGGCATCGGACTTCAGTTCCACGCCCTTGGGCAGGTTGATCGGTTTCTTGGCAACGCGGGACATGCGAACTCCTTACGCCACTTGGCCGATGACTTCGCCGCCCAGGCCGCGCGCGCGGGCCTGCGCATCGGTCATCAGACCGGCGGAAGTCGAGATGATCGAGATACCCATGCCGCCGAGCACCTTCGGCAGCTCGTCCTTGCCGCGATACACGCGCAGGCCGGAGCGGGAGACACGGGAAATGGCCTCGATGGCCGGGCGGCCTTCGAAATACTTGAGCTTGATCTCGAGCACCGGCTTGCCTTCCGCATCGGAAGTCTTGGCGTCGAGGATGTAGCCCTCGTTCTTGAGGAGGTTGGCGATCGCCAACTTCAGCTTCGACGACGGCATGCTTACGGCCTGCTTGCCCGTGAGCTGGGCATTGCGGATACGCGTAAACAGATCGGCGATGGGATCAGTCATGCTCATGAAAACATCCTTCAGAGTGCACCGATATCCGAGTAACCGGAAATCTTCTAAGTTGTGAGGCGGCCATTCACCGCCTGTCTGCTTTGAGCAGACGGACGACTATAGCAGCTTTTTCCGGTCAAGCGAATATCCGTGCGAAATATGCACCGGCAGGCCAGCGCGGCCTGCCGTTGGATGCGGGCGGGCGCCGAGGCGCCCTTCCCTTGGGTTTTACCAGCTGGCCTTGCGCAGACCCGGCACGTCGCCGCGCATGGTGGCTTCGCGCAGCTTGTTGCGGCCCAGGCCGAACTTGCGGTACACGCCACGCGGACGACCGGACAGCTCGCAGCGGTTGCGCTGGCGCACCGGGCTGGCGTCGCGCGGCAGCTTCTGCAGCTTCGACTGCGCGTCCATCTTCTCGTCGTACGAAGCGTTCGGGTTCAGCACGATCGCCTTCAGTTCGGCGCGCTTGGCGGCGTACTTCTTGACGAGCTTGGTCCGCTTGATGTCGCGGTTGACCATCGAGGTCTTTGCCATGTGTTTCTCTCGCTCTTAAGGGGCGGCGCGCGTCAGTTGCGGAACGGGAAGCTGAAGGCTTCCAGCAGCGCCTTGGCCTCTTCGTCGGTCTTGGCGGTGGTGGTGATGGAGATGTCCATGCCACGCATCGCGTCGATCGCGTCGAAGTCGATTTCCGGGAAGATGATCTGTTCCTTGATGCCGAAGTTGTAATTGCCACGGCCATCGAAGGCACGGCCGGAGACACCGCGGAAGTCGCGGGTACGCGGCAGCGAGATGTTGATCAGGCGGTCCAGGAATTCCCACATGTTGGCGCGGCGCAGGGTGACCTTGCAGCCGATCGGCCAGCCGTCGCGGATCTTGAACGAGGCCACGGACACGCGCGCCTTGGTCGTGATCGGCTTCTGACCGGCGATCTTGGTCATGTCGGCCACGGCGTTCTCAAGAATCTTCTTGTTGCCGGCAGCCTCGCCCACACCCATGTTCAGGGTGATCTTGGTGATGCGCGGAACCTGCATCACGTTCTCGTAGCCGAACCGCTCGGTGAGCTTCGGCACGACTTGCTCTTTGTAAATCTTCTCAAGGCGCGTCATGACATTTGTTCCTTACGCGTCCAGCTGTTCGCCGTTGGAGCGGAACACGCGGACCTTGCGCCCATCGGAGAGCGTCTTGGCACCCACGCGCTCACCCTTGCCCGTGGCGGGGTTGAACGGCTGCACATTGGAGATGTGGATCGAGGCCTCGCGCTCGACGATGCCGCCGGCCTGGTTGGCCTGCGGGTTCGGCTTGGTGTGGCGCTTGACGATGTTCACGTTGGAGACGAACACGCGATCGCCATCCACGCGCAGCACATCGCCGCGCTGGCCCTTGTTCTTGCCGGCGATCACGAGGACCTGATCACCCTTGCGGATACGGTTCATGGTTCTTATCTCCGCTCAAAGCACTTCGGGCGCGAGGGAGACGATCTTCATGAACTTCTCGCCGCGCAGCTCACGCGTCACCGGCCCGAAGATACGGGTGCCGATCGGCTCGAGCTTGTTGTTGAGGAGGACCGCTGCATTGCCGTCGAAACGGATCAGCGAGCCATCGGGGCGACGCACGCCCTTGGCGGTACGCACCACCACGGCGTTGTAGACCTCGCCCTTCTTCACCTTGCCGCGCGGAATGGCATCCTTCACGGTGACCTTGATCACGTCACCGATCGCGGCGTAGCGGCGGTGCGAGCCGCCGAGCACCTTGATGCACATAAGTTCCTTGGCGCCGCTGTTGTCGGCCGCGGAAAGCGTGCTCTGCATCTGGATCATGTCTGCACCCTCCTCAGACGGCCGCGCGCGTGACGATTTCGACCACGCGGTGATGCTTGGTCTTGGACAGCGGACGGCACTCGGCGATGCGCACGAGGTCGCCCTCGTTCGCACCCAGGTCGTCCTGCGCGTGCAGCTTGGTCGACCGGCGGATGATCTTGCCCAGCAGGCCGTGCTGCACCTGGCGCTCGATCAGGACGGTGACCGTCTTGTTCATCTTGTTGCTGATGACGCGACCCTCGAGGGTGCGCGCCCCGCTCTTGGCAGCGGTGTTCTGGTTGTCGCTCATGTCGGCGGTCCCTTACTTCTTCGTGCCGAGCACGAACTTCGTGCGGGCGATGTCGCGCCGGACGCGGCGCAGCTGGTGCGGCTGGCTGAGCTGGCCGGTACCCTTCTGCATGCGCAGGTTGAACTGCTCCTTGCGCAGGTCCAGCAGGTGCTGCTTCAGCTCGTCGGCCGACTTGGTGTTCAGATCGTTGGTGGCCATCACATCACCGCCCGGGTCACGAATTGGGTCTGCACGGAGAGCTTGGCGGCGGCCAGGCGGAACGCCTCGCGCGCCGTAGCCTCGTCGATACCCTCGATTTCATAGAGCATGCGGCCCGGCTGGATCGGGGCGACCCAGAACTCGACGCCGCCCTTGCCGGCGCCCATACGCACTTCGATGGGCTTCTTGGTGATCGGCTTGTCCGGGAACACGCGGATCCACAGCTTGCCGCCACGCTTGACGAAACGGGTGATGCAACGACGGCCGGCCTCGATCTGGCGCGCGGTCAACGCGCCATGGGTGGTCGCCTTCAGGCCGTACTCGCCAAAGCTGACGAGGTTGGCGCACTGCGCCAGGCCATCGTTGCGGCCCTTGAACTGCTTGCGGAATTTGGTTCGCTTCGGTTGCAACATGGCAACTCTCCTTACTTCGCCGTCCGCTCGCGGCGGCCTTCACCGCCCTCGCGACGCGATTCACGACGACCCTCGCCACCTTCGCGGCGCGGCTGCGACTGCTCGTCCTTCGACTCCTGCGACGCCGCCGCCAGGTCGAAGATCTCGCCCTTGTAGACCCACACCTTGATGCCGATGATGCCGTAGGTGGTCTTCGCCTCGGCAAAGCCGTAGTCGATGTCGGCACGCAGGGTGTGCAGCGGCACGCGGCCCTCGCGGCTCCACTCGGAGCGCGCGATCTCGGCACCGTTCAGTCGGCCGGACACGTTGATCTTGATGCCCAGCGCGCCCAGGCGCATCGCGTTGCCGACCGCACGCTTCATGGCGCGGCGGAACATGATGCGGCGCTCCAGCTGCTGGGCGATCGACTCGGCCACCAGCTGCGCGTCGAGCTCGGGCTTGCGCACTTCGTTGACGTTGATGTGCGCCGGGACGCCCATCATGTCGGACACTTCCTTGCGCAGCTTCTCGATGTCCTCGCCCTTCTTGCCGATCACCACGCCCGGCCGGGCGGTGTGGATCGTCACGCGGGCGGTCTTGGCCGGACGCTCGATCTGGATCTTGGAGATGCCGGCCTGCGCCAGCTTCTTGCGCAGCATCTCGCGGACCTTGAGGTCAGCCGCGAGATACTTGGCGTACTCGCCCTTGTTGGCGTACCACTTCGAATTCCAGTCCTTGGCGATGCCGAGGCGGATACCGGTGGGATGAACTTTATGACCCATCGTCTTCTGTCCTCTTACTCGCCGACGACCACGGTGATGTGGCTGGTGCGCTTCAGGATGCGCGAACCGCGACCCTTGGCGCGGGCATACATGCGCTTCATCGCCGGACCTTCGTCCACGAAGATGCGCGAGACCTTCAGCTCGTCGACGTCGGCGCCGAGATTGTTCTCGGCGTTGGCGACGGCCGAGAGCAGCACCTTGCGGACAAGGTGAGCGGCCTTCTTGTTGGTGAACTGGAGCACGTCGCTGGCGCGGCCCACGGGCATGCCGCGGACCAGGTCAGCCACCAGGCGTGCCTTCTGAGCCGAGATGCGGGCGCTGCGCAGGATCGCTTTGGCTTCGGTGCTCATCTTACTTGCCCTTCTTGTCGCCGCCGTGGCCCTTGAAAGTGCGGGTCACCGCGAACTCGCCGAGCTTGTGCCCGACCATGTTCTCGTTGACGAGCACCGGCACGTGCTGGCGACCGTTGTGGATGGCGATGGTCAGGCCCACCATTTCGGGCAGGATCATCGAGCGGCGCGACCAGGTCTTGATCGGACGCTTGTTGTTGGCGGAAACGGCGGCTTCCACCTTCTTTGCGAGGTGCAGGTCGATGAACGGACCTTTCTTTAGGGAGCGCGGCATGATCGTTTCCTGTTACTTGCGACGACGCACGATGAACTGCTGCGTGCGCTTGTTGTTGCGGGTCTTGTAACCCTTGGTCGGCGTGCCCCACGGGCTGACCGGATGACGGCCGCCGGAGGTACGGCCTTCACCACCGCCGTGCGGATGGTCGACCGGGTTCATCACCACGCCGCGCACGGTCGGGCGGATGCCCTTCCAGCGGTTGGCGCCGGCCTTGCCCAGCTTCTTCAGGCTGTGCTCGGAGTTGCCGACTTCACCGATGGTGGCGCGGCAATCGACCGGCACGCGGCGCATCTCGCCGGAGCGCAGGCGCAGCGTGGCATAGCCGGACTCGCGGGCGACCAGCTGCACGGAGGCGCCGGCGCTGCGGGCGATCTGCGCGCCCTTGCCTGCCTTCATCTCGATGCAGTGGATGGTCGAACCGACCGGAATGGCGCGCAGCGGCAAGCTGTTGCCGGCCTTGATCGGCGCGTCGGAGCCGGACACCAGGCGGTCGCCCACCTGCACGCCCTTGGGCGCGATGATGTAGCGGCGCTCGCCGTCGGCGTAGCACAGCAGCGCAATGTGCGCGGTGCGGTTCGGATCGTATTCGATGCGCTCGACCTTGGCGGCGATGCCTTCCTTGTCGCGCTTGAAGTCGATGATGCGGTAGGCCTGCTTGTGGCCACCACCGCGATGACGCGTGGTGATGCGACCGTAATGGTTGCGGCCACCGGTCTTGGACTGCGATTCGGTCAACGGCGCGTACGGCGCGCCCTTGTGCAGGCCTTCGGTGCGGACGCTGACAGAGTCGCGGCGGCCCGGCGAGGTCGGCTTGTGAGTGATCAGTGCCATCTCAATTCAACTCCTTGAGCTCAGGCCTTGGCCGAAACGTCGATGGTCTGGCCATCGGCGAGGCGGACGTAGGCCTTGCGCTTGCCCTGGCGGCTGCCAGCGCGGAAACGGAAGGACTTGACCTTGCCCTTGGCGTTGACGAGGTTCACCTGCTCGACCTTGACGTCGAACATCTGCTCCACCGCCGCGCGGACGTCGGCCTTGGTCGCCTCGGGGGCGACCACGAATACGTACTGGTTGTTCTCGGCCAGGCGCGCGGACTTCTCGGAGATGTGCGGCGCACGCAGCGTGTTGAGAATGCGTTCGTTGCTCATGCCAGCCATTCCTCGATCTTCTTCACGGCCTCGGCGGTCATTACGACGTAGTCGGAACCGACCAGGCTGACCGGGTTCAGCGCCATCACGTCGACCACGTGCAGGTACGGGATGTTGCGGGCGGCCAGGAACAGCGCCTCGTTGGCATCCTCGGACACCAGCAGCACGCGACCGGCGACCTGCAGCTCGGCCAGCTTGGCGACCATCGCCTTGGTCTTGGCTTCCTCGATGCCGAAGCCTTCGACCACCTTCAGGCGGTCCTGGCGGTTCAGCTCGGAAAGGATCGAGCGAATCGCGACGCGATAGGCCTTGCGGTTGACCTTCTGCTCGAAGCTGCGGGGCTTGGCCGCGAAGGTGACGCCGCCGCCGACGAAGATCGGAGCGCGATAGTCGCCGTGACGGGCGCCGCCGCCCTTCTGCTTCTTGAACTTCTTGGTGGTGCCCGACAGCTCACCGCGCGACAGCTGCGCCTTGGTGCCGGCGCGACCGCCGGCCTGGTACGCGACCACCACCTGGTGGATCAGGGCTTGCTTGAACTCGGTGCCGAACACTTCGTCGGACACGGCGAGCGGCTTGGCGCCAATGACATTCAGTTCCATGGCGTCTCTCCTCAACCCTTGGTGGTCGGGCGGATCACGACGTCGCCGCCGGTCGCACCCGGCACGGCGCCCTTGACCGCGATCAGGTGACGCTCGGCGTCGACCTTGACCACTTCCAGACCCTGCTGCGTGCGGTTCACTGCACCCATGTGGCCGGCCATCTTCTTGCCCGGGAACACGCGGCCCGGCGTCTGGCGCTGGCCGATCGAACCCGGCGCACGATGCGACAGCGAGTTACCGTGCGTCGCGTCGCCCATCGAGAAGTTGTGGCGCTTGATGGTGCCCTGGAAACCCTTGCCCTTCGAGACGCCGGCGACGTCGACGATCTGGCCGGCCGAGAAGATCTCGTCCGCCTTGATCTCGGCGCCGACGCTGTACTTGCCGAGGTCCTCGGCAGCGACGCGGAACTCCCACAGACCACGGCCCGGCTCGACCTTAGCCTTGGCGTAGTGGCCCTTCACCGGCTGGGTCAGCAGCGAAGCGCGCTTGACGCCTGCAGTGACCTGGATCGCGGTGTAACCATCGTTGTCTTCGGTCTTCAGCTGGGTGACGCGGTTCGGGGTCGCTTCAATCAGCGTCACCGGAATCGAGCGTCCGTCTTCAGTGAAGAGCCGGCTCATGCCGCACTTGCGGCCAACCAGTCCGATACTCATCTTCGTATCCTGTCTATCGCTCAGCCGAGCTTGATCTGGACGTCCACGCCAGCGGCGAGGTCAAGCTTCATGAGCGCGTCCACGGTCTTGTCGTTGGGGTCGACGATGTCGAGCACACGCTTGTGGGTGCGCGTTTCGTACTGATCACGCGCATCCTTATCGACATGCGGCGAGACCAGGATGGTGTAGCGCTCGATCTTGGTCGGGAGCGGGATGGGGCCGAGCACCGTAGCGCCGGTGCGCTTGGCCGTCTCGACGATCTCGCTGGCCGAGCGGTCGATCAGACGATGATCGAACGCCTTGAGGCGGATGCGAATCTTCTGGTTCGCCATAAAACCGTGTCCTGTTATCGAAAGAACAAATGCTTGTCCCGAGGTGGCTTCTCACCGCCCCGCACAACCCTTTTGAAGCCGCCCGATGCACCTGGGTGCGTCGGGCGAAAAAGCTAGGCGAGCACAAACGGCTCGCCTAGACAGAAAATTATAAGTCGCGCAACGAACAAAGGTCAACAGAATGTCATCTGTGACCCAGGGTTACGTTGCGAGGGCCCTCCCGGCCTGCGAACTCGAAGTACGTCCTGTACCTCATTTCGCGGTAGCGACTCCGAGCAACACAGAGCCGTCAAGCTAGCGAGTATAGCAGCCTTCTCACACGCGATGCCAGCAGTCTTGCCGGCATCTGTGCAAAAGCGGCGGCCCGGGGGACCGCCGCCAGGGGTCTTACTTGATGACCTTGGCCACCACGCCGGCGCCGACGGTGCGGCCGCCTTCGCGGATGGCGAAGCGCAGGCCCTCGTCCATCGCGATCGGGTGGATCAGGCTCACCACCATCTTGATGTTGTCGCCCGGCATGACCATCTC